>NZ_QQOA01000099.1 GCF_003443895.1 Paraburkholderia phosphatilytica | reverse complement strand
CGAAGCCGCGCCGCGTACCACGCGCGCGCAGAGCCTCGACGTGCTGAGCTCGCAGGCGAACATCGCCGGCTACAAGGCCGTGCTGATCGCCGCCGACGTCTACCCGCGCTTCATGCCGATGCTGATGACGGCCGCCGGCACCGTGAAGGCCGCGCGCGTGCTGATCCTCGGCGCGGGCGTGGCCGGCCTGCAGGCCATCGCGACCGCGAAGCGCCTGGGTGCGGTGATCGAAGCGTCCGACGTGCGCCCCGCGGTGAAAGAGCAGATCGAATCGCTCGGCGCGAAATTCCTGGACGTGCCGTACGAGACCCAGGAAGAACGCGAAGCGGCCGAAGGCGTGGGCGGCTATGCGCGGCCGATGCCGCCGTCGTGGCTCGCACGCCAGTCGGCGCTCGTGCACGAACGCGCGAAGCAGGCCGATATCGTGATCACCACCGCGCTGATCCCCGGCCGCCCAGCGCCGACGCTGATCTCCGCCGACACCGTGCAGGCGATGAAGCCGGGCTCGGTGCTGGTGGATCTCGCAGCGGGACGCGGCCCCGAAGGCGAAGGCGGGGTGCGCGGCGGCAACTGCCCGCTGACTGAAGCGGACAAGGTCGTGACGAAGCACGGGGTGACGCTCGTCGGCTACACGAATCTCGCGTCGATGGTCGCCGCCGACGCATCGTCGCTCTACGCGCGCAACCTGCTCGACTTCCTGAAGCTGATCGTCACGACGGAAGGCGCACTCAATATCGACCTCGCGGACGACATCGTCGCGGCCACGCTGCTGGCCCGCGACGGCGCAGTCACACGCAAGGCCTGATTCCACAAGAAAGAGGAGAGCGGCGATGGAAGTCATCAACCACACCGTCATCAACCTGATCATCTTCGTGCTGGCGGTGTACGTCGGCTATCACGTCGTCTGGAACGTGACGCCGGCGCTGCATACGCCGCTGATGGCCGTGACGAACGCGATCTCGGCGATCGTGATCGTCGGCGCGATGCTCGCGACGGGGCTCACCGTCGGCGGGCCGGCCAAGTTCTTCGGCACGCTCGCGGTGCTGCTCGCGGCCGTCAACGTGTTCGGCGGCTTTCTCGTCACACGGCGAATGCTGGAGATGTTCCGCAAGAAGGAGCCGAAGAAGCTTCCTGCCTCCGCGAACAAGGAGGGCGCATAAATGAGCATGAACGTCGTGACGCTGCTCTACCTCGTGGCGTCGGTGTGCTTCATCCAGGCGCTCAAGGGCCTGTCGAATCCGAAGACGGCGCGCACGGGCAACCTGTTCGGCATGATCGGCATGGCGATCGCGATGCTCACCACCATCGCGCTGATCGTGAAGGAAGCCGCGCTGCTCGGCTCGAACCTCGCGCTGGGCCTCGGGCTGCTGTTCGCGGCGCTCGTGATAGGCGGGGCGATCGGCGCGTTCGTCGCGGCGCGCGTCGAGATGACGAAGATGCCGGAGCTTGTCGCGGCGATGCACTCGCTGATCGGTCTCGCGGCGGTGTGCATCGCGTACGCGGTGGTGAGCGAGCCGGCGGCGTTCGGTCTCGGCGGTGAAGCAGCCGAGTATCCGGGCTTTCTGCCGTACGGCAACCGGATCGAGCTCTTCATCGGCACCTTCGTCGGTGCGATCACGTTCAGCGGCTCGGTGATCGCGTTCGGCAAGCTGTCGGGC
>NZ_QQOA01000098.1 GCF_003443895.1 Paraburkholderia phosphatilytica | reverse complement strand
CCCCCCGCGTCAGAATAGATGCCGCCCCGATAGAATTGGAACCTGGGGGCAGTAAAGAGAGAACGAATTGGCGCGTTACGGACAGACATTTAAGGACAGAGCGGTGGTGCGGTTGTTGCCGCCGGAAAGCGCATCGGTGGAAGAGGTTGCGCGAGAGATCGGTGTGGGCGTGGATACGCTGGAGCGCTGGCGCAGTGATGCGCTGTCCATGCCCGCTCGCGAGCGGGCATGGACAGCGGCCGCGCGGTTCGATGCGGTGTTGAGCACAGCAGCCATGGACGAGACGGCCAGGAATGCCTGGTGCCGTGAGCATGGCGTGTATGCGCAGGAGCTGGCTCAGTGGCGCGCGGCGGCCACGCAGGCGCTGGCCGAGCCCGAAGAGGCCCGTGCCAGCCCCCAGCAGACGAAGCAGGACCAGCGCCGCATCAAGGAGCTCGAACGCGAACTGCGGCGCAAGGAGACGGCGCTGGCCGAGGCGGCAGCATTGCTGGTTCTTTCAAAAAAACTCGGGGCGATCTTCAACACGGACAAGGGCGAGGACGAATGATCGGCCTCGAAGATCGCCAGTTCCTGGCCCGGGAAATCGATTCCGCAAGACAGGCTGGCGCACGGTTGCGTCTGGCCTGCGAGGTGGCCGGAATCGATGTGCGTACCCTGCAACGCTGGAAGGCTCATCAGGGGCTCGTCACAGGCGACGCCCGGCCCGGTGCGAGTCGCCCGCTGCCTGCGCATGCGCTGAGCCCTGAGGAACGCGCGCACGTGCTGCGGGTGGCCAACGAGCCGCGCTTTGCCGACATGCCGCCGGCGCGTATCGTGCCGATGCTGGCCGACGAAGGCGTGTACATCGCCAGCGAATCGACCTTTGCCCGCGTGCTGCGCGAGCATGGACAGATGACGCGCCGTGGCCGCGCCAGAACGCCTTCAAGCGCCCGGCCCCCGACCACACACGTCGCGACGGCACCGCGCCAGGTGTGGTGCTGGGACATGACGTTTCTGCCGGCGACGATAACAGGACGATGGTTCCACCTTTACCTGATCCTCGATTTGTACAGCCGCAAGATCGTGGGCTGGGAAGTGCACGACAGCGATGCTGCCGAACATGCAGCGCATCTGGTGCGCCGCACGGCACTCGCTGAAGGCATTGCCGCCCTTGAAGCCAGACCGGTGCTGCACGGCGATAACGGCGCGACGCTGAAGGCCACTACCGTGCTGGCGATGCTGCACTGGCTGGGCATCAAGCCGTCGTACTCGCGACCCCGGGTCAGCGACGACAATGCCTACGCCGAGGCGCTGTTCCGCACCGCGAAGTACCGGCCCGAGTTTCCGGCCACGGGCTTCGAGGACCTGAACGCTGCCCGTGTCTGGGCGTCCGGTTTCGTGCACTGGTACAACTTCGAGCATCGTCATAGCGGCATTCGCTACGTGACGCCTGCGCAGCGCCATGCCGGCGATGATCGTGCGCTTCTCGCGGCACGTCATGCACTGTATGCGACGGCGCGCGAACGCAATCCGGCCCGATGGTCGGGCGACACCCGCGACTGGACACCAGTCGGTGTCGTGACGCTCAACCCGGAACGCGACTCGGTTGTCGCCACGGTGGCGCGCAAAGCAGATAAACAGCCTTTGGCTGCATGAATGAGGTGGCAACTACCTTGACGCGCGCCG
>NZ_QQOA01000097.1 GCF_003443895.1 Paraburkholderia phosphatilytica | reverse complement strand
CGCCGACAGCGCCTGCCCCAGCGACTCGAACGCATACCGCCGCGCCGGCGCCGCCTCGCGTCCCGTCGACAGCGTCAGCTCGCCCACCCGACGCGTTGCATCCGACGCCGCCAGCTGCTCCAGCACCTCCACATAATGGGCCGACAGCCGCTCCACCGTCGCCCGATCGATCCTCGCCCCGTCCCACGCCCATTCGAGCGCGATGTTCCGGTCACGCGGAATGATCGCCAGCGCAAGCGGATAGTGCGTCGGGTCGACCGATTCGACACCGCTCACGCGCAGCCCATCGCCGGGCTCGCGGGTCGATGCGTCGACTGGATAGTTCTCGAACACGACGAGCGTGTCGAACAGCGCGTCGCCGCTGCGGCCGGCCCACTGCTGCACGCGCGAGGGCGGGGAGTGCTCGTGGTGCCGCAGCTCGGTCAGGTCGCGCTGCAACGCGCGCAGCCAGTCGCCGACGTCAGCCTGCGCATCGACCTCGGCCCACATCGGCAGCGTATTGATGAAGAGCCCGAGCATCCGCTCGACGCCCGGCAGATGCGCAGGACGCCCCGCCACCGTCGTGCCGTAGGCCACGCTCGCGCGATGTCCGTAGCGCGCGAGCACGATCGCCCAGGCACCCTGCATCAGCGTATTGAGCGTCACCGCGTGACGCCTCGCCGCCAGCGACAGCCGTTCCGCCAGCACACCGTCGAGACGGTTGCGCACCGCATGCTGGCCGGGTTCCTCGCCGGCAGGCGCGGCGAGGCTGCCGAGCAGCGTCGCCGGTTCGTCCGAGCGTGCCGCCCGTTCGCGCCACCAGGCTTCGGTCGCGGGATCGTCGGCGACCTGCCGCATCCAGTCTGCGTAGCGCCGGTACGGCGGCGGCACCTCGATCGCGGCAGGCGCACCGCCCGCCGCGCGCGCCCGATAGTCGCGCAGGATTTCGCCCATCAGCTGCGCCACGCTCCAGCCGTCGAGCAGCACGTGATGATGGGTCCAGACGAGATCGGCGGTCTGCGCATCGCGCACAAACAACGCGACGCGCAACAGCGGCGCCGTATCGAGTGCGATGCCGCGTGCGAGATCGCGTTCGCGCCACTCGGCGAGGCGCGCGTCGTAGTCGGCGGCGGCGGACCAGTCGTGCGTGTCGAACGGCAGCGTCGGTGCGCGCTGCACGATCTGCAGCACGGCACCGCCGTCACGCCATTCGAAGCGCGTGCGCAGGATCGGATGGCGTGCGAGCGCGGCCCGCCACGCATCCCGAAGCAGACCCGGATCGAGCTCGCCTGCGAGCGTCACGCGCATCTGAATCAGGTATGCGTTGCTCTCGGGCTGAGCAAGCGTGTGATACAGGAGGCCGCTTTGCAGCGGCGTGGCCGGATAGACGTCCTCCACGTGCCCGGTCGTCACGCCGAGCGCGCGCCAGGCGGGGAGCGGGTTCGCCGACGGGTTCGCCGTATCGTTGCCTTGATTCCCGCTGGATCCCGTGGTCGCGGGTGCCGCACCCACCGGCTGCGCCACGCGCGCGAGCTGCGCGACAGTCGGCTCCTCGAACACCATGCGCGGCGTCACCAGCCAGCCGGCCTCGCGGACCTTCGCGACGATCTGCAGGCTCATGATCGAATCGCCGCCGATCACGAAGAAATTGTCGGTCACCCCGATGTCCTCGCGCCGCAGCACCGCACGCCAGACCGCGAGCAGTGCTGCCTCCGCCGGACTCGAGGGCCCGATTTGCTGTGCACGCGCCGGTTGCGCTTCGGGACTCGGTAGCGCGCGCTGGTCGAGCTTGCCATTCGGCGTCAGCGGGAATCGCTCCAGCTCCACATAGGCCGTCGGCACCATGTGC
>NZ_QQOA01000096.1 GCF_003443895.1 Paraburkholderia phosphatilytica | reverse complement strand
ACGCGTCGGGTGGGCGAGCTGACGCTGTCGACGGGACGCGAGGCGGCGCCGGCGCGGCGGTATGCGTTCGAGTCGCTGGGGCAGGCGCTGTCGGCGCAGGCCCGGCGCACGCCTGACGCACTGGCGCTGCGTTGCGAAGCCGCGTCGCTGACCTACGCGGAGCTGGATGCGTGGTCGGGTGCGCTGGCCGCCTCGCTGCGCATGCGTGGCGTGGGCGCGGAGCAGCGCGTGGGGCTGTGCGTGGCGCGCAGCCCGGCGCTGCTGGCGGCGCTGCTGGGCGTGATCAAGTCGGGCGCGGCGTTCGTGCCGCTGGACCCGGCGTATCCGGCCGCCCGCCTCGGGCAGATGATCGGGGATGCGGGCATCACCCGCGTCGTGGCCGATGCGGTGAGTGCTCGGCAGGTCGAGGCGGTGCTGACGGGCTGCGAGGTGATCGATGTGGCCGATGTCGCGGCCGCCGGATCAGGGCCCACGTTCGAAGCCGCTGACGTGCATCCCGAGGTGCATCCGGACCAGCTGGCCTATGTGCTCTACACGTCGGGTTCCACCGGCCGTCCCAAGGGCGTGGCGGTGAGCCACGGTGCGCTGTGGACGCACCTGCAGGACTTCCTGTCGACCTACGCGATCACCGTGGACGATACGGTGCTGCACTCGTCGACGATCAACTTCGACGTGGCGCTGCACGAGACGCTGCCGGCGCTCTTGCGTGGCGCGACGGTGGAGATGCGCGGGGCCGAGCCGTGGGACCTGCAGAGCCTGAGCGAGCGTCTGGTATCGCGAGGCGTGACGTTCGCGCGCATTCCGACCGCGCTGTGGCAGCAATGGCAGCGTCACGCCCCGGCGCGCGGACAGCTGTCGCTGCGCCAGGTGACGGTGGGCGGTGAGGCGCTGCCCGGTGACGCGCTGGCATCCTGGCAGAACGGACCGCTGGCGGATATCCGCCTCGACAACCTGTACGGCCCGACGGAAACGACGGTCGCAGCGCTGTACCGCGAAACGCAGCCGCAGGACGCGGCCCAGGTCACGGTGCCGATCGGCGTGCCGTATGCGGGCCGCACGGCGCGCGTGATCGACGCTTACGGCGATGAAGCGCCGGTGGGCGGGCTGGGCGAGCTGTGCATCGGCGGGCCGACGGTGGCGCGTGGCTACCTGCACCGCGCGGGGCTGACGGCGGAGCGCTTCGTGCCGGACCCGCACGGCGGGCCGGGCGCGCGGATGTACCGGAGCGGCGACCTGTGCCGGATGCATGAAGACGGCACGGTGGGGTTCCTGGGCCGGCTGGACCAGCAGGTGAAGCTGCGCGGCCAGCGCATCGAGCTGGCGGAGATTGAAACGGTGCTGCGGCAATGCGCGGGGGTGCGCGAGGCGGCGGTGATCCTGACGGGCGCGGGCGAGCAGCAGCGGCTGGCGGGCTATGTGGCCGGCGAAGCGATCGATGAAGCGACGCTGCGCGAAGCGCTCTCGGAACGGCTGCCGGGCTACATGGTGCCGTCAAGCCTGACGGTGCTGGAGCGTCTGCCGTGGATGCCGAACGGCAAACTGGACCGGGCGGCGCTGCCTGCGCCGCAGGCGCGGGAGGGCGGGCGCCAGGCGCCCTCGAACGAAGTGGAAGCGCTCCTGCTGTCGATCTGGTGCGCGGTGCTGGGCCGTGACGATCTGGGGGTGACGGAGAACTTCTTCGAAGCGGGCGGGGACTCGATCCAGAGCCTGCAGATCATCGCGCGGGCGCGGGAGGCGGGGTTGAAGCTGACCCCGCGTCAGGTGTTCGACCATCCGACGGTCGTGCAGCTGGCACGGCAGGCGAAGCGGCTGGAAGCCGCGCCGCAGGAGGTTGAAGACGATGGGGACGCGTTTGGCCTGACGCCGATCCAGCGCCTGTTCTTCGGGCGCTATCCGCAGGGCGAGTCGCACTGGAACCAGTCGATGCTGCTGAAGGTGTCGGGGCGGCTGCGGGTCGATGCGCTGGAAACCGCGCTGCAGGCCCTGCGTGCGCGCCACGATGCACTGCGTCTGCGTTTCGTGAAGACGCCTGAAGGCTGGAGCCAGACGATCGCGCGAGCGGGCGAACCCGAAACGGGGCTGGTGCGACCGGTGAAGCTGTCGTCGCTCGCGGAGCTTGACGCAGCGGGGCAACGGATCCAGTCGAGCCTGGATATTGAACGCGGTCCGATGCTGCGCGCGGGTTACTTCGAGACGGAAAGTGAAACGCGGCTTCTGGTTGCGGTCCACCACCTGGCGGTAGATGGTGTTTCCTGGCGCGTGCTGCTCGACGAACTGCAGACGGCGTACGGACAGGCTGAGCGGAACGAACCCATCGTGCTGCCCACCCCGTCGACGTCGTGGCGCAGCTGGGTCCGACAGGTC
>NZ_QQOA01000095.1 GCF_003443895.1 Paraburkholderia phosphatilytica | reverse complement strand
GTAAGCGCCTCGCGAAGGCCGTCCGCAATCCGGCGCGCACGTGAGGCATGATCGGGTATCGGGCGGTCGTGTTGGCCCGCTGGCAATCAGCCCGTGGAGACAGGTGGGCAAGACTTCCCTGGCAGCTTTCTTGCCACGTTCCAGGGTAGTAATTCGTCGATGCGGTTAATGGGGTGATCAGCGATATGGGTCAGCACGTATTCGAGGTAAGCGCGCGGGTTGATCCCGTTCAGCTTGCACGTGCCGATCAGGCTGTACATCGCCGCGGCCCGTTTCCCCCCACTGTCGGAGCCGGCGAACAAGAAGTTCTTGCGACCCAGACTCACACAGCGCAACGCGTTTTCGGCCAGGGCGTTGCTGATCTCGGCACGGCCCTCTTCGCAGTACAGCACGAGGGCATCCCACTGGTTAAGCGAGTAATGGATCGCTTTGGCCAATTCGGATTTCTTCGACAGCGTCGCGAGTTTGTCCGTCATCCACGTCTTGATGGCCGCGAGCAACGGAATGCTTTTCTCCTGGCGCACGCGCAGCCGCTGCGCGGCGGGTTTGCCGCGGATGTCGGCCTCGATCGCGTAAAGTCCACCGATCAGCTCGAGCACCTCCCGGGTCGCCTCGGTAGGCGTTCGGGCATGCACGTCGTATATGTACCGTCTCGCGTGGTCCCAGCATGCCGCCTCGCGAATCTTGCCGCTCTCGTACAGTTCGTTGAAGCCACTGTAGGCGTCCGCTTGCAAGATACCCTTGAATCCGGCCAGATGGGTCTGGGGATGAATGCCTTTGCGGTCCGGCGAGTAAGCAAACCACACTGCGGCCGGTTCGGTCGAGCCCGAACGAGTGTCATCGCGCACATACACCCACAGGCGCCCCGTCTTCGTCTTCTTCTTGCCCGGCTCGAGTACCGGGATAGGCGTGTCATCCGCGTGCAGCTTCGACGGCGCCACCGTGTAGCGGCGCAGTGCCTCGGTCAGCGCATCGCAAAGGGCCTCGCACTGGCCAACCCAGCGGCCCATGCTGGCCGGGTCCAGCTTCACGCCGTCGCGCGCGGCTATCTGCGACTGCCGGTACAGCGGGGCGTGGTCGGCGTACTTCGAGACGAGGATGTCGGCCAGCAGGCTCGGATGGGCGATGCTGCGCGTAATCGGCAGGCCGGGCATCGCCGGCTGCGAGAAGTGGTGGCCGCATGGGCAAACCGTCTTGCGCCGGATCGTACGAATCACCTTGAACACCGCCGCGACGCGGGCGAGCTGCTCGGACACGTCTTCTCCGAGCGGCTGCATTGCGCTGCCGCACTTCGGGCACGTTGCGTCGGCCTCCAGTACACGTTCTTCGCGTGGCAGGTGCGGCGGCAGCGCTTCTTTCGGCGATGCGTCGCTCACAGGCGTGCTTGCGCTTGATTGGCGGGCGCGCCGCACATCGGCGACGCCACGCTCGCCCGTCAGGTCCTCGAGCGCGGTTTCGAGCCGTGCAACCTCCCGGTCCAATTGCTCGGACTTGCGCCCGAATTGCATACGCCTAAGCTTGTCGAGCTGAGCCTTGAGTTGCTCGATCTCCAGATCGCGCTCGGCAAGCTGAGCACGAGCCTCGAGCAGCAAGGCTCGCAGCGTTTCAACATCGTCAGGAAGTTCGGCGCCGTTCGACATGCGGCGCAGTTTACGAGCCTTCTGCTCGGTTTACAACATCGACAGTGCAGCGGTGCGACGCGGTTGCCGCCAATCGATGCCTTCGAGCAACATCGACAATTGCGCCGCCGTCAGATGGACCTTGCCGCCATCGGCCTGCGGCCACACGAAGCGCCCACGCTCAAGCCGCTTTGCGAGAAGCCAGAGCCCGTCCTCGGTTGCCCACATGAGCTTCACGAGATCGCCGCGCCGGCCCCGGAAGATGAACACGTTGCCGCTGAGCGCATTGTCCTCGAGCGCCGTCTGCACCTTCGCCGCCAGCCCTTGGAATCCGCAGCGCATGTCGGTGACGCCAGCCACCAGCCAGACACGTGTACCGGTGGGAACAGAGATCACGATCGCATGCTCCCCAGTACAACGCGTAGCGTGTCGGCATCGACGATGCCGTCCACCTTGACGACCACCTCACCGAATCGAATCTCGATCGTCCCGGCTCGTATAGTGCGGTTGCCCACTGCCCGAGCATCCGAGGGCATGGTCACGCGCTGCGCCGGCGTGTCATCGACCACCGCCACTGAAATCAGGGACGTCGTTTGGGTCTGCAATTGCTCGCGATAGCGACGCCGCCACGTGAACAGCATGTTTGCATTGATGCCATTCTCGCGCGCCAGCTTTGCGACCGAAGCACCCGGCTCGCATGCCGCGGCCGCAAGACGGCGTCGAAACTCGCGATCATAGTTTGGGCGCCCCTTGCGGCTCCCGGGCTTGGCTTCCGGCTCTGTCACGGTGATGTCCATCAAATCGAAAATGATGGGCACCACTTTGATGTCGCTTCTCGCCCTCGTCTACGACGGTCGCCGTGAGGCGCTTAC
>NZ_QQOA01000094.1 GCF_003443895.1 Paraburkholderia phosphatilytica | reverse complement strand
GCACATGGTGCCGACGGCCTATGTGGAGCTGGAGCGATTCCCGCTGACGCCGAATGGCAAGCTCGACCAGCGCGCGCTACCGAGTCCCGAAGCGCAGGCTGCGCGCGCGGTCTACGTCGCGCCGCGAGACGAGATGGAAAGCCGGCTCGCCGCGATCTGGCAGGACGTGCTGGGTGTCGAGCGGGCCGGGGTATACGACGATTTCTTCCAGCTCGGCGGCCACTCGCTGCTGGCGGTCCGTGTGCTGTCGGCGGTGCGCGCGGCCTTCGGTGCGGCACCGGCGTTGCGCACGCTGTTCGAATCTCCCGTGCTGGCCGGGTTTGCGGCAGCATTGCGTGAATTCCGCGAAGCGGACACGCTGGAAGCGGCTCAGGTCACTGTCGATCCAGCCGCCTTCGCAGAGGCCGCCGCCGATCCTCACGCGCGGATGCCGTTGTCCGCCTCGCAGGCGCATCTGTGGTTCCTCTGGAAGCTCGACCCGGCGAGCACCGCCTACAACGTGAACGGCGCGCTGCGTTTCGACGGCCTGCTTGACCGCGCCGCGCTCGATGCCGCGTTCAGCTCGCTGGTGGCGCGCCATCCCGCGCTGCGGATGCGCTTTAATGAGGAGTCCGGCGTTCCGTATCAAATCCCCGATCCGTCGGCGCGTGGCGAGCTGCGCCATCTCGATCTGACGGATGCGCTTGACGTGTCGACGCATCTCACCGGACTCGCGCGGATGCCGTTCGACCTCGCGGCTGAGCTGCCCGTGCGCGCGACGCTGGTCCGCATCGCCGCCGACGCGCATGTCCTGCATCTGGGTTTGCATCACATCGTCAGCGACGCTGAGTCGGTCGCGATTCTGTTTGCGGACCTGGCGCGCTTCTACCGGGCGCATGCCGCGGGCGAACGCGGCGCCGACGACAGTGCTGCGCACGCGGCCGGGTCTGCCTACCGCGCGTCGATCGAAACGCAGGCGAAGCGGCATGAGAGCGCTCACGGTGCCGCGCAGCTTGCATATTGGCGCGACACGCTGGCTGCGGGCGACGGCGCCGACGTTGCGCTCGCGCTGCCGTTCGACCGTGTGCGCCGCGGCCCGCGCCGCGCGCCGGGTGCCCGTCTGCGCGCGCGTGTGCCCGCGGCGACCGTGCAGGCACTGCGTGCGTTGTCGCGCGAGCGCCGCGCGACGCTGTTCATGACGGTGCTCGCCGCGTTCAACGCGTTGTTGTACCGCTACACGGGTCAGCACGACATCCGCGTTGGTGTTCCCCTGTCGGGCCGTGACGATGCGGCCGTGGCGGATCTCGTCGGCTTCTTTGTGAACACGGTCGTGATCCGTACCGAGCCGTACGGCGAGATGCGCGCCGACCAGTTGATCGAGGCGGTGCGCGAGCGCGTGCTGACCGCGCATGCGAACCAGGACGTACCGTTCGCGAATGTCGTGAAAGTGCTGCAGCCCGAGCGCGAGCTGACACGCACGCCGCTGTTCCAGGTGCTCGTGAATCAGCAGCAGCGCGTCGATTTCGATGCGGCGTTCGGCGGCGGGCTGCGCGTGTCGACGCAGGAGATCGACAATGGCGAGGCGCAGTTCGACCTGATGCTGCACATGGCCGAAGCCGCCGACGCAGCGCTCGACCTGACACTGATCTATGCGACCGATGTGTTCGATGCCGCGACGATCGAACGGTTGAGCGCGCATTTTGTGGAGCTGCTGGCGCAGTGGGGAGCGGCACCGGGCGCGCTGTTGTCGTCGTTTGTGCTGGCGGATGGCGATGCGGCGACCGATGCGGATGCGGGCGGTTTGCTGTTGCGACAGTTACGAAACGAGGCCGCACCGCTCGATGTCGTCTCGCGCTTCGCCGCACAGGTCTCGCGCCGGGGCAATGCGATTGCCTTGAGTGACGGTGGAGAGTCGGTGAGCTACACGCAACTCGATGCATGGTCGCGAGCGATCGCGGCCGAGTTGCGGCGGCGCGGCGTGGGAGTGGAAACGCGCGTCGGCGTATCGATGGAGCGATCGGCGGCACTAGTCGCAGCATTGCTCGGCGTGCTGCGCGCGGGTGCGGCTTACGTGCCGCTCGATCCGTCGTACCCGGCGGAGCGCCTTGCGTATATCGCCGGCGACGCGCAGCTTGCGTTCATCGTGACCGACGACGCAGCGCGTGACCGGCAGGCAGGATGCTTCGGCGCGCTGCCGTTGGTCGATGCGGTTGCGTGGCGCGATGCCGGGCCGGATGGCGCTGCGTTCGATGCGCCGGCACCGCACCCCGGGCAACTGGCGTACGTGATCTATACGTCGGGTTCGACGGGCAAGCCAAAGGGCGTGGGCGTGACGCACGCGAACGTGGCGCGGCTGTTCGACGCGACGCAGGCGCAGTTCCATTTCGACGAACGGGACGTGTGGACGCTGTTCCATTCGTACGCATTCGATTTCTCGGTCTGGGAGCTGTTCGGCGCGTTGACCCTGGGCGGTCGGCTGGTGATCGTGCCGCACTGGACGGCGCGTGAACCGGCGGCCTTCCATGCGCTGCTGCGC
>NZ_QQOA01000093.1 GCF_003443895.1 Paraburkholderia phosphatilytica | reverse complement strand
ATTCCAACCCTCCCTGGCACAGGTACTTGATCGACAGATAGTCGTCGAGGCCGTACTTCGAGCCTTCACGCCCGTAGCCCGACTCCTTCACGCCGCCGAACGGCGCGGCCTCCGACGCGAGCGCACCCTCGTTGATACCGACGATACCCGCCTCCAGCGCGCGCGATACACGATCGATACGACGCACGTCCTGGCTGTAGAAATACGACGCGAGACCGAACGGCGTGTCGTTCGCCGCTTCGATCGCTTCCTGTTCGGTGTCGAACACGAACAACGGCGCGACCGGCCCGAAGGTTTCCTCGCCGCACAGCATCATCTTCGACGACGCATTACCCAGTACCGTCGGTGCGTAATAGTGCGGACCGAGCTCCGTCAGACGCTTGCCGCCCGTGAGCACCACCGCACCGTTTGCTACCGCATCGTCCACGTGACGCGCGATCTTGTCGACCGCGCGCGTGTTGATCATCGGGCCGATCTGCGAGGCCGGATCGCTCGCGGGGCCCACGCGCAGCTCCGCGACCTTCGCGCACAGCAGCGCCGAGAAGTGCTCGTACACGCTGCGCTGCACGTACACGCGGTTCGGGCACACGCAGGTCTGTCCGCCATTGCGGAATTTCGCGGCGAGCACACCGGTGACGGCCGCATCGAGATCGGCATCGTCGAACACGATGAACGGCGCGTTGCCGCCCAGTTCCAGCGAGAGCTTCTTCAGCGTGCCCGCCGATTCGCGCGCGAGGTACTTGCCCACCGGCGTCGAACCGGTGAACGTGATCTTGCGCACGCGGCCATCGGCGAGCCATTCGCCGACCGCTTCCGGCGCCGAATCGCGCGACGCCGAGATCAGGTTCAGCACGCCATCGGGCACGCCCGCCTGATGCGCGAGCAGCACCAGCGCGATCGCGGTAAGCGGCGTGTCTTCAGCCGGCTTCGCGACCACCGTGCAGCCCGCGGCGAGTGCCGGCGCGATCTTGCGCGCGATCATCGCCAGCGGGAAATTCCACGGCGTAATGGCCGCGACGATGCCGATCGGTTCCTTGATCGCGCTCATACGCTTGCCGCGCTGCTGCTGCGGGATCACGTCGCCGTAGATGCGCGTGGCTTCATCGGCGAACCACGCGACATACGACGCGCCATACGCGACCTCGCCGCGTCCTTCCGCAAGCGGCTTGCCCTGTTCCAGCGAGATCAGCGCGCCC
The DNA here is from genome assembly GCF_003443895.1 of Paraburkholderia phosphatilytica. Lineage (GTDB taxonomy): Bacteria > Pseudomonadota > Gammaproteobacteria > Burkholderiales > Burkholderiaceae > Paraburkholderia > Paraburkholderia phosphatilytica. Next base: position 1,379 of record NZ_QQOA01000093.1, on the reverse strand, counting down.
AATGCATCCTGATGCTCGACGATCAGCGCGTGCCAGCGGTGCAGTACCGCCGCGCGTTCCTTCGGCAGTCGTGCGCGCCAGGCGGGCAGGGCTTTCGCTGCGGCATCGACGGCTGCGCGCGCATCGGCCGGGCCGCTGTCGGCGACATCGGCGATCAGGTTGCCGGTCGCGGGATCGGTGACGGCGAAGCGGCGGCCGCTCGCAGCGGCCACCCACTGGCCGTTGATGAAGTTATCCGCGCGGATCAGCGCGCGGGCCTGCTGTTCGAGATTCGTGCTCATTTGAACGTCTCCTGCTGCGCTTCAGCGCGCTTCGGCAACATGCGCGAGGATCGCAGCACCCACGTCCTGCGTCGATGCCTTGCCGCCCAGATCACCGGTACGCGGTCCATCCTTCAGCACCTGCGTGATCGCCGAAACGATCGCGTCGTGCGCATCGCGCTCCACGCCCGCACCGTTGCCGAGGAAATCGAGCATCATCGCAGCCGACCAGATCATCGCGACCGGATTCGCGATGCCCTTGCCGGCGATGTCCGGTGCCGAGCCGTGCACCGGCTCGAACAGCGACGGGAACTTGCGGTCCGGATTCAGGTTGCCCGACGGCGCAATCCCGATCGTGCCGGTGCATGCAGGGCCGAGATCGGAGAGAATGTCGCCGAACAGGTTCGATGCGACCACCACGTCGAAGCGGTCCGGGTTCAGCACGAAACGCGCGCAGAGAATATCGATGTGCTGGCGGTCCATCTTCACATCGGGATAGCGCGCGCTCATTTCGTCAGAGCGTTTGTCCCACCACGGCATGCTGATCGAGATGCCGTTGCTCTTCGTCGCAACGGTGATTTTCTTCGCGCGACGCTGTGCGAGATCGAACGCGAACTTCATCACGCGCTCGGTGCCAACGCGCGAGAAAATTGCCTGCTGCATCACGATTTCGCGTTCGGTGCCTTCGTACATCGTGCCGCCCACCGACGAGTACTCGCCCTCGGTGTTCTCACGCACGATCATGAAGTCGATGTCGCCGGGCTTGCGGTTCGCGAGCGGGCACGGCACGCCCTGGAACAGGCGCGCGGGGCGCAGGTTCACGTACTGGTCGAACTCGCGGCGGAACTTCAACAGCGATCCCCACAGCGAGATATGGTCCGGCACCTTCGCGGGCCAGCCGACGGCGCCGAACAGGATTGCATCGCACTCCTGCAGTTGTGCCTTCCAGTCGTCGGGCATCATCTGGCCGTGCTGTTCGTAGTAGTCGCACGACGCCCACTCGATATGGCGGTACTCGATGCCGATGCCAAAGCGCTTGCACGCGGCGTCGAGCACGCGCACGCCTTCGGGCATCACTTCCGTGCCGATGCCGTCGCCGGGGATGACGGCAATGCGGTA
>NZ_QQOA01000092.1 GCF_003443895.1 Paraburkholderia phosphatilytica | reverse complement strand
TCGACCCGAAGCCGACGACCGAATCTTCAGAGTGCTATGTCGGCTAACGACTCTCTTTCGGCCATCCAATCACGCACCTTCCATACGACAGCAAATCGGATGGACGCGCTATTTGCTTCGGTTGACGCCAACGGTGAATGTCTGGAAGAAGAATGCCCGGTCGATTGTTCGGCGGTCAGTCAATTCTCTGGTCACGGAGCGTAGTGAGCAACCGAACGAGGACGTCTACGTCAGTGGACGGATTTTGCCCCGGCCGTTCAAGTTGCTCGCGTAGTCGCTGAGCGTTCGCATACGCCGCATCGAGTCCGTGCCGGGTCCTGGCGAACAAGCCCCGCCCTCCTTTTCGATAGCCGTTCAAGTGGCCGTCGAGACGCCGAACGACGTCGTCGCGATGGATGTGCGCTTCGGAACGCTGGAAATGGAGCAGCAACCATAGCTCGAAGCAAGGGTTTGACGGAACAACTCGAAACATAATCGGCTTCTTTTCGTCGTTCCTGTGCGTACCGTCAAGCTGCGCTGCCACTCTAAGGGCCTCGTCGTAGTGAGCATGATCGTCGCGATCGATAACGGCGTAGACGCGTTCCCATTCGTGCGTCTTCACGCAGAGATCGGACGCGTAGTTCACAACCTGCAACGGATTGGTGCCGTCTGCCGGGCAGACATGGACCGCAGCCGACGGCAATCTGTACTCGCGTCGAATTTCTTCGAAATAGTTAACTTCGGTCTTTTCGCCTTCGGTGACGATCAGAATCCGATCGAATGCTTCCCAACGTGCCTCCTTCCGCTCAATGTTGCGTGCACGTCGCAGGCGTGGATGATCATCACGCGCCAAAACCTTCCTCCGCGAACCAGAAGTCGGTCGTTATCGGCAATCCGCCGTATCGCCCCTGCAGATAGCCGCGCTCGATCGCTTCATTTTTGCGCGGCGAAAAGTCCGAGAGCGGCACCAAGGTGCTCGACTGGTCGGGACGTTTCTCCATCAGCCAGATCTGATCGCGGCGGAAAATCCCCGCGTCGAGCAGCGCCGTGTCGTGAGTCGTAAAGATGAGCTGCGCTGAATGGCCGCCTTTCGGCGGAAGGTGATGAAACAGATCGACCAGGAAGCGGACGATATGCGTGTGAAGGCTCCCATCCAGTTCGTCGACGACGATAGTGCGTCCCGTTTGCAACGCTTCAATCACTGGTGCTGCAAATGCGAAAAGACGCTGCGTCCCCGTAGATTCTTCCTCGATCTGAAACTTTCCCTGGCCTTTCGGTCCCGAGTGGGTGAAGACCGGGAATTGCACTTCCGACTCAGCGATAGTCTGCTCCGGTCGGCCGTTGCGAAGGTCGACATTGAAGTGATGCAATTGACGTGCTTCGAGGCCCAGATCCGAGATGCCAATGTCCGCCGACGTTAAAAACTTCAGCAGGAGTTGCTTGCTCTGCGTCTGCGAGATCCATGCTGTCGATTGATCAAACGATGGTTGCATGCCAGCCGCAATAACGAACAGCTTGCTCACGATCCAGTTGTAGACGGGAAGCAGGCTCTCGCTATTTAGCTGCGCGGCGGTGGAAAGGAACAGCGCGTTGCGCCGAGTGGCGTCCTGCCATACCTTCTTCGGGCCACTCAACGAAGGGCCGAACCTGTAATCGTCGGTGTTCGCCGGGGCATTGTAGCTGCGCCCGAACCATATCTGCGGCCGGTGCGTCTTGTAGACCAGCAGCCACTCCTCAGCGATTCCCGCTGATGTGAGCGAAAAGCCGTATTGGTACCGCGTGCCCTCGAGCACGAAGGTGAACTCGAATTCGGAGGGCGCCGAAGCGCATTCCGGATCGAGTTTGAATGGAATATGCGCGAGCGGTTGCCCCGGCATGAGCGTCGCCGATGTTGCGACCACAGATTGCGCAAGTTGCATGGCCCCAATCAGGGCGGATTTTCCGCTTGCATTCGGCCCATAAATGGCTGCAGAGCGCAGCAGATCGGGAACGCTCGCCGCACCTGAGGGAGCCGTGTTCGACTCCCGCTTTTCCTTGTCCGCGCTCGCAGCCATGCTCAGGTACATGTCGTCCCGGATCGATCGAAAGTTCCGGACGCGAAATTCGACCAACATAGTTACCTCCTAGCTTGGAGCACAATTTTGCACGATTTGTGCGAAAATTCAACTTAAATTTGAATTCGGACGAATCTCGGACCAATCTGCCTGTCGCCCATGCTGGGTAAGAGCGCGTACGCGGAGTGCGAGGCCCCGCATGTCTGCGAGTGAAATAGCGCGAGCGTTCTCTGGAGCTGTCCTGAATTTTGAGAGCGGCATGGTTGCAACTACGCAGCCTGTCACTTCGCGGTCGCTGCACGATGATCCAGACTGATAAGTCCCGTCACCGGTAGCCGGCCTCTCGCGACCGTTTCGATATTCCTGAGTTGATCGGGGCTGCTGGCGAGTCGAGCCGGCGGCGACGGGCTTATGGCTCGTTGATCGGAGACGCGGTTTTTTGTCTTTCCCTCGGACGTTCAGCACGCCCGGGGAGGTTTAGGCAGCAAATTGGCGATTCCGCCGGGCAATGGCAGCTAGGGCCCAATCGTGCGAGTAGATCGTCCGTCAGGTTCAGGGTGTAAAGCTGCCAACCGAATGGCAG
>NZ_QQOA01000091.1 GCF_003443895.1 Paraburkholderia phosphatilytica | reverse complement strand
GTAAGCGCTAAATCTGCCACACGTCGTAAGGTCCGACGTTACCGGGTAACATGTTTCGAATCGATTGTTACCGGGTAACGAAGGAGATGCGAGATGGCGCAGACGACGGCACAGCGGCAAGCGGCTTATCGAGCAAAGCGCGAGACGGCAGGCAAGGACGGCAACGGTGATCGACGTCTGGATATGTGGATGAGCACAGAAGCGCATCTTGCTCTGACGCGGTTAGCGCGCCGTTACTCGGTAACGAAGCGCCAGATGCTGGAACGGGTGATCGTGCGGGCAGACGACGTGATCGTGCGCCGACTCGATCCCGATTCGGAACGGTGGGACCAATACTTCGGCCCAGCGCGATAGCGATCGGAGTTACCCGGTAACGGCTTGCTGTCGAGCGAAGTTGAACGGTAGCAAGTCGCTAATATCGGCATCCGGTGCGCGCTGCGGCAATTCGGTCAGCACGTGCAGCAGATAGGCATGGGGATCAACGCCACAGGCTCGACACGTGAGCATCAGGCTGTAGACCATCGCGCTCGCTTTTGCGCCGTCGACCGTATCGCTAAAGAGCCACGACTTTCGTCCGGTCACAAAGGGCCTGATGTCGCGCTCGATGACGTTGTTGTCGATTGCAAACCGGCCGTCCTCTACGTAGCGACTCAGATACGGCCATTGCCTGAGACAGTAGCCGATCGCCTCGCCCAGCAGGCTCTTGGGCAGAACCTTTGGCGCGAGTTCGTCGAGCCAGGTTTTGAAGGCGTTTAGCAACGGCACGCTGTGCTGCTGGCGCAGGCGATACCGGTAATCGGCCAGCGTCTGGCCTTCGGGCAACGTCTGTTTGGCGAGCGTCTCGACCTGGTACAGCGCCTGGAAGAATTCGAGCGCCTTCGTGATGCGGGGGCTCGGTTTGTTCTTCTGCCCCTTGAGCGCGTCCGTGAACATCCGGCGTCCATGCGCAAGGCATCCGAGGTGCGTGGCCGATTTAACCGTCCGCCACGCAGGCCAGCCGTCCGTCATCAGCGTGCCGGCGTAGTCTCCGAGGAAGTCCTTCGGGTACTGCTGGCCACGCCCCGGCTGGTACTCGAACAGCACCACCGGCTGCTCGCTATCCTCCGCGCTTCGGTAGACCCACATGTATGACTTGTCCCGCGCGTTCCGGCCCGTTTCCTTCAGAACCTGGACGGTGGTCTCGTCACCGTGGATCAGCCACTGGCTGAGCAGAATCTTCTTGAGCGCCTCGAACAGGCGCGTGTAGTGAAGCTCGGCGGGACGGATGATCCAGTTCGCCAGGGTGCCGCGGCCGACCGCGATGTTCGAGCGCGCGAGCACGTCTTCCATCCGGTACAGGGGCGTGCCGTCGACATACTTGCCGGCCGTGACGGCGGCGATCATTGATGGACTCGCGTGACTGCCCGGCAAGGGCTGCGCCGGCATCGGCGCGACCACGATCGGCGTGTGCGTGCCGTGACGCTCGCAGTGCCGACACGCGTACTTGAAGCGCGCGTGCTGCAGCACCGAAACCTTGACCTGCATGTGCAACTGTTCGCTGATTTCCTCGCCCATCCGATGCATTGCCTTGCTGCAGCACGGGCAGATCTTCTGGTGCTCGGGCAGGTCGTACTCGATTCGCTCGCGCGGCAGGTCCGCGCGCAGAGGTTTGCGGCCACGCTTACGCGGTTCAGGCTGGCCGGGTTCCGGCAACCCGGTATCGGGCAGCGCCAACACATCGCCGTCGTCCTCCTCGGCTTGGGCCGCTTCCTCGGCCTCGTTGAACACGCGGTCGCGGCGCTTCTCGCTCTTGGGCGCGTACTGTCGGGCCAACGCGAGACGATATTGCTCTTCGAGCGCATCCAGGCGCCGGGTCAATTCGTCGATCCTGGCGTCACGCTCGGCAATGACCTGCGCATCGGCCGCCACCCGCTCCTCCAGCTTGTGGATATAGGCCTTGGCGGTGCGCGGAAGTCGGGGGAGATCGGGAGGGGACATGCGCTCAACGATAGCGGATCGCAGAGCCAAATAGGTTTACGCGAATTTGTAACAGGTCAAACCGCCGTTGTTTACCGGCAACGGCAGCGATACCCTGCTTCAGCTCGCGTGGCAGTACTGCCGCGCTGGGTGGCGGCGCACGGCGTCGATATCGACGCCGTCGAGCAGCAGGTGGAGCTGCTCGGCCGTCAGTTCGATCACGGCTTGCTGACGGCGGGGCCACACGAAACGGTCGGCCTCGAGGCGTTTCAACAGGAGCCAGAATCCGGCCCGGTCATAGAGCAGAAGCTTCACGCGATCGCGTTTGCGGTTGTGGAACGCGAAGACGGCTCGCGCAAGCGGATCGAGCTGCATTGACTGCTCGACCAGCGTGACCAGGCTGTTGATGCCGGCGCGGAAGTCGATGGGCTCGCGGTGCAGGTAGATCCGCAAGTGCGCGTCGAAGCGGAACATCAGCGCGCCCCCAACGCTTCGATCATCGCCTTCACGAGAGCGCCATCGTGTGCGGCACATTCGAGCTGCAGCGTCACGCCGTTGGGCAACTGCGCTGATAGTCGCGCTGGCGTCATTGCTTTCGCCGATTCGTACCTGTGCGACGTTCGTCGTACGTTCACCGGCTCGGGGTTCGTGCGCATCGGTGCCACCTCGCCCACCGTGACGACCGGCACGAATGCCGATGGCAACGCCTCGACGCTTACCATCGCAGCAGCGGCATTCGCGCGTTCGCGCAATTGAATCCACTTATGCAGTTGGTTCGCGTTCACCCCAGCCTTCAACGCCAGTCCGGCAATTGACGCGCCCGGTTGCCGGCAGGCGTCAATCAGCTTGCGCTTACCCTCGGCGTCAAACTTGCGCTTGCCCGTCGCCGTCACGCCGGTCACCCGCAGCGGAAGGAAATCAACTTCGTTCTGTGTCATCGGTTGCGTCCGCAAGTTGTAGTTGCGGACGCAAGCCTGCGCTCGTTCAGCTTCCGATTCTAGGTGCGGTCAAATTCGCGCTTAC
>NZ_QQOA01000090.1 GCF_003443895.1 Paraburkholderia phosphatilytica | reverse complement strand
CGGGGATGCCCAGCGTCGGAAACACCAGCGCGAGGTTGAACCACAGCAGCAGCTGCAGGATCACCGGGGTGCCGCGAAAGAGCCACACGTAGCCTCGGGAGAGGGTGCTCAGCACCGGGTTGCTCGACAGCCGCATGATCGCGGTGAGCACGCCCAGCGCAATGCCCAGCGCCATCGCGAGGATCGTCATCACGATGGTGTTGACGAGCCCGGTGAGGATCGAGCGCGCCGTCATGAAGCGGCCCACGTAGCGCCACTCGATCTGGCCGTGCGCGAACGCGAGCATCACGTAGGCGAGCAGCGCGACGATCGCCGCCGATGCCGCATACCGGCCCCAGTAGCGCCGACGCACGTGCTCCAGATGCGAAATGCCGGCGCTGTCCTCGGCAGATGGCGCCGCGCCGAGGCTGTCGTCGGATGTGGTCAACATGACGGTCCTCCGTAGTTCGCTGCCCATTCGGCCTGCCGGTCGATCGCCGTCGCGAGCCGCGCGATCTGTTCCTCGACCCGCGCGGGTGCGGTGCCGCCGAAGCCCGAGCGGGCCTCGAGCGCCGCATCGAGCGTCAGATGGTCGAGCACAGCCGGCTCCAGCCGCGCATCGACTTCGTGCAGCATGGCCGGTGTCAGCGCGCCCAGTTCGACGCCTTTCGATTCGCACATCCGCACCAGCGCGCCGGTGATTTCGTGCGCTTCGCTGAACGGAACGCCGCGCAGCGCGAGCCAGTCGGCGACTTCAGTGGCAAGCGTGAAGCCGAGCGGCGCCTGGCGGCGCATCTCGTCGACGTCGACACGCATGGTGCGGACCATGCCGGACATCGCGGGCAGGACGAGTTCGAGCGTGTCAACACAGTCGAACGCCGCGATCTTGTCTTCGGCGAGGTCCCGGTTGTACGCGAGCGGCAACGACTTCAGCGTCGCCAGCAACCCGCCGAGATCGCCGATCAGCCGGCCGGCCTTGCCGCGCGTCAGCTCGGCAATATCGGAATTCTTCTTTTGCGGCATGATCGAGCTGCCAGTCGCGTAGCCGTCGTCGAGTTCGACCCAGCCGAACTGCCGCGAGGTCCAGAGGATCACTTCCTCCGACAGACGCGAAAGATTCACCGCGAGCATGCTGGCGACGAATACGAACTCGGCAACGTGGTCGCGTGCCGCGACGGCATCGATGGAGTTCTCGCACGGCGCGTCGTAACCGAGCTCCTGTGCCGACAGTTCCGGATTCGTGCAGATCGCGGAGCCCGCGAGCGCCGCCGCGCCGAGCGGCGAGCGGGCGGCGCGGCGGTCCCAGTCCATGAAACGATCGACGTCGCGCTGGATCGACTGCGCGTGAGCCAGCAACTGATGCGCGAACGCGATCGGTTGCGCGGGTTGAAGATGGGTGAAGCCTGCCGTCACGGAATGCACGTGCTGCCGCGCCTGGTCGATCAGCGCGCGCTGCAGTTCATCGACCGCCTGCACGAGCTTGCGCACCTTGTCGCGAAGATAGAGACGCAGGTCGTTGGCGGCCTGGTCGTTGCGCGAGCGGCCGGCGCGCAGCTTTCCGCCGACGGCCGGTGTGCGCAGCGTGAGTACGCGTTCGAGAAACGTATGCACGTCCTCGTCGGCGAGCGACGGCTGGATGGCACCCGCGAGGAAGTCCGCTTCGATCTGCGCCATCGCGTCCAGCAACTGGCGCAATTCTTCGTCGTCCAGAATACCCGCGCGCAGCAGTTCACGCGCATGCGCGCGCGAGCCGGCCAGATCGTAGGGCGCGAGCTTGAAAAAGCTCGGATCGGAACGCGACAGCGCCTTCAACGATTCAGACGGTCCTGACTTGAAACGGCCGCCCCACAGACGTTCGATCGGCTCACGAGTGCTCATCAATCAACCTCAAAAGTGTCGGAAGTGCATCCACTATAGAGAGGCAGATTTCTTCTTGCGCAGAGAAATAAATTCCGCTTAAATCAAATTTTTCTCAGTATCTCGCGCCCGCCATGAGAAGCCGACTGCCTCCGCTGAATCCACTACGCGCGTTCGAGGCCGCGGCACGGCGAGGCACGGTAGCCGGCGCGGCCGACGAGCTCAACGTCACCGCGAGCGCGGTCAGCCATCAGATCCGCGTGCTCGAAAGCACGCTCGGCATGCCGCTTTTCGTCAGATCCAGAGCGCGGCTGAAACTGACCCAGTCGGGCGAGGCGCTGCTCGAACCCGTGAAAGGCGCGTTCGATTCGATCGCAAACGCGGTCCAGAAACTCGACCTGCCGACCATGGCCGGCGATCTGGTCGTATCGACGCCGCTGCTGTTCACGTCGCGCTGGCTCGCGCGGCATATCGGCGACTTTCTGGAACTGTATCCGCGCGTCAACCTGACGATCGTGCCGTCCAACGACGACCGGGAGATCTACTCGCCCGATGTCGATCTCTGCGTGCGCTACGGGGAAGGACGGTGGCGCGACCGCAAGGTGACGCTGATCACGCACCCGACCTTGTTTCCGGTCGTGAGCCCGGCGTTGATGAACGGCCCGGACGCGATCCGACGGGTTCAGGATCTGCCGGGCAAGGCGCTATTCTGCGAGCATTCGGGGTCCTGGCGGCGGTGGCTCGCGGAGGCGTCATGCGACAAGCTCGACGGTCTGCGGATTCTCGAAATCGGCAACGCGCATATCTGTATCGAAGCAGCGATCCACGGCCAGGGCGTCGCGCTCGGCGACAGCTTCTCCGTGCGTGAAGACCTGGCCGATGGCACGCTGATCTGTCCGTTCAAAACCATGGTGCCGGCGCGCCATGCGTACTATCTGGTGCTTCGCCCGGAACTCGCGCACGCGCCGCTCGTCGTCGCGTTCATGAACTGGCTCGGTTCGAAACTTCACTAGCGCGGCGATCGGGCAAGGCCGGCACGAGCATCGCCCGTGGGCCGGCCGGGTTTTCTTTGCGGGACATAAGGTTGCGGTGGCGAAAAGAACGACCGTACAATGTCAAAGCCAGATTCAAATGTCGGGGTGCTGGCTAGATAGAAATGTCCGGTTTTGCTGTGCTTTTTCTTTTGTTCTGGGGTTGGGGCGGCGCAGC
>NZ_QQOA01000009.1 GCF_003443895.1 Paraburkholderia phosphatilytica | reverse complement strand
CCGGATGCGCTGCGCGGCAAGTATCAGTGCTTCACGCAGGCGGACCAGACGAAGCTGCGCGCGGCGGGCTACGACGCGCCGTTCCTGAGCGTACAGGAAGGCGTGGATCGCTACGTACGTTGGCTGTCCGGCCAGGTGTGACGTAAGCGCCGTTATCCCTACACTGGCTTCTCCTGGCCGGCGATCGTCGCCGGCCGGTCGCACCAGGGAGAAGCCCATCATGTTGAAGAAAATCCTCGTTACGGCGGCCATGCTCGCCGCGTTCGGCCACGCCTGCGCTACGGTCGACGTCAACACCGCGAACGAAGACGCGCTGCGCAGCATCAAGGGCATCGGCCCCTCGAAAGCGAAGTCGATTCTCGACGAACGCACCGCGCACGGTCCGTTCAAGGACCCGAGCAATCTGGCCAAACGCGTCAAGGGCATGGGTGGCCATACCGTCGAGCGTCTGCAGGCGGAGGGCCTGGCCGTGGGTCCGGTTGACGCTGCTGGTGGCGCGCAAGCTGCAAACGCGCAGAACAAGACTGGCGCCGCGCAGACCACGGCCGCCGGGCAGAAGAGCGATGCTGCTGTGGTCGTGAAGAAGTAACCGCGCAATCGCGCACACGCTCACTCCTTCAGTCACCGCTCGGATGACTGCTTCCCGCGGCGTGGGGCCGCGGGTTTTTTGCGTTGACGAACGCTTCGTGCTCGACGCGCGCCTGCCTCGGTTGACCCATGCGGCAAAGAGGGGCTGCCCGGCATATCACGTCATGCTGGTTTAGAATCGGTCAATCCAGCACTTCGCGCATCGCTCGCAACGCAACCGACATGGCTTACAAAACGATTGAAGACACGATCGGCAACACGCCGCTCGTGCAGCTCGTCCGGATTCCCGACGACGAGATCCGCGCCCGCAACAACGTGATTCTGGCGAAGCTCGAAGGCAACAACCCGGCGGGATCGGTGAAGGACCGGCCGGCACTGTCGATGATCAGCAAGGCCGAGCAGCGCGGCCGCATCAAGCCGGGCGATACGCTGATCGAAGCGACGAGCGGCAACACCGGCATCGCGCTCGCGATGGCCGCGGCGGTGCGCGGCTACAAGATGCTGCTGATCATGCCGGAAGATCTTTCGGTCGAACGCCGCCAGAGCATGGCCGCGTATGGCGCGCAGATCCTGCTGACGCCGGTCAAGGGTGGCATGGAATACGCGCGCGATCTCGCGGAACAGATGCAGTGCGAAGGCAAGGGCATCATCCTCGACCAGTTCGCGAACCCGGACAATCCGCTGGCCCACTACGAAAGCACGGGCCCGGAAATCTGGCGCGATACCGAAGGGCGCATCACGCACTTCGTATCGTCGATGGGCACGACGGGCACGATCATGGGCACGTCGCAGTTCCTCAAGGAAAAGAACAGCGCGATCGAGATCGTCGGTGCGCAGCCTGAAGAGGGCTCGCGCATTCCGGGCATCCGCAAATGGCCCGAAGCATACATGCCGAAGATCTTCGACCGCAGCCGTGTGGATCGCGTCGAGAACGTGGGTCAGGCTGCCGCGGAAGCGATGGCGCGCCGGCTGGCGTCCGTCGAAGGCATCTTCGCGGGTATCTCGTCGGGTGGCGCATGCGAAGTCGCGGTGCGCGTCGCGCGGCAAGTCGAGAACGCGACGATCGTGTTCATCGTCTGCGATCGCGGCGACCGCTATCTGTCGACGGGTGTGTTTCCTGCCTGAAATCGCGCCTAGTACTGCGTCGTCACACCGCCCGACGCGGGCGGCGTGACCGACACGCCCGGCACGGGTGTTGCGGGCGGAATCTCTGACTGCGCGGGAGCAGGTTGCGCAGGCGCCGCGGGCATCGAAGGTTGCACGGCTCCGGGCGCAGGCGTCGGTGCAGTAGCAGGCGCTGGTGCAGCACCAGGCATAGCAGCGCCAGGCGCAGCCGGAACACCCGGCGTCGCGCCAACAGTCCCCACCCCACCTGTCGCATCGAGCTGCGCCTTCACGCGCTGACCGAGCTGGTACACGGAAAGCGCGTAAAAGAAGCTGCGGTTGTAGCGCGTCAGCACATAGAAGTTCTTCAATCCCAGCACATAGGCGGTGGGTTGCCCGGGTGTCGGCAGATCGACGACCGTGACCGGCGTGCCGGCTTCGGACGCGAGATCGAGATCAGGCTCGTTCATCAGCATGCCGGCGCGCAGTAATTGCGCGAGTGCCCAGTGCGGCTCCGGCTGTCCGTCCGCCGCGGCCTGCGCGATCCCCTGACTGCCCGCGTCCGACGCGATGTTCCAGATCACCGGCCGGCCCGTTTCCCAGCCGTTCTGCTTCAGATAGTTCGCGACGCTGCCGATCGCGTCGGTCGGGCTGTTGCGCAGATCGATCTGCTTGTTGCCGTCGTAAGGGACCGCGTATTGCACGATGCTGCTCGGCAGGAACTGCGGAATGCCGATCGCGCCGGTGTACGAACCGAGCACGGTGGTCGGATCGATCTGCGAATCGCGCGTCCACACCAGATAATCTTCGAGGTTCTTGCGGAACGTCTGCTCGCGATCGGCGCGATTCGGTGTGTTCGGGTAATCGAACGACAGCGTGGTCAGCGCATCGAGCACGCGGAAGTTGCCCATGTAGCGACCATAGATCGTCTCGACGCCGAGAATGCCCACGATCACTTCCGGCGGCACGCCGTACTCGTCGTACGCACGTTGCAGCGTGGCCGCGTTCGCGCGCCAGAAGCGCACGCCGGCATTGATGCGCACCGCGTCCAGAAAGCGCGCCTGATACGCGCGCCAGTTCTTGACCGAAGGCAATGTCGACGGCGTGACGAGTTTCACCGCGGTCGCCGAGTAGCTGACGTTCGCGAACAGCGCGTGCAGCTTGTCGGGATCGAAGTCGTAGCGCGCGACCATGTCGTTGATGAAGCCGTCGACGTCCGGGTTGTTCGCGTAGCGCTGCGGGACAATCTCTTCCTCGAACGTCTGCCCTTGCTGCACGCTCGGTTGCGGCTGCGCCTGCGCGACCAGCATCGACGTCTTCTTGCCCGGCACGTTCTGCGCATGCGCCGTGCCCATGCCCGCCAGCAACGCCCACGCGAGCCCGAGCGCGGCAGCCGCCGCAGACGCACGCGGCCGGTTGCGGGCGGTCGAGGCGGACGAAGCGGGGGAAGCGGAGCGAGCGGGCAGCGCGACGGTCATCATGTACGGGAGCCGGATGGAAGGGGTGAGCTGGATGAGGCAAGTACCGGCGCAGTATACCCGAGCGGTTTGACACTGCCGTCCACGTTGGCCAGTGTGCATAGGCCGTTCGGCGTGGGCCGGATACGAGAGCGAAACGCGCGGCGGGAGAGCGGACCGGCACCGCGTCGCATCGATCGCGCGGCGTGTGGTAAGTTGACGAGTATTGCGTCCGGTAGCGGCGCGCATATGACGGAGACATGCCGCGCGGCCACGCCCAGGCGGCAGAAGAAAAACTCATGGCTACTGGCTTTTATTCCCACGCTGACTGTCTGAAGCACGAGATGGGTCAATGGCATCCGGAGTGCCCGGGTCGCCTGCAGGCCATCGAAGACCAGCTGATCGCGAGCCGCATCGAAGCGCTGATCGAGCGCGCGTCCCCACCGCTTGCCGACGAGGAGGCGCTGCTGCGCGTCCACACCCAGGCGCATGTCGACTACGTGCGCAGCGTCGCGCCGGAACACGGCTACGCGGCGATCGATCCCGACACGACGATGAACCCGTATACGTGGCAGGCGGCGCTGCGCGCGGCCGGCGCCGCGATCGCCGCGACGGATGCCGTGATCGAAGGCCGCTACGACAACGCGTTCTGCAGCGTGCGACCGCCGGGCCACCACGCGGAGCCCGCGCGCGCGATGGGCTTCTGCTTCTTCAACAACGTCGCGATCGCCGCGCGCCATGCGCTCGAAGTGCACGGCCTCGAACGCGTCGCGGTGATCGACTTCGACGTGCACCACGGCAACGGCACCGAAGCCGCGTTTTCGGGCGATCCGCGGGTGCTGATGTGCAGCTTCTTCCAGCACCCGTTCTATCCGTATTCCGGCACCGAGAACCAGGCGCCGAACATGGTCAACCTGCCGTTGCCGGCGCGCACGACGGGCATGGTGATGCGCGAAGCCGTCGAGATGATGTGGATGCCGAGGCTCGACGCATTCAAGCCGCAGATGATCTTCGTATCGGCCGGGTTCGACGCGCATCGCGAAGACGATCTCGGCAACATGGGTCTCGTCGAAGACGACTACACGTGGCTCACGGAACGCATTCGCGAAGTCGCGAACCGTCATGCGCGCGGCCGTATCGTCAGCACGCTCGAAGGCGGCTACAACCTGTCGGCGCTGGGACGCAGCGTCGTCGCGCACGTGCGGGCGCTGGCCGACATCTAGCCGGCACGCGGCGAAGCAGCACGCGCATCATCAGGAGCCCAGATGAACGACACTTCGACATCGCATCGCGGACACGTAAAGACCGATGCAGCACAAGCGCCCGCCGCCGACGCACTGATCGACATCGCGCACGACGCGTACGGTGTGCCCGGCGTCACGCGGCTCACGCTGAACCGGCCGGACGCGTTCAACGCGCTGTCCGAAGCGCTGCTCGATGCGCTTCAGCGCGCGCTGGACACGGCGGCGCAATCGGATGCGCGGGTCGTGGTGATCGCGGCGGCGGGACGCGCATTCTGCGCGGGGCACGACCTGAAGGAAATGCGCGCCGCGCCGTCGCTCGACTACTACCAGAAGCTCTTCGCGCGCTGCACGAAAGTGATGCTGACGATCCAGCGGATGCCGCAGCCGGTGATCGCGCGTGTGCAGGGCATCGCGACCGCGGCCGGCTGTCAGCTGGTGGCGATGTGCGATCTCGCGGTGGCCGCGGAGACGGCGCGCTTCGCGGTGTCGGGCGTGAATCTCGGTCTCTTCTGCGCGACGCCTTCGGTGCCGCTGTCGCGCAACCTGTCGCGCAAGGCGGCGCTGGAGATGCTGCTCACCGGTGACTTCATCGATGCGCACACCGCGCGCGCACAGGGTCTCGTGAATCGCGTCGTCGCGGCGGACCAGCTCGACGCCGAGCTCGCGAAGCTCGCCGCGAGCATCTGCGCTAAGCCGGCCGAAGCCGTGCGCGCGGGCAAAGGGCTCTTCTACCGGCAGCTCGAAATGGGCATCGAAGCCGCGTATCAGCTCGCGGGCCAGACGATGGCCTGCAACATGATGGACGCCGATGCGCTCGAAGGCGTACAGGCGTTCATCGACAAACGCGATCCAGCCTGGAAGCGCTGAAGGGCGCTTCCACACCCGAGCTCATCGCGCGCGTTGCACGATCCACTTCACGAGCGCGTCGATCACGCGGTCGCGATCGAGGTCGTTCATCGTTTCGTGGAATGCGCCTTCATAGAGCGTCAAAGTCTTGTCCGGCGACCCCGCCTCGGCGCCGAAGGTGCGGCTGCCGTCCGGTTCGGTGAGCTTGTCGCGCGTGCCGTGATAAACGAGCACCGGCAGACGTAGCGACGCACGGCCTGCTTCGATGCGCTGCATCGCCAGCAGGATTTCCGCGCCGGTGCGCGCGGGCACGGCGCCGTGGTGCACGAGCGGGTCGTTGCGGTTCGCATCCACGACGGCCGGATCGCGCGACAGCAGCGCCGCATCGATTTTCATCGCCGGAAAACGCGGCCAGACCCGGCTGATGAACTGGCTCATCGAGAGCATCCAGCGCGGCACGTCGTGGCCGGGCGCGAGCGCGGGGCTCGACAGGATCAGTCCAGCGAACGGTTGCGAAGACTCGGGCGCGTGTTCAACCGCGAGTTCAACGGCGTGTTCGACCGCATAAAGCGCCGCGATCGCACCGCCCATGCTGTGTCCCATCAGGAAGAGCGGCGTGCCGCTCTGCTCGGCGATCCGACCCGCCGCGTCGACCAGCGCGCGACAGTCGTGCAGATAGTCGTCGAAGCGCTCGATCCACGCTCGCTCGCCCGGCGCCTTGCCGTGCCCGCGCAGATCGATTGCGACGAGTTCGATGCCGGCGGCGTTCAGCCGCTCGGCAAGCGGCGCGTAGCGGCCGGCGTGTTCGGCGAGCCCGTGCACCAGCGCAACCGTCGCGCGTGCCGCGCCTGCTGGTTGCCAGCGGTAAAGCGGCAGCACGACACCGTCGGCGGTCGTCACGCTCCAGCCGGCGCCGGCACGTGTGGTCGAACCGGCAGCGGCGGTCTGGGAGGTCTCCATGGGGATCCTGTCGTTGTTTTGATCGGCACGATGATAGACGGCAGTCGCCGTTGTTCGCGAGTGGTGCGGGTGGATTCGTCCTCTAATTCCTGTGTGTTATGAAGGAAGCGGAATTGATTATTAGAGGAAATGTGAGAGGGTCGGGTAAAATCGCGCCTCACATTCAGACATAAGAGACGGCGGCTGACGGAGGGCTTCGTGCACCTCGCTCAGGCTGCCGTTTTTGTTTTCATGATCGAACTACGTAATCTCTCACAGCGCTTCCCGGGGCCACGCGGTTGGATCGAAGCGCTGCACGACGTCAACCTGTCGATCCCGCAGGGCGAGGTCTTCGGCATCATCGGCCGCAGCGGCGCGGGCAAGAGCACGCTGGTGCGCACCATCAACCTGCTGACGCGTCCGAGCGAAGGCAGCGTGATCGTCGACGGCCGCGATCTGACCACGCTGCCTGCCGCGCAGCTGCGTGAAGCGCGCCGCGAAATCGGCATGATCTTCCAGCACTTCAACCTGCTGTCGTCGCGCACGGTGTACGGGAACGTCGCGCTGCCGCTCGAGATGGCCGGCATGCCGCGCGCCGAGATCGAGGCGACGGTGCTGCCGCTCCTCGACCTGGTCGGCCTGTCCGCGCAGAAGGACCGCCATCCGGCGCAGATCAGCGGCGGCCAGAAGCAGCGCGTCGGCATTGCGCGGGCGCTCGCGAGCAAACCGAAGGTGCTGCTCTCCGACGAAGCGACCTCCGCGCTCGACCCCGAAACCACGCGCGCGATTCTCGATCTGCTGAAGCGCATCAATCGCGAACTCGGCCTGACGATCGTGCTGATCACGCACCAGATGGACGTGATCAAGCAGGTGTGCGATCGCGTCGCGGTGCTCGATGCGGGACGCGTGGTCGAACAGGGCAAGGTGATCGACGTGTTCCTGCAGCCGCATCACGAAGTGACGCGCGCGCTGATCGGCGACGTGATCGCGCAGGACCTGCCGCCCGCGATGAAGGCGCGTGTTGCCGAGCGGCTGAAGACGGGCAGCGGCCATCTGCTGCGGCTCGCGTTCACAGGTTCGGGCGTCGACCAGCCGATTTTGTCGGAGACGATTCGCCGTTACGAACTCGATTTCAACATCCTGCATGGCCAGATCGACGAGATCCAGGGGCAGGCGTTCGGTTCGCTCGCGGTGCTCGCGGGCGGCGAGCCGGTGAAGGTTGTGGAAGCGTTGCGCTATCTGCGCGAGCAAGGTGTGGTGGTGGAGGAGCTGTCGTATGTTGAGTGAGATGTTCGATATGTTCGTGCAGTCGTTCTGGGAGACGCTGGTCATGGTCGGCATCTCGGGACTCATCGGCGCGGCCGTCGGGCTGCCGCTTGGCGTGCTGCTGTATCTGACCGATCGCCAGGGCGTGCTGCAGAACCTCGGCGTGAACCGCGTGCTCGGCGTGATCGTCAACGCGGTGCGCTCCACGCCGTTCATCATCCTGCTCGTCGCGGTGATCCCGTTCACGCGGCTCGTGGTGGGCACGTCGATCGGGACCGCCGCGGCCGTCGTGCCATTGACGATCGCGGCCGCGCCGTTCATCGCCCGGCTCGTCGAGACGGCGCTGCGCGAAGTGGACCGCGGTTTGATCGAAGCCGCGCAGGCGATGGGCGCGACGACCCGTCAGATCGTGTTCAAGGTGCTGCTGCCGGAATCGCTGCCGGGCATCGTCGCGGGCCTCACGATCACGTTCGTATCGCTCGTCGGCTACTCGGCGATGGCGGGCGCGATCGGCGGCGGCGGTCTTGGCGATCTCGGCATCCGCTATGGCTATCAGCGCTTTCTGCCCGAGGTGATGGTCACGGTCGTCGTGATCCTGATCGTGTTCGTGCAACTCGTGCAGTCGTTCGGGGATTGGCTCGTGCGTCGCTTGAGCCATAAATAAAACAACCGCGCGGCGCACGCGTGCCGCGTGCTTCAGTCTTTAGACAAAGGTTGGTCATGCAACGTCGATTCATGCTCAAGCTCGCGGCCGCGTTTGGCGCCGCGACGCTTATCGCTACCGCTACCGCTACTGCCGCGCACGCGGACGAAACCATCAAGGTCGGTGTCACCGGCGGTCCGCACGCGCAGGTGATGGAAGTGGTGAAGAAGGTCGCCGCGAAGAATGGGCTCAATATCCAGATCGTCGAGTTCTCCGACTACGTGCAACCGAACGCGGCGCTCGCCGGCGGCGATCTCGATGCGAACAGCTACCAGCACGATCCGTATCTCGAAGCGCAGGTGAAGGATCGCGGCTACAAGCTGATCCGCGTTGCCGACACGCTGACGTTCCCGATGGGGCTGTACTCGAAGAAGGTGAAGTCGCTGGCTGCGTTGCCGGTGGGCGCGAAGATCGCGGTGCCGAACGATCCGACGAATGGCGGTCGCGCACTGCTGTTGCTGCAGAAGCAGGGGCTGCTGAAGCTGCGCGCCGATGCCGGCCTGAAGGCGACGCCGCTCGACGTCGTCGACAATCCGAAGAAGCTGAAGCTCGTCGAGCTCGACGCCGCGCAGATTCCGCGCTCGCTCGACGACGTCGACGCGGCCGCGATCAACACCAACTTCGCGATGCAGGCGGGCCTGCAGCCCACCCGCGATGCGATTGCGATCGAAGATCCGCGCGGCCCGTACGTGAACGTCATCGCGATCCGCGAAGCGGACCGCAACAAGCCATGGGTCGCGAAGCTGGTCGCGGCCTACCATTCGCCGGAAGTGAAGCAGTACATCGCGACGACCTTCGGCGGCGCCGTGATCGCCGGCTGGTAAGGCTCGCGGGCGGTCTATCTCGAAATTAGAGGCCCGGATCGGCAACCCGGACTTGGCGGCCGGGTTTTTTATCCCGTAAAATAGAACGACCGTTCGCTATCGTTGGTCTCAACCTGCAAGGCGATATTCTCGATGCCAGCAGCCCGCGCGCGATTTTGCCTGCGGCTTGCCCGGCGGTTTGCCGTCAGGCGAGCCGAAGGCAGTCGCTATAATGTCCGCTGGGTTGACGTATTCGTAACTTTGGAGCGTGTGCATGAAAATCCTTGTGCCAGTGAAGAGAGTGGTCGACTACAACGTGAAGGTCCGTGTGAAGTCGGACAACACGGGCGTCGACATCGCGAACGTGAAGATGTCGATGAACCCGTTCGACGAAATCGCCGTGGAAGAAGCGGTGCGTTTGAAGGAAGCGGGCGTGGCGACGGAAGTGATCGCGGTGTCCTGCGGTGTCACGCAGTCGCAGGAAACGCTGCGCACGGCGCTCGCGATCGGCGCGGACCGCGCGATCCTGATCGAATCGAACGAAGAACTTCAGCCGCTCGCTGTGGCGAAGCTGCTGAAGGCTTTGGTGGACAAAGAACAGCCTTCGCTGGTCATTCTCGGCAAGCAGGCCATCGACGACGATTCGAACCAGACGGGCCAGATGCTCGCTGCGCTCGCGAATCTGCCGCAAGCCACGTTCGCTTCGAAGGTGACGGTTGCGGACGGCAAGGCGACGGTCGCGCGCGAAGTGGACGGCGGCGCGGAAACGCTGTCGCTGACGCTGCCGGCTGTGGTGACGACGGACCTGCGCCTCAATGAGCCGCGCTACGTCACGCTGCCGAACATCATGAAGGCGAAGAAGAAGCCGCTCGAAACGCTGAAGCCGGAAGACCTCGGTGTGGACGTGAAGCCGCGCCTGAAGACGCTGAAGGTCAGCGAACCGCCGAAGCGTGCAGCCGGCGTGAAGGTGCCGGACGTGAAGACGCTGGTCGAGAAGCTGAAGACCGAAGCGAAGGTGCTCTAAGCACGCGGCCAACGGAAAGCGGAGACGAAACACATGACTATTCTGGTTATTGCGGAACACGACAACGCGTCGGTGAAGGCTGCCACGCTGAACACGGTTGCAGCGGCGCAGAAGATTGGTGGCGACGTGCACGTGCTGATCGCCGGTCACAACGCGCAGGGCGCGGCGGATGCAGCAGCGAAGATTGCGGGCGTGGCAAAGGTGCTGCTGGCCGATGCGCCGCAGCTTGAAGCGGGCCTCGCGGAAAACGTCGAAGCGACGGTGCTCAACATCGCGAAGGACTACTCGCATATCCTCGCGCCGGCGACCGCGTACGGCAAGAACATCGCGCCGCGTATCGCGGCGAAGCTCGACGTCGCGCAGATCAGCGACATCACTGCAGTGGATAGCGCCGATACGTTCGAACGTCCGATCTACGCGGGCAACGCGATTGCGATCGTGCAGTCGGCAGATCCGGTCAAGGTCATTACGGTGCGTTCGACGGGTTTCGATCCGGTCGCAGCCGAAGGCGGCAGTGCAGCGGTCGAGAAGATCGAAGCGGCAGCCGACGCAGGCATCTCGCAGTTCGTGAGCCGTGAAGTGACGAAGCTGGACCGTCCGGAACTGACGAGCGCGAACATCATCGTGTCGGGCGGCCGCGGTCTGGGCAGCGGCGAGAATTACACGCAGGTGCTCGAGCCGCTGGCGGACAAGCTCGGCGCGGCGCTGGGCGCATCGCGCGCGGCAGTCGATGCGGGTTACGTGCCGAACGACTATCAGGTCGGCCAGACCGGCAAGATCGTCGCGCCGCAGCTGTACGTGGCGGTCGGCATCTCGGGTGCGATCCAGCATCTGGCCGGCATGAAGGACTCGAAGGTGATCGTCGCGATCAACAAGGACGAAGAAGCGCCAATTTTCAGCGTGGCGGACTACGGCCTCGTCGGCGATCTGTTCGCCGTCGTGCCGGAACTGGTCAAAGAGCTGGGCTGAGCGCGCACCACGCCTTCGCGTGAGCGAGGGCGTCTGAAACAAACGTAAAAGGGGCGCTGGGACCGCACGGTCCGGCGCCCTTTTTACATCGAGACATCATCGGAAACCTCGGAGGAGACGACATGTATCACGCGCCGATCAAGGACATGCTGTTCGCGATGAAGGAGCTGGCGGGCCTCGCCGACATCGCCGCATTGCCCGGCTTCGAAGATGCGAACGAAGAGACCGCGCAGGCCGTACTCGAGGAAGCCGCGAAGCTGTGCGGCGAAGTGCTCGCGCCGCTGAACGTGGAAGGCGATCGCAATCCGAGCAGCTGGAAGAACGGCAATGTGACCGCCTCGCCGGGGTTCAAGGATGCGTTTCGTCAGTTCTCCGAAGGAGGCTGGCAAGGTGTGCAGCATCCGGCTGAATACGAAGGCCAGGGACTGCCCAAGCTGATCGCGACACCGTGTGTCGAGATGCTGAACGCGTCGAACCTGTCATTCGCGCTGTGCCCGTTGCTGACCGACGGCGCGATCGAAGCGCTGTTGACCGCGGGCAGCGAAGCGCAAAAGCAGCGCTTCGTGCCGAAGCTGATCTCGGGCGAGTGGACCGGCACGATGAACCTCACCGAGCCGCAGGCGGGCTCCGACCTCGCGCTGGTGCGCACGCGCGCCGAGCCGCAGGGCGATGGCAACTACAGGATCTTCGGCACGAAGATCTTCATCACGTGGGGCGAGCACGACATGGCGAAGAACATCGTCCATCTCGTGCTGGCGCGCACGCCCGATGCGCCGCCCGGCGTGAAAGGCATTTCGCTCTTCATCGTGCCGAAGTTCCACGTCAAGGCAGACGGCTCGCTGGGCGAGCGCAACGACGTGCACTGCGTGTCGATCGAGCACAAGCTCGGCATCAAGGCGAGCCCCACTGCGGTGCTGCAGTTCGGCGACCACGGCGGCGCGATCGGGCAACTGATCGGCGAGGAGAATCGCGGCCTCGAATACATGTTCATCATGATGAACGCGGCGCGCTTCGCGGTCGGCATGCAGGGCGTCGGCGTGTCGGATCGCGCGTATCAGAAGGCGGTCGAGTACGCGCGCGAACGCGTGCAGAGCCGTCCCGTCGACGGTTCGGCGCGCGAGGCCGTGACCATCATCCATCACCCGGACGTGCGCCGCATGCTGTCGACGATGCGCGCACTGACCGAAGCGTCGCGCGCGCTCGCGTATGTCGCGGCCGCGCACTGCGATATCGCGCACCGTCATCCGAACGGCGCGAAGCGCGCCGAGCATCAAGCCATCTACGAATACCTCGTGCCGATCGTGAAGGGCTGGAGCACCGAACTGTCGATCGACGTGACGAGCCTCGGCGTGCAGGTGCACGGCGGCATGGGCTTCATCGAGGAAACGGGCGCCGCGCAGTACTACCGCGACGCGCGCATCCTGCCGATCTACGAAGGCACCACCGCGATCCAGGCGAACGATCTGGTCGGCCGCAAGACGCTGCGCGACAGCGGCGCAGTGGCGGAGCGGCTGCTGAGCGGCATCGGCGAAACGGTGAGCGCGCTGAAGAAGCAGAACGGCCCCGCGTTCCGTTCGATGGCGACGCAGCTCGAAGCGGGGCAGCGCGCGTTGACGTCGGTGGTCGAGTATGTCGTGAAGCACGGTCAGCACGATCCGAACGCGGTGTTCGCGGGCAGCGTGCCGTATCTGAAGCTCGCGGGCATCGTGCTGGGCGGCTGGCAGATGGCGCGCGCGCTGCTCGTGGCTTCGGCGAAGAAGAGCAACGATCCGTCGTTCTACGAAGCAAAGATCGCGACCGCGCAGTTCTATGCGGAGCACGTGCTGTCGCAGGCGGGCGCGCTCGAAACGGCGATCGTCAGCGCGAAGGGCGGCGAGGGTGTGCTGGCGCTGAGCGCGGAGCAGTTCTAGTTTTTGCTCGGGCTACTGCGAGCTGAAATGAAAAACGGCGCCCGAATTTCGGGCGCCGTTTGCGTGTGTAGCGCTTTTAAAAGCGCGGCGCGCGGTTGCGAGCCTTGTGTCGTGTCGTTGAATCAGGCGTACGCCGGACGATGCGCGCCGCCCGTTTCGCCGAGATAGCGATGCACGGACAGATCGTCCGCGCGGATCGCGGGCTGCTTGCCCGACATCAGGTCCGCGAGCAGCTGACCTGAGCCGCAGGACATCGTCCAGCCGAGCGTGCCGTGTCCCGTGTTCAGGAACAGGTTCGAAACAGGCGTGCGACCGACGATCGGCGTGCCGTCCGGCGTCATCGGACGCAGGCCGGTCCAGAACGTCGCCTTCGACGTATCGCCGCCGCCCGGGAACAGATCGTTCACGCACAGTTCGAGCGTTTCGCGGCGCGCGTTGCGCAGTTTCTTGTCGAAGCCGACGATTTCCGCCATGCCGCCCACGCGGATGCGGTCGTCGAAACGCGTGATCGCGATCTTGTACGTCTCGTCGAGCACTGTCGACACCGGCGCGGCCTTCGCGTCGACGATCGGCGCGGTGATCGAATAGCCCTTCAGCGGATACACCGGGATCTTCACGATGCCGGACAGGAATTGCGTCGAGTACGAACCGAGCGCGACGACGAACGCATCCGCCTTCACGAGCTCGCTGCCGCACTGCACGCCGGCGATGCGGCCGCCTGCCATCGCGAGCGCGTCGATCGACGTGTTGAAGCGGAATTTCACGCCCAGCTCCGCGGCCATCGCGGCAAGGCGCGTGGTGAAGAGCTGGCAGTCGCCGGTTTCGTCGCCGGGCAGACGCAGACCCCCTGTCAGCTTGTGCGAGGTCGCGGCGAGCGCGGGCTCGGCCTTTGCGAGCTCTGCGGGCGAAAGCAGTTCGAACGGCACGTTCGCTTCCTTCAGCACGGAGATGTCCTTCGCGGCGCCTTCGAGTTGCTGCTGCGTGCGGAACAGCTGCAGCGTGCCGCCCGTGCGGCCTTCGTACTGGATGCCCGTGTCGGCGCGCAGCGCCTGCAGGCAGTCGCGGCTGTATTCGGCGAGACGCACCATGCGGCCCTTGTTGGTCTCGTAGCGCTCAGCCGTGCAGTTCTGCAGCATCTGCCACATCCACTGCAGCTGGAATTTCGTGCCGTCCAGGCGGATGGCGAGCGGCGCGTGCTTCTGGAACATCCACTTGACGGCCTTCATCGGCACGCCGGGCGCAGCCCACGGCGACGCATAACCCGGCGAGATCTGGCCGGCGTTCGCAAAGCTGGTTTCGAGCGCGGGACCGGCCTCGCGGTCGATCACCGTCACTTCGTGACCGGCGCGTGCAAGATAATAGGCGCTCGTGACCCCAACGACACCACTTCCCAGAATGACGACTCGCATGACTGCTCCCAGAATTTCGGATGGCTGGCACGGTTCGTCGGTCCGATCGGCGCAGCGCGATGGGTGTTGCGATGCGCTGAAACCTGTGTTTTGACGTTTGGCCAGTAATTAGCGCTATGCTATTGTGTTGATGGCAGTTTTTGTTATTGTATTTAGTCAATTTTCAGAAAATACCATGCGTACACAGCGTCAGCCGGTCCGGACTCTCGACAAGCTCGATCACCGCATCCTGAAACTGCTGCAGGAAGACGGCCGGATGGCGATGAAGGACCTCGCCGAACACGTCGGCCTGTCGGTCACGCCGTGCATCGAGCGGGTGCGGCGAATGGAGCGCGACGGCGTGATCACCGGCTACCACGCGCGCGTGAATCCGGCCGAGCTGGGCGCGGCGCTGCTGGTGTTCGTCGAGATCACGCTCGACCACAAGAGCGGCAACATGTTCGACCAGTTCCGGCGCGAGGTGCAGAAGATTCCCGAAGTGCTGGAGTGCCATCTCGTGTCGGGCGACTTCGACTATCTGATCAAGGCGCGGATCGGCGAAATGGCCGACTACCGCAAGCTGCTCGGCGACATGCTGCTGCAGCTGCCGGGCGCCGTGCAGTCGAAGAGCTACGTGGTGATGGAGGAGATCAAGGAGACGCTGAAGATCGCGATCGGCGACTAGCGCCGCTGGCCGGGCCCGGTGCACGACCACGGTTCCGTCTCGATTTAAAGCGCTCGACAAGCAGCCCTGATACTGTATATTTATACAGTATCAGGGCTGCTTTGCATTGGGTGCTGCCGGTCCTTCTGGATCTGGGTGACTCATGCTGGCAAGGCGGCCCTCAGCCAGTGTTTTTTACTACCCGTGACCGATCCCGACGCCGATTTTCCTGCCGAATTTCCCGTTGCTCCGCCAGTGCCCCACAAAGGCCGCGGCGCGGTAACGAATCTGCAGGGCCGCTACGAAGTCGACCAGCGCGAAGCGGTCGACGACGGCTGGCTGCACGTCGCGCCGGCCGAAGGCGACGAAGGGGGCGAAGGGGGCGAAGGGGACGACAACGCGCCGGCGCTGCGCACCCGGGTGTTCGACGAGCGCGCGAAGAGCATCCTGACACGCAATGCATCGCCGGATATCCCGTTCAATGTGTCGCTCAATCCGTATCGCGGGTGCGAGCACGGCTGCATCTACTGCTTCGCGCGGCCTACGCACAGCTATCTGGGGCTGTCGCCGGGGCTCGACTTCGAAAGCCGTATCTATGTGAAGGTCAACGCGCCGGAGCTGCTGCTGCACGAGCTGTCGAAGCCGCGCTATGTGCCGGAGCCGATCGCGCTCGGCGTCAACACCGATGCGTGGCAGCCGGTGGAGCGCGACCTGCGGCTGACGAGGCGGATTATCCAGGTGCTGCACGACCGCGGCCACCCGTTCGCGGCGATCACGAAGTCGTCGCTGATCGAACGCGAACTCGACCTGCTCGCGCCGATGGCTGAGCGTGGTCAAGTGATGGCGGCCATCACGATTACCACGCTCGATGCCGATATCGCTCGCACGCTGGAGCCGCGTGCGGCCACCCCGGCGCGGCGGCTCAGAACGATCCGTACGCTGGCCGAGGCGGGCGTGCCGGTCGGCGTGAGCATCGCGCCGATCATCCCGTTCGTGACGGACCAGGATATGGAGCGCGTGCTGGAGGCCTGCGCGGAAGCGGGCGCGACGAGCGCGAGCTATATCGTGCTGCGGCTGCCCTGGGAGGTCGCGCCGCTCTTCAAGGAATGGCTGGCCGCGCATTTTCCCGATCGGGCGGCGCGTGTGATGAATCGCGTCCACGACATGCGCGGCGGCAAGGACTACGACTCGACGTTTTCGAAGCGGATGAAAGGCGAGGGGCTCTGGGCGGATCTGCTCAAACAGCGGTTCGCCAAGGCCGTGCGGCGGCTGGGGATGAATGCCCGCAACCACGGCATTCTCGATATGTCGCATTTCCGGCGGCCGGAGTCGCCGCTTGCGGCGGCTGCGCGCTCCGGTTCCGGCTCCGGTTCAACGCAGCGCGACGGAGGAGGCGATCCGCAACTCGATCTGTTCTGATTCGATGCGTTGGCACGTCCAGGTCTATTGCCCGGGTCTATTGTCCAGGCCTATTGCGACAGCGCCTTCGCCGCTTGAACCTGCGATTCGTAGTAGGTCTGGAACGCGAACGCGAGACCGGACATCAGCAGGAACGCGCCGATCAAGAGCGAGAAGATCACGACGAAGATCACCGCCCAGCCCGACTGGCTGCGGCGCTGACGGTTCGCGTTGAACTGCGCGTCCCAGCGCTCGTCAGGGCGCAGTCCGTAGACGATGGCCGCGAGGAACGCCGCGAACAGCGAAACCGCACCCGGCACGACGAGAATCCAGCCGAACGTCGATGCCCGTTCAGTGGCGATCAGCAGAAGCAGCCCTGGCACACCGACGATCGTCGCGACGATGTGTATCCAGGCGTACAGGTCGCGCTTGCCGTACAGATAGAAGCGATGCGCGCCGACGCTGCCGAGGAAGAAGGCGAGGGTGGCGGTCAGGGTCTTGGAGCGGAAGTACGGGAAATCCGAAGCAGCGGTGGACATGGAGGCGATCGGCTTGAAACGGGTGTCGGTGAGCCGGCAGGCGATTCGACAGGATTGGGTGGCGTGCGACGTCGCGCATTTTACGCTGTGCGTGCTGGCGCGAACGGGAACGTGACGCGCCTCGGGCGCGTCACGTTCGAGGCTGGTGTGATGGATGGGTCGACCGAAGTGTCTTGAAGTGCCTCGCGCTGCCTCAGTCGCCGCGAGTCACCTCAAGGCGCCGAATACGTGACCCGATAGATCGCGCCGGCGTAGTCGTCGCTGATCAGCAGCGAGCCGTCGGGCATCGGCAGCACGTCCGCGGGGCGGCCCCAGACCTTCTCGCCCGGCTGCAGCCACCCTTCGGCGAAGACCTGCTGTCGCGCGCCGCTGCCGTCGGGGTTCACGATCACGCGCACCACGCGGTAGCCGACCTTCTTGCTGCGGTTCCACGAGCCGTGTTCGGCGATGAAGATGTTGTCGCGATAGTCGGCGGGGAACATCGAGCCGGTATAGAAGCGCATGCCAAGCGACGCGACGTGCGCGCCGAGTTTCGCAACCGGCGGCGTGAAGTCGCTGCACGAATGGCCCTTGCCGTATTCCGGGTCCAGGACGTCGCCGCCGTGGCAGTACGGGTAGCCGAAGTCCATGCCGGCGCGGGGCGCGCGGTTCAGCTTGTCGTCGGGCACGTCGTCGCCCATCAGGTCGCGGCCGTTGTCGGTGAACCACAGTTCGTGCGTGACCGGATGCCACGCGAAGCCGACCGTATTGCGGATGCCGAACTCGATGGTCTCGTAGTGGCTGCCGTCGACGTTCATCCGGCCGATCATCGCGTAGCGGTTGCGGTCCGGCTGGCAGATGTTGCACGGCGCGCCCTGCGGCACGTACAGCTTGCCGTCCGGGCCGAAGGCGATGAATTTCCAGCCGTGGTGACGATCGGTCGGCAACCCGGCGGTTACCGTAACGGGCGCGGGCGGCGCGTCGAGGTGGCTGTCGATCCCATCGAAACGCACGATCTTCGACACGGCGGACACGTACAGCGCGCCGTCCCGCCAGGCCACGCCCACCGGCATTTCGAGCCCGGACGCGATCACGTGGACCGCGGTGGCGCGGCCGTCGCGCAGCTCGAGCGCGTAGACATGGCCGTCGAAGCTGCCGGCGTACAGGATGCCCTTCGGCGACAGCGCCATCTCACGCGCGGCCGCCACCTGGTCGGACAGCACGTCGATGTGAAAGCCCGGCGGCAGCTTGATCTCGTCGACCGGTAGCGCCGCATGGGCGGGTGTGGCGAGCGCGGCGAGCGCCGTCAGCAGCGCGTTGACAAGCCAGCCGGCGAGAGCACGAAACCGGGCATGAAATCGAACACGAAGCCGCGGCCACGCGAAGCGGCCGGCAATGGCGGGCGGTGCAGGTACGGATGTCACGGCGTCCCCCTCAGGCTTGATGTCTGATTGCGGCCCGGTTCTGCGGGCAATGCGGCCGGTGCACGCGGCATTCCCAACATTATCGTTCTAAGTGTTTGTTATGGCGTCGCTTTCGGGCTATAATCGCGTGTTTCAGTAGTTCCGAACCCGGTTTTCAAGGAATTTCGTATGGTCATCATCCGCTTGGCTCGTGGCGGCTCGAAGAAGCGCCCGTTCTACAACATCGTCGCAACTGATTCGCGTAACCGCCGTGACGGCCGCTTCATCGAGCGCGTGGGTTTCTACAACCCGGTCGCGACGAAGGGCGAATCGCTGCGTATCGCTCAAGACCGTCTGACGTACTGGCAAGGCGTTGGCGCCCAGCTGTCGGATACGGTCGCGCGCCTCGTGAAGGAAGCGCAAAAGGCTCAACCGGCTGCTTAAGCGCTGGTAGCTGACTGTTTTACATCAGGTTTCGTGTGGCTGCATGTAGCCGTGGGGATGACCGTTGACTGCGCGTGATTCAGGCGGCGCAGGCCGCGCCAAGGGCGAGGGCCGCGCCGCTGCGTCGTTCGGGGCGTTCGTACGCAAGCCGGTCGAGCGCGATCCTGCGGCGTCCGCCGAGGCGCAGGTGCCCGCGGTGGCGGAGCCGGCTGAATCCGCCGTCTGCCCGGACGACGTCGTCGAAGTCGGCGCCATCGTCGACGCCTACGGTCTGAAAGGCTGGGTCAAGGTTGCCGCGCATGCGGACGCCGGCCGTGGCGGCGATGCGCTCTTGAGCGCAAAGCGCTGGTGGCTGCAGAAAGGCGCCGAGCGCCGCGCGGTTCGTGCATTGCGGGCGAAGGTCCATAGCGACCACATCGTCGCGCAGTTCGCGGAAACGGCGGATCGCGACGAAGCGCTGGCGCTGCGCGGCTATCGCATCTCGATCAGCCGCGGCGAGTTTCCCGCACTCGAAGCCGATGAGTTTTACTGGATCGACTTGATCGGCCTCGCGGTCGTCAACGAAGCCGGCGTTGCGCTCGGCACCGTGGCCGACATGATCGACAACGGCGCGCACTCGGTCATGCGCGTCGAGTATCCGGTGGACGGCAAGAGCGGCAAGGATGGCAAGCCGCTCGTCGGCGAGCGTCTGATTCCGTTCGTCGGCGTCTACGTCAAAACGGTCGACCAGGCGGCGAAGCAGATCACCGTCAGCTGGGAAGCCGATTACTGAACACGTTTCGCTGAACGGAGAGAGCGATGCAGTTCGATGTCGTCACGCTCTTTCCCGAGATGTTCCGCGCGCTGACCGATTGGGGCATTACCAGCCGGGCGGCGAAGCAGGCGCGTTACGGTTTGCGCACGTGGAATCCGCGCGATTTCACGGCGGATAACTACCGTACCGTCGACGATCGTCCTTATGGCGGCGGTCCGGGCATGGTGATGCTGGCCAGGCCGCTCGAAGACGCGATCGGCGCGGCGAAAGCGGCGCAGGCGGCGCAGGGCATCGGCGCCGACGGTACACGTGTGGTGATGATGTCGCCGCAAGGCGGAACGCTGAACCACGAGCGCGTGATGCAGCTCGCGCAGCAGCCTGGTCTCGTCGTATTGTGCGGCCGCTACGAAGCGATCGATCAACGCCTGATCGATCGTTGCGTGGACGAAGAAATCAGCCTCGGCGATTTCGTGCTGTCCGGCGGAGAACTGCCGGCCATGGCGCTGATGGACGCAATCGTGCGCCAGTTGCCGGGCGTGCTGAACGATGCGCAGTCGGCGGTGCAGGACAGTTTCGTCGATGGCCTGCTGGATTGTCCGCATTACACGCGACCCGAGGAATACCTGGGCGAGCGGGTGCCCGATGTGCTGCTCGGCGGCCATCATGCGGAGATCGAGCTGTGGCGCCGCCGCGAGGCGCTGCGCAATACGTGGCTGAAGCGTCCCGATCTGGTCGATCGGGCCAGAAAGAACCAGTTGTTGAGCCGTGCCGACGAGGCATGGCTCGCAAATCTCGCCAAAGAGGCAAAGCAGGGCTGATGTCCTGCCGCCCGGAAGCGGGAACCAGGCGGTGCCGCCCATGCGTGGTCGGCGCCAGTTGTGAATCCATCCTCTATCGGGGCCGTATTCCTTGCGAAAGCAAGGCAGGCGCGAACGCCGACAAGATGGCATAAGGAGTCAAACGTGAATCTGATTGCAAAACTCGAGCAGGAAGAAATCGAGCGCGCGCTCGCAGGCAAGACCATCCCCGAATTCGCACCGGGCGATACGGTGATCGTCAGCGTGAACGTCGTCGAAGGTACCCGTAAGCGCGTTCAGGCTTACGAAGGCGTCGTGATCGCGAAGCGCAACCGTGGCCTCAATTCGTCGTTCATCGTCCGCAAGATTTCGTCGGGCGAAGGCGTCGAGCGTACGTTCCAGACCTACTCGCCGCTGCTCGCCAGCATCGTCGTGAAGCGTCGCGGTGACGTCCGTCGCGCGAAGCTGTACTACCTCCGCGAACGTTCGGGCAAGTCGGCCCGGATCAAGGAAAAGCTGGTGTCGAAAGACCGCGCAGCTGCCGCCGCGCAGGAGTAAAAGCTGTAAGGAAAAGCACCCCTCGCGGGTGCTTTTTTCATTTCCGGGCCAAAATGTCGTCAGTCGGCGATCGGAGCTGTTTCCGGTTGCCCGCTCGGCCACCCAGTAACCCGCGAGACCCCGTGATTCGCCGTCCCATCTTCGATCCCGAAACCCTGCCTGTCGAGTCGACCGGCGTCCGCTTGCCGCCGGTCGACCCACGCAAGCTGACGCCCGACAGTCTGCGCGCCCGTTTCAAACAGCAACTGCCGTGGGAACAGGAATCGCGCGAGGTGAAGTGGCGCGAGGACATCGATCCGCGCATCGCGTCGGTGCTCGTGCCGCTCGTCGTGCGCGACGCGGGCCTCACGGTGTTGCTCACGCAACGAGCCGATCATCTGAACGATCACGCCGGCCAGGTGAGCTTTCCCGGCGGCCGCCAGGAGCCGGAAGACGCGGACTCGGTCGCCACTGCGCTGCGTGAGGCGCAGGAAGAGATCGGTCTCGACCCTTCGCGCGTCGAGGTGCTGGGTTCGCTGCCCGAGTATCTGACCGGCACCGGCTTCAACGTGACGCCAGTGGTGGGCCTCGTGCATCCGCCGTTCGAGGTCGCGCCGGATTCGCTCGAAGTCGCGTCGATCTTCGAAGTGCCGTTGAGCTTTCTGATGGACCCGGCTCACCACGAGATCCGCGTGCTGCGCTGGGAGGGCGGCGAACGGCGCTTTTTCTCGATGCCGTATCCGCGCGAGCCGGATGCCGCCTCCGCGTCCGCCGCACAAGCGCGGGAGCTGGACGACCTGTCCGCTTATTACTTCATCTGGGGCGCCACGGCCGGCATGCTGCGCAACTTCTATCGGTATCTGGCCGTCTGAGCGAGGGGCGCAGCACGAGTGCCGTTTCCCCGCAACGGCTGTCCAGGGTCATCCGACCCTGTGCTATCGTTACAAGACAATCGTAAAAACTCGAATCGCTCGGCGCATCGCATGACTTTTTTCTCCGTATTGCTGGCACTCATCATCGAACAGATGCGCGCGTTGTCGCCGAACAATCCGGTGTCCGCGCTGCTTCAATATCATGCGGAGTCGGCGGCGCAGGGGTTCGATGCCGGCAAGCAGAAACACGGTGTGCTCGCGTGGCTCGCGGTGGTACTGCCGTGGACGCTCGCCGTCGCGCTCGTCTACTACGTGCTGTATCACATCAGCTTCGTGCTGGCGTTCCTGTGGAACGTCGCGATCGTCTACTTCACGCTCGGTTTCCGGCAGTTCAGCCACTATTTCACCGACATCCATCTCGCGCTCAACAACGACGACGTGCCGCGTGCCCGCGAGATCCTGACGGAATGGACCGGCATGGATACGCTCGACATGCCCGTCAGCGAGATCGTGCGTCACACGCTGATCCACGCGGTGGTCGCGTCGCATCGCCATGTGTTCGGCGTGTTTTTCTGGTTTCTGGTGCCGATCGGTCCGGCGGGCGCGGTGCTGTATCGCATCGCCGAGTATCTGGCACGTACGTGGTCCGAGCCGGCCGCGGATCGCACCGCGGCGTTCTCCACGTTCGCGCAGCGCGCGTTCTTCGTGATCGACTGGGTGCCCGCGCGGCTGACGTCGCTCGGCTTCGCGATCGTCGGCAACTTCGAAGACGCGATCTACGCGTGGCGCAACCACGCGCGGCAATGGCCCGACCCGAACGACGGCGTGCTGCTCGCCGCGGGCAGCGGCGCGCTGGGCGCGCGTCTGGCCGGCCCGCTTGCGGAGCAATCCAGCCTCGATGCTTTGTCCACGGGCGACGGCGGTGTGATGCCGGTCGGCGACGACTGCACGCCGCGCACGCTGCAATCGGCGGTGGGCCTCGTGTGGCGCGCGGTGATCCTGTGGATGATCCTGCTGTTGATGCTCACGATCGCCGTGTGGGTCGCGTAACCGTAGCCACAACCGCAACCGCAGCAACCCTCACCCATCCAGCGGATCGCGCGCCGTTCCGCACTGCCAGCAGACCGTGAACTGCGCCTCCAGCGTCTCCCCGCATTGCCGGCAGCGCCATGGCGGCGCATCCGGCGACGGCCCGCGCTTCGCCGCGTCGATCAGCCGAAGCGCGATCATCTCGTCGCGCTCGTCCATCAGCCATAGCTCCGGCGCGCACTGGTCGGCGGGAATCTCGCCGAGTGCGCCGTTCAGATAGCAGTTGTGGAGTTCGCAACGGATCCCGGCGACGGCGAGCACGTTGACCCAATGCTGGCCGATCACGAGATTCGGTGCGCGCATGAGTCGGAGCATGTGAATGGGCCGGACAGGTAGGGCAGTAGGGCAGCGGGACGGACCGTGGCGCCGCGCGCGTCAGCGCACGATCTGGCTCGCTTCGTGGACAAGCTGCGCATACAGCGCGTGCCGCGTCTTCCCGATGCGGCCACCTTCGACGGCGTCGAGAATCGCGCAGCCCGGTTCGTGCAGATGATGGCAGTTGTAGAACCGGCAGTTTGGCAAGAGCGGCCGGAACTCCGGAAACGCGCGCTCCAGCTTGCCTTCGGTCAGGTGATGCAGGCCGAACTCCTGGAAGCCTGGCGAATCGATCAGCGCGCCTGCGTGCGAATCGTGACGGTCGAGCGGATAGAGCCGCGTGAACGTGGTGGTGTGGCGGCCGCTGTTCAGCGCGGTCGAAATCTCGCGGGTCGCGGCTTCGGCGTCGGGAACCAGCAGGTTCACGAGCGTCGATTTGCCCATGCCCGACTGGCCGAGCAGCAGCGTCGCATGCTCGCGCAGATGCCCGGACAGCACCTCGAGCGCTTCGTCCTGACGCGTCTTCACGGACACTTCCAGCACCGTATAACCCAGCTCGCGATACGGCGCGAGCCGTTCGCGCGCGAGCGGCAACGCGCTCTCCACATCGATCTTGTTCAGCACGATCACCGGTTTCAGCTCGTTGGCTTCGGCTGCGACGAGCGCGCGGCCGAGCAGGTCTTCGCTGAAATGCGGTTCAGTGGCGAGCACGATCAGCAACTGGTCCAGATTCGCCGCGAACAGCTTCGACTTGTACTGATCCGACCGGTACAGCAGGTTGCGCCGGATATCGATCTCGACGATCACGCCCTGGTCGGCGGAGGTCGGTTCGTAGATCACGCGGTCGCCCACCGCGATTTCGCTGCGCTTGCCGCGCGGAAAGCATTGCAGCGGCGCGCCGCCGCTCTCGGGCGCCACGAGGTAGTGACGGCCGTGCGCCGCGATCACGAGACCATGCACGCGTGCCGAACCGCCGGCGTTCCGGGCAGCGCCGCCGCCACCGCGCGCGCCCTTCGAAGGACGCCCGCTCATGCGTGCCGCAACAGACGGTCGATGCGCTGCGACGCCGGCGGATGCGAGTAGTAGAACGCCGTGTAGACCGGGTCGGGCGTGAGCGTCGACGCGTTGTCTTCGTAAAGCTTCACCAGCGCGTTGACGAGGTCCTGCGCGTCCGTCTGCGTCGCCGCGAACGCGTCTGCCTCGAACTCGTGCTTGCGCGAGCTCAGGCTGCCGAGCGGTGTCACGAAGAACGCGAACACCGGCAGCGCGAGGAAGAACAGCACGAGCGCCAGCCCCTGATTGCCGCCGAGGATGGACGGCCGCACGCCGAGCCCTTCGTAGAACCATACGCGCTGCGACAGCCAGCCGAGCAGCGCGAGCATCACGAGGCTGAGCCCGAAAATCACGACCATCCGCTTGATCACGTGACGCCGCTTGAAGTGGCCGAGTTCGTGCGCGAGCACCGCCTCGATCTCGCTGCCCGACAGGCGCGCGATCAGCGTATCGAAGAACACGATGCGCTTTGCCGCGCCGAAGCCGGTGAAATACGCGTTGCCGTGCGCCGAGCGGCGGCTGCCGTCCATCACGAAGAGGCCCTTCGCCGCGAAGCCGCAGCGTTTCATCAGGCCTTCGATGCGCGAGCGAAGCGCGTCATCCGTCAGCGGCTCGAACTTGTTGAAGAACGGCGCGATGAACGTGGGGTACAGCACCAGCACGAGCATCTGGAACACGACCCAGACGACCCACGTCCACAGCCACCACAGCGAACCCGCCTGCGTCATCAGCCACAGCACGACGAACAGCAGCGGCAGGCCGAGCACGACGCCGAACAGCACGCCCTTCACGCGGTCGCTGACGAAGATCGCGCGCGTCATCCGGTTGAAGCCGAAGCGCTCCTCGACGACGAACTGGCGGTAGTAGTCGAACGGCAGATCGATGATGCCGGTGATCGCGATGACCGCCGCGACGAGCCCGATCTGGCCCAGGCAGCCGCGGCCGAGCCAGCCGCTGATCGCGAAGTCCAGCGCCTGCACGCCGCCGAGCAGCGTGAGGCCGATCAGCACCGCGGCGCCGACCACGATCTCGAGCATCGTGAGGCGCGTGCGTTCGATCGTGTAGTCGGCTGCGCGCTGATGCGCGCTCAACTGGATCGTCTGCTCGAACTGCTGCGGCACCTGGCCGCGATGCGCGGCGACGAAGCGGATCTGGCGCGACGCGAGCCACAGTTTGGTCGCGACCATCGCCACCACGGCGATGACGAAAACGGCGGTGAAGATCAGGTTGGGCATCCGGGGAACTCGTGGTATCTATGCGACAATTATATGTGCTCGCCGTCCGGCGGGCTCGCTCCCGCAAACTGCTATTCCGGCGCGCCGCCGGCCTTCGCTTCGCCCCGTCAGTTCGCCCCGTCGGTTCGCACCGGGCGAGGGCGGCCGGGCGCCACCGATTCCGCTTCCGCTTCCCAAGGCTGCCTCACATGACCGACAACCTCGAACCCGCCAACCAGCCGACGCTCGAACGCAGCGACATGAACCTGATCTGGCTCGACATGGAGATGACGGGTCTCGAACCGGATACCGACCGCATCATCGAGATCGCGGTCGTCGTGACGAATTCGAATCTGGACAAGGTCGTCGAAGGACCCGTGCTCGCCATTCATCAGAGCGACGAAACGCTCGACAGGATGGAC
Organism: Paraburkholderia phosphatilytica; assembly: GCF_003443895.1. Classification (GTDB taxonomy): domain Bacteria; phylum Pseudomonadota; class Gammaproteobacteria; order Burkholderiales; family Burkholderiaceae; genus Paraburkholderia; species Paraburkholderia phosphatilytica. The sequence continues at coordinate 220,341 of NZ_QQOA01000009.1, read as the reverse complement.
GACTGGAACAAGAACACGCATGGCCGCTCGGGCCTGATCGACCGGGTGCGCGCATCCACGGTCACGGAAGCCGACGCCACCGAGCAGATCCGCGCGTTTCTCGGCCAGTTCGTGCCGCCCGGCAAGTCGCCGATGTGCGGCAACTCGATCTGCCAGGACCGCCGTTTCATGGCGCGCTGGATGCCCGAGCTCGAGCGCTTCTTCCACTACCGCAATCTGGACGTGAGCACGCTGAAGGAACTGTGCCGCCGCTGGATGCCGGCCACTTACAAGGGCTTCCAGAAGCGCGCGATGCACACCGCGCTCGCCGACATCCACGAATCGATCGACGAGCTGCGCTACTACCGCGAGCACTTCCTCGTGCCGGCCGCGAGCGTGCCGCTGGCCGTGGATCAGCCCGCCCCGAAGTAAGCGCGGGGCATACGCAAAGGTTCAGGAAGCGCGCGGCGGCCGCTGCGCGTTCTTCGGACGGAACGCCTTCACCACCGCGTCGTTGGTCTCGACGTACGGCCCCCCAATCAGATCGATGCAGTACGGCACCGCGGCGAAAATGCCCGGCACCTTCACCGCGCCGTCCGCATCGCGCAAGCCTTCCAGCGTTTCCTTGATCGACTTCGGCTGCCCCGGCAGGTTGACGATCAGCGCCGCATGCGCGGGCGTCTCGCGGATCACCGCAACTTGTCGCGACAGGATCGCGGTGGGCACGAAGTTCAGGCTGATCTGCCGCATCTGCTCGCCGAAGCCCGGCATTGCCTTCGTACCGACCGCCAGCGTCGCTTCCGGCGTCACGTCGCGCCGCGACGGACCCGTGCCGCCCGTCGTCAGCACGAGATCGCAGCCCACCGAATCCACCAGGTCGATCAGCGTGGCCGAGATGGTCGGCGCGTCGTCCTGGATCAGCCGCGTTTCCGTGCGAAACGGCGACGCGAGCGCGGCGCCGAGCCATTCCTGCAGCGATGGAATCCCTTTGTCCTCGTAGACGCCGCTGCTTGCGCGGTCGCTGATTGACACGAGACCGATCACGATCTCGTCGGGATGGTTACGCGTGGGCGTCGTCATCGTCGTCTTCCGGAGTGGCTTGATCACCGTCCGCTGCGTCGTCGCCGGGCGCGCCGCTCACGTTCTTGATCCACTGGAACAGCTCGCGGAAGTAGCGCGGCGGCTTGCTCTGCTGCGCTTCCTTGCGGGCGTTGCGGATCAGCGTGCGGCCTTCCTGCGGATCGGCGGCGGGGTGCTGGCGCAGGAACACCGTCAGCGCGTCGTCGTTTTCGAGCAGCTGCTCGCGGGTGCGCTCGATCCAGTGCAGGCGCGCCGTTTCGGCCTTGTTGACGCCGTTGTATGCGTCGAGCGCGGTGCGCAGCGCGCCGGTTTCGTCGTCGGTCAGCGAGCGCATCACCTTGCCGACGTACTGCAGCTGGCGGCGCCGGCCTTCGTGATCGGTGATGCGGCGTGCTTCGTGCACCGCGTCGGCGAGGTGTTCCGGCATCGGCATGCGCTTGATCGCGTCTTTCGGCAGCTCGACGAGCGCCACGCCGAGCGCCTGCAACGCGTGCATCTCGCGCTTCAACTGGGATTTGCTGGGGCGGTCGTAGCCGTGGTCGTCGTGCGCGTCGTCGGCGGACGCCATCGGCTGAATGCGGGTTTTGCGTGTCATCCCGCTATTGTAGCCTGCCGGTCCGTCCCCGCCGCGGCGCAAGTCCATGCGAACCATCATGCGAAGGCGCGTGCGAACGCGCGGACCTTGCTATGATCGCGGGATGGTTCTTTCAACCGATGGGCGGTAACGCCCATCGCCCCTGGGCCACCACCCGCCGGGGCGCCGCGCCTGACGTCACATACGTCAAGTCAGGCGCGGGCCGGCGGACGGCACGCGGCCCGCGCACCGGCGAGAGACGGCAAACACAATGGCAGCAGACATGGACACAGACGTCAGGCAGCGCTATTTCCCGCACACCCAGGACGAGCTGAAGCAGATCGCCTCGGACATCCTCAAGCACGCGAAGGCGCTCGGCGGCACCGATGCGGCCACCGAAATCTCCGAAGGCGACGGCCTGTCGGTGTCGGTGCGGTGCGGCGAAGTCGAGACGATCGAGCACAACCGCGACAAGATGGTCGGCGTGACCGTCTTCATCGGCAACAAGCGCGGCAACGCGAGCACGTCGGACTTTTCGTCCGAAGCGCTGAAGGACACCGTCGCGGCCGCATACAACATCGCGCGCTTCACGGCGGAAGACGACTGCGCGGGTCTCGCGGAATCGGAGCTGCTCGAAACCGATCCGCGCGACCTCGATCTGTATCACCCGTGGAACCTGTCCGCGGACGAAGCCGTCGAAATCGCGCGCCGCGCCGAAGACGCCGCGTTCGCGACCGATCCGCAGATCCGCAACTCCGAAGGCGCGAGCGTTTCCGCGCAGCACTCGCAGTTCGTGCTGGCCACGTCGCGCGGCTTCGTCGGCGGCTATCCGTACTCGCGGCATTACGTCGCCTGCGCCCCGATCGCGGGTTCCGGCCGTTCGATGCAGCGCGACGACTGGTATTCGTCGAAGCGCAGCTCGACCGAACTCGCCGATCCGGAAGCGGTAGGCCGCTACGCGGCCGAACGCGCGCTCGCGCGCATCGGCGCGCGCGGGCTCGACACGCGCAAGGTGCCGGTGCTGTTCGAAGCGCCGCTCGCCGCCGGCATTCTCGGCGCGTTCGTGCAGGCCGCGAGCGGCGGCGCGCTGTACCGCAAGACCTCGTTCCTGACCGACAGCCTCGGCAAGCCGGTGTTCGCGCCGCACATCCAGGTGGTCGAAGACCCGCACGTGCCGCGCGCGATGGGCAGCGCGCCGTTCGACGAAGAAGGCGTGCGCACGAAGCGGCGGTCGGTGGTGAAGGACGGCGTGGTCGAAGGCTACTTCCTGTCCACGTATTCGGCGCGCAAGCTGAAGATGCCCACCACGGGCAACGCGGGCGGCTCGCACAACCTGTCGCTGGTGAGTTCGCTGACGCGTCCGGAAGACGACTTCAAGGCGATGCTGAAGAAACTCGGTACCGGGTTGCTGCTGACCGAGCTGATGGGGCAGGGCGTCAACTACGTAACGGGCGACTACTCGCGCGGCGCGTCGGGTTTCTGGGTCGAGAACGGCGAGATCCAGTATCCGGTCGAGGAGATTACCGTCGCGAGCACGCTGCAGGAGATGTTCCACCACATCGTCGCGATCGGCGCGGACACGATCGTGCGCGGCACCAAGCACACGGGCTCGGTGCTGATCGAGAAGATGACGATCGCGGGGCAGTGATCGCGTTGCGTTGCGTCATCAGTCAGCGCAACTAAAGCAGCACAGACAAAAGCGCCACGGCATGCAGATGCCGTGGCGCTTTTTCGTTGAGCCGTTCAATGCCGACGATGTTGCGCTACGCCACGACCTTGCGTTGCCACGTGACGAACGCGTAGTCGAATTCGTTCGGCGCCTGCGCGCGATGCGTTTCGCGCTCCGCCTCTTCCCATTGCGTCGCGTCCGGCGCGGGGAAGGTGGTGTCGCCTTCGAAATCCGCGTCGATCTCGGTGATCAGCATGCGGTCCGCGCGGCCGATCCCTTCGGCATACAGCTGCGCGCCGCCGATCAGAAACACTTCGTCGGCGCCGTCTTTCGCGGCAAGCACGAGCGCGTCGGCGAGGCTCGTCACCGTGTCGCAGCCGTCGTAGCGGCGCGCGGCGTCGCGCGTGACGACGATGTTGTGGCGGCCCGGCAGCGGGCGGCCGAGCGAATCCCAGGTCTTGCGGCCCATGATGATGGGCGCGCCCATCGTCGTGCGCTTGAAGTGCGCGAGGTCTTCCGGCAGCCGCCACGGCAGGGTGTTGTCGCGGCCGATCACGCCGTTGCGTGCGCGAGCGAGGATCAAGGTCAGGGTGGTCATCGAAGGACTCGTGGATAAGAGCGCTTCGAATTTTACCCGACGGTGACGGTGCGTCAGATCCGCCTGCACGTAGCCAGACGGATCAAACGCCGTCACTCTTTACACGCCCTCCGGCCCATCCGCCTCGCCGGTGAACAGATGCCGCTCGTCGCCGGCGCTGGTTTCGCGCAGCCCGTGCGTACCCATCAGCCGGTACAGCGTGACACGCGAAATGCCGAGATCGATCGCGGCCTCGTTCAGACGATGCCGGTGCCGCAGCAGCGCCGTTTCGATCGCGCGCTTCTCGGCGAGCTCGCGGGCCTGCGCGAGCGACATCGTCTGCTGCTCGGCGAAGTTGTCGAGATCGAGATCTTCGGCCGAGATCAGCTTGTTCTCCGCCATCACGATCGCGCGCCGCACGCGGTTGATCAGTTCGCGCACGTTGCCGGGCCAGTTGTAGTTGTACATCGCCTCGATTGCCGACGGCGTGAAGCCGCGGATCTTGCGCGCGCTGTCCGTCTTGAACTTGTGCAGGATGTGATGCGCGAGGATTTCGATATCCTTGCCGCGGGCGCGCAGCGGCGGTTCGTCGATGCGCAGCACGCACAGCCGGTGATACAGGTCCTGGCGGAAACGCCCCTCGCGCATCGCGGTTTCGAGATCGACGTGCGTCGCGGAAATCACCCGTACGTCGACCGGCACGGAATCGTGCGCGCCGAGCCGCTCGATCTTGCCTTCCTGCAGGAAGCGCAACAGGCTCGCCTGGCTTTCGAGCGGCAGATCGCCGATTTCGTCGAGGAACAGCGTGCCGCCGCCCGCGGCTTCGACCCGGCCGATCTTGCGCTGGTTCGCACCGGTGAACGCGCCGCGCTCGTAGCCGAATAGTTCGGACTGCAGCAGATGATGCGGAATCGCGCCGCAGTTGATCGCGACGAACGCCTCCTTGCGGCGCGACGAGCGCTCGTGGATCGCGAGCGCGGTGAGCTCCTTGCCGGTGCCCGACTCGCCGGAGATGAACACCGTCGCGTCGGTGTTCGCGACCTTGCGGATCGTGCGGAAGAGCTGCTGCATCGCGTCGCAGGTGCCGACCATTTCGTCGTCGCCCGCCGGCGCGACGGGCGCGGTCGATTCCGCGTCGCACAGCGTCGCCATCCCGTACGCGTGGCCGACCAGATAGTCGACCGTCGCTTCCGGCACCGGCGTCTTCACGTAGTCGAAGCAGTAGTGGCGGATCAGGCGGCGCACGTCGGGTTCGTCGATGCGCTGCGGGGTGGCGAGCGCGATCCAGCTCACCTGCGGCTGGCGCAGGCCGGGTTCCAGACTCGCGAGATCGCGCACCGGAAAACTGCTCAGGTCGACGATGCCCGCGCCCGCCACGTCGGGACGCATCATGCGCAGCATCTCCACCGCCGAGCGCGCGACCGAAACACTCCAGCCCGCGTGCTTCAGGTGTGCGCACAGCACTTCGTCCGGTACGCGCGCGACGTACAGCAGCGAGCGCTCGGCGCGCAGCCGTGCCGCTACGGCTGCAGCGGTGCTGCCTTTCGGTCGACCGCGGCCAGGGTTCTTCACGACAGCGACAGGCTCCGCGAGCGGCACGACCGGCAGCACGGCCGCAACCGGCGAGACAGGCGGCACCGCGCGCAACGGCGGCGCCAGCACGTCCGCCTGCACGCTGACCGTCTCGCCCGACGGCAGCTCGGCCGACAGCGTGGCTTCGAGCGTCGGCGGCGGAAGCGCGCCGCCTGTACCGTTGAGGCCGACCTGTTCCGCAGGCGGTACGCCGATGGACAGCTCCGGCGGTCGGGCCACCGTCAGTCGCGGTTTCACCGTGGTCAGATGAGGAATGTCACGCACGATCGGCCTCGTATGTCGTTGGCACGTCAGAAGGTGTACGGAAAGCGCAAGCCGACGACGAAGTTCGGCGCATCCGGCGTCAATCCCACCGACACCGCGCCGTTGATCGTCAGGTGCTTGTTCACCACGTGATTCAGTCCGAAGTTCAGCACCGAGGCAGTGGTTTCGCTGCCCGGTACGCCCACCCATTCGCCGCCCGGCGCCTTCGTCTTCGATTGCGGCTCGATCGCCATCGTGTACGAGATGCTCGCCGAATCCTTGTCGGAGAACGCGAGCGCCACGCCGCCGCCGAACTGGATGATGTCGCCCAGCTTCACGTCCGCGGGCTCGGTCTGACCGACCACCGACGAAATGTCGGCGAACGAGCGCGCCACGTTGTAGGTGTACGAAAGACTGCCGAACAGCACCACCGGGTCGTAGGTCTTCAGGACCGACATGCCCGCGGTGACGTTCCAGAAGCCCGTGCCCGTCGGCAGCTTCGACGGCGCGACGAGATTCGTGTTGTCCGGCGTCAGCTGCTCGACCTTGATGCCGAACGGCGACGTGCCGGACGGCGTCTTCACGCGCAGGCTGCCCACCACGTCGGGCAGGTTGTTGGTCTCCTTCAGGAACTGGTAGTAGATCCCGAAGTTGACGTCGCCGAGCGCGTGCGAGCTGACCGACGCGTCCGACAGCGTATTGGCCGCGCCGCCCGCGCCGCCGACGATGAACGAGCTGTGCCGGTACTCGTACGGTACGTCGACGTCGACGCTGACCCGGTCCGTCAGGCCATAGCGCGTATCGAGGTCGGCCATGATCTGGTGCGACTTCGTTTCGCCCAGATTGATGTTGCCGAGAAAGATCGCATCGAGCGCGAGGAAGCCCGACAGCTGCAACTGGCGGCGGTCGTAGTAGGTATCGCTGATGCCCCAGTCGAGGGTCAGCTTGTGATCGAAGAGCGGCGCCTGCTGGCGCTGCACGACCGCCTCTTCCGACTGCGTGCGCACCGGCTGCGCGGCCTTCTGCGTCTCGCCGACGGTGCCGGGCGCCGAGGCCGCATTGGGCGCCGCCGCGGTCGCGGGGCCGCTCGTGCCGCTCGGCCCCGTGGTCGCGGACGGTTCCGCCGGCGCATTGTCGGGCGACGGCGGGTTGACCGGCACGCCGGTCGCGGTGCCGGTCGTACCGCCCGGCGCGGATGCCCCCGGGGTCACCTGCGCGAGCGGCGGCAACTGCACGGGCAGCCCGTCGCTGCCGGGCTGCTCGGCCACCGCCGCGCCTTCGATCGGTGCACCTGCGAGGCCGCGGCCGCGCTGCTGCATCTCGAGGTTCGTGACCTGGCGCTCGAGCGACTGGATCTGCTTCTGCTGCTGGTCGACCACGCGCATCAACGTGTTCAGCCGGTCTTCGACGGACTGGTCGGCGATCGCCTGCGCGGCGGCCGACTGCGACAGCGCGAACAGGATGACCGCGGCCGGAATGGCCGCGAGCACGCTGCCCGGCGCTCTCGTCGTGGTACGGTTCATCATTGTTGTGTCCCCCGGTGTTCCCACCCGGACAGCGCATGACGGAGTCCCCAACCCCGTGCGCTGCCTGATCGATACTGCTGTTCACCGCTTGTGGCGCGGGTGGCGGCCCGCATCGTTCTCCTGACTATCGTCTGCTGATTGAGTTTTGTAGCGCCTGCAGCACGCCCGATTGACGGATCATCGCCGCCGACATCTGTTGCGTCTGCAGATGCAGCTGGAGCTGGTTGGCGACCTGCTGGTTGTTGCCCGCGATCTGCAGCAGCTGCGCGATCGAACTCGTGCCCATCGCATTGCTCGGCGTGATCGTCTGCGTCGAGATGCCGGCCGGCGTCTGCAGCGCGACCGTCACGCCGTTGCCGCCGAACGAGATGCCCGCCTTGATCGTGCCGGCCGCGTTTTCGGCGGCTGACGAAAGCGCGTTGCTGCCGCCCGGCATCGTCGAAACCGACGCGGTGCTGTTATTGAAGTCGATCTGCGCGCCGTTGATTCCAAGATTGCCGTTGCCGGCCACCTGGGTGATCTGCGACACGCCGTTCACCGACACGTTCTGCCCGCCGTTCACGCTCGCGTTCGGGTTCGCGCCGTTGTTACCCGAGCCCCCGCCCGGATCGGTCACGCGCGCGAGCGTGCTCACGTTTGCGCTCAGCTGGTTCGCCGTGTTCTGCGCGACCGAGAGCGAGCCTTGCGCGACCGCCGTCGCGCCGTTCGGCAACTGCCATTGCGACAACAGGTTCAACACGAACCCGGAAATCATTTCTCCACCGGCTCCTCTGCCGGTCTGCTGGGCAAGCACGTCGTCGCCGACGGCCTGACATTTGACGCCTTGTGGTGCGACATCGCCCGTCGAGAGAAAGGCCGGTACCGGAGACACACCGGTACCTTCGGCGGCAAACGCACCATCCGAGAGACCGCACGCTGTGGCGCACAACGCGAGGCCGATCTGTGAGAGGTGGCGCTTCATGGTCGGATCAGAAAAGTTCGGCCTTGATCAAGCCGTATTCGACGAAGGGCGTCGCCGCCGTGCCGTTCGCGAGCGCGTTCGCGCGCAGTTTCAGCGCGAGCGACTCGTTGTCCTGCAGGAGCGGCGAGTCCTCCCGGAACGGTTTGCCGAGAACCGCGAAGACGAGGCCGTTCCACGTCTTCGAGAAGTCCCCTTCGAGCACGATGCGATTGCCAAGCGCCGGGTCGGCAATGAAAATGCGGCCGTCTTCGGCATGCTTGACGATCACGAAGTGTTCGTAACCGTCGATGTTCATCAGCACGAGGACAGGAATCTGCAGGTGATAGAGCGCTTCCGTGTTGACCCGGAACCCGCGTCCGCGCAGCCCGATGGTCTCGACGAACTTCTTCATGTCGAGCATCGAGAAGCCGTTCTTCACGACCACCTCGGGCGTCGAGAACACCATCATCCGGCGGATCAGTTCTGTCTCCGGGATGTCGATGCCGTAGCCGTACCTGAGAAGCGTCGCGAGCGCGGCCGCACCGCAGCTGTAGTCATACTGCTGGCTGACGATGTGGCTGTAGCGGATGTCTCTCATCGAGCGGATCGATTTAACGAGCGGTACGCCGACGAGAGTAGACGTGTCGATGCTCGACTGAGCGTGGCCTGCCGCACACAATATGCAACCTGCCAGCGCCACGACGAACCGCGACACCGGGAACCGGAAAAACCCGGACATGCTGGTCTCCTGAGTGCGCGCCGGCGGCTGCACTGGCCGCCGGCGCGTTCCCGCCTGTGTGATGCGAATACCCCCAGTCTGCTGGGTCGCCTGTTACTTGCTCATCGAGGCGATCGCGAGACCGTTGTGCTGCACGTTGCCAGCGCCGCCGGCGATGTTCACGCCGATGTTGCCGGTGGCGCCGGACAGCGCGCCCGCACCGAGCGAAGCCGTGCCTTCGAACGAGCCGCTGAACGCGAGCTCGGCGGTCTGGTCGTTCTGATCCGTTGCGACCATCGCGCCGTTCGCGTTCTTCGCCGTCACCGTCGAGGTCGAGGCAGCCATGCTGTTGTTCTGCACGTTGCCCACGCCCGAGGCGATGTTCACGCCGATGTTGCCGGTCGCGCTCTTCAGCGAGTTGTCACCCAGCGACGCATTCACGTTGAAGTTCTTGATGCTCGCCGAGCCGCCGGACGACTGGTTGTTGAACACCTGCGCATTGCCGAACACGTTGCCGGCGTCGATCGATGCGAGCGATGCGTCGTTGGCCTGCGCATTGTCGATGCCTTCCGCGATGTTCACGCCGATGTTGCCCGACACGCCCGTCGCGGCGCCTGTGCCGGTTGTCGCGGTCAGGTTGCCCGGGGTCTGCGTGTCGATGTGCTGCGTCACGCTACCCTTGACCGTCGTGTTGTCGTTCGTCGTGTTCGAGGTGAGGCCCCACACCGCGGCGATCCCTTCGGAAGCCGACGACGAGGAATTCTCGTAGCTCGATTCCTTGCCGCTCACGCTCGCGTAGCCGGAGCCCGAATCCCGCTGCTTGACCCATGCCGCGCCCTGGCCCGACCCTTCGGTGGCGGCGAAGTTGCTGTTCACGCTGTGCGAGTTCGAGTAGTTCGACTCGTTGTATCCGGCGGCGAGGCCTCCGGCGACATAGCCGCTGCCCGAGCCGCTGTGCGGGCCGTTGTGCACGTCGTAGCCATAGCTGCCGCCGATGATGCCGCCCGCGACGATGTGGCCGCCCTGGTCGTGGCTGCTGTGGCTCGACGAACCGGAGATGTTCGCGTCCTGCGCGCTGTACTCGTAGCCGCCGGCGATCGATGCGCTCGACTGGTTGCCGTACGCGTATTTACCCGATGCCGAGAAGCCCGACGACTGCTTCGACGAGCTCGTCGAAGCCACTGCCACAGCCGCATAGGCCGAACCGTTCGTGCTGAACTGCGAGGTCGAGTTGTTGACCGACGTGGTCACGTGGCCCGTTTCGTAGCTCTGTGCATTCGGCGAGATCGTGGAGTGGTTCGCCCACACGTTCTGCGTGTTGTTGACCACGGCGCCGGCGGTGCTGTTGACGTCGACACAGCCGAACAGCGTGACCCAGCCCTGTACCCCGACTTCTTCGCCGACCAGCGTGGCGTTGAAGATGAACGGATCCTTGACGCCGTTTGCAAACACGCTGGTCGACGCGGCTGCGAGGACGGCAGTAGCAATGAGAGTGCGTTTCATGGTTATCGCTCCGATACGTATGTGGTACTTCAGAAAAGAGTGCCCGCCGGGGGACGGAGCACAAAACTGTTTGCCGTGGTGTTACCGGCGCCGGCAGTCTGGTTGATCTGCACGATCCCGCTGACGTTCTTGAAGGCGTCACTGGAAATGTTTGCCTCGCGCACGCTACGAACCCCACCCACCAGATCCTGACCGCCGTTTTTCGGGGCCGTCGCGGATAGCTCCCCATCCGTAACGGTCTCGACTCCTGGCACCCCAGTGCCGATCTGCACACTGTTGCGCTGGAGATTCGCTGCTCCGGCGGCCTGATTGATCATCAGGGCTCCGGAAGAATTCGAGAATGCGTTGCCTTCGATCGTCGCGTGGGCACTCGGCACCTTCGCGCGCGCCGATGCGCTCTGCACGCTGGCGTTGTCGCTGCCGGCGGCCGTGCCGCCCTGCGTGATCGTCATCTGGTTGGCCTGCGCGTTGTTCAGGCCCGCGGCTTCGTTGACCGTCACGACACCGTTCGTCGAGACACCCGCGCCGGATTCGATCGTCGCGTCGCCGTTCACCACCGGCACGCGCTGCGCGTGGGCGGCCGTCGCGGCGACGAGCGCGCAGCCGGCGAACGTCGCGGCAGCGAGGCGGGCGCGCGGGCTCATCGCAGGCCTCCCATCGAGCCCGACAGTGCGTTGGTCAGCGGCGCGAGCGCACCCGACACCGACGACGACAGCTGCCCGCCGAGTCCCGGCGCCGGCTGACCGATCGCGCCCGCGTTCAGCGCGACGTTGCTGCCGGTCGCGTTGCCGGACAGGATCCGCGTGACCGCCTGCATGCCGCTGCCGGTGAGCGCGCCGTTCGGCGCGATGCCGCTCGAGCCGTGCGCGTTCGTCAGGTCCGCGTCGGTGGCGAGCTGGGCGAGCGCCGGATTGAAGGTGTTGGCCGGGAACGTGGTGGCGCGCACCGCGACCGGGTCCTGGTCTTTCGGCACGGTGTCGAACGCGCTGCGCGGCGTGACGGTCCGCTCGACGATGATGTCGCCGGGATTCACGACCTGCTGCGCACCGGCGACACCCGACGCGAGTCCCGCGAACACCGCGAGCGCCGCGGCGAGGAGCGGGTTCGCCAACGGGCGGCGACTGCTCGGGACCGGAAGAAGAGGGCTCATCGCAACTCCTTGTACGTCGGTCGTGTCGTGAACGTTTGCGTTGGCGCTAGCGGCGCGTATAGCTCGCGACGTTTTCCTGCGTCGAGCGCGACGCGTCGACGGGAATCGCCGGCACCGGCGCGGGCGGCGCGATCTCGTCCCACAGCGTCACGTTGTTGCCCTGCATCAGCTGCGGCGTCGCGGCGACCATCACCATGCCGACCTTGCCGCCGCGCTGATGCGACAGCACCTGATCGTCGAGCGGTGCGTTGCTGGTGGAGGTGTCGGACGAGACGACGAACGCGTCGCTGATACGCTGGCTGTCGTCGGCGACGGCTTCGATCGCCATCGGGCCGTTCATCACAGCGGGCATGTCGTTCGCGACGAGATTCGGGACGTTCGCGGAATCCGTCGCGGGCGCTTCCTGCGCATAGCCGGCCGTCGAGATGAGCGCCAGCGCGAGCGCGGCGAGAGATGCACAACCGGCGGTCTGGATACGCACCTTGAAGGTGAAAACGGGTCGCATGATGTGTCTCCTTGGTGCGTCACCAGTAGCGAGACATATGCCATGCGCCGCTTTCCGTTGCTGCTATTGGGCTTCGCGGAAGGCGTCGAAAATTCGCGGGATGAAAACGCGGGAAAACGTTTCAGCACTGAAACGGGCGGCAGAAAATACCGATGAACGACCCCTCCGGACCCTCGCGTTTGTAAAGCGGAAATTCGCCCTGGTGTTGCTTTTTAATCATCCCGGAAAATTCGTCCGATTCCGCGCTGAGCCTTGCTGGAAGCGCTTCCGGGCAATTTCCGCTGCATATTTGTTTTCGTGCCGGACGCGGGTATAGTAAGCTCTCGAAAACAGCTTCACTTTTAAAAAGCCCGCCATCAGGGCCGTCTGAAATACACACACGCCGCTTATCGGGGATCCGCTGTCCGCACGGAATGGAATGGCCGTTCGGTTTCACCCTGGGGTGAAACCGGGAGCGAGTTCGCGTGTCTGAAGTTTTTTCGTTCAGGTACGCGCCGTCGTCCTTAACGTTCGTTGACGAGGATCTGAATAATGGAATCCGCAACGCGGCAACTGATTTACGTCACTCGCGACCCGAGCACGGAGTTGCACGACTGTTTCCACGAGCGGGGTTGGAACGTGGAAGTCGTGGGCTCGGCGCGCGATGTGCGGCGCGCGTTGCGCGCCGGCTCCGCCGCTGGGGGATTGCTCGATCTCTCGAGCTGTTTCCTGCAACATGAAATCGCCAGTTTCGAAGCCTGCCTGACCATGCCGAACGTCGGCTGGGTCGCGGCCACGATGCCCGGCCAGCTGCAGGACGCGTCGCTGCGCCGTCTCGTGCGCGACTACTGTTTCGACTACGTTACCGTGCCGTATTCCGGCGACCGCATCGTCGATTCGGTCGGTCACGCATACGGCATGGTGTCGCTCGGCGAACCTGCATCGAACGATTCGACCCTCGCGGGCACGGAAGGCGAGATGGTCGGCTCGTGCGACGCGATGCTCGCGCTGTTCCGCTCGATCCGCAAGGTCGCGATGACCGATGCGCCGGTGTTCATCTCGGGCGAGTCGGGCACCGGCAAGGAACTGACGGCGGTCGCCATTCACGAGCGTTCGTCGCGGCGCAGTGCGCCGTTCGTCGCCATCAATTGCGGCGCGATCCCGCCGCATCTTCTGCAATCCGAACTGTTCGGCTACGAACGCGGCGCGTTCACCGGCGCGAACCAGCGCAAGATCGGCCGGGTCGAGGCTGCCAACGGCGGCACGCTGTTCCTCGACGAAATCGGCGACCTGCCGCTGGAAAGCCAGGCGAGCCTGCTGCGCTTCCTGCAGGAGCGCAAGGTCGAGCGTCTCGGCGGCCACGCGGCGATCCCGGTCGACGTGCGGATCATCTCGGCCACCCACGTGGACATGACCGCGGCGATGATCGAAGGGCGGTTCCGCTCCGACCTCTATCACCGTCTGTGCGTGCTGCAGATCGACGAGCCGCCGCTGCGCGCGCGCGGCAAGGACATCGAGCTGCTTGCGCGGCACATGCTCGAGCGTTTCCGCAAAGATGCGAGCCGGCGTCTGCGCGGCTTCTCGCCGGATGCGATCGCGGCGCTGCATAACTACAGCTGGCCCGGCAACGTGCGCGAGCTGATCAACCGCGTGCGCCGTGCGATCGTGATGTCCGAAGGGCGCGCGATCACCGCGGCCGATCTCGAGCTCGCGGAGTTCGTCGAGATCGTGCCGGTGTCGCTCGCGCAGGCGCGCGAAGCGGCCGAGCGCCAGGCCATCGAGCTTGCGTTGTTGCGTCATCGCGGGCGTCTCGGCGATGCGGCGCAGGAACTCGGCATCTCGCGCGTCACGCTGTACCGTCTGCTGTGCGCGCACGGCATGCGCCATATGGAAGCCGACGGTCCGGGCGACCGGATCGCGCACGGCGGCGTGGCGACCGTACCGCATCTGTGAGCTGACAAGCTTCGTTTTGCTTGAGCGCGTTTTGCCTGTCGCTTGCTTGTCCGAATACGCGGCGCCGTGTGTGATGCACGGCGCCGCGTTTCATTTGCGCGGGTGGTGAGCGTCGCGCCGCGGGCTTGCCCAGCGTTCCCGTCCAGCGCTTGCTAGAATCCTGCTTTCGACGCAGATCCGCTTCTGCGTTCCGCACAGAAGCGCGTGGCTTGTACGACCACAAGCACAAGCGCGCAGCCGAAGGATCCCGCATGAACCAATATCTCGAGCTCGTCCGCTCGATACTCGATACCGGCAGCTGGCAGGAAAACCGCACCGGCATCCGCACGATCAGCATGCCCGGCGCGATGCTGCGCTTCGATCTGCAGCAGGGTTTTCCCGCCGTGACGACGAAGAAGCTCGCGTTCAAATCGGCGATCGGCGAGCTGGTCGGGTTTCTGCGCGCATCGAAGAGCGCCGCGGATTTTCGCGCGCTCGGCTGCAAGGTGTGGGACGCGAACGCGAACGACAATCCGCAGTGGCTGGCGAATCCGTACCGCGAAGGTCCGGACGATCTCGGCGACGTGTATGGCGTGCAATGGCGCCGCTGGCCCGCGTACAAGGTCCTGCCAGCTGACGCGAGCGCGCAGCTCGACGATGCGGCGTCGCGCGGTTTCAGCGTCGTGACCACGTTCGAAGAGAACGGCGAGCGCAAGGTGCTGCTCTACAAGGCGGTCGATCAGCTGCGGCAGTGTCTCGACACGATCATGCAGAACCCGTCCGACCGCCGCATCCTGTTTCATGCGTGGAATCCGGCCGTGCTCGACCAGATCGCGCTGCCCGCGTGCCATCTGCTGTACCAGTTCCTGCCGAACGCATCGAAGCGCGAGATCTCGCTGTGCCTCTACATCCGCAGCAACGACGTGGGTCTCGGCACGCCGTTCAATCTCGCGGAAGGCGCCGCGCTGCTGCATCTCGTCGGGCGCCTGACGGGGTATACGCCGCGCTGGTTCACGTACTTCATCGGCGATGCGCACATCTACGAAAACCAGCTCGACATGCTGCAGCGGCAGCTCACGCGCGAACCGTATCCGAGCCCGCGTCTGTCGATCAGCGACCGCGTGCCCGACTACGCGACGACCGGCGTGTATCAACCCGAATGGCTCGAAAAGATCGAGCCTTCAGACTTCACGCTCGTCGACTATCGGCACCATGAGCCGTTGACTGCGCCGATGGCGGTTTGAGTGTCCGCGCGCGGGGTTTATCCACGCAGCCCGCGCGAGTAAACGTTTCGTGATTGAAATCGGCGAGGCCGCCGGATCGTCGAGATCCGGCGGCCTTTTTAACGACATCAGCGATTACCCGAGGTTTTTGGTCGATGAGCCTCGCGCTCAGCCATGCGGCTTGTCGCGCCCATGGTTTTCGTTGGCCTGCTGATGCGGCTGCTCGTGCTGCGGCTGAGGTTGCGGACGCGGCTGCTCACGCACCTGCTGCGGTTGCGGACGCGGTTGCGGCTGTGGCTGCGGATGGAATTCCGCGCGCGGTTGCGGTTGAGGTTGCGGATGGAACTCCGCCCGTGGCTGCTGAGGCGCCTGCGCATGGAACTGCTCCGGCGCATGCTGCGGTTCCGCGCGAACCGGCTGCGGCCGAGGTTGCTGCATCGGTTGCTGGACATGCGGGGCCTGCGCCTGCATCTGCATCGGCGCATGAGGCGCCTGCGGTTCGCCGCCTTGCGGACCACGCGCGAATTGTTGTGCCGGTTGCGCCTGATGAACGCCCGGCGCCTGCTCGACGCGTGGCGCGCCCGTCGACGGCGCATGCGGCATCTGCGCGACCGCTGCGTTTTCCGGGCGATGCGCCTGCTCTTGTGCCTGGGCGCCGCCCATCGCTTCGTTCGGCGAGCGCTGTTGCGCCATCGGCTGATGCGGCTGCGTCCACGACGGCTGGCCATGCTGCGCTTCAGCCGCCGCGCGATTCTGCTGCATCATGCCGGCCTGCGCCGGCGTCCCCGCATGACCAGGAGTGCCTGGATGCCCAGCGAACTGCGGCGGACGCGGCACGCCATTCCCAGGTGCGCCTGGCCGCTGCGCTTCGCCGCCCGCAGGCGCGCCGTGCCGCATCTGCGCCTGCATCGCGTTGGCAGGCGCACCGCCTGGCATCGGGTGTCCATTCGCGGCGAATCCAGCCTGACCTTGCGGCATCGCGCCCGGCCGGCCGCCAGGCTGAGCACCCGCACCGTGCTGCACCGGACCGCCGGTCATCAGCCCCGGCGCGCCGCCCGCCACATGCGACTGCACGACCCGGACGTTCTGCGTCGGCATGCCGGCCGCGCGTCCTGGTTGCTGGATACCCGCGAAGTGCGCCGGCACCGAGGTCCGCACGATCGGATCGCCCGCACCGGGCACGCGGCCGCCGCCCTGCGCAAAACGTTGCGCGAGGTTGTCGTGGAACGCCGCGGGCACGGCCGCGCCGCGCGTCGCGACGACCGATCGGGTGCCCACGTCGGCAGGCGGTCGATAGGTCGCGTTACGCATTCCGGGCCCGAAGCTCTGCTTCACCGGCGCGAGATTCGGCGCACCCGACTGCACCTGCGCGTTGTGCCATTGCCGCGGATCGACCTTCTGCGCGAAGCGGCCCGTCGGCTGGCCATGCACGAACGCGGTGGCCGGCACGGCCGTGATCGCGCCCGGCGCGTGGTAGTTGACGAACGTGTTGTGGACGTTATGGATGTTGTTGATCGTGACGTGGTTGTAGTTGTTGACCACGACCGTCTCGTTCACGCGCTGGTAGTAGCGCGGGCTCCAGTCGCCCCAGTGCGGATGCCACGGCTCGCCCGGGCCGAGCGGGAACCACGCGACGCCCGCCGCCATCGCACCGCCGATCGCGAGATTCACGCCCCAGCTGAACTGGCTGTCGCCACCGCCGACGAACCCGACCAGCGCCGGCGCGTACACCGGCGGCGCGTCCTCGACGACCGGGCCCGGCACCCACGCCCACGAGTCGTCGACATACGCCCAGCGGCCGTAGTGATACGGCGCGAAGCCCCACGGTTGATCGTCGACCCACGTCCAGCCCCACGGCGCCTGCCAGATCCAGTGGCCGTCGTGATACGGCGCCCAGCCGGCCGGCACCGCGTTCGGCGTCCACACTTCGCCGTATTGCGGGTCGTTGCGCCATGAGCCGTTTGCATCGAGATCCTGGTAGCCCGGCACGTCGCGCGACACGTAGCGTGCCGACACCGAGCGATCTTCGGCGGCGTCGCGGCCTTCGGTCCACGTATCGAAGCTGTCCGGCTGCGGCGCGCCGTTGTCCGCGACCTGCTGCAGCGCTGTGCCCGCGAAGCGGACCTGCTGGCCCGCCGCGACCGGCACCTGGCCGTTGTCGCCGTACACCGTCGCGTTGCCGCTGCGCACCGTCACGGTGGTGCTGCTGCCGTCGGGCGCGACGTCCACGCGATAGTCGCCGGGACCGGTGACGCCGAGCGCGAGGTTCGGCGTATCGATCTCGTATGAGCCGCCTTGCGGCACCTCGCGCACATGCGTGGACAGCGTGCCCTGCACGACCTTCAGCTGCGCGTTGGTGTCGTCGAGATTGAGCACGTCGAGGCTCGTCGACGCGCCGAGGCGCACCGCCGTCGAACCGATGTGCATCTCGGAGCGGGCGTCCTTGTCGTCCCACAGCTGGTCGCCGGTGGTGAGCGGACGGTTGAGCTGCGCGTACGACCAGTCGCTGGCGCCGGCGGGCTCCGTCGTGACGGTGCCGGCCATGTAGTTGAGGCGCGCGACGCGGCCCGGCGGATCGACGTTCTGCGCGCCCTGCGGTGCGGGCTGCTGCGTCGCGTAGTCGGGCTCAGCAGCCGCTTGAGTCTGCTGCGCGAGCGCGCCTTCGGCGAACAGCGTGATCGCGGCAAGTGCGAGCAGCGTGCGCTGGGCTATCGAGGTCAGGCGCGCGGTCCGCTGCGTGTGCGGACCGGTGGCTGACGGTTGGCGAACAGGTGTGGTCATGTCGTTGTCTCGTTCGAATACCGCGATGGCGGCATGCGTGACTTGACTCTACCCAACCGGCCTGTTTCACGGAGCGCTCATTTGTAAGGGTTCTAGCGATGCGTGTAACAAAACCTGACGCATCGCCGGTTCATCCCCGGCGGACGTTGAAAAAGCCCGTGCCGCGGGCGCTCCGACGCGTTTCACGCCGCAAGAAACCTGTCGAACTGCTGATGCCCTTGCGGCGTGATTCGCAGAATGCGAGGCCGGTCGGTGCGCTCCACCCAATGCCGCGTCTGCCACGCATCGAGCAGCGCGGCGCCGAGCGCGCCGCCCAGGTGCGGGCGCCGTTCACTCCAGTCGGGGCACGTGCACGCAAAGCGCCGGCGGCGGCGCTGCTGTTCGCCGAGTTCGATGCCCCAGTCGGCGAGATGCGCGGCGCCGGCCGGGGTCGCATCGAGCGAATCGCCGTCGCGGTTCAGCATGCCGCGGTCGATCATCCGCTCGAACACGCGCACTGCGAGTTCGCCCGCCATGTGGTCGTAGCAGGTGCGTGCGTAACGCATGTCGACCGGCACCGTACGCGCCGGCTTCGGCGCGACGCGTTGCGGCGCGCTCACCTGCGCGACGTTCGCGAGCGCCTCGATCGACGCCGCGATATCCGCCGACGCGATCCGGAAATAGCGATGCCGGCCGCGTACCTCGAGCGCGAGCAGACCGCCTTCGGTGAGCCGCGCGAGATGCGCGCTCGCCGCCGACGGCGACAGCCCCGCGATCAGCGTCAGTTCGCCCGCCGGCCGCGCGCTGCCGTCCATCAGCGCCCACAGCATCGCGGCGCGGCCCGGGTCGGCTAGCAGCGCGCCGATCCGGCTCAGGCCCGGGAAGTGGCTATGGTCGTCCACGAGGGGAGAGGACATAAATATCTCCGCATCAGTCAGGTTCATCACGGTTCCTACTGTACGCGTGTCGTGCAATCGATGTTTCAGGTCTGGGTGAAATGTGGATGCAGCGGCGGGAGTTCGGACTGTTCAGACGCCGTCAGGAACGGACAGCCGCCGTAACGGCGGGCGTGCGAAGGCCCAGGCTAGAATCGGAGAGGTTCAATCCCCGGTTCACGCAGTCATGAAACTCATCCTCGGTGTTCTTGCCGCGACCCTGCTGTGCGCCGCCTGCGCGGGCGGTCCCCCGCCGTCGGGCAGCAGCCAGGACGGCATCACGATGTACGGCACGATCGACGAGGGCGTGTCGTTCCACAGCAAATAGTCCGGCGGACGATTAACGCCGCGCCGCCTGGCGCACACACGCGGAACGGGCGGCAGCGGTCTTTTGTGTCGCCCGTATAATCGGCTCCTCCCCCAATACATCGACCGGCTGGAGCCATCATGAGCACGCCTTCCACCGGAGCGCAGGACCGCTCCGAAACCACCTTCCGCTTTCTCGCCGAGCCGACGTCGGTCAACTTCGGCGGCAAGGTGCACGGCGGCGCGTTGATGAAATGGATCGACGAAACCGCGTATGCGTGCGCCGCCGTCTGGTCGGGCCGCTACTGCGTGACGGTGAGCGTCGGCAACATCCGCTTTCGCCGGCCGATTCACGTCGGCAATCTGGTCGAGCTGCGCGCGCGGGTCGTAGCGACCGGCCGCACCAGCATGCACATCCACGTGTCGGTGTTCGCGGGCGACCCGAAGAGCGGCGAGCTGCGTCAGACCACCGACTGCCTCGTGGTGTTCGTCGCCGTCGACGAGAACGGCAATCCGGTGCCGGTGCCGACCTTCGAGCCGGTCACCGACGAGCAGAAGCGTCTCGCGAAATACGCGATCGACGTGAAGGCCGCGCTCGATGCGATCGTCGAACTGAAGCCGGAGGAAGTGACCAAAGGGCAGGTGTGACGAAGGCGGGCTGCGGCCCCGCCACTGCGTCGCACAACAAAAAGGCCGAAGCGACACATGCGCTTCGGCCTTTATTGCTTCATGGCGCGTGTCATACGACGCGGCTCATCGGTTATCCCTTCGCTTATTTCTTCGTATTCCCAACCATCTCCTGCGGCTTCACCCACTCGTCGAACTGCTGCTCGGTGACATAGCCGAGCGCGAGCGCCGAAGCCTTCAGCGTCGTGCCTTCCTTGTGCGCTTTCTTCGCGATCTGCGCGGCCTTGTCGTAGCCGATGTGCGGATTGAGCGCGGTCACGAGCATCAGCGATTCGTTCAGCAACGCATCGATGCGCGCATGGTTCGGCTCGATGCCGACCGCGCAGTTGTCGTTGAAGCTGTGCGCGCCGTCGGCGAGGAGCCGCACCGATTGCAGCAGGTTGTGCGCGATCATCGGCCGGAATACGTTCAGCTCGAAGTTGCCGCTCGCGCCGCCCATGTTGACCGCGACGTCGTTGCCGAACACCTGGCAGCACAGCATCGTCACCGCCTCGGACTGCGTCGGGTTCACCTTGCCCGGCATGATCGAGCTGCCCGGCTCGTTCTCCGGAATGGACAGCTCGCCGAGGCCGCAGCGCGGTCCGCTCGCGAGCCAGCGGATGTCGTTGGCGATCTTCATCAGGCTCGCGGCGACGGTCTTCAGCGCGCCGTGCGCGAACACCAGCGCATCGGCCGCGGCCATCACCTCGAACTTGTTTGCCGCGGAGACGAACGGCACGCCGGTCAGCTTCGCGATCGCCGCGGCGACCTTGTCCGCGAACTGCGGATGCGCGTTCAGGCCCGTGCCGACCGCGGTGCCGCCCTGCGCGAGCTCGTACAGATGCGGCAGCGACGATTCGACGTGCCGGATGCACTGATCGAGCTGCGCGACGTAGCCGGAGAACTCCTGGCCGAGTGTGAGCGGCGTCGCGTCCTGCAGGTGCGTACGGCCGATCTTCACGATGCCGTCGAAGGCCTTCGCCTTGCCGTCGAGCGTCGCGCGCAGCGTGTTCAGCGCGGGAATCAGCTGCTGCGTGATCGCGACCGCGGCGGCGATGTGCATCGCGGTCGGGAATACGTCGTTCGACGACTGGCCGCGGTTCACGTCGTCGTTCGGATGGACCTTGCGCGCCTCGCCGCGCTCGCCGCCAAGAATCTCGCTCGCGCGGTTCGCGATCACCTCGTTGAGGTTCATGTTGGTCTGCGTGCCGGAGCCCGTCTGCCACACCGCGAGCGGAAATTCGTCCGGGTGTTGGCCTTCGATGATTTCGTCGGCGGCCCGCATGATCGCCTTCGCCTTCGTTTCGTCGAGCACGCCGAGGCCGACGTTCACTTCGGCGGCCGCGCGCTTGATCACCGCGAGCGCGTGAATCAGCTCGGGCGACTGCTTTTCGGTCGAGATACGGAAATTCTGCAGCGAGCGCTGCGTCTGCGCGCCCCACAGGCGCTCGTTCGGCACGGCGATCTCGCCGAACGTGTCGCGTTCCAGTCTTACGTTTTCACTCATCGTTCACTCCACGGCGTCGCCGCGCAAGGCGACGGTTGGTCGGATGGATGGCGAAGCGGCTGCGCCGCGTGCCCGCTGCTTGCCCGCCGCTTGCCCGCCGCTTGCCTTATGTCAGCGTTCGCCGTCGGCGGGTAACGACAGGAATGCCGTCAGTCAGAGCTCGCCATCGACGGGTAACAACAAGAATAGTCCGGTCATCAGATTCCGGTAGAAACCCGCGTTCGGATCGAGTTCCCACGTCCGCATCTCGTTGTTTTCGCGGTCGGTCCACACCAGCTTCGACGGCGGCGCGCCGACCGAGCGGCGCTCGGCGAGTTCGGCCGGCGTCGCGAGCGTCACCCGGTAGCTGACGTCCGGCGAGATCGCGCGCTGGAACATCTGCGCGACCTGGTCGGCGAGGGTCGGACTGTGGATCACCAGCGCGAGTTCGGTGTTCAGATGCGCGGAACGCGGATCGAGGTTCATCGAGCCGATCACGAGGATCTTGCGGTCGACCACGTAGGTCTTCGCGTGCAGGCTCGCGCGCGAGCGCGAACCCGCGACGTCGGCGTGCGGTGACGCGGGGTTCGGCTTGAACTCGTACAGCTCGACGCCCGCCTTGAGCAGCGGCACGCGGTACGGGCTGTAGCCGGCCTGCACCGCGACGGCGTCGGTCGCGGCGAGCGAATTGGTGAGGATCTGGACCTTCACGCCGCGCCTGACGAGTGAGCCCAGCGACTTGATCCCCGTGTCGTGCGGCACGAAGTACGGCGACACGACGAGGAATTCCCTCTGCGCTTCGCTCATCAGTTCGCTGAGGCGCTTCATCGGCGGGCTTACGTAATCGTCGGACGGGTGCGAGATCTTGTCCGGCGTATCGGATTTGAACTCCGCCGGCGCCCACGTGAGGCCGAGCTGCTCCTTCGCGATCTGGCTTGCGAGCGGCGTCGCGTTCAGCGGTTTTGCGTTGTACGGATCGGCGTTGGTGCGCCAGTGCTGCCGCAGCTGGTCGCGTACCGAATCGAGCTTCTGCGGATCGAAGCTCTGCCGGTTCAGCACGCGCAGCGGGTAGGAGATGCTGCTGTTCCAGAACTGGTCGAAGCTCGCCGACACGTCCGCGGCGATCGGACCGGCCGCGAGCACGTCGAGGTCGCGGAACTGCAGCGTGTTGCTGGCGCTGAAGTACTCGTCGCCGAGATTGCGGCCACCGACGATCGCAAGCTGGTTGTCCGCGATCATCGCCTTGTTGTGCATGCGGCGCGTGAAGTTGTCGATCTTCGTGAAGACGTCGGCGGTGCGGCGGAACATCCCGTACTGCGCGCTCGCGAACGGGTTGAACACGCGGACCTCGATGTTCGGATGCGTGCTCAGCGCGGCCATCACGTCGTCGATGTCCTTGAAGTTCAGGTCGTCGACCAGCATCCGCACGCGCACGCCGTGATCCGCTGCGTAGAGCGCCGCGGCGAGCAGCAGCTTGCCGGTGGTGTCCTCGTCGGCGATGTAGTACTGCATGTCGAGCGTCTTCGTCGCCGAGCGGGCGAGCGCGATGCGCATCTGCAGCGCTTCGGTGCCGGTGGGCAGCAGGCGGAAGCCGGATTCGCCGGGATGCGCGCGTTCGAGCAGCGCGAGCGCGTCGCCGAGCGCGGTCTGCGTGGTGGTCGGCAGTGCGTGCGTTTCGCTGCGGTCGAATGCGGTGGCGGGCGGGCGCGTCGCGCATGCGGTGAGGAGCGTGACGCCCAGCAGCAGCGCGATGCGGCTGGCACTTCGGCTGAGCAGGCGCAACAGGGTATCGAACGGCGAGAGGTTGCGCGACTGGGCGCGTGCGGCTTGCAGCATGAATGCCACGATACGCCGGGCGGTGGTGTTGTTATCGATGTTGTCGGACGGCACGCCAGTTCTCCACGGTCTCGCGCCTGTGTGATGCTGCGCGCAGTAGCAGCGCGCGTGCCTGCCCCCGGTTGAATACGAGCGTGCGGTCCGCGCGGTGGACGCGGGTCATTGTAAGAGGAATCGGCGCGCGGGACTGTCGAGTGAGCACAGAGCGTGGTGCTGCGTGCCGCGCTTGCGGCGGTCGGCGTCTGTGCCCGCACGAAGGGGGCGCGGCCGGGTGAGCCCCGGCCGCGTTAAAACATGGCGTGATGTTGGCGCTCAGTGCACCGACGTTTCCCGCACCGCCGCCTGCTGCTCATGTTCGTGCGTCGAACCTTTCGCCGGACGGCCGGCCCAGATGCCCGCCAGCACCGAGCCCGAGAGGTTGTGCCACACCGAGAACAGCGCGCCCGGCAAGGCCGCGAGCGGCGAGAAATAGAGCTTGCCGAGCGTCGCGGCGAGCCCCGAGTTCTGCATGCCGACCTCGATCGCGAGCGTGCGGCAGACGGCTTCGTCGAAGCCGAGCAGACGGCCGCCCCAGTAACCGCCGAGCAGGCCGATGCCGTTGTGCAGCACCACGCCCACCGCGACGAGCAGACCGACCGACGCGATGCTCTTCTGCGTGCCGCCCACCACGGCCGCGATGATCAGCAGGATCGACACCATCGAAACGAGCGGCAGGATCGGCTCGACCTTGCGCACAAGCTTCGTGAACAGATGATGGATCACGAGCCCGACGACGATCGGCAGGCCGACGATCTGCAGGATGCTCATTAGCATGCCGCGCACGTCGACGACGATCGATGCGTCCACGTACAGACGCGTGAGCAGCGGCGTGGCGATCACGCCGACGAGCGTCGACAGCGCGCTGATCGTGACCGACAGCGCGACGTCGCCGCGCGCGAGATAGATCATCACGTTCGAAGCCGTGCCGCTCGCGACGCTGCCGACCAGCACCATGCCCGCCGTGAGATCGGGCGGCATGCGCAGCGCCTTCGCGATGGCCCATGCGGCGAGCGGCATCACGAGGTAATGCAGCACGATGCCGGCGAGCACCGGCGAGGGACGCGTGAACACGCGCCGGAAGTCGGCGAGCGACAGCGTGACGCCCATCGACAGCATGATCAGCGTGAGCAGCCCGGTGACGTGCGGCGCGATGCCGGACACCGATACGGGCGAGAAGTAGGCGATGAGCGAGGCGAGCAGCGCCCACAGCGGGAAGAGTCGGGTGACCCGGGTCAGCATGGCAGGTGGTCCCTGTTGAAATGGTGGAAGCGACGGCGGCGTCTCATGCGCTGTCCGCGCGCGCAGCGGCACGCGACGCGTGCGGCAGACGGACGGGCAGCGGGCGGGCCGCTCGGGAATCAGGACCGGGAGGATGCCGGGCGGCGCGCAGGCGGGAGAAGGGTGATCGGGCAGCGCGCTTCCTTGTGGGAAGCGCGGCGGCGCCGGCGCGGCCAGGCCGGCATTTTACCGTTTGAAAGGCTTCGGACTGTGGCGTTAAGCAGACGCCGAAATCGTGCCCGATGCTTTGGGTCGTGAGGGATGCGGTGCGGCCGGGCGGTCGCGCGACGTCGCGGGCGGCGGCGTCGACACAGCGAAGACGCGGCCTAATGCGGCGCCGCGACGGACCCGCTTGCGCCGGTGCGCGCGCTGTTGTGCAGGCTCAGCCGGTGAAAGCGTAGCGTCATCAGCACGGCGACGCTCGCGAGCCCGGCCGCGAGCCCCCACCACAGCCCGCGCGCGCCGAGCCCGGCGTGGAACGCGAGCGTGTAGCCGGTCGGGAAGCCGATGCCCCAGTAGCCGAACGCGGCCGCGATCATCGGAATGCGCGTGTCCTTGAGGCCGCGCAGGCACCCGGAGCCGACCGTCTGCATGCCGTCGACGATCTGGAAGATCGCCGCTACGCCCAGCAGCGACGTGGCGAGCTTCACCGTGGCGGCGTTGGCCGGATCGTCGAGATGCAGGTACAGCCCGACGATCGCATGCGGCACCGTGATCAGCACCAGCGCCGACAGCGACATGAAGCTCACGCCCAGCGCGAGCGCGGCGAAACCCGCGTGCCGCGCCGCGAGCGGTTGCCCCGCGCCCGACCAGTAGCTGACCCGCACGTTGGCCGCCTGGCCGATCGCGAGCGGCACCATGAACGCGACGGACGCGACGTTGAGCGCGATCTGGTGCGCGGCCAGCTGCGATTCGCCGAGCAGGCCGACCATCAGGCCCGTCGCGAGAAAGAGCGTCGATTCGACGCCGTACGTGATCGCGACCGGCCAGCCGATGCCGAACAGTTCGCCCATCAACGGCAGCCTCGGTCGCGTCGCGATCACGAAGTGCCGGAAGCGCGGCCGGAAGTGCAGCAGCGCCATCAGTACGGCGGCACTCAGCCAGACGGTGATCGTGGTCGCGGTGGCGGAGCCGAGAAAGCCGAGCCGCGGCAGGCCGTGCGCGCCATGGATCAGGCTGTAGTTCAGAAACGCGTTGACGAATACGCCGCCGATCGACACCCACAGCAGCCGCTTCGCCGCGCCGATTGCGGGCAGGAACGAGCGCATCAGCCCGACGCCGATCAGGCTGCCGGGCGCCGCCCAGCGCAGCATGGCCGCGTATTCGCCGACGTTGTGCGCGAGCAGCGGCGGCTCGCCGAACGCCGCCAGGATCTGCGCCGCGAACGACAGCAGCGTGAAGGCCGGCACCGTCAGCAGCAGCGACAGCACGAAGCCGGTCCAGTAGATCGGCGGTACGCGCTCGTCGGCCTGCGCACCGCGCGCGTGCGCGACGCTCACGCTGACGGAGGTGAGCACGCCCTGCAGCAGCGTGACGACGACGAAAAACAGGTTCGCGCCGAGGCCGCCGGCCGCGAGCGCGTCGGGGCCGAGCGAGCCGAGCAGCACCGTGTCGGTGACGCCCATCGCCATCTGCGAGAGCTGCGCGATCGCGAGCGGCGCGGCGAGACGGGCGGTGTCGGCGGCATGGCGGGATAGCGTGGGCGGCTTCGCGCTCACGCGGGATACGGATTGCGTCATTGGCGAGGACGCGCGGCGGCGGAGTCGGACCGCGGCTGCGCGAAATTTCTTATCGGTGGAACCGGAAGCTTATTGCCGAAACCGCCCGCTGTCGATGAACGGGCACAAGGATGGTGCGGTTTCTTTCGGTCAGCCTTCGTCGATGGCGATCCGGGTGTCGCCGAGCAGCACGACCTGGCCCGCGCGGATCTTGCACGTCTTGCGGGTTTCGACGCGGCCGTCGACGTTCACTTTGCCCGCGGCGACGATCTGCTTGGCCGAGCCGCCGCTGTCGGCGAGGCCGGTCAGCTTCAGCAGGTTATGCAGTTCGACGTAGTCGCCGGTCAGCGTGAAACGGAGATTGGGCATGGCAGGCGATGGAATGCGGCGCAGGGTTCGCATCATAAGCCCATTGGCCCGATGCGGCACGGGTAGAGGATGTTATGAAACCGTCAGAAAATGAAACGGTGAGTAACATTCGGGTTCGAGCGAGAACTTCACTCTGTTTAGGTCAGTCCGTAGAAGAGCCTGCGCGCTTTTTGCGAGAGGCACCTGGCGGGATGATGGCGCCGGCGGCGACGTACCAGCGCTGCCGACGGCCCGGCCTTCTAGGTCCAACGAACCAAAGAGAGAGGAATGCCATGAACCAGATTCGTTCGCTTTTGACCGGTACGGCGCTGTGCGCCTTCGCCACGACCGCCGCGTTCGCGCAGACGGCCCCGCAGCCGTCGACGACCCAGTCTGGACAGATTCAGCCTGCCACGACGCTGGCGCAGGACAACAGCACCGCGGCTCCAGCCGCGCAGGGCATCCAGCCGCCGTCGCCCGCGCCGCAGAACCTGACCGCGCCGGGTTCGAACGACCCGCTGGTGCAAAAGCGCAACGCCGACGCGCAGGCGAACGCGGAGTACCGTGCGAAGAAGAAGCTGTCGAAGGCGCAGTACAAGGAGACGGTGAAGAACGCGAAGGTCAACCGTCAGGCGGACAAGGACGCCGCCAACAACGCGATGAAGGCCCAGATGCAGGGGCAGGCAGGGCAGGCGGATAACGCGGTGCCGAATCACTGACGAAGCGCCTGCCGGTTTTCGGCCGGCGAGGCGGCCAGATTCCGCAGGGTAAAAGGAGCCCGACGCACTTCACGAGTGCGTCGGGTTTTTTTGCAGACGACCCGGGAATCCAGGCCGTGCTGCGTCAGCTGTGGCCGTTGCTGAGCCGGTGCTGACGCTGCTGCGAGGTGTCGGTGGGCATGTCGGGATGCGACGGTGCCTTGCCGGCCGGGTCCTCCGTCGGACCTGACAGGAACGCGTTCCATGCGGCGCGTACGCCCTGCGCGGCGGTCGCTTCCGCATCGATCGAAGGCGGTGTGGCGGCTTTCGCTTTCGTGGGGTCGGAGCGCAACCCGCGCCAGTGCGTGAAGACGAGCAGTGGCTTTTCGGTCCACGTGCCGTCGTGGAAATTCGCGAACGCGGTGTTGCCGTTGGCGAGCTGAACTTCGTACCAGCCGTCGCGCGCGGGCGCGTGCTGGTCCAGTGCAAACCACGGGGTCGTGTCTATTTCCATAGTCGCCTCACAGTTTCGGAAGAAAGCCCGAATGGGTGGAGAGAACGAGGCATTCACCATGCCCGGTATCGCAAGCGTCACGCGGAGCGCGGCATCGCGGAATCGGGAATTGCACGGGTCGACCTGGCCGATCGGCCAGCGTTAAAAGGGGGCGCTTGCCGCGCGGGGTTGTATGGATATACAGTGTGCGACATTCTCATCGCCGCTCACTGCCCGCCGTGCTTTCCGCCGCCGATTCCCCGCCGCTCGACACCGCCGCCTGGCTCGCGAAGCTCAACGACGTGCAACGCGAGGCGGTCGAATACGGCGCGGATGATCCAACGCATCCGCCCGGCGCATTGCTGGTGATCGCGGGAGCGGGGTCGGGCAAGACCAACACGCTCGCGCACCGGGTCGCGCATCTGATCGTGAAGGGCGCGGACCCGCATCGCATCCTGCTGCTGACGTTCTCCCGCCGCGCGGCGGACGAGATGATCCGCCGCGTCACGCGCATCGTCGCGTCGGCGCCGGGGCTGTCCGGCGCGCGGGCGGCCGTTGCGCAGGGCTTGAGCTGGGCCGGCACGTTCCATAGCGTCGGCGCGCGGCTGCTGCGCGAATACGCGGACCTGATTGGCCTGTCGCCCACCTTCACGATCAACGACCGCGAAGACTCGGCGGATCTGATGAACCTGGTGCGTCACGAGCTCGGTCTGTCGGCGAAGGAAAAGCGCTTCCCGTCGAAGTCCACCTGCTTCTCGATCTACTCGCGCGTGGTGAACACCGGCGGCTCGCTGGCGAGCGTGCTGGATGCCGCGTTCCCGTGGTGTCGCGAGTGGGGGGCGGATCTGCGCATGCTGTTCGCGGCCTACGTGGACGCGAAGCAGAAGCAGAGCGTGCTCGACTATGACGACCTGCTGCTGTACTGGTCGCACATGGTGTCGGAACCGTCGATCGCGGCCGATCTGTCGGGCCGCTTCGATCACGTACTCGTCGACGAATACCAGGACACCAACCGCCTGCAGGCGTCGATCCTGCTGGCGCTGAAGCCGGATGGCCACGGCCTGACGGTGGTCGGCGACGACGCGCAGTCCATCTACTCGTTTCGCGGCGCCACGGTGCGCAACATCCTCGATTTCCCGTCGCACTTCGCGCCGCCCGCGAAGCAGGTCACGCTGGAGCGCAACTACCGCTCCACGCAGCCGATCCTCGCCGCATCGAACGCGGTGATCGATCTCGCGAGCGAGCGCTTCACGAAGAACCTGTGGACCGACAAGGCGTCGGCGCAGCGTCCGCGGCTCGTTTCGGTGGCGGACGAGGCGACCCAGGCGCGCTACGTCGTCGAGCAGGTGCTGGCCGCGCGCGAAGACGGCATGAAGCTGAAGTCGCAGGCGGTGCTGTTTCGCGCCGCCCACCACAGCGCGACGCTCGAAATCGAGCTCACGCGGCGCAATATCCCGTTCGTGAAGTTCGGCGGGCTGAAGTTTCTCGACTCGGTGCACGTGAAGGACATGCTCGCGGTGCTGCGCTGGGGGCAGAATCCGCGCGATCGCGTCGCCGGTTTTCGTGTGCTGCAGCTGCTGCCGGGCGTCGGTCCGGCCACGGCCGCGCGCGTGCTCGATGCAGTGAGCGGCACGAGCGCGGAAGCATCCTCCGCGAGCGACGCATCCGGTCTTGCCACGGCGCTCGCTTCACCGCATGGCCGCGCGCTTGCACAGTTCGAGCCGCCCGCCCGCGCGCTGGAAGACTGGCGCCCGTTTGTCGAGCTGATGACGGCAGTGGCCAGCAACACCACGCCGTGGCCCGCCGAGTTCGAGCAGATTCGCCGCTGGTACGAGCCGCATCTCGAACGCAACCACGAAGACGCGGCGATCCGTCACGGCGACCTGCTGCAGATGGAAAGCATCGCGGCCACGTATCCGTCGCGCGAACGCTTCCTGACCGAACTGACGCTCGACCCGCCCGATGCGACGAGCGACGAATCCGGCGTGCCGCTGATCGACGAGGACTACCTGATCCTGTCCACCATCCACTCCGCGAAGGGGCAGGAATGGCGCAACGTGTTCGTGCTGAATGGCGTCGACGGCTGCATTCCGTCGGACATGGCAACGGGCAGCGAGGAAGAGATCGACGAGGAGCGCAGGCTGCTGTACGTCGCGATGACGCGCGCGAAGGAAGACCTGCACGTGGTCACGCCGCAGCGCTTCTACGTGCACAACCAGACGCATCTGGGCGACCGGCACGTGTGGGCGTCGCGCACGCGTTTCATTCCCGCGCAACTGATGCCGCTCTTCGATGCGCACGCGTGGCCGCTCGTGCCGGTGCCCACGGCGCCGACAGCGGCGGGCCTCGCCGCGGCAGCACAGGCAAAGATCGAGATTGCCGCGAAGCTGCGGCGGATGTGGGAGTGACGCGAGTGTGACGCGGAGGCGCCGGCTCGCGCGCTAGCGGGGCTGCCGCTGCTGGTGTTGATGCTGCGGCTGGCGCGGCGGCGTGAAGAAGTTGCGCAGCCATGCGGCGAGTTTCGTGAAGACGTCGTACGGCTCCTCCACGAAGATTTCCGGCTTCAGCAGCCGCAGGTACTCCATGATCTGCTGCGCTTCCTGCTTCTGGAACGTGCCGTGCGAGATGCCGAGCCGCAACAGGCCGCGCAGCTCGCCGAGCTTTTCGCGCGCCGTGCTGCCCACGCTCGATTCGCACGCGATCTTCGCCTCGTACACCCGCTGGCGCAGCGATTCCTGCAGGCGCCACGCAGGCGTCTGCATCGCTTCCTCGAGCGACACGATGTCCTTCGCCGCCGACTTGATCTGCGACGTGAGCGGATCGATCAGCGACTGGTCGCCGTTCGCGGCGGTCACGAGCGCCGTCGCCCACTCCTTCGCCTGCTTCGTCAGTTCCTCGGGCGTCCATTCGGAACGCACCGCGAAGCTGAAACCGAACTCGGCCGCCTGATTCATCATCAGCGCGACGATGTCCGGAAACTCCTTGTCGAGCGTGCGTTTCGCCCACGCGTACTGGCCGCCCGTCAACATCCGATGCACCGCGGTCTCGGTGAGCGGCATCATGTTGTCGAGCAGCTTGGCGCGCAGGAAATCCTCGAACGACGGCGTCATGAACTGCGGGTCGAGCTTCAGCGACACGCGCAGAAAGGCGTCGAAATCCTTGCGGAGCGATGCGACCGTTTCGTCCTTCAGTGAAAGGGTGATCTGACCCATAGTCAATTCCTGTGGTCCTCCCGGGCCTCGTTCGCGGCAGGCGCCCGTTTTACCCCGGGGGCGGCGACACACCGGCTTGGCGCGTGGAATGCCTGCTTGCGGCTGATGGCCTGCAAGCGTGTCCGACCGTGCGGACCTCGGCTGTTTATCGGCGGACGCAGAAAAAACTTGAGTCGATGGATGGGGCGAAAGCGCGAAGCGGCGCTCTAGCCGCGAACTCAGCGCAGCACTACGCCCTGCCACACGAAGAACACCGCGAGCCCGACCGCGATGGTCAGGAGCGGCCGGCGCGTCAGCGCGCTGACGGCGATCGCCGCGAGCGCGCCGACGAGCTGCGGATTGCGCCAGGTGAGTTCGGCGGCGCCCCCATGCGGCGCGACGGCCATCGGCACGATGATCGCAGTCAGCACGGTGACCGGCACGAAACCGAGGGCCGTGCGAACCAGCGGCGGAAAAACGATCCGGTCGCCGAGGATGAATACGGTCGCGCGGATCAGCCACGTGATCAGCGCCATGCCGAGAATCAGCAGCACGTAGCTCATCGCGACGCCTCCACCGGATGGCGTTGATGCGGCGTGGATGCACCATGACCGGGTGTTTTGTCTGAAGAGGAGACCGCCGGGCTTTCGTCCGGCGCATCCGGCCCCCGTGGTTCGCGCGAACGCGTGGACAGCACGACGCCCACCACGACGCCCGCGACCACCGCGCCGAGCAGGCCGAGCTTGTACGGCCACGCCTGCCAGTACCACGCGAGCGCGCCGGCCGTCGCCGCTGCGGCCACGTAGCGCACGGCGACGAGTTGCGGCACCACGATCGCGATGAAGGTCGCGACCATCGCGAAATCGAGCCCGAGCGACTGCAGACGCGGAAACGACGCGCCGAACATCAGGCCGAGCGCCGTCCACAGCTGCCAGTTCAGGTACATCGCGACGCCCGAGCCGAAGCAGTGGTACGGGCCGATCACGCCCGGCGGATGGTGCCGGTAGCGGCCCCATGAGACCGCGAACACTTCGTCGGTGAGCAGCGCGCCGAGCGCGGCGCGCCAGTGCATCGGCAGGTGCGACACATAGGGCGCGAGCGTCGCGCTATACAGCAGATGGCGCAGGTTGACGACGAGCGTCGTCGCGAGAATCACCGCGAAGCCCGCGTGGCTCGCGATCAGCCCGAGCGCGATGAACTGCGCGGAGCCGGCGAACACAGCGAGCGACATCAGCTGGCCCTGCCACAGATGCAGCGGCCCCGACGCGACGAGGGTGCCGAAGATCACGCCGAACGGCGCGGCGCCCACCATCATCGGGATGGTGTCGCGCGCGCCGGCGGTGAATTCGGTCAGATGGCTGGATGCGGTCAATCTCTCCTCCTTGTCGGAGCGAGATTAGCCGGATTGCATCGGGCGGGCTTGTACGTTCTTGCGGTTGGCTCCCGGTCTCGCGCGCGACCGGGTCCGGCGTGCACGGTACCTGCGCCGGCGATCGGATGTGCAAGCTGCGCGTCAGCCCGCGGCCGACTGCCGCGCGGGTTTCGCCTGCCACTGGCCGGGCGGCACGCCGAACATGCGGCGGAAATGCCGCGTGTAGTGGCTCTGGTCAGTGAAACCGGCCGCCGCTGCCACTTCCGTGACCGGCGCGCCCGCGCGCAGCGCGGCGAGCGAGCGTTGCAGCCGCACCTGGTTGCGCCACGCATGCGGCGGCAGACCAGTGGCCTGGGTGAAGAGCCGCGTCGCGTGGAACGGCGAGAGACCGATCGCCTGTGCGAGGTCGGCGAGCAGGAGCGGCGACGTGAGGTCGCCTATCAGCTGCTCTTTCATCGCGGCGACGCGTGGGTCGTTTGCCGCGCGCCGGAGCGCGTCGGGCCGCGTGCCGGCGTAGCGCACGAGGAGCGTCGACAGCGCGTCGAGCAGCGCGGTTTCGGCGGCGAGCGGGTCGTCGCTGGTTTCGAGCCGCTGGAGTGCGTGCGAGATCCGGCGCGACAGGTCGTCGTCGTGGATCACATCGGTCGGGAACCAGGGGAGCGGCTGCGGGCGGCCCGCGATCTGCCCCGCTAGCCCGTGGATGTAGTCGACGGGGGCGTACAGCACGCGGTATGCCCAGCCGGTGTCGACCGCGCGCGAACCGGTATGCAGCTCGCCGGGATTGACGATCGGCACCGTGCCGGCCTCGGCCACATGGGTTGCGCCGCGATAGCGGAACGTCTCGGCGCCGGCCTCGATCACGGGAATCGTGTACGCATCGTGCCAGTGCGGCGCGAAAGTGTGGTCGTGATACTCGGCCGTGACGAAGTCCGCGCCGGGCAGGAGCGGCGTACGCCAGTAGCGGGCAGAATCGCGGAAGCGGTGGGTCATCGGAGGGGCCGGGTCAATGGCCCAGTGTAGCGCCGCTCGCCATCGGTGGCGCGGGCGCGTTTCGTAAGCGACGCGAGATTGCCGGATCGACGCTGGATCGCTGCGGTACGAGGCTCTTGCGTCGCTTGCGTCATGTGCGTCACTTGACCGGGATCGCCATGCCGGACGGTACCGGGACCGCGGTCACGCTGTTCTTCGCGCTGCCGCTTGCGATTCGGTCGCTGTAGGTCAGGTAGACGAGTGTGTTGCGCTTCGCGTCGACGACCCGCACGACGTGCAGCGTCTTGAAGATCAGCGACATGCGTTCGGTGAACACGTCGGACTGCTGTTTGAGCGGCCCGGCGAAGTGAATGTCGGCCACCTGCCGGCAGGCGATCGACGCCTCGGTCGGGTCTTCGGCGATGCCGAGCGTGCCCTTGATGCCGCCGGTGCGCGCCCGCGACACGTAGCAGGTGACGCCCTGCACGAGCGGATCGTCGTACGCCTCGACGACGACGCGATCGGAGCCCGTCACGCGGAAGTTGGTGTTGACGCTGCCGATCTCTTCGCCATGCGCGAGCGGGAACAGCAGCGCGGTGGCGAGCGCGATCGCGAAGCGCGGCAGGGGCGGGATGAAGGTGTTCATGGGAAAGGAAGTGAGGGGGCAGAAAGATGCGGATGAAAACCAGCATCGTACCGCCTGAATCGCGCGCGCTGATGACGACGTGTCCAGATGACGCGTAGCGGATAACGCTTCGCACGACGCAGCAATCTTCCTGCATGCGCGTAGGCGGCGCCGAGGAATTCGCGTTGCGACACATTCCGCGCACAAAAGCAGAAGGCCCGCACGAAGCGGGCCTTCTGAACTTTTGGCTCCCCGACCTGGGCTCGAACCAGGGACCTACGGATTAACAGTCCGGCGCTCTACCGACTGAGCTATCGGGGAACAGCAATGCAACGGTTGATTACATGAAAAAGCCCGTTGGCAAGAACGGGCTTTTGAAATTCTGGCTCCCCGACCTGGGCTCGAACCAGGGACCTACGGATTAACAGTCCGGCGCTCTACCGACTGAGCTATCGGGGAACAGCAAAAGCAGAGAAACAAAATTGTATGGGGCGCTTTGGGGCCTGTCAATAGCTTTCGGCTATCCCGAAAGCGAAGCGGCTCGTTCGTGGCGCGTGCAACTCAGTGACAACCGAGCAGTCGCAACTGCGAGTAGCAACCCGCCAGCAAAGGGGACACGCGCGAACACGCGCCCGTTACACGCTCCGCTTCAGCGTTGCAGCAGTTCGAGCTTTTCCTTCACGTCCTTGAATTCGTCCGCTTCGGGCAGCGGCGACTTGGTTTTCGTGATGCTCGGCCAGCCCTTCGCGAGGTCGGCGTTCAGTTCGATGAAGTGTTGCTGGTCGCCCGGCACGTCTTCTTCGGCATAGATCGCGTTCACCGGGCATTCGGCGACGCACACGGCGCAGTCGATGCACTCGTCGGGGTCGATCGCGAGGAAGTTGGGACCTTCGCGAAAGCAGTCCACCGGACACACATCGACGCAGTCGGTATAGCGGCACTTGATGCAGCTTTCGGTCACAACGTGAGTCATTCAGGCAGCTCCTGCATGCGGTATCGGGGGAGGCGAAACGCCAAAGGCGCTATTGTAACGTAACGTCAATCGGGGCATACGATGGCCGTCCGGCGCGCTTATATCGTTTGGTGATTAGTTTATGGTGCACTGGGCACCCCACCAAGCGATGACCCGGCGCGGGCTGTGGTTGTCCGCATTCGGGTAACATGCGCTAGCACAGGGCGCGCGGCCGGATCCGCCGCCCATGGCGGTCCGCAGTCAGTTTCCCTAACCTGTTCGCAGTCCGGCAAGCACCACCATGATCATCACCTCGCTGCTCGATACCGATCTCTACAAGTTCACGATGATGCAGGTCGTGCTGCATCATTTTCCTGCTGCGAACGTCGAGTACAAGTTTCGTTGCCGCACGCCGAACGTCGATCTTGTGCCGTACGTCGACGAGATCCGCGACGAGGTGCGCAAGCTCTGCAAGCTGCGCTTCACGGAAGAAGAGCTGGACTACATGCGCCGGATGCGCTTCCTGAAGTCGGACTTCATCGATTTCCTCGCGCTCTTCCACCTGAACGAGAAGTACATCACGATCAAGCCGTCGGAGAAGGGCAACGGCGAGATCGAGATCGGCATTGTCGGGCCGTGGCTGCACACCATCCTGTTCGAGATCCCGACGCTCGCGATCGTCAACGAGGTCTATTTCCGCAACACTCAGCAGCAGCCCGCGTACACCGAAGGCCGCGATCGCCTGCGCGAGAAGATCGCGCTGCTCGGCGCGAAGCCCGAGTTCGCCGACTGCAAGATCGCCGACTACGGCACGCGCCGCCGCTTCTCGAAGGGCTGGCACGAAGAGGTGATCCTCACGCTGAAGGATGGCCTCGGTCCGCAGTTCGCCGGCACGAGCAATGTGTTCTATGCAATGAAGCACCATCTGACGCCGCTCGGCACGATGGCGCACGAGTACCTGCAGGCCTGTCAGGCGCTCGGCCCGCGGCTGCGCGACTCGCAGATCTTCGGCTTCGAGATGTGGGCGAAAGAATATCGCGGCGACCTCGGCATTGCGCTGTCGGACGTGTACGGCATGGAGGCGTTCCTGCGCGACTTCGACATGTATTTCTGCAAGCTCTTCGATGGCGCGCGCCACGATTCCGGCGATCCGTTCGACTGGGGCGAGCGCCTGCTCAAGCATTACGAGGACAACCGCTGCGACCCGCGCACGAAGGTCCTCGTGTTCTCCGATGCGCTCGATATTCCGAAGGTCCTGCAGCTGTACGAGCGCTTCCGCAGCCGCTGCCGGCTCGCGTTCGGCGTCGGCACGAACCTCACCAACGACCTCGGCTATCGGCCGCTGCAGATCGTGATCAAGATGGTCCGCTGCAACGGGCAGCCGGTCGCGAAACTGTCCGACTCGCCGGGCAAGAACATGTGCGACGACAAGGCCTACATCGCGTATCTGCGGCAGGTGTTCGGCATCACCACGCCGCTCGAACAGGACGTGCAGTGATCATG
Source organism: Paraburkholderia phosphatilytica (assembly GCF_003443895.1). GTDB lineage: Bacteria > Pseudomonadota > Gammaproteobacteria > Burkholderiales > Burkholderiaceae > Paraburkholderia > Paraburkholderia phosphatilytica. The sequence goes on along the minus strand of NZ_QQOA01000009.1, from coordinate 183,975 downwards.
CTGTGACGTCGCGCGGACGCTGCTGAACCAGCCGTTCGGCCAGGTCGTTGCGCGCGGCACGGCCGGTATAATTCACCGCATACGCAACGGCTTTCGCACGAGGATTCGCACATGGATACATCGGCTGCACGCCGCAACATCCTGGCACGCATACGCGCGGCGCAGCGGCGCGACGGCGAGCCCGCCGCGTCCGAACGCGCGGCCGTCACCGATTACCTCGAACGCCATCCCGAAGGCCCGCGTCCGCCGATGCCGGCCGACCTCACCGTGCGCTTCGTCGAACAAGCGAAGAACATGGCCACCACCGTCGACACGGTCGCGGCAATGCACGACGTGCCCGCCGCCGCGGCGCGCTACCTCGCGTCGCTCGGCTTGCCGTTGCAGGCCATCGCGTGGCAGACGCTCACCGATCTGCCGTGGGCCGACGCGGGGCTCGACGTGGCGTTCCGCAAGCCGGTGGACGGCGACGCGGTCGGCATCACCGGGTGCTTCTGCGCGACGGCCGAGACCGGCACGCTGGTGCTGCTGTCCGGCCCGCAGACTTACGCGTCCGCTGGGCTGCTGCCGGAAACGCACATCGCGATCGTGCCGGCGTCGCGGATCGTCGCGGGCCATGAGGACGCGTTCGCGCTGATCCGCAAGGAGCGCGGCGAATTGCCCCGCGCGGTCAATTTCGTGTCGGGCCCGTCGCGCACCGGCGACATCGAGCAGACGATCGTCCTTGGCGCGCACGGTCCCTACCGGGTGCACGCACTCGTCGTGCTCGGCGCGTGACGGTGTCGTTCGCCGACCCTGCGCGCGGGTTCTCGTCGCGCGTCATCCTGCTCGCTACGCTGCTGCTGTGTCCGCTATCCGCGTTCGCTGCCGCGCCGGACGGTGCGACGCTATCCGCGTGGTGGGGCGTGCCGTTCGCCGGCATGCTGCTGTCCATCGCGCTGTTCCCGATGTTTGCCGCCAGCTTCTGGCATCACCATTTCGGCAAGATCGCGGGCATGTGGGCGCTGCTGTTCCTGCTGCCGTTCGGCGTCGCATTCGGCGCGAGCGTCGCGGCGGGCGTGTTCGTGCATGCGCTGCTCGAAGAGTACGTGCCGTTCATCCTGCTGCTGACGGCGCTCTACACGGTGGCGGGCGGCATCTGCGTGCGCGGCGACCTGCGCGGCTCGCCGCGTACCAACACGGCGATCCTCGCGCTCGGTACCGCGATCGCGAGCATCATGGGTACGACCGGCGCCGCGATGCTGCTGATCCGGCCGCTGATCCGCGCGAACGGCGAGCGCCGTCACATCGCGCACGTGATGGTGTTCTTCATCTTTCTCGTCGCGAACGCGGGCGGTTCGCTGTCGCCGCTCGGCGATCCGCCGCTGTTCCTCGGCTTTCTCAACGGCGTTGGCTTCTTCTGGACCACGCAGCATCTCGTGCTGCCGATGCTGTTTCTCTGCGTCGCGCTGCTCGTGCTGTTTTACGCGCTGGATTCGTATTATTTTCGACGTGACGGTGACCGTGATGGTGACCTCGACCGCGACGCGGAGCGGCCGGTTGCGGACCCGGCAAAGGACACGCAGCGTTTGAGTCTTGATGGCAAGATCAACTTCGTGCTGCTCGCCGTGGTGATCGCGCTCGTTCTGATGAGCGGGCTGTGGCAGCCGGGCGTGGTGTTCGACGTGTACGGCACGCACGTCGCGCTGCAGAACGCAGTGCGCGATGCCGCGCTGGTCGGCGTGACGCTGCTGTCGCTCGCGGTCACGCCGCGCGCGGCGCGTGCCGGCAACGACTTCAACTGGGCGCCGATCGACGAGGTCGCGAAACTGTTCGCAGGCATCTTCGTGACGATCGCGCCGGTGATCCTGATCCTGCGCGCGGGCGAGGCAGGCGCGTTCGCGGGCATCGTGCATCTGGTCAACGATACGGCCGGCCATCCGCGCGACGAGATGTACTTCTGGATCACCGGCGTCCTGTCGTCGTTCCTCGATAACGCGCCGACCTATCTCGTGTTCTTCAATCTGGCGGGCGGCGATGCGCAGCAACTGACCACATCGGGCGCGACGACCCTCGCGGCGATTTCCGCCGGTGCGGTGTTCATGGGCGCGAACAGCTACATTGGCAATGCGCCGAACTTCATGGTGAAGGCGATCGCCGAATCGCGCGGCGTCAGGATGCCGGGGTTCTTCGGCTATATCGGTTGGGCTGCGGCGATCCTGTTGCCGCTGTTCGTCGTGATGACGCTGCTGTTTTTCTGAATCCGAATCGGGCAAGGAGCGTGGTGATGCAAAAGATTCTGGTGGCCCGTCCGATGTTTCCGGACGTGATCGAACGGCTGAAGCAGTACTTCGACGTCGATGCGAACGAGGGCGACGTATTGAGCGCGGACGAATTCACGCGGCGCCTCGCGGACAAGGACGGCGCGCTGACCGCCGGCGACATGGTCGGCGCGGTGCAGATCGCGGCGGCGCCGAGGCTGCGCGCGGTGGCGAACATGGCGGTGGGCTTCAACAACTTCGACGTCGCCGCGTTCAACGCCGCGAACGTGCTCGGCACGAATACGCCGGACGTGCTGAACGAATCGACCGCCGATTTCGGCTGGGCGCTGATGATGGCCGCCGCGCGCCGCATCGCGGAGTCGGAGCACTTCCTGCGCGCGGGGCAGTGGAACAGGTGGAGCTACGACAGCTTCCTCGGCAGCGACATCTACGGCTCGACGCTCGGCGTGATCGGCATGGGCCGCATCGGCCAGGCGCTCGCGCGCCGCGCGCGCGGCTTCGGCATGCGGGTGTGCTATCACAACCGGTCGCGCGTCGCGCCGGAGATCGAAGCGGAACTGAACGCCGAATATCGCTCGAAAGAAGCGCTCCTGCGCGAAGCCGATCACGTCGTGCTGGTGCTGCCGTACACGAAGGAGAACCATCACACGATCGGCGCCGCCGAACTCGCGCTGATGAAGCCGACGGCTACGCTCACCAACATCGCGCGTGGCGGCATCGTCGACGACGCGGCGCTCGCCGTTGCATTGCGTGAGCGCCGCATCGCGGCCGCGGGCCTCGACGTGTTCGAGGGCGAACCGTCGGTGCATCCCGACCTGCTGACCGTGCCGAACGTCGTGCTGACACCGCACATCGCGAGCGCGACGGAAGCCACGCGCCGCGCAATGGCCAATCTCGCCGCCGACAACCTGATCGCAGCGCTGGGCGTTGGTCCGCGCGCAGGGCGGCCACCCAACCCCGTGAATCCCGACGTGCTCGGAAAGGCGCGCGCATGACGACGATGTTGCCGATAGCGGTACTGGTGCTCGCCGTTGCGCTCGTGCTGTGCGTGGTTGCGCTACTGCGCGGCAATCGCAGTGCGCAGCAGGCGGCGCATTTCGCCGAACTCGGCGAGCGTGTGAGCGGCGCGGCCGAAGCGCAGGGCCGCGCGTACGAGCGGCTCGAACGCGAGTTGCGCAGCGAGATCACGGAAACGTCGCGGGTGTCGCGCACGGAACTGAGCGGCGGCGTCGCGCAGTTCCAGCAGTCGGTCACCGCGCAGCTTGCGAGCATGGCGACGGTGCAGAACAACCAGATCGACGGCTTCGCGCAGCAGCTGGTGAAGCTGACCGAATCGAACGCGCAGCAGCTGGAAGCCGTGCGCCAGAGCCTGCAGCAGCAGGCGCAGCAGGCGCGCGAAGAGCAGGGCGCGACGCTCAAGCGCTTCGGCGACACGCTGTCGCTGCAGCTCAATCAGCTGACCGAGGCGAACGACCGCCGCTTCGCCGAAATACGGCTGACGGTCGAGCAGCGGCTGAAGGAAATCGACGCGAACAACACGAAGAAGCTCGACGAGATGCGTCATACCGTCGACGAGAAACTGCACGCCACGCTTGAACAGCGCCTCGGCGAATCGTTCAAGCTTGTGTCGGACCGGCTCGAACAGGTGCATCGCGGGCTCGGCGAGATGCAGACGCTGGCCGCGGGTGTCGGCGATCTGAAGAAGGTGCTGACCAACGTGAAAACGCGCGGCACGTGGGGCGAAGTGCAGCTCGAAGCGCTGCTCGAACAGTTGCTGACCGTCGATCAATACGCGAAGAACGTCGCGACGGTGCCGAAGAGCGGCGATCGTGTGGAGTTCGCGATCAAGCTGCCGGGGCGCGACGTATCGAGCGGCACCGCGGCGCCGGTCTGGCTGCCGATCGACGCGAAGTTTCCGCGCGAAGACTACGAGCGTCTGATCGATGCGCAGGAGCGTGCGGATCCGGCGGCGGTCGAGGAAGCATCGCGTGCGCTCGAAGCGCGTATCCGCGCCGAGGCGCGCACGATCTCCGACAAGTACGTGTCGCCGCCGCACACCACCGATTTCGCGCTGCTGTTTCTGCCGACCGAAGGCCTGTACGCGGAGATCCTGCGTCGGCCGGGTCTCACCGACGCGTTGCAGCGCGATTACCGCGTGACGATCGCCGGCCCGACCACGCTGACCGCGTTGTTGAACAGCCTGCAGATGGGTTTCCGCACGCTGGCGATCGAACGGCGTTCGAGCGAGGTGTGGCAGGTGCTGGGCGCGGTGAAGACCGAGTTCGGCAAGTTTGGCGACGTGCTCGCGAAGACGAAGTCGCAACTGGAGACGGTCACGCGCTCGATCGAGGCGGCCGAAGTGCGCACGCGAGCGATGAACCGCAAGCTGCGCGACGTCGAGGCGTTGCCGGGCGAACAGGCGAGCGGACTGCTCGGCGATGCGCTCGCCGGGGCGGACGCGGACGAGCCGTGAGTTTCAGCGTTGGGTTGAACGTCAGCTTCAGCGGCTCGCGGCGGGTTCCGTTGCGAGCTGTTCCAGCGCGTTGCCGGTGACGCGCACGACGCGCCATTCAGGCAGCACCGTCGCGCCCATCTTCTGGTAGAAGTCGATGGCCGGCTGGTTCCAGTCGAGCACGGTCCATTCGAAGCGGCCGCATTGCCGCTCCACGGCAAGCGCGGCGAGACGGCGCAGCATCTGCGTGCCGAGGCCGCTGCCGCGTTCCGACGGCTGCACGTACAGGTCTTCCAGATAGAGCCCGCGGCGGCCGAGGAACGTCGAGAAGTTGTGGAAGAACAGCGCATAGCCGACGATCCTGCCATCACGCTCGGCGACCATCGCTTCGCTCGCGGGCCGCGCGCCGAACAGCGCGTCGTGCACCCCTTCCGGCGTGGCCACGAACAGATCCGTGAGCTTCTCGAACACGGCGAGCTCGTACATCAGCGCATGCATCGCCGCGACGTCCGCGGGCGTTGCCGCGCGGATCATGACGGGCGTCACGCTTCCTCCGGCGCGTCGGTCAGCTGGATCTCGATGCCGCCGAAGCGCGACGCGACCCAGTTGTACGCATGGCAGGCAATCCACAGCAGGATGAAGCCGACGATCGCATTCAGCAGCAACGCGCTGAAGACCGTGCTGAACTCGACCGAACGGTAGCGGATGAAGGCCACCACGACCGCGAGCAGCACGATCGGCACGCTGAAGGTCAGGTAGACCAGGATCAGCGCCTTGGCGGTCTGTCCCGGCGCGATGTACGAGATCTGTTTTTTCATGTTGCTCGAATCCGTTGGTCTTTAAGTGGGCTGGGGTTGGATCGCGTCAGCGTGGTTTGCGGTGGGGTGCCGGGGTTTGGCTGGATCCGATGCTAGATCAGGCCGGCGAACGGCATCACATCGACAGTATCGCCTGCATCGATGTTGCCGATGTCGTGACCGAGCACGATGAAGCAGTTCGCTTCGCTCATCGAGCTCAGCACGCCGGAGCTCTGCGAGCCGGTGGGCGTGACGTGCCACTGGCCGTGCGCATCGCGCGTGGCGATGCCGCGCTGGAACTCGGTGCGGCCCGCGCGCTTCGCGATCGCGTTGATGCTGATGGCGCGGATCAGCGGCAACGGCTGCGGCGCCGCGCCGGACATCGCCAGCAGCGCATCGCGCACGATCTGATAGAACGTGACCATCACGGCGACCGGATTGCCCGGCAGTCCGAAGAAAAGCGCGTGCTTGCCATGGCCGGGCTGCGCGCCGGACCACACGCGGCCGAACGCGAGCGGGCGGCCGGGGCGCATTGCGAGGCTCCAGAACGCGACGTCGCCGAAGCGTTGCAGCAGCGACTTCGTGAAATCCGCTTCGCCAACCGATACGCCGCCCGAGGTCAGCACGACGTCGGCGTTGGTCGCGGCATCGCGCAGCGCGGTTTCGAGCGCCGCGGGGTCGTCGCGCACCACGCCGAGATCGAGCGCGTCGACGTTCAGCCGGCGCAGCATGCCGAACAGCGTGTGCCGGTTGCTGTCGTAGACGCAGCCGGGGCCGAGCGGTTCGCCGATCGAGCGCAGTTCGTCGCCGGTCGAGAAGAACGCGACGCGCAGCCGGCGGCGCACCGCGATTTCGCCGATGCCGAGCGATGCGATCAGCCCGAGATCCGCCGCGCGCACGATGCGGCCCGCGCGTAGCGCCGCGTGGCCGTGCGCGAGGTCTTCGCCGGCGCGGCGGCGGTTCGCGCCGCGAGCGAGCGGCTGAGCGGAAAAGCGGATGGACGGCCGGCCCGATGCGTCGTCGAGTGTCACGTGTTCCTGCGGCACGACGGTGTCGCAGCCGGCGGGCATGCTTGCGCCCGTCATCACGCGTACACACGAACGCGCGGGCACGCTGCCTTCGAACGGATGACCCGCATAGGCCTTGCCGGCAATCGCGAGTTCTAGCGTGACGGATTCGCTGCCACGCGGTGTATCGAGCAGCGCGCCATCGAACGCGTAGCCGTCCATCGCGGAGTTGTCGTGCGCGGGAACGTCGATCGGAGACATCACGTCTTCGGCGAGCACGCGGTCGAGCGCGTCGTGCAGCGGCACGCGCTCGGCGGTGGTCACGGGCGTCGCCCATTGCCGCACGATGGCCTGTGCCGCGTGCACGGGCAGCGCGTGAGGATCGTACTCTGCGACGCAGCGTGAAAGAACGTTGAGCGTGGTCATGGATGGCGAAGCGTCGTGACCGGAAGCGGGTCCGGCGATCGTCTCAGGCGGCGTGCGGGCGCGTTCGGAATTGCACTGGCCTTACGCACGCTCGAGGTCGGCGAGTTCCTGCAAAGAATTGATATTGTAAAACGCACGCTCGTCGGTAAAGCTGACTTCAACGGTCTTGTGGCGCGCGTACCACGCGCGCACCTTGTGCTCGCCCGCCTGCAGAAAGGCCGCGAGATCGGCCGCGAGCGTGGGGCGCAGCAGCGCGAACACAGGGTGGAGCGACGTGCGGCCGTCCGCGTTCGCCGTCACCACGGTCGCGATGTCGGCACGCGTGGAGACGAGCGCATCGGCGAGGCGGGGCGCGAGATCGGCGGGCAGCGAGGGGACGTCGCACGGGACCGACAGCACGCAATCCGTTCTTGCCACGAAGAGCGCCGCGAGCAGGCCCGCGAGCGGACCGGGGAAATCCGGCAGCGTGTCCGCAATCACCTGTGCGTTGAATGGCCGGCCGAGTTCGGCGTACGCATCGGCGTTGCGGTTCGCGCTGATGACGAGCGCGTCGGTCTGCGGTGCGAGGCGCTTCAGCACATGGCCCGCGAGCGGCTCGCCATGCAGCGGCTGCAGGCCCTTGTCGACGCCGCCCATGCGGCTGCCGCGGCCGCCCGCGAGCAGCAGGCCGGTGATCGTCAGTGGACGTTGGGTGTTGCCGTCTGCCGTCGAAGGTCCCGACATCTCAGCCGCCGATATACGACATCTCGACGCGCCGCTCGTCGAGCGCGCGCTGGGCCGCGGCTTCGCTGCCGCGTAGCTGCGAGTAACGGTCGGCGCGGGCGCGCCAGATCCGCGCGACGGCGGTCGCGATCTCGGCGTCCGTGGCGCCGCTGCGCACGAGCGCGCGCAGGTCATGCCCATTGGATGCGAACAGGCACAGGAACAGCTTGCCCTCGGTGGACAGCCGCGCGCGCGTGCAGGTGCCGCAGAACGCGCGGGTGACGCTCGAGATCACGCCGATCTCGCCGCCGCCGTCCGCATAACCCCAGCGCTGCGCGGTCTCGGCGGCGCTGTGCGCTTCGAGCGGCGCGAGCGGGAAGTGCGCCGCGATGCGTTCGACCACCTCCGCCGATGGCAGCACTTCCGCCATGTTCCAGCCGTTCGACGTGCCGACGTCCATGTACTCGATGAAACGCAGCACGACGCCCGAGCCGTGGAAGTGCCGCGCCATCGGCACGATCTCGCTGTCGTTCGTGCCGCGCTTCACGACCATGTTGACCTTCAGCGGCGCGAGCCCCACGGCCTGTGCTTCGGCGATCCCGTCCAGCACGTCCGCGACCGCGAAGTCGGCGTCGTTCATGCGGCGGAAGAGGGCGTCGTCGAGCGCGTCGAGGCTTACCGTGACGCGCGTCAAGCCCGCGTCCTTCAGACCGCGCGCCTTGCGTTGCAGCAGCGAGCCGTTGGTGGTCAGCGTGAGATCGAGCGGCCGGCCGTCGGGCGTTTCGAGCCGCGCGAGACGCTCGATCAGGAATTCCAGGTTCTTGCGCAAGAGCGGTTCGCCGCCCGTCAGGCGAATCTTTTCGACGCCATGCGCGACGAAAAGCCGCGCAATCCGCTCGATTTCCTCGAAGGTCAGGAGCGCGCTGTGGGGCAGGAACGTGTAGTCCTTGTCGAAGACCGCGCGCGGCATGCAGTACACGCAGCGGAAGTTGCAGCGGTCCGTGACTGAGATCCGCAGGTCGCGCAGCGGGCGCGCGAGGGTGTCCGTCAGGAGCCCGCGCGGTATCTCGCCGGCCCCGGAGATATCCGGGATGGCGCTGAGATCGGTCACGGGAATGATGCGTCGGGACATGGCGGTAATTTCGGGTTCTGCCTGCTGGGCGCGGCTAGGCCGGTGGGTCTGGCCGCATCGACAGTTCACGTCGGCAGTTCAATATCTCATTTTAACGGATGGGGTGCGCCCTTTCTGTTGGGGCGAACGCGCGCATAACCAGAATAAGTGTGCAAGAAAGAGGCCAGTCGCGTACCGAAAAGAACTCATCAATCGATGACTGCCGCGTATGAAACCGGCAGGCGTAAAAAAGCCCGCCGGTGAGGGCGGGCTTCGGGTATCCACCGCGCGTTTATGCGCGGTGGATCGTATAGCGCACGCGTTACTGCATGTGCTTGACCGTTTCGACCTGCTGCATCGGCGCGGTGTCCGCCGGCGGCAGCGCCTTGCGTTCGCGCGGCACGCGGGCCGGCTTCACGATCTGCGCGGCGGCGTCCTGCGCGGCGCGCAGCTTGTCGGCATCGGTGTTGACCCACACCAGACCGGCGTTATCCAGCACCTGCTGCAGCGTTTCGATCGACAGGCCGTTGGTGCGCGGCGCACGCGTGGCGACCGGCTCCGGCTGACGAACCGGTGCGGCTTCTGCTGCTACCAGCGCGGGTTCGGCTTGGGCCGGTTCCACGACCGGCGCGGGCGTCGGTTCGAGGGCTGCCGGGTGTGCCGGTTCTGCAACAGGAGCGGCTTCCTCGGCGGCGTGCGACGGCGTCGGCGTTTCTACGGCCGGCGGGGCGGCTGCCGGAGCCGGAGCTACGTGCGCTTCCGGCGCCAGCGGCGTCGCCGCGGTTTCGGTCGGCTGGTGCTGAGGTTCCGCCGCGGGCGGTTCGCCCAGCACCACCGGCGATTCCGGTTGCTCCGGCTGCGCTGCGTGCTCGACCTTGGCCGTTTCCGCCGCCTCGGCGGCTTCCTCTGCGGTCGTTTCGGTCTTCGCGGCGCGCTCGGCGGCCAGCGCCGGCGTTTCCGTCGCGGCGTGCAGTTCGGTCACGACGTGCGTCGGCGTGGCCACTGCCGCGACGACGACTTCGACCGGTTCCGCAGGCTTCGCTTCTTCGTCGGCACGGACTTCAGCGTGCGCGGCGACCTGCGCTTCCGACGGCTGCGGCTCGGCCGGCTTTTCGGCCGGCGCTGCCGGAGCCACTGCCTCGCGTGCCTGCTCGGACGGATCGATGGACCGTTCGGCCGCGACAGGCTCGCCGCCTGCCGTGTCTTCGGCTTCGGCGGTATCCGCGGCCTCGTTGGCGTTCACGCCTGCTTCGTCGCGATCGCGACGACCGCCACGGCGGCCGCGGCGACGACGGCGACGCTCTTCGCCGCCTTCCTGGCCGGCGCCCGATTCCACGACACCTTCGACGCCCGGCAGTGCGGTTTCGGCGACTGGCGTGTCCTGCTGTTCCGCTGCTTCCGCGGCCTCCGGCTGCTGACGACGGCGCTCGCTGCGTTCACCGCGCTCACGACGTTCGCCACGTGCGCCGGCTTCGGCGCCTTCTGCACGTTCGGCGCGCTCGGCACGGCCTTCGCGCGGCTCACGCTCGACGCGTTCGCGTGCTTCCTTCGGCTCGCGGCCTTCGCGCGGTGCGTCGCGACCCTCGCGACCTTCGCGTGCCTCACGCGGCTCGCGGCCGCCACGCGCTTCGCGCGGCTCGCGGTCTTCGCGTTTGGCCTGGCCCTGCGCCTGACCTTGTGCCTGACGGCCGCCGGTTGCCGCGCCTTCGCCGCGCGCGGCGCCATCGCGTGCCGCGCCATTGGCGCCTGCGCCGCTACGGCGGTTACGGTTGCGGTCACCGCCGCGCTCGCCACTGCGTTCACCACGGTCCGCACGCTCGCCGCGGGCCGGACGCGCCGGCTTCTCGGCCGGTGCCGGTGCAACGGGTTCCGGAGCCGGTGCCGGCTTCGCGCCGAACAGGCCCTTCAGCCACGAGATGAAGCCACCGCTTGCCGGGACGGGTGTCGCCACCGGTGCGGGCGCCGCTGCAACCGGAGCCGGCTTGACCGGCGCGCTCGGCGCCGGCTTCTCGGGCGTGATGCCCTTCACCGCGGCTTCCTGCTTCGGCTTCACTTCCTCGGTGCGCTTGCTGTAGCCGGTTTCGGACTCCAGTTCGCGGGCCGCTTCCTCGGCCATCTTCCACGACGCGCGCGGGTCGTCGAGGCGCGCATCGTCGTGACGCAGGCGCTCGAGCTTGTAATGCGGCGTGTCGAGATGCTTGTTCGGGATCAGAACGACGTTGACCTTGAAGCGCGACTCGATCTTGTTGATCTCGGCACGCTTTTCGTTCAGCAGGAAGGCGGTGACTTCGACCGGCACCTGGCAATGAATTGCCGCGGTGTTTTCCTTCATCGCCTCTTCCTGAATGATCCGCAGCACCTGCAGCGCGGACGATTCGGTGTCGCGGATGTGGCCCGTGCCGTTACAGCGCGGGCACGTCACGTGGCTGCCTTCCGACAGTGCCGGACGCAGACGCTGGCGCGACAGCTCCATCAGGCCGAAGCGCGAGATCTTGCCCATCTGCACGCGCGCGCGGTCGTGCTTCAGCGCGTCTTTCAGGCGCTGCTCGACTTCGCGCTGGCTCTTCGCCGACTCCATGTCGATGAAGTCGATCACGATCAGGCCGCCCAGGTCGCGCAGACGCAGCTGGCGCGCGACTTCGTCGGCGGCTTCGAGGTTCGTGCGCGCGGCCGTTTCCTCGATGTCGGCGCCCTTGGTGGCGCGCGCCGAGTTCACGTCGATCGCGACGAGCGCTTCCGTGTGGTCGATCACGATCGCGCCGCCCGACGGCAGCGGCACCGTGCGCGAGTACGCGGTCTCGATCTGGTGTTCGATCTGGAAGCGCGAGAAGAGGGGCACGTCGTCGTGGTAACGCTTCACCTTGCCGACGTTGTCCGGCATCACGATGTCCATGAAGGCGCGGGCCTGGTCATGGATCTCGGTGGTGTCGATCAGGATTTCGCCGATGTCCGGCTGGAAGTAATCGCGAATCGCGCGGATGACGAGGCTCGATTCGAGATAGATCAGCATCGGCTGACCGGACTGGCCGCTCTGCGACGCGCCTTCGATCGCGCGCCACAGTTGCAGCAGGTAGTTCAGGTCCCACTGCAGCTCTTCGGCGCTGCGGCCGATGCCGGCCGTGCGCGCGATGATGCTCATGCCTTCGGGCAGTTGCAGCTGCGCCATCGTCTCGCGCAGTTCCTGGCGGTCGTCGCCTTCGATCCGGCGCGACACGCCGCCGCCGCGCGGATTGTTCGGCATCAGCACGAGGTAGCGGCCGGCGAGCGAGATGAAGGTGGTGAGCGCCGCGCCCTTGTTGCCGCGCTCTTCCTTCTCGACCTGGACGATCAGTTCCTGACCTTCCTTCAGCGCGTCCTGGATGCGCGCGGAGCGCATGTCGACGCCATCGCGGAAGTACTGGCGGGCGACTTCCTTGAACGGCAGGAAGCCGTGGCGGTCTTCGCCGTAGTTGACGAAGCAGGCTTCGAGCGATGGCTCGATGCGGGTGACGATGCCCTTGTAGATGTTGCCTTTGCGCTGTTCGCGCCCGGCGGTTTCGATGTCGATATCGATGAGCTTCTGCCCATCGACGATGGCGACACGCAGTTCTTCCTGCTGTGTCGCATTGAACAGCATGCGTTTCATTGAACGGCTCCAGAGCGGCTCTGCCAGCCCGCAGCCTGCGGTTGTCAGCCGCAGGCGCAAAGGACGGACATGCCGCGCCTTATTGTGTTGTCACGGGCACGCTGGAGCAGGAACGAATGGTGGGGAGAATTGCCTGAAAGGGCCAGTCCGGCACAGGACGTGGGGCCGCAGGGCACATGCGAAAACGGCTTCAAACAAGAGCGACGACACGCCGGGGGATTCGGACGTTTCCGTTTGCCGGCACGCACAGCGTCTGCCGTTACCTGCCTTCGCCTTCTGCCGCCTCCGGGCCGCCCGCATGAACCGGGCGGCAGGGGCTGATCTGGCAATGCCGGCTGGTGCGGCCGGTGGGCCGCTCAACCGGTGGACGAAGGCTTGGGCAAGGTTGCCGCGAAAGCCTGCTCGGAACGCCGATCTCCCCGCTTGGGTGTCTCGCCTGTCTTGACGTCGCCATGTTCTGCCGATTGCCGCAGGACATCTCGGGCGCACGCCGTTTTTTCGCAAACCGGGGAGCTACGGCGAGGCAACACGCGCCCAGCCACGCAGCTTCCCGATAAATTCTTTTGAACCAAACTTTCCGTCACCGTCGGTTCCGGTCCGACCGAACGCACCTGTGGGCGCTGTCCTTGCCTGACTGGGGAACCTTACGTGCAACTTGTTGCATCTCGTTTTGAAGGGGTGAGCAACCCGCCCCCGGCGCAAGTAAAATAACGGTTTATCGCTTGCGCCTTCGCAATCCGTCCGGTTTCCGGCCAAAGCGACGGCCGCCGCAGACCGGACTGCTGGGCAAATTATATTCAGAATGAAAGAGTTAGGCAAAATTTCCCAGAATTCGGTCGCAAGCGACCAGGTCTCGATGCTCAATATTGGCGAAGACGAAGCCGGTCAGCGCATCGACAATTTCCTTCTGCGCGTCTGTAAGGGTGTTCCGAAAAGCCATATCTACCGCATTCTGCGCAGCGGCGAAGTGCGCGTGAACAAGGGCCGCGTGGACGCGCAGTACCGGCTCGAAACGGGCGACGTGGTGCGCGTGCCGCCCATCCGGGTCGCGCAGACATCGGGCCCGGTATACCCCGCGCCGGCCGCGCACTTCACCACGCTGTTCGAAGACGACTACATGATCGTCATCGACAAACCCGCGGGCGTCGCGGTGCATGGCGGCAGCGGCGTCGCGTTCGGCGTGATCGAGCAGATGCGCGAGGCGCGGCCGAGCACCAAGTTCCTCGAACTGGTGCACCGGCTGGACCGGGAGACGTCCGGCGTCCTGATGCTCGCGAAAAAACGCACGGCGCTGGTCGGCCTGCACGAGCAGATTCGCGAGAACCGCATGGACAAGCGCTACCAGGCCTGCGTGCACGGCGACTGGGCGAGCGACTGGGGCCGCCGCCGCGCGGTGAAGGAGCCGCTGCACAAGTACCTGACGCCGGACGGCGAGCGCCGCGTGCGGATCCAGCCGGACGGGCTGCCGTCGCACACGGTGTTCAACCTGCTCGAGCGCTGGCAGGATTACGCGCTCCTCGAAGCTGAACTCAAGACGGGGCGCACGCACCAGATCCGCGTGCATCTCGCGCATCTCGGTCTGCCGATCGTCGGCGACGCCAAATACGGCGATTTCCCGCTGAACAAGGCGCTCGCGCGGGCCGACGCGATGCCGGGCATCAAGCGCATGTTCCTGCACGCGTACCGGCTGAAGCTCACGCACCCGGTGACGGGCGAACCGCTGCAGTTCGACGCGCCGCTGCCGGCGGAATGTCAACGTTTCATCGATCAACTGAACTCACTTGGCAACCTCAAGAACGGGACGACGACGCATGGCTCGCCAGCAATTTGACCTGATCGTGTTCGACTGGGACGGCACGCTGATGGATTCGACCGCGCACATCGCGCGCAGCATCCAGTCGGCCTGCCGCGACCTCGGCCTGCCGGTGCCGGCCGACGAGGCCGCCAGCTACGTGATCGGGCTCGGTCTGCGCGACGCGCTCCAGATTGCGGCGCCGACGCTCGATCCGGCCGACTACCCGCGGCTCGCCGAGCGCTACCGCTACCACTATCTGGTGAAGGATCCGCATACCGAACTCTTCATCGGCGTGCGCGAGATGCTTCAGTCGCTGCGCGACGAGGGCTACCTGCTCGCGGTCGCGACCGGCAAGAGCCGCGTCGGCCTGAACCGGGCGCTCGATCAGGTGCGCTTGACGAGTCTCTTCGACGGCACCCGCTGCGCGGATGAAACGTTCTCGAAACCTCACCCGGCTATGCTGCACGAATTGACGCGCGAACTGGGGCAGGATCCTGCGCGCACGTTGATGATCGGCGACACGACGCACGATCTGCAGATGGCGATCAATGCGGGCGTGGCCGGCGTCGGCGTGACGTATGGCGCGCATCCGGCGCAGTCGCTGGTGGCGCTCGGGCCGAAATACGTTGCCGATAGCGTCGACGCGCTCGCGGCCTGGCTGCGCGAGTACGCATGATGGCCGATACCAACGAAGCCGTGCGTGTGTGTGCTGCCGCGGAACTGGTCGACGGCGGGATGGGTATCCGGCGCGACGCGCAGGTGGCCGACGGCACGGCAGTGGTGTTCTTCGTGCGCTACGACGGCAAGCCGCACGGCTACCTGAACCGCTGCGCGCACGTGCCGATGGAGCTCGACTGGGCCGAAGGGCAGTTCTTCGAATCGTCCGGCTTATACTTGATGTGCGCCACTCACGGCGCGATCTATGAACCCGACACGGGCAGGTGCGTCGGTGGTCCGTGCCGCGGCGGCAGGCTGCGCAAGCTGCAGGTGGAAGAGCGCGATACGGCGGAAGGCCCCGCTGTCTTCTGGTTGCCGGATGGCGATCTGAAGCCCGTCCAGTCGTGATCTCCGTTTAATTTCCCTTATCTCCCCGACTACTCGCATGGCCGACAATCAGACCCCCGACGCCCCCGAACCGTCCGCGCCGCGCCGCGAGCCGCCCGCGGGCGCGGAACCCGGCTGGGAGCGCGCGGCGCTCGAACGCATCGCGCTTGCCGCGATCAACGAGCAACGAGCCGCCCGGCGCTGGCGCATCTTCTTCCGCTTCGCGTTTCTGGTGGTGCTGCTCGTGATCGCGTGGGGCGTGTTCGATTTCTCGGTGGACAAGGTGTCGACCAGCGGCCGGCATACCGCGCTCGTCACGCTGGATGGTGAGATCTCGTCAGATACGTCCGCGAACGCCGACGATATCGACAGCGCGCTGCAGGATGCGTTCGAAGACGACGGCACGGTCGCGGTCGTGCTGCATATCGACAGCCCGGGCGGAAGTCCGGTGCAGGCGGGCATCATCAACCGCAACATCCGCCGGCTGCGCGCGGCGCATCCGTCGATTCCGCTGTATGTGGTGGTCGGCGACATGTGCGCGTCGGGTGGCTACTACATTGCCGCTGCGGCCGACAAGATCTATGTCGACAAGGCGAGTGTGGTCGGCTCGATCGGCGTGCTGATGGACGGCTTCGGGTTCACCGGACTGATGGACAAGCTGGGTATCCAGCGCCGTCTGCATACTTCGGGGGAGAACAAGGGTTTTTTCGATCCGTTCTCGCCGGAAACGCCGCAGATGGATGCACATGCGCAGGAGATGCTCGACCAGATTCACGCGCAGTTCATCGATGCCGTCAAACAGGGGCGCGGCAGCCGGCTGAAGGAAACGCCGGATATCTTCTCGGGCCTGTTCTGGACGGGCGAGAAGAGCGTCGAGTTGGGGCTGGCCGACGGTTTCGGCGATACGGATTACGTCGCGCGCGACGTCGTGAAGGCGCCGGACATCGTCGACTACACGGTCAAGGAAAGCCTGAGCGATCGCGTGGCGAAAAAGTTTGGCGCATCGGTTGGCGCGGGCGCGATTCACGCGCTGATCGCCACAGGCAAGCTGAAACTTCGCTGAGTGTAAGAGGGCGCTGTTCGGCGCTAATGTTATGCGATCAGCGCCGAAATCCGCTCAATTTGCCAGTATCAGGAAGATCGCAGGGCGCTTCTGCAGGTCCGGCGCCTGAGCCTTCTTCCAGTCGCTCACGTTGCGGCTCGCGATCGTCTCGCCCGGCAAGGTCAGGTCGACGGCCACGCAGACGAGCGTCGACGGCGCACACGTGGCGAGCAACGTGTCGAGCAGCGCGCGGTTCCGGTACGGCGTCTCGATGAAAATCTGCGTCTGCTTCGCCTTGCGCGACTGCTGTTCGAGTTCGCGCAGGCGTTTCGCGCGTTCGCCGGCATCCACCGGCAGATAGCCGTGGAACGCGAAGCTCTGGCCGTTCAGGCCGGATGCCATCAACGCCAGCAGGATCGAACTCGGGCCGACGAGCGGCACGACCTTGATACCTTTCTCGTGCGCGCGCCGCACGAGCAATGCGCCCGGGTCCGCGACGGCCGGGCAGCCCGCTTCGGATACGAGCCCGCCGTCCGTGCCGGCGAGAATCGGCGCGAGCAGCCGGTCGATCTCGCCGGCGGGCGTGTTCACGTTCAGTTCGCGGATCTCGATTTCCTGGATCGGCCGTTCGGTGCCGGTGCGCTTGAGGAAGGCGCGCGTCGTCTTCGCGTTCTCGCCAATGTAATAGGCCAGCGATGCCGCCCGGGCGCTGACCGGTGCGGGCAGCACGGCGGCGAGCGCGTCCGCGTCGCCATCGCCGAGCGTGTTCGGGATCAGGTAGAGGGTGCCGGTCATGCTGCCTCCGCTTTCAGGATCGGATAGCTCACCGCCATCAGCATGCGCGTCAGCGCGATCAGCGGCAGGCCGATCAGCGCGGTCGGGTCGTCGGAATCGATCGCGTCGAGCAGCGCGATGCCAAGGCCCTCGGACTTCGCACTGCCCGCGCAGTCGTACGGCGTTTCGGCGCGCAGGTAGGCGTCGAGCGCCGTATCCGGCAGGTCGCGAAAGCGCACGCGGGTAATTACGTCGACGGTCTGCGCGGCGTCGGTGGCGCTATCGACCAGGCTCAGCGCGCTATGGAACAGCACTTCGCGGCCGCGCATCGCCTGCAGTTGCGCGAGCGCGTTTTCGTGCGAACCGGGCTTGCCGATCTGATGGCCATCGAAGGTAGCGACCTGGTCGGAGCCGATCACAAGTGTGCGCTCACTACGCGAGGTACCGACCTGCAATTCGGCTGCGACCTTGCGTGCTTTCGCTTCCGCAAGTCGCAGCGCGGTCGCTTCGGGCGTCTCGCCGGCGTGCGGCGTTTCGTCGATCGCGGGCACGATCACGTCGAACGGAATGCGCAGGCGCTCCAGCAGTTCGCGCCGGTAGCGCGAGCTGGAGGCCAGCACGAGGCGCGGGCGCGCCTGATTTGACAGGGGTT
The DNA here is from genome assembly GCF_003443895.1 of Paraburkholderia phosphatilytica. Classification (GTDB taxonomy): domain Bacteria; phylum Pseudomonadota; class Gammaproteobacteria; order Burkholderiales; family Burkholderiaceae; genus Paraburkholderia; species Paraburkholderia phosphatilytica. Next base: position 166,290 of record NZ_QQOA01000009.1, on the reverse strand, counting down.
TCAGCGAATCGGGCATGGTTGGACGGCAGGGGTGGAACGGGCCCGCTGGACGATTCGCAAAAGCGGGCTTAAGTGATTGACTCGAAAAGACAAAACGGATATGATTTTGGGCTTTTCATCGGTACGATGCTTTGCCGACGCAGGAGCGCACATGAGTTCACACCCTGGCAAACCTGCTGGTCCCGCCGATCCGCTTCACGCTGGCCGCGAAATCGACCTGTTCGAATTCGCACGGACCGGGCGGCAGGCAGCGGGCGCGGTGCGCGTCTCGCAACTGCCGCGCATGTTAAACGAAGTGCCGGCCGACGCGCCAGACCGCGACACCACGTTCACGTGGCAAGCCGAAGGCTCTACCCAGCCGGAATTGCAGGACGACGGCACCGAGGGGCCGCAGCCGTATCTGCGGCTCGCGCTGCACGGTTCGGCGTGGCTCGAATGTCAGCGGTGCCTGTCGCCGTATCTGCAGGCGTTCGATGTCGATGCGGTCTACCGGATCGTCAATACCGAGGCCGAGGCGGAAGAGTTTCCGCTCGACGAGGATGAAGTCGACGTGATCGTGGGTTCGAAGCAGTTCGATCTCGTCGACCTGATCGAAGAGGAGTTGTTGCTGGCGCTGCCGCTCGTGCCCAAGCACGACGTCTGTCCGTCGGTGCACGAGAGTCTCGTGTCGGGTGTGGCGGGTGAAGAGGGTAGTGACCCGGGCAGTGACCCAGACAGCGATCCCGAAGCCGGGGATCAAGCAGCGGGAAGCGAAGGTGACGAGGCGCACAAGCCCAATCCGTTCGCAGCGCTCGAAGCGCTGAAGCGGGGCGGGCCGGGCGGCAAGCACTGAACAGGTTGCAGGTGGGTGCGAAACGTGGCGGTCGGTCACCTGGATGGTGACGGCGCGCGGATCGCGCTGTGTTAGAATTCGGAAAATTTTCAGGAGTTATCATGGCAGTTCAACAAAACAAGAAGTCGCCGTCGAAGCGCGGCATGCACCGCTCGCACGATTTCCTGTCGGCAGCGCCGATCGCCGTCGAACCGAGCACGGGTGAAGTGCATCTGCGTCACCACATCAGCCCGAATGGCTACTATCGCGGCAAGAAAGTCGTCAAGACGAAGAACGACTAATCGCTTCACTGCGTTGCGCTCCCCAGCGTTTCGCGTGGCGACCGGCTCGCTTGACATTTTCCCGGCTTGGCAAAAAGGCGGCAGTCTACTGCCGCTTTTTTGTGCCTGAAATCCGTCGCATTCCATGACCGTAAAGCTCACGATAGATTGCATGGGAGGCGACCACGGGCCATCCGTGACCGTTCCCGCGGCCGTCAGCTTCGTTCGTTCGCATCCCGACGCGCAGTTGATGCTCGTCGGCATCGAAGGTGCGATCCGCGCGCAGTTGAAAAAATGCAAGGCGCAGGATGAGCCGGCCTTGACCGTCGTGCCCGCGTCGGAAGTCGTCGCGATGGACGATCCGGTCGAGATCGCGCTGCGCAAGAAGAAAGACTCGTCGATGCGCGTCGCGCTGAACCGGGTCAAGGAAGGCGAAGCGCAGGCCTGCGTGTCCGCGGGCAACACCGGCGCGCTGATGGCCGTGTCGCGCTACGTGCTGAAGACGCTCACTGGTATCGAGCGTCCGGCCATCGCGTTCGCGATGCCGAATCACACCGGCTATACCACGATGCTCGATCTGGGCGCGAACGTCGACTGCGAGCCGCAGCATCTGCTGCAGTTCGCGGAGATGGGGCACGCGCTCGTCGCCGCGCTCGAAGGCAAGGACCGTCCAACCATTGGACTCCTGAACATCGGCGAAGAGGTCATCAAGGGCAACGACACCATCAAGCGCGCAGGCGAACTGCTGCGCGCGAGCACGCTCAACTTCCGCGGCAACGTCGAAGGCAACGACATTTTCAAGGGCACCGTCGACGTGATCGTCTGCGACGGTTTCGTCGGCAATGTCGCGCTGAAGACTTCGGAAGGACTCGCGCAGATGCTTTCCGATATGATCAAGGAAGAATTCGGCCGCTCGTTTCTCACGAAGCTGATGGCCGTCTTCGCGCTACCCGTGCTGCTGCGCTTCAAGAAGCGCGTCGATCACCGGCAGTACAACGGCGCGGCGCTGCTCGGCCTGCGCAGTCTCGTGATCAAGAGCCACGGTTCGGCGGATGCGTACGCGTTTGAGTGGGCTATCAAACGCGGGTATGATGCCGTCAAAAATGGCGTGCTGGAGCGCCTCGCGCGGGCGATGGAGGAAAATGCCGGTCCTCTCGAACAGGCCGCGCGCGACGCCGGCGGTGGCGGGGGCTACGCTAGCCCCGTCGCGGGCCAGCCGGCCGAGCCCTACGCTGCGTTATCCTCGAAGGCATAATGGCTGCTCAATCTATTTACTCCCGCGTGCTGGGCACCGGCAGTTATCTGCCGCCCAACCGCGTCTCGAATCAGGATCTGGCGGACCGTCTCGCAAAGCAGGGTGTCGAGACGAGCGATGAATGGATCGTCGCGCGCACGGGCATCCATGCGCGTCACTTCGCCGATCCGGATGTCACCACCAGCGACCTCTCGCTGATCGCCGCGCAGCGCGCGATCGAAGCGGCGGATGTTGATCCGCAATCCATCGATCTGATCATCGTCGCAACGTCCACGCCGGACTTCGTGTTTCCGAGCACGGCCTGCCTGCTGCAGAACAAGCTCGGCATCCGCAACAACGGCGCCGCGTTCGACGTGCAGGCTGTCTGCTCCGGCTTCGCCTACGCGGTCGCGACGGCGGACAGCTTCATCCGCAGCGGCCAGCATCGCACGGCGCTCGTGATCGGCGCGGAGACGTTCTCGCGCATTCTCGATTTCAGCGACCGCACCACTTGCGTGCTGTTCGGCGACGGCGCCGGCGCGGTCGTGCTGCAGGCATCGGACACGCCGGGCGTGCTCGCGAGCGCGCTGCACGCGGACGGCAGCCATTCGAACATTCTGTGCACGCCGGGCAACGTGAACGGCGGCGTGGTTGCGGGCAGCGCGTTCCTGCACATGGACGGCCAGGCGGTCTTCAAGCTCGCGGTCAACGTGCTCGAGAAGGTCGCGGTCGAGGCGCTGGAAAAAGCGAACCTCGCGCCCGGGCATATCGACTGGCTGATTCCGCACCAGGCCAACATTCGCATCATGCAGAGCACGTGCCGCAAGCTCGGGCTGCCGCAGGAACGCATGGTCGTCACGGTCGGCGAGCACGGCAACACGTCGGCCGCATCGATCCCGCTCGCACTCGACGTCGCGGTGCGCGACGGCCGCATCAAGCGCGGCCACAACGTGCTGATCGAAGGGGTCGGCGGCGGCTTCACATGGGGCGCGTCCGTGATCCGCTACTGAGCGCGATCGCAGGACCATCGCTCGAGGGTACGCAGGCGGGCCGGCCGGACCGGCCCGATTCCGGCGGCCCGTGAACGGCGGACGGCCGGCGGCCAGTGCTTCACGCATGACCAGCCTCGCATCGCCCACCTCCGCACACAACGATTTTTGGGGACGATATGAAATTCGCGTTCGTTTTTCCCGGTCAGGGTTCGCAAGCCGTCGGCATGCTGAATGCATTCGCGGACAGCGCCGTCGTGCGCGATACTGTGCAGGAAGCCTCCGATGCGCTCGGTCAGGATCTCGGCAAGCTGAGCGCCGAAGGTCCGGCCGATGAACTCAATCTCACCACCAACACCCAGCCCGTGATGCTGACCGCCGCGTACGCGATGTACCGCGCGTGGCAGACGGCAGGCGGCGCGGCGCCCGCGCTCGTCGCGGGTCACAGCCTCGGCGAATACACGGCGCTCGTCGCGGCTGGCGCGCTCGCGTTTCGCGACGCCGTGCCGCTCGTGCGTTTCCGTGCGCAGGCGATGCAGACCGCGGTGCCGGTCGGCGAAGGCGGCATGGCCGCGATCCTCGGGCTCGACGACGACACGGTGCGCGCGGTGTGCGCGGAAGCGGCGTCGGCGGGTATCGTCGAAGCGGTGAACTTCAATGCGCCGGCGCAGGTGGTGATCGCGGGCCACAAGGCCGCGGTCGAGAAGGCGTGCGAAGTGGCGAAGGCGAAGGGCGCGAAGCGCGCGCTGCCGCTGCCGGTGTCCGCGCCGTTCCACTCATCGCTCCTGAAACCCGCGTCGGACCAGTTGCGTGAATATCTGTCGAACGTCGAGGTCAAGGTGCCGCAGATTCCGGTGATCAACAACGTCGACGTCGCGATCGCCAGCGAACCGACCGCGATCAAGGACGCGCTCGTGCGCCAGGCGGCCGGCGCGGTGCGCTGGGTCGAATGCGTGCAGGCGATGGCGCAGCAGGGCGTCACGCATGTGATCGAATGCGGTCCGGGCAAGGTGCTGTCGGGCCTCACGAAGCGCATCGATGGCAATCTGGTCGGCGTATCGATCACCGATCCCGCTTCGCTCGACGAAGCGCTGAAGCTCGTGAGCGCGGCAGCGTAAGTTACGCACGCGGCAGCTCCGGTCATTCCGGCGGACGGCGAGAAGCCGTGCCGCGCGGAATGCCCGCAATGATGTCAATCTACCCAGATCGGGTACTCCGGAAACAGAGATGGATAAGAGCCTCGACAAACAGATCGCGATCGTCACGGGCGCTTCGCGCGGCATCGGTCGCGCGATTGCGCTGGAACTGGCGCGCCAGGGCGCCACGGTGATCGGCACGGCGACGAGCGAAAGCGGCGCCGCGGGCATCGGCGAAGCACTCAAGGCCGAAGGGCTGGCGGGTCGCGGCGCGGTGCTCAACGTGAACGACGCCGCGGCGGTCGAAGCGCTGATCGACGGCACTGTGAAAGAATTCGGCGGCCTGAACGTGCTCGTCAACAACGCGGGCATCACGCAGGACCAGCTCGCGATGCGCATGAAGGACGACGACTGGGACGCGGTGATCGACACGAACCTGAAGGCCGTGTTCCGGCTGTCGCGCGCGGTGCTGCGCCCGATGATGAAAGCGCGCGGCGGTCGCATCATCAACATCACGTCGGTGGTGGGTTCGGCGGGCAATCCCGGGCAGATGAACTACGCGGCCGCCAAGGCGGGCGTGGCTGGCATGACACGTGCGCTCGCCCGCGAGATCGGCAGCCGCAACGTCACGGTGAACTGCGTCGCGCCGGGCTTCATCGATACCGACATGACCAAGGTGCTGCCGGAAGAGCAGCAGGCGGCGCTGAAGACGCAGATTCCGCTCGGCCGCCTGGGCAGCCCGGAGGACATCGCGCATGCGGTCGCGTTCCTCGCGTCGCCGCAAGCCGGCTACATTACCGGCACCACGCTGCATGTGAACGGTGGAATGTACATGTCGTAACCGGTTTCGGTTACTATCCGCGCCGTGATGCGCATCGTGATGCGCTCATTCTGCCTTTCGCGCGGTGGCAACCGACGCTTCTGCGGTGCCGTTGGTTAGCCTTTCGGCCAGCTTTTCTGCAAAGGCAAACCTGATAAAATGCGCGCACCTGTATTTTTGAACTTCTTTCCCTTGGAGGGGTAATGGACAACATCGAACAGCGCGTCAAGAAGATCGTCGCGGAACAACTCGGCGTCGCCGAAGCGGAAATCAAGAACGAAGCTTCGTTCGTGAACGATCTCGGCGCAGACTCGCTCGACACGGTCGAACTCGTGATGGCCCTCGAAGACGAATTCGGCATGGAAATTCCGGATGAAGAAGCCGAGAAGATCACGACGGTTCAGCAGGCAATCGACTACGCTCGCGCGAACGTCAAGGCCTAAGGTCATTCGCGTCGGTTTTGCGGGCTTCGTGGCGGGCGGCTGCAGTGCGCCGCACGAAGCCGTGGGACTGACGGGCGCCCGGGCGGCATGGCCGAATCGCACGTCTGGCGCGGCGAACACGCCGCATATTTGTACCGTGCCGCTTCAGCCGGCGCGGCAGGCGTCCATGCAGTTGCCGGCGAAGTTGCCAGCGCAGTTGCCACAGCGGTTGCCACACTAAACAGCCACAGGGCAGACGGGGCCGGTCCCTGTCGGCGCTGTGGCTTTTGTTTTTGTCATTCTTTGGAAAGGGGTTACCGTGAGCCGTCGTCGTGTGGTTGTTACAGGACTGGGCCTGATTTCGCCGGTGGGCAATAACGTCGCCGACGGATGGGCCAACCTGGTGGCCGGCAAGTCCGGCATCGCCGACATCACGAAGTTCGACGCTTCGAACTTCTCGACCCGTTTTGCCGGCGAAGTGAAGGGCTTCAACATCGAGGAGTACATCCCCGGCAAGGAAGCCCGCCATATGGATACGTTCATCCATTACGGCATCGCCGCGGGTTTCCAGGCCATGAAAGATAGCGGCCTCGAAATCACGGAAGAGAACGCAGAACGCGTAGGCGTCGTGGTCGGCTCCGGTATCGGCGGTCTGCCGATGATCGAAATCACCCAGACCGAGCTGCTCAACCGCGGTCCGCGCCGGATCTCGCCGTTCTTCGTGCCGGCTTCGATCATCAACATGATCTCCGGCCATCTGTCGATCAAGTTCGGCCTGAAAGGCCCGAACCTCGCGATCGTCACCGCCTGTACCACCGGTCTGCACTGCATCGGCGAGGCGTCGCGCCTGATCGAATACGGCGACGCGGACGTGATGATCGCGGGCGGCGCGGAATCCACGGTCTCGCCGCTCGGCATCGGCGGCTTCGCGGCGGCGCGCGCGCTGTCGCAACGCAATGACGACCCGGCCACGGCGAGCCGTCCGTGGGACAAGGACCGCGACGGATTCGTGCTCGGCGAAGGCGCCGGCGTGATGGTGCTCGAGGAGTACGAGCACGCGAAAAAGCGCGGCGCGAAGATCTACGCGGAAGTCGCCGGCTACGGCATGAGCGGCGACGCGTATCACATGACCGCGCCGCTCGAAGACGGCGACGGCGCGCGCCGCTGCATGCTGGCCGCGATGAAGAACGCGGGTATCAATGCCGATCAGGTGAACTACCTGAACGCGCACGGCACGTCCACGCAGCTCGGCGACCTCGCCGAAACCACGGGCATCAAGCGCGCGTTCGGCGATCACGCGAAGGGCATCGTCGTGAACTCCACGAAGTCGATGACGGGTCACCTGCTGGGTGGCGCGGGCGGCCTCGAATCGGTGTTCACGGTGCTCGCCGTGCATCATCAGGTGTCCCCGCCGACCATCAACATCTTCAACCAGGACCCGGAATGCGATCTCGACTACTGCGCGAACACCGCGCGGGAGATGAAGATCGATGTCGCGTTGAAGAACTCGTTCGGCTTCGGCGGCACCAACGGCACGCTGGTTTTCAAGCGCGCCTGAGCGTCGGTCCGACCGCTTGAGTCTGTCCGACGCACTTCCCAGGGCTGATCGATCCGACGGACTGCCGCGGCACTTCGTGCTGCGGCGGTCCGCGTCGCTGCACGCTTGCGCGATCGCATTCGCCATCTGTGCGACTATCGCCTTTCACGTGACTTTCGGTGCACGCTTCGGCACGTGGCAAGTTGTGCCGCCGAGCTGCGCCGTCATGGCGCTCTTCGGCATCGGTATCGTGCGCTGGAGCCGCGCCCAGCCCGTCTCGCTCCAGATCGGAGCCGACATGCTGACGCTGCGGAACCGCGCCGGCACGAAACTGGCGGAAGGGCCGGTCGCGGCATGCGGCCAGTGGAGCGGACACCTCCTGATGCTCACGCTCGCGGCGGGCGGCAGCCGGTCCCGCCCATTTCTGATCGCCGCCGACATGCTCGATGCCGACGCGTTTCGCAGGCTCGCGGTGCCAGGCCGGCGCGGTGCGCGGGCGGCACTGTAAAGACTGTAACCGTCGTTAGCAGCTTCACGTGACAGCATGAAGGGGACGCTACAATGGTGCCCCCGTCGACATCGAAGGCAACCCAGGCAAACGGATTCATCAGGTGAGCGAAAAAGAAATCGACCAGGTGCTGGTCGAACGCGTGCAGAAAGGTGACAAGGCCGCGTTCGAGCTGCTGGTCGCCAAATACCACCGCAAGATCATCCGGCTGATCTCGCGCCTCGTGCGCGACCCCGCAGAGGTCGAAGACGTGGCCCAGGATGCCTTCATCAAGGCATACCGGGCGCTACCCCAATTCCGCGGCGAATCCGCCTTCTATACGTGGTTGTACCGGATTGCGGTCAATACGGCCAAGAATTACCTTGCCACCCAGGGCCGGCGGGCGCCCACTTCCACCGAAGCGGACGCCGAAGAAGCTGAAACTTTCTCGGATGCCGACCAACTAAGGGATATCAACACGCCCGAGTCGATGTTGATGAGCAAGCAGATCGCACAGACGGTCAATGCTGCGATGGCGGTTTTACCGGAAGAGCTGCGCACCGCCATAACTCTTCGTGAAATTGAAGGTTTGAGCTACGAGGAAATCGCCGAGATGATGGGGTGCCCGATCGGCACCGTCAGATCGCGAATTTTCCGTGCTCGCGAGGCCATTGCGGCAAAATTGCGTCCATTGCTGGACACACCCGAAGGTAAGCGCTGGTAAGGAATCCGGCGGCACCGCAGGGGCAGGGGCGCAATATCTGGGTCAGTTGGTGTCACTACCGGTGTCAACTACCGGTGTCAGTCAGGAATGGGGATCATCATGGGGTCGGTCTCGGTGCAATCGCAAAGAAACTCGCAAAGCAACGCGCAGGCAGGCTCGCGAGGCGAGCGTCTGTCGGCATGTGTCGACGGCGAGCTGTCGGGCGAAGCGCATCTCAACTCGCTGTTTTCGGAACTGGATCATGAAGATCGCGCGGCCTGGTCGTGCTATCACCTGATCGGCGACGCATTGCGTTCCGACGATCTGGCGGTCAGTCCAGCCACGAGCAGCGCGTTTCTCGCGAAATTTTCCGCGCAGCTGGAAAGCGAGCCGCATGTGCTCGCGCCGGCCGCGCTGTCGGCCGCGCGGCGCCTTGCCGTGCTGCGCCGGCGCGTCGTGCCGGCGTTCGCGGTTGCCGCGGCGGCCGCCACGCTCACCTGGATCGTCGTGCCGCAGCTGCAGGGCGTGCCGGGCGCGGGCGGCAATGTCGCGCAGATGGCATCGGCAGGTTCGCACGGCGACAGCGTCCAGCATGTGGCCATGACGGCGGCGGTCGCACCCGCGCAGCCGGTGGCGCAGGCGCAGGACGTGAACATCATCCGTGACGCGAGTCTCGACCAGTATCTGGAAGCACATCAGCAGTTCGGCCAGCAGCCCGTCATGCCGGGCGCTCCGCTGATCCGTGCAGCCATGACTTCGCAGGGCCAATAGTTCGATGCAGGCATCGCGGTTGAAAAAAACAACGTATTGGGGGCGGCTGCCGGCGTTTCTGTTCTGCGCAGCCGTAATGCTGTCAGGGGCGTCGCACGCGTTCGCGCAGGGTGACGCTTCATCGGCAGCGTCAACCGCCATGCCGCGCAGCGCGGCGGCCGCCTGGCTCGATCGCATCCACGAGGCGGCCCAGCAGCAGAACTACGTCGGCGCCTTCGTCTATCAGCGCGGCAATTTCGTGCAGTCGTCGAAGATCGTCCACTATGCGACGCGTAGCGACGGCGAATTCGAGCAGCTCGAAAGCCTCGACGGCAAGCCGCGCAAGATGCTCCGCCATAACGACGACCTTTACACGTTCGTGCCCGAGCGGCATATGTGCGTCGTCGAAAAACGCCAGAACAAGGACGCGTTCCCCGCGCTGATGCAGTCGAGCGGCGACGACGTGATGAACGTCTACGACGCGAAGACGATCGGCAACGACCGTGTGGCGGGCGTGGACAGCCAGGTCGTCGAGCTCGATCCGAAAGATTCGTACCGCTTCGCATACCGGCTGTGGGCGGATACGAAAACCGGCCTGCTGCTGCGCGCGCAGACGCTCGACTCAAACGGCCAGGTGCTCGAACAGCTGTCGTTCTCGCAGATCAGCATTGGCGTGCCGGTCGACAAGACGCCGATCGTCAACGGCATTCGCGATATCTCCGGGTGGACGGTGGTGCGGCCGCCTGTCGAGCCGGCCGACATCGAAGCGCAGGGCTGGCAGTTCGCGCCGACGGTGCCGGGCTTCCACAAGATCCGCGAACTGCGCCGGCCGATGGCCGCGCGCGACGCGAACGAGCCGGCGATCGAAGTCGATCAGGCGGTCTTCTCCGATGGCCTGTCGGCGGTGTCGATCTTCATCGAGCCGGTCAAGAACAACTCGCGCAAGGAAGGCTCGGGAAGCAGCGGCGCGACGCATGTCCTCGTGAAGCGCGAAGGCGACTTCTACATCACGCTGCTGGGGGAAGTGCCCCAGAGTACATTGCAGCAATTTGCGTCTGCCATAGAATACAAGGCTCCCAGGTAAATTCCTTCGGCTGACTACGATATGACGAACTTCCCGGTGCGAAATTTCTTCGCGGCCGCGCTGGTGGCAATGTGTCTGTCGCTGACGTCCCACACGGCGTCGGCAACGAATGCAGCGAACCTCCCCGATTTCACCGATCTCGTCGACAAGGTCGGGCCAGCGGTCGTCAATATCCGCACCACGACCCGGGTATCGACATCGAAGAACGGCCTGCCTCCGGGCATGGACGACAACGACATGTCGGAGTTCTTCCGGCGCTTCTTCGGTATTCCGATGCCGCAGTCGCCGCAGCAGACGCCGCCGGGCAATGGAAACGGCGGCAACGGCGGCAATGGCGGCTCCGATTCGCCGGACAACGGCGGCAATGACACCGAGCAGAACACCGGTGTGGGCTCCGGCTTCATCCTGTCGGCCGACGGCTACGTGATGACGAACGCGCACGTGATCGACGACGCGGACAGCATCTACGTGACGCTCACCGACAAGCGCGAGTTCAAGGCGAAGCTGATCGGCGTCGACGATCGCACCGACGTCGCGGTCGTGAAGATCCAGGCCGAAAACCTGCCGGTCGTGACGATCGGCGATTCGAACAAGGTGCGCGTCGGCGAATGGGTTGTCGCGATCGGCTCGCCGTTCGGCCTCGAAAACACGGTGACGGCCGGCATCGTCAGCGCGAAGGGCCGCGAAACCGGCGACTACCTGCCGTTCATCCAGACCGACGTCGCGGTGAACCCGGGCAACTCGGGCGGCCCGCTGATCAACATGCAGGGCGAGGTGATCGGCATCAACTCGCAGATCTACAGCCGTACCGGCGGCTTCATGGGCATTTCGTTCGCGATCCCGATCGACGAGGCGATGCGCGTGGCCAACCAGCTCGAAACCACCGGCAAGGTGACGCGCGGCCGCATCGCGGTGGCGATCGGCGAAGTGACGAAGGACGTCGCCGATTCGCTGGGTCTGCCGAAGGCCGAAGGCGCGCTCGTCAGCAGCGTCGAGCAGGGCGGTCCGGCGGACAAGGCGGGCGTGCAGCCGGGCGACATCATCCTGAAGTTCAACGGCCAGCCGGTCGATACCGCGACCGACCTGCCGCGCATGGTGGGCGATACGAAGCCGGGCACCAAGGCCACGATTACCGTGTGGCGCAAGGGCCAGACGCGCGATCTGCCGATCACCATCGCCGAGACGCAGACCGACAAGACCGCCAAGGCGGACGAGAAGAAGGCGCCGCCGCCGAAACCGCGCGCGCTGAACTCGCTCGGCATCGCGGTGACGGACGTCCCCGCGGACCAGCAGAAGTCGCTGAAGCTGCACGGCGGCGTGCAGATCGACCAGGTCGACGGTCCGGCCGCGCGCGCCGGTCTGCAGAAGGGCGACATCATTCTGCGCGTCGGCGATACCGACATCACCAGCGCGAAGCAGTTCGACGAAGTGACTGCCCATCTCGATTCGTCGAAGATGACCGCGATCCTCGTGCGGCGCGGCGACAACACGCAGTTCGTACCGCTGCGCCCACGCGCCGGCGGCAAATGACGCACCCCGCGCGGATGGTGCCGCTCACGCTCTACGGGCGCGCGTGGTGTCATCTGTGCGAGGACATGCAGGCGGCGCTCGCGCCGCTTCTCGCCGAATTCGGCGCGACGGTCGAGGTGATCGACATCGACGCCGATCCGCTCCTCGAAGCCCGCTACAACGACTGGGTACCGGTGCTCGTCTGCGACGGCGAGGAGCTGTGCCACTACCATCTGGACGTCGAGCGCGTACGTATCGCGTTGGCGGCACGCCTTTTCGGCTAAAATAGACGGGTTTTTCTTTCTATCAGCAAGGCGTGCTCCGCAATCGTCCGAGCGCGCCTTTTTCGCTTGATCGGCACTGAATGGATCATATTCGTAACTTTTCGATCATTGCGCACATCGACCATGGCAAGTCGACGCTCGCCGATCGCATCATCCAGCTGTGCGGCGGCCTGTCCGACCGCGAAATGGAATCGCAGGTGCTCGACTCGATGGATCTCGAGCGCGAGCGCGGCATCACCATCAAGGCCCAGACGGCCGCGCTGTCGTACCGCGGCCGCGACGGCAAGCACTACAACCTGAACCTGATCGACACGCCGGGGCACGTCGACTTCTCGTACGAAGTCAGCCGTTCGCTGTCCGCGTGCGAGGGCGCGCTGCTCGTGGTCGACGCGAGCCAGGGCGTCGAGGCGCAGACGGTGGCGAACTGCTACACGGCGATCGAACTCGGCGTCGAGGTCGTGCCGGTGCTCAACAAGATCGACCTGCCAGCTGCGAACCCCGAGAACGCGATCGAGGAAATCGAGGACGTGATCGGCATCGACGCGACCGATGCCACCCGCTGCAGCGCGAAGACGGGTCTCGGCGTCGAAGACGTGCTGGAAGCGCTGATCGCGAAGGTGCCGCCGCCGAAGGGCGATCCGGACGCGCCGCTGCAGGCGCTCATCATCGACTCGTGGTTCGACAACTACGTCGGCGTCGTGATGCTCGTGCGCATCGTGAACGGCACGCTGCGCCCGAAGGACAAGATCAAGCTGATGGCCACCGGCGCGCAGTATCCGGTCGAGCACGTCGGCGTGTTCACGCCGAAGTCGAAGGATCTCGAACAGCTGTCGGCGGGGCAGGTGGGCTTCATCATCGCGGGCATCAAGGAGCTGGAGGCGACGAAGGTCGGCGATACGGTCACCCATGTGGCGAAGCCGGCTGAAGAACCGCTGCCGGGCTTCAAGGAAGTGAAGCCGCAGGTGTTCGCGGGTCTCTATCCGGTCGAGGCGAACCAGTACGATGCGCTGCGTGAATCGCTCGAAAAGCTGAAGCTCAACGACGCTTCGCTGCAATACGAGCCGGAAGTATCGCAGGCGCTCGGCTTCGGTTTCCGCTGCGGCTTCCTCGGCCTGCTGCACATGGAGATCGTGCAGGAGCGGCTCGAGCGCGAGTTCGACATGGACCTGATCACCACCGCGCCGACGGTGGTGTACGAGGTCGTCCAGCGCGACGGTTCGCTGATCATGGTCGAGAACCCGGCGAAGATGCCCGATCCGTCGAAGATCGAGGAAGTTCGCGAGCCGATCGTGACCGTCAACCTGTACATGCCGCAGGACTACGTCGGTTCGGTGATTACGCTGTGCACGCAGAAGCGCGGCAACCAGATCAACATGCAGTACCACGGCCGCCAGGTGCAGCTCACGTACGAAATCCCGATGGCGGAAATCGTGCTCGACTTCTTCGACCGGCTGAAGTCGGTGTCGCGCGGCTACGCGTCGATGGATTACGAGTTCAAGGAATACCGCGCGTCCGACGTCGTGAAGGTCGACATGCTGATCAACGGCGACAAGGTGGATGCGCTGTCGGTCATCGTGCACCGCTCGCAGTCGCAGTATCGCGGCCGCGAGGTTGCCGCGAAGATGCGCGAGATCATCCCGCGCCAGATGTACGATGTCGCGATTCAGGCGGCGATCGGCGCGCACATCATCGCGCGTGAAAACATCAAGGCGCTGCGCAAGAACGTGCTCGCGAAGTGCTACGGCGGGGACATCACGCGAAAGAAGAAACTGCTGGAAAAGCAGAAAGAGGGCAAGAAGCGGATGAAGCAGGTTGGGTCAGTGGAAATCCCGCAGGAGGCATTCCTCGCGATCCTGCGCGTCGAAGACAAATAAGTCGAATAACGGAAACTCCCCATGAATTTTGCGCTGATTCTTTTTGTGCTCGTCATCGTGACGGGCATCGCCTGGGTTGCTGACAAACTGATTTTCCTGCCGCAGCGGCGCCGTGCCGCAGAAGCCGCCGTCGTCGAATTCGACCGGCAGCAGGCCCGCATCGGCGAACGCTTCGCCGACGAAAACGCGCCGCAGACGCGCGCGCGCCTTCGCGACGAAAAGCTGCGCCAGCCGTGGTGGCTCGAGTACACGGCGAGCTTCTTTCCGGTGATCCTCGTGGTGTTCGTCGTGCGCTCGTTCGTGGTCGAGCCGTTCAAGATTCCGTCGGGCTCGATGGTGCCGACGCTGCTCGTCGGCGACTTCATCCTCGTGAACAAGTTCGACTACGGCATCCGCCTGCCGATCACCAACACGAAGATCACGCAGGGCCGTCCGCTGCAGCGTGGCGACGTGGTGGTGTTCCGTTACCCGAAAGACGAATCGGTCGACTACATCAAGCGCGTGATCGGCCTGCCGGGCGACACGATCGCCTATCAGGACAAGCAGCTCACGATCAACGGCAAGCCGGTGCCCGAAACGCAACTGCCCGACTACTTCGACGAAGAACGCATCGGCTACGCGAAGCAGTTCGAGGAAGACCTCAACGGCCGTCAGAATGCGATTCTCAATAATCCGCAGGTGCCGCCGTACGTGATCGGCGCCGAAGACTATCCGTATCGCGACAACTGCACGTACAACGCGCGCGGCGTGATCTGCAAGGTGCCGCCGGGCAACTACTTCATGATGGGCGACAACCGCGATAACAGCGCGGACAGTCGTTACTGGGGTTTCGTGCCGGACGCGAACCTCGTGGGCCGCGCGTTCTTCATCTGGATGAACTTCAGCAACCTCAAGCGCATCGGTAGCTTCCACTGATTCACCGAACGCGTTTTCGCATGACCGCACAACACGCCGCAATCGATCGCGGCGTGTTGTGACGACACTTTAAGAACCATCGATAAAGTCGCTTCGCGACGCTTTTTCGTCCGCCGTCGCGCGTTTTCGCCGGGGCTGGCGCCCGCGTTATACTCTGCCCATGCCCCTATCTCCGCTGGAAAGCCGGTTGCGCTACGAATTTCGCAATGCGGAATTGCTGCGCCAGGCTTTAACCCACCGCAGTCACAGCTCCTCGCATAACGAACGGCTCGAATTTCTCGGCGACTCCGTTCTGAATTGCGGGGTGGCGGCGCTTTTGTTCCAGCGCTTCGGCAAGCTGGACGAAGGCGATCTGTCCCGGGTACGGGCGAATCTGGTCAAGCAGCAGTCGCTGTATGAAATCGCTCAGGCCCTGAATATCTCCGAAAGCCTGCGCCTTGGCGAAGGCGAACTGCGCAGCGGCGGCTTCCGCCGGCCGTCGATCCTCGCCGATACGCTCGAAGCGATCCTCGGCGCGATCTTCCTCGACGGCGGTTTCGACGCCGCGCAGACGGTGATCAAGCGGCTCTACGTGCCGATCCTCGACCACATCGATCCGCGCACGCTCGGCAAGGATGCGAAGACGCTGCTGCAGGAGTATCTGCAGGGCCACAAGATCGCGCTGCCGGCCTACACGGTCGTCGCGACCCATGGTGCGGCGCACAATCAGCAGTTCGAAGTCGAATGCACGGTGCCGAAGCTGGAGGTGAAGGTGTCCGGCTCCGGCGCGAGCCGGCGCGCAGCCGAGCAGGCCGCCGCCCGCAAGGCGCTCGACGAAGTGATGGCGCTGGCGCCCGCGCTCGGCGCGAAGCCGAAGCGTTCGCGCAGCGCGCGCGGCACGCGTAACGTCGAGCAGGAAGTGGTGCCAGGCGTGACGGGCGTGCAGGGCGCGCTGGATCTGCGCGCGCCGGATCGCAAGGGCGAGCGCGCGGCGCGAGGCGAAGCGTCGAAGGTTGCCGCCGGCGAAGCGGCTGCCGAGCGCGCGGGCGCCGTGCCGTCCGCAGCGGCGGCAGCGGCGCCGCTCGCGGTGATTCGCGCGGCGCACGTCGAGTACAGCGGTCACTCGTCGTCGAACTCGGGTCAGCAGGGCGGCTCGGGTGGGCAGCACGACCGGTCCGAGCGTACCGACAAAGACCGCGGCGGCGACAGGTCCGCGTCCGACAAGCCGTCGGAGAAGGCGGAGCGCGCCGTCGACAAGCCCGTGGACAAAGCGTCCGACAAGGCTACGGACAAAGCGGCAGCGGACAAATCGGCGGACAAACCCGTCGCCCGCCACCGCGAAACATTGCTGCCTGAAGCGACGGCGGCGACAGCAGCAACGACCGCGGCCGCAACCGAACCCGGCGACGCCAGCTTCGAAGCTGGCGTTGCGGGCAGCGCGGTCCGCATGCGCGCCGCCGACACCGGCCACTGATTCCGATGCGCGCGCCGCTGCCTGCGCCGCGCGATCGCACCACCATTCCGCAGTGATCCGAACATGAATCATCCCGACTCCCAAGACCCGACCGGCACGCCGGACCCGGCAGCCCCGTCCGGCGCGACGCAACCGAGCACCGCGAGCGGCTTCCGCTGCGGGATGGTCGCGATCGTCGGCCGTCCGAACGTCGGCAAGTCGACGCTGATGAACGCGCTCGTCGGGCAGAAGATCAGCATCACGTCGCGCAAGGCGCAGACCACGCGCCACCGCATCACCGGCATCCATACGCTCGACGACGCGCAGTACATCTTCGTCGACACGCCCGGCTTTCAGACGCGTCACAGCACCGCGCTGAACCGCTCGCTGAACCGCGCGGTGACGTCCACGCTCACGTCGGTGGACATGATCCTGTTCGTGATCGAAGCCGGCCGTTTCGGTCCCGACGACCAGAAGGTGCTCGACCTGATTCCGCCGAAGGTGCCGACGCTCTTGATCGCGAACAAGCTCGACCGCGTGTCGGATAAGGACTCGCTCTATCCGTTCATGAAGCAGATGAGCGAGCGCCACGCGTTCAGCGAGATCGTGCCGCTGTCGGCGAAGCATCCGGACGACATCACGCGGCTGATGGCCACCGTGAAGCCGTATCTGCCGGAAGGCGAGCCGATCTACGGCGAAGACGATCTGACCGATCGCAGCGAACGTTTCCTCGCCGCCGAGATCCTCCGCGAGAAGGTGTTCCGCTGGACCGGCGACGAGCTGCCGTACACGAGCACCGTGCTGATCGACCAGTTCGAAGCCGAAGGCCGGCTGCGCCGCATTTTCGCGACGATCCTCGTCGAGCGCGCGTCGCACAAGGCGATGGTGATCGGGCAGAAGGGCGCGAAGCTGAAGCAGATCAGCACCGAAGCGCGGCTCGACATGGAGAAGCTGTTCGACGGCCCGGTGTACCTCGAGACCTTCGTGAAGGTGAGGAGCGGCTGGGCTGACAACGAAGCGGGACTCCGCGCCTATGGGTACGAATGACCCCTGGGTGACCATGTCAGCCGATGCCGACCCGGATGCCTCCGGGCCGGCGCCCACCGCGCCGGTCCGTCCGGACGCGCCCGATAGCGATAGCGCGGAGCAGCCCGCCAGCTCCAGTTCTAACCCCAGCCCCGCGGCAGAAGCGCCAAACCGCGCGCCCGCGCCCGCAAAGAAAGGCGAGCGCCGCGCAAGCTCCAAACCACGCGCTCCCCGCAGTCCTTCCACCTCCGACTTCCGCGTCGCCGAACAGCCCGCGTTCGTGCTGCACAGCTATCCGTATCGCGAGACGAGTCTCGTGATCGACGTGCTGTCGCGCGATCACGGCCGCCTCGCGCTTGTCGCGAAAGGCGCGAAGCGTCCGCATTCCGCGCTGCGCGGCGTGCTGCAGACGTTCCAGCCACTGTCGCTGTCGTGGACCGGCAAGGGCGAAGTCCGCACGCTGACCGGCGCCGAGTGGGTGGGCGGCATGCTGCCGCTCGCGGGCGATGCGCTGCTGTGCGGCTTCTATGTGAACGAGCTGCTGGTGAAGTTCTGCGCGCGCGAGGATCCGCACCCGCAGCTCTTCCGTCACTACGTCGTCACGCTGACGCGTCTCGCGCACGACGAACCCGCGGTGCAGGTGCTGCGCTCGTTCGAACGCGTGCTGCTGCGCGAGACCGGCTACGCGATGGCGCTGAACCGCACGGTGTCGCGGCAGAGCGTGCAGCCCGACGGCCGCTACGTGTTCGACCCGGAACGCGGCGTGCGTGAGGCTTCGGACGACTATCCCGCGCAATGGCCCGTGATCTCGGGCCAGACGTTGCTCGATATGGAGCAGGACGATTACCATCGTCCCCAGACGATCGCGCAGAGCAAGACGCTGATGCGCTTTCTGCTGAACACTTACCTTGGCGGCGCGCCGCTCGCGACGCGCCAGATCCTGATCGACCTGCAGAGTCTATGAGCTTCTTCCTCGTCTCGCCAAACGTGATCGACCTCGGTGTGAACATCGACCACGTCGCCACGCTGCGCAACGTGCGCGGCACGTCCTACCCCGATCCGATCCGCGCCGCGCTCCTCGCCGAAGAAGCGGGCGCCGACGCGATCACGCTGCATCTGCGCGAAGACCGGCGACATATCGTCGATGCTGACGTGCGCTCGCTGCGCGGTCAGCTGAAGACGCGCATGAACCTCGAATGCGCGGTCACGCAGGAGATGCTCGACATCGCGTGCGAAGTGAAACCGCACGACGTCTGCCTCGTGCCGGAGAAGCGCCAGGAGCTGACCACCGAGGGCGGTCTCGACGTCGCCGGGCATTTCGCAGCGGTGCAGGCGGCATGCAGGCAGCTTGCCGATGCGGGCTCGCGCGTATCGCTCTTCATCGATGCCGACGACGCGCAGATCCGCGCCGCGCACGAAGCCGGCGCGCCGGTGATCGAGCTGCACACCGGCGCCTACGCGGAAGCGCACGACGAAGCCGGACAGCAGCGCGAATTCGAACGCGTGGTGCGCGGTGTGGAGCTGGGCCGCTCGCTGGGCCTGAAGGTCAACGCGGGCCATGGGCTGCACTACACGAACGTGCAGCCGATCGCGGCGATTGACGGCATCGTCGAGCTGAACATCGGTCACGCGATCGTCGCGCAGGCGATCTTCACGGGCTGGGACAACGCGGTGCGCGAGATGAAGGCGATCATGGTCGCCGCGCGTCTCGGCGCGCGCGCCTGAGGCCGCCCCGCACATGGCGATCTACGGCATCGGTACCGACATCGTGCAGGTGAGCCGCGTCGCGGCCGTGATGACGCGCACGAACGGACGCTTCGCCGGGAAGGTGCTCGGCGCCGACGAGCTGCGCATCTACCACGCGCGCAACGCACGTTCCGAAGCGCGCGGCCTCGCGTTCCTGGCCACGCGTTTCTCCGCGAAGGAAGCGTTTTCGAAAGCGATCGGGCTCGGCATGCGCTGGCCGATGACGTGGCGCGCGATGCAGACGCTCAACGAGCAGAGCGGCCGGCCGGTCGTCGTCGCGTCGGGCGAGCTGAAGACCTGGCTCGACGAACGCGGGATCACCGCGCGCGTGACGATCAGCGACGAACGCGATTACGCGGTGTCGTTCGTGATCGCCGAAACGCCGGATACGATTCCGTTCCCGTCCTGACGCCCGCCGGCGCACGCTGCGTGCCGCGCGGCACATGAAGCGGCGCGCCGCTGCGTCTCGATCCATCACTTCACTTCATTCCAGCACAACAGAGATGCCATTCAGTCCCGGACCCGTGATGCTCGACGTGGTCGGCAAGACGCTGACCAAAGACGACGTGCGCCGCCTCGCTCACCCGATGACGGGCGGCGTGATCCTGTTCGCGCGTCACTTCGAAAGCCGCGAGCAGCTGGTCGCGCTGACCGGCGCGATCCGCAAGGTGCGCGACGACCTGCTGATCGCGGTCGACCACGAAGGCGGCCGCGTGCAGCGCTTTCGCACGGATGGCTTCACCGTGCTGCCGTCGATGGGCAAGCTCGGCGCGCTGTGGGACGCAGACGTGCTGCTCGCCACGAAGGTCGCGACCGCGGTCGGCTACGTGCTCGCGTCGGAGCTTCGTGCGTGCGGCATCGACATGAGCTTCACGCCGGTGCTCGATCTGAACTACGGGCAGTCGCAGGTGATCGGCGATCGCGCGTTCCATCGCGATCCGCGCGTCGTGACGATGCTCGCGAAGAGCCTGAATCACGGTCTCGCGCTCGCCGGCATGGCGAACTGCGGCAAGCATTTCCCCGGGCATGGTTTTGCGCAGGCGGACTCGCACGTCGCGATGCCGGTCGACGAGCGCTCGTTCGACGAGATCTTGCAGCAGGACATCGCGCCGTACGACTGGCTCGGTCTGTCGTTGCAGGCGGTGCTGCCCGCGCACGTGATCTATCCGAAGGTCGATGGGAAACCGGCGGGGTTTTCGAGCGTATGGCTGCAGACGGTACTGCGCGAGCGCCTGCGTTTCACGGGCGCGATCTTCAGCGACGATCTGTCGATGGAAGCCGCGCGCCAGGGCGGCACGCTGACGGAAGCGTCGATGGCGGCGCTTGCAGCCGGGTGCGACATGGTGCTGATCTGCAACCAGCCGGACGAAGCCGGCAAGGTGCTGGACGCGCTGCGTGACAAGCGTCCGAAGGCATCGCGGCAGCGCCTGAAGGCCATGCGCCCGCGCGGCAACGCGCTCGAATGGGACAAGCTGATGAAGCAGCCGATGTATGTGGAAGCCCAGGCGACGTTGAAAGCCGCGCTGGGCTGAACCGTGGCGTAATCACCGCACCAAAAAAATGGGAGCCGCAGCTCCCATTTTTCGTTCCGGCGTCCACGCACTGCGCGGCGCGATCAGTTCAACCGCATCCGCTGCAGCTTGTTGTAGAGCGTCTTCGGGCTGATGCCCAGCAGCGACGCCGCGCGATGCCGCGTGCCGCCCACCGCGTCGAGCGTCGCGCGGATCAGCATCTCTTCCACATCCGCGAGCGGCGTGCCGACGGTCACCTGCACGCGGTTGCCGTTCAGCTCGCGCGAACCCGACGGGCTCGCATCGTCGACCTGCAGCGACTCGATCACGTCGCCGGATGCCGCATACGCGTGCCGCACGCGCTCCTGCAGCTCGCGCACGTTGCCCGGCCACTCGTACGCAAGACATTCGCGCACGAAGTTCGGGCTGATCAGGCGCGTCGGGCCCGTCATGCCGTGCGCGTCCGTTTCGTTGTTCAGCTCGTCGACGATCGCCTGCGCGAACAGCGCCGGATCGTCGCCGCGCTCGCGCAGCGGCGGCAACGCGAGCGCGGCCGCATCGAGACGCAGCCAGAGGTCCTCGTGCAGCGTGCCGTCCGACACCGCGCCGCGCGGGTTCTTGCTCGTCGACGCGATCAGCCGGCAGTCCGCCACTACATGGTTCGCGCCGCCGACGCGCATGAACGTCTGCGAATCGAGCGCGCGCAGCAGCGCTTCCTGCTGCGGAATCGGCAGCTCGGTGATCTCGTCGATGAAGAGCGTGCCGCCGATCGCCTGTTCGAAGAAGCCCGATTCGCGCTGCTCGACGCCGCCCGTGAGGCCGCGTTCGTGGCCGAACAGCAGGCTGTCGAGCGAACGTGTGCCGGCGAGCTGCGCGGCGGTCCGGCAATCGAACACGACGAACGGGCCCTTGCGGCGCCGGCTCATGTCGTGCAGCGTGCGCGCGGCCACTTCCTTGCCCGAGCCCGGTTCGCCGGAGATCAGCACCGCGGCTTCGGTCGGCGCCAGCTGTTCGAGCGCGTCGTACACGTGCTGGATCGCGCTGCTGCGGCCGATCATCGGCCCGTAGCGGCCGAGTTCGCGCAGCTTCATGCGCAGCTTCTGCACTTCCTCGGTCAGCTCGTACGGACGCGGGATGCGCGCGAGCAGGCTGCGCAGGCGCGGAATGTTGACGGGCTTCAGCAGATAGTCCCAGATGCCGTGCCGCAAGCCTTCGATCGCACTTTCGACGGTCGCGTTGCCGGTCATCACGATCACCGGCAGCGCGCCGCCGGGCGGTTGCGTCGGCAGATGCTGGAGCAGGTCGAGACCGCTGCCGTCCGGCAGGTTCAGATCGACCAGTGCGACGTCGGGAATGAAGCGTGTCAATGCGGCCCGCGCGTCCGCGAGCGTGATCGCGGTGTCGACGGAAAAGCCGTCGGCCGCGAGGATCGCGGACAGGCCGGAAAGGCTGTTGGGATCGTCTTCGACAATCAATGCGTGTGGCATGGGTGCGTTACTCGCTAGGTGTTCATGGACCGCGCGTGGCGCAATCCTGTTCTCTCATATTGACCCGCCGCCTGGCGGCGCCGGAAATCGACCGCGCGCGGTACGCCCGCGCTCCCCGCCGGCGACACCCGTCGCCGTTGTGGTCGAATGGGCATCCTTCGTTCGCTAGAGGATGTCCCGGTTGTTTTCAAAGAACCTGCGCACTTCGAGCTCGGCCTGGTCGCGCGTGCGGCCATAGCGTTCCTGAATCAGGCCCGCGAGCCGTTCGGTCCGTCCTTCGGCCCGCGTGAGTTCGTCGTCGGTCAATTCACCCCAGGCCGCCTTGGCCTTGCCGATCATCTGCTTCCACTTTCCTTCCGCGATGTCGTGGTTCATGGTCAGTCTCCCTGTTTTGTGGTTCGGGCTTCATCAGCCACGCATAACCCGAGCAGGGTTCGTGCCATCTTGGAATCGTCTGCTGAATCAACCGCTTACACAGTTTCTGCGGCGTTTTTCCCGCCATTCGTCCGCAAAATTGAACCGCAGGCCGGTAAAGTTTGCCTGATTTACAAAAATGTACACAACCGCGCGAAAAATAAAAAGCGCCCCGAAGGGCGCTTTTGGTAACTAACTGTAGTTTGACTACGCGGGCGGCCGATGCCGGGCCCCGCGCGCCACTACGTCGCGACGCTGCGCTTACGCGCGGCTGCGGTACTCGTTCGTACGCGTGTCGATTTCGATCTTGTCGCCGATGTTGCAGAAGAGCGGCACCTGCAGTTCGAAGCCGGTGTTCAGCTTCGCGGTCTTCAGCACCTTGCCCGACGACGTGTCGCCCTTGACGGCCGGTTCCGTGTAGATGATTTCGCGGACCAGCGTGGTCGGCAGTTCGACCGAGATCGCCTTCTCGTTGTAGAACACGACTTCGCAGCCCATGCCGTCCTGCAGGTAGTTCAGCGCGTCGCCCATCATTTCGGCTTCGACTTCGAACTGGTTGTAGTCGGCGTCCATGAACACGTACATCGGGTCGGCGAAGTACGAGTACGTCACTTCCTTGCGGTCGAGCACGACGACGTCGAACTTGTCGTCGGCCTTGTACACGGTTTCCATGCCGGCGCCGGTCAGCAGGTTCTTGAACTTCATCTTCACGACAGCCGAGTTGCGGCCCGACTTGTTGTATTCGGCCTTTTGCACGACCATCGCGTCGTTGCCGATCATCACGACGTTACCGGTGCGGAGTTCCTGGGCGATCTTCATAAAAACAATCCTGTAGATAAATAGCTCAACGATGCTTCGAACGGCATGGCGCCAAACGGGAGGACCTGTAGACGACCTGCTGCCCATCCTCCCGGCGTCGTCACGAACGCGGATCAGCGCCGGAAAATCTGTTGCGCTTGCGTCGTCTGCCGCTGGATAACCGCTTATTTTAACTGAGTTTTTGCGAATTCGGCGAGATTTCCGGCCAGGTCGCCGATCGCCGCGAGCTCGCCGGCCCATGCCCGCGCGCGCGCCTCGAGCGCCGGGCGATAACGCAGAAACTCGGTCCAGTCGGGGCCGGATCCGGGCTTCGCTGTGTTCCACGCGTCCCAGAAGCGGGCGAGCGCGGCGGCGGCATCGGCGTCGAGGGACGTCGTGTAGTGCGCGAGCGCCGCATCCAGCTTCGGCAGGTGCGCGTCGTCGGCCTGCGGGTAGATGTGCCAGACGAACGGCCGCGCCGCCCACTGCGCGCGGATGAACGAATCCTCGCCGCGCACGAAATTGACGTTGCTGGCCCACAGCAGCCGGTCGTAGCCGCTCTGGTCCGTGAACGCGAGCCCGTGCGCGCGCAGCCGGCCGGATTCGGCCCGCGCGCCCGCGCTGAACGACGGCAGCCCGAAAAAGCGCGCGACCGCGCCCGAGATCCGGCCCTCCGGCACGAGCAGCACGACCGGCTGGCTGCCGTCGCGCCACTGTTCGAGGAGCGCGTCGACCGCGGGATTCTCATACGCGAACAGTGACACGACGATGGCGTCGCGCTCCGGCGGCGCGCTGCCCACGACGTCGTGCCACCAGCGCTCCCGGACGGGAGGCGACGCTTCGAACGCCGCGCGCGCCGCGTCGAGATCGCGCTCCTTCAGCACACCGCCCGTGCCGCGGCCAAGGCCGGGAAAGAAGAAATGCTTGAGCAGCGGATAGCGCGGATGCGGCGACGGCCGTAGATGGAATTCGGCCACCCAGTCCTCGCCGCTCAGGTACTCGAGGTTGAACCACACCGGCGTGCGCTCGCGCCGCGCCATCGCGGCGAGGTAGGCGGGCGGCAGCTCGCACGCGAACGCCTCGATCACGACGTCCGCGACCGCGAGCGTCTCTCCCGCATGGGCCGGCTCGTGCCAGTGCTCGATCTCGATGCCGTCGATCTGCTGCCTGGCGCGCGCGGTGTCGAGGTTGGGGCAGAGCCGCTGGAACGCGTGCAGGTCGTCGATGAAGACGCGCACCTGCCAGCCATGCTCGGCCGCCAGCTGCCGCGCGAGCCGCCAGCAGACGCCGATGTCGCCGAAGTTGTCGATCACCGCGCAGAAGATGTCGCAGGCAACGGCGCCGGCGTTTGGGGGCGCGATGCCCGAGGCACGGGAAAAACCGGAAGACGAGGACACCATGATGTCGGGCGGGCCTCGCGTGAACGGCGGCGGCGCGGCCGGCCGGGCGCTCGCGCACGCTGCGCCGCATGGTTCGGCCACGGGCGGAATGTTCTAAACTGGCGATTCTAAAGCACCACCCGCCACGATACAGACCTCCGTGCGAGCGCATCGCGCACCGGAGGCATCCGACCCGACCTGCATGACCGAATCCGCTACTCCCGAGTCCGCCGACACCTTCGAGCCGAAGAAAGTGCTCGCGCAACTGCCGCATCTGCCGGGCGTGTACCGCTACTACGACGAGCACGGCGCCGTGCTCTACGTGGGCAAGGCACGCGACCTGAAGAAGCGCGTGTCGAGCTATTTCACGAAGACGCTGCTGTCGCCGCGCATCGCGATGATGGTCACGCGGATCGCGCGCGTCGAGACGACGGTCACGCGGTCGGAAGCGGAAGCGCTGCTGCTCGAGAACAACCTGATCAAGGCGCTCGCGCCGCGCTACAACATCCTGTTTCGCGACGACAAGTCGTACCCGTACCTGAAGCTGACGGGCCACACGTATCCGCGCATGGCGTACTACCGCGGTACCGTCGATCGCAAGAACCAGTACTTCGGGCCGTTTCCGAGCGCGTGGGCGGTGCGCGAGAGCATCCAGATCCTGCAGCGCGTGTTCCAGCTGCGCACCTGCGAAGACTCCGTGTTCAACAACCGTACGCGGCCGTGTCTGCTGCACCAGATCGCGCGCTGCTCGGCGCCGTGCGTCAAGGCGATCAGCGAGGAGGACTACGCGCGCGACGTGTCGAACGCGTCGCGCTTTCTGCTCGGGCGGCAGAACGAGGTGATGAAGGAACTCGAGGAGAAGATGCACGCGTTCGCCGCGGAGCTGAAGTTCGAGCAGGCGGCAGCGGTGCGCAACCAGATGAGCTCGCTGTCGACGGTGCTGCACCAGCAGGCGATCGAAACCGGCGGCGACAACGACGTCGATATTCTCGCGGTGGTCGCGCTCGGCGGACGCGTGTGCGTGAACCTCGCGATGGTGCGTGGCGGCCGCCATCTCGGCGACAAGGCGTACTTCCCGGCGCACGTGGAGAGCGCGCTGGCGGCGGAAGACGATCTCGCGCTGGCGGATCACGAAGCGGCGGGTCTGGCTGCGCTTGAAGATGGCGCGGCGGCGGGCGGCGACGATGAGCGTGAACACGCGGCCGCGCGCGGTGCTGGCGGCGGTGGCGCCTCCGGAGATGCAGACGCCGAATACGATCTGCTCGCGTTCGCCCAGGATCTGGGCGATGAGGACGATGACGGCGATGCGTCCGCTGACGACGATAGCGACGACGCCAGCCTCGTCGCATCCGAAAGCGCCGACACCGCGGCTTCATCGGTCAGCGATGCTTCGACGTCTTCAACCGAAGCCCCATCGTCACGACGCAAAAAGCGCCGCGCGGACAGCGACGGCATCGAGGCCGAAGTGCTCGAAGCGTTCATCGCGCAGCACTATCTCGGCAACCGCATTCCGCCGGTGCTCGTTGTCAGTCACGCGCCGGCCAATCGCGAGCTGGTCGAGCTGTTGACCGAGCAGGCGGGGCACAAGGTCGCCGTGCTGCGTCAACCGCAGGGGCAGAAGCGCGCGTGGCTCGGGATGGCCGAGCAGAATGCGCGGCTCGCGCT
Source organism: Paraburkholderia phosphatilytica (assembly GCF_003443895.1). GTDB lineage: Bacteria > Pseudomonadota > Gammaproteobacteria > Burkholderiales > Burkholderiaceae > Paraburkholderia > Paraburkholderia phosphatilytica. The sequence continues at coordinate 139,996 of NZ_QQOA01000009.1, read as the reverse complement.
CGCGCGGTTGTTGTCCGAGCAGGGCTCGCAGCAGGCGCGCACGCGCTCGCTTGCGCAGACGTTGAGCCTCGAGCCGGACGATCTCGCGCGGCTGCGCATCGAGTGCTTCGACATCAGCCACACGATGGGCGAGGCGACCCAGGCGTCGTGCGTGGTCTATCACCATCACAAGATGCAGTCGTCCGAGTACCGGCGCTACAACATCGCCGGCATCACGCCCGGCGACGATTACGCGGCGATGCGCCAGGTGCTGACGCGCCGCTACGAGAAGATGGTCGCGCAGGCGGCCGGCAATGCGACCGACGACGCGACCGCGCCAGCGGATGCGCCCGCGGCGGAGCACGCGGACGAAGCGGTGGCGGATGCGTCGGGCGATCCTTCGGTGTCCGGTGAAATCGCCGCGGCGGATGCAGCGGGCAAGGTCGCCGAGGATGCCGCGGTCGAGAAGACGACGCCCGCCGGCACGCTGCCGAACATCGTGCTGATCGACGGTGGCAAGGGCCAGGTCGAAATTGCGCGGCAGGTGTTCACGGAGCTCGGTCTCGATCACTCGATGCTGGTCGGTGTCGCGAAGGGCGAGGGGCGCAAGGTCGGCCTCGAAACGCTGATCTTCGCCGATGGCCGCGCGCCGCTCGAACTCGGCAAGGAAAGTGCGGCGCTGATGCTGGTTGCGCAGATCCGCGACGAGGCGCACCGCTTCGCGATCACCGGCATGCGGGCGAAGCGCGCGAAAGCGCGGCAGACGTCGCGGCTCGAGGAACTCGAAGGCGTCGGCGCGAAACGCCGGCAGCGGCTGCTCGCACGGTTCGGCGGTCTGCGCGGCGTGGTGGCGGCGAGCGTCGACGATCTGGCGAGCGTGGAGGGCATCTCGCGCTCGCTCGCCGAGCAGATCTACCGGCAGCTGCATTGACGTTCGCCGTCCGGACGACACCTGCGAGCCGATACGCGCGTATGTCGGACAGGCCGCTCACGCAGCCTGACGTTGCTTGTGGCAGGCGTGTCGACGCGGCACAATTGCATCTCTCTTTCAGGATGGCGTCAGCCCATGCCGTTTAATTTCCCGATTTTTCTGACGTGGCTGCGGATTGTGCTGATCCCGCTGATCGTCGGCGTGTTCTATCTGCCGTCGATGATGATGACGCTGCAGCATCGCGACATGGCCGCCGCGGCGATCTTCATCGTCGCTGCGCTGACCGACTGGTTCGACGGCTACCTCGCGCGGAAATGGAACCAGACGTCGGCGTTCGGTGCGTTTCTCGATCCTGTCGCCGACAAGTTGATGGTCACGGCCGCGCTGCTCGTGCTCGTGCAGCTGTCGCGGATCGACGCGGCGATCGCGCTCGTGATCGTCGGCCGCGAGATCGCGATTTCTGCGCTGCGCGAATGGATGGCGCAGATCGGTGCATCGAAGAGCGTCGCGGTGAATTCGCTCGGCAAGTTCAAGACCGCCTGCCAGATGGTCGCGATTCCGATGCTGCTGTTCTACGGCCCGTTGCCGTTCGGCGGCGGCATCGCGATCGACACGCGCGTGTGGGGCTTGTGGCTCATCTACGTGGCTGCGTTCCTGACGATCTGGTCGATGCTCTACTACATGAAGCTCGCGTGGCCGCAGATTCGCGAGCGCGGCGGCATTGCGTGACGGTGCTCGTAGCGGAAAACAAACGTGGCAGGGGGTTGACACGTTTCAGCGGTTTATACATAATCTCGTCTCTCCGGTGAACGCGGTTCTGAACGCCGGAGCAGCAAAACGCGGGAGTAGCTCAGTTGGTAGAGCGCAACCTTGCCAAGGTTGAGGTCGCGAGTTCGAGACTCGTCTCCCGCTCCAGAATTTTGAAGCAGCGTTTTGTACCCGGTTTTGACTCCATGCGGGAGTAGCTCAGTTGGTAGAGCGCAACCTTGCCAAGGTTGAGGTCGCGAGTTCGAGACTCGTCTCCCGCTCCAGTTTTATCAGGTAGCGACCAAGGGGAAGCAACGCTTCCCTTTTTATCAGGTCGACCGCCCGCTTACGGCGCGATAGCAAAGCGGTTATGCAGCGGCCTGCAAAGCCGTGTAGGCCGGTTCGACTCCGGCTCGCGCCTCCAAGGAAAAAGAAAAGCCCCGCACAGTCGGGGCTTTTCTTTTTTCGTCGCCGTTTCGTTGCGATGAAGCGCGGCTCCGTGTTTTCAATGGTGTCGACCACCCGCGCAATCGTGGCATCATGCCGCCATCAGCTTTCGGGATGTCCCATGAATACCCGTTCTACCGACGATCCGAATTCCACCTCCACCGAAGCCGAACTGTCCGCCATCGAGTGGCGCTGGAAATCGTTCGACGACCTCACGAATGCCGAGGTCTACGACATGCTCGCGGCGCGCACAGCGGTCTTCGTGATCGAGCAGCAGTGTCTGTATGACGACGTCGACGGACTCGACATCGGCGCGTGGCATCTGTTCGCATACGGCAGTGACACGCGCGACAACCGTGATAACGATGGAAGCGGCGCGGCGCCGAAACTGGCCGGCTATCTGCGTGTGCTGCTGGCTGAAGCAGACGGTGCCGACGAGACCGAGACCGACATCCGCATCGGCCGCGTGCTGACTACTGCGGGATTTCGCGGCATTGGGCTCGGCAACGCGATGCTTCATCGCGCGATCGCCCATATCCGCGAGCAATGGCCGCACACGCCGATCCGTCTGCACGCGCAGGCGCATCTGCAGAAGTTCTACGGCGCGTTCGGCTTCGCGGCGATCTCCGACATTCACGAGGAAGACGGCATCCCGCACGTGTGGATGCGCGCGGCGTAACGCTGCGTTACGCGCTCATTGCGTCATCAATGCGGCATTCACTGCGCGGCGTCAGGCGTGCCGAGCACGTGTGATCGCGACTCCGGCGCAGCGCGCTGTTCTTTCGCCCGTTTCTCCGCCCGTTCCTCGCGCAGCCGCGTACGGGCCGACAGACGCATCCAGTGGCGCAGCGCGATCAGCGCGGCGATCACGCTCATCATCGAAGCTGGAATCCACACCAGCAGCCCGCCGATCTGCTGATCGCGCATCGGGCTCAGCCACGTGAATGCACGCCCACAGATCGAGTAGATCGGATAAAGCTCGTGCGACGAAAAGAAGATGAACGCGCCGAGCAAAATTTGCGGCGGAATCACGGCGATCACCAGCAGCACGCGTCGCCCGGGCGCGAGCCGCGCGGGCGGTGCGGGACGCGGATCGAGCACGAGCCACCAGAACATCAGCCCGTCGATCGCCATGCTCCAGTTCATCACGCGATAGAGCCGCCAGTCGAGCATCGCCGCGAAGTGGATCGACGAGGTCAGCCAGAAATAGATCAGCCCGACGAACAGCAGCCCCGCGATCACCGGATGCAGCAGGAAGTCGATCGCGAGACGCACCGGCCGCGCCGCGAGCACTGGCCGCACGAAGCGCTGGCGCCAGCGAAACGGGATGCCCGCGCGCATCGCGGCACCCGGATACGACAACGCAATGAAAAACGGTCCCAGATGATGCAGCACCAGGTGCTGCAGTCGATGCATGAAGAACTCGTGCTCGAAGTAGTAGTCGAGGCGCGTGTGCAGCACCACGTACAGCGCGATGAGACCGAACCAGAACGACAGTTGCCGGGGCAGCGATACCTTCGCCTTCTTCGTGCCGCGCGCGAACAGCACCGCCGCGACGAGCGTCGCGATCACCACCGTCGGTGACGGTTCCCACGGTTCGAGCCAGTAAAGCAGATTCATCGTGCTGAATGACGTCAGTGAAAAGTGTGGTCCGGTTTCGCCATCGCACGACGCGCGGCAGCGAAGCCGGTCGGCTCAGGTGCTCGAGTCGATGACGCGGCGCAGATCGTGCGCGATCACGTCGGGCGTATCGTTGTCGGTGGCGAGCAGCCGCGCGTGGCCGTCGGCATCGAACACGTAGATCGCGGAACTGTGCGTCACCTCGTAGTCGCCGTTCGGATCGCGCTTCTCCATCTGGTACGCGACCCGATAGCGCTGCGCAAGCCCTTCGATCTGCGCGTCGCTGCCGGTCAGCCCGATCGCGTGCTGCGCATCGAACGCGCCGACGTAGTCGTGCAGTGCTTTCGGCGTATCGCGCGCGGGATCGACGGTGATGAAGAGGATCCGCACGTGATGCGCGTCGTTGCCGAGCTTCCCTAGCACTTGCATCAAACGCGCCATCGTTTCCGGGCACACGTCCGGGCAATGCGTGTAGCCGAAGTAGACGAGCGTGGTGTCGCCGTGAAAGGACTGGGCGGTGACGGGCTTGCCGGTGTCGTCGGTCAGCGAGAAGCGCAGGTCCGGCAGATGGCCGCTCACGTTGGTCAGTTGCCACGGGCCATCGTCGTGCGAACAGCCCGCGAGTGCCGTCGCGGCAAGCACGGCCGCGAGCGCGCAGGCCGCGGGCAAGCCGCGCAGCCGTTTGTATGAAAGTGCAAGTGCTGGGAACAAAGCCGATGTCCGAAAGCTCGATTTCTGGCGAGACGGTGCTGTGTAGGCAATGGCGTCGTCTCGCGTACAAGCGCGTGCGGCGTTGCCGCCGGAGTGCCATGATGGATGCCGACTGTATCGCAAATCAACGCGCGCCGTCGGCGTGGAGGGCGCGCTGCTACGCGGCCGAGGCAATATGACGCATGATGTCGAAAGCCCGCTGTAGTGTTGCTTTCGATGGACCACTTTGGAACGCGGCGCAAAATGGCGGATAGCCGCGAGTCGTACGGCGCGCTCCGCCCCGCGCGTTCTCGATAAAACGGGCGATGCGCGGTAAGATGCGCAAACTTTTCCGGCTGCATGCAGCTGAAAGGCAAATTAGACCGATGCAAGCACTTCCGGCTGAACTGTCTCTGCACGAGACGGCTTTCTTCTTCGATTTCGACGGCACGCTCGTCGAACTCGCGTCCACTCCCGACGGCGTGATCGTGCCGCCGGAGGTGCCGAAGCTCCTGACGGAACTGCGCCGCCTGACGGGCGGGGCGGTGGCGGTCGTGTCGGGCCGCGGCATCGACAGCATCGATTCGTTTCTGCGCATGCCCGATCTGCCGATCGCGGGTCTGCACGGTGCCGAGCGTCGTGACGCGAACGGCGACACGCAGCGCATCGGCTTCGACGACGAGCGCCTCCTGCGCATGGAGCGCGTGCTGGCCGAAGTCGTGCGCGAGCATCCGGGCATGCTGCTCGAGATCAAGGGCGCGGCGCTCGCGCTGCACTACCGCAACGCGCCGGATCGCGAGCGCGTGGCGCGCGAGGCGACGCAGAAGCTCGTCGCGGATTACTCGGGCGCCTATGTGCTGCAGCCGGGCAAGATGGTCTACGAAATCAAGCCGAAGGACGTCGACAAGGGCCGCGCGTTGCGCGCGTTCCTCGACGAGCCGCCGTTCGCCGGCCGCTCGCCGGTGTTCGCCGGCGACGATCTCACCGACGAAAAGGGCTTCGCGGTCGTCAACGACTTCGACGGACTGTCGATCAAGATCGGCGCGGGCGACACGATCGCGGGCACGCGCATCGAATCGGTCGGCGCGCTGCTTGGCTGGTTGACGGCGGTGGTCGCGGCCGTGGGCGGTCACGTCTGATGCGCGCGCTGATTCGCGTGCCGATTCGCGCGCATCACGCTATCGCACAAGCTGCGGTCACGCGTATGCACGTTCCTGCTGCAGGCATCGCGTCATGAGCCGCCTCATCATCGTCTCGAACCGGGTCGCGCCGATTTCCGAGGGTGGTCCCGCGGCCGGCGGGCTTGCCGTTGGCGTGTACGACGCGCTGAAGGAAACAGGCGGCATGTGGTTCGGCTGGAGCGGCGACGTGCTCGCGTCCGGTCAGCCGCAGATCAAGGTCGAAGAGCGCGGGCCCGTCACGTTCGCGACGATCGGTCTCGTGCGCCGCGATTACGATCAGTACTACCGCGGCTTCTCGAACGCGACGCTGTGGCCCGCGTTCCACTATCGCGCGGACCTCGTGCAGTACGACCGTCACGAATTCGGCGGCTATTGCCGCGTGAACGAGTGGCTCGCGCAGCAACTCGTGCCGCTCCTGCGCGAAGACGACGTGATCTGGGTCCACGACTATCACCTGATTCCGTTTGCGCAGGCGCTGCGCGCGCGCGGCGTGAAGAACCGCATCGGCTTCTTCCTGCATATTCCGTTTCCGGCGTCGCAGGTGTTGCTGGCCGTGCCGCCGCATCGCGCGCTCGTCGAGGCGATGTGCTCGTACGATCTGCTCGGCTTCCAGACCAGGCCCGATCTGCGCGCGTTCTGCGACTACGTCGTGAACGAGGCGGACGGTGCGGTCGAACCGGCAACGGGTAACGCGCCGCAGGTGGTGAACGCGTTCGGCCGCACGCTGCACGCGGGCGCGTATCCGATCGGCGTCTATCCGGACGAGATCGCGGAGCTCGCGAAAGCCGGCGCGCGCGGCAAGCCGCTGCGCACGCTGAAGGCGACACTGCATGCGCGCAAGCTGATCATCGGCGTCGAGCGGCTCGATTACTCGAAGGGACTCGTCGAGCGTTTTCGCGCGTTCGAGCGGCTGCTCGAACACATACCGTCGATGCACGACAAGGTGTCGCTGCTGCAGATCGCGCCGCCGACGCGCGCCGACATGCACGCGTATCAGGACATCCGGCTGCAGCTGGAAGCCGAGTCCGGCCGCATCAACGGCCGCTTCGCGGAGCTCGACTGGACGCCGATCCGCTATATCCATCGGCAATACGAACGATCGGTGCTGGCCGCCTTGTTCCGCGCGGCGAACGTCGGTTACGTGACGCCGCTGCGTGACGGCATGAACCTCGTCGCGAAGGAGTATGTGTCCGCGCAGGATCCGGACGATCCTGGCGTGCTGGTGCTGTCGCGTTTCGCAGGCGCCGCGCAGGAGCTGCAGGGCGCGCTGATCGTCAATCCGATCGATATCGACGGCATGGCGGAAGCACTCGCGCGCGCGCTCGACATGCCGCTCGCCGAGCGGCAGTCACGCTATCAGGACATGATTGCGCAGCTGCGCGAGAACAACGTGTCGGTGTGGCGCGACAACTTCATGCGCGATCTGGCGGGGAGCGGCAGGGGAGCGATGCCTCCCGATGTGCCGCAAGCGGATACGGATGCGTTGCCGGCCGCGCAATAAAACATCAATCGCCGCCGGCGCATTCCGTCATCCCATCGCAGCAGCACGACCTCACACCACGTGCTGCTGCTCGTCGACCTTCTTTCCGCTGGAGTGGAACGGGGCCATGCCCTTGCCGTGCTGCTTCGCGAGCAGCTCGCGATAGAGGCCCGGACGGTTGCGCAGCTCTTCGGGGCTGCCGTCGTCGATCACCTTGCCGGCGTTCATCACGATGATGCGGTCGAAGTTGTTGAGCGTCGACAGCCGGTGCGCGATCGCGATCACCGTGCGGCCCACCATCAACCGGTCGAGCGCCTGCTGGATCGCTTCTTCCGATGCGCTGTCGAGCGCGGACGTCGCTTCGTCGAGCAGCAGGATCGGCGAGTTCTTCAGGATCGCGCGCGCAATCGCGATGCGCTGACGCTGGCCGCCCGACAGCTTCACGCCGCGGTCGCCGACGATGGTGTCGAAGCCTTCCGGCATCGCCTCGATGAAGTCCGTGCAGCGCGCGTCGCGCGCCGCCGCGAGCACTTCCTCGCGCGTCGCCTCGGGGCGGCCGTACGCGATGTTCTCGTAGACGGTGCGGTGGAATAGCGAAATGTCCTGCGGCACCAGCGCGATCGCCTGGCGCAGACTCTGCTGCGTGATCGCCCCGATGTCGGCGCCGTCGATGCGGATCGCGCCGCCCTGGGTGTCGTAGAAGCGTTGCAGCAGCGCGAGCACGGTGGATTTGCCCGCGCCCGACTTGCCGATCAGCCCGACGCGCTGCCCCGGCTCGATATGCAGATCGAAGTGATCGAGGATCGGCTTGCGGCGCGGATACGCGAACGTCACGCTTTCGAAATCGACGCGGCCGCCTTGCGGCACGAGTTCCGTTGCGTCGTTGCGGTCGGGCATGCCGTGCGGTTCGAGCAGCGTCTGCACGGCCTCCGCGAGACGCGCGATGTGCTGCGTCACGTCGACGAGCGCCACCGCGAGGTCGCGCGTGCCGTGCAGGATCGTGAAACCGAGCGAGCTGACCAGCACGATGTCGCCGGAGGTCGCCTTGCCCTGGGTCCACAGCCACAGCGCCCAGCCGAGCAGCCCGGCCGACAGCAGCGCGGTGATCACCGCGTGCAGCAGCCGCAGCTTCTCGAGGTACAGCAGGCTCTGCTGGCGCGCGTCGAGTTCCGCTTTCACGGTCGCGCCGAAGCGCGCCTGCTCGCTGAACGTCATGCCGAACGCGCGCACCAGCGACATGTTGCCGATCACGTCGACGAGTTCGCCGTCCACCGACGCGGCCCGGGTCGCGAACGCATGGTGGCGAGCGGAGCCGCGGCCCGCGAGCTTGTACAGCACGATAGAGAGTATGGCGGACGAGATCAGCAGGCCCGCCGCCATCAGCGGATTCACGCTGATGATCATCACGATCGCGCCAGCCACCGCGATGCACGGCGGCAGCACGTTCCACGCGGTGGTGTTCTCGGCCGTGTAGACGGCGTTCGAGGTCGCGGTGATACGGCTCGCGAGCATGCCCGGCTGCTTTTCGGCGTAGTAGGTCGGCGAGTGGCCGCTCAGGTACTGGAACAGGTCGCGGCGCAGGTCGCCCGTCACGGCGACGAACGTATGCGCGGCCATCCAGCCGCCGATCCGCCAGAGCAGATTGTCGGCGGCGATCAGGCCGACCAGGATTGCGAACGCCGTCCAGAGCGGGCCCTGGTGCGCGCGGCCGCCGGCGAGCACGTCGATCAGGTGCTTGATCGCGTACTGCGAGGCAAGCGCGCATCCGACGGCCGCAAAGACGCTGCACAGCACGATCAGGTGTGCGAGCGGATGGCGCCGGATGAACCGGAAGAGGAACGCGAGCGGCCGGTGCGCGTAGCTCGAGAGCTTGGCGTTGTGGGCGTTACGCTGGGCGATGGTCAAATGTTCCAATTGATCGTGTATTGGTCGAAAAAACGGTCGTTGCTGTAAATGTGGCCACGCATGTCCTTCATGCGAAACCATAGTGGATGTCCCGGCATTGTAAACACCCATGCGACGTTCCGGAGGCCCGATCGCCGTCTGGCGGGGCTTTTAACGAGATAGTGCCGTGCGGTGCCGACGGCTGCAGAGCCCCTGTGCACCATGGTGATTCATGCGGGATAGCGGCAATTTCGGGATATAATTGACAGGTTGCACGCATCGTGCCCGGAAGCGGCACGGTCTCATGCCCCATTTCCCCTCCCGCCGGCGGAGCGAACAGGTGCGGCAGCGGTCTTCGACAGGACGAACGCCCAGAGTAGAACTGTCTTGAAAAACAAGGGTTTGCAAAGTGTTTCGCCCTTGTAACAACGTAAAGACTTTGAAATGTAGGGTTCTCCCTGACCTCGAAAACCCGATAATTCATACCCCACGGGGTTTCGGATTTTTCTGACAGCTATTTGTCAACGACGGCACGGCAAATGCGTTAACCGCACAGTGCCGCCGTCGGCGAGCGTCAGCTCCGATGTCCGTGCCAGGCGATCCATCGCAGGATTTCTCGAACGAAACAGGCCCCGGCGGGCGCAAGCGTCCGCCAACTTGCCAAGGCGAGCCACGCGAGTCGCTTTCACTTCACCGAAGTTTTGCCTGATTTTTTACGAGGAGTTCCTCATATGCGTATCGCTCAAATCGCTCCGTTGCACGAGGCGGTTCCACCCAAGCTCTATGGCGGCACCGAACGGGTGGTGTCCTACCTGACCGAAGCGCTGGTCCAGCAAGGACATGACGTGACGCTTTTCGCCAGCGGCGATTCGAAGACGTCCGCGAAGCTCGAAGCTTTCTGGCCGCAGGCGCTGCGCCTCGACCCGACGATTCGCGACGTGATGGCGCCGCACATGCTGCTGCTCGAAGAAGTACGCCGCCGCGCGGAAGAATTCGACGTGCTGCATTTCCACATCGACTACTACCCGTTCTCGCTGTTCGCGCGCCAGCCGGTGCCGTTCCTGACGACCATGCACGGCCGTCTCGACCTGCCCGAACTGCAGCCGATCTTCAGCACCTTCAACGACGTGCCGGTGGTGTCGATCTCCGACAACCAGCGCCAGCCGCTGCCGCAGGCGAACTGGCTGTCCACCGTCTACCACGGTCTGCCGGAAGACGTGCTCACGCCGATCCCGAACGTCGAGCCGGGCTACCTCGCATTCCTCGGCCGCGTGTCGCCGGAGAAGGGCCTCGACCGCGCGATCCGCATCGCCGGCCAGGCAGGCATGAAGCTCAAGGTCGCCGCCAAGATCGACAAGGCCGACCGCGCGTACTACGAAGAAGTGATCAAGCCGCTGATGGCGCTGCCGCACGTCGAGTACATCGGCGAAATCGGCGAAGCGGAAAAGCGTGAGTTCCTCGGCAACGCGCACGCGCTGGTGTTCCCGATCGACTGGCCGGAGCCCTTCGGTCTGGTCATGATCGAAGCCATGGCCTGCGGCACGCCGGTGATCGCGTTCAAGCGCGGCTCGGTGCCGGAAGTGATCGAGAACGGCGTGTCGGGCTTCGTCGTCGAAGACGAGATCAGCGCGGTGGCCGCGTTGAACCGTCTGCACACGCTGCCGCGCGCGAAGGTGCGTGAAGCGTTCGAGCAGCGTTTCTCGTCGAAGGTGATGGCGCAGAACTACGTCGCCACGTACGAAGAGCTGCTGCGCCAGAAGCGCCGCACGGTGCTGCGCGAAGTCAACGCAGGCTAAGCCGACGCAACGGCAGGCACGCCGCGTGAGCGCGCGCTGTGCCTGAAGCACTGAACGCAACGCCCCGCATGGTTTGCCACGCGGGGCGTTGTTGCATCTGCGCGTCAACTTTGGCCGGATCGCCGCGCGATGAATCGTTTTCGTTACCGCGCCGTGAGGGGCTTGAGCAATGTCCCTATAATGGCCGTGCCGTAAATTCCGCGTAGCCGCGCCGACACTGGAGGACCCCTTGCCGAGAACGAAAGAGACGCGCGCCGCCGCCGTACCGGGCGCCGGCTTGATGTTCGCGTTGCGTGCGATCGGGCTCGTTCTTCTCGCACGGTGGCTCTTTTCGATGTCGTCGATGGATCTGTTCGGCGCGCTGTCCGCGATGGCGTCGTCGCCGTGGGCCTGCATCAATCTCGTCTTCCTGTTCCTGCTGATCTTCCTGCCCGGCGCGAAGGCGCGCGCCGAGCGGCCGTTCCATCCGCTGCCGCAGTGGCTGCGGCAGGCGCTGCGCCTGTTCGCGTTCCTCGGCTTCCTGTTTGCCGCGTGGTCGATCGGCGCGTTCGTGTGGGCGGCCGGCTGGAAACGCACCGTCAACACGGTGGCCGCCACCAATGGCTGGCTGATCGCAGCGCCGGCGCTCTATGCGCTCGTCACATGGCTGTGCCGGCCGCGCGCGCTGTGGCGCACGAATCCGGCCGCGCGACGCTTCGCGATCGGCCGCTACGCGGTGTCGATCGACGTCAACACGCGCACCGCGATTGTTTGGGCCGAGAGCCGCAAGGTCGGTCAGTACGATGCGCGCGAATTGTCGGTGAGCTGGCCGGAAGACGAGCGGCCGGCGTCATCCGTCACCCCTCCCGCTACGCCATCACCCCGCACCGATCGCGGCCGGATCGGTGCGCTGGGCCGTCACCATCAGACTTCGGCGCTGCCGGGCTTCGCGAACTGGCGCAAGCGGCCGCTCGTCGAGCTGACGTGGGATTCCCCGGCAGCGGGCGGCCACAACCATCAGACGGTGTTTCGCGCACCGCTCGTCACCGAAGGCGACCGCGTCGCTGCCCGCGCGCTCGACGCCAGCCTGCAGCAGGAGTGACCCGTCGCGGCCTCGCGGCGGAACAGACCGCCACCCTCGGGCTGTCGTGACTTTTCCTTAGGGTCGGAAAACGCTTAACGCCTGCCGGCGTCCGATCTCAAGCCCTGAGACATCGGTATTTTCCCTCTGTAGCTGCAAGTGACGGTTGCCCTACAATGCGCCAGAAGGAAAACGTTTTCCAGCATCTCGGACCAACGTTGAACGGGCACCACCTCTTCCAACGCAGCGCGGCGCAAGCGGAGCCCACCTGGGCATCCGGCGAAAAGCCGCCACGGAGACTTTCATGCAACCTGCCGTTATGAGCATCGCGCGCACGGCCAGCCGGTATCGCTGGACGGTGTGCGGACTGCTGTTCTTCGCGACCGTCATCAACTACATGGACCGGCAGATCCTCGGTCTGCTCGCGCCGGTCCTTCAGCACGACATCGGCTGGACCCAGCTGCAGTACGGCCGCATCGTGATCGCGTTCTCGGCGTTCTATGCGGTGGGTCTGCTCGGCTTCGGCAAGGTGGTCGACCGGATTGGCACGCGGTTGTCGTACGCGGTCGCGATGGTGATGTGGAGCGTGGCCGCGGTGCTGCATGCGGCCGTCAGCAGCGTGATGGGCTTCGCGGTGGTGCGGGCGCTGCTCGGCATAGGCGAGGGCGGCAACTTCCCGTCGGCGATCAAGGCCACCGCCGAATGGTTTCCGCGCCGCGAGCGCGCGCTGGCCACCGGCATCTTCAACTCCGGCGCGAACATCGGCGCCGTGTTCGCGCCCGCGATCATTCCGCCGCTCGCGGTGGCGTTCGGCTGGCGCGCGGCGTTCGTCGTGATCGGCGCGCTCGGTCTCGTGTGGATGGTCGCGTGGCTCGCGATCTACCGCCCGGCCGACCAGCATCGCGCCGAATACGAAGAAGCGCATGAGGACGAACCCGTCGAAGTTGCCGGTCCCGCACCGACGTGGCGCTCGCTGCTGAAGATGCGCGAGACGTGGGCGTTCATCATCGGCAAGTTCCTGACGGATCCGGTCTGGTGGTTCTACCTGTTCTGGCTGCCGAAGTGGCTGAACGAGTCGCGCGGCATGGACCTTCAGCACATCGGGCCGCCGCTCGTCGCGATCTATGCGTTGACGACGGTGGGCAGCGTGGGCGGCGGCTGGATCTCGTCGGCGCTCCTGCGCCGCGGCTATTCGGTGAACTTCTCGCGCAAGACCGCGATGCTGATCTGCGCGTGCTGTGTGCTGCCGATCGTGTTCGTGTCGCAGGTCGACAGCCTGTGGGGCGCGGTGGCGATCGTCGGTCTCGCGGCGGCTGCGCATCAGGGCTGGTCGGCGAATCTCTTCACCACGCCGTCGGACATGTTCCCGCAGCGCGCGGTCGGCGCGGTGGTCGGCATCGGCGGGATGGCGGGCTCGATCGGCGGCGTGCTGTTCTCGGAAGTGATCGGCCAGGTGCTGCAGCGCACGGGCCACTACTGGGTGCTGTTCGCGATCGGCGCGCTCGGGTATCTCGCCGCACTGGGTGTGATGCATCTGCTCGTGCCGGACATCAAGCAGCGCAAGCTCGCGCAATAGTTTCAGGTTCTGGGTGGACCTTGCGGCGCGCGCCGGTGGCGAGACCGGCGCGCGTTTTTTTATCGCGCGAGGTTCAGCGCGCGACGTTTAACGCACGAGACAAGGCCGCTTGTTGTCGAACGTCCAGCCCGGAATCAGGAACTGCATCGCGACTGCGTCGTCGCGTGCGCCGAGCGCGTTCTGCTGGTAGCACTCGTGCGCCTTCGCCACTTCGTCCATATCGAGCTCGATGCCGAGCCCCGGACGCTTCGGCACCTCGACCATCCCGCCGACGATCTTCAGCGGCTCGCGCGTCAGGCGTTCGCCTTCCTGCCAGATCCAGTGCGTATCGATCGCGGTGATCTTGCCGGGCGCCGCCGCGGCCGCATGCGTGAACATCGCAAGCGACACGTCGAAGTGATTGTTCGAATGCGAGCCCCACGTGAGGCCCCAGTCGTTGCACATCTGCGCGACGCGCACCGAGCCCTGCATGGTCCAGAAGTGCGGATCCGCGAGCGGGATGTCGACCGACTGCAGCGTGATCGCATGCCCCATCTGCCGCCAGTCGGTGGCGATCATGTTGGTGGCCGTGCGCAGGCCGGTCGCGCGGCGGAATTCGGCCATCACCTCGCGGCCCGAATAGCCGTTCTCCGCGCCGCACGGGTCTTCCGCATACGCGAGCACGTCGTGCTGGTCGCGGCACAGCCGCACCGCTTCCGCGAGCGACCACGCGCCGTTCGGATCGAGCGTGATGCGCGCCTCCGGAAACCGCTCGGCGAGCGCGGTGACGGCCTCGATTTCCTCGTCGCCCGAAAACACGCCGCCCTTCAGCTTGAAATCGTTGAAGCCGTAGCGCGCATGCGCCGCTTCTGCGAGTTTCACGACCGCTTCGGGCGTCAGCGCCGCTTCGTTGCGCAGGCGCGTCCAGTCGTCCGTCGCGTTCGAGCTGTCGCGATAGGGCAGGTCGGTCTTGCCGCGATCGCCGATGTAGAACAGGTAGCCGAGCATCTCGACGCGATCGCGCTGCTGGCCTTCGCCGAGCAGTGCCGCGACGGGCACGTCGAGGTACTGGCCGAGCAGGTCGAGCAGCGCGGCCTCGAGCGCGGTGACCGCGTGAATGGTCGTGCGCAGGTCGAAGGTCTGCAGCCCGCGTCCGCCGGTATCGCGGTCGGCGAAGCGTTTACGCACGTCGTTCAGCACGTTGTTGTAGCGCCCGATCGACTGGCCGACGACGAGCGGCCGCGCGTCGTCGATGGTCTGGCGGATCTTCTCGCCGCCCGGCACTTCGCCGACGCCGACGTGGCCGGCGCTGTCCTTCAGGATCACGATGTTGCGCGTGAAGAAGGGGCCGTGCGCGCCGCTCAGGTTGAGCAGCATCGAGTCGCGGCCGGCGACCGGGATGACCTGGAGTTCGGTGACGCGCGGCGCGTCGTGATGAGAGGCGGACTGGACGGATGGCATGATGTTCATCGATCGGTGGTTGGAACGGACGGCGCAAATCGCATGCTTGGCATGCATGCTGCGCCGTGGAAACGGAACACGCGAGCTTCGTTCGACCGAAGCTCGCGCGGATTGCGGATACCGGTACGGTAGCTCAGCCTGCGATCACCGACTCCTTCAGCTCGACGCGCTTGATCTCGCCGACCACGAACAGATACGACGCGATCGCGACGAGCGCATTGATGCCGATGAAGACCAGCGCCGCGGCGAACGAACCGGTGCCCGCCACGAGGTAGCCGATTACGATCGGCGTCGTGACGCCGGCGGTGTTGCCGAACATGTTGAAGAGCGAGCCGCACAGGCCGTTCGCTTCCTTCGGCGCGGTATCCGCGACGACGGCCCAGCCGAGCGCGCCGACACCCTTGCCGAAGAACGCGAGCGCCATGATCGCGACGACGAGCCACTGCGCGTCGACGTAGTTGCACGCGATCATCGACGTCGACAGCAGCATGCCGGCGACGATCGGCAGCTTGCGCGCGAAGGTCGTCGAATAGCCGCGGCGCAGCAGCGCGTCGGAAATCACGCCGCCGAGGATGCCGCCGAGAAAGCCGCAGATCGCCGGAATGGCCGCGACGAAGCCTGCCTTGAGGATCGACATGTGGCGGCCCTGCACGAGGTAGATCGGGAACCACGTGAGGAAGAAGTAGGTGAGCGTTGTGATGCAGTACTGACCGATGAAGATGCCGAGCAGCATGCGGCTCTTCAGCATCTCCTTGATGCAGGCCATGGTGTGGACCCTGGCCACGGGCTTCGTGATCGATGCCGCGGCCGTCGGCGAACCCGTGCGGGCGCGCGGCGCATCGAGGTCGACGAGGCCGCCGCCGGCTTCGATGTAGCGCAGCTCGGCGTCGTTGATGCGCGGATGGGTCTTCGGCGTATGGATGATGCGGACCCATGCGAGCGCCGTGACGAGCCCGAGCACGCCCATCACCCAGAACACGTGCGGCCAGCCGAACGCGTGCGTGATCCAGCCCATCAGCGGCGTGAAGACCACGGTCGCGAAGTACTGCGACGCGTTGAAGATCGCGGCGGCGGTGCCGCGTTCCTTCAACGGAAACCACGACGCGACGATGCGGCTGTTGCCCGGAAACGCGGGCGCTTCGGCAAAGCCGATCAGGAACCGCAGCATGAACAGCGCGGCGACCGCGGTGCCGACCGCGAGCCCCGCCACCCAGCCCTGCATCATCGTGAAGACGGACCACAGCACGATGCTCGCGAGGTAGGTGCGCTTCGAGCCGAAGCGGTCGAGCAGCCATCCGCCCGGCACCTGCGCGATCACGTAGGCCCACGCGAGCGCCGCGAAGATGTAGCCCATCGCCACCGAGGAAAGTCCGAGCGAATGCTCCATCGCCGTGCCGGTGATCGACAGCGTGGCGCGGTCCGCGTAGTTCAGCGTCGTGACGAACAGCAGCATCAACACGATCGTGTAGCGCACACGCGTGCGCCGGCTGGCGCTGGCGAGCGCGGCCATCGCGGAGCGGGCGAACGCGGCGGTGTCCGTTTCCGTGGATGCCGTGGCTGGCGAAATGGACGAGGAGGGCGAGGCGACCCGTTTGTTCAGTTCCGTCATGACAATCTTGCCGGCGTCGGGAATGCACGCCGGTTGTCTCCTTCGTTGCGAGGGGCGGTTAGACGCGACGACGGCTCGATCACGCAATTGCGGGGCAACTGCGCTGCCGGTTGCGTACGGATTATCATCAACCTATCATCAGTCATCAGACGACATGTAACGCAGTATAATGAAATCAGCTTCAGTCGTCCTACCCCGCGTAAACCCTGAAAAACTCACAGGCCCACCATGTCCGTGCCGTCACTTCCCGCCGCTCCCCGCCGACGCAGCAGTCTCGCGCAGGAAGTCGTCGATGCGCTGACCGCGCAGATCGACGCCGGCGCGCTGCGTCCCGGCGACAAGCTGCCGACCGAGACCGAGGTGATGCTCTCGCAGGGCGTGAGCCGCACGGTCGTGCGCGAGGCGATTTCGCGGCTGCAGGCGAGCGGCCTCGTCGAGACCCGGCACGGCATCGGCAGCTTCGTGCTGGAGCGCACGCAGCGTCCGCTCGGCATCGATCCCGCCACCATCACGACGTTGCGCGACGTGCTCGCGATCCTCGAGCTGCGCATCAGCCTCGAGAGCGAGTGCGCGAGTCTCGCGGCGCAGCGCGCGACACCCGACGATCTCACGGCGCTGCGCCGCGCGCTCGACGCGATCAACGCCGCCGCGCTGGCTGGCCTGGAAACCGCGTCGCTCGATTACGAATTCCATCTGCAGATCGCGCGGTCAACCGGCAACCGCTATTTCGTCGACATCATGTCGCAGCTCGGCACGACGCTGATTCCGCGGGCGCGCGTGAACGCCGCACGCTTCGCCGACGAGGGCCCGGAGCGCTACGCCGCGCGCCTCGCACATGAGCACGACGACATCTTCGATGCGATTGCGCGGCACGATCAGGAAGCCGCGCGCGCCGCGATGCGCACGCATCTGACGAAGAGCCGCGAGCGGCTGCGCCGCGCGCACGAGGCTGCGGAGAAGGCGGGCACGGCGGGCTGAGTTCGCATGCGGTCGTGAAGCATGATGTTCCATTCGCGGCTGCGCACGTCAGCGCGCGCGAACCTAAGCGTGGATACGAAAAAGCGCGACGTGATACGGAATCACGCCGCGCTTTTTTCATCGTCCCGCCGCGATGGCGCTGAACGTCATTGCGCGCCGAGCGCCTTGATCAGCGCGTCGAGCTTCGCGCTTTCTTCCTCGGTGAGATCGGTCAGCGGCGAGCGCACCGGACCCGCATCGTGACCGACGAGTCGCGCGCCGGCCTTCACGATACTCACCGCATAGCCCGCGCGGCGATTGCGGATCTCCAGATACGGCAGGAAGAACTGGTCGAGCAGGCGGCCGGTGGTGGCCGTGTCGCCGTTCGCGACCGCGTGATAGAACTCGAGCGCCGTCTTCGGAATGAAGTTGAACACCGCCGACGAATACACCGGCACGCCCAGGGCCTTGTACGCTTCCGCGTAGACCTCGGCCGTGGGCAGGCCGCCGAGATACGTGAAGCGGTCGCCCAGCTTGCGGCGGATCGACACCATCAGTTCGATGTCGCCGATGCCGTCCTTGAAGCCGATCAGGTTCGGGCAGCGGTCAGCCAGACGCGTGAGCGTCTCCGGCGTCAGGCGGCACGCGCCGCGGTTGTAGACCACCACGCCGAACGACACCGACTGGCACACCGCCTCGATATGTGCCGCGAGACCGTCCTGCGAGGCTTCGGTCAGATAGTGCGGCAGCAGCAGCACGCCCTGCGCGCCGACGCGCTCGGCTTCGCGCGCGTAGTCGATCGCGAGACGCGTCGGGCCGCCGGCGCCCGCGAGAATCGGCACCTTGCCGCGGCAGGTTTCGACCGCGGTGCGCACGATGTCCGTGAATTCGCCCGGCACGAGCGAGAAGAACTCGCCGGTGCCGCCGGCCGCGAACAGCGCGCTGGCGCCATACGGCGCGAGCCATTCGAGACGCTCGATATACGCGTCGGCGCGAAACTCGCCGTTCGCGTCGAAATCGGTGACCGGGAAGGACAGGAGACCCGACGACAGGGTCGCTTTCAGCTCTTGAGGACTCATGGTTGCGGCGCGCCACGCGCAATGGGGTGATCAATGTCAGTCATCGTACATCATGGTTTAAGCGATGACAATGCGAATCTCTATCGCTCGCGCGTTCGTCCGCGCGCTCGGGGTGCTCCCAGTCAGCCGCGGTGCATCGTCGAATCGCGCACGATGAGGCGCGGCTCGAACGTCACGTGGCCGACCGCGTCGCGTTTGCCGGCGAGCGCGTCGATCAGGCGCAGCATCGCGGTTTCGCCCATCTTTTCGCTTTGAATGTCCACCGTGGTGAGCGCCGGCGATGCGTATTCGCCGTACGGCACGTTGTCGATGCCGGTGACCGAGACGTCGCGCGGCAGCTTGAAGCCGAGCGAGGTGGCTTCCTTCATGAAGCCGAGCGCGATCAGGTCGTTGTAGCAGATCACCGCGTCGGGCTGGTTCGGGCCGAGCATCACCGCCGAGCAGCTGCGCTCGCCGGCTTCCGCCGTCGGCGCGTGCGCGTCGTGCACGTCGAGCGTGAGGCCGGCTTCCGCGAGGCACTGACGCGCGCCTTCGATCCGCTCCTCGTTCAGGCGCGCCTGGCCGAAGCCGAGATACGCGAAGCGGCGATGTCCCTGGTTCAGCAGATGCCGCGCGAGCATGTAGGTGGTGAGGTGATTGTCGATGCCGAGGCTCGGCAGCCCGAGGCTGTCGGCGCGCCGCATCAGCACGACCGGCTTGCGCAGTTCCGTCATCCACTGCGAGCTTTCCTCCGGCATCCGCGAACTGACGATCAGCCCGTCGACGCGCTGCGCGAGCGCCTCGATCAGCGTCCGCTCGCGCGCCTGGTTCTCTTCCGTGTCGACGAGCAGCAGCGTGTAGTCGTGGCGCAGCGCGATCCGGTTCGCGCCTTTCACGACGTTGGTGAAGTGCGGATTGCTGATGTCGAGAATCGCGAGGCCGATGGTGCGCGTGCGCCCCGTGATCATCGAGCGCGCGAGCGGATTCGAGCGGTAGCCGAGGCTGTCGATCGCGGCCCTCAGCTTCGCTTCGACGGGCGCCGAGAAACGCTGCGCGCCGTTGATGAACTTCGACACCGTCGCGACCGAAACGCCGGCCGCCGCTGCAACGTCGCGAATCGTGGGAGAAGCTTTTTTCATTGCCGGAGGTAACGTTTTCTCGTTTTGTTAACCGGATTTTCGCACGATATGGAATCGCTGCGGCGAAATCGTCGATGACGTCTGGTTGGGTCGGGCATCCCTGCGCGGTTCGTTTGGCTGAAACCGGCGGTAATAAAGGGCGCCACGGCCGGCGCGGACGCCTGGCGCGGAACCCGATTGACTTGTCGGAGCGTGAACCCTATAGTTGGAAAACGTTTTCCACAACCCGCCATCGAGCAGGCAATCAGGTGACCCAGATGAATTCATCGTCAGCAGCGCGCAAACCCTTCCGACGTCTCCTTCTCACCGGCGCCGCCGGCAACCTCGGGCGCCAGCTGCGTGCCGCGATGGGCGAGTGGGCCGACGTCGTGCGGGTGACCGACATCGCGCCGCTCGGCGAAGTCGCGCCGCACGAGGAGGCGACGGTGCTGGACCTCGCGGACCGCGACGGGCTGCATGCGCTGCTCGAAGGTGTGGACGCGGTCGTGCACCTGGGTGGCATTTCGGTCGACGCGCCGTTCGACGACATCCTCGAAGCCAACCTTCGCGGTGTGTACAACCTGTACTCGGGCGTGCACCGGCACGGCGTGCGGCGCGTCGTATTCGCGAGCTCGAATCACGCGATCGGTTTCCACGAGACCACCACCGTGCTCGATGCCGACGCGCCGCTGCGTCCGGACAGCCTGTACGGCGTGTCGAAGTGCTTCGGCGAATCGCTGTCGCGCTACTACTTCGATCGCTTCGGGCTCGAAACCGTGTGCCTGCGTATCGGCTCGTCGTTCGAGGAGCCGAAGAATCCGCGCATGCTCGTCACCT
Organism: Paraburkholderia phosphatilytica; assembly: GCF_003443895.1. Taxonomy (GTDB): domain Bacteria; phylum Pseudomonadota; class Gammaproteobacteria; order Burkholderiales; family Burkholderiaceae; genus Paraburkholderia; species Paraburkholderia phosphatilytica. The sequence continues at coordinate 119,586 of NZ_QQOA01000009.1, read as the reverse complement.
ACCTGAGCTACCGCGACTTCATCGAACTCGTGCGCTGTTCGCTCTTTACCAACCGGGTCGGGCACGCGATCGTGTACGGCGCGTCGGACAATCCGGTGAAGTGGTGGGACAACACGAAGGCGGGCTTTCTCGGCTTTCGGCCGCAGGACAGTTCGGCGCAGTTCAATCACCTGTTCGCGGACCGCGCGCCGACAACGGATCTCGACGATCCCGCGCAGCGCTATCAGGGCGGACCGTTCGTGCTCGGCGAGCCGATGGAGCGCCAGGGGTGACGGTCACGCAGCGTGTGACCGTCGAGCGGCTCGACGCGGCAGGTTGCGCGGACGTTGGCGAATGCCCGGTCTGGCGCGGCGACGAGGCGGCGCTGTACTGGGTCGATATTCCGGCGCGCAAGCTGGTGCGCCTGAAAGTGGACAGCCAGACGCGCACCGAATGGACGTTTCCCGAACAGATCGCCTGCTTCGCGTTCGATGCGGAGGGCGGGGTGATCGCGGGGCTCGAAACCGGCGTGTTCGCGGCGACCTTGCCGGCAGCGGGCGGCGCGGCCAGCGCGCGCCGGCTCGCCGCGCCGGCGTTTCCTGCGCCGGGCATGCGCTTCAACGACGGCCGCTGCGACCGTCAGGGACGCTTCTGGGCCGGCACGATGGTAATGGACATGTCGCTCGCGCAGCCCGCCGGCGCGCTGTTCCGCTTCGACGCGATGCGCGGTCTGTCGGCGCCGGTCGTCGACGGACTGGTCACGCAGAACGGGCTCGCGTGGTCGCCTGACGGCACGACGATGTATCTGTCCGACTCGCACCCCACGCGCCGGCTGATCTGGGCGTTCGATTTCGACACCGCGGACGGCACGCCGCATCGCCGCCGCGTGTTCGCGGACCTGCATCACTACGCGGGGCGGCCGGATGGCGCCGCGGTCGACGCCGACGGCTGCTACTGGACCTGCGCGAACGACGCGGGTCTGCTGCTGCGGTTCACGCCCGACGGGCGCGTCGACCGGCAGATCGGCTTGCCGGCGCGCAAGCCGTCGATGTGCGCGTTCGGCGGTTCACGGCTCGACACGCTGTTCGTCACGTCGATCCGCCCGTCAGGCCAACCGGCCGATGACGACGGTGCCGTGTTTGTCGTTCATCCAGGTGTTCAAGGTCTCCCCGAACCGCGATTTGCCGGCCGGCTGTGAAGTCGCCGCTCATATTGATTCCTCATACTTGAGCAACTGCTGAGGCGCGTGCTGCCTGGTTCGCGATAAGCGAGGCAGCTTCGTGGCATGAGCGCAATGCATGCGTTGCGTGGACGCCGGAATCAATCGACGGCACGGCGGATGCTCACAACCGTTATGCTGCAGCGATCGGGTAAACGCGTAACCGACGCATAACCGGATTTGTCTGGTCATCAGGCATCACCCTTATGCATTCCTTTCTCATATTGCAATGACCTGACGGTCGCTCTAGTGTTCGGGCATCGCTCATTCAGTTTGAGCGTAAAACCGCGCCATATGTGTTCGTCAAGCATATTTGGCGGGAGACCAGACAACGGCGGCCGCAGTCCACGGGCGGCCGGCAAAAGAGTCGTACAGGAAGGAGAATCATTGTGAACAGTGTGGCCGGATCCAAGGGTGGCGCGGGCGCGCCGCCGTTTTTCTCGAAGGAGGCGACCGTCGCGCAGCCGGGATTTTCCCGCTGGATGGTGCCCCCCGCGGCGCTCGCCGTGCATCTGTGTATCGGTCAGGCGTATGCGTTCTCCGTGTTCAACGGACCGCTGACGAAAGTGATCGGCATCACGCAGTCCGCGCCCGATGACTGGTCGCTGACCACGCTGGGCTGGATCTTCTCGCTCGCGATCGTGTTCCTCGGGTTGTCGGCGGCATTTGCCGGCAAATGGCTCGAGCACGTCGGTCCGCGCCGCACGATGTTCACCGCGGCCTGCTGCTTCGGCGGCGGCTTCCTCGTGTCCGCCGTCGGCGTGTGGCTGCACCAGATCGTGCTGCTGTATCTCGGTTACGGCGTGATCGGCGGGATCGGCCTCGGTCTCGGCTATGTGTCGCCGGTGTCGACGCTGATCCGCTGGTTCCCGGACCGCCGCGGCATGGCGACCGGCATGGCGATCATGGGCTTCGGCGGCGGTGCGATGATCGCGGCGCCGCTGTCCGTTGCGCTGATGAGCCACTTCAAGAGCGCGACCAGCGTGGGCGTGGCCGAAACGTTCATCGTGCTCGGTATCGTGTACTTCATCTCGATGTCGATCGGCGCGCTCGCGATCCGCGTGCCGCCGACGGACTGGAAGCCGGCCGGCTGGACGCCGCCGGACACGTCGCACAAGCTGATTTCGCGCAACCACGTGCATATCGACGAAGCGCTGAAGACGCCGCAGTTCTATCTGATCTGGCTCGTGCTGTTCCTGAACGTGACGGCCGGTATCGGCATTCTGGGTCAGGCTTCGGTGATGATCCAGGAGAGCTTCAAGAACACCGTGACGGCGGCTGCCGCCGCGGGCTTCGTCGGCCTGCTGTCGCTCTTCAACATGGGCGGCCGTTTCGTGTGGGCATCGGCGTCCGACTGGGTCGGCCGCAAGAACACCTACTACATCTTCTTCGTGCTCGGCGCGGTGCTGTACTACTTCGTGCCGACGTTCGCGACGACCGGCAATATCGCGCTCTTCGTGCTGTGCTACTGCGTGATCCTGTCGATGTACGGCGGCGGCTTCTCGACAGTGCCTGCGTATCTTGCGGACATGTTCGGCACGGCGTTCGTCGGCGGCATTCACGGGCGTCTGTTGACCGCGTGGGCCGCGGCGGGCGTCGCGGGTCCGGTGCTCGTCAACTACATCCGCGCGTATGAAGTGGCGCACGGCGTCGCGAAGGCGGACGCCTACACGATGACGGTGCACATCATGGCCGTGCTGCTCGTGGTCGGCTTCGTCTGCAACGTGCTCGTGTCGCGCGTCAACGAGAAGCACCACATGACCGACGCGGATGTCGCGAAGGGCGCCTGAGTCTGCGATCAAAGGAGAATGGAATGAATGCTGGCCAAACGGATCACGCGCTCAACGCGCATCCGACCAACAAGGCGCTGCTCGCGGTGTTCTGGCTGTACGTGCTGATCCCGCTCGTGTGGGGCGTCTCGAACACGCTGATGCAGGCGATGAAGCTGTTTTGATGTTGCGTTATGCCTGAGCGCTGCCTGCCGCGTGGGGATGAGCCCGCGTGGTGGGTGGCTCGGTGAGAGAAAGAAGCCGGATGCTTTGGTGTTCGGTTTTTTTGCGTCTGAACGACGCAGACAAAGACAAAAGAAAACGCCCTCTGGCTTTCACCAGAGGGCGTTTGGTCTTCGGTGTCTTGGCTTTACCAGCACCAGAATTCTGGTGGGTAGTACTGGGATCGAACCAGTGACCCCTGCCGTGTGAAGGCAGTGCTCTACCGCTGAGCTAACCACCCGAAGAGCTGCGAATTATGTCATGCATCCGCAGCTTCGACAAGCGTTTTTTAAGCGGACTGCGCATCCGCAGCTTCGGTTCCTGCCGGCGCCGGTTCGACGCGCCACACGCTCGTGCCCTTGATCGACTTGTCGAGATCGTTGAGCACCGCCTCGTGCGCGGCGAGTTCGTCTTCGCTCGCGACGAGCACCGGCAACGCGAGCGACGCGACCTTCACGCGCGGCGCGCCCGCTTCGCCCGTGTCCTGCTGGCTGTCGCCGAGCATATCGATAACGAGGCTCTCCTGGCCGCGCGTCATCGACAGATAGACCTCGGCGAGCAGTTCCGAGTCGAGCAGCGCGCCGTGCAGCGTCCGGTGTGCGTTGCTGATGCCGAAGCGGTCGCAGAGCGCGTCCAGCGAGTTGCGCTTGCCGGGGAACATCTGTTTCGCCTGCACGAGCGTGTCGATCACGTTCGTGCAGTGGCTCGTGAAAGTGGGCAGGCCGAGCAGCCCGAACTCGACGTCGAGGAAGCCCAGGTCGAACGGCGCGTTGTGGATGATCAGCTCGGCGCCGTCGATGAAATCGCGCAGTGCATTCGCGATTTCCGCGAACTTCGGCTTGTCGCGCAGGAACTCGGTGGTGAGGCCGTGGACGGCGAGTGCGCCCGGGTCGCTGTCGCGTTCCGGGTTGATGTAGAAGTGCAGGTTGTTGCCCGTCAGCCGGCGGTTCATCAGTTCGACGCAGCCGATTTCGATCACGCGGTCGCCGGTGCGCGCGTTGAGGCCGGTGGTTTCGGTATCGAGGATGATCTGGCGCATGGGTGCTTGATGGGTTGTGCGTGAGTGACGTGATGCGTGGTGGCGTCCGGTACGGTGCGCGTGGCTACGTTGCGGCGAGCGTGGCGACGCCGCGGTTCGCGAGCGCGTCGGCGCGCTCGTTCTCCGGATGGCCAGCGTGGCCCTTCACCCAGCGCCACTCGATCTCATGCTGCTGCACGAGGCCGTCGAGCCGCTTCCACAGGTCGTCGTTCTTCACCGGTGTTTTCGCGGCCGTCATCCAGTTCTTTTTCTTCCAGCCGTGGATCCACTCGCTGATGCCTTTCTGCACGTACTGCGAGTCGGTATGGACGACCACCTTGCACGGGCGCTTCAGCGCATCGAGCGCGGCGATCACGCCCATCAGCTCCATCCGGTTGTTGGTGGTGTTCGCTTCGCCGCCGAACAGTTCCTTTTCCTGCGTGCCGAAGCGCAGCAGCGCACCCCAGCCGCCTGGGCCGGGATTGCCCTTGCAGGCGCCGTCGGTGAAGATTTCGACGAAATCGGGAGTCATGAGTCCTGGGGTTGGGGGTGAACGCCGCGGCCCGTCTGGGCTGCCACGTGCACGGGTTGGGGCGTGGGCGCGGCGGGCTGCACGCGGCCATGCGGCGTGGCAGCGGGCGCCAGGCCCGCCGACAGCACGGACTTCTTGACCTTCATGGGACCGACGAGACGCATGCCGCGCACGCGCTTGATCGCGGTGACCATGTAGGCCGCGCCGAAGATTGGCCACCAGCGGTCGCCGGCGGCTTCCATGAACGCATAGCGCGACAGCCACTGTTCGCTGACGAGGGGCGGACGATAGCAGCCAAAGCGTCCGCGTTCAAGGTCGAAACCGAGCAGCTTGATCCAGTCCTTCAATCGCGTGAACGCGATCAGGTCGTGCGCAGTGGGCACGAACGGCTTGCCGGTCATCCTGCCGACCGACTGGCGCGCGCCCCACAGCGACAGCGAATTGAACCCGAGGATGATCAGTTGCCCCTCGGGCATCAGCATGCGTTCGGCTTCGCGCAGCAGACGGTGCGGGTCGCTCGTGAATTCGAGCGTGTGCGGCATCACGATCAGATCGACGCTCTGCGCTTCGAAGGGCAGGTCGAGCAGGTCGCACCAGACCGTGCTGCGCCCGGCGGGCGCATGACGGTGCACCGACGGCGGCCCGTGCGGCTCGCGCGGCGGCGTATAGGGCGCGCTCGCGGCGCTCGCCGCGTCGAGCACGAGGCCGCGGCACGGCATGCGGTTCTCGCGCAGCGCGTCGAGCTGCGGCATGCCGAGCTGCAGCGCGTGATAGCCGAACACGTCCGACACGACGCGGTCGAGCTGCGCCTGCTCCCACTGGAGGATGTAGCGCCCCGGTGGCGAATCGCTCCAGGCGGGCCAGTCTATAATCGATCGTTCGGACATAGTGACAATGCGTCGCCCATGAATGCGCCAACTAATGATCCAGCTGAAGAGCGTGATCTCGAATACGTGCCTGTTCCGGCCTTCGATGACAACTACATCTGGGTGGTGTCGGACGGCCGCGACGCGGTCGTCGTCGATCCGGGCGAAGCCGCGCCGGTCCAGCGCTATCTCGCGAAACGCGGCTGGCGACTGAGCGCTATTTTACTCACGCACCATCATGCCGACCACGTCGGCGGCGTCGCCGATCTGCTGAAAGGCCAGCTTGTGCCGGTCTACGGTCCCGCCGGCGAAGCGATTGCGCAGGTTACACAACCGCTGCGGGACGGCGATCGGGTGCACCTCGACTCGCCCGCGCTCGATTTCACGGTACTCGACGTGCCGGGTCACACGAGCGGACACATCGCGTACTACCAATCGGCCGACCCCTCGGGCGCCGCGCCGCGCACCCCGCACGTGTTCTGCGGCGACACGCTGTTCGCGTGCGGCTGTGGGCGTCTGTTCGAAGGCACGCCGGCGCAGATGCTGAAGTCGCTCGATGCGCTGGCCGCGCTGCCCGGCGCAACCGAGGTGCACTGCGCGCACGAGTACACACTGTCCAACATCCGCTTCGCGCTCGCGTGCGAGCCCGGCAACGCCGAACTGCAGGCCTGGCGCGACCGCGCGCAGGCGCTGCGCGAGCGCCGGGAGCCCACGCTGCCCACCACAATCGCCCACGAACGGGCGGTGAATCCGTTCCTGCGTGCCGACAGCGCGGCGATCCACGCCACCCTCGAAAGCGAGCTGCACGAAACGGTGACGGATCGGCTTGCCGCGTTCACGTTGATGCGGGAGTGGAAGAACCGCTTCCGCTAAGGGTTCCCCCGACCCGACCGCCAGCGGGGGCAAGTTCACGGAAATACTAAGAAGCTGATCCAAACCCGCGATTTGGCTAGCTTTTTCTTACCTATTTCCGATTGACGCGAAAGGTTCGCTTACGTACTATCGGCTGCAAATTCCAGCCCTCGTGGCAACCGGGTACGTACATGCGATTTCTATTCAGTGCGCTACTGGTTCTGCTACTTGCCGCCTGTGCGAGCCAGCAGCCAGCAGCGAATCTTCCTAATGCTTCATCGCCTGCCACCCAGCAGGCCGTTGCCGACACCATCCGCAAGACCGCCTCCTCCAACGAAACCATCAACGTTGACAAGGGCTCAGTCGAGCAGCTGACCACCCCGGACACCGATCTGTGGGGGCGAATCCGTCGCGGCTTCCAGATTCCCGATCTCCAGAGCGACCTCGTCGACATGCAGGTCAACTGGTACGTTCAGCGTCCGGACTACGTCCAGCGCATGACCGAGCGGTCGCAGAAGTACCTGTATCACATCGTCGAAGAGCTCGAGGCGCGTCACATGCCGACCGAGCTCGCGCTGCTGCCGTTCGTCGAATCCGCGTACAACCCGCAGGCGCTGTCGGTTGCGAAGGCGGCGGGCATGTGGCAGTTCGTGCCCGATACCGGCCGTACGTACAACCTGAAGCAGAACATGTGGCAGGACGAGCGCCGCGACGTGCTCGCGTCCACCAGCGCCGCGCTGGATTACCTTTCGCGCCTGCACGACATGTTCGGCGACTGGTATCTCGCGCTCGCCGCGTACAACTGGGGCGAGGGCAACGTGCAGCGCGCGATCGCGCGCAACCAGGCGGCCGGTCTGCCGACCGACTACCAGAGCCTGCGCATGCCGATGGAGACGCGCAATTACGTGCCGAAGCTCCAGGCGGTCAAGAACATCATCATGAACCCGCAGCAGTACGGGCTCACGCTGCCGGCAATCCCGAACCACCCGTATTTCGTCACCGTCACCACGTCGCACGACATCGACGTCGACATCGCCGCGAAGCTCGCGAACATGACGACGGACGAATTCCGCTCGCTGAACCCGTCGTTCAAGAAGCCGGTGATTCTCGGTGCGACCGATCCGCAGATCCTGTTGCCGTTCGACAACGCCAGCGCGTTCGAGCGCAACCTGAAGTCGTATCAGGGGCAGCTGTCGTCGTGGACCACCTATACGACGACCGAGCGCGCGGCGCCGGCGGCGATCGCGCAGAAGATCGGCGTCGACGAAGAGACGCTGATGAGCGTCAACAAGATTCCGGCCGGCATGCGCCTGAAGGCGGGCTCGACGCTCGTCGTGCCGCGTACCGACAATGACGACGACGAAGACATCAGCGCCGACGTCGCCGAAAGCGCGGTACTCGCGATGGAGCCGGACGTCCCGGATACGCGCAAGATGCTGATCCGCGTGCGCCGCAAGCAGTCGATGGAAGCGATCGCGAGCCGCTATGGCGTATCCGTCGGCCAGCTGAAGGGCTGGAACCGTACGCACCGTGATCTCGTGACGCCGGGCCAGGTGATCGTGCTGCACGTGCCGGTCGGCAAGACGATGCCGAGCGAGCCGGGCCCCGAGCGGCTCGCCACCGATACGCGCGGCGCGCGGGCCGAGCGCATCGGCACCCGCGTCGCAGACACGAAGGGCGATTCGCGCTACGATAAAAGTCGAGGTCGCGGCCACATCGAGAAGGTGGCCGACAGCACGGGCAGCAACGCTTCGTCGAAAGGCAGCGCTCCGTCGAAGGGCAAGACTTCTTCGAAGGCCGCGAACACGTCAACGTCCAGTTCGAAATCGGCCAGCTCGTCCGGCAAGACCAGCAAGGCGTCAAAGGCCGCGGCAGTCAGCCGCCCGAAGACCGTGGCTCACACGCAGAAGCAGAAGTAGCAGAACAAGCGGCTTTGCGGGAGTGACACATGCGTTGCGGGGGCAACGCATGAAACGCGCTCCGATCACTCCGCGTTTTTCGACGCCGTCACCTGTGGTGACGGCGTTTTTCATTGCGGGCCGCACAAGCTACGTACGGCGGGGTGGCGTACGAGGGCGGCGATTGACCGCACCGGCCTGCGGGTTTCGGTGCATCGGCGCTCCGATTCCTTTATCGTCTGCAGGTTGCCTGAAAGGCTGTGCCGTTCGTTGCCATGTCCCTGATCCGCTTGCGCGTCTTCGCGCTGTTTTCCCTCGGCTACTTCGTGTCGTACGTGTTCCGCGGCGTCAATCTGGGCTTCGCGCCGTTCATCACGCGCGATCTGGGCCTGAGCGCCGCCGACCTCGGTCTGCTGACGAGCCTCTATTTCCTCGGCTTCGCGGGCGCGCAGGTGCCGGCGGGCGTGCTGCTCGACCACTTCGGCGCGCGCCGCGTGACGGCGGCGATGCTGCTGTTCGCGGCGGCCGGCGCGTGGGTGTTCGGCGCGGCGCACGGCATCGGCGCGATGATGCTGGGGCGGCTCCTGGTCGGCATCGGCGTGTCGGTGTGTCTCGGCGGCGCGTTCAAGGCGCTCGCGCAGCATTTCCCGACGGCCCGCCTGCCGTTCGTCAACGGCCTTGTGATGGCAGTGGGCGGTTTCGGCGGCGTGATGGTCGGTTCGCCGCTCACGTGGGTGCTTGGCTTTTCGGGCTGGCGGACCGTGTGCGTCTGGCTCGGCGTGCTGACGGTGGCGGTGTCCGCCGCGCTCTGGGTATTCGGACCGAAGGGCGCGGAGCAGCGCGGCCACGCGACGGTGACAAGCCAGTTCAAGGGTACGTGGCACATCCTGAGCAGCGCGGCGTTCTGGAAGATCGCGTCGTTCTCGGTCGTCACGCAGGGCGTGTTCTACGCGATGCAGTCGCTGTGGGTCGGCGCATGGCTGCGCGATGTGATGCACCTGGCGCCGCGGCCGGCCGCGACGCTCGTGTCCGTGCTGGGCTTCGCGATGATGGCGGGCTCCGTCGGTTTCGGCGCCGCGGCGCGCTCGCTCGAGCAGCGCGGCGTGTCGCTCTACGCGTTCTGCGGGATCGGCATGGCGCTGTACGTGGTCACGCAACTGCTGATCATGTTCCATGCGCCGCTGCCGGCGGCCCTGCTGTGGGCGTCGTACGGCTTTTTCGGCGGCACCGGCATCCTGAGCTACGCGATCGCCGCGCGCCACTTCCCGCCGCAGATGACGGGCCGCGTGAACACCACGCTCACGCTCGTGATCTTCCTGCTGATCTTCGGGTTCCAGCTGGGTGTGGGCGCGATCGTCTCGCACTGGAGCCCCGACGCGGACGGCCACTATCCGCAGGCGGCGCACCTGACCGCGTGGGGCATCCTCGTCGCGCTGCAGATCGCGAGCGCGATCTGGTACGTATTGCCGGGCCGCGCGCTCGAGCGGCCGGAGGCGCTGCGGGCGAATCCGCAGGTTTGATCCGCGAGGCTGCGGCGCTCATCTCGAAATTGCCGCCCGTTGCCGGCACGCGCCAGCGACGCGTCGCGCAAACCCTCGCCGGTGCTCGATCCGCGCGATTTTCGTGCGATCGTGCGGCAGCGCGCCCCGTTCCCGTCTGTCCCGGAATTTGAAGGGAGGGGTGTTTTCGAGCTATAATTTCAAGGTTTGAGCTTACCAACCCACACCCTAGCGCCTACCGCTCCTAACCGTCTATCCCCGCGTTCATCCGCCGCGCTTGATCCGGTTGTCCCCGCAAATCCGCGAATCCGCCGCCCACACAATGGGCCGATGTCCGCGAGCAGGACGCCTACCGCAAAGCAAGCGCGCGCGAGTCCGCGCACGCATCCGGGCAGTTCACGATGCCGTTCGCCGCGGGCCCGCACGGTCGGATAGACAGGTCGGCACAGGGTGTTCCGCCAAGGAGTCTCCCGTGTTGCCGTCTTTTTCTCCCGCTCTGCTCGCACTTGCCGACGGCACGGTCTTTCGTGGGTACTCGATCGGCGCGCCCGGCCACACGATCGGCGAGGTCGTCTTCAATACGGCGATCACCGGCTACCAGGAAATCCTGACGGACCCGAGCTACGCGCGCCAGATCGTCACGCTGACGTATCCGCACATCGGCAACGTCGGCGTGAACGCCGAAGACGTCGAAGCCACGAAAGTCCATGCCGCCGGTCTGATCATCCGCGACCTGCCGGTCCTCGCATCGAACTTCCGCATGCAGCGCACGCTGTCCGATTATCTGAAGGACGAAGGCGTCGTCGCGATCGCCGGCCTCGACACGCGCAAGCTCACGCGAGTGCTGCGCGACAAGGGCGCGCAGAACGGCGCGATTCTCGCAGGCTCGGATGACGAAGCGAAGGCACTCGAGTTCGCGCGCTCGTTCCCGGGTCTCTCGGGCATGGACCTCGCGAAGGTCGTGTCGGCCGAAGCGCCGTACGAGTGGGCCGAGACCGAATGGCGTCTCGGCGAAGGCTACGGCGAGCAGAAGGCGCCGAAGTACCGCGTCGTCGCGTTCGACTACGGCGTGAAGCGCAACATCCTGCGCATGCTCGCGGAACGCGGCTGCCACGTCACGGTGCTGCCGGCCCAGGCAAGCGCGGCCGATGCGCTCGCGCTCAATCCGGACGGCGTGTTCCTGTCGAACGGCCCCGGCGATCCGGAACCGTGCGACTACGCGATCAACGCCACGCGCGAGTTCATCGAGCGCGGCATTCCGACCTTCGGTATCTGCCTCGGCCATCAGATCATGGGCCTCGCGGTCGGGGCGAAGACGATGAAGATGAAGACCGGCCACCACGGCGCGAACCATCCGGTGAAGGACCTCGGCGACGGCCGCGTGGTGATCACGTCGCAGAACCACGGTTTCGCGGTGGATGCCGACACGCTGCCCGCGAACGCGAAGGTCACGCACGTCTCGCTGTTCGACGGCACGCTGCAGGGTTTCGAGCTGACGGACAAGCCCGCGTTCTGCTTCCAGGGTCACCCGGAAGCGTCGCCTGGCCCGCACGACATCGGCTATCTGTTCGACCGCTTCACGGGGCTGATGGCCGCGCGCAAGGGCGAACGCAGCGCCGCGGCTTAAGCGGTCAGCGCTTGAGCATGAGCGCCGCGGCGCACGCAGGCGACGCAGCCTGACGCCGCGCGAAAGCGGGCGCAAGCGGGCGCAAGCAGCAAAGAATTCAGGAATACATTACCGAGAGCGTTATGCCCAAGCGGACAGACATCAAGAGCATCCTCATCATCGGCGCGGGTCCGATCATCATCGGCCAGGCGTGCGAGTTCGACTATTCGGGCGCGCAGGCGTGCAAGGCGCTGCGGGAGGAGGGCTACAAGGTCATTCTCGTCAACAGCAATCCGGCGACGATCATGACCGACCCGAACACGGCCGACGTGACCTACATCGAGCCGATCACGTGGGAAGTGGTGGAGCGCATCATCGCGAAGGAGCGCCCCGACGCGATCCTGCCGACGATGGGTGGCCAGACCGCGCTCAACTGCGCGCTGGATCTCCATCACCACGGCGTGCTCGCGAAGTACAGCGTGGAGCTGATCGGCGCGTCGCCGGAAGCGATCGACAAGGCCGAGGACCGTCAGAAGTTCAAGGACGCGATGACGAAGATCGGCCTCGGTTCGGCCAAGTCGGGCACCGCGCATTCGATGGACGAAGCGCTGAAGGTGCAGAACGAGATCGCGGCGGCGATCGGCACGAGCGGCTACCCGATCGTGATTCGCCCGTCGTTCACGCTCGGCGGTTCGGGCGGCGGCATCGCGTACAACCGTGAGGAATTCGAAGAGATCTGCAAGCGTGGTCTGGATCTGTCGCCTACGCGCGAACTGCTGATCGAAGAGTCGCTGCTCGGCTGGAAAGAGTACGAGATGGAAGTGGTCCGCGACAGGGCGGACAACTGCATCATCGTGTGCTCGATCGAGAACCTCGACCCGATGGGCATCCACACCGGCGACTCGATCACCGTCGCGCCCGCGCAGACGCTCACCGACAAGGAATACCAGATCCTGCGCAACGCGTCGCTCGCGGTGCTGCGCGAGATCGGCGTGGATACGGGCGGCTCGAACGTGCAGTTCTCGATCAACCCGGTCGACGGCCGCATGATCGTGATCGAGATGAACCCGCGCGTGTCGCGTTCGTCCGCGCTCGCATCGAAGGCCACGGGCTTCCCGATCGCGAAGGTCGCGGCGAAGCTGGCGGTCGGCTACACGCTCGATGAACTCAAGAACGAAATCACCGGCGGCCAGACCCCGGCGTCGTTCGAGCCGACGATCGACTACGTCGTCACGAAGATCCCGCGCTTCGCGTTCGAGAAGTTCCGCGAAGCCGATCCGCGCCTGACCACGCAGATGAAGTCGGTCGGCGAAGTGATGGCCATCGGTCGCACGTTCCAGGAGTCGTTCCAGAAGGCGCTGCGCGGCCTCGAAGTCGGCGTCGACGGTCTCGATGAAAAGACCACGAGCCGCGACGAGATCATCCGCGAGATCGGCGAGGCCGGTCCGGATCGCATCTGGTATGTCGGCGACGCGTTCCGCGCGGGCATGACGCAGCAGGAAATCTTCCAGGAAACCTCGATCGATCCGTGGTTCCTCGCGCAGATCGAACAGATCGTGCTGAAGGAAAAGGCGCTGGCTGGCCGCACGCTCGCGAGCCTGACGAAGGACGAGTTGCGCTACCTGAAGCAGAGCGGCTTCTCGGACCGGCGTCTCGCGAAGCTCGTCGGCGCGACGCAGACGGATGTGCGCAAGCGCCGCATCGAGCTGAACGTGCGTCCGGTGTACAAGCGCGTCGACACCTGCGCGGCGGAGTTCGCGACGAAAACCGCGTACATGTACTCGACCTACGAGGACGAGTGCGAAGCGAATCCGACCAGCAACAGGAAGATCATGGTGCTGGGCGGCGGCCCGAACCGGATCGGCCAGGGTATCGAGTTCGACTACTGCTGCGTGCATGCCGCGCTCGCGATGCGCGAGGACGGCTATGAGACGATCATGGTCAACTGCAACCCGGAAACGGTCTCGACCGACTACGACACGTCGGATCGTCTGTACTTCGAACCGCTGACGCTCGAAGACGTGCTCGAGATCGTCGACAAGGAAAAGCCGCTCGGCGTGATCGTGCAGTACGGCGGCCAGACGCCGCTGAAGCTCGCGCTCGATCTCGAAGCGAACGGCGTGCCGATCGTCGGTACGTCGCCGGACATGATCGATGCCGCCGAAGACCGCGAGCGCTTCCAGAAGCTGCTGCAGGACCTGAATCTGCGTCAGCCGCCCAACCGCACCGCGCGCGCCGAAGACGAAGCGCTGAAGCTTGCCGACGAAATCGGCTATCCGCTCGTCGTGCGTCCGTCGTATGTGCTGGGCGGCCGCGCGATGGAAATCGTGCACGAGCCGCGCGATCTCGAACGCTATATGCGCGAGGCCGTGAAGGTGTCGAACGATTCGCCGGTGCTGCTCGACCGCTTCCTGAACGACGCGATCGAATGCGACGTGGACTGCATCTCGGATGGCGACGCGGTGTTCATCGGCGGCGTGATGGAGCACATCGAGCAGGCGGGTGTGCACTCGGGCGATTCGGCGTGCTCGTTGCCGCCGTATTCGCTGTCGAAGGAAACTGTCGCGGAACTCAAGCGTCAGACCGGTGCGATGGCGAAGGCGCTGAACGTGGTCGGCCTGATGAACGTGCAGTTCGCGATTCAGCAGGTACCGCAGGATGACGGCTCGAAGAAGGACGTCATCTACGTGCTCGAAGTGAATCCGCGCGCATCGCGCACGGTGCCGTACGTTTCGAAGGCCACGAGCCTGCCGCTCGCGAAAATCGCGGCGCGCGCAATGGTGGGTCAGAAGCTTGAAGCACAGGGCGTGACGAAGGAAGTCGAACCGCCGTACTTCAGCGTGAAGGAAGCGGTGTTCCCGTTCGTCAAATTCCCGACCGTCGACCCGGTCCTTGGACCGGAAATGCGTTCTACGGGTGAAGTGATGGGCGTCGGCCAGACGTTCGGCGAGGCGCTCTTCAAGTCGCAGCTCGCGGCGGGTTCGCGTCTGCCGGAGTCCGGCACCGTGCTGCTCACGGTGATGGATGCGGACAAGCCGAAGGCCGTGGAAGTCGCGCGCATGCTGCACGAACTCGGCTATCCGATCGTGGCGACGCGCGGCACGGCCGCCGCGATCGAAGCGGCCGGCGTGCCGGTGAAGGTCGTGAACAAGGTGAAGGACGGCCGTCCGCACATCGTCGACATGATCAAGAACGGCGAGATCGCGCTCGTGTTCACGACGGTCGACGAAACCCGCGCGGCCATCGCCGATTCGCGCTCCATCCGCATGAGCGCGCAGGCGAACAAGGTCACGTACTACACGACCATGTCCGGCGCGCGTGCCGCGGTTGAAGGGCTACGCTATCTGCGGAACCTGGAAGTCTATGATTTACAAGGCCTCCATGCTCGCCTAAACTAAGGTTCAGACATCACGTCCGAATCAGTACATGCCGCGGTTAGGCGGCGTCCCACGGAGCAAAGGCCCAACCAGCCCCACGCTTCAGCGGGATGCACTTAACCGCGGTGATTTTTTTTATGGCTGTTTTTTGCCACCAGAGTTGTTTATGAGCACTATTCCATTGACGAAGCGCGGCGCGGATCAGCTCCGCGACGAGCTGCAACGCCTGAAGTCCGTCGAACGCCCCTCCGTGATCAATTCGATCGCGGAAGCCCGCGCGCAAGGCGATCTCTCGGAAAACGCGGAGTACGACGCCGCGAAGGAAAAGCAGGGCTTCATCGAAGGCCGTATTGCCGAAATCGAATCGAAGCTGGCCGCGGCGCAGGTCATCGACCCGGCCGCGCTGGATGCGGATGGCCGCGTCGTGTTTGCCGCCACGGTCGAACTCGAAGACCTCGATTCGGGTGACACGGTCACCTATCAGATTGTCGGCGATGACGAAGCCGATCTCGAACACGGGCTGATCTCGGTCAGCTCGCCGATCTCGCGCGCGCTGATCGGCAAGTCGGAAGGCGACGTCGCCGCGGTGCAGGCACCGGGCGGTGTGCGCGAGTACGAAATCATCTCGGTCCGCTACGTTTAACGCGGAGCGCCTGACGTGTCGCCCATGCCGCATCGTGTGTTCCGGCTGTTGACCGTGGTCTGGGTCGGCAGTCTGCTCACCATCGGGTATATCGTTGCGCCGGTGCTGTTCGCGTCGCTCGACCGCATTTCGGCGGGGGCCACGGCTGCGCAACTGTTCCGTATCGAAGCGATCACGGGCGTGGTGTGCGGCGTGCTGCTGCTCGCGCTCGGCAACGTGCTGGTCCGCCGTGGCGACGACGGTTACAAGCGGCTGCGCTGGCTGATTGCCGGCATGCTGCTGTGCGTGCTGGTCGGCTACTTCGCGCTGGAGCCGTTCATGAACGCGCTGCGGCTCGCCGCGCTGAACGAGGGCACCGACGTCGGCCACTCTGCCTACGCGATGCGCTTCGGCGTGCTGCATGGCGTGTCGAGCCTGTTCTATCTGATCGAGAGTCTGCTGGGCGTGATGCTGGTGTGGAAGCTGCCCACCGGCGTGCGTCAAGTCCTGAGCGCGACAGGCGTTGCCTGAGAGAGTTGCCCGCGAAGACATCCGCTAACGCTGCCTGAAAAGCAGAAGGGCGCCGATGGCGCCCTTCGCGAAAACAGCATGCGGCTGCCCCGAAGCTTACTTCGACGACTGATGCTGGCGCTTCGCGCTGGTTTGACGCTTCTTCGCGCGCTTGACGTTGCCGCCGGCGGTGACGCGTTCGTTGCCGCGTACCACCACTTTTTGCGGCTTCGGACGGCGCATCGGATTCTCGCTCGGCTTGACGACCTTCACGACGCGCGGAGCGGCGCCTTTCTTCGGTGCTTCGGCAGCGGCTTCGCGAACGCTCGGGATCGCCGTGCGCGATTTCGCGCCACGTGCCGACGGTTTGCGCACTTCCTCCACTTCGGGCTTCCAGATCACGAGCAGCTTGCCGATATGCTGGATCGGCGCGGCGTCCAGCCGGTCGCAGATTTCGTCGTAGACGGCGATGCGCTCGTCGCGCTCGTCGCCGAACACGCGGATCTTGATGAGCTGGTGCGCGCTCAGGTGCACTTCGATTTCCTTCAGCACCGCGTCGGTGAGCCCCTCGGCGCCGACGATCACGACGGGTTTGAGCGCATGGGCATCGGCGCGCAGCGCGGCACGTTGGTCGGACTTGATCTGGAGGGCGGGCATGGGGACGGAAAGACTCGACTAAAATAGCGGCGCTGCTTCACGGCCTCACGGCCCGGCCTTGCGGATGCAACAGGCGGACGGCGCGACCGGCGGTGCGCCGGAACAACAGGAATCGCGGCTCGCCTATGGCGTGGCCGCGCGGATCAAACGCGTATTATCCGCTAAAAGAGCGGTATCACGCAGCAAGAGTTCAACGTTTCATGGCAAAAAACCGCTTCAACCAGTCGTGGCTGCACGACCACATCAACGACCCGTACGTCAAGATGGCGCAGCGGGAGGGCTATCGCGCCCGCGCTGCTTACAAGCTGAAGGAAATCGACGAGCAGGACAGGCTGATCCGGCCCGGTCAGGTGATCGTCGATCTCGGCGCCGCGCCCGGCAGCTGGAGCCAGTACGTGCGCAACAAGCTCGCGCAGGGCACGCGCCGCGACGACCAGCGGCAGGGGGGCATCGACGGCACCGTCATCGCGCTCGACCTGCTGCCGATGGAGCCGATCGCCGACGTCCACTTCATCCAGGGCGACTTCCGCGAAGACAGCGTGCTCGCGCAGCTCGAAGAAGTTGTCGGCGAGCGCGAGGTGGACCTTGTAATTTCGGATATGGCGCCCAACCTGTCGGGAGTGGCAGTCGCGGACGCCGCGCGGATCGAACACGTGTGCGATCTCGCGCTGGAATTCTCGCAGAACCACCTGAAGCCGGATGGCGCCCTTCTGGTGAAGTGTTTTCACGGCAGCGGCTACAGCCAGATCGTCGAGAAGTTCAAACAGCAGTTCAAAACGGTTGCGGCCCGCAAACCGAAAGCATCGCGGGACAAATCGTCCGAGACGTTTATTCTGGGGAAAGTCCTCAAACGTCCGAAGTGAAGGAAAGGATTATTGGCGCGCCGTATCTCGCCGTGGACATATGCCCCGCTGGCCGCCTGAAGTGCCCGCTGTTGCGTGATCCGGGGGCTATTCAGCCGGTAGCGAATGATTATGGCAGGGGTCTTCGGACTGGATTAGAATGCTTTAGTGGTGCCGCAAGGTAAATGTAGGCGCCCGTCTATGAGGAAGGAGTGGTGCTTTGAACAACAATATGTTTTCGAAGGCAGCAGTGTGGCTGGTTATCGCACTGGTGCTGTTTACGGTGTTCAAGCAGTTCGACAAGCCCCATGTCCAGGAAGGCGTTTCGTATTCGCAGTTCATGGACGACGCGAAGGCTGGCAAGGTCAAGAGCGTCATCGTTCAGGGGCGGAACCTCACGGTCACTCCAGCGGACGGCCAGAAATACCAGATCGTGTCGCCGGGCGACATCTGGATGGTCGGCGATCTGATGAAGTATGGCGTGCAGGTCAGCGGCAAGGCCGATGAAGAACCGAACGCCCTCGTGTCCGCACTGTACTACCTCGGGCCCACCATCCTGATCATCGTGTTCTGGTTCTACATGATGAGGCAGATGCAGGGGGGCGGCAAAGGCGGGGCATTCTCGTTCGGGAAGTCGCGCGCGCGGCTGATCGACGAAAACAACAACGCAATCAATTTCTCCGACGTCGCGGGCTGCGACGAAGCCAAGGAAGAAGTCTCCGAACTCGTCGACTTCCTGCGCGATCCTCAAAAATTCCAGAAGCTCGGCGGGCGCATTCCGCGTGGCGTGCTGCTCGTCGGCCCTCCGGGTACCGGTAAGACGCTGCTCGCGCGCGCTATCGCCGGTGAAGCGAAAGTGCCGTTCTTCAGCATCTCGGGCTCGGACTTCGTCGAAATGTTCGTCGGCGTCGGCGCGGCCCGTGTGCGCGACATGTTCGAACAGGCGAAGAAGCACGCGCCCTGCATCGTGTTCATCGACGAAATCGACGCGGTCGGGCGCCATCGTGGCGCCGGCATGGGCGGCGGCAACGACGAGCGCGAGCAGACGCTGAACCAGATGCTCGTCGAGATGGACGGCTTCGAAGCGAACTCGGGCGTCATCGTGATCGCGGCCACCAACCGTTCGGATGTGCTCGACAAGGCGCTGCTGCGCCCGGGCCGTTTCGACCGTCAGGTGTACGTCGGTCTGCCGGACATCCGCGGCCGCGAGCACATCATGAAGGTGCACCTGCGCAAGGTGCCGATCGCGAACGACGTCGACGCGGGAGTCATCGCACGCGGCACGCCGGGCTTCTCGGGCGCTGATCTCGCGAACCTCGTGAACGAGGCGGCGCTGTTCGCCGCGCGTCGCGGCAAGCGCATCGTCGAAATGCAGGACTTCGAAGACGCGAAGGACAAGATCTTCATGGGTCCGGAGCGCAAGTCCGCCGTGATCCGCGAAGACGCGAAGCGCGCCACGGCGTATCACGAGTCGGGCCACGCGGTGATCGCGAAGCTGCTGCCGAAGGCCGATCCGGTGCACAAGGTCACGATCATCCCGCGCGGTCGCGCGCTGGGCGTCACGTGGCAGTTGCCGGAGCATGACAACGAGACCTACTCGAAAGATTACCTGCTCGACCGTCTCGCGATCCTGTTCGGCGGCCGTGTCGCGGAAGAACTGTTCCTGAGCCTGATCAGCACTGGCGCTTCGGACGACTTCAACAAGGCCACGTCCACCGCCCGCGCAATGGTCGCGCGCTTCGGCATGACCGACGCGTTGGGACCGATGGTCTATGTCGACGACGAGAACGATCAGTCGCCGTTCGGCCGCGGCTTCACGCGCTCGATTTCGGAAGCGACGCAGCAGAAGGTCGACGCGGAAATCCGCCGCGTGCTGGACGAGCAATACCAGCTCGCTCGCCGTCTGCTGGACGAAAATCGCGACAAGGTCGAAGCGATGACCGCCGCGCTGATGGAGTGGGAAACGATCGACGCCGATCAGATCAACGACATCATGGCGGGCCGTCCGCCGCGCTCGCCGAAGAGTGCGCCGCCGCCGGCCGGCGATGCGCCTTCGGGCGGCAGCAGTGCCGGCAACGAAGTGAAGCCGGGTGCGACGCAACCGGCGTAATCGGATGACGCGTTAAACTACGGGCCGGTGTGGATTCGCACCGGCCCGTTTGTCATTCAGCGCGTCGCTTCAGTGCTTTCCAATACACGCCAGACCGGCGCACACCGCGGCACGCGAACCCGAGCGTACGCCCCAGCATCCAATCACTCCGTGAACATCAACTCCCCTTCGATTTCAACGCCGTTGCAGTGCGGCCGCTTCCTGCTGACGTTCGAGCGTCCATTGGTGATGGGTATCCTGAACGTCACGCCCGATTCGTTCTCGGACGGCGGCAGCTACATCGATCGCGGCGAAGCGTTGCGGCAGGCCGAGCGGATGATGGTCGACGGCGCGGATCTGATCGACATCGGTGGCGAGTCGACGCGTCCTGGTGCGCCGCCCGTTCCGCTCGACGAAGAGCTGGAGCGCGTGTTGCCGCTGATCGAAGCGCTGCGCGGCGCCAATGTGCCGCTGTCGGTCGACACGTACAAACCCGCGGTGATGCGTCGTGCGCTCGACGCCGGCGCGGACATGATCAACGACATCTGGGGCTTCCGCATGCCCGGAGCGATCGACGCCGTACGAGACAGCGCATGCGGCCTGTGCGCGATGCACATGCTCGGCGAGCCGCAGACGATGCAGGTGGGCGAGCCACGCTATGACGACGTCGTCGCGGAAGTGCGCGCGTTTCTCGACGAGCGCGTGAGCGCGCTGACGCAGGCCGGCATCGTGCGCAACCGCATCAGCGTCGATCCGGGCTTTGGCTTCGGCAAGAGCGTCGTCGAACACAACTACACTTTGCTCGCGCATCTGCCGGACACCGCGCCGCGCGTCGACGGCGAACCGCTGCCGGTTCTCGCGGGCATGTCGCGCAAATCGATGCTGGGCGCCGTCACTGGCCGCGCCGCGTCGGAACGCGTCGCCGCAAGCGTTGCCGCAGCCGTGTGTGCGGCGGAGCGCGGGGCTGCTATCGTGAGAGTGCACGACGTCGCGCAAACGGTCGATGCACTGAAGGTCTGGTCGGCGATGCGCGACGCATCGCGCGGCCGCTGACACCGCAACGAACACTCACAGCCGGCATTCAAGTTCTTCATGGAGATCGTCAACGATGGGGCGTCGCTATTTCGGTACCGATGGGGTTCGCGGCAAGGTGGGCGAGAGCCCGATCACGCCGGATTTCGTGCTGCGGCTCGGCTATGCCGCGGGCAAGGTGCTGGCCGGCACCGATGGCTGGGCGTCGAGCAACGCGCGGCCGACCGTGCTGATCGGCAAGGACACGCGCGTGTCGGGCTACATGCTCGAAGCCGCGCTGGAGTCGGGCTTTTCGGCGGCGGGCGTCGACGTGATGCTCGCCGGCCCGATGCCGACACCCGGCGTCGCGTATCTGACGCGCGCGCTGCGGCTCGCCGCGGGCGTCGTGATCAGCGCGTCGCACAACCCGTACTACGACAACGGCATCAAGTTCTTCTCGGCCGACGGCAACAAGCTGCCCGATGAAGTCGAGATGAAAATCGAGGCGCATCTGGAGCGTCCGCTCGACTGCGCGCCGTCCGAGCAGCTCGGCAAGGCGAAGCGCCTCGATGACGCAGCGGGCCGCTACATCGAGTTCTGCAAGAGCACGTTCCCGCAGGCGTTCGATCTGCGCGGCATGAAGCTCGTCGTCGACTGCGCGCATGGCGCCGCGTACGACGTCGCGCCGCACGTGTTCCACGAGCTGGGCGCCGATGTGATCACGATCGGCGTCGCGCCGAACGGCTTCAACATCAACGATGGTGTCGGCGCGACCGCGCCCGACGCGCTGGTGCGCGCGGTGCGGGCCAATCACGCGCACCTCGGCATCGCGCTGGATGGCGACGCGGACCGCCTGCAGGTGGTCGACGCCGCCGGGCGCCTCTACAACGGCGACGAACTGCTGTACGTGCTGGTGCAGGACCGCATCCTGACCGACGGCAAGGTGGAAGGCGCGGTCGGCACGTTGATGACGAACATGGCGGTCGAAGTCGCGCTGCAGCGGCTCGGCGTCAAGTTCGTGCGCGCGGCAGTCGGCGACCGCTACGTGCTCGAGCAGTTGCGCGAACATAACTGGCAGCTCGGCGCGGAAGGTTCGGGCCACATCCTGTCGCTCGACCGGCACTCCACAGGCGACGGCATCGTGTCCGCGCTGCTCGTGCTCGCCGCGATGAAGCGCAGCGGCAAGGCGCTTGCGCAGTTGCTGGACGGCGTGACGCTGTTCCCGCAGAAGCTGATCAACGTCCGCATGAAGCCGGACGCCGACTGGAAAAGCAGCGACGCGATCCGCACCGCGATCCGCCACGCCGAGGAGACGCTCGGCAACACCGGCCGGGTGCTGATCCGCGCATCGGGCACGGAGCCCGTGCTGCGCGTGATGGTCGAGGCTGCGCGCGAGCAGGATGCGCTGCAGCACGCCGAGACGATCGCCGAGACGGTCCGGCAGGCGACTGCCTGACGAGCAACAGGGAGCACCGGCAGGGCCAGCCGCGCCGCGTGGCTGCGCCCTGCCGCCGGCCGGACTATCCTTCAACCGATCGTCCGGCATCGCCACGTTCACCACCCGCTGCGGCACCAGAGACAAATCGTCGCACCCCAACGACGCCCGGTGACCCCGTTCCGCTGACAAACGAGGGCGCCGCAAACGTTGCCGATACCCCGCGTCACGATCTACGCATTTCGCATTCTTCAGCTTTTTCGCCGATCGCCGCTGCAACTGCGCCGAAACCGGTGCCAAAGCGGCCTTGCGGCAACGCTGCACCGGCTTTCATCGCGTAATGCAATTGACACATGACGTTCATCGTAAGTCACATTACTGTCACATGGAGACCCTAAGCTTCGCGGTGTTCGCTTCATCCGCTCACACCACTGGAGGTCCCATGAAATTGATGCAAACCGTGTTCGCTGGCGTGGCTGGCGCGCTCTTCGCGATCGCCGCACAAGCCGCTGACGTCACCGGCGCGGGCAGCACCTTCGCAGCTCCGATCTACACGAAGTGGGCCGACGCCTACCAGAAGACGGGCGGTGGCAAGATCAACTATCAAGGCATCGGTTCGTCGGGCGGCATCAAGCAGATCGTCGCGAAGACGGTCGATTTCGCCGGTTCGGACGCTCCGCTGAAGGACGACGAGCTCGCGAAGGACGGCCTGTTCCAGTTCCCGACGGTGGTGGGCGGCGTGGTGCCGGCGATCAACGTGCCGGGCGTGCAGGCTGGCCAGCTGGTGCTGTCGGGTCAAGTGCTCGGCGACATCTACCTGGGCAAGATCAAGAAGTGGAACGACCCGGCGATCGTCGCGCTGAACCCGAAGATCAAGCTGCCGGATCTGGACATCGCCGTGGTGCGCCGTGCTGACGGTTCGGGCACCAGCTTCATCTGGACCGACTACCTGTCGAAGGTCAACGCCGACTGGAAGGCGAAGGTTGGCGAAGGCACGACGGTTGCATGGCCGACGGGCACGGGCGGCAAGGGTAACGACGGCGTCGCGGCATTCGTGCAGCGCCTGCCGGGTTCGATCGGCTACGTCGAGTGGGCGTACGCGAAGCAGAACCACATGGTCTACACGTCGATGAAGAATGCGTCGGGCGCGGTCGTCGAGCCGAAGACGGAAACCTTCAAGGCCGCCGCTGCGGGCGCAGACTGGAGCAAGACGTTCTACCAGATCCTGACGAACGAGCCGGGCAAGGATGCATGGCCGGTCGTCGGCGCGACGTTCGTGCTCGTGCACACGACGCAGGACAAGCCGGCGCAGGGCGAAGAAACGCTGAAGTTCTTCGACTGGGCGTTCAAGAACGGCGGCCAGGCTGCCAGCGACCTCGACTACATCTCGCTGCCGGATTCGGTCGTGTCGGAAATCAAGACGCAATGGAAGTCGAAGGTGAAGGACGCGTCGGGCAAGCCGCTCGCCGAGTAAGCTTCTCGCGACACCCGTAGTCGAAAGAGCCGCCCGGTCTCGCCAAGAGGCCGGGCGGTTTGCGGCATCCGGCGGCATGACATGTGTCATGCGCCAACTGGAACAGATCACCATGTCCGACATTTCAGTCGTGTCGAACCCGTCCGGCAGCGCGGCGCAGCAGAAAGCGCCCAGTCGCGCCGGCGACATCATTTTCGGCGGTCTCACGCGCTTCTCGGCGGTCATCACGCTGCTGCTGCTCGGCGGCATCATCGTGTCGCTGGTCGTCGCGTCGATGCCGTCCATCAAGCAGTTCGGATTCGCCTTCCTGTGGACCGCGGACTGGGATCCACCGTCGAAGCAGTTCGGCGCGCTGGTGCCGATCTACGGCACGATCGCGACGTCGCTCATCGCGCTCATCATCGCGGTGCCGGTCAGCTTCGGCATCGCACTCTTCCTCACCGAACTCTCGCCTGCCTGGCTGCGCCGGCCGCTCGGCATCGCGATCGAGCTGCTCGCCGCGATCCCTTCGATCGTGTACGGCATGTGGGGCCTGCTCGTGTTCGCGCCGATCTTCGCGCAGTGGTTCGAGAAGCCGCTCGGCGCGGTGCTCGGCGGCATTCCGTTCGTGGGCGCGCTGTTCCAGGGCGCGCCGATCGGCATCGGCATCCTGTGCGCGGGCGTGATTCTCGCGATCATGATCATCCCGTACATCGCTTCGGTGATGCGCGACGTGTTCGAAGTCACGCCGGTGCTGCTGAAGGAATCGGCGTACGGCATCGGCTGCACGACGTGGGAAGTGATGTGGCGCATCGTGCTGCCCTTCACGAAGACCGGCGTGATCGGCGGCATCATGCTGGGTCTCGGCCGCGCGCTCGGCGAAACGATGGCGGTGACTTTCGTGATCGGCAACACGAACCTGCTCGACAACGTGTCGCTGTTCTCGCCGGGTAACAGCATCACGTCGGCGCTGGCGAACGAATTCGCCGAGGCCGATCCGGGGCTGCACGTGTCCGCGCTGATGGAGCTCGGCCTGATTCTCTTCGTGATTACCTTCATCGTGCTCGCGATCTCCAAGATCATGCTGCTGCGTCTCGAGAAAGGGGAGGGCGCGAAATGAGCACGCCTCGCCTGAACATTCCCGGCGGCGTCACGGGCGCCGCATTCGAATCGACCCGCGACAAGCTGCAAAGCCGCCGCCGCGTAACCAACGCGATCGCGCTGACGATGTCGCTGCTCGCGATGGCCTTCGGCCTGCTGTGGCTGGTCTGGATCCTGTACACGACGCTGCGTCTCGGCGTGGGTGGTCTGTCGGTCGAGCTCTTCACGCAGTCGACCCCGCCGCCGAACACCGACGGCGGCGGTCTCGCGAACGCGATCGTCGGCAGCCTGCTGATGGTCGTGGTGGCGACGCTGATCGGCACACCGATCGGCATTCTCGCGGGCGTGTATCTCGCCGAGTACGGCCAGAAGCGCTGGCTCGCGAGCATCACGCGCTTCATCAACGACATCCTGCTGTCCGCGCCGTCGATCGTCGTCGGTCTGTTCGTGTATGCGATCGTCGTCGCGAACACGGGGCACTTCAGCGGCTGGTCCGGTGTCGTGTCGCTCGCGCTGCTGCAGATCCCGATCGTCATCCGCACGACCGAGAACATGCTGAAGCTCGTGCCGAACGCGCTGCGCGAAGCGGCATTCGCGCTCGGCACGCCGAAGTGGAAGATGGTGCTGTCGATCACGCTGAAGGCATCGATCCCGGGCATCACCACGGGCGTGCTGCTCGCGGTCGCGCGGATCGCCGGCGAAACGGCGCCGCTGCTCTTCACGGCGCTGTCGAACCAGTTCTTCTCGCTCAACATGAACCAGCCGCTCGCGAACCTGCCCGTCACGATCTACAAGTTCGCGATGAGCCCGTTTGCGCAATGGCAGTCGCTGGCGTGGGCCGGCGTGTTCCTGATCACGCTCGGCGTGCTGGGATTGAACATCCTCGCGCGTTCGATCTTTTCGAAAAAGTAAGGGCGGAGTGTCCCGATGAATATGGCAGAAAGTCACCTCAGCACCGCCAGCCGCGCTCCGGCGCCGGCAGGCTCCGGTCCCGCCCAGGGCAACAACGGCGGGCCCGCCGCGCAGCCGAAGATCCACGTGAAGGATCTGAACTTCTTCTACGGCAAGTACCACGCGCTGAAGAACATCAACCTGCAGATTCCCGAAGGCAAGGTGACCGCGTTCATCGGCCCGTCGGGCTGCGGCAAGTCCACGCTGCTGCGCACCTTCAACAAGATGTACGCGCTGTATCCGGAGCAGCGCGCCGAAGGCGAGATCGTGATGGACGGCGAGAACCTGCTCACGTCGAAGCGCGACATCTCGCTGCTGCGCGCGCGCATCGGCATGGTGTTCCAGAAGCCGACCCCGTTCCCGATGTCGATCTACGACAACATCGCGTTCGGCGTGAAGATGTTCGAGTCGCTGTCGCGCTCGGAGATGGACGACCGCGTCGAGTGGGCGCTCACGAAGGCCGCGTTGTGGAACGAAGTGAAGGACAAGCTGGCGCAGAGCGGCTATGGTCTGTCCGGCGGCCAGCAGCAGCGTCTGTGTATCGCGCGCGGCATCGCGATCCGTCCGGAAGTGCTGCTCCTCGACGAACCGTGCTCGGCGCTCGATCCGATTTCGACGGGCCGCATCGAAGAGCTGATCGCCGAGCTGAAGAGCGATTACACGGTGGTGATCGTCACGCACAACATGCAACAGGCCGCGCGTTGCTCGGACTACACTGCGTACATGTATCTCGGCGAACTGATCGAGTTCGGCGATACGGAAAAGATCTTCATCAAGCCGGTCCGCAAGGAAACGGAAGACTACATCACCGGCCGCTTCGGCTGAGCGCCAGTCCGGCACGCCGTGTTCGCGACGCTTTGATTGCGCGACGCGGCGCCCGGAAGATTCCAGGGAGTACGACATGTCCGACAAACACCTCTCCAGCCAGTTCGATGCCGATCTGAATCTGGTTTCGTCGAAAGTGCTCGAAATGGGCGGCCTCGTCGAATCGCAGATCGTGAACGCGATGCAGGCGCTGAACGAGTTCGACGGCGCGATCGCCGACCAGGTGATCGCCACCGAAGACCGTCTGAACTCGATGGAAGTCGAGATCGACGAAGAGTGCAGCAACATCATCGCGCGCCGCCAGCCGGCCGCGCGCGATCTGCGCCTGCTGATCGCGATCTCGAAGACGATCACGAACCTGGAGCGCGCCGGCGACGAAGCCGAGAAGATCGCGAAGCGCACGAAGCGCCTGATGGAAGAAGGCTCGTCGCGCACCATCAACATCGCCGAGATCAAGCTGTCCGGCGAGATGGCGGTGTCGATCCTGCGCCGCGCGCTCGACGCATTCGCGCGTCTCGATACGGTGGCGGCCGCGCAGATCGTGCGCGACGACAAGGCGATCGACGAGGAATTCCGCGCGTTCGTGCGCAAGCTCGTGTCGTACATGACGGAAGATCCGCGCTCGATCTCCGCGGGCCTCGACTTCCTGTTCATCGCGAAGGCGATCGAGCGGATCGGCGACCACGCGAAGAACATCGCGGAGTTCATCATCTACATCGTGAAGGGCACCGACGTGCGGCACAAGTCGCGCGACGCGCTCGAACGCGAAGCACTCAGCTAACCTGTCGACTCAAGAGGCGCCGATGCCCAGTAGCATTCTCGTCATCGAAGACGAACCCGCCATCTCCGAGCTGATCTCGGTCAACCTGCAGCACGCCGGTCACTGCCCGATCCGCGCGTACAACGCGGAGCAGGCGCAGAACCTGATCAGCGACGTGCTGCCTGACCTCGTACTGCTCGACTGGATGCTGCCGGGCAAGTCGGGTATCGCATTCGCGCGGGATCTGCGCAACAACGAGCGCACCAAGCACATCCCGATCATCATGCTCACCGCCCGTGGCGACGAGCAGGACAAGGTGCTCGGCCTCGAGATCGGCGCGGACGACTACGTGACGAAGCCGTTCTCACCGAAGGAGCTGATGGCGCGTATCAAGGCCGTGCTGCGCCGCCGCGCGCCGCAGCTGACCGAAGACGTGGTCGCGATCAACGGCCTCAAGCTCGACCCGGCCACGCACCGGGTCGCGGCCCACGCGGAAGGCAGCGAGATCAAGCTCGATCTCGGTCCGACCGAATTCCGCCTGCTGCACTTCTTCATGACCCATCCGGAGCGCGTGCACAGCCGCACGCAACTGCTCGACCAGGTGTGGGGCGACCACGTGTTCGTCGAAGAACGCACGGTCGACGTGCACATCAAGCGTCTGCGCGCCGCGCTCAAACCCGCCGGATGCGATGCTATGATCGAAACGGTCCGCGGCAGCGGCTATCGGCTCGCGAAGAGCGCCTGACGTCAGCGAACATGCGGCATGCCTGTCGTCAGGCTGCCGTCATCCGATCGCGCCTGCGCGATCCGCTTTGCCGCCCGGTGTGCGCGATGCGCCGTTGGCCCGACGTTCGGCCTTCGGTGTGGTGCATGGTGCGTAATTCACTTCTTCATCCTGGAACATGAACGTCATCTGGGCGCGCGCGATCGTATCGATTGTGCTGCTCGCCATCCTGTGCGCGGCGGTAGGCGCTTTCCTCGGGCTGAAGGTCGCGCTGGGGCTTGCCGTCGTGCTGCTGATCGTGCAGAGCTTCTTCGGCACGTTTCACAAGCAGCGGCTGTGGCGCCTGCTCGATGCGCCCGTCTACGGCGAAGTGCCGAGCGCGCCCGGCATCTGGGGCGAAATCTATTACCGCCTGCACAAGCTCGCGAAGCGCTGGCACGCACAGGTGCGCCAGGTCGAGCAGCAGCATTCGCGGTTCATCCAGGCGATCCAGGCGTCGCCGAACGGCGTCGCGATGCTCGACGATCACGACCAGATCGAATGGTGCAACGCGATCTCGGAAGTGCACTTCGGGCTCGACGCGAAGCGCGACCTGCGCCAGCACATCACCCATCTCGTCCGTCAGCCGGATTTCGTCCGCTACCTGAACTCGCACAACTACGAGCAGATGCTGATCATGCGCGGGATGGGCGTGAAGCGGCAGAACGTGCTGTCCGTGCAGGTGTTTCCGTACGGCGAGAACCGCAAGCTCGTGCTGTCGCAGGACATCACCGAACTCGAACGCACCGATGCGATGCGGCGGGACTTCGTCGCGAACGTGTCGCATGAACTGAAGACACCGCTCACCGTGCTGTCGGGATTTCTCGAGACGATGCGCGAGCTGCCGCTCGACGAGAGCGAGCGGCACCGCTACCTCGAGCTGATGTCGCAGCAGGCGACGCGGATGCAGCACATCGTGAGCGATCTGCTGGTGCTCGCGACGCTCGAAGGCGATAACCGGCCGCCGAGCGATCGTCTGATCGACATGCGCTCGGTGCTCGCCCATCTGCAGGAGGACGCGGACAACCTGTCGAGCGGCCGCCACACGATCACCTTCGACTCCGACGAACGTGTGACCGTGACGGGCGCCGAAACCGAGATCCTGAGCGCGCTCGGCAATCTCGTCACCAACGCGATCCGCTACACGCCGGACGGTGGCAGCATTCACGTGAGCTGGCACGACGTGAACGGACAGGCCACGTTCTCGGTCAAGGACAGCGGACTCGGCATTCCGGCCGCGGACATTCCCCGTCTGACCGAGCGCTTCTACCGGGTGGACCGCAGCCGTTCGCGTGACACCGGCGGCACGGGCCTCGGCCTCGCGATCGTCAAGCACGT
Organism: Paraburkholderia phosphatilytica; assembly: GCF_003443895.1. Taxonomy (GTDB): domain Bacteria; phylum Pseudomonadota; class Gammaproteobacteria; order Burkholderiales; family Burkholderiaceae; genus Paraburkholderia; species Paraburkholderia phosphatilytica. The sequence continues at coordinate 90,392 of NZ_QQOA01000009.1, read as the reverse complement.
GCTGCAACGGCACGATGCGCAGCTCGACGTGAAGAGCGAAGAAGGGCGCGGCAGCACGTTCACCGTGCGTTTTTCCGCGGCGCGCACTGCGCGGCGGCAGGCGGCGCCGGCCTGAGGCGGTCCGTTGCCTGTCTGCGGCCGCCGCCGTTTCTCTCGATGCGCGACCTCAGCGACCGTAGCGGTCGTTGAATCCCTCGCCGTTCCGGTCCACCATTCGCGCCATGACATGTGGTGCAGAACGATGTGCTTCGTGCCTGGAAGCAACTGTCCCGCCCATTGCTTCGATGCCGCGTAGCCGCTCTGAATCCGCATACTCGCCGGATCAGCCACATTCCCTTTGGTCATCACGCAAAACAGAGATCCGTGAGTGATGAACGTGGTGGTGTGCGTGAGCTCGTTGAAAGTCTGGTTGAACGCTCCGAAATTCATGTTTCGACACCGTGTCTGTCAATGCCGGGGAGTTGCCGCACGAATCAACGTCGGCAGGCGAGTGCACGCAATATAGCGACGCGCTGGTTGCCTGCACAGGCATGACGCAGGGCGGCCGGTCTGTCTTTCCGTGGCTGTTTTCTCAATCTTTGATCATCGGCTACGCACGATTGCGCCGTTTCCGCATGTGCTCTCGGAGCGATGGGGGCTCGATTTGAGCCGCGGATGCGGTGGGTGCGGATGAGCTTGCCGCTCCCGAGCGGCAAGCTTATCGCCTCAAGAACAGAACTTCGCCAGCAGACTCATCTGCGCATTGCGCGACGCCTTGCCGGGCCGCCGCCGCCGGTAGTGGCCGTCGCTTTGCATCAGCCACGCGTTCTGGTTGTCGCCGAGGAATGCCGACAGCCCCTCGGCGATCACCCGCCGCTTCAAACGCCGGTTCAGGATCGGGAACGCAACTTCGACTCGGCGGAAGAAGTTGCGGTCCATCCAGTCCGCGCTGGAGAGGAACACGTTCTCGTAGCCGTCCGCGTAGAAGTAGTAGATGCGATGGTGTTCGAGAAAGCGCCCGACGATCGAGCGCACGGTGATGTTCTCGGAGAGGCCCGGCACGCCCGGTTGCAGCGAACACACGCCACGGATGATCAGATCGATCTTCACGCCCGCCTGCGACGCTTCGTACAGCTCAGCGATCACCGTTGGTTCGAGCAGCGCATTCATCTTTGCGACGATGCGCGCTTTTTTGCCCGCGCGCGCGTTGTCCGCTTCGGCGCGAATCGCGTCGACGAGACGCGGGTGCAGCGTGAACGGCGACTGCCACAGGTCGTTCAATGCGATCTCGCCGCCGATGCCCGTCAACTGCTGGAACACGTGGTGCACGTCTTCGCAGATCTTCGGCTCGGACGTCATCAGGCCGAAGTCGGTGTAAAGGCGCGCGGTGCGCGGGTGATAGTTGCCGGTGCCAAGGTGCACGTAGCGCTTCAGCATCGCACGGCCGTCCTGCAGCACACGCCGCACGATCAGCATCATCTTCGCGTGGCACTTGTGGCCGACCACGCCGTACACCACGTGCGCACCTACGGCTTCGAGCTGCGATGCCCAGTTGATGTTGGTTTCCTCGTCGAAGCGCGCGAGCAGTTCGACGACGACCGTCACTTCCTTGCCGTTGCGCGCGGCCTGCATCAGCGCGTCCATCAGTGGCGAATCGGTGCCGGTGCGGTAGATGGTCTGCTTGATCGCGACCACGCTCGGATCTTTCGCGGCCTGCAGCAGCAGTTCCAGCACTGGCTGGAAGCTCTCGTACGGATGATGCAACAGCACGTCGCCCTGATCGATCGCATCGAAAAGGCTCGATGCGTTGGCGATCTGTGGCGGAATGGACGGAATATGTGGCACGAACTTCAGGTCCGGCCTGTCCACCATTTCCGGCAACTGCATCAGCCGCACCAGGTTCACGGGACCATCGACGTAATAGCAGTCCTTCTCCGACAGCCCGCTTTCGTCGAGCAGACGCTTGACGACATGCGCCGGCGTATCGGCATACGCCTCGAGGCGCACCGCGTTGCCGAGATGGCGCGCGGGCAGTTCGCCCTGCAGCGCGACACGCAGGTTCGTGATTTCGTCTTCGTCGACGAACAGTTCGCTGTTGCGGGTGATGCGGAACTGGTTGCAGCTGCGCACCACGAGGTTCGGGAACAGCTCGTACACGAAGTGCTCGAGCAGCGAGCTCAGCAGCACGAAGCCATGCTGATAGCCCGACAGCTCCTGCGGCATCCGCACGAGCCGCGGCAACGCGCGCGGCGCCTGCACGATGCCCATCAGCGCCTGGCGTCCGAACGCGTCCTTGCCTTCCAGTTCGACGACGAAGTTCAGGCTCTTGTTCAGCACGCGCGGGAACGGGTGCGCGGGGTCGAGACCGATCGGCGTCAGAACCGGCAGCAGTTCGTCGAAGAAGTACTGACGCGCCCACTCGGTCTGCGCGTCGTTCCACGTATCGGTGCCGTGGAAATAGATGCCTTCCTGTTCCAGCGCGGGGAAGACCGTCTCGTGCAGCATGCGGTACTGGCGGTTCACGAGCTTCTGCGCGCGCTCGACGACGAGGTCGTACACGTGCTGCAGCGACATGCCGTCCGGTGACAGTGCGCCGGGATTGTCGCGCATCTGCTCCTGCAGGCCCGCCATGCGGACCTCGAAGAATTCGTCGAGATTGCTGCTGGTGATGCAGATGAAGCGCAGGCGTTCGAGCAGCGGCACAGCGGGATCGGCGGCTTGCGCGAGCACGCGCTCGTTGAAACCCAGGATGCCCAGTTCGCGGTTCAGCAGGGGATGGCGGATGGACATCGGCAGCGAGAATGACAGGTCGGAGGAAGACTCGAAAGGACGCTCGGAAATTCTCACAGTATGATTGCGAATATATGACACACGAATTGTCATAAATTCTACGCTGGATTCGGATCGTGTCGTTAATTCGACGCACATGGATGTCATGATGTTGTGCCCGCTCATGCATGCTTCATGCTAGAGGTCAGTCACATCGTGAAATCCACTCCGCTTAGAATGGCGACTTTGAACCGCGACGCCGCCACCACGCGCGGCGCCGTGCTTGCCCGCATGGAGTCAGTACAACCGATGAGCGATACGCCCCACCTTCTTGCCGCCGTTGATCTCGGGTCGAACAGCTTTCGTCTGATCGTGGGCCGCGTCGAAGAGACCGATGCCGGCAGCCAGATCTACCAGGTGGACGCGCTGCGCGAGCCGGTACGACTGGCGGCGGGCCTGTCGAGCGACAAGCGGCTCGACCGCGCGTCGCAGATCCGCGGCTGGGACGCGTTGAAGCGCTTCGGCGAACGCCTGCGCGATTTTCATCCGGACCATGTGCGCGCCGTCGCCACCAACACGCTGCGCATCGCGAAGAACGCCGGCGAATTCCTCGGCGAGGCACAGGTTGCGCTCGGCTTCCCGATCGAGGTGATCGCGGGCCGAGAGGAAGCGCGGCTGATCTATGCGGGCGCCGCACATTCGGTGCCGGCGAGCGCCGGTAAACGGCTCGTCGTCGACATCGGCGGCGGCTCGACCGAATTCATCATCGGCTCGCACTACACGCCGATCAAGATGGAAAGCCTGTACATCGGCTGCGTGAGTCACAGCCGCACGTTCTTCCCGGCGGGCAACGTCGACGAATACACGATGCGCCAGGCGCAGCTCGCCGCCACGCGCGAAATCCAGATCATCTCAAGCGAATATCGCAAGACCGGCTGGGACCAGGCTGTCGGTTCGTCGGGCACGGCCCGCGCGCTTGCCGAACTGGTGGAAGCGAACGACTTCAACGACCCGGGCGTCACGCACGGTATCTCGCGCGGTGGCCTCGAGCGGCTGAAGCGCGCGCTCATCAAGGCGGAGAACGTCAACCGCCTGAAGCTCATCGCGCTGAAGCCGGACCGCATTCCGGTGCTCGCGGGCGGACTGTCGATCATGATCGCGGTGTTCGACGAGCTCGGCATCGATTACGTCGACACGACCGATGGCGCGCTGCGCCTCGGCGTGCTCTACGACCTGCTCGGCCGTTCGCAGCACGAAGACATGCGCACGGTGACGGTCGAAGGCTTCATGCGGCGCTATGGCGTCGATCGCGCGCAGGCGGCGCGAATCGGCGATCTGTCGGTGAACTTCTACACCCAGCTCGACGAGCCCGACGACGAAGCGCGCGCGGAGAACAGCGTGTTCCTCGGCTGGGCGGCGTCGCTGCACGAAATCGGTCTGTCGATCTCGCACAGCGCCTATCACAAGCACTCGGCCTATATCGCGAGCAACGCCGACATGCCTGGCTTCTCGCGCACCGATCAGGCGCGGCTCGCGGCGCTCGTCGTCGGTCATGCGGGCAAGCTCGGCAAGCTGTCGCAGACCCGCGACATCGAATGGCCGCTGCTGTTTTGCCTGCGTCTCGCGTCGTTGCTGTGCCGTCGCCGTGCGGACATCGGATTGCCCGAGATCAAGGTCGCGCAGGCGAACGGCGGGTACGAGGTGCGGCTGCCGAACGACTGGGTCGCGAACAACCCGCTCACCGACTACAGCTTGAGCCAGGAAGCGGCGGAATGGGAAAAGATCGGGATTCCTTATCGCGTCGTCTACACGGAAGATTGAGCTTGCTGCGGCGATGCTGAACAGCGTGTAGCATTCGCGCCGCTGGGCATGCTGCCCCTGATTCAAAACGAAACAGCCTGACCGACATTGCGTCGGTCAGGCTGTTTGCATTGATGCGGCAGTATTCGCACGCGAGACGCCGTTTGACGTCTCGCGTTCGTGCGTTGCCTCAGCGCGGCAGTGCGTCGCCGAGGAAGTGGCGTGCGTAGCGCGCGTTGATGTCCGACAGACGGAACAGCGTCAGGAAGTCGGCCGTATTGAAGTCCGGATCCCAGGCCGGCGCGCCGCAGATCTTCGCGCCGAGACGCAGATAACCCTTGACGAGCGGCGGCGGTGCGACGCGCGTGCCAGTCGCGAGTTCGTCGATCGGCAGCGGCGTGTGCGGGAACGCGCGGTATTCGGCCGGCGTCAGCGATTCGTCGCGCAGCGAGCAGTAGAGGTTCGCCGCGTAGTGGCCGCCGTCGGCCATCGCAACGCTCGCGCAGCCGAGCATCGTTTCGTAGCCGTTCTGCTGCATGTACGCGCCGAGACCGCCCCACAGCGACATGATGACCGAGCCGCTGCGATAGTCGGCGTGCACGCACGAGCGGCCCACTTCGACCATCTTCGTGCGCAGATGCGTGAGGCGCGACACGTCGAACTCGCTCTCCGCATACAGGCGGCCGATGCGCGCGGCCTGGTGCGGCGGCAGCACGCGGTACGTGCCGACCACCTTCAGCGTGTCGAGGTCGCGCACGATCAGGTGATCGCAGTACGCATCGAACGCATCCACATCGAGACCGACCGGCCCGTGCAGACGCGCGCCCATTTCTTCCGCGAAGACCTGGTAGCGCAGACGCTGCGCTTCGCGAAGCTCTTCGTCGGTGCGAGCCCACGCAACCTGCAGACGGTGCGTCGCGGTGACCGCTTCTTCGGTGCGGGGCAGGCGGCGGCGCGATTCGAACGGAAGGATCGAAGCGAATGGCAGGGTAGGCGTCGGCAGTTCTCGCATTGGCGCTCCTGTTCGAAAAATGGGAAAACTAAATTTTTGCCAATGTAGTAACGCCTGGTGACGCTCACGTGGCACGACGGTGACGGTTCAATGACTATTCGTAAGCTTGTCTTCGAAACGCCGCGCCAAGCCTCGCTTTCGCGCGTGTTGGGGTGTCGGTGTGGGTAAGGATCGATCTCGGGCTAGACGCGTCGGCTGTTGTAATCAGCCGACGGTGAGCCAGGTCGTGTCATGCGAGTTCGGGACTCAGCGCGGCGAGCAGTACCGCCTGGTCGTTGCCGCCACGTTCGTGGCTCGCGAGCCACCAGACGGCGCCTTTCTTGATCGAGATGCTGGCCTCGTTCGCGCCGAGCAGTCTCGCGACGACTTCGCCGAGCGTGGGCTGATGGCCGACCACCACCACGGTCGGTGCGATGCCCTGCGGCCAGCCTGCGGCTGCGAGGATGTCGTCGGCGCTCGCGCCCGGCGCAATCTCGCGGACGATGCGGTACTGGTCCGTCAGCGCCTCGACCGTTTGCACCGTGCGCGCGGCGGGGCTGACGAGCAGCACGGCGTTGTCTTCGAGCCGCCCGCGCAGCCATTTCGCGATGTTCTGCGCCTGCTTGCGTCCGCGTGGCGTGAGTTGCCGCGCGAGGTCGCTCGACGCCGTGTCTTCGGCTTCCGCGTGGCGCCAGAGGATCAGGTTCATGGTGTGTCTCCTGTGTGCAGTCATGAGCGGCTGTGCAATGGCCGTACCTTGCCGGACGGTTGTGTCGGCACGGTGTGTCGCGAGTTCGAATGGCGTGAGGGCGTCGGGCCGGATTGACGCTTGCGATCGTATGTTGCGCTACGATTGACGCGGGTGTGCACCAGCAAGTAGAATCGCAGATTCGTCGGAGCGTAGCGCAGCCTGGTAGCGCATCTGATTTGGGATCAGAGGGTCGAAGGTTCGAATCCTTTCGCTCCGACCAAAAGAATCAAAGGGTTACGCGATTTTCGCGTAACCCTTTTTTCTTTCGGGTATCGCGCAACCTCGGCACAAGCCGGCCTTGGCGCACCCTCAATCCGCTTCGTCCATCGTCACGCTGCTGCGCCTCATATACACGGCAAACCCGGCGATGATCACGGCGGCTGCGAGGTCGACAGCCAGCAGAACCGGCAGCGGGTTCTCCCATTTGTCCATGTTGACGGTCCGGCTATAGTACGGCGGTCCATCGCCATAGGCCTCGCTCAGATCAACCCAGTTGAAGGCGACAACCAGCAGCAGCATGACGACCAGTGCGAGACCGGTCAGAACGCGGGTGGTTTGGTTCATGGCTCGATATGCATCAGCCCGGTTTCAACAACCGCCGCAGTTTAACCGCATTCATCTGACTAAAGTTCATCGGATAATCGCTTCACGCAATATGCATGAACGAGTAATCGCCGATCGAATATCTCGCGCGAGGTTTTTGAAAACCGCGCAATTGAAAAATGAAAGCACCCTTACCGGATATATTCGGCGCGTCCGCCATCTGCGCCGGTATCCGGGTGTGACGCATCGAATGCCCATTTACCAGCGAATCGGTCGGATAATCGAAAATCCGGTTGCGCCGTCGTGCCTGCAATATCGACCCTCATTCTCCGTGGCACACAGGATGCGGCGCTAACGGAAACGTTTCGGGAGTTTCTTCATGCAGACACTCCGGGATGGGCTGAAAAAGCTCGAAGCGGCAGATCGGAGGATCGAACAGGCAACACGTGAGGTGGAGCGGCAGGCCCGCGAAGTCGCGGAAGTGCAGCGCCGCGGCGAGAACACGGCGAGCGCGTTGCACCTGCTTTCCGTGATGCAGGGCACGCTCGCGACGTGGTGTGCGCACCGGGTGCTGATCACGCAGGAGCTTGAACGGCTCGCCGGCGACGCGTTCGAACACAAGGCCGGGCCATCGCGGCCGGAACCCGGGCGACGCGACACGACTCGGCGCAACTCGCGGCCGTGAGCGCGATGACCGGCGCCACGCTTCATGCGCGCGGGCCCGCGGTTTGCTATCACAGCAGGCCCTTTCGCCCGTGCGCCGCCATGAACGCCTACCTGTCCGATCTGTTCCAGCAACTCAGCGCTGCCAATACGCAGATCCTGGCGATGACACTCGACGTTCAGTCGAAACGCGTCTACATCGAGCTGATGCGCCGGCTGGATACGGACGTCACGGTGGAGGTGAGCGCGCTGCTGCTGATGGTCGAGCAGCTGCTGCGCTGGCACGCGCTCCGCAGCCGTATCAAGCGCTCGATTGCGCGCGAAACGGGCAGAAACGGGCAGGGCGTGACGTAAAACGGACCAGAAAGGGACGGTAATACGCGTTGTGTGCGCCACCGCACGTATGGCGATGGACGATCACATTTTGCGTTGGAATACTGGGTTCCCGCGCTCGTCGTTAGTGTGCGTGTGGAGACCACAAGACCAGGACCGGGCACGGCGGTACGTTCCAGAGAGAACGGCCGCCGTTGCTTTTTTGGGGTCACCGGGCGGACGGCGTCAGGATTGATGGGCGCCCGGTAGTGCCGCGGGCCAGCGCTTCAGGCGCCGCAGAATGCCGCGGTCGCCGCCCAGCCGGTACACGGCGAGCAACAGCCCTTCGACGTTTTTCAGCACGACATAGACACTGCCTTCCAGCGTTTCCACCTGCGAGCGCAGCATGCACGGCGCACTCGCCACCCCTATTCTGCTGCGCTCGAATGCAGCCGCAGCGAGTTCCAGCAAACCCGATTTCACATGCACTTCCATGCATCAACCCTATAGTCGTTTGTTTTGGGCAAGTGTATCGCGAAAGGGTGAATGAATTTAGTAATGTTTCTTTCGATGCATGTCAGGATTTACGCTAACTGTGCGATTCGCAAAACAGGAAATCTATCGTCGTGAGAGGCGATTCGAAGCGGCGATTCCGCACGGCCGATAATCCGGAAAATCGCCCGCGCCGAATCGCTGCTTAATCCCCCGTGGAAAATCGCGCCTCTCAGCGATGCACATCGATCAGCATGACGAATCAATCGCTAGATTCGCCCGGTCAACAGCAGCACGATCACGATGATCAGCACGATGCCGAGCAGACCGGTCGGCTGGTAACCCCACGAGCGGCTGTGCGGCCACGCGGGAAACGCGCCGATCAGCAGCAGGATCAGTACGACGAGCAGGATGGTTCCAAGCATTCGATCTCTCCCTGATGTTCATGTTCGCGGGAGGAACGCACACGCCCGCGCATCGTCTGGACGGGTCCGCATCGAAGCCGCGGACCCTGTGCCGATGGCAGCAATCGATATGCCCAACGCGCGTTTCAAGCGGGTTCAAGCGGGGTTCAGGCGACCGGCGCCGTCGCTGCTTCATCGTCTCGCGCGTCATCGCAGCCGCAGTCCTGCATGGCGCGGATCGAGCGCGGCACGGACCGTTCGAGCCACACCGAGTCGCCGAATTCGTGCGTGCGGTAATCGTGCCGTTCAAGCGCGGCCGTGATGCGCGCAAGCGTCGCGCGGTCCGTGAACGCATGCAGCAGCTCGTAGTGGCTCGTGTCCGGTTCGTGCGTGCCGGACAGCAGCACGTCGACGACGCGCAGCGTCGTGCGCGGACCGATCCGCTGCGTCGCGATGCCGTGGCCGGCCCGCACGTGGCCATCGTTGCCATCGCGGCTCGCCGCGTGTTCGAGCGCGCGCACGACCGTCGTACCGACCGCAATCACTCGGCCGCGTCGCGCGTGCGTCGCTTCGATCAGCGCGGCGGTCGCGGCGGGAATCCGGTACGGTTCGTCGAGCGGCAGCAGGCGGTCGAGCGCCGCATCGCCCGTCGACGACAGGCCGGCTGCGTGCGTCAGCGTCGCGAACGCCACACCGCGTGCGCGCCACGCGTCGAGCATGCGCCAGTCGAGCGCGAAGCCCGCGGACGGCGGCTCGAACGCGACCGGCTGGGCCGCGAACGGCGTCCAGGTGTCCCACAGCGCGAGCGCGTCGGGCACGTGCTCGTACTGCACGGGTCTGCCGTGCGCGGCGATCGCCTGCCAGATGCGCGCGCTGTCGCCGTCGAAGCGCAGCTCGACGAAACGCGCATGGCCGTGCATGCGCACGACGGTTGCGCGCAGCGCCGTGCCGAACGCGAGCCGGTCGCCCATACGCAGCGCGGGCGGGGCCGCGCGCGCTTCGGTCGGCGTATGGAAATCGCCGGCGCCGAACACGAACGCGCTGAAGCACGACACGGCGTGCCCGTCGAGTGACGCGCGGCCGGCGAGCCGCACCTCGATCGGCGCATCGCTGCGCAGATGCACGCCGGCGAGGCTCGCCGGCAAAGTCGCGGCATCGTTGGCGATCACGCAATCGCCGCGGCGCGGCAGCATATCGAGCGTCGCGCGCGAACGATCGTCGATGCGGCCGCAACGATCGACGACCAGCAGGCGCGCATCGCGCGGACGCTCGGCAGGTGACGTGGCGGCGCGCATCAGCGGTCTCCATGCGTGGCGGCGGCGAGCGCCGTGGACTCAGCGATGGTTTCAGCAGCGAAGCCATCGCGCAGCATCAGCAGTTCGTCGGCGATCAGATCGACGCATTCGCGCGCCGCGTCGGCTGGCTGCCGCAGCGTCGAACGATCGGCGTCGGGGATGGCGAGCGCGTGCAGCGGCGTGTCCATGTCGCCGGGATCGAACGAACGCAGACGGATGCGTTCGCGCGCGAGCTCCGCGTCCCAGATGCGCGTCAGGTGCCGCAGCGCCGCCTTGCTCGCGCCATACGCGCCCCAGTCCGGATACGGTTCGACCGCGGCATCGCTCGTCACATTGACGACGAGCGCGCCGCCGCGTTCGCGCGCGCTCGACGCGAGCGAGCCGAGCAGCGCCTTCGTCAGCCGGAACGGCCCGACGAGGTTGGTCGCCAGCGTGGCCTCGAGATCTTCGGAGGCGGTGTCGGCGAGCGGCGCGAGCGGCACCGGCCCGAGCGACGATGCGTTGTTGATCAGCACGTCGAGGCCGCCCAGCAGCCCCGCGATCTGCAATGCGAGCGGATAGATCGCGTCCTTGTCCGCGATGTCGCCGACGATTCCGGCGACGTCCGCGCGCGTCGCGCTGACCTGCGCGACGCGCGCCGCGGTACGCGCGATGAACGCTACTTTCGCGCCGCGCTCGCGCAGCGCATCGACGAGCGCCAGTCCGAGTCCCGACGTGCCGCCGGTGATCGCGACGCGCACGCCGGACAGATCGCGCGCGCCGGGTGAGGGTGAATGCGTTGATGTGTGAGCCATCGAAAGTCTCCGTAGAGACCGCGTCGCGCCAAGGCTATGCGATGCGCCGCGGTCGATGGCCCGATAATAGGGATCGCCCCGCCGTCGCCTAAGCGCGATGTCCAACCTCTTGTCATAAGGTCGATACGATGGACGAGTCCGAGCAGGCCGCGCAGCATCTCGCCCGCAACCTGGTGTCGCTGCGGCATACGCGGTCGCTGACGCAGGAGGCGCTGGCCAAAGCGGCGGGCGTGCCGCGCTCGACGATCGCGAATCTGGAGTCGGGCGAGGGCAATCCGTCGCTGACGGTGCTGATGAAGGTGGCGGGCGCGCTCGGCGCTCCACTCGATGAACTGCTCGCGTCGCCGCGCGCGAAAGTGCGGCGCTGGACCGCCGAAGACGTACCCGCGCAGAGCCGCGGCAATGGCCTCACGATTCGTCCGCTGGTGCCGGAGCCGATGCCGGACGGCATTCTCGACACGATGCGTTTCGCGCCCGGCGGCTATATGCGCGGCACGCCGCATCTGCCTGGCACGCGCGAGTACTTCACCTGTCTGTCAGGCTCGGTGGCGGTGTTCGTCGCGGGCGAGCGGCATGGCCTGAGCGCGGGCGAAGTGCTTGCGTTTCCAGGGCACGTGCCGCATTCATATCGCAACGAAGACGCCGGCCGCGAAGCGTTCGGGGTATCGATCGTCGTGCTGGCGAAGTCGGGGGTTTGAGTGGGCACTGAGCGGGCACGCGCTCGCCGCCCGCCTGGCGCGAACAGGCGCGCACGCAGACGTTACCTGCGTTCCGCGCAGGCATCGTCGCGGCGCAGAGTCGTCCGCTAGTCGTTCGCTGGGTCAGTCGTGATGACGGAACCGGCGATCGAACACATGATGCGCAGCAAGCCAGTGATGGACCATGCCTTCACCGTCGTGCTCGCGTTTGTACAGCCGGGATTCGAATATCGTCAGGCCGATCAGCACCAGCAAGCCGACCGACAGTCCAATCAGTCCGGCGATAGTTTCAGCATCCATGGCAGCCTCCTTCGTCGATCGCAGCCACTGGTTACATAGTAGGCCAGGAATCGCGGCGGCGGAAAGCGCGGCTCGGGAGTCCGATACGCCGTAAGCGCCGGAAAGGGTGGGTTGTGTTGCGCTGCGGCGGTCGCGATTGCATTTCGCGCTTTACGGGTAGACTTTCGCGGCGGCGTGATGGTCACGCCGCCCGTTCCGAGAGCCTATGAAGTCCAAGAACCTGCTGCTTGCCCTGTCGTTCGCGCTTGGCGCGATCGCGCTGACCGGTTGCGCCGACGACCCGACGTATCACCCGCATCATCCGCCTCAGGATCCGCCCGATTATCACGGCGTGCCGACCGACACCCGCCCGCCGTCGATGCTCGACGATGCGCCGCCGGCTGCGGCACCGCAGCAGCCGCAGTGACCTGCGGGGGGATGCGGCCGCGGCGCCTAGCCGCCTAGCCGCGCTGCTGCACGCAGACCCAGGGCGACACGACGACCGCCCAGAGTTCGGGATCGCCCGCCGCCCAGCCGGCGGCGGTGTCCGCCTGCAGGCGTTCGACGAGACCCGCCGACAGCCATTGCGCGACCTGATTCTTTTCGTCGCTGGCGACTGCTTCGGCGACGCTCACGAGATCGAGGTCCCCAGCCACCCGCAGCAGCATGCCGCGCGCGAAAAAGCGTTCCAGCTCGGACCAGGCGATCTTCGCGGTTTCGCCGAGCAGTTTCTGGTAAAGCGCGCTGTGGGACGGGGTGTCGCTGGAACTCATCGCGTGGACTTCGGGCCGATGGCCGGCCCGGTGAATACATGAATCGGGTTGGGGCCGTTACTATAAACCATCGCGGCCGCGCACCCGTCCGCATGCGGCCACAGGCCGATGCGGTCCACGGTCCCGCCGCTGCCCACACCAGAACGAAGTCGATCATGCACAAGCCTTCCAACCCTCACCCCGCCCGCACGCTCGCAGCACAGACGGCCCTTCGCGACCAACCCCTCGATGTGATCAGCGATGCGGCGCTCGGACGCGACGACGTCGAGCGCCTGCTGGCAGGCGCGTCAGGCGGTGCGCTGCGTTTCGAACAATGCGACTTCGAGTTCACGGACCTGTCCCGGCTCGATCTGCGTGGCTGCGAGTTCTATCGCTGCGCGCTCGCGGAGACGTCGCTGTTCGGCGCGTCGCTTGCCGGAACGCGCTGGGTGAGGTGCCGCGCTCGGCAGGCCGACTTCGCGTCCGCAGATCTCGTCGACGCGGCGTTCGAAGCGTGCGATCTGAACAGCACGAACTGGCGCCGCGCGAAGCTCGCCTCGGCCGTGTACACCGGCTGCAAGCTGACCGGCGCGAACTTCGAGGAGAGCGCGACGCTCGGCTTGAGCTTCGTCGAAACGCTGCTGGTGGGTGCGCACCTGCGCGGCCTGTCGTTTCGCAACGCGACGCTGCGTCAACTCGATTTCTCCGACGCCGATCTCGAAGGCGCGGATTTCCGCGACGCGGTGTTCGATGGCGGCAGCCTGAAAGATGCGCATCTGAAACGCGCGCGCTTCGACGGCGCCGATCTGCGTTCGGTCGATCTGAGCGGTGTCCGGTTGAGCGACGCAACGCTATTTCGCGGCGCGACGATTTCGTACGAGCAGGCCGCGATGCTCGTCGCGGAGCTGGGGCTGAAGGTGATGTGAAGTCGTCCTGAGCGAATCACCACTGCCAAAATCGTCCGGGTTAATACCGGGATTTCTACGCATGCTATTTGCGCGAAATTGGTGTTTCTATATCTGCAATGCGCGCGGCCGTTTTTGTCTGGGTTAATGTCATTTTTGCGGTTGGCTGGAGGCGACCTGCGTGCTATGGTGCGTTGGCGCACGCTCGATTAAAAGAAAACTAAAGTCCGCAAAATGCGCTTTAAACGGTCGTAATGCCGTGCTGAAATGAAGATCCGGAATCGTTTGCGCGTGGTCGCGCTGCGCAGCGCAAGACGCGAACAGGCCGCATAAAGCCTTGTTCTCAAGGCAGAAAACCAGCGCCGGCGGCGCTCGCCACGCCGAATCCATCGCGCCGCATCAAGTCACTTGTTTCGGGTTGCTTAATGGCTGGATTCCGTTCACGGAATGCGGACTCCGTGCGCAATGTCACATTTGCGCTTCAATTAATCGATTGCAGTGCTTAGGGACGGTTGATAGATTTCGTCTCGGCGCATGGTGAACCGGTCCTTTGCCGATATGCGCCGAACCCCCGTTCGCCCGGCCACGAGCCGGGCATTTTTTTTATCCGCTTCGCGAATATCGCCGGGTGTCCGGATCCCATGCGCGGGTCGCACGCGCGGACGGCTTCGCTGCCATCTTGCCGTCAGGAACGTTTCCGTATGACAAGCAACGCGCTCAAAGCCGGCGTCATTGCTTGCACTGAACGACCATCGAGCGGTTCTTCACGTTCGCGCCGAAAATGCCGCCGAGCGTGCCGCCCGATGTCGCGCCCTTGTCGACGTCCTTCGAAATCACGTCGTAGCCGTAGTTGCCGCAGACCTCGCCCGCGCGCTTGTAGCACTCGGCCCAGCTTTCGCTCGCGTCGCTGCCGCTGCAGTTGATCGCGAAGCCGGTCTGTCCGTTCGGCAGGTAGGTCATCGTCGTCGTGCTGGAGCAGCCGGCCAGGCTGCCGGCCGCGAGCGCGGTGGCGAGGAGGGCGCCGCGGACAAGCGCGGAGGCGAAAACGGGTTTCATCGATGGTGTCCTGTGATTGAAGCCGCGAGCGAGGCTCGCGGCGGATGACAGATGGAGCCCGGCGGATGGCGCCAGGTTCCCGGTGAGGGGCCGTTCGCCGTCCCGCGGGATTACCGCGGCGGCAGCGCGCGCGCCGGATCGATCGACTTGCCCGCGTAACGCAGCTCGAAGTGCAGCATCACGCGGTCGCTGTCCGTGTCGCCGACTTCCGCGATCTTCTGCCCCTGCGCGACGCTCTGGCCTTCCTTCACGAGCAGCGCGCTGTTGTGCGCGTAGGCGGTCAGGTAGTCGGCGTTGTGCTTGATGATCAGCAGATTGCCGTAACCGCGCAGCCCGTTGCCAGCATAAACGACCGTGCCCGCTGCTGCCGCGACGACAGGCGCGCCTGCGTTGCCTGCGATGTCGATGCCTTTCGAACTGGTGCCGTTGAAGCCGCGGATCACCGGGCCGCCGGTCGGCCAGATCAGGGTGATCGGTGCGGCCGGCGCCGCCGGCGTGTCCGCCGTGCCGCGCGACGCCTCCGGCGCGGGCGCGGCGCGCGGTGCGGCACTGTCGCCTCGACTCCCGGTCACGGTGCCCGCCGGCGGCGTCACGCGCAGCACCTGGCCGACTTCGATCGCATCCGCGTTCGACAGACTGTTCCAGCGCACGATGCTCTGCACCGACGTGCGGTTCGAGCGCGCGATCTTCGACAGCGTGTCGCCCCGCTCGACCCGGTAGAAGCCCGGCCCGACCGGCGCCGAGCCGCACGCGGCAAGCGCGGCGACGAGCGACAGCGCGACGAGCCGCGTCATTGTTGTTCCGAACATTGGACCTCGCAAAACCCCGCCGCGCACCGATCCCCGCCGATGCAGGCCGCGCGTCAGGTCAAACCCCGGATTCTAGCGGTTTTGCGAAGCGCATCCCGAAACCGGATCAGGCCAGGTCGCCCACGTGGATACGCAGCGTGGCCGTCTCGGTGGCCCCGGCGGCGAGCCAGCGCAGGCCGAGACCGTTGTGGATCGCGTCCGGCAGGCCGAGCCACGGCTCGATGCAGTAGAAGTCGGATTCGGGCGCTTCGGTCCACGTCGTGACGCAATACCAGGGCACCGAGTCGGGCCGCTGCAGGTCGATCGTGATCGCCCGGTTCAGTCCGGGCGCGACGAGTCGCACCGGCCGCTCGGGCGCGCCGTCCAGGCAGTGGAAGCGGTCGAGAATCCGGTCTTCGTCGAGCGTATAGGACGGCGAACCGGGCTCGGCCGGCGCGATCGCGCCGTCGGGCTGCTGGAAGCGCCGCTGCGTGCGCGGCAGCTCGAGCACCGTTTCCGCGCGCTGCGTGTGCGGCAGTGTGAAGTAGAAGTGGTGGCCAGCGTAGTAGGGTAATGCGGCGTCGCCGGTGTTGGCGGTGGTCAGCGTGACGTCCAGCGTCGCGTCGTCCGCGAGCCGGTAGTGCGCCTCGAAGCGGAAGCCGAACGGGTAGCCGGCGCGGGTGGTGTCGCTGTCGGCGAGCGTCATCCGCAGGCCCTGCTGGTCGGCGTCGATCGCGGTGGCGAACGGCAGATCCCGCGCGAAGCCGTGCATTGGCAGATCGCGCACCGTACCGTTCGCGTCGCGCCAGCGGCCGATTTCACCGTCCACCCGATGGCGGCCGAGGAACGGGAACAGCAGCGGATTGCCGCCGCGGATTCGGGCGGGATGGCTCCAGTCGGCGTGATCGGGCCAGTGGATCACCGATTGTCCGTCACGGTGCCAGGAGAGCAGTCGGCCGCCGGCTTGCGGCGCGAAGCGGAGCAGCGAGGCGCCGTGCGTGATCTCGATGACAGGCTGTTGCTGGAATTGCGGCATGGTGGGCGACAGGTTGGTCGAAGAACCGCCAGTTTAAACGCCGCCGTGCCACGGCCAGGCGAAATCCGCGCGGGCGCGGCGACCATCCTAAGGGGAAACCCTTTGGGGAAATTGCGGGTGTTACCGCACGGACAGGCGCAACGATAATCGACACTCGGTCCGGCCATCCCGCCGCCGGACGCAACGCATCCCGGAGGCGAAATGGATATCGCAATGGCTATGGGCGTATCGCTGTTCGGAATGTTCACCGTTAGCACGGTATATTTCTTTTACAAAGTCGCGCGCTGAGCTGATCGGCTGAGTCTGGCCGCCGGGTTCGATCGAGGTTTGGTTGGTCAACCGGCTGCGGCCGGCGTTCAGCATCGACCCGCGCATCGCTCTACGCCTTGTCACGGCGGCCCTGAGGGCGTCCGCACGCAGGGCGGTACAAGCGTATCGCCGGTTCCACACGGGCCGGCACAGGCGTCGCGGCGCCTGCTTCCCTCTCGCGCAACGTGGCCGCGGTCTGTTCGGCCGCGCATTGCGGCCTGCCCCTTTCGGTGATCTAATCCCCGCTGCCTTCATCATGATGCGGCGCGGCAAACCCTGCCCGCTCGTACGACTGCCGGTTCGTGGCGCGGCACGCGCGTCCCCGGCATAATCGTGCGCGATCCGCGCCGGCCGCTCGCATCCGGCGCATCCATCCATTCATCGAGAGGACCGACGCGTGAGCCTGTGGTTTCTGATCTTTCTGAGCGTCTTGCAAGGCGTCACTGAACTCTTCCCCGTGAGCAGCCTCGGGCACACGCTGCTCGTGCCCGGCGTGATGGGTATGCATATCGACAAGCACGCGCCGCAGCTGCTGCCGTTCCTCGTCGCGCTGCATCTCGGCACCGCGCTCGCGCTGCTCTGGTACTTCCGCGACCGCTGGGTCGCGCTGTTCCGTGGCTTCTTCGCGTCGCTCGGCGGTCGCCGCAACGACGATGGTCACATGATGTGGGCGCTGATCATCGGCACGATTCCGGCCGGCATCGTGGGTCTCGTGCTGGAGAAGCCGCTCGAGCGCCTCTTTCACGACCTGCGGATCGTCGCGATCGCGCTGATCGTGAACGGCGTGCTGCTGTGGTTCGGCGACCGGTTGCAGCGCTCGCGCGCGCATCGTCCTCCGGAGAAGCTGACGTTCGGGCAGGCGTTTCTGGTGGGAATCGCGCAGGTCGGCGCGCTGATCCCGGGCTTCTCGCGCAGCGGGCTGACGATGATCGCCGGGAATGCGGTGGGCCTGACGGCGGAACGTGCCGCGGAATTCGCGTTTCTGCTCGGTACGCCGATCATCTTCGCGGCGGGTCTGCTGGAACTGCCGAAGCTGCTGCATGCGCCGGGGCAACTGGGCGACGCGGTGCTGGGCGGCGTGCTGACCGCGATCGCGGCGTACCTGAGCGTGCGCTTCCTGATGCGCTATTTCGAAGGGCGCGGCCGTCTCGCGTCGTTCGGTGTCTACTGCGTGATCGCCGGGCTCGCGTTCCTCGGCTGGTTCGTGCTGCATCCGCAACCCGTATAGCCGGTGCGAGCGACGGCCGGCGCGCACCGGCCTTGCAAAGCACACGAAAGCGATCGGTTATAATCCGGGCCCGGCTTCGCTGGCGGGCCGCCTCCCCGTGCGATAGTCTGCGGTGGAGGCCCGGTGTAGCATCTTTTTCTCTTCGAATGCGGCAGTAGCTCAGCTGGATAGAGCATCGGCCTTCTAAGCCGAGGGTCGGGGGTTCGAGTCCCTCCTGCCGTGCCAATGTGGCAACACGCGTGGCAAGACGCTGGCAAGCCCGGCGCAGGATGCCGCGCCGTTACCGCCGGATCCCGAAATCCGCCGGCGTCAGCACGATCCTGTCGACGTGACGTTCGCCGCCCGAGGTCAGCAGCTTGCGCTCCGCGACGGCCGTGATCCGGCGTCGGCCGTCTTCGAAAATCTTCAGCACGCGGTTCTCCGCCGCGCCGCGTTGCAGCCAGAAATGTTCTTCGAGCGCCTTGCGGGTCACGGCACATTCGAATTCGCGTCCGCGCGCGGATACGGCGAATACCACCTCCTGTCCATCCGCCGACATGCTGGGCCTGACCTCGATCATTTCCATAGTGCACCTCGTTAAGGCTCAGAAAGCATCTTAATGACTATCGGTCCCTTCCATTGTGACCGGTAAGTGAAACGCTGGGCGATCGATTCGTTTATGCGCAATGCGGGTCGTCATGTGCGGAAGCGATCGATGCGGGCTGCACGACCGTCGCCGGAGGCGCAAGCGCTGCGGCGGACGCGGTTCCTCGCGGATGCCAGTGTCGGGGAAGGAGACGAGCGTGACCGGCACGTCCGCTACAAGACGCGTGGACACTGGTGATTTTGCAGAGAGCATAGCGTCGGATTGGTGCGCTGCGATTCGGTCGTCATTGGAGGATTTCATGCATCGCGCATTGTTTGTGTCTTGCACGATCGACGTCCGGCGAACTTCTGCAAATGCTGTGCCCGTTTCCCGCATACCCGATCAACACGGCGCTGCCGGCATCGTGACCCTTGAAGAAGCGCATGCCGCCTCGTTCTTCGCGGAGCGGACAGTCGATCCGCCGAAGCGTCGGCAGCGTACGACGAATGACGCTTTGCAAAAACTGCCGCGCGTCGTAGCAATCCGAGGGCCATTTCTGCAATCACGCGGGATCGCGGGTCGTCATACGGCCGTTTTTGTCTGACGATTTTTTACCGATTTGCGGATGCGAATTGGCGGTAAAAGCTGCCATTGTTCGAAGCATTGCCTTGACGGGCGGGGCGTAGACTTCGATCTGTCTCCACGTTCTCCGTGATTCCGGTTCATCGCAGCCGGATCGTCGGGACGTTCCACGCGCCGCGGGCAACTGTCCGCGGCGTTTTTCTAGAGAAACGACGGGAGACAGGGTTCGCGGCCGCCACGGCCACTGGAACGTTCGAATGCGTTCCGGTCGGGCTGGCGGACGCGCTGACCAGAACGACAAGCATATTGGCCATGAGATCGATACAGGACCTTGGTACTGACGACGCGGCCCAGGAGGCGCTGCTGTGCGCACTCGACGGCAAGCACACACTGGTCGCGATCTACGACTCGAGCGACCGGCTGGTCTTCGCGAATAGCGCGTTCCGGCATGCGTTCCAGCTGCGACGCGACGACAGCGAGATCACCTTCGTCGACCTGGTGATGCACGCCGCGCTGCATCGCTGCGGGACCCGCATCGAAGGGGAGGACGCGCTCGCGTTCATCGCCCGCGCGCAGGACCGTCGCCGCGCGAATCCGGGGCAGCGCAGCTTCGCCGCGGAACTCTTCGACGGCCGCTGGTTCTGGATGACGGAAACGCTGCTGGACAACGGCTGGCTCGCCGTCGTCGGCTCCGACGTGTCACAGCTCCGGTCCACCGACGAAGCGTGGATCGCGGCGCATGATCGCGTGATCCAGGAAGCGCGTCTCGACGTGCTGACGGGGCTCGCGAACCGGCGCCACACGATGGCGTCGCTCGGGCTCGCGATCACCGCCGCGCAAGGCGCCGAAACACCGCTGACGGTGGCGCTCGTCGACCTCGATCACTTCAAGCGTATCAACGACGTGCACGGCCACGCCGCCGGCGACGCGGTGCTGCGCGATTTCGGCGAGGTCTGCAAGCGCGCGACGCGGCAGTCGGACATCGCGGGCCGCATCGGCGGCGAAGAATTTCTCGTGGTGTTTCCGGGGACGTCGGTGGAGCACGGCGCGTCCGCGGTCGAGCGGATGCGCGTGCAGGTGCAGAACCGCCGCGTGTCGATTGCCGAAGACCACGTGATCAGCTATTCGTTTTCCGCGGGCGTGTGCCGCCTGGAGCAGGGCGAGGATCTGAACGCGACGCTCGCGCGCGCGGACCGGGCGCTGTATTCGGCGAAGCGGGGAGGACGGAACCGGACGGTGACCTGGAGCGCGCGGCTCGCGTGAGCGCGCGGCAGTACCGCCGCACGTCGACGGTGTTCAGGCCGTGAGCACGAGCTCGCAGACCGCCATCAGCACGACGAACGACAGCAGCAGGCAGACGACGCCCGCGCGTGTGAGCGCGGCGTGCCAGCGCGGCCGCGGCAGCACGCCGGCCGGCAGCGGCGACGGCGCGGCGATCGACGCATCGCGACGCGCGACGAGCGGGATCAGCGCGATGCTGATCAGCGTCAGCATCAGGGCGAAACAGCGAAGGGCGAACGAGTAGTCCATGGATGGCTGCGAGGGACGGGCGACGTGGGCAGGGGCCGCCGTTGACGGCCAATCCGTCGATCGTCGCCGGTTGCTTTCCCGCCGACCATCGGAGCGTTCCGAATCCGGAAACGAGATCGTCGATTCACACCCAACGATCCGTCCCTCATCGACGTGACGGTCACATCCCGCGTGCTATGCTTTTCGGAAGACCTGCCGCGGCAAGCTGTGCCGCGCCGCTAGCGGGCAATCGTCATCTTCCGAGAGATTCTTCATGCCGACGCTCATCCAACGTCCGTCGCCCACTCACGCGGGCGCCTTCGCCGCCGTCCTGCTGGTGCCTGCCGGCTCCGCGGCCTGGCAGCTGCGGAAGCGCTGATGGGTGAGCGCGTCATCTCGTGCGGGGTCGTGCTGCTCGACCCCGACGGTCGCGTGCTGCTCGCGCACGCCACCGAGACCTCCCATTGGGATATCCCGAAAGGGCACGGCGAACCCGACGAGCCACGCATCGTCACCGCGTTGCGCGAACTGGTCGAGGAAACCGGCATCATGCTCGACGAAGCGCGCCTCGTCGATCTCGGCCGCTTCGTCTACCGGCGCGACAAGGACCTGCATCTGTTCGCGGCGCGCGCGCAAGGCGACGAACTCGATCTGTCGAAGTGCGTGTGCGTGTCGATGTTCCCGCGCTACAGCGACGGCCAGATGATTCCCGAGATGGACGCGTGGCGCTGGGTCGCGCCGGCGGAAGTCGACCGTTTTGCGAGCCGCAGTCTCGCGAGGCTGTTCGGCACCACGCTGTCGCTGGCCGACGTGCACGCCCGCCTCACGCAGTGACGTAGGCGCGCCGCTCAATCCAGCGCGCGGTCGTTCGGGTGCGCGAACATATCGCGCATCTGCGGGGAGAGCGGGTAGTTGAGATTGGTGCCGTGCGGTGGAATCGGCTGCGTGAACCACGTGTCGTACAGCCGCGCGGCTTCGCCGGACGTCTCCATTGTGCCGACCACGTCGTTCACCAGCTTGCGGAACGGCGCGTCGCCCTTGCGGAACATGCATGCATACGCTTCCGTCGCGAGCGGCGAGCCGGTGACCTCGAACTCGTCGGGGTGCGGATCCGCGGCCCGTGTGCCGTACAGGATCGGTTCGTCCATCACGAACGCGACCGCGCGCCCGGACTTCACCATCGCGAACGCTTCCGGATGATCCTTCACCGCCGCGATCCGCATGTTCAGCTGCTTCGCGCTGTTGAGTTCGCGCAGCAGGCGCTCGTCGGACGTGCCGGCGGTCGTGACGACCGGTTTACCCGCGAGGTCCTGGAAGTCCTTGATATGCGAACTTTTTCGCACGAGCATCCGCACCGAGTACATGAAGAAGCTGTACGAAAACGCCGCCTGGTTCTCGCGGTCGCGGGTATGCGTGGTCGAGCCGCACTCGAGATCGATCTGGTTGTTCACGAGCAGCGACACCCGGTTCGACGAATTGACCGGCACCTCGCGCACCTTCAGGTCGGGAAGGTTCAACGTCTTGCGGATTTCGTCGATGATCCGTTGCGCGATCGCGTAGGAATAGCCGACCGTGTGCTGCCCGTTGGAGTACGCGAACGGAATCGACGCTTCGCGCACGCCGAGCAGCACGACGCGATCGTCATGGATCTTCTTGAGCGTGCCGGTGAGATCCTGTGCATGCGCCGCGAACGGCGCGCACAGCACGGCGGCGGCGAGCAGTGTCAGGCCGGCGAGCGGACGGCGGACAGCCAGGTGCATCGTTCCTCCCGGATCGTCGCGGGACGCGACGTCGCGCCCCTCAGCCACGGATACGGTCAATACGACATCGGTTTGTTCTGTACGGCTTCCATCCACGGCTGCGGCGGCTTTCTGGCGAAGCCGCGCTGGACGCACGGCACGCATGCACGCGTCCGGATCAGGCCGGCTTGCCCCAGGTATCGCGCAGACCCACGATCCGGTTGAAAACCGGCTTGCCCGGTTTTGAATCATAGCGGTCCGCGACGAAATAGCCATGTCGCTCGAACTGGAAACGCTGTTCGGGTTCGGCGTTTTCCGCGCCGGGTTCGAGATACGCGTTCATCACGCGCTTCGAATCCGGGTTGAGCGCCTCGAGGAAGTCGCGCCCGCCTGCATCGGGTTGCGGCTCGCGGAACAGCCGGTCGTACACGCGGACTTCGGCCGGCTTCGCGTGCGCGACGCTCAGCCAGTGAATGTTTCCCTTCACCTTGTAGTTGTTCGCGCCTTCCGTGCCCGAGCGGCTGTCCGGGAAGTAGTTGCAGTGGACCGCGATCACGTTGCCGTGCTCGTCCTTCTCCGCGCCGGTGCATTCGATCACGTAGCCGTAGCGCAGCCGCACCTTGTTGCCCGGGAACAGCCGGAAATAACCCTTCGGCGGCGTTTCCGTGAAGTCGTCGCGCTCGATCCACAGCTCGCGGGTCAGCGGGAACGTGCGATTGCCGCGCTCCGGATGATGCGGATGCACGGGCGCGCTGCACTCGTCGCTCTGGCCTTCCGGGTAGTTGTCGATGATCAGCTTGAGCGGGTCGAGCACGGCCGCCGTGCGCGGCGCCTTGTCGTCGAGGTCGTCGCGCAGCGCGCCTTCGAACACGCTCATGTCGATCCACGAATCGACCTTGGTGATGCCGATGCGCTCGCAGAAGAGCTTGATGCCTTCGGGTGTAAAACCGCGGCGACGCACGCCGACGATGGTCGGCATGCGCGGATCGTCCCAGCCGTCGACGTGGCCTTCGGTGACGAGCTGCAGCAGCTTGCGCTTGCTCGTGATCGCATAGGTCAGGTTCAGGCGCGAGAATTCGATCTGCTGCGGCAGCGGACGCGTGAAGATGCCGGCGCTCGCGAGTTCGTCGAGAATCCAGTCGTAGAGCGGCCGGTGATCTTCGAACTCCAGCGTGCACAGCGAATGCGTGATGTTCTCGAGCGCATCCGAAATGCAGTGCGTGTAGTCGTACATCGGGTACACGCACCACGTGTCGCCGGTGCGGTAGTGATGCGCGAAACGGATCCGGTAGATTACCGGGTCGCGCATGTTGAAGTTCGGCGACGCCATGTCGATCTTCGCGCGCAGCACGTGCTCGCCTTCCTTGAACTCGCCCGCCTTCATGCGGCGGAACAGGTCGAGGTTCTCGTCGACGCTGCGCTCGCGATAGCGCGACGGCGTGCCGGCTTCCGTGGCCGAGCCGCGGTTCGCGCGGATTTCTTCGGCCGTCTGGCTGTCCACGTAGGCCTTGCCGCGCGTGATCAGCAGTTCGGCGAATTCGTAGAGCTTGTCGTAGTAGTCGCTCGCGAAGTACAGGTGCTCTTCGTTTTCCTTCGTCCATTCGAAGCCGAGCCACTTCACGGCGTCGACGATCGATTCGACGTACTCGAAGCTTTCCTTTTCCGGATTCGTGTCGTCGAAGCGCAGATGGCACACGCCGCCATAGCTCTGCGCGATGCCGAAGTTCAGGCAGATGCTCTTCGCGTGGCCGATGTGCAGATAGCCGTTCGGCTCCGGCGGGAAACGCGTTTCGACGCGCGAGCCCCATTTGCCCGAGCGATTGTCGTCGTCGATGATGTTGCGGATGAAGTTGGAGGCCGTCGGCGCGTCGTTGCGGTCTGCGTCTTTGGTTTCGATATTCATGCGTGAAGGAGTAGGTCGTTCCGGAGCTTCGCGCTCCGCTGATCCGTCAATTCTACCTGAGCCACCCCATTGCAGCAGCCGTGCGGCATCGAGGTGAGCCCGGGCGTGTGGACGATGCGCTGTGCGGCCGGCCGTATTGCGCGAAATCCGCGGGTTGTGCAAGATGCGCGCTGGTTTAGAGGAGTCCCGTCGATGGCCGATCCGATGCACGACGCGCCGCGCGCGTCCATCACCGGGCGTGCGCTGCACGTCTTTGCTTTCCCCTCGCTGCTCATCGCCGCGTGCCTGACCGGCTTCCTGCCCGCCGCGCCCGCGTTCGCGAAGAAGCCCCCGCCGCCGGTACTGACGGCCGCGGCCGCCGCGGTGCCGGACAGCTACAGCGCAGCCGCCGCGAAGGAAATCTTCGCCGAAGGCGGCAATGCCGTCGATGCCGCGGTCGCGATCGCGTTCACGCTCGCCGTCACATATCCGGATGCCGGCAACATCGGCGGCGGCGGGTTCATGACGCTCTACGTGGACAACAAGCCGTATTTCCTCGACTACCGCGAGGTCGCGCCGCAAGGGGCGACGAAGGAGATGTACCTCGACGACAAAGGCAACGTCGAGCCCGACGCGAGCCTCGTCGGCTATCGCGCGGTGGGCGTGCCCGGCACCGTCGACGGGATGTGGGAAGCGCAGAAGCGCTTCGGCAAGCTCAAGTGGAAACAGGTGCTCGCGCCCGCGATCAAATACGCGTCCGACGGCTTCGTCGTGCAGCCCTGGCTGCAGAAGCGGCACGACTACGCCGCGCGCAGCTTCGCCGGCAAGACCAATTTCGACGTCTATTTTTCAGGCCTGAAAGCGGGCGCGACATTCCGTCAGCCGGAGCTTGCCGAAACGCTGAAGCGGATCGCGAGCGATGGCGGCCGCGAGTTCTACGAGGGCCGTACGGCCGATCTGATCTCGACCGCGATGTACGGCCACGGTCTCGTGTCGAAACAGGACCTGCAGCGCTATCACGCGGTGTGGCGCGATCCGCTGACGGCCGACTGGAACGGCTACCAGATCGTCACCGCGCCGCCGCCCAGTTCCGGCGGCGTGGGCCTGATCCAGCTGCTGAAGATGAAGGCGGACCTGAAGCCCGCATTCGACGGCGTGCAGCTCAATTCGGTGCCGTACATCCATCTGGTTTCGCAGATGGAAGACCGCGTGTTCGCGGATCGCCAGCAGTACCTGGGCGACCCCGATTCGTACAAGATTCCGGTCGCGAAACTGCTCGACGACAGCTACCTCGCGTCGCGCGCCGCCGAAGTGAAAGCGGACGCCGCGCCCGGTGCGACGGGCGTGAAGCCGGGCCTCGGCGACACGATGCCGGAGCGCGCGCAGACCACGCACTTCTCGGTCGTCGACCAGTGGGGCAACGCGGTGTCGAACACCTACACGCTGAACGGTCCGTTCGGCGCGGGCGTGGTGGTGGACGGCGCGGGCTTCCTGCTCAACGACGAGATGGACGACTTCGTGACGAAGCCGGGCACGACGAACCAGTTCGGCGTGACGGGCGACGAGGTCAACACGATCGCGCCGGGGCGCCGGCCGCTGTCGTCGATGGCGCCGACCATCCTGCTGAAAGACGGCAATGTCGCGCTCGTGATCGGCACGCCCGGCGGCTCGCGGATCTTCACGACGATCTTCCAGGTGATGACCGACCTGTTCGACTTCGGCATGGCGCCGCAGGACGCGCTCGCCGCGATGCGCTTCCACCACCAGCTGATTCCGCCGACCACGATCTTCTACGAGCCGTACGCGCCGATCACCGGCGACCTCGCGGACGCGCTGAAGGCGAAGGGCTACAAGCTGGAGGGCCAGCCCTTCAACGGCGACGTGCAAATGGTGCGGGTGAACGGCACGACGCCCGAAGCCGACTCGGATCCGCGCGGCGCGGGCGTCGGCGCGGTGTTTCCGCTGAGCCCTTCGAAGTGACCACGCCCGCGCAATCGCTGAATTCACCTACGTCACTTACGACACGAACCGCCATGAAGCAGCCCTCCGCCGCAAGCGACTACGACGTGCTGATCCTGCCGGGCTGGCAGAATTCCGGCCCGGGACACTGGCAATCGCGCTGGGAAGCGCGGCACGCGAGCTTCACGCGCGTGCCGATGACCGACTGGAACCAGGCTGACCGCGACGCGTGGTGCCGCACGCTCGATGCAACCGTGGCCGCAAAAGCCGCGGCGGGACGCGCGGTGCGCTTCGCCGCGCACAGCCTGGGCTGCCTGACGGTCGCGTTCTGGGCCGCGCGGTACGCGACGCCGGAGGTGCTGCGTCACGTGCAGGGCGCGCTGCTCGTGGCGGTGCCGGACCCTGCCGCGCCGGCGTTTCCGCATGAAGGTTCGAGCGGCTTTGCGTCGGCGCCGCTCGAGCTGTTGCCGTTTCCGAGCATCGTCGTGTCGAGCAGCGACGATCCGTTCGGCGGCGAGCGCTATTCGCTCGCGTGCGCCGATGCGTGGGGCAGCCGCTGGATCGGCATCGGTCCGCGCGGCCATATCAACGCCGACAGCGGCCTCGGCGACTGGGCCGAGGGGCTCGGCTGGCTAGGTGAGCTGCAGGAGCCGCAGGCGCCCTAGATCACCACTTTCGCGCGCAGCGCGGCGATCTGCGCGTCGTCGTAGCCGAGCACGTCGCGCAGGATCTCCGCGGTGTGCTCGCCGAGCGTCGGCGGATGGCGGAGCGCTTCGGGCGGCGTCGCGCTCATGTTGATCGGGTTGCGCACCAGCTTCACCGTGCCGCCCGACGGATGCGGCAGATTCACCTGCAGGCCGCGCGCGATCACCTGCTCGTTGTCGAACACTTCGGCGAGGTCGTTGATCGGCCCGCAGGGCACGCCGGACGCCTCGAGCGCCGCGATCCATTCGGCCTTGCTGCGCTTCCTGACCATCTCGGCCAGCAACGGCACCAGCGCCTCGCGGTTGCGCACGCGCGCCGGATTGGTGGCGAAGCGTTCGTCGTCGGCGAATTCGGGGCGCCCGCCCGCTTCGACGAACTTGCGGTACTGCCCGTCGTTGCCCACCGCGACGATGATCCAGCTGTCGCTCGTCTGGAACGTCTGGTAGGGCACGATGTTCTGGTGCGCGTTGCCCTGGCGCACCGGCGCCTTGCCGCTCGCCAGGTAGTTCGTGTTCATGTTCGCGAGCATCGCGACCTGCACGTCGAGCAACGCCATGTCGATGTACTGGCCTTCGCCCGTGCGATCCCGATGCGCGAGCGCCGACAGGATCGCGACCGTCGAGTACATGCCCGTCATCAGGTCCGCGATCGCGACGCCCGCCTTCTGCGGGCCGCCGCCCGGCAGCGCGTCGCGCTCGCCGGTGATGCTCATGAAGCCGCCGATGCCCTGGATGATGAAGTCGTAGCCCGCGCGCTGCGCGTACGGTCCGGTCTGCCCGAAACCCGTCACCGAGCAGTAGACGAGGTCCGGCTTCACCGCTTTCAGCGATGCGTAGTCGAGCCCGTATTTCTTCAGCTGCCCGACCTTGTAGTTCTCCATCACGACGTCGCTCTGCGCGGCCAGCTCGCGGACGATCCGCTGGCCCTCTGGCGTGGCGATATCCACCGTCACCGAGCGCTTGTTGCGGTTCGCCGAGAGGTAATACGCGGCTTCCGCGGTGTCTTCTCCCGCCGGCGTCTGCAGGTACGGCGGCCCCCAGTGACGCGTGTCGTCGCCGGCGCCGGGGCGCTCCACCTTGATCACGTCGGCGCCGAAATCGGCGAGGGTCTGCGCGCACCACGGCCCGGCGAGCACGCGGGTGAGATCGAGTACGCGGATGTGACTGAGAGCGCCCATGAGCTGTTCGTGTCTCCTGTAGATCGAGGCCGCGCGGTGCCACGGCCGATGTGACGCATCTTAAGCGATTCCTTCGTTCGAGCCACCCCGGCCGAACGGCCAACGTGCCGTCCGGCCAAGCCGTGGCGCCCGCCGGAGGCGTCCGATCCCGTATAATCGATCGTTCCGGTATCAACCGACTCACGAATCGCTGGCGTCTTCGTCGATGCCGCCAGACCCCACGAAAGACGCCATGAAAGCCGCCGAAATCCGCGAGAAATTCCTCAGGTTCTTCGAATCGAAGGGCCATACGATCGTCCGCTCGTCGAGCCTCGTGCCCGGCAACGACCCGACGCTGCTCTTCACCAATTCGGGAATGGTGCAGTTCAAGGACGTGTTCCTCGGCGCCGAGTCGCGCCCGTATGCGCGGGCCACGACCGCGCAGCGCAGCGTGCGCGCGGGCGGCAAGCACAACGACCTCGAAAACGTCGGCTACACCGCGCGCCACCACACGTTCTTCGAGATGCTCGGCAACTTCTCGTTCGGCGACTACTTCAAGCGCGATGCAATCCACTTCTGCTGGGAACTGCTGACGAAGGTCTACTCGCTGCCGGCCGAAAAACTCACGGTCACGGTCTACCAGGAAGACGACGAAGCCTTCGACATCTGGGCGAAGGAAATCGGCGTGCCGGTCGAGCGCATCATCCGCATCGGCGACAACAAGGGCGCGCGCTACGCGTCGGACAACTTCTGGCAGATGGCCGACACCGGCCCGTGCGGCCCGTGCTCGGAAGTGTTCTACGATCACGGCCCGGAAATCTGGGGCGGCCCGCCGGGATCGCCTGAGGAAGACGGCGACCGCTTCATCGAGATCTGGAATCTCGTGTTCATGCAGTTCAACCGCGACGCGCAGGGCAACATGACGCCGCTGCCCAAGCAGTGCGTCGATACCGGCATGGGCCTGGAACGTCTCGCCGCGGTGCTGCAGCACGTGCACAGCAACTACGAGATCGATCTGTTCCAGAATCTCATCAAGGCCGCCGCGCGTGAAACGAACACGCCCGACCTCACGAACAACTCGCTGAAGGTCATTGCCGACCATATCCGCGCGTGCTCGTTCCTGATCGTCGACGGCGTGATCCCGGGCAACGAAGGCCGCGGCTACGTGCTGCGTCGCATCGTGCGCCGCGCGATCCGTCATGGCTACAAGCTCGGCCGCAAGGGCGCGTTCTTCCACAAGCTGGTGGCCGATCTGGTCGCCGAAATGGGCGCTGCGTACCCGGAACTGAAGGATGCCGAACAGCGCGTGACCGACGTGCTGCGCCAGGAAGAGGAGCGCTTCTTCGAGACCATCGAGCACGGCATGTCGATCCTCGATGGCGCGCTGGCCGATCTGCAGCAGAAGGGCGGCAAGACGCTCGACGGCGAACTCGCGTTCAAGCTGCACGACACCTACGGCTTCCCGCTGGACCTCACAGCGGACGTGTGCCGCGAGCGCGGCGTGACGGTGGACGAACCCGCGTTCGACGAAGCGATGGCGCGCCAGCGCGAACAGGCGCGCGCGGCCGGCAAGTTCAGGATGGCGCAGGGCCTTGAATACTCGGGCGCGAAAACTACGTTCCACGGCTACGAAGAGATCGTCTTCGACGACGCGAAGGTGATCGCGCTGTACGTAGATGGCGCGTCGGTGAACGAAGCGCAGAAGGGCCAGCAGGCGGTGGTCGTGCTCGACCACACGCCGTTCTACGCGGAATCCGGCGGTCAGGTCGGCGACCAGGGCGTGCTCGGCAATGCCAGCGTGCGTTTCGCGGTGACGGATACGCAGAAGGTCCAGGCGGATGTAGTCGGTCATCACGGCACGCTGGAACAGGGCACGCTGAAGGTCGGCGACGTGGTGAAGGCGGAGATCGACGCGATCCGCCGCGCCCGCACCGCGCGCAACCACTCGGCCACGCACCTGATGCACAAGGCGCTGCGCGAAGTGCTCGGCTCGCACGTGCAGCAGAAGGGCTCGCTCGTCGACGCGGACAAGACCCGTTTCGACTTCGCGCACAACGCGCCGATGACGGACGACGAAATCCGCCGCGTCGAAGCGATCGTGAACCAGGAAGTGCTCGCGAACGCGCCGGGCATCGTCCGCGTGATGCCGTTCGACGAAGCGGTGAAGGGTGGCGCGATGGCGCTGTTCGGCGAGAAGTACGGCGACGAAGTGCGGGTGCTCGATCTCGGCTTCTCGCGCGAGCTGTGCGGCGGCACGCACGTGCATCGCACGGGCGACATCGGCTTCTTCAAGATCGTGATGGAAGGCGGCGTGGCAGCGGGTATCCGCCGCGTCGAAGCGATTACCGGCGACAACGCGGTGCGCTTCGTGCAGGAACTCGATGCGCGCATCAACGCGGCAGCCGCTGCGCTGAAGTCGCAGCCGTCGGAACTCACGCAGCGGATCGCGCAGGTGCAGGACCAGGTGAAGGCGCTGGAAAAGGAACTGGGCGCGCTGAAGTCGAAGGTCGCGTCGAGCCAGGGCGACGAACTGGCCGGTCAGGCAATCGAGGTTTCCGGCGTGCAGGTGCTCGCCGCGACGCTCGAAGGCGCGGACGTGAAGACGCTGCGCGAAACGGTCGACAAGCTCAAGGACAAGCTGAAGAGCGCGGCGATCGTGCTTGCGTCGGTGGAGGGCGGCAAGGTCAGCCTGATCGCCGGTGTGACGGCCGAAGCCAGCAAGAAGGTGAAGGCGGGCGAACTCGTGAACTTCGTCGCGCAGCAGATCGGCGGCAAGGGCGGCGGCCGTCCGGACATGGCGCAGGCCGGCGGCACCGAGCCCGCCAATCTGCCGGCAGCACTCGCCGGCGTGAAGGGCTGGGTCGAAGCGCAGCTGTAAGCGGCGGCGCGGAGGGCTCGGCAACCTTAGCCAGGTGACGGTGGTCGGTTGCCGGGTTCGCTAGTCAGGCCAGCCAACGCAGTCAAACGAATAAGGCCGCGAGTCCTCAGGGCTCGCGGCCTTTTTCTTGCAGGAAGCCTGTCCGGCTACGCTGGGGCATCGCGTCCGCGCCAGTCGTCAGCAGAATGACTACGCCGCCGTATCCAGCACCGCCTGCCGGTCTCGACGCCCAGCAGCCTCCGCCGACCGCCCGCGAGCCGACGTCGCCACCTTCGCCACCTTCGCTTCAACATCCGACTCGTCCGCCAGATTGCTGCCCGTCGCCAGCATCTCGCGCAGCGCGCCCAGTGCCGACGAATAGTGGCCACGCCGCCAGACCAGCAACGTATCGATCGAGCCGAGCGCGCCGATCGAATGCACGTCGATGTTGCTGGTATCCGGCTGCGCGTCGAACACCGAACGCGGCGCCACCGCGACCCCCGCGCCGGCCGCGACGCACGCAAACATCGCGTGATACGAGCCGAGTTCCAGCACGCGCGCCGGCCGCAGATTCTGCTCCATGTACCACTTCTCGACATACGCGCGATACGCGCAGCCGCGTTCGAACGCGACGAGCGTCGACAGCGCGATGTCGCGCGCGTCCCGCACCGGGCGATGGCCGCGCGGCGTCAACAGCAGCAGTTCCTCGCGAAACATCGGCACGCTGTCGCAGATGTCGTCGGGCAGCTTGCCGTCGACGGGCCTCGCGATCAGCGCCGCGTCGACCTCGAAGTCACGCACGCGCTGGATCAGGTGGTCCGTCGTGGCTGTCTGCAGTTCGAGCTCGACCTCCGGCCAGCGCTGGTGGTACTGCGCAAGCAGCCGCGGCAGCCGGCTCGCGACGGTGCTTTCCATCGTACCCAGCCGCAGCCTGCCGGTCGGCCGGCTCTGCTTCAGCGCATGACGGGCTTCGTCCGCGAGCGCGAGCAGCTTTTCCGCGTAGGGCAGGAGCGTTTCGCCGGCAGGCGTCAGCACGAGCCGCCGGCCTTCGCGCGTGAAGAGCTCGACGCCGAGCTGTTCTTCGAGCTGCTTGATGCGCGTCGTCACGTTGGACTGCACGCGATTAAGCTTGAGCGCGGCCCGTGTGACGCCGTTCTCCCGCACGACGGCACGAAAAATCGTCAACGCAGCCAGGTCCATGATTCTCTCCATGGGATGGATCAAATCATGATAATTCATTTTTCATGATTGACAACGGCGGTTACGATCGTAAGTGGGTTGTTGGGTCAGCCCGTTGCTTCACCGCACAGGATCCTTTCCATCTTCTTTCTGGATGATTCGATGAGTCAGACCGCGTCTTCGAAGAGCAGGCATCGCAGCCGGCCGGTGGAGCCCGGCGCGGCAGCGCACCGGGGCGCCGCGCGCGCCGCGCTCGGCTGTCTGGTGGTGCTGGCGGTCGCGCTCGGCGCGGGGCGCTTCGCGTTCACGCCGCTGCTGCCGCTGATGCTGCATGCGGGCGTCGTCGACCTTCGCGAAGGCGGCTGGCTCGCATCGGCGAACTACGCGGGCTACTTCGTCGGCGCGGTCAGTTGCGCGGCGCTGCGGGTCGATCCCGCGCGGATGATCCGCGTCGGCCTCGCGGCCACCGCGCTGCTGCTGCTCGCGATGGGCGCCACCAGTTCGTTCGCGCTGTGGATGGCGATCCGCTTCGCCGCGGGCGTCGTCAGCGCATGGACGTTCGTGTTCGCTTCGCAATGGGGACTGCGGCGGCTCGCGTCGCTCGACGCGCACGGCTGGAGCGGCGTCATCTACGCGGGGCCGGGCGTCGGGATCGTCGTGACCGGCGTGCTCGTCAGCGTGGCAGGCGGCTATGGCGCGCGCGTGGGCTGGCTCGGCTTCGGCGTCGTGTCGCTGCTGCTGGCCGTGTGCGTGTGGAAAGTTTTCGATGCCGCGCCGCATGCGTTTTCTGCCGGACCCTCGGCGCCTTCGAAGCAGCCAGCGCAAGCCGAACACCACAACCATCCGCACATTCGCCGCGACGCCATCCGGCTCATCCTCCTCTATGGCATTCCCGGTTTCGGCTACATCATCACCGCGACCTTCCTGCCGGTGATCGCGCGCGCCGCATTGCCGGGCTCGCACTGGCCGGACCTGTTCTGGCCGATGTTCGGCGTCGCGCAGATCGTCGGCGCGATCTGCGCGGCGCGGCTGCCCGTGCGCTGGGACAACCGGCTGCTGCTCGCGGGCAGCTACGTGCTGCAGGCCGTCGGGATCGCGATCGGCATCGTCGCGCCGACTGCCGCGGGCTTCTCCTGCGGCAGCGTGCTGATCGGCCTGCCGTTCACCGCGATCACGTTGTTCGCGATGCGCGAGGCGCGCCGTCTGCACGGCGAGCGCGCGGCCGGGCTGATGGGCTACGCGACCGCCGCGTATGGCATCGGGCAGATCGCCGGGCCGCTGATCGCCGCGCCCGTTGCTGCTCATACGGGCTCGTTCTCGCCAGCGCTGTGGCTGGCCGCAGTGGCGCTTACGACGGGCGCCGTCGCGCTCGTGCTGGTTACGCGCGGCGGCCGTGGCGCATCGCCTCGCGAGCACACCGCGTAGCGTTCCCGCAAGCGAGCGGCGCGCCGCCGCACTAGAATGTCCGCTTCCCGGTCAGCGGATCTGCGCACGTGTCCACACCCCTCCCCACCCAAAGCGATTACCAGTTCTGCCCACGCTGCTCGACGCCGCTCGTCGACCGTGCCGATGCGGCACACGAAGGCGGCCGGCTGCGCCGTGCGTGCCCCGACGAGACCTGCGGGTATGTGCACTGGAACAACCCGTTGCCGGTGGTCGCGGCGATCGTCGAGTACGAAGGCCGCATCCTGCTCGCGCGCAATGCCGCGTGGCCCGAGGGCATGTTCGCGCTGATCACCGGCTTCCTCGAAAACGGCGAGACGCCGGAGCAGGGCGTCGCGCGCGAGGTGCTCGAGGAGACCTCGCTGCACGCGGAGTCGGTCGAGCTGATCGGCGTGTACGAATTCATCCGCAAGAACGAGCTGATCATCGCGTACCACGTGCGCGCGCACGGCACGATCGCGCTGTCGCCCGAACTGCTCGAATACCGGCTCGTCGAACCCGCGAAGCTGCGGCCGTGGAAAGCCGGCACGGGCCAGGCGCTCGGCGAATGGATGCGCAGGCGCGGGTTGCCGTTCGAGTTTGTCGAACGGCCGGGGCAATGAAAATAGCGAGAGCGCAGCCAATCGAAGAGCAAAAACGCAACCGCGCGAACCGGCAACGCATGCACACGGAGACGGAGCATCGACATGGCCTATATCTACTACCTGACGCACACCCACCTCGGCTTCGACGCGCTCGCGCAATTGCCGTCGGAATGCGCGCGCGTCGGCATGCGCCGGCCACTCGTGATCACGGACAAGGGTGTCGTGGCCGCCGGACTCGCCGCGCGTGCTGTCGAGGCACTGAAGCTCGGCGACGTGCCGGTGTTCGACGACACGCCGTCGAATCCCACCGAGGCGATGGTGCTGGCCGCGGTCGAACGGTATCGACATGAAGGCTGCGATGGACTCGTCGCGGTGGGCGGCGGCTCGTCGATCGATCTCGCGAAAGGCGTCGCGATCGCGGCTACCCACCCAGGCGCGCTGACCCAGTACGCGACCATCGAAGGCGGCAGCGGCAAGATCACCGATGCGTGCGCGCCGCTGATCGCCGTGCCGACCACGTCCGGCACCGGCAGCGAAGTGGCGCGCGGCGCGATCGTGATCCTCAACGACGGTCGCAAGCTCGGCTTTCACTCGTGGCATCTGCTGCCGAAGTCGGCGATCTGCGACCCGGGCCTGACGCTCGGCCTGCCGCCGCAGCTCACCGCGGCTACCGGCATGGACGCGATCGCGCACTGCATCGAAACGTTTCTCGCGCCGGCCTTCAATCCGCCCGCGGACGGCATCGCGCTGGATGGCCTCGAACGCGCGTGGGCGAACATCGAACGCGCGACGCAGGACGGCAGCGACCGCGACGCGCGGCTCAACATGATGAGCGCATCGATGCAGGGCGCGATGGCGTTCCAGAAGGGCCTGGGCTGCGTGCATTCGCTGTCGCATCCGCTGGGTGGCGTGCCGGTGAATGGACGCACGTCGCTGCATCACGGCACGCTGAATGCCGTCGTGCTGCCCGCGGTACTGCGCTTCAACGCGAGCGCCGAAGCGGTGGTCGCGAACCGCCGCTATGCGCGGATGCGCCGCGTGATGAATCTGTCGGACAACGCGGACCTGCCGCAGGCGCTTTTCGACATGGCCGCGCGCCTTGGGTTGCCGACCGGCCTCAGGCAGATGGGCGTCGACGAAAGCGTGTTCGACAAGGTGATTCAGGGCGCGCTCGCCGATCACTGCCACAAGACGAACCCGCGCGAAGCCTCAGCCGACGACTACCGGCGCATGCTGACCGAATCGCTCTAAACAACCACCGAGCAACAACCGAAGCCCCGACGCCACCCACGCCCGCACGATGAACAAGCCGAACCTGATACCGCGCATGGCCTATCGCCACTTCCTGTCGATCACCACGCGCTGGATGGACAACGACGTCTACGGTCACGTGAACAACGTCGTGTACTACAGCTACTTCGATACGGTGGTGAACGAGTATCTGATCCGCTCGGGCGTGCTCGATTTCGAGCGCAGCGACACGATCGGGCTCGTGGTCGAGACGCAGTGCAACTACTTCGCGCCGCTGGTGTTTCCACAGGTCGTCGACGCGGGGCTGCGGGTCGCGAAGCTCGGCACGTCGAGCGTGCGCTACGAGATCGGTCTCTTCAGCGAAGGCGAAGCGGAGCCCGCGGCGCAGGGCCATTTCGTGCACGTGTACGTAGACCGCGCGACGCGCCGGCCGGTGCCGCTGCCCGAGCCGCTGCGCGCGGCGCTTGCGCCGATCGCCGTCGCCGGATGACGCGCGTCGCGGTCTAGCGGGGCGCCTTCACGATGCAGTCGTTCGTCATCAATCTGCTGAACGGCGTGAGCTACGGACTCCTGCTCTTCATGCTGTCCGCGGGGCTCACGCTGATCTTCAGCATGCTCGGCGTGCTCAACTTCGCGCATGCGAGCTTCTACATGCTCGGCGCGTACGTCGGCTATGCGGTCGCCGCGCGCGGCGGCTTCTGGGCGGCGCTCGTGATTGCACCTGTGCTGGTCGGGTTGCTGGGCGCTGCGCTCGAACGCGGGCTGTTGCGTCGCGTGCGTCCGCATGGCCATCTCGCGGAGCTGTTGCTGACCTTCGGCGCCGCGTACCTGATCGGCGAGGCGGTCAAGCTCGTGTGGGGCTTGAGTTCGCTCGGCGCCGCGATTCCGCCGCTGCTCGATGGCCCGCTCTTTACGGTCTACGGCGCGGCGTTTTCGCGCTATCGCGCGTTCGTGATGCTGGTGGCCGTCGCGATGCTCGCGCTGCTGTATCTCGTGCTGCGCACGTCGCGGACGGGCCTCATCGTGCGCGCGGCGCTCACGCATCCGGCGGCCGTCGAAGCGCTCGGGCATGACGTGCCGCGTGTGTTCACGCTGGTGTTCGCGATCGGCACAGGTCTCGCCGCGCTCGCCGGCGTGATCGGCGCGCCGCTCTTCGTGATCGAGCCCGCGATGGCGGAATCGGTCGGTCCGATCGTGTTCGTCGTGGTGGTGGTGGGTGGACTCGGCTCGCTCGGTGGCGCGCTCGCGGCTTCGCTGCTGGTGGGCTGCCTGCAGACCTTCGCGGTGGCGAGCGACGTATCGCTCGGCTCGTTTGCCGCGGCGCTCGGCGCCGATCTGCCCGACCGCTGGGCCGCGCTGACGCTCGCGCAACTGGCGCCGCTCGTGCCGTACGTGCTGCTGGTCGCGATGCTCGCGGCGCGGCCGCGCGGTCTCTTCGGTCACAGCGCGGATGGTGCGAATCGCGCGACGCCGATGCGCGAGCCGGGCGTGACCTTCGATGCAAACGCGCCTTCGCGCGCCCGGCTGCTGCTGCCGTGGCTCGCGCTCGTCGCGTTCCTGTTCGTGCCCGCTGTCGTATCGACGCACGGGTGGCTCCTCGCGTATCTCGCGCAGACCGCGTCGATGATCGTGTTCGCGCTGTCGTACAACCTGCTGCTCGGCGAAGCAGGGCTGCTGTCGTTCGGTCATGCCGCGCATGCGGGGCTCGGCGCGCTGATCGCGGCGCAGGTGTTCGCTCGCATCGGTTTGCCGCTGCCGTTGCTGCCGGTCATCGGCGGCGTGGGCGGGGCGCTGTCGGGCGCGTTGCTCGGCGCGATCGCAACCCGTCGCGCGGGCACTGCGTTCGCGATGATCACGCTCGGCATCGGCGAACTCGTTTCCGCGGCGGCGTGGTCGTTGCCGGACTGGTTCGGCGGCACGGCAGGCGTGCCGATCGACCGCACGTCCGGCGTCGCGATGAACGCGCTGTTCGGTTCGCCGCGCGCCGCGTACGGGCTGATCGCGGTGTGGTGCGTCGTGTCGACCGTAGCGCTGTACGCGTTGTCGCGCACGCCGTTCATCCGGCTCGCGAATGCCGTGCGCGACAACCCGGTGCGCGCGGCCGCGCTCGGCTGGCATCCGCGCCGCGTGCGGTATGCGGTGCTGGTGTGGGCGTCGGGTTTCGCGGGTGTGGCGGGCACGCTCGCGCTGATCAACGTCGAGCTCGTGTCGACCGATAGCGTCGGCATCGCGCGCTCGGGCGCCGTGCTGTTCGCGACGGTGATCGGCGGCACCGCGTCGTTCTTCGGACCGATTGCGGGCGCAATCGCATTCACGTTCTGCAGCGTCGCGGCGGCGAGTGTGACGACCGCATGGCCGTGCTATCTGGGGCTGCTGTTCATCGTCATCGTAGTGGGG
The DNA here is from genome assembly GCF_003443895.1 of Paraburkholderia phosphatilytica. Taxonomy (GTDB): domain Bacteria; phylum Pseudomonadota; class Gammaproteobacteria; order Burkholderiales; family Burkholderiaceae; genus Paraburkholderia; species Paraburkholderia phosphatilytica. The sequence continues at coordinate 52,740 of NZ_QQOA01000009.1, read as the reverse complement.
GCACCGGATGGCATCGCGGGCTTCATGCGTCGCCATACACGTCGTATCGCGACGTATGGCGTGCGCGCGTGTAGTGGCCCGGTGCTGTGCGGCATGCTCGCGCTCGCGGCGTGGCTGCTCGCGACGGTGCTGGCCGTCGAGTGGCTCTATGCAATCCGCCTTGCGAGTGCGCAGGGCGTTGCGTCTCCGTTCAGCGAGTGGTTGCCGGTACTCGCCGCACCCGCGCTAACGGCCTGCGCGCCGCCTTTCGTTGCGGCGATGTTCGCAGCGGCGGGCTGGTACTCAGCGAAAGCGAGCGGCCGCGGCTGGGCGCGCATCGAAGTCGCTGCGGCGAGCCGCGCCGACGTGGACGTGAGCGCCCACGGAGCCGCACGATGACCGCCGCGATCGCACTGCGTGGCGTGCGCAAACACTTCGGCGCAACCGACGTGCTGCGCGGCGTCGATCTCGTCGTCGAGCCGGGCGAGCGGCATGCGCTGATCGGGCCGAACGGCGCGGGCAAGTCGACGCTCTTCAACCTGATCGCCGGCACGCTGCGCGCGAGCGCGGGCCGCATCGAAACCTATGGCGTCGACATCACGCGCGCTACGCCAACGGCGGTTGCGCGCCGCGGCATCGCGCGCAGCTTCCAGACGACCAGCGTGTTCACGCAACTGTCCGTGTTCGACAATCTGCGCTGCGCGGCGCTTGCAGGCCTCAGGCGCGATCTGCGCTGGTGGTGGCGCTGGCTCGGTTCGGATGCGGTCGATGCCCGCGCGCTCGACGTGCTCGATGCGATTGGTCTGTCCACAGAGCGCGATACGCGCGCGGACTCGCTGAGCTACGCGGGGCAACGCGCGCTCGACCTCGGCCTGGCGCTCGCGGGCGGTGCACATACGTTGCTGCTCGACGAGCCGACGGCCGGCATGAACCGCGCGGAAGCCGCGCGCGCAATCGAACTGATCCGCGAGGCGACGGCGGGCCGCACGCTGCTGATGGTCGAGCACGACATGGACGTGGTGTTCGCGCTCGCGGACCGCATCTCGGTGCTGGTGCGCGGCGAACTGATCGCGACCGGCACGCCCGCTGCGATCCGCGCGGACGCGCGGGTTCGCGAGGCGTACCTCGGCGAGGCGTTCGCATCATGACGCCGCCGCCGCTGCTCGAATTGCATGACCTGTGCGCGTGGTACGGCGCGAGCCAGGCGCTGCACGGCGTGAATCTCGCCATCCACGCGGGCGAAATCGTCGCGCTCGCGGGCCGCAACGGCTCGGGCCGCTCGACGCTCGCGAAAGCGGTGATGCGGCTGGTGCGCACCGAAGGCACGCTGCGTTTTGCGGGCCAGCCGATCGATGGAATGCGTACGTTCGAAGTGGCACGGCGCGGAATCGGTTACGTCGCGGAACATCGCGACGTGTTTCCAGCGCTGACGGTCCGGCAGAACCTGCAGCTCGGCGCAACCACGGCACGCGAGCACACGCCGCCGCGCGCATCCTTCACGTTCGACGACGCGTTCGCGTTGTTCCCCGCGCTGCGCGAGCGGCGCAACACACGCGCCGATGTGCTGTCAGGCGGCGAGCAGCAGATGCTCGCGCTCGCCCGCGCGCTGCTCGGCCAGCCCGATCTGCTGATCGTCGACGAACCCGCGGAAGGACTCGCGGGGCAGGTGATCGCCCAGCTCGCGCAGTCGCTGCGGACGCTGCGCGAACGCGGCGTCGCGGTGCTGCTGATCGAACAGCGCTTCGCGCTCGCGCAGGATCTCGCGGATCGCGTCGCGGTGATGGGACACGGCAGCATCGTGTTCGACGGCAGCTTCGCCGCGTTGCGGCAGCGCGGCGACATCGTCACGGAATGGCTGGGCGTCGGCTGACGCGCCGCGTTTTCACGAATTCCGCCGGGCCATCTCACGACCCCCGAAATTGTGCTGTTTGAAAAGCATCGCTCCGATGCCGCTCCACACAGGCGCATCGCGGCTCCGCACAGCAAGCGCGTGTTTCATTCAAACGCTTGCCTGTTTGGTAGGCGTCCTCCAGAAATGTTGTCGGCATCGCGGCCGCGAATGATGACAATCAGACTTGCCGCAACGGGTTTCAGGGAGGCGTTGCCGGCATGCGCGACGAACGGTTGGCCATCCTGTGCGCAAAGACGCGACGACATCAGGAGGAGACATGATGCACGACGAGCACCACGAGTGCGTTTCTCGCGATTCCGCGTGGGCGTCCGCTTCCGTTCCGGCGGAAGCGGACGCAGTGCGGATACGCGGCCGCCGTTCACGCGTGCGGGCGAACCGCGCAATCGCGCTGGTCGCCTCCGCGCTGCTGCTGTGCGGCTGCGTGAACGCGAGCTCCAGCAGCAACACCGACGCTGCTGCGCATCCGGATGCAGCCACGCCTGCGAGCGCGACGCCGCTCGCATCGGCTTCCGCGACAACAGCGCTGCCCGCGAGCGACGTCGGCGCACGCCCGAAAATAGAAGCCGACAAGGCGCAGCAACTCGCGGCCGAACAGCAGATCGCCGCGCGCATTCCGCAGTCGAGCGGCATGACGTTGCAGCGTACCCGCCCACTGACGTTGCGCGACTCGGGCTTGAACGGCTCGATGATGTTCGCGCGCGACGTCGATTTCCGCGTGACCGGCGACATCGGTTTCTATATTCACCGGATGGCGGCGACGCTCGTGCCGGTGAAGCCAGGCGACCCGGCGGTCTTCGACGATCCGACGAGCGTGACGATCGATGTGCATCGCGGCGAAGTGACGCTCGACGCCGCGAAGCTCACCGCGATCTTCAACCGCTATCTGTTCCAGTATGAAGGCTCGCCGCTGCGCAACATGCGCGTGACGCCGGGCGATGGCGTGGTGCGGATGACGGGCGAGATGCATCGCGGCACGTGGGTGCCGATCGTGCTGACCGGCACGCTCGCGATGCGCAATGCCGACGAACTCGTGTTCCATCCGACCCATACCGAAGTGGCGGGCGTCGACGCGGACAAGCTGATGCAGGCCGCGCACGTGAAAATGTCGGACCTGCTGAAGGTGGATACGCCGATCGCGAAGCTCGATGGCGACGACGTGGTGATGCAGGTCGCGAAGCTCACACCGCCGCCGGCGCTCAAGATGAGCATTACGCGCATCGACGTGACGCCGCAGGGCGTGAATTTCACGCTCGACGATCACACGCTCCCCGCGATTCATTGGCCGGTGACGATGCCCGAGCGCGGCATGCTGCTGCTGGGCGGCGACGTGAAATTCATGCGCTCGATTCCGATGAATGTCGATCTCGCGATCACGCCGCTCGATAGCGACAAGCCGGATGCGAGCAAAGCGAACACGCCGTTCGTGCTCGATCTGTATCACTACCGCGAGCAGATGGCCGCCGGCTACTTCACGTTCGACGAAGCGGGCGCGCTCGACGTGCATCTGCCGTCGTATGTGGCGCTTGCGGGTGACGGTGCCAACAGTGCCGCCACCGCACAGCGCATCGGCAGCGCATCAGCGCACTACAACGACAGCTTCCTGCGCGCGCAGCAGAGCGAACTCGCAGAGGCGCGCGACACGTGGCGGCACATTCCCGCGTCGTTGCACACCGCGAGCTTCGATCCGCGCGCGAGCGGCCTCGCCGCAATCGACGACGAGCGCCATTCATCGGGCCCCGCGCCGCTGATCCACGTGCAGAACGTCGACTTCTATGTGTCGGGCAACATCGGCTTTCACGTGCGTTCGCTCGATGCGCAGATGGTGCCGAAGCATCCCGGTCAACCGGTCGATCTCGACAACCCCGATGGCTACGACATCCGCATCCTGGGCGGCGAAGTGGTCGAACCATGGTCCGCGATGGCCGCGCTCTTCAACGACTATCTGCTCGACTACCAGCCGCGCTCGCTGAACGATCTGCATCTGAAGCCGGGAGACCGCGGCCTCACGGTGACAGGCGGCATCAAGCTGTGGAATCACTTCCCCGGCGTCTGGCTGCCGACGACGATGCACGGCACGCTCGGCGTGCGCGACGATCGCCACCTCGTCTACACGCCGACTTCGGTGAAGGTGCTCGGTGTGCCGCAGGCGGGACTGCTGCGCGCGCTCGACATTCCGCTGTCGTCGCTGACGCCGTTCGTGCGCAAAGGCGTCGCGCTCGAAGGCAACGATCTCGTGTTCGATCAGTACACGGTGTTTCCGCCGCCGGTGCTTCAAGGGCACCTGGCCAGCGCGAAAGTGACGGACGAGGGCCTCGTGCTGACGTTCAGGCGCCTGCCCGGCGCGAGCGTCGCGCATGCGCCGTCTAATGCGGGCAGCAGCTACGTGTGGATCGAGTCCGGCGACGTGAAGATGTTCAACGCGCTCGTCGTGAATGCGCGCACGCTGATCCGCAACAGCCGCGAACCGCAGTCGATGCATTTCGATCTGTACGGCTACCGGCGCGATGTGTCGAAGGGCAAGGTGATGATGGGCGAGGACGGCGTGCTGAATGTGGATCTGGCCACGCGTTGAGCCGCATCGACTGCGCATGGAAGCGCATGGAAATAAAAAGCGCGTTGCGCCGGGCACTCTACCGGCGTAACGCGCAAAGGAGATGCGAGGAGACCTGCAACAACAACCGCTCAGACCACAGAATTCGCTTCACTCGTCCTTGTTGATGATCCATTCGTGCTTCGGATCGTTCTTGAAGTGCCACACGCGCGTCGGTCCGGCCATCACGTTCAGATAGTACGAGTCGTAGCCATACGGCACGACGACCGGGTGATAGCCGCGCGGCACCATCACAACGTCGTGATCCTCGACCGCCATCGATTCGTCGATGTCGCGTTCGTCCGTGTAGACGCGCTGGAACGCGAAACCCTGCGACGGGCTCAGCCGGTGGTAATACGTCTCTTCGAGCGAGCTTTCGATCGGCAGGTTGTTCGTGTCGTGCTTGTGCGGCGGATAGCTCGATGCATGGCCCGACGGTGTCTTCACTTCGACCACGAGCAGCGATTCGGCCGCTTCCGTCTGCGGAAGAATGTCGCAGACGTAGCGCGTATTGAGGCCGCGGCCGCGTGCCGAACGCTTCATCTGCGCAGGCTCGATCAGGCGCGCGGGGAATTCGCCCTTCGCGGGCGCGCTCGCCACGCCGACTTCCGACGCGCGCTTGCCGCGCACGATCGCCGTGGTGCCCGGCGGCAGATACACCGCGTACGGCGAGGTCTCTTCGAACACGCTGTCGCGCGAGCCGATGTCGGCCCACGTGTGCTGCGGCGTGTCGATGTCCACCTTGCCCGACAGCACGACGATGCACACTTCGCGCGCCGGCTCGTTGATGTGCACGACTTCGTTCGTATCGAGCCGGTACGCGGCGAAGCCGACGTAACGCCACGCGGCCGTTTCCGGCGTGACACGCGCGATGGTCTGGCCTTCGCGCGATGCTTTTACCAAGAGACTCATGCCGCCTCCTTCGCTTGGTTCAGTAGCACCTCGACGGGCGTATCGACAAGCCGCCGCAGCGTCTGATAACCCTTCTGCGCATATTCATACGATTGCGCGATCACCGGGTCCTGCTCCGCTTCGACGACGAGCCAGCCCTGATACCCATGCTGCTTCAGCCGGCCGATGATGCCCGCGAAGTCGATCGCGCCGTCGCCCGGCACCGTGAACGCGCCTGCGATCACCGCGTCGAGGAAGCTCCAGTTGCGGTTGCGCGCGAGCTTCATCACCGTCGGGCGCACGTCCTTGCAGTGCACGTGGCACACGCGGCCGATATGACGCTCGAGCACCTCGATCGCATTGCCGCCCGCGAACGTGATATGCCCCGCATCGAACAGCAGCCCGACCGCATCGCTCGTGCGCGCCATCAGGTTGTCGACGTCCGCGGGCGTTTCGACGTATGCGCCCATATGGTGATGATAGGCGACGCGCACGCCGCGCGTGAGGGTATAGCGCGCGAATTCGTCGAGCTTCTTCGCGTACGCGTCCCACTGCTCGTTCGTGAAGAAGCGCGGGCGCTGATAGAGCGGCCGCGGCGAGCCCTGGATCGTGCCCGCCACTTCGCCGTACACCATCGCTTTCGCGCCGTTGTACGCGAGCAGTTCGAGGTGTTTATCCACCGCGGCGATTTCCTCTTCGACGCTGCGATGCGCGAGCTGGCCCGAGTACCAGCCCGACACCAGCGACAGCCCGTACTCCTTGAAGAGCGCTTCGAGCGCTTTCGGTTCGCGCGGAAATTTGTTGCCGAGTTCGAAGCCTTCGTAGCCGATCTCGCGGCCCTCGGTGAGCGCGGTCGCAAGCGGCGTTTCGCCGCCGAGCGAGGGCAGGTCGTCGTTCATCCACGACAGCGGGTTGATGCCGATCCGTACTTCGAAGTTGCTCATGCGGATGTCCTCTGCGATTGCTGCTCTAAGGTCATGCGTTGTCGATGTCGCCAGCGGATTCGTCGCGCGCGGCGAGATGGGCTTCGTAGTTCGCGCGCGCGTCGCGCACCGCCGCGCGGGCCGACACTTCCGGCACCGCGACTTCCCACCACCAGCCGCCTTCGTCGGTGGTGCGGGCCGGGTCGGTGTCGATGCTCACCACGTAAGTGCGGTCGGCGGAGCGCGCGCGCTGCATCGCGGCTTCGAGCTCGCCGACGTTCGCGACGTGCTCGGCCAGTGCGCCCAGCGAGCGCGCATGCGCGGCGAAATCGACATACGGCGCGCCGAGCGGGCCCTGCGCGCAGTCGTCGAACAGGTTGTTGAACGGCGCGCCGCCGCACGCCTGCTGCAGCCGGTTGATGCAACCATAGCCGCGGTTGTCGAGCACCACGATGACGAGCTTCGCGCCGAGCATCACGGAGGTCGCGATCTCGCTGTTCAGCATCAGGTAGCTGCCGTCGCCGACCATCACGATCACTTCGCGGTCCGGATGCGCGAGCTTCGCGCCGAGGCCGCCCGCGATCTCGTAGCCCATGCACGAGTAGCCGTATTCGACGTGATACGCGCCGGGCTGCCCCGCGCGCCACAGCTTGTGCAACTCGGCAGGCAGCGTGCCCGCCGCGCAGACGACGATGTCTTCGGTCGTCGACGTATCGCTCGAACGCTGCACGACGCCGATCACATCCGCGTCGTACGGCAGCACGCCTTCGCGCGGCTCGGCCTGGGTGATTTTGAGCACCGCGTCGCGCCACTGCTTCGACAGCGCTTCGCCGCGCGCGGTCCACGTTGCGTCCGCGCGCCAGCCTTCCAGCCGTTCGGTCAGCGCATCGAGCGCGAGCTTCGCGTCGGACTGCACGATCGTCGCGCGATGCTTGAGGCCATCGAACGCATTCGCGTTGATGCCGATCACGTCCGCCTGCGTGAAGAGTGTGTTCGAACCCGTCGTGAAGTCCTGCAGACGCGTGCCGACCGCGAGCACGCAGTCGGCGTCGTGCGCGAGCGCGTTCGCGGCGGGCGAACCCGTGACGCCGAGCGCGCCCGCGTTCAGCGGGTCGTCCCACGCGAGCGAGCCCTTGCCGGCCTGCGTCTCCGCAACCGGAATGCCGTGCGTGTGCGCGAAGCGCTTCAACGCATCCGTCGCGAGACCGTAGAGCACGCCGCCGCCCGCAACGATCATCGGCTTCTTCGCGCGTTTCAGATGGGCGAGGGCGGCTTGCAACTCGTCGATCACGGGCGCGGGCGAGTGGAAGTTCACCACGCGCGGCTCGAAGAATTCGATCGGGTAGTCGTACGCCATCGCCTGCACGTCCTGCGGCAGCGCGAGCGTGACGGGGCCGCACAGCGCGGCGTCGGTCAGCACGCGCATCGCGCGCGGCAGCGCGGTCAGCAGTTGCGCGGGGTGCACGATGCGGTCGAAGTAGCGCGACACCGGCTTGAACGCGTCGTTCGCGGAGATGCCGCCGTCGTGGAAGTCTTCGACCTGCTGCAGCACCGGGTCCGGCGCGCGCGACACGAAGATGTCGCCCGGCAGCAGCAGCACCGGCAGACGGTTCACGTGCGCGAGCGCGGCGGCGGTGACGAGGTTGGTCGCGCCCGGCCCGATCGACGTCGTGACGGCCATCATGCGGCGACGGAAATGCGCCTTCGCGTAAGCGATCGCGCTGTGCGCCATCGCCTGCTCGTTGTGTGCGCGCAGCGTCGGCAGTTCATGACGATGCTGGTACAGCGCCTCGCCGATACCCGCGACGTTGCCATGCCCGAAGATCGCGAACACGCCGCCGAAGAGCGGCTCGGTCTTGCCGCTGCCGTCTTCCACGAGCACGCGCTGCGCGGCGAGATAGCGGACGAGCGCCTGGGCGGCGGTCAGCCGCAGCGTGCCGCCGGGTTGCAGCGGGACATCCGTTTCGGCTGCTGGCGCTGACTCGTGTTGCAGAACGCTATGGTTCATGCTGCCTCCTGGCGGCGCGCTGCGGACGCTGCCGGCGCCGCACTCCCACGTGCCGTGCGCCATGCGCCGATCAGCGTTTCGAACGTGCGACGCACCCGCGCGATCAGCTCGTCGTCGCCGATCTGACCCGCGAGCCATGCATGGCTCGGCTCATGGAAGATGGTACGCCCGACCGTGAAGCCCTTGCACGCCTTCGACTCGGCCGCCGCGCGGAAGCCTTCCGACAGCTGCTCGACGCCTGCGGAAAGCCCCAGCAGCACGACGCCGCGGCAGTACGGATCGCGCTCCGCGATCAGCGCGTCGATCGCCTGCCATTGCGAGGCTTCCATCGGCTCGAGTTTCCACCATTCGGGAAACAGACCGATGTTGTAGAGACGCTTCAACGCGCGGTACACCGTGTCCGGCTTCGAAGGCAGCCCGGCGTTGCGCGGCGGAATCACTTCGAGCAGCAGCTCGTGGCCGCTCGCCTGCGTGGCGTCGTAGAGTGCGCGCAGTTGCGCTTCCTGTTCGAGCCGCTGTTCGATCGGCTCGTCGGGATGAAACTGCACGAGGCATTTGACGACATGTTCGCGCGGCCATGCGGTGAGCGCCGTGCCGATCGAGCGGCCATGATCGAACACGAGCGGCACCGAACCCGGCAGCTCGACCGGCCGGCCGATCCACCAGCCGCGGCCGGTCGCGGCGTTCAGCGCGTCCTGCCCATAGCGGTCGTCGCACAGCATGCCGATCCGGCCTTGCAGCCCGAGCGATTGCTCGGTCTGCGCAACCGCTTCCACGAACAGCTGCTTCAACTGCGAAACCTTCGCTTCGCTCGCGCCGGTCTGCTGCACGAGCTCGAAGAACTGGTTGCGGTGATCGAACGCGAAGCCGAGCACTTCGTCGCGCTTCGTGCGCGCGGGCGTCACGCGGTGCAGCCGCGCGAGCTTCGCGTCGAGATCGGGGCGGCGCATCCGCTGCGGGTCCGCGGCGGCTTCGGCCAGGAAATACTCGAGTTCGGTGGGCGTCGGCATCGCGGGTGCGCAGCCGTGCCGCGATACGACGAGCGCGCCGCACGCGTTCGCCGCGCGCGCGCACGCGTCGAGCGGCTGATCGCGCAGCCAGCCGGACAGGAAGCCGGATGCGAACGCATCGCCCGCACCGAGCACGTTCAGCACTTCGACGGTCACACCGCCCTGGATCGGCACGTCGTCGAGCGACGCGGGCACGTTGCCGTCGATAATCTGGCAGCCGAGCGGACCGCGCTTCACGACGAGCGTGGCCGGCGTCACCGCACGCACCATCGCGAGCGCGTCGATCAGCTCGTGCTTGCCGCCGGCAATGCGAAATTCCTCTTCGGTGCCGATTACGAGATCGAAGAGCGGCAGCATCCGCTGCAGGTGCGCGCTGACGTTTTCGCTTGCAACGAAGCGGGTCTCGCCGTCGGCTTTGCCCGTCAGGCCCCACAGCACCGGACGGTAGTCGATGTCGAGCACCGTGCGCACCTGATGGCGGCGCGCGAAGTCGAGCGCCTTGCGGCTCGCGCGGTTCACGCGCTCGGTGGACAGGTGCGTGCCGGTGATCAGCAGCGCCTTCGACGACGCGATAAATGCCTCGTTCACGTCGCTTTCGTCGAACGCCATGTCCGCGCAGTTCTCGCGATAGAAGATCAGCGGGAACGTGTCGCGATCCTTGAGGCCAAGCAGCACGAGCGCGGTGAGGCGCTCGCGGTCGATCGTCACGTTGCTGATGTCGCAGCCTTCGGCGGCAAGCGTCTCGGTGAGAAAGCGGCCCATGTGGTCGTCGCCGACGCGCGTCAGCATCGCCGAGCTCAAGCCGAGCCGCGCGCAGCCGAACGCGATGTTCGCGGAAGATCCGCCGAGGTACTTCGCGAAGCTCGTCACGTCCTCGAGGCGCGCGCCGACCTGCTGCGCGTAGAGGTCCGTCGCGAGCCGGCCGATGCAGATGATGTCGCGGCTGCGGCCCGCCGCGAAGCGGCTCGTCGCGCCCGTGGAGTTACTGGTGATCGCCATGTGTATTCCTGGATGTCTGGAGAAGGGCCGGGCGTTGCGCGCCGTCAGATCGTCGCGCCGTCGAGTTCGGCGATCATCTTCTGCATTTCCGCGCCGCCTGCCATCATGTCGAGCACTTCGTCCTTGCTGATCGTGTCCTTCGTATAGGTTCCGAGCGAGCGGCCACGATTGAGCAGCGTGAACGAGTCGCCGATCGGATACGCGTGGTGCACGTTGTGGGTGATGAAGATCACCGAGATGCCCTTTTCGCGCGCCTTGTGAATCAGCTTCAGCACGTTGAAGCTCTGCTTCACGCCGAGCGCGGCGGTCGGTTCGTCGAGAATCAGCACGCGCGCGCCGAAGTGGATTGCGCGGGCGATCGCGAGACACTGCCGCTCGCCGCCCGACATCGTGCCGATCGCCTGATGCGGGTCACGCACGTGAATGCCCATTTCGGCGAGCTTTTCGCGCGCGGTCACGGCGGCCGTCTCGAGATCCATCACGTTGACGAGGCCGAACAGCTTCTTCTGCGGCTCGCGACCCATGAAGAAGTTTCGCGCTACAGACAGTAGCGGTACCAGTGCGAGATCCTGATACACGGTCGCGATGCCGAGGTCGAGCGCGTCTTTCGGCGACTCGAACTGGACGGGCTTGCCATCCACCAGATATTCGCCGGAGGAGGGCTGATGCACGCCCGCGAGCGTCTTGATCAGCGTCGACTTGCCGGCGCCGTTGTCGCCGAGCAGGCAGTGCACTTCGCCGCGTTTGAGCCTCAGCGTGACGCCTGAAAGCGCGATCACCTTGCCGAAGAACTTGCTGACGTTTTCGAGCGCGAGAATCGTCTCGCCGCTCGTATCGGGCGCGACGACGGGCGTGCTTGCTTCGTCGGGGCCATTGAGAGTCGTGTCGGACATGGTCGTCTCCTCGGTCGATTACGATTGCGCGACGCGGCGGCGCACGTAGTGGTTGAACAGCACGGCGAACAGCAGCATTACGCCGAGGAACACGCGGAACCAGTCGGAACTGATGTTGGTATAGGTGATGCCGATCTGCACGACGCCGAAGATCAGCGCGCCGAACGATGCGCCGACGACCGAACCGTAGCCGCCCGTCAGCAGCGTGCCGCCGATCACCGCGGCAATGATCGCTTCGAATTCCTTCTGCAGACCGCGGTCGGCAGCGGCCGAACCGATGTCGCACACCTGCAGCACGGCGAACAGGCACGAGCAGAACGCGGTCAGCACGAACAGCCAGATCTTCACGCGGCGCACCGGCACACCGACATTCTTCGCGGCATTCGCATCGCCGCCTACCGCAAGAATCCAGTTGCCGTAGCGCGTTTTCGCGAGCACGAACGCGCCCACCGCGGCCATCGCGAACCACCACAGCAGCACTTTCGGAATGCCCGGCACGAGCGGGTGGCCGTTGTCGAGCATCTTGCCGATGCCCACATGCGCGAGCCAGCGGAACAGGTCGTGGAACGCGACGCCCTGGAACAGGAACTTCGACAGCGGGTCGGCCGCGGCGACGTCGCCGACGCCGGAGATGATCGTGCGGTCGGCGACCATGATCGACAGTGCGAGCGTGAGGCCGCGCAGGATGAACATGAACGCGAGCGTCACGATGAACGAGGGCAGTCTCGTGCGCATCACGAGATAGCCGTTGAGCGCGCCGATCAGCATCGATCCGATGAATGCGAACAGGATCGAAACCGAGATCGGCCAGTGGAAATACATCGTCGGGATCGCGACCATCATGCCGGCGAAACCGATCATCGAACCGATGGAGAGATCGAACTCGCCCGCGATCATCAGCAGGCACGCGCCGATCGCGAGAATGCCGAGATACGCGGACACCTGCGACCAGTTCATCACGCCATCGAGATTGAACATCCCGGAGTCGCCGGCGCCGATCGCGAACACGATGAACACCAGCACGGTGCCGGAAATCGCGGCGAATTCCGGGCGGCCCAGCAGATGCCCAAACCTGGATTCCTTGCGAACGCGTTCGTCGGAAGGCTGTGCGCCCGGTGCCGCGGCTTTGGCCGCGTCCGACGATTCGTTTGCGTGCGAGGGGAAGTGTTTACCGGCTACGCCCATGATGTCTCCTTGATTCCCGACGGCGGCGCGCGGCCGCACTCCGGCGCATGGCCGGCGTCGAGATTGATGCGCGGGTGAGGCGGGCGACGACGGACGGCTGCTGACGCGCCGCCGGTGTCGCCCGGTTGCCGATACCGCGAGTGACTGGCTGCTGCTGTCGAAACGGGATCAGCCGTTTGCGATCAGCGGTACTGACCTGCGTACTTCAGGACCTTGTCGATGTTGTCCTTCGTGATGAAGCCCGGGCCCGAGCGGATGTTCCGGCCTTCGTACAGCGGCTGCAGTGCATAGGTCTGCAGGCGTGCCTGGAACTTCGGGTTGGCCTTCAGGATCTGCTGGATCTTCATCGGATCGGTGGTGTGCTGCTGCTTCGCGATCGCGAGCACGGCGATCGGGATGTAGCCCTGCAGGTACGGCTGCTGGTCGATCGCGAACTGGATCGTGCCGGCCTGGATCGCCTTCGCGATGTCATCCGAGAAGTCGAACGTGCAGAAATAGATCTTGCCCGCGAGGCCCATCTGCTGCACCGCCTTCAGCGTGGCCGCCGCCGGCACCGGGCCGAGCGTCAGGATCGCGCCGGTGTCCGGATGGTTGCGCAGATACGCGCTGACCTTCGACTGGATTTCGGTCGGGTCCGTGCCGGAGTCGATCGTCGACGACTTGTAGTCGACGCCGAGCGCATCGGCGAAGCCCTTGCAGCGTTCGAACGACGCGGCGTTGGTCGCGTAGTGGTTCACGCACAGGAACGTCTTCACGCCCGCGGCTTTCGCCTTCAGTCCGGCGCCCTTACCGGCAACGTATTCAGGCTGGCCGACGTGCATGATCGCGCCCAGCTGCGCGCTCTGGTCTTCCGTGCCGGAATTGAGCGTGACGAGCGGGATCTTCTTCGCGGTGACCTTGCCGATGGAGCTCTTCAGCACGTCGAAGTCGGCGATCGTCACGGCCACGCCGTCGTAGTTGCGCGCGGCGGCCTGTTCGATCAGACGCGACATGTCGGCGATGTCGCCGTTCGGCGGGTTGCGATAGTCGGTCTGCACGCCGAAGTCTTCGTCGGCCTGCTTGATCGCGTTCTTGATGGTGTTCCACCACGAGTCGGAATCCGGCGCGTGGCTGATCAGCACGAAGTGCGGCTCGTCTGCCTGAGCCACGCTTGCGGCCCCGAAGCCGGTTGCGAGTGCGATCGCGGCAACCAGCATTCTGAGCGAAGCCTTGCCATTGCAAAGTCTCATGTCTCCACCTTTCTCGGTCTGTCGTTATTGAAGATGAACGTGACGCCGGGGTGCCTCGCTCGACACTTGCGCCGCGCTCACGACAAAGATTAGGCGATCTTTTCCAGCGTTGCAACGGAAATTTCAAACAAAATAAAAATGGAAAATACATTCCATTTGTCATGGCGGCTGCCTATAATCGGCAACGTCGGTGCATGCCGTGAGCGCCTTGTGGGGCGCGGTTTTGCGCTGCATCAATGCGGTATCGACGCGGTTTTTTACGCGTGCGGACAACAGGATGGTTGAAGGGAGGGGATGGCCATGGCGGATGAGGGCACAGAGGCGTTGCCGAGCGTCGAGGAATTGATGCAGCGCATCGCGGAAAACTACGACTCGCTGCCGCGTCAGCTGAAGAACGTCGCGACCTATATCGAGCAGAACCGCGGCAGCGTGATGGTGGACCGCACGAGCGATATCGCGACGAACTGCGGCGTGCATCCGTCGGCGGTGGTGCGCTTCGCGCAGCGGTTCGGCTTCTCCGGTTTCTCGGATCTGCAGGCCGTGTTCCGGCAGGCGTACACGGGTCAGGGCGCGTCGTCGCCGAGCTACCAGCAGCGCATCCGCAAGCTGATCGACGAGAAGCCGGGGCGGCTGTCGGGCGGGTCGGTGGCGCGCGAATTCGTGGCTGCGTGCCGCGGCGGTCTGGACGAACTGGAGGCGGGGCTCGACGACGCGCAGTTCGATTCCGCGGTGAAGATGCTGCAGCAGGCGGAGAACATCTACGTGATCGGCGTGCGCCGCTCGTTTCCGGTGGCGAGCTACATCGTCTACGCGCTGCAGCACACGCCGAAGCGCGTGCACCTCGTGTCCGGCTTCGGCGGCATGTACCGCGAGCAGATGCGCAGCGTGAAGAAGGGTGACGTGGTGATCGGCATCAGCTTCGCGCCGTACGGCAAGGAAACGCAGTACTGCCTGCGCATCGCGCACCATCATCAGGCGAAGACCATCGTCATTACCGACAGCCAGCTTTCGCCGCTCGCGCGCTACGCGAGCGCGCAGCTTTATGTGAAGGAGGGGAGCGCGTTCGCGTTCCGCTCGCTGACCAGCACGATCTGCCTGTGCCAGGCGCTCTTCATCGCGCTCGCGTACAAGCTCGAACTCAACGTTGAAGAAGTCAAGGACACTGGAGGATACGATGACTGAAGCAGCAAACGCGGCGCGCGCGCCGATCGACGTCGCGGTTTTCGGCGCGGGCCGCATCGGCCGCATTCATGCGGCGAACCTTGCGCGCCAGCCCGGCGTGCGTCTGAAGTACGTGGTCGACGTGAACCGCGACGCGGCGGCGTCGCTCGCGGCGCAGCACGGCGCCCAGGTGGCCGACATCGACGGCGCGATGGGCGATGCGTTGGTCGGCGCGACGGTGATCTGCTCCAGCACGGATACGCACGCGGACCTGATCCTGAAGTCGGCCGCGCAGAAGAAGCACGTGTTCTGCGAAAAGCCCGTCGACCTGACGATCGAGCGCGCGCGGGCCTGTGCCGATGCGGTCGCGGCGGCGGGCGTGGTGTGCATGATCGGCTTCCAGCGGCGCTTCGATCCGACCTTCTCGGCGGTGAAGGCGCGCATCGAGGCGGGCGAAATCGGCACGCCGGAAATGCTCGTCGTGACGAGTCGCGATCCGGGCGCGCCGCCGGTGGACTACATCAAGCACTCGGGCGGCATCTTCAAGGACATGTTGATCCACGACTTCGACATCTTCCGCTGGATTCTCGACGACGAAGCCGACACGCTGCACGCAACCGGCAGCTGCCTGTCCGATCCGGCCATCGCGGAAGCAGGCGACATCGATTCGACCGCGGTCACGATCCGCACGAAGCGCGGCCGGCTGTGCCAGATCAACACCGCGCGGCGCGCCGCGTACGGTTACGACCAGCGCTTCGAGGTGCTCGGCAGCGACGGCATGCTGCAGGCCGGCAATGTGCGCCCGACCGAAGTGACCGCGTATTCGAAGACGGCGGTGTCGAGCGACGTGCCGGAAGCGTTTTTCCTGGAACGCTATCGCGCGGCGTACGCGCTGGAGATCGCGCATTTCTTCGACGCCGTGACGCAGGGCAAGCCGGTGCGCACGACCGTCGCCGACGGGCTGAAGGCGCTCGAACTCGCCGAGGCCGCGACGCGTTCGTGGCGCGAGGGCCGCGCGATCAAGCTCGGCAACGCCGGAGAACACGCATGAGCGGGGCGCCGGTCAGGGTCGGCGTTGTCGGACTCGGACGCCTTGGGCGGCGGCATGCGCAGAACCTCGCGTACCGCGTACCGGGCGCGGTGCTCGCCGCCGCGTGCAGCCCGGTCGACGAAGAGCGCGCGTGGGCGCGCGACAGCTTTCCGGCCACGCGCCTCTATGCCGACTATGCCGAGCTGCTCGCGGACGCCGAGGTGGACGCCGTTTGGCTCGTCACGCCTTCCGCGCTGCACGCGCAGCAGATTATCGATGCGCTGCGCGCGGGCAAGCACGTGTTCTGCGAGAAGCCGCTGTCGCTCGACGTCGCGGAATGCGAGCGCGTCGTGGCGGAAGCGGCACGCCGTCCGCATCTGCAGGCGACGATCGGCTTCATGCGCCGCTTCGATCCGAGCTACCGCGACGCGTTCGAACGCGTGCAGCGCGGCGCGATCGGCCGGCCGTTCATGGTGCGCTCGCAGACCACCGACAAGAACGACCCGGACGGCTTTTTCGTGCGTTTCGCGCCGACCTCGGGCGGGATCTTCCTCGACTGCACGGTGCACGATATCGACGTCGCGCGCTGGCTGCTCGGCTTTCCGCGCGCGAAACGCGTGTATGCGGCCGGTACCATCGCGCTGCATCAAGGCCTGCGGGAGTCGGGCGATGTCGATAACGGCGTCGCGATCTGCGAATTCGAGGGTGGCTCGCTCGCGATGTTCTACGCGTCGCGGACCATGGCGCACGGCAACGACAGCGGCAGCGAAGTGATCGGCACGGCCGGCGCGATGACGATCGGCCGCACGCCGGCGCTGAACCGCGTCGAGATCTTCGACCAGCACGGCGCGCGCAGCGAGTGCACGCCGACCTTCTTCGACCGCTTCGAGGAGGCGTTCCTGCACGAGGCGCTGGCCTTCGTCGCGGCGGTGCAGGGCGGCGGCGAGAGCGGCGGCGCGACGCTTGCCGATGCGCTCGAGGCGACGCGGATCGGCAGCGCGCTCAGGGCTTCGCTCGAGAGCGGCTTGCCGGTGGTGCTGTGAGGGTTGTCGGGCGGGCGGGAGGCTGCTGCGGTAAAATCTGACCTCCCGTAAGTGCAGTATGGCGCCGTCGCGGCAGCACGCGAGCGGCGCCTCCCGCAAGGTCATCACCGATGCAGATCCAGATTCACAAGGAAGTGGACGCGCGCGGACTCAACTGTCCGCTGCCCATCCTGCGCGCGAAAAAGGCGCTCGCCGACATGACGAGCGGCCAGATCCTCAAGGTGCTCGCCACCGACCCCGGCTCGCAACGCGACTTCGCCGCGTTCGCGAAGCAGACGGGCAATGAGATCGTCGAGAGTTCGATGCAGGAGAAGGTGTTCGTGTTCCTGATGCGGCGGCGCTGACGGGCGAATGCACATGCGATAGCGCGTGTTCGCCATGTGCGTTGCCGGGTTGTCTGCCGGAAGCGACGGATCGATTACGAACCCCACGTTCGAAAGGACGTGGGGTTCGTGTTTTCTGGGGAGCGGATCTGTCTACGATCTGACTGGACGATCCTGCGTGCGGGCCGCTTCGTGCAATCGTATTCGGACAGGTTCGAGATAATGTTATAAATATATAACATTATCGTCTATATTCGACTTAATGTATCATAGGCATAACATTACGATATCTTCAATGTCTCGTATATGGTACATTAACACCATATTTCGCTTTAACGTTATGTATACGGAACATGAACCTTGCGCAACTCGGCGAGACGTTCAGGCGTGCTCGTCTCGCTGTCAATCTCACCCAGGATCAGGTCGCTGAGCTCAGCGGCGTGGCGAGGCCGCGCGTGAGTCAATTCGAAAACGGTTCCCTGCCGGAACTCGGCGCTGTGAAGCTGCTGAGCCTGTTCGATGCGGTGGGGCTCGAACTGTATGCGCGTCCGGCAGGTCACCAGCGCACGCTGGACGATGCTGCCGCTGAAACCGCGCACGTTGGGCCGCAACCGGCCGCGGACACGGACCGTCGCCGTGTGCGATCGAGCGCGGTTCAGCCGGGCTCGTCGAAAACTCCGCGGCGGCGCGAATGAGCAGCGACGCGTTCGATGTCTACGTCGACGAGCGGCTTGTCGGCACGCTCGTCGAGCAGGCCGGCGGCTGCGTGTTTACGTATCTGCCGGACGTGCCGGCAGACTGCTTCGTGTCGCTGCTGATGCCGGTCCGCGCGGAGTCCTACGTCTGGAAAACGCTGCATCCGTTCTTCCAGCAGAATCTGCCCGAAGGCTACAGAAAGGATCGGATCCGCGACCGGCTGGGGCCGCACGCAGACGTGTCCGACATCGGCCTGCTTGCGCTGACGGGCGCCAATGGCGTGGGCCGCGTGAGAGTCGTGCCGCGCGGGCAGTCTCCGTACGTCGTGCGCAATCGCGCCGACATGGCCGCGCTGCTGGCGTCCACCGATTCCCGCGAGAATCTGCTGCGTCTGCTCGAAGAGGGCATCGGCGAAGGGATTTCCGGCGTGATGCCGAAGACGCTTCTCCGTCCGCTCGATCGAGCTACCGCGATCACCGACGAATTCGTGCTGAAGACCGGCTTCGACGATTTGCCCTGGATCGCGGTCAACGAGTATCTGTGTCTCGAAGTCGCTCGTTATGCGGGCCTCGATGTGCCGGAGGCGATCCTTTCCGAAGACGGTCAGGTGCTGGCGTTGCGGCGCTTCGATCGCACGGAGGAGGGCGGCCGTCTCGCGGTGGAAGATTACTGCGCGCTGATGCCGCTCGATCCGGTCAACAAGTACAAGGGTACGCTCGAGGACCTGGCGAAACTGGGCGGAGCGTATATCGGCGGGCAACGTCGCAAGGAAGACGCGCGGCGACTCTACACGCTCCATCTGTTGAACTTCGCGCTACGCAACGCGGACGCTCACCTGAAAAACTTTGCCGTGATCTACACGAATGCGGCGGATGTGCGGCTTGCGCCGGTCTACGACGTGGTGACGGTCACCGCCTACGCGCGCTTCCAGCACGACCTGCCGGCTTTGCCGCTTGCCGGCAAGCGGGTATGGGCATCGGGCGCGCTGCTCGGCACGTACGGCGGTGCTCGGCTGAACCTGAGCAAGGCCGAGATGAATGAAAGCGTCGAACTGGTGACGAGTGCGGTGCAGGCCGTGGCGCCCCAGGTGAGCGCCTACGCGGACCGGTTCCCGGGCTTTCGCGAAATCGCGAAGCGGATGCTCGACGCGTGGGCGCAGGGAATCGAAGACATACGGCCCAACGCCGCGCCGGGCAGGCATGCGCCGAAGGCGCTTCGCGAGGACGTTGGACTCTCCGCCAGCCGGGGCAGGCGCGTGAAGGAGAAGAATCCGTACCTGAACCACGACGGCCCGTTCAATCACAAGTCGCGCTGACAGCACAAAAAAAGCGGGCCTGCCGAAGCAGACCCGCTTTTGCTTTCCTCGCTTTTTCCTTCTTTCTCCGCACCGCGTATCAACCGCGGCCGCGGAACCGCCCGCTCATCCCTCCAGCACCGGCGAACGCGTGCGCAGATACTCCTCGAACTCGGCCTTCACTTCCGGGTGGCGCAGCGCGAACTCCACCGTCGCCTTTAGATAACCCAGCTTGCTGCCGCAGTCGAAACGCGTGCCGTGATAGCGGTACGCGAGCACCTGTTCGTCGGCGAGCAGCGACTGGATCGCGTCCGTCAGTTGCAGTTCGCCGCCAGCGCCCGGCTTCAGCGCGCGGATATGGTCGAAGATGCGCGGCTTCAGCACGTAGCGGCCCACCACGCCGAGGTTCGACGGCGCCACGTCCGGCGCCGGCTTCTCGACGATGCCCGACATCTTGATGATCGCTTCTTCCCATTCCTTACCGTCGACGATACCGTACGACTTCGTCTCCGACGGCGGGATCTCTTCGACGCCGATCACCGAGCTGTGATAGTGGTCGAACACCTCGATCATCTGCTGCATCACGGGCGGCTTGCCGTACAGCAGGTCGTCCGCGAGGATCACGGCGAACGGGTTGTCGCCCACCAGCTTTTCCGCGCACAGCACCGCGTGCCCGAGGCCCAGCGCTTCCGGCTGGCGCACGTAGAAGCAGTCGACGTGCGACGGCTTGATGCCGCGTACCAGTTCGAGCAGCTTTTCCTTGCCGCGTGCTTCGAGCTCCGCTTCGATCTCATACGACTTGTCGAAGTGATCTTCGATCGCGCGCTTGCTGCGGCCCGTCACGAAGATCATTTCCGTGATGCCCGCGGCCATCGCTTCTTCGACCGCGTACTGGATCAGCGGCTTGTCGACGACCGGCAGCATCTCCTTCGGGCTCGCCTTGGTCGCGGGGAGGAACCGGGTGCCGAGACCTGCGACCGGAAAAACAGCTTTTGTAACTTTTAGCATGTGATTACCCTGGATTCCTCTGGTTACGGGCCAGCTTGCCGCTCGTGACGGAAAGCCGGCGGACGGTACGTGACCTCAGTTACGTGACTTCAGCTATGTAGCCCAGTTGCGTAACTCAGGCAGGCAGCCGCTCGAGCTGGGCGGACAGCTTGCCGATCGTAGCCTGATATTCTGCCAGCCTCTTCTGCTCCTGCTCAACCACCGCCGCGGGAGCCTTGGCGACGAAGCTTTCGTTCTGAAGTTTCGCGTTGCATTTTGCGACTTCGCCGGTCAGGCGGGCGATCTCCTTCGACAGACGTTCGCGTTCCGCGGCGACGTCGATCTCCACCTTCAGCACCAGCTTGTCGTTTCCAACGATAGCAATTGGCGCGCCATGCGCCTGTGCGTCGAGCGTCGCTTCGTCGGCAATGATCTGCACTTCCGACAGCCGCGCGAGCGCCTGCGCGTACGGCGCGTAGGTCTTCAGGCGTTCCGCGTCGCCGGTGGCGAGCAACGGCACCTTCGTGGCCGGCGACAGGTTCATCTCGCCGCGCAGGTTCCGGCATGCGTCGATCACTGCTTTCAGACCCGCTGCCCAGTGCTCGCTCGCCTCGTCGATTTTCGACGCATCCGCGAGCGGGTAGGGCTGCACCATGATCGACGCCGCACCCGGCGCCGCGTCTTTCGGATACTTGTCCGCGAGCGGCGCGACCTGCTGCCACAGCGCTTCGGTGATGAACGGAATCACCGGATGCGCGAGGCGCAGCACCACTTCCAGCACCCGCAGCAGCGTGCGGCGCGTGGCGCGCTGCTGCTCCGGCGTGCCGGTCTGCAACTGCACCTTCGCGAGCTCGAGGTACCAGTCACAGTATTCGTCCCAGACGAACTTGTACAGCGCGTTCGCGACGTTGTCGAAGCGGTAGTCGGCGAAGCCCTTCGCGACCTCGGCTTCGAGCCGCTGCAGGAGCGACACGATCCAGTAGTCGGCCTGCGAGAAGTGCGTGTAGCCGCCCGGGCCGCAGTCGCCCGGCTTGCACGCGCCGGGGTTGCTGAAGCCGCAATCGTGGCCTTCGCAGTTCATCAGCACGAAACGCGTGGCGTTCCACAGCTTGTTGCAGAAGTTGCGGTAGCCTTCGCAGCGCGCGAGATCAAAGTTGACGTTGCGGCCGAGCGTGGCCATCGACGCCATCGTGAAGCGCAGCGCGTCGGTGCCGAACGCGGGGATGCCGGCCGGAAACTCCTTGCGCGTCTTCTTCTCGATGCTGGCGGCCTGCTTCGGATTCATCAGCCCGCTCGTGCGCTTCGCGACGAGCGATTCGAGATCGATGCCGTCGACGATATCGATCGGGTCGAGCGTGTTGCCCTTGCTCTTCGACATCTTCTGGCCTTCCGCGTCGCGCACGAGGCCGTGCACGTAGACCGTGTCGAACGGCACCTTGCCGGTGAAGTGGGTGGTCATCATGACCATCCGCGCGACCCAGAAGAAGATGATGTCGAAGCCCGTCACGAGCACCGACGACGGCAGGAATGCCGCAAGCTCGGGCGTCTCCGCGGGCCAGCCGAGCGAAGAGAACGGCACGAGCGCCGACGAGAACCACGTGTCGAGCACGTCCTCGTCGCGCTTGAGCGCACCGGTGTAGCCCTGCGCCGCGGCCTGCGCACGCGCTTCGTCTTCGCTCTTCGCGACGAACAGCTCGCCGTTCTCGCCGTACCACGCGGGAATCTGGTGACCCCACCAGAGCTGGCGCGAGATGCACCAGTCCTGGATGTTTTCGAGCCACTGGTAGTACGTGGTGGTCCAGTTCTCCGGCACGAACCTGATCTGGCCGTTGCGCACCACGTCGAGCGCGGTTTCGGCGATCGACTTGCCGGGGTTGAACGTGCCTTCCGGCGCCGGCTTGCTCATCGCGACGAACCACTGGTCCGTCAGCATCGGCTCGAGCACGACGTTCGTGCGGTCGCCGCGCGGCACCATCAGCTTGTGATCCTTGACGGACTCCATCAGGCCGAGCACTTCGAGATCGGCCACCACCTGCCTGCGTGCCTCGAAGCGGTCGAGGCCGCGATATTTTTCCGGCGCGTTCGCGTTGATCTTCGCGTCGAGCGTGAGGATCTCGATCTGCGGCAGCTTGTGGCGCTGGCCCACCTGGTAGTCGTTGAAGTCGTGCGCGGGCGTGACCTTCACGACGCCGGTGCCGAACTCGCGGTCTACATAATCATCGGCGATGACGGGGATCTCGCGATCGGTGAGCGGCAGCTTCACGGTCTGGCCGATCAGCTTCGCGTAGCGCTCGTCTTCCGGATGCACCATCACGGCGACGTCGCCGAGCATGGTTTCAGGACGCGTGGTGGCCACCGTCAGATGACCCGAGCCATCGGACAGCGGATACTGGATGTGCCACAGCTTGCCGGCTTCTTCTTCGCTGGCCACTTCGAGATCGGACACCGCGGTCATCAGCACCGGGTCCCAGTTCACGAGCCGCTTGCCGCGATAGATGAGGCCCTGCTCGTAGAGACGCACGAACACGTCGCGCACGGCGGCGGACATCTTGTCGTCCATCGTGAAGTATTCGCGCGACCAGTCGATCGATGCGCCCAGGCGCCTCACCTGGCTCGTGATCGTCGAGCCGGACTGCTGCTTCCATTCCCACACGCGTTCGACGAACTGCTCGCGCCCGAGGTCGTGGCGCGACACCTTCTGCGCATCGAGCTGACGCTCGACGACGATCTGCGTGGCGATGCCGGCGTGATCGGTGCCGGGCACCCACAGCGTGTTCTCGCCGAGCATGCGGTGATAGCGCGTGAGACCGTCCATGATGGTCTGGTTGAACGCGTGGCCCATGTGCAGCGTGCCCGTGACGTTCGGCGGCGGCAGCTGGATCGAGAAGTTCTTCGCGCCTTCCACGAAGGCCGGTGCGGCGTAGCCGCGCTTTTCCCACTCGGGTCCCCAGTGGGACTCGATGTTCTGTGGCTCGAAACTCTTGGCTAGCGTGGATTGAGTATCGCTCGGGGTCTCGTTCATGTGTCGATCGGCGGGTAAATGCAGTGAACGTTCGATTATACGCGGCGCGGCGGCTATGCGATTCGTATAGCTATGCACCGCATCGACGCCTGCCCGCCGTGCTGCAATGGTCCGGCAGCGCGTGGCGTGTCCTTGTTCGCGCGCTATCCCGATCCACACGGAGCGCACGCTTATGACGACCTCAACGAGCAATTCGACGTCTCTGGCCGGGCAGGATGCCGGTTTCCCGGACGACGACGCGACCCAGCGGCCCGACGAAGCAGCGCCTCGCGAGGGCGCCATGTCTTTCAGCGGGAAGGCGGGACGAACCGTCGCCGTTCGCCCTGCTGCGATCGGCCGGCTGGCCGACAACCGCGCCACGACGGCAGCATCGCCGGAGCGCGCCGACGGCGCATCCGTGGACGTACTGCCTGGCGCCACGGTTGCGGAATTCACCGCGCTGAACAAGGACTTCGACACGCGTGACGGTTACGTCCATGAAAGCGGCTCCGGTAACGCCGAGATCGCACGGCGGATGGAAAACGCGCTGCCTCGGGAAATGACGGGCTATCCCCCTGAAGTGATCCGCTTCGAACAGGCGCAGCTTGGTGTGCAGGGCATGCTGGCCGAACTGCCGCTGAGCGAACGCGAGTTCTACGGCAGCACGCTCGCTACCTTGAGCGCGGCCTGGCAACTCGAAACGGACGCGGGCAGGCGCTTCGCGATACAGCAGAAATTCGACGGACTGGAACACGCCGTCCGCACCGAACACAACCGCGCGATCAACGACCCTGTCGATCGGGTGCTGGGCGTGTTCAGTCCACCGATGGGCGAGGGTTATCTGGGCAAGGGAGATCGGGAGCGCCTCGACGATCTCGAGCAGTTGCGCGAGGATTTTTTCGATGCCGGCGATTCGACCGAACGCCAGGCGATCTTTGCGGAGGCCTCGGAGCTCAAGGCGCTGATGCAGGAGAAAGTCAATCTCGCGCTGACCCAGCACGAGCGCGAGCAACAAACGGAATGGCACGAGGCCAACGGGGAAGTCGATCGCATTCTGAAGGAAGCGGAAGCGCAGACCGATCCGGCGAAGCGCTACGAACTGCCGGGCCGCCAGCTGTTTCAGCTCGACCCGGGGCACGACCGTCTGAAAGACAAGGTCGTGCTGGCCTTCACGCAACGCATGCGCGATTCGGAGGCGTTGCGGAACAAGCTCGACGCCTGGCATGGTCAGGTGAGCGGTCCATTGAACGCTCACTCTGTCGGCGGTCCGCTGAAGTACACGGATATTCTTAAGCAGCCGCCGCCTGTCGGAGCCGATTATCTGCGCGATCTGAGCGACCAGTACACCGACGTGCTGAGGGACGCCAGCCACAAGAATTATTCGATCACGCCCAAAGCGCGTGCGGAGAAACTGGCCACCCAGATCCTGGACGGTGTGATGCGCGTCATGGCCGCGACGTCGCCCGTCGGGTTTCTGGCGGATCTCGTGCCGTCGACGCTTCCCGACCATGTCCGAACGGGACTTGAAGTGGGCGGCTCGATACTCGACGTCCTGACAGGTGTCGGCGTTGGCAATGCGATCGGCCATGTGGCTAAAGCCATGGCCGCTTCGGCGAGAAAGGCCGAGCTCGACAACCTCGCCGGAGCGGGCATTCGCGGTGCCGCCAAGGGTCTCGTGGACGATGCCGGCGAACGCATCGTCAAGGAAGCGGCTGCTGAACAGGCATTGAGTCCGGATGCGAAGCTGGCCCTGCAGGCGCTCGAAAAGAAGATGCTTGCGGAGGCGGGCCCCGCGGTCGATCCGGTCAGCCAGATCGCGCATGAGGCCGTGGGTGCCCGACCTTATGGATCGCTTTCGACCTACGCCGATCAGGGTGTCAGCGTTGCCAGTCTGCGGCCAGGATCTCAGCCCGGCGTTCTCGAACGCGAAGGCGAGCGGTATACACCTTGACGACCAGCGATCTGGCGAGAGCCGCGAAACTGCCGGAATCGACGGTGGCGGTCGTCGAGCACGAATACCTGATGGGCTTCATCACGAAGCGCGCAGGTTTGCCGGTGGCGGGATCCTCCAGCAGTACGCAGGCGTTCGGGGACACCTACAGATGGGTTCGACCGCTGTCGCTGGAGCAGGAGGTGCGGGCGATGCGTGGAATGGATCGCGGGCAGGATCTGGCGGAAGTCGCGGGCGATCTCCACGTGGAGTTGCCGGCCGTCGCGCGTCTGTATGAAGAGGACGTCCCGCTGATGGCAGCCGCGGACGACCCGGTCATGTCATCTCCCGGACGCGCATCTACGCCCGTCTCCCGAACCTTGCACGAGGCGGACGTGGCGGAAATCCGAAGGCTCGCGAGCGAAAGCCAGTTGACCCCGGCATTCATTGCCGGCTTGCTCGACCTGTCGCCGGATGAAGTCATCAGAGTCCTGCAGTGACGTCGACGCACACCAGCCCGACAAACAAAACCATCTGGAGCAGCGGCATATAATGACGGACGAACTGCCGCCGCCTCCAGAACATGCCCGAACTCCTTGCGAACCTGAATCCCGAACAATACGCCGCCGTCACGCTGCCGAACGAGCCGGCGCTGATCCTCGCAGGGGCCGGCAGCGGCAAGACGCGCGTGCTGATCACGCGCATCGCGTGGCTGATCCAGCAGGGCTACGCATCGCCGATGACGGTGCTGGCCGTCACCTTCACGAACAAGGCCGCGCGCGAAATGATGGCGCGTCTTCAGGCATTGCTGCCGATCGACACGCGCGGCATGTGGATCGGTACCTTCCACGGGCTGTGCAACCGGATGCTGCGCGCGCATCACCGCGACGCGGGCCTGCCCTCGACGTTCCAGATTCTCGACACGGCGGATCAGCTGTCGGCCATCAAGCGGCTGATGAAGGGTCTGAATATCGACGACGAGAAGTTTCCGGCGAAGAACGTCCAGTACTTCATCAACAACGCGAAAGAGCAGGGGCTGCGCCCGGGCGCCGTCGACGTGACCGACAGCTACAACCGCAAGTTCGTCGAGCTTTACGAAGCCTACGACCAGCAGTGCCAGCGCGAAGGCGTCGTCGATTTTCCGGAGCTGCTGCTGCGCTGCCATGAACTGCTCGCGCACAACCCGCCGCTGCGCGCGCACTATCAGGCGCGTTTCCGTCACATTCTCGTCGACGAGTTCCAGGACACCAACAAGCTGCAGTACGCGTGGCTCAAGCAGCTCGCGGGCGAGCACAACGCGATCTTCGCGGTGGGCGACGACGACCAGTCGATCTACGCGTTCCGCGGCGCGAACGTCGGCAACATGCGCGACTTCGAGCACGAGTTCAAGGTGCGCAACCTGATCAAGCTCGAGCAGAACTATCGCTCGCACGGCTACATTCTCGACACAGCCAACACGCTGATCGCGCACAACGCGCGGCGCCTCGGCAAGAACCTGCGCACGGATGCGGGCCATGGCGAGCCGGTGCGCGTCTACGAGGCCGCGACGGATTCCCAGGAAGCAAGCTGGATCGTCGAGGAGATTCGCGCGCTGCTGAATACCGGCGCATCGCGCGGTGAAATCGCGGTGCTGTACCGGAGCAACGCGCAGTCGCGCTCGATCGAGCACACGCTCGTCAACGTCGGCATTCCGTATCGCGTGTATGGTGGCCTGCGCTTCTTCGAGCGGCAGGAAATCAAGCACGCGCTCGCGTATCTGCGCCTGATCGACAACCCGAACGACGACACCGCGTTCGCGCGCGTCGTCAATTTTCCGGCGCGCGGTATCGGCGCGCGTTCGGTCGAACAACTGACCGACGCGGCGCGCCTGTACAACTGCTCGATGGCCTCCGCGGTGCCGTACGTGACGGGCAAGGCAGGCTCGAGCCTCGCGTCGTTCGCGAGCCTGATCGGCAAGATGCGCGCGGAGACGCAGCAGCTGTCGCTGCCGGAGACGGTCGAATACGTGGTGCGCGCAAGCGGCCTGTCGGACTTCTACCAGAACGAGCGCGAAGGCCAGGACCGCCTCGAGAACCTGCAGGAACTTGTCAACGCGGCGGCCGCGTTCGTCGCGGAAGAGGGCTACGGGCGCGACACGCCCGCGCGCTCCATTCCGCTGCGCCCGGCTGCCACGTCCGCGCCGGAACTCGTCGCGTCGAACGAAAACGGCGTCGACGTGCTCGATCCCACGAACCCCGGTGACCCGGCGCAGAACCCCGACACGATGACGCCGCTCGCGGGCTTCCTGTCGCACGCATCGCTCGAAGCCGGCGACAACCAGGCGCAGGCGGGCCAGGACGCGGTCCAGCTGATGACGGTGCACGCGGCGAAGGGTCTCGAATTCACGGCGGTGTTCATCACCGGTCTCGAGGAGGGGCTGTTTCCGCACGAGAACAGCGCGATGGAGCTCGACGGTCTCGAGGAGGAACGCCGCCTGATGTACGTCGCGATCACGCGCGCGAAGGAGCGGCTCTATCTGTCGTTCGCGCAGAGCCGGCTGCTGCATGGCCAGACGCGCTACAACGTGCGCTCGCGCTTCTTCGACGAGTTGCCGCAGGAAACGCTCAAGTGGCTTACGCCGAAGGTCGAGGCGGGCGCGCGCTGGGGCGGCCGTTCCGACAACGCCGGCTGGGGCCGCGACTGGTTTGCGCGGCCGGGTCAGGGCGGCGCGTCGGCGGCCTTCACGGACGCCGCGGTGTCCGCGCCGCTGCCCGCGTTCGCGGACCGGCAGCGCGAAGCCGACAGCGGCTTCAAGGTCGGCCAGCAGGTGTTCCACACGAAATTCGGCGAAGGCACGATCACCGCGCTCGAAGGCGGCGGCACCGACGCGAAGGCGCAGGTGCGCTTCAAGCGCCACGGCGAGAAGTGGCTTGCGCTCGCGGTTGCCAAGCTGCAGGCGGTCGAATGAGCGCGCTCCATATCGAACATGCAGCGGGCGCGCGCCGGCCGCTCGGCGTGATGGCGGCGCTGCCGCAGGAACTCGGCGACCTGATCGACGCGATGCGCGCCGAGTCCGCGGTGCGCGCCGTATCGCACGGCTCGCGCGACTATCACGTGGGCACGATGTGCGGCACGCCGTGCGTCGCGACGCTCGCGCGCATCGGCAAGGTCGCGGCGGCCGCCACCGTCAGCGCGCTGATCCATGCATTCGATGTCGAAGCGGTGCTGTTCACGGGCGTCGCCGGCGGCGTCGGCGAGACGGTGCGGGTGGGCGACGTGGTGGTGGCCGACTCGTTCGTGCAGCACGATCTCGACGCGTCGCCGCTCTTTCCGCGCTTCGAGGTGCCATTGCTCGGCGTATCGCGCTTCGCGGCGGACCCGGCGTTGTCGGCGCGGCTCGCCGACGCGTGCGAGCGCTTCGTCACGGAAGAGGGCGCGGTGCTGGCCGCGCGCCTCGGCATCGAGCCGCCGCGCGTGCATCGCGGGCTCATCATCAGCGGCGACCAGTTCGTCGCGGGCGCGGCCGATGTTGAACTGCTGCGCGCGGCGTTGCCCGATGCGCTCGCGGTCGAAATGGAAGGCGCGGCGATCGCGCAGGTGTGTCATGAATACGGCGTGCCGTGCGCGGTGGTGCGCACGGTGTCCGATACGGCGGATGCCGAAGCGCCCGAATCGTTCGCGACGTTTCTCACCGAGCTGGCCGGCTCGTATTCGAGCGCGATCCTGCGGCGGTTCTTCGGCGCGGAAGTCTGACGTGCGTCACGCGTCGACTCCGTCGGCTACTCCTCCAGCGCGGCACGCACCTGCTGCAACGCCGACGGATCTTCGATGGTCGGCAGATCGCCGGGGTCGCGCCCTTCCGCCAGCGCGGCGATCGCGCGGCGCAGCAGCTTGCCGGAGCGCGTCTTCGGCAGCAGCGACACCACGTGCACGCGCGCCGGCCGCGCGATCGCGCCGAGCTGCCGATCGACCGTTGCCGTGAGTTCCTGTTCCAGCTTCGCGCGTGACGCCGGGTCTGCATAGCGGTCCGCTTCGCGCAGCACGACGAACGCGCGCGCCACCTGTCCCTTGATCGCATCGGTCACGCCGACCACCGCCACCTCCGCGACGGCCGCATGGCCCGACAGCGCTTCCTCGATCTCGCGCGTGCCGAGCCGGTGACCGGCGACGTTGATCACGTCGTCGGTGCGGCCGAGGATCGTCACGTAGCCGTCCTCGTCCTGCACGCCCCAGTCGAACGTCGAGTAGACCTGCACGCCTGGCACGCTCGACCAGTAGGTCTTCACGAAGCGCTCGTCGTCGCCCCACACAGTCTGCATGCAGCCCGGCGGCAGCGGATACGCGAGCGTGATCACGCCTTTCTCGCCGGGCGCGCACGGTTCGCCCGTCAGCTCGTTGCGTAGCGTCAGGTCGTAGCCGTAGACCGGCACGCCGGGCGAGCCGAGCTTCGGCGGCAACGCTTCGATGCCGCGCTGGATCGCGAGCATCGGCCAGCCGGTCTCGGTCTGCCAGTAGTTGTCGACGACCGGCTTGCCGAGCGCGCTGCCCACCCATTCAGCCGTGGGTTCGTCGAGCGGCTCGCCGGCGAGGAACAGCGTGCGCAGGCTTGATAGATCCGCGGCGCGCATCAGCGCCGGGTCCTGCTTCTTCAGCACGCGGATCGCGGTGGGCGCGGTGAACATCAGGTTGATCCGGTGCTGCTCGACGAGCCGCCACCAGATGCCGCCATCCGGACGCACCGGCGTGCCTTCGTACATCACCGTGGTAAGCCCGGCGATCAGCGGCGCATAGATGATGTAGCTGTGGCCGACCACCCAGCCGATGTCCGACGCGGTGAACATCGTGTCGCCTGCGCGGCCTTCGTAGATGTACGCCATCGACGCGGCGAGCGCGACCGCGTAGCCGCCCACGTCGCGCTGCACGCCCTTCGGCCGGCCCGTCGTGCCCGACGTGTACAGCACGTACGACGGCTCGTTCGATTCGAGCCATTCGCACGGCACGTGTGCGTCGAAGAACTGCTCGCGCAGCGGCTCGTACGCGACGAGATACGGTGCGCTGAGCCGCTCGGGCGCGAGATTGCGGTCGATCAGCAGCACCCGCGCCGGCTGGTGCTTCGAGCGCGCGAGCGCTTCGTCGACGAGCGGCGTGTAGTCGATCACCTTGCCGGCGCGCGCACCCGCATCGGCAGTGACGACGAGCACCGGCTTCGCGTCGTCGATGCGCGCGGCGAGATTCGGCGCGGCGAATCCGCCGAACACCACCGAATGGATCGCGCCGAGCCGCGCGCACGCGAGCACCGCGAATACCGCTTCGGGAATCATCGGCAGATAGATCAGCACGCGGTCGCCGCGCTTCACGCCGAGCGAACGCATCACGGCCGCCATGCGGTTCACTTCGGCATGCAGGTCGGCGTAGGTATAGCGCCGCTCGATGCCGGTTTCGGTCGACACATAGACGAGCGCGTTCTGCTGCGGGCGTTCTGCGAGATGCCGGTCCACCGCGTTGTGGCACAGGTTCGTGCGGCCGCCGGTGAACCAGCGCGCGAACGGCGGCCGCGAGCGGTCGAGCACGGTGTCGAACGGCGTTTCCCAATGAATGCGCCGCGCTTCGTCGCGCCAAAAACCTTCCGGGTCGCCGATCGAACGGCGGTGGAAGTCGGCGTAGCGGCTCTGCGGGTTGTGCCCCGGGTTGGACGATGATGTCATCGGCGGCGGTCCTTCGTCGGAAGTGGGTGAACGACGACGCTCGAACGGCGGACGCATCACGCTTCACGGATCGAGTGCAGGCGGCGCGTCATCCCGACAGGATAGGGCAGCGGGCAGGCGGCGACCACCAAGGGTTCACCATGAGAGCGCACCCTGAAAAAGCAGAAAAGCGCCCCGCGGGGCGCTTTTCACAGGCTGGCTGTTCGGATCGTCAGGCCGCTTTCGCTTTCTTGCCTTCCACATCCGGCAGGAACACTGTCAGCACGCCGAGCAGCGGCAGGAACGAGCAGACCTTGTAGACGAACGCGATGCTGGTTGCGTCCGCAAGCTGCCCGAGCACCGCGGCGCCGACGCCGCCCAGACCGAACGCGAAGCCGAAGAAGAGGCCCGCGACCATCCCGACCTTGCCCGGAATCAGCTCCTGCGCGTAGACGAGGATGGCCGAGAACGCGGATGCGAGCACCACGCCGATGACGATGGTCAGCACGGTGGTCCAGAACAGGTTCGCGTACGGCAGCAGCAGCGTGAACGGCGCGACGCCGAGGATCGATACCCAGATCACGTACTTGCGGCCGATCCGGTCGCCCACCGGGCCGCCGATGATCGTGCCCGCCGCGACCGCCGCGAGGAACACGAACAGATGGATCTGCGCGGCCTGAATGGGCAGATGGAAGCGGTCGATCAGATAGAACGTGAAATAGCTGTTGATGCTCGCGAGGTAGAAGTACTTCGAGAACACCAGCATCACCAGCACGCTCATCGCGAGCGCCACCCGGCCGCGCGACAGCGCCGCGCGCGGAGCCTGCGCGCTGCGCGCCTTCTTCGTGGCCGGATGCTGGCTGTACCAGCGGCTGATCTGCGCGAGCACGACGATGCCGACCAGCGCCGCCGCCGAGAACCACGCAATGCTGTGCTGGCCGTGCGGAATGATGATCGCGGCGGCGAGCAGCGGCCCAAGCGACGAGCCCGCGTTACCGCCCACCTGGAACAGCGACTGCGCGAGGCCGTGTCGGCCGCCCGAGGCCATCCGCGCGACCCGCGACGATTCCGGGTGGAACACCGACGAGCCGCAGCCGACCAGCGCCGCCGCGACGAGCAGCACGCCGAAGCTCGGCGCGACCGACATCAGCAGCAGTCCGCACAGCGTGAAACCCATGCCGACCGGCAGCGAGTACGGCTTCGGATGCTTGTCTGTATAGATGCCGACGAGCGGCTGCAGTAGCGACGCGGTGATCTGGTAAGTGAGCGTGATCAGCCCGATCTGCGTGAACGACAGCGAGAAATTGTCTTTCAGCATCGGGTAGATCGCGAGGATCAGCGACTGGATCATGTCGTTCAGCAGGTGCGAGAAGCTGATCGCACCCAGCACCGGGTACACGGTGCGCTGTACGGCTTTTGCGGCCTGCTGGACGGCGGCGGCTGCCGCCGGTCGCGCGGCGACGTTCTTGTCGAGACTCGATTCCATACGCGTGGCACGAGGCCTGATTGGGCTGATACGGGAAACCGGTGGGGCCGGCTGCGGCATCAGGTCGCAGCCGCCGGGGTATTGAAAGTGTAATTTGGCGCACTCGCATTGTCAGGCCAAGGTTTGTCGCGATCCGGACACCCATCCGGCCGCAAGGGTCTTCGGAAAACGTTTGCGCGCAGCCGGTCGCTGTCATCGCGCAACAGTCGGGTTAGCGATTAGCGCGGCGCGGATTTTTGTCTGGGTATAACAGCCGTCGCCGCGCAGCGATCCATGAAATCGTTTGCGCCGGAACAGCCGGAAAACACGGTTAAAGCTTGCGGCGAAATCTGCCGTAGACCGTAGACATCGGCAGGAGCGCCGGAACTGACCTTTTCGGCGGAACGACAAGCGGGGAAACCACATGAAAGCAGCGGTTGTATTGGGGAGGCGTTCGCGCGCGGCATTCGCGCCGGACGATGAGCAGTCGGGCGGCGGCGTGCCGTCGAAGAAAAAGCCCGCGATCCATCTCAAAGGCATGTCCGTGAAGACGATGCTGCGGCTCGCGTTCGCGCTGCTGCTGGTCGGCACGTTCGCGATCGGCGTGTTTTCGCTGACGCAGATCAGCCGTCTGAACGGCTCGACGCAGTCCATCTACGATCAGGGCCACGTCGCGAGTCTCGCGGCGGAAGACGCGCGCGCCGCGATGCTGCGCGCGAGCCGCGCGCAGAAGATGCTGCTCACCGCGACCACCGCGAAAGAGCGCACCGACCTCGGCAACGACATCGAAACGAATCTCACGCTGCTGTCGACGCAGATGAAGACGCTCGCGCAGTACATCGATCCGTCGGATGCGCCCGCCGTCGCGCAGGAAAAGAAGTTCAGCGCCGACATCAACACGTGGGCCGGCCATCTGCGCGACTTCGTCAAGCTCGTGCAGGCGCAGTCGCTCGATCTGTCGCAGATGAACTGGCAGGTCGGCATGCAGGACGTGTCGCTGCTGGTCGAAACCGGCAAGCTCGAGAAGACCATCGATACGCTCGTGCAGCAGCGCGGCGTCGCGTCGAAGGCGACGATCGAGCAGTCCGCGTTCATCTACCACTCGTCGTTCGTAATGATCGCCGTGATGACCGTCGCGCTGATCGTGCTCGCGTTCGTGATCAGCGAGGTCGTGGTGCGACGCCTGACCGCGCAGCTCGGCGGCGAGCCTGGCTACGCGAAGGAGATCGCGAGCCGCATTGCGTCGGGCGACCTGTCGGGCCAGATCAAGCTCGGCCGCAGCGACCGTTCGAGCATGCTGGTCGCGCTGCGCGACATGCAGAGCGATCTGTCGGGCACGGTCGGCGACATCGCGGCGAGCGCCGATGCGATCGCGCTCGCGTCCGGTGAAATCTCGATGGGCAACCTGGACCTGTCGCAGCGCACCGAGCAGCAGGCGATGGCGCTCGAACGCACCGCGACGAGCATGGAAGAGCTGACCTCGACCGTGCGCCAGAATGCGGACAACGCGAAGCAGGCGAGCACGCTCGCGGACAACGCGTCGGAGATCGCGGAGAAGGGCGGTTCGGTGGTGGGCCGCGTGGTGTCGACGATGTCGGAGATCAACGCGAGCGCGAAGAGCATCGGCGACATCATCGGCGTGATCGAAGGCATCGCATTCCAGACCAACATCCTCGCGCTGAACGCGGCTGTGGAAGCGGCGCGCGCGGGCGAGAACGGCCGCGGCTTCGCGGTGGTCGCGGGCGAAGTGCGCAGCCTCGCGCAACGCAGCGCGGCGGCGGCGAAGGAAATCAAGTCGCTGATCAGCACGTCGGTGGAGCGCGTGGGCAACGGCTCGCTGCTGGCCGAAGAAGCCGGCAAGACGATGGAAGAAGTCGTGAAGGCCGTGAAGCGCGTGACCGACATCATGGGCGAAATCTCGGCTGCGTCGACCGAGCAGAGCGCGGGCATCGAGGAAATCAATCACGCGGTCGCGCAGATGGACGCGGGCACGCAGCAGAACGCCGCGCTCGTCGAACAGGCCACTGCGGCGGCGCGTTCGCTCGACGATCAGGCGAAGTCGCTGAAGCGCATGGTCGGCAAGTTCGTGCTGCACTGACGCGTGCGGCTTCGCGTGCGCGCGAAGCCGCGACTACCGCTCATCCCCTGAGCGGCGCGGGCCGGCTGGCGGCCTGCGCCGCTCTTTTCGTTTCCGGCTGCACGACTACGGTACACGTGGTGCCCGCGGACAGCGTCACGTCGTTCGGCACCGAGTCGATATCGATGCGCACAGGCACGCGCTGCGCGAGACGCACCCAGTTGAAGGTTGGATTCACGTCGGCGAGCAGTTCGCGCGACTGCGGATTGTCGCGGTCGTAGATGCCGCGCGAAATGCTCTCCACGTGGCCCTTCAGCACGCCGCCGCTCATCAGCCGGATCTCGGCCTTGTCGCCGACCTGCACGTGCGGCAGCTTGGTTTCCTCGAAATAGCCGTAGACCCAGAACGAGTGGCTGTCGATCACCGCCATCTTCGGCGTGCCGGCTGTCGCGTAGTCGCCGCGGAACACGTTCAGGTTCGTCACGTAACCGTCGGTGGGCGCGACGACGCGCGTGCGTTCGAGATTGAGCTTTGCCGCGTCGAGCGCGGCAAACGCCTGCTGGTACTGCGCCTCGGCAGCGGTAGCCGAATGCGACGCGTTATCGCGGCTTTCCTTCGACACGACGAGGCTGTCCATGTCGGCGCGGCGCGCGGCATCGTCGCGGCGCATCTGCAGTTCGGCCTTGCGTGCGGCCACTGCGGCTTCGGCCTGCTCGACGGCGATCTGGTAGTGCGACGGATCGATCTGCATCAGCAGGTCGCCCTTCTTCACGAGCTGGTTGTCGTGCACCGGCAGATCGACGACCGAGCCCGACACGTCCGGCGCGATATTGACGACTTCGGCACGCACGCGGCCGTCGCGCGTCCAGGGGTCGTCCATGTAATGGACCCACAGCGCGCGGCCGATCAGCACGGCCACGACGAACACGACGAGCGTCGCGACGAAACCTACGGTATTTCGGATGATGGTCATGATTCGGAAATCTCAACGCGAGTTTTAGTGATAGGCGGCGAGGCTCAGTGCGCCGCAGACACAGACGAGCAGGCTCGCGCGGAACAGCGACGGATGCCAGACGACGCGATACAGGCCCGTCATCGCGACGACGCGATCGAGCACCCAGGTCAGCAGCGCGCCGGCGATGAACAGCAGCACGATCGCGGGCACGTACGCATCGAAGACGGCGATCTCACGAGGCATGGACGACTCCTTCGGATGTACCGCGCGCGGCGAGCGCGCCGAGCGGCGACTGCGGA
The DNA here is from genome assembly GCF_003443895.1 of Paraburkholderia phosphatilytica. Classification (GTDB taxonomy): domain Bacteria; phylum Pseudomonadota; class Gammaproteobacteria; order Burkholderiales; family Burkholderiaceae; genus Paraburkholderia; species Paraburkholderia phosphatilytica. Next base: position 17,197 of record NZ_QQOA01000009.1, on the reverse strand, counting down.
TCGAGCAGCGCGGTGCGGATGAAATGCAGATGGCTCAGGATGCGTTGCACGCGGTGGCGTTCGTCGCGCGATCGCGCGTCGGTTCCCTGCGCTGTGCTGTTTGTCAGCAGCGACGCGAGCAGGGCTTGCGCGGCGTCGATCGCATCGCGGGTGGCCTGCAACGCGTCGTTCAGGCGTGCGGCGTCGGGCGTATCGAACAGCGCGGCGAGTGCATCGCGCATCGCGCGCAGCTGTGTTCGCCACGGTGCGTGCTTCGCATAGCGCGGGTCGTTCGGCAGCGACGCGAGCTCGCCACGCAGATCGATCAGCGCGTTGCCGGTTTCCAGCACCGCGAACAGCCAGCGCAACGTATCGCGCTTCAGGGCCGGCGCATCGGCGGAGAGCGCGTCGATCTGGAACATCATGTCGCGCGCGCCGCTTTCGAAACGCGTGCGCAGGCTGAGCAGCTTGCCGCCCAGGCGCCCCTTGCATGCGAGCACCACCTGACGACGCAGGTCGGTGAGGAGCCGCTCGCGCAGCCACGGCGTGGCGGGCGGCAGCAGCACCGCGAACGCGATCGACGACACCAGCATCGACAGCACGAGCGCGAGCGCGTCGTTCATGAAGCTCGTCGGGTTGTACAGCATGAAGTTGTCCGGACCGGCGAGGAAGCAGAAGAAGATGCAGTAGCCGACGCCGTAGCCCGTGAGCGCCGGCCGCGTCGTCATCCAGATGCCGAGCAGCAGCGCTGGCGCGAGCACGACGCACAGCAGCGCGAAGCCGTCGATGTGCGGATACACGCCGAACGTCACGATCATGCCGGTGAGGGTTGCGAGCAGCGTGCCGCCCGCCATCTGGAACGCGGTGCGCGTCGGATTCGGCGACGACGACGCGAGTGCGCAGACGGCCGCCGCGTCCAGCGTCAGCGTCGTGCCGCTCGGCCATGCGGTGGCGATCCAGAATGCGCCGAGCACGATCATCACGATCGTCGCGCGCAGGCCGGCCACGCCAGCCGCGATCGCGTTCGTCTTCGGCTGGTAGCGCTCGATCCAGCGTTCGCGTTCGTGCGTATCCACCGCGAGCGACGCGTAGGTGGCGGCGTACGCATGCATGTCGTCGACGAAGCGGTACAGCAGCTCGGCGCCGGTATCGAAGTCGAGCAGCGGCGCGGCCGGATCGGCCGGATCGGCCTCAAGCGCGGCGCGCGTTGCGCGGATGCGGCGCGGTAGTTCGGTCTTCCACGTGTCGAGCTGCGCGGCCACGGTCACCGCATCGGCGGCCGTGAGCACCGGTTCGCCGGATTTGCTCAGGAGCGGCGACAGTTCGTGAAAATACGGTTCGAGCGCGGCGATGGCGGCGCTCGCGCCCGCTGCGTGCAGCCGGTTCATCAGCTGATGCAGCGCGTGAAAGCGCGTCGACGCGGTCATGAATTCGCCGTTCAGCCGCGCGAGACGCCCTTTGCGGCGGCGCGTTTCGGGTCCCTCGAAGAGCGCTGCGCTACGCGCTGCCTCGAAGCCGACGATATCGGCGACGAAGCGCGCGTTGGTCGCCTCGATCCCCGCGCGGTCGACGCGGCCCGACAGCGACGCGCTCACGTAGTCGACGAACCCGCTGAAGCGCGCGCGTACCGTGGTGCGCATCTGCTGGCCGGCGTGCCGCGGAAACACGAGCGCGCTGACCGCGCCCGAACACACGATGCCGAGCGTCACTTCGGCGACCCGCGTCAGCGCCGACAGCCACGCGGCATCCGGGTGCTGCGACGCGGGGATGCCGATCAGCGCGGCGGTGTAGCCCGCGAGCACGAAACCGTACGAGCGGAAGTTGCGGTTGCGCGCGGCGCCCGCGGTGCAGATGCCGACCCACAGCGCGGTCGCGACGATGAATAGTTCGGGCTGCTGCGCAAACAGCGCGATCAGCACCATCATCACGACGAGCCCGACGAGCGTGCCGCAGATCCGGTAGAAGCTCTTCGCGAACACCATGCCGCTTTGCGGCTGCATCACGATGAACACGGTCGTCATCGCGGTGCGCGGCTGCGGCAGTTCGAGCTTCATCGCAATGCCGAGCGCGAGGAACGCGGCGAGCAGCGCCTTCGCCATGTAGATCCACGTGAGGCCGTCGGTGCGGGCCCAGTCGGCGAGGACGGCGAGCCAGAGGGACGTCGGCGTGGCGCGTGAGGTTGGAGTGCTCATCGTGGCCGCCGGTTACTGCTGCGCCGTGGCGGCAGCGGTATGCACGCTCGCGGCGGCGACAGCCGATGCGCTATGTGTACCCGCCGCGGCCTTGCCGTGCTGGCCATGCGCGGGCAGCGTATCGGCATCGGCCGGGCCGTCGGACGGTTCGGCGAGACCGCCGCCCAGCGCCTCGACGAGCTGCGCGTGCACCGCGAGTTTTTCCGCCTGGATCTTCGCGACGCCTTCCTGCGACTTCAGCAACTGCGACTGCGCGGTGAGCACGTTCAGGTAATCGGTGAGGCCGCGCTTGTAGCCTTCCGTCGCGAGCTGATAGTTGCGCCGTGCCGCGGTCACCGAGCGTTCGGCGTCGGTTGTCTGGGTGGACAGCGAGCGCAGCTTCACGATGTCATCGGATACCTGGTGAAGCGCGTTGACGATGGTCTGGTCGTACTGCCCGACGGCGACGTCGTAGCCCGCCGACGCCGCGCCCAGTTGCGCGCGCAACCGGCCGCCGTCGAAGATCGGCAGCGACGCCGCCGGGCCCGCGGTCCAGCCGCCGTTCGACGCATGCAGGAACTGGAACAGCGGGCCAGCCGCGGCGAAACCGCCGAGCGACGCGAGCAGGTCGATGTTCGGATAGAAGTTCGCCTTCGCGACGTCGATGCCGCGCGCCTGTGCGGCCACCGTCCAGCGCGCCGCGACCACGTCCGGGCGATGGCCGAGCAGATCGGCGGGCAGCGTGGACGGCAGGCTCGCCTGCGCGGCGAGCGACAGCTGCGGCCGCGTCATCGCGTCGCCCGCGCCAGGACCCTTGCCCGCGAGCGCCGCGAGCTGGTTCTGGCCGAGCGCGATCGCTTCCTGCAGCGCTTCCACCTGGCGTTCGTATTCGGGGATCGGCGTGTCGGCCTGGCTCACTTCGAGCTGCGTGCCGAGGCCGCCTTTGAGCCGGTGTTCGGCGAGCGCGAGGATCTGGCGCTGCTGGTCGAGCGTCGACTCCGCGATGTCGAGCAGCGCGTAGTTCATCGACAGCCGGATGTACGCGCGCACCACGTTGGTCTCGAGTTCGAGCTGCGCGGCGCGCGCATCGGCGGCGCTCGCATGCGCGGCGTCGAGCGCGCGCTCCGCCGCGTTGCGGTCGCGACCCCACAGGTCGAGGTGATACGAGAGGCTCAGCGCGCCGGTGTTGTCCCACGTGTTCGAGTTCGCGAGCGAGCCCGGGCCGTAGTAGATGTTGTCGGGCCAGTGCTGACGCTCGATCGACAGATCGCCTTTCAGCTGCGGCGCGAGGTCGGCCTGCGCCACACCGGCAAGCGACTGCGCGCTGCGCACGCGCGCCTGCGCGATCGCGAGCGTCGGACTGTTCGCGAGCGCGGCGGCGACCCACGCGTCGAGCTGCGGATCGCCGTACGCGTGCCACCAGTCGCTCGCGGGCCATTGCGCGTCGAGATCGGCCGCGCGGATTGCGGCGCCCGCGTCGAGCGTCGCCGGGTTCGTGCCGCCGTCCGTCTGCGGCGCGACGCCGCCGGTGCTGGCGCAGCCCGCGATTATCAATGAGATCGTAAAGACGGCTGCGATGACGGTCCGTTTTGCCCCCGACGGCTGCACGATTGCTCCTCAAATGGCGATGGAAGTGGTGGAGCCAATTATATTTTTCGGGGGATTTTCGAATAACCGGTAAGAATGCAAGGGATTCTTACGCCTTCTGAACTAATCGATCTTGCAATCCGTGTAACAATCGGGTGGTCTTCAGAAGGATCAAACATGGATACCCTGCAAAACATGCGCGTATTCGTGCGCGTGGTCGAAGCGGGCAGCTTCACGGGCGCGGCGCAGCACCTGAATACGACGACCGCCTATGCGTCGCGCGCCGTGTCCGATCTCGAGGCGCATCTGCGCACGCGGCTGCTCAACCGCACCACGCGCCGTATCGCGCTGACCGAGGCCGGCGAGCGCTATCTGCAGCGCTGCGAGCAGATCCTCGCGTACGTCGACCAGGCCGAAGCCGAGGCGAGCGACGCGCACGCGCGGCCGTCCGGCCGCCTGCGCGTGCACGCGATGACGAGCTTCGGCCAGCACTACGTGGTGCCGGCCGTCGGCGGATACCAGCAGCGTTATCCGGACGTGAGCGTCGAGCTGACGCTCGCGCATCGCACGCCGGACCTGCTCGACGAGGGCTACGATGTCGCGCTGGTGCTCGCGGTGCAGCTGTCGGATTCGGGGCTCGTGTCGCAGCGCATCGGCAGCGCGTTCAGCATCGCGTGCGCGTCGCCCGCGTACCTGGAGCAGCGCGGTGTGCCGAAAACTCCGGCCGACCTGAAGCAGCACACCTGCCTGCAGATGGTCACGCCGGTATTCCCGGCGGACGTGTGGACGTTCGATGGCCCGAACGGTCAGGATACCTGCGAACTCGGCGCGGCCACTTTTCAGGTGAACGTCGCGGAAGCGCTCGCGGTGGCGGTGCGCGAGGGCATGGGTATCGGCCTGATTCCGATCTACTCGGCGATCAGCGGTCTGAAGAGCGGCGAACTGGTGTGGGTGCTGCCGGAATATATGTCGCAGGAGATGAGCATCTTCGCGTTGTATCCGTCGCGCCAGTATCTCGACGCGAAAATCCGCACGTGGGTCGAATACCTGCGCGAAACCCTGCCCGCAACGCTCTCGGCCGACCAGCACGAAGTGCGGCAGTACGCGAGAAAGTGAACTCGGGGGCTCTGTCGCGGCGCTCTGGAAATTGCGAGGCTCTGTTACAGAATGGCGTTGCGTCGCAACACTTGCTTACCGCTCGGGCAAGGACGATTTGTTAACGTATGACTCAGACGCAGTTAGCACGCAGTTAGCAAATCGACGGAACGGAAACGAGAGGAATTCCATGGATACGCATCTGATGATCGGCATCGCCGTGATGTTCGGACTGATCGGCATTGCCGCATCGCGCGACCTGCTGCGGTTCGTCCGCCAGCAGCAGCCGCAACCCGTTCCGGTGCGCGCCCGCGAACCTGGCGAGCGCGGTTGAGGTTCACACTTCCACGAGCCTGTCCCACGCGAACGACGGGTTCTCCATCACGCCGGTGCGCCGGTCCTTGTACCCACGCGGATTGCACACCACGCGCGTGCCGTTCACCGCATAGTCGAACGACGTGTGCGTGTGGCCGTGGATCCATAGCGCGACCGGCGCGCGCACCAGCGCATCCAGATCGCTGACGAAGCCCGCCGATGCCTTGTCCTCCGCGTATTGCGGCGCGAGGCTGAAGCGGTGCGGCGCATGGTGCGTGACGACGATCGTCGTGCCGGCGAACGGCTTCGCGAGTTCCGCTTCGAGCCACGCGCGCGCATGACGATGCAGCGCGATCGCATCGGCGGCGGTGAAATTGCGTGGGGCGTCGGGCATGTCGGCGGCCGCCGCGAGCGCAGCGTCGTGCGGCCAGGTCACCTGGATTACGCCACGGAAATCGAGCATCACGCGCTCGCCCGCGGCGATCGCTTCGGCGCGCGCTTCGTCGCTCGCGCCGAACAGGTCGAAATCCGTCCACAGCGCGGTACCGAGCACGCGCCACGCGCCGTCCGGATCGACGAGCGCCGTGTTGTTCAGGTAATGCACGTTGTCGACGCTCGCGGCTGCATCGTGCATCGCTGCCTCCAGTGCGCCGAATTCGCCGTCGTAGTACTCGTGATTGCCGGGCACGTAGACCACCGGCACCTGTGCGTCGAACGTTTCCGCGGCCCAGCGCAGGCCGGCCGCGTGGTTGTGGATGTCGCCGGCGAGCACGACGAGATCGGCTGCCGCGTGCGGCACGATGTCCGGCTCGTCATGCTCGAGATGCAGATCGGACAGCACGCGGATCTTCACGTCGGCGACTCCGGTTGTGCCTGCCGCACCACCTTGCCCGGATTCATCAGGTTGAGCGGATCGAGCGCCTGCTTGACCGCATGCATCAGACGTACTTCGACACCTTCCTTGTAGCGCTCCACGTCGTCGATCTTCAATTGGCCCACGCCGTGCTCGGCGCTGATCGTGCCGTGGTGCTGGTGCACGCTGTCGTAGACGATGCGGTTGATGCGCGCCTGGTATTCCTTCAGGAACTGCTTCGCGTCCTCGCCTTCGGGCGCCTGCACGTTGTAGTGCAGGTTGCCGTCGCCGAGGTGCCCGAAGGTCACCATTCGCGCGCCGGGCGCGGCTTCGGCCACCAGCCGGTCGGTCACGTCGATGAAGTCGCCGATGCGCGAGATCGGCACGCCGATGTCGTGCTTGATGTTGAGGCCTTCCTCCGCCTGTGCGAGCGGAATGTGTTCGCGCAGATCCCAGAACGCCTGCGACTGCGCGAGATTTTCCGCGACCACCGCATCTTCGACGAGCCCGCTCTCCAGCGCTTCTTCCATCATCCGTTCGAACACCTGGCGCGCGTGCGCTTCGCTCTCGCTGTCGGACAGTTCGAGCAGCACGGTCTGTGCGTGCACGTCCGCGAACGGATAGCGCAGCTGCGGAAAGTGCCGGCCGACGAGCCGCATGCAGAAGTCCGACATCAGCTCGAAGCCGGTCAGCGCCGCGGCGGCGTGACGTTGCGCGAGCGCGAGGAAATCGAGCGCCGCGTGCGGCGACGCGAGCGCGGCGAGCGCCGTCACGCGCGCGGCCGGTTGCGGGTGCAGCTTCATCACCGCGGCCGTGATGATGCCGAGCGTGCCTTCCGCACCGATGAAGAGGTCGCGCAGGTCGTAGCCGGTGTTGTCCTTGCGCAGTCCGCGCAGGCCGTGCCAGATCTCGCCTTGCGGCGTGACGACCTCGAGGCCGAGACACAGTTCGCGCGTGTTGCCGTAGCGCAGCACGCCGGTGCCGCCCGCGTTGGTCGACAGATTGCCGCCGATCGTGCAGCTGCCTTCGGCCGCGAGGCTCAGCGGGAACAGGCGGCCGGCTTCGTCCGCGTGGGCCTGCACGTCGGCGAGCACCACGCCGGCTTCCACCGTGATCGTGTTGTTGTGCGGATCGATCTCGCGCACGCGGTTCATGCGGCGCAGGCTGATCACCGCCTGTGCGCCGCTCGTGTCCGGCGTGGCGCCGCCCGCGAGGCCGGTGTTGCCGCCTTGCGGCACGAGTTCGATCCGATGTTCGATCGCGAGCTTCACGAGCGCGGCCACTTCCTCGGTGGTGGCCGGACATAGCACCGCGCACGCGGCGCCGCTGTAGCGGCGGCGCCAGTCGGTCAGATAGGCGGCAGTGTCGTGCTCAGCCGTGAGCACGTGATTCGCGCCGATCGCGTTCGCGCACGCAGCGACGAAGGCGGAAGAGCGTTCGGTGGTGGAGGTGGTCATCGGGTTGCTCATGATGGTGGGGCGCTTTCGTCAAGCACGCAAAGCTCGTGATGCACGTGATGCCGACTACGATACCCGCGCTGCGTGTCGCTTGCAGCGCGACGTTCACGCGTCGCTGCGTTCGCCGGCAGCGCGTTTCGCGGCGCGCGCCGCGCGCTTGAATGGCGCGACCGCGACCAGCGCCGCGACGAAAAACACCACGGATACCGCGACTTCGCTCCAACCCAGCGACGCGCTGAGCCCGCGGTCCGACATGCCGCGCACGATGCCTTCCATGAAGTACAGCAGCACGAGCATCGACGCCCATTGCAGCGTGTACAGCCGGCGCCGCGCGACGCCCGGCAACGCGAGCACGAGCGGCACCGCCTTCAGCACCAGCAGCGAGCCGCCGGGCCGCAGCGGCGCGAGCCGCCATTCCCACGCGATGCACAGCACGATCAGCGCGGCGAGCGCGAGCGTGGCGAGCTGCGTGACAAGGCCGCGCGGGGCGCTTCGAAGGCTGTTCGGCGCGCTTTGCTGCGCGCCGGGTTCCGATCCGGCGGCGGCCTGACCGCCTTCATTGTTGTCGACGCGCGATGCCGTCATCGCGCGCTGCCCAGTTGCGCGGCGGTGCGCGCAAGCCGCGCGCCCAGCGCGACGGCGAGCGTTTTCTCGTCCGCGGAGATGCCTTGCGCGGCGCTGTCGGCGCGCGCGTAGTGCGACGCGCCATACGGCGTGCCGCCGGTGAGCGTGGTGGTGAGCACGCTCTCGGTGTACGGGATGCCGAGCATCAGCATGCCGTGATGCAGGAGCGGCAGCATCATCGACAGCAGCGTCGATTCCTGGCCGCCGTGCAGGCTGCCCGTCGACGTGAACACGCAGGCCGGTTTGCCCGCGAGCGCGCCGGACAGCCACTGCGGCGTCGTGCCGTCGAGGAAGTATTTGAGCGACGCGGCCATGTTGCCGAAACGGGTGGGCGAGCCGAGCGCGAGGCCCGCGCATTCTTCGAGGTCGCGCAGCTCCGCGTAAGGCGGCCCGTCGGCCGGAATATCGGATTGCGTCGCTTCGCAGACCGTGGAGACGGGCGGCACGGTACGCACCCGCGCCTGCATGCCGGCAATGCTGTCGATGCCCTGCGCGATGGCCAGCGCGAGCTCGCGCGTGGCGCCGTGCCGGCTGTAGTAGAGGACCAGGATGTCGTTCATAGGCGTTCGAAATTGAACGAGTATTATAGTGAGCGGTTGCCTGTGGCGGGCTGTCGGCGCGATGTCGCGGGCCTGGCGCCAGCGGGCGTTCGATGTAGCAAGGAGGTGGTTCGTTGTCCAGGATGCGTTTCGATCTCGATGCGCTGAAACGTCTCGCGCAGTTCGCCGCGCAACGCAGCAGCGAAGACCGCATTCCGCAGGTGGCCGGCAGCCTCACGTTCACAACCATGTTGTCGCTCGTGCCGCTCGCCACCGTCGCGTTCGCGCTCTTCACCGCGTTTCCGATCTTCGCGAAGTTCCAGATGTCGCTGCAGTCGTTCCTTGCCGACCATCTGATGCCGATGCAGATCAACGATCAGATCTTCCACTGGCTGAACCAGTTCGCGTCGAAGGCTAAAGGCCTGACGACGATGGGCATGATCGTGCTGTTCGTCACGTCGGTGATGACGATGATGACGGTCGAATCCGCGTTCAACGTGATCTGGCGCGTGCGCAAGCCGCGGCCGTTCGCGCAGCGCGTGCTGGTGTACTGGGCGATCCTCACGCTCGGGCCGATCCTGATCGGCGTGAGTCTTTCGATCTCGTCGTACGTGTTTACACGATCGATGGCGTACAGCGCCGCGCAGCACATCACGCCGCTGATCGACTGGGCGCTGACGGGCGCGGCGCTGCCGCTCACCGCGCTCGCGTTCACGATGCTGTACGTGTTCCTGCCGAACTGCCGGGTCGAATGGCGCGACGCGGTGGTGGGCGGGGTGGGCGCGGCGATCGCGTTCGAACTCGCGAAGCGCGGCTTCGGCTTCTACATCAAGCGCATTCCCACTTACACGGCTGTCTACGGCGCGTTCGCGACGCTGCCGATGTTCCTGCTCTGGATGTACCTGAGCTGGTTCATCACGCTGGCGGGCGCGATGGTGTCGTCGGCGCTGCCGGCCATCCGCACCGGGCAGTTTCACCGGCCGCAGTTTCCCGGCAGCGATCTGCTCGATGCGCTCGGGCTGCTCGCGCGTCTCGCGAGCATGCGCGATGCGGGCGGCAAGGGGCACACCACGCACGAACTGGGGCGCATGCTGCGCCGCGACATCGATACGGTGATACGGCTCTTGCAGCCGCTCGAAGACCTCGAATGGGTGTCGCGTCTGGAAGATGACGTAAGCGGCGTCACGCGTTTCATCCTGCTCGCGAATCCGGAGCAGGTGACGGTCGAGCGGCTCTTCGACATCTTCGTGATCGATCGTTCGGAGCTCGAATATCAGCTGAAGCTGGAGTCGGCGCGCATCGACGGTCCGACGCTGCTCGGCGCGCTCGACAACGGCAAGATGACCGTGTCGCTCGCGGCCTTGCTGGCGGCGCGGGCGCGCCGCACCGTCACTGCCCGCAATGACGCGCCCGACGGCGAAGCGCTGCCGCACGCGGCGGGTTAGATAGCCGCCGAAGCGTTCAGATCGAGACCCTGCCGCGGCAGATGTCGCTGAACATCACCCAGTCGCCCATCAGGCTGTACACCGGATGGCGAAACGTGGCCGGGCGGTTCTTCTCGAAGAAGAAGTGACCGACCCACGCGAAGCCGTAACCGCAGATCACCGCGAGCGGCAGCCACCACCAGTCGGCCATTGCGATGGCCATCGCGACGCAGCCGATCACGCCCAGCGAACCGATGAAATGCAGACGCCGCGACGTCAGGTTGCGATGCTCTTCGAGGTAGAACGGATAGAACTCCGCGAAGCTCGCGAAGTGATCACGTTGAGCTGTATGTGCCATGTTCATCTCCCTGCAATCGGGCTGAGGGGCGCGTTGTGCGCGTCCGTCGATTCATTCTGCTGCGATTGTGGGGGCGGTGCAACCCGGTGGCTTTCGTTCGTCCTTCATCGCTGGACGAGCGTGCGTTGAGCGAAAGCGAATAGCGCATCGAGCGTCGCGTCGGGCTGCTCCGACATCAACGCATGCCCGGCGTCGAGCGTGACCGTATCGGCTTGCACGCCGGCTGCCGCGAACGCGTCCGCCAGCGCACGGGCGGCGCGCGGCGGCGTCATCACGTCGCGTTTTCCGACCAGCAGCCGGACCGGACAGCGCACGGCGGCCGCACGCACGAGCGCGTCGGTGTACGCGTTGCAGGCGGCGAAGTCGGTGTGGAACAGCTGTGGCTCGCCGGTGGCCGAGACGCGCTCCATCAGCCGCTGGTTCAGGCCGTGCAGCCAGAAACCGGGGCCGGGGCACGATGGCTTCGCGGCGTAAGTCGAATGCGACCACTCGTTGACCATGCCGATCGCATCGGGCTCGCGCTCGCGGGCGGCGTCGAGCAGCGCCTGCGCCACCGCCATCGGCGCGGCCGTCGCGAGCAGCGCCAGTGCGGTGGCGCGCGCCGGGTAGCGCGCGGCGAACTCCAGCGCGATCAGCGAACCCATGCTGTGTCCCGCGACGAACGCCTGCTGCACGCCGGCTGTGTCGAGCAGCGCGGCGAGCCAGTCGGCGAGCGCGCCGATGCTCGTCAGCGCGGGCCCCGCACTGCGGTGGTGGCCAGGCAGGTCGACGGCGAGCACGCTGAAGCCGTGGTGCGCGAAATAGCGCGTCTGCAGCGCCCAGACGCTGTGGTCGTGCTCGGCGCCGTGCAGGAACACGGCGGTCGGCAACGCGGGATCGAAGGGTTTGCCGCCGGTGTACGCGTACGCGGCGCGGCCGTTGACGGTGACGATCATGGCTGGCCTCGCGTCGCGGCCTTCAGCGCGCGTTTGAGGTCGTCGATCAGGTCGTCCGTGTCTTCGAGCCCGATCGACAGCCGGATCGTGCCTTCCGCGATGCCTGCCGCGGCGAGCGCGGCCGAGTCCATGCGGAAATGCGTGGTCGATGCGGGATGGATCACGAGCGAGCGTGCATCGCCGACGTTCGCGAGGTGCGAGAACACCTGCAGCGACTCGATGAAACGCCGGCCCGCGGCGCGGTCGCCACGCAGGTTGAAGCTGAACACGGCGCCCGCGCCACGCGGCAGCAGACGCTTCGCGAGCGCGTGGTCGGGATGCGAGTCGAGTTCCGGATATGCGACGGATTCGACCGACGGATGCGCGGCCAGAAACGCGACCACCTTGCGCGTATTCGCGACGTGGCGCTCCATTCTGAGCGGCAGCGTCTCGATGCCCTGCAGCAGCTGCCACGCAGCCTGCGGATGCAGGCACGCGCCGAAGTCGCGCAGCCCTTCGCGGCGCGCGCGCAAGAGGAACGGCGCGACCGTGCTCTCCTCGGCGAACACCATGCCGTGAAAGCCGTCGTACGGCTCGGTGAACTCGGGGAAGCGCCCGGACGCGGCGAAATCGAACGTGCCGCCGTCCACCAGCACGCCGCCGATCGTCGTGCCGTGGCCGCCGAGGAATTTCGTCGCGGAGTGGTAGACGAAGTCCGCGCCATGCTCGAACGGCTTCAGGAGCCACGGCGTCGTGAAGGTCGAATCGACGAGCAGCGGCACGCGGTGATCGTGCGCGATCTGCGCGACCGCGGCGATATCCAGCACGTCGAGCCCCGGGTTGCCGAGGGTTTCGCCGAACAGCAGGCGCGTGTTGGGCCGCAGCGCGGTGCGCCACGCGTCGTGGTCGCCGGGTTTGACGAAGGTCGTCTCGATGCCGAAGCGGCGCAGCGTGAAATGCAGCAGGTTGTGCGAGCCGCCGTAGAGCGCGCTCGACGCGACGATATGCGAGCCCGCGCCCATCAGCGTGGCAATGGCCAGGTGCAGCGCGGCCTGGCCGCTCGCCGTGCCGATCGCGCCGGCGCCGTTTTCGAGCGCGGCGACGCGTTCCTCGAACACCGCGACGGTCGGGTTCGAGATGCGCGAGTACACGTGGCCCGCGCGCTCCATGTTGAAGAGCGCGGCGGCGTGGTCGGCATCGCGGAACGAGAACGAGGTGGTCTGGTAGATCGGCGTGGCGCGCGCGCCGGTGGCGGGATCGGGCGCGGCGCCGGCGTGCAGCGCGAGCGTGTCGAAACGTTGGATGGACATCGTCACAGCGGAGCCGCGAGCCCCGCGAAGGGTCGAAGTGGGGGCCATCGTAACATCGGCGTCACGGAGCCAGCCCGCTTTTTTTGCCGCGAAGCCCTGTGCGGCGGGCCTCCGACGCGTCCGCCGCGCGCTTTCCTTTTATGGGCCTTTCCGCTAGCATCGAAAATAGATAGAGCTTTTCATCCAGCATCCCGGCAACAATTTTGCATCGGACCAGAGCACGCGCGAAGGCGCTGACCTGGGTCCCCAGGAGACAACTATGCGAGTCAGCGACATTCTGAAGGTCAAGGGCAACACCCTGTTCACCGTGACGCCCGATACGGCGTTGACCGAAGCTGTCGACGCGATGGCCGAGCACGACATCGGCTCGCTGGTGGTGATGGAGTACGGCGATCTCGTCGGCATGCTCACGTTCCGCGAGATCATCCTCACGCTGAGCCGCAACGGCGGCAGCGTCGGCACCTCGACGATCCGCAAGATCATGGACGACCATCCGCTCACCTGCACGCCGGAAACCGACGTGAACGAGGTGCGCCGGATGATGCTCGAGCATCACGTGCGTTATTTGCCGGTGCTGGAAAGCCGCACGCTGATGGGCGTGATCTCGTTCTACGACGTCGCGAAGGCCGTTGTGGAAGAGCAGGGCTTCGAAAACCGCATGCTGAAGGCGTATATCCGCGACTGGCCGGAAGAGCAGGAACCGCAGCAGCAATCGGGGCATTGAGCGATTGCGTGGCCGGGTGCCACGCGCGGTTCTTCCATTCGTCACGACGTGACGCGCGCCCGCGATGAGTCGCGGGCGCCGGCTCAGGGTTCTTACCTGGCCGTTCACCATTCGGCATGAGCATCGGCAGCGTGCTGACAGCGCGTCGCGAGCTGTCGCCGAAAATTCACATTTCTTCGCCCTTTCGTTCGCGCGTCGGTCACGGGCAGATTTGCGCCCGGCGCCGCGCCACGCGCGACAGCACAGGCCACCCCGGTAGCGCCGGCCGCGACTTGCCATCCACTGCGGCAATACGTAAAAAAATTCCGCAGCGGCACGTTTGAAAAGCAAGCACAATCAGCCCCAGCCGAAAACGGTCCAGGCGCCGCGATCGCCCAGGGCCGCCGCCGGACAAGAACCGGAGCCGCGGCGCACGTCGCGTATGACCGCGGCCAATACCTTCGAGACCACTGGACCGAGCCACCGCATGAGTGACCAGCCGCTTTCCACGCCGCGCCGTGCCGGGCGCGATGCCGCCCACGGCCATTCGCAGTTCGAGCTGCTGCGCGAGCGCCGCTTCGCGCCGTTCTTCTGGACGCAGTTCCTCGGCGCGATGAACGACAACGTTTTCAAGATCGGCTTCACGTCGCTCGTCACCTATCAGGCATCGCGCTTTTCCGGCGTCGATCCGAAGACGGCCGCGTTCCTGATCTCCGCGATCTTCATCCTGCCGTTCGTGCTGCTGTCGGCCACTTCCGGCCAGATCGCCGACAAGTACGACAAGGCGATGCTCACGCGCTTCGTGAAGACCTTCGAGATCGTGGTGATGCTGATCGGCGGTTCGGGTTTCGTGCTGCACTCGGCGCCGCTGCTGTACGCGTGCACGTTCCTTATGGGCGTGCATTCCACGCTGTTCGGCCCCGTCAAATACGCGTATCTGCCGCAGCATCTCGCGAAAGAGGAACTGGTGGGCGGCAATGGGCTCGTCGAGATGGGCACGTTCGTCGCGATCCTGATCGGCACGATTCTCGGCGGGGCGGCCGCGGGCTTCGTCGAGCATGGCGCGATCGTGCTGGCGGTGGCGTGCGTGTGCATCGCGCTCATCGGGCGCGGCGCGTCCGCGTTCGTGCCGCCTTCCACCCCGTCGCAGCCGGATCTCGCGATCAACTGGAATCCGTTCACCGAGACCTGGCGCAACCTGAAGCTCGCGCGCGAAAACCGCACGGTGTTTCTGAGCCTGCTCGGCATTTCGTGGCTGTGGTTTGTCGGCGCGACTTTCCTCGCGTCGTTCTTCAACTTCGCGAAGGACGTGCTGTCGGCGAATCCGGACGTCGTCACGGTGCTGCTCGCCACCTTCTCGATCGGCATCGGGCTCGGTTCGATCCTGTGCGAGCGGCTGTCGAAGCGGCGCATCGAAGTCGGCCTCGTGCCGCTCGGCTCGATCGGCATGAGCGTGTTCGCGATCGATCTGTTCTTCGCGAGCCACCGGCTGCCGGTCGAAGCGCATCTGCTCGCCGTCGGCGAATTCCTCGCGCGGCCGGCGCACTGGCGCGTGCTCGCGGACCTGTTCCTGCTCGCGATGTTCGGCGGCTTCTACAGCGTGCCGCTCTATGCGCTGATCCAGAGCCGCAGCCAGCCGAGCCATCGCGCGCGCATCATCGCGGCGAACAACATCCTCAACTCGCTGTTCATGATCGTGTCCTCGCTGATGGCGATGGCGCTGACCGCCGCGGGCGTCGGCATTCCGGGGCTGTTCCTGACCACGGCGCTGCTCAACATCGTCGTCGCGGTGTACATCTATTCGCTCGTGCCGGAGTTTCTGCTGCGCTTCATCGCGTGGATTCTCGTGCACACGGTCTACCGGATCCGCCTCGTGCACGCGGAACGCATTCCGGAAGAGGGCGCGGCGGTGCTGGTCTGCAATCACGTGAGCTTCGTCGATGCGATCGTTGTGATGGCAGAGAGCCCGCGGCCGCTCCGCTTCGTAATGGACCATCGCATTTTCCGCACGCCGTTCGTCGGCTGGCTGTTCCGGCATGCGAAGGCGATTCCGATCGCGCCGGCGCACGAAGACGCGGCGCTGCTGAAGCAGGCGTACGACCGCTGCGCCGACGCGCTGCGCGACGGCGAGATCGTCTGCATTTTTCCGGAGGGCAAGATCACCCGCACCGGCGACATGAATCCGTTTCGCCACGGCGTGACAGAGATCCTGCAGCGCACGCCGGTGCCGGTCGTGCCGGCGGCGCTGCGCGGACTGTGGGGCAGCGTGTTCTCGCGCCATACCGATGCGCGTTTTCCGCGGCCGTTACGGCGCGGCGTGACGAGCCGCCTGACGCTCGCGGTCGGCGAACCGCTTGCGCCCGCCGATGTGACGCCCGAGCGGCTGCAGGCGATCGTGCAGGAACTGCGCGGCGCGCGGAAGTAATGTCGATGCAAGGCGGCGCGCCGCACCGCCTGCAGTGCCTGAGCGGGCTGGCATAATAGCGGTCTTCCTGCCTTTCTTTGGACGACGCTCATGTCCGGCAATACCCTCGGTACGCTTTTCACAGTCACGACTTTCGGCGAATCGCACGGCCCGGCCATCGGCTGCGTGATCGACGGCTGCCCGCCGGGTATGGCGCTCTCCGAAGCCGACATCCAGCTCGAGCTCGACCGCCGCAGGCCCGGCACGTCGCGCCATGTGACGCAGCGCCAGGAGGCGGACCAGGTCGAGATCCTGTCGGGAGTGTTCGAAGGCGTGACGACCGGCGCGCCGATCGCGCTCCTGATCCGCAACACGGACCAGCGCAGCAAGGACTACGGCAACATCATGGACACCTTCCGTCCAGGCCATGCCGACTACACCTACTGGCACAAGTACGGCATTCGCGATTACCGCGGCGGCGGCCGCTCGTCGGCCCGGCTGACCGCGCCGACGGTCGCGGCGGGCGCGGTCGCGAAGAAGTGGCTGCGCGAGCATTTCGGCGCCGAAGTGCGCGGCTACATGAGCGCGCTCGGCGAGATCGACGTGCCGTTCGTCGACTGGTCGCACGTGCACGAGAATCCGTTCTTCGTGCCGAACGCGGACATCGTGCCGCAGCTCGAGGCGTACATGGACGCGCTGCGCAAGGACGGCGATTCGATCGGCGCGCGGATCGGCGTGGTGGCTTCGGGTATTCCGGTGGGTCTCGGCGAGCCGCTCTTCGACCGGCTCGATGCCGATATCGCGCACGCGATGATGGGCATCAACGCGGTGAAGGGCGTCGAGATCGGCGCGGGCTTCGCGAGCGTCGCGCAGCGCGGCTCTGTGCACGGTGACGAGCTGACGCCCAAGGGCTTCGTCGGCAATCACGCGGGCGGCGTGCTCGGCGGCATCTCGACGGGGCAGGACATCACCGTATCGATTGCGATCAAGCCGACTTCGAGCATCCGCACGGCGCGCCGCTCGATCGACAAGAACGGGCAGCCCACGGTGGTCGAAACGTTTGGGCGTCACGATCCGTGCGTCGGCATCCGCGCGACGCCGATCGCCGAAGCGATGCTCGCGCTCGTGCTGATCGATCACGCGCTGCGTCATCGCGCGCAGAACGGCGACGTGCTCGTCAGTACGCCGAAGATCGCCGCGAAAGCGCCCTGAGCGACAGCACGCCAGGCGACATTGAAAAAAAGCCCGCAAATTGCGGGCTTTTTTTATTCAATCGGCGTGTACCGTGCTAACGGCGAACAGCCGTCGTTGCATCACATATTCGGATAGTTCGGCCCACCACCACCTTCCGGCGTGACCCACACGATATTCTGCGTCGGGTCCTTGATGTCGCAGGTCTTGCAGTGCACGCAGTTCTGCGCGTTGATCTGCAGACGTTCGCTGCCGTCGTCGTTCTTCACGAAC
>NZ_QQOA01000089.1:3273-3907 GCF_003443895.1 Paraburkholderia phosphatilytica | reverse complement strand
AGCCGCGCACAGCGTCACCATCTCCGCCGCCGCCGACGACGAGTCCATGAACCACAGGCCCGGATGCGTCGGCATTTCGGCCTTGTCGAGCACGCCATCGACCATGCACTTCTTGCCGATCTTCTGGATGTTGCCCAGCGCCTTTTCCTCGATCGTCGTGAGGCCGCCCGCGATGTTGCCCTTGGTGGGCTGCGACTCGGACAGGTCGTCGGTCTTCCAGCGATTGATCATGTCCTGGTAGCGGTCGAACATGAACTGGAAACGCTCGCGCACGCCGTCGTTCGCGCAGCGCGCCGCGACGATCTGCTCGCCGCCCGTCAGCTCCGACGTCTCGCCGAACACGAGCGTGGTGCCGAGGCCGTAGAGTTTGTCGAACGCATTGCCGACAGTTGGGTTCGCGCCGCAGCCGGACGTGGTATCCGATTCGCCGCACTTGGTAGAGACCCACAGATCGCTGAGCGGGCACTCCTCGCGTTGCAGCGACGTGGCGTACTGCACCATCTCTTTCGCCGCTTTCGATGCGCGCATGATCGTGTCATGGTCGCCATGCAGTTCGATGCCGAAGCCCATCACCGGCTTGCCGGTCGCCGCGATGCCATCCACGACGCGCTTGGTCCAGCCTTCCTCGATGCCG
>NZ_QQOA01000089.1:0-3087 GCF_003443895.1 Paraburkholderia phosphatilytica | reverse complement strand
CGGATGCGGCAGCGCCATCGTGCCTTTGATGTTGTGCTCGACCGCCTGCGCCGCCGCGTTCGACAGGTCGTCGACCGGCAGGATGATCACATGGTTACGTACGCCCACGCGGCCATTGCTGCGACGATAGCCGCGGAAAATCGTGTCCAGTTCAATCACGCTCATGGTGTCTCTCTCGATAGGGGGAAGCGAAACGGCTGAAGCCTGCGCCGTGGCCTTTGAAAGCGCGCGGCTTACCAGCGCTTCGTCTTGATGTTTTGCACGTGAGCGTGCTCGCCGGCCTTGATGGGCGCCACCACCTTGCCGATATCGACACCGTACTTGAATACCGTATCGCCGACGGCCATGTCCTTCAGCGCCACCTTGTGGCCGATTGGAATGTCCTGCTTCGCCGGGACGGTGATGATTTCGTCTTCATCCATGATCCACGCATTCAGCTGCGTGCCGGCCTTGATGCCTTCAACGACCGCGACGCCCACCGTGTCTTTCGCCTCATGCAGCACGATGTGAATCGTCCGCTGCGCCGGACCGGCATGGGCCGCCGTTGAATCAGCCTGCTGTGCTTGAGCTGCCTGGCTCATATGAGTGTCTCCAGTTTCGTTCACGGGGATGTGGCGCGGGGCCATGCTGCGCATCATAGACACCACATTCATTCATGTCAACCATATCATCTATATGTGTTGAATGAGCCGAATGAAGTAAAATCCGGGGCAGAAAGCATCAAGAGGGGAACACCGCTATGAACACATCGAAAAACGGCGCAGCCCATGCGGCAGGCGAGGCAGGTACGCCCGTCATCGGGGGAACACGGTACAAGGAAGTGAAAAACGGCATCCTCGCCGCGCTGTCGGCGAAGGAATGGAAGGGCGGCGAGGCGATACCTTCCGAAAAGCGTCTTTCGGAGCGCTTTGGCGTGTCGATCGGGACGCTGCGCAAGGCAATCGACGAGCTCGTGGCGGACAACATCCTCGTGCGCCACCAGGGACTCGGCACGTTCGTCGCGCAACACCAGCGCGACCGCTATTTCTTTCGCTTCTTCCGCGTGGTCCGTCAGGATGGCGACAAAACCTATCCCACGGTGAACCTCGTGTCGTTCACGAAGGCGAAAGCCACGCGGGAAGTCGCCGCAGTGCTCGGCATCGAACCGAACGCACGGGTTTTCTCGTTCGTGAACCGCCTCGCGTTGCACGGGGAGACGGTCATGATCGACAGCATCACCGTGGCAGAAGAGCGTTTTCACGGGCTCACTGAAGCGGCGCTGCGCGAGCGGCCCAGCACGCTCTACAACTTCTACCAGGACGCGTTCCACATCAACGTGGTCGGAACGGAAGAGCGGTTGCGCGTTGCAACGGCGACTCAAGTCGAAGCCGAATTGCTTGAAGTGTCGCCTGGCACGCCATTGCTCGAAGTTCGGCGCATTGCCTACTCCTATCACCAGGCGCCCGTCGAGCTACG
Source organism: Paraburkholderia phosphatilytica (assembly GCF_003443895.1). GTDB lineage: Bacteria > Pseudomonadota > Gammaproteobacteria > Burkholderiales > Burkholderiaceae > Paraburkholderia > Paraburkholderia phosphatilytica. The sequence continues at coordinate 1,632 of NZ_QQOA01000089.1, read as the reverse complement.
CATCTCGCATGTGAATACGGCGCGCTATGAATATGTCGGCCCTTCTGCTTCGCATGAAGAACCGCTTTAGTCACATCATGCGCGCGCGGCGGTATTGGGCGATAGCGTTGCTGCGATAAAGCAGTATTTCTTCAGGGCGGGACACTGCATGGCGCCCGCAGTCAACCGGGCCGTATCCCAACGGCAAACCACGTCAACGCGGCACCGGCAGCCACGCCCGAGCCAGCGACACCCACCACGCGATGCCCGGTTTGAGCAGCGCATCGTTGAAGTCGTAGTTCGGGCTGTGCAGCGGAATCGCACAGCCGCAGGTGCCGTATTCCGAGCCGTCGCCGTTCCCGATGAAAACGTAGCAGCCGGGCCGGTGCTGCAGGTAGAACGCGAAGTCTTCCGACGGCATCTGTGGGGCGATGTTTTCATCGACGTTCGCAGCGCCGAAGACCGACTTCAGCACCTTCCCCGCAAAGGCAGTCGACTCCCGATCGTTCACGAGCGGCGGATACATGCGTCGGAATTCGAATTCCACGCGCACGTCGAATGCGGCCGCCACGCCCTGCGCGATCTCGCGCATGCGCCGCTCGACCAGATCGAGCACGTCCACGCTGAAGGCGCGCACCGTACCGCTCAGGCTCGCATGCCCAGGAATCACGTTGACCGTGCTGCCCGCGTGAATCTCGGTGATCGACAGCACGGCGGCGTCGTTCGGATTGATGTTGCGCGACACGATGGTCTGCCACGCCTGCGCGAGCGTGGTGGCGGCGATCACCGGGTCCACGCTGCGATGCGGCTGAGCCGCGTGGGAACCGAAGCCCGACAGATCCGCCTTGAACGTATTGCTCGACGCCATGATCGCATCAGGCCGCAATGCGAACGCGCCGGCCGCGATGCCTGGCCAGTTATGCGCGCCGAACACGGCATCCATCGGGAAGCGCTCGAAGAGTCCGTCTTCGATCATCAGGCGCGCGCCGGCGCCGCCCTCCTCCGCCGGCTGGAAAATGAAGTTGATGGTGCCGTCGAACTCGCGATGCTCGGCGAGATAGCGCGCGGCGCCGAGCAGCATCGCGGTATGGCCGTCGTGTCCGCACGCGTGCATGCGACCAGGAAAGCGCGAGGCATGCGCGAAGCGGTTCTGCTCCTGCATCGGCAACGCGTCCATGTCGGCGCGCAGGCCGATCGAACGGGTGCTGTTGCCGCTGCGCAGCACGCCGACCAACCCGTGGCCGCCGATGTTGCGTACCACCTCGATACCCCATTCGGCGAGTCGTTCGGCCACATAGTCGGCGGTCTGCTCCTCTTCGTGGCGCAGCTCCGGATGAGCGTGCAGATGGCGGCGGATCTTGATCAGTTCGTCTTCGATAGCGCCGAGACGCGGGTCGTTCAGCATGGTCATTCAGTCAAGGCAACCGGTGCCGGTTGTTGGGAAGATGTGTGCGTGCGCGGCGACAGCGCAACCGGGATGCAGCTGACGATCGCGGCGGCGGCCAGGTAATAGCCGATCACGAGCTTGTCGCCCGTCATGCCGATCAGGCTGGTCACCACTAGTCCGCTGAACCGGATGAATTGCACCGGATGCGTCGAGTTGGATCGGAATACTTCCATTTCAACGGGGCAGCTTGCTTGTTGTATTGGCGA
>NZ_QQOA01000088.1 GCF_003443895.1 Paraburkholderia phosphatilytica | reverse complement strand
AAGCTCAAGAGCGGCCAGAAGCGCAAATCGATCATCGTCGCATGTTGGAAACAAGCCGAGCTGTGGTGATGTCATGACTTACGTAAGTCTCAATAGTTCTAAAGCCGGGTAGTTCGCGACGCCGCCCTAAGCGAGCCGCCCTGCGCATCAAGCGCGGGGCGTTGCTTCTTCAACGATCTGCGTCATGAAAGCCTGCGTCAGTGGCGAAAGCGATCCGCTCCTGCGCGTCAGGATCGCAATCTGACGCGACCAGTTTGCCTGATTCACCGCTAGCGTCTTAAGGCCCAGTTGCTCCGCCACCGGGCGATGCTGCGTGCTGCAGATTCCAAGCATGTCGGTATTGGCGACCAGGAAGAACACACCGACCGGCGAACTGTAATTGCTCTGCACCTGCACTCGCGGTCCTTCCACTCGATGCCTGCTAAAGTACGCATCGATCTGCTGTCGCGCGGAAACGCCCTGCCCTGGCAGGATCCACGGGTAGCGTCCCAGCGTATCGGCTGACACGCTCGCGCCAGCCGAACACAGCGGATGATCCGCACGGCACACGACGGACGTCGATTCCATCAGCAGCGGGACAGCCTGCACGGCCTCGGGCAGTTCGGCCGGCAACGGGCCGACCGCCAGATCGATCTCTCCATCCAGCAGCGCCCGGATCAGCGTATCCGACAACTGAACGGTCAGATCGAGTCGAAGCGCCGGGCGGCTTCTGACCAGCGACAGAAACGCCCGGCTCACCAGCGGCTCGACAGCAGGCGTCGCCCCCAGGCGGACCTTGGCCAGTTCGCCAGCCGACATCTCTCCAAGCTGATTCAGCGTGTCTTCATACGCGATGCGAAGCGACGCGGCATGCCGCTGGAACTCGATGCCAAAGCGCGTGAGCAGCATCCCTTTAGGCGAGCGATCGAAAAGCGGCACGTTCAGTTCCGCCTCGAGCCGACGGATGGCCTTGGTCAAAGCCGGCTGGCTGACGCCCACCTGTGCGGCCGCCCGGTGCAGCAGTCCCGTTTCGGCGACGGCCATGAAATATCGCAGATCGTCCAGGTTCATGATAACCACTGGTTATTGAGTGCGTCGATCTCGTGCTTGTACCACGAATTTGTGCCGCCAATACTCTTCGACACGACCCACCGTGAACGCATGGAGACAGCGGGAACAGGACATGGATATGGAAAACGTCGAACGATCGGCCACGCCAAGGCGCTTGAGCGCAACGCACCAGCGCGGCCGGTTGCGCACCGTCGTCATCGCGGCAACGATCGGTACGGCGCTGGAATGGTTCGATCTGGTCGTGTACGGCTTTTTCGCCGTGACGATCGCGAAGCAGTTTTTCCCGTCGGCGAACGAGATCACGTCGCTGCTGGTCGCGTTGAGCACCTTCGGCGCGTCCTATCTGATGCGCCCGCTCGGCGCGCTGATGCTCGGTTCGTACTCGGACCGCTACGGCCGCAAGAAAGGCCTGACGCTCAGCATCGCGCTGATGGCGATCGGCACGCTGATGATCGCGGTGACGCCATCGTATGCGTCGATCGGTGTCGCGGCGACCATCATCGTTGCGGCCGGGCGGCTGATTCAGGGCATTTCGGCCGGAGGCGAGTTCGGCGCTTCCACGAGCTTTCTGGTCGAACATTCGCCGCGCCATCAGCGCGGTTTTTACGCAAGCTTCCAGATGGCTGCGCAAGGCGGCACCGCAGTGCTCGCCTCGCTGTTCGGCACGCTGCTCTCGCGCTATCTGACGCCGGAACAGATGCTGAGCTGGGGATGGCGCGTGCCGTTCCTGTTCGGCCTCTTCATCATCCCTGTCGCGTACGTGATCCGTCGGCACGTCGACGAAACACCGGTGTTCGCGAAAGATACGCACGCTGCCAGTCCGGCTCGCGACACGTTCAAAGATAACAAAGTGCGGCTCGCGCTGGCGATCGGCATCTATGTGCTCGTGACGTCGTCCTCGTATGTGATCGTGCTGTATATGCCGACCTTCGCGACACGGCAGCTCGGCATCGATTCGTCGCTCGCGTTCGCCGGCACGCTGCTGATGGGCGCGCTGCAGATGGTCGCGTGTCCGCTGGCCGGTGCGATTGCCGATCGCAAGGGACGCAAGACCACGCTGCTCGTCGCAGCGGCGCTGATCGGTCTGGTCGCTGTGCCGCTCTTCGCCTGGCTGATTGCCAGCCCGTCGCCGTTTGCGTTCATCGTCATCTGTGCGGTGCTCGGTATTGCGATCAGCGGCTATCAGGGGCCGATGCCTGCCGTGCTCAGCGAACTCTTTCCGAGCCGGGTGCGCACCACGGGTCTCGCGCTCACACACAACCTCGCGGTTGCGATCTTCGGCGGTTTCGCGCCGCTGATCCTCACGTGGGGCATCCACGCGACGCATAGCCGCCTGGTGCCGGCGGCGTACATCGCAGCCGCGGCCATCGTCAGCGTGATCTCGCTGCTGATCTGCATCCGCAAGTTCGGCGACCAGCAACCGGCCGACTGAACCGGCCCACCTCGTATCACATCATGAGCAATCGACCGAATATCGTACTGATCGTCGCCGACAATCTCGGCTGGGGCGAACTGGGCTGCTATGGCGGCGGCCAGATGATGCGCGGGGCCGCGACGCCCCGCATCGACGCGCTCGCTGCAAGCGGCATGCGTCTGCTGAACTACAACGTGGAAAGCGACTGCGTACCGACCCGCAGCGCGCTGATGACGGGCCGTCATCCAATCCGCACCGGCGCGTTCCAGTCGGTGCCGCCGGGTTTGCCGCAAGGACTGCAACGCAAGGAATGGACGCTCGCGCAGATGGCGTCGTCCGCAGGCTATGCGACCGCGCACTACGGCAAGTGGCATCTGGGCGATATCGAAGGCCGCTTTCCATCGGACCGCGGCTTCGACGAGTGGTACGGTATTCCGCGCACGACCGACGAAACGCAGTTCACGAGTTCGATCGGCTTCGATCCGAACGTTGCCGAACTGCCGTACATCATGGAAGGCAAAAAGGGCGAGCCGTCGCGCAACGTGAAGCTGTACGACCTGGAAACTCGCCGCATTATCGACGAGGAACTGGTGGAACGCTCGAAGACGTTCATCGAGCGCAACGCGCGCGCCGCGCGGCCATTCTTTCTCTATCTGCCGCTCGTGCATCTGCATTTTCCGACGCTGCCGCACAGGGATTTCGACGGCAAGACCGGCATGGGTGAATTCGCGGATTCGCTCGCCGAGATGGATTTTCGCGTCGGCCAGATCGTCGACCAGCTCGACGCGCTCGGCATTGCGGACAACACGCTGCTGATCTTCTGCAGCGACAACGGCCCGGAGTTCCGCCCACCTTATCGCGGCACGGCTGGCCCATGGACCGGCACGTATCACACTGCGATGGAAGGCAGCCTGCGCGTGCCGTTCATCGCGCGCTGGCCCGGCAACATTCCGGTCGACGTCAACAACCAGATCGTCCACGTGGTCGACCTGCTGCCCACGTTCGCCGAACTGATCGACGGCCGGATGCCCAACGACGAACGGCCGATCGACGGCGTAAGCCAGCTCGACTTCCTGCTAGGCAAGCAGCCCTCGTCGAATCGCGAAGGCTTCCTCTTCCATATCAAGGACGAACTGCGCGCGGTGAAATGGCGCGACTGGAAACTGCATTTCGTGTGGGAACCGTACGTGAACGCGGGCGCGAACCGGCTCGAATCGCCGTACCTGTTCCATCTGGTCCAGGACCCGAAAGAAGAAACCGACATTCTCGTACGCAATACCTGGGTGCTCGGCCCGATGCTCAAGATGGTGAAGGCGTTCAGGGAAAGCGTGAAGGCCAATCCGAACACTGCGCCGGGGGCGCCGGACTGAGCGACGTTCGGATCAATTACCGGAAACGTGGCGGCTGCAATTGATTGCAGTGCGCTGCCTTCGGCGCGGGCAGACGCACCGTCACCGTCAGCCCCACGCGCCCCGCGCCCGACGCCACCTCGACCTTGCCCTGATGCGAGTGCGCGATCTGCTGCACGATCGCGAGCCCGAGCCCCGAGCCTTCCACATCGCGCGCCGCGCGGTAGAAACGCTCGAACACATGCGCGCGCTTCGGCCGGAATACCGGGGCCGTTGTCGACCACCTGCAGCACCACGTCGTCACCTTCGCGGCGGCAGATCGCGGTGACGCGCCCTGCCTCCTGCGTATAGCGGATCGCGTTGTCGACGAGATTCGTCACGAGCGCTTCGAGCAGACTCGCGTTGCCCATCACCTGCACGCCCTCGTCCAGTTCCGCGCCGAGGTCGATGCGACGATGCTGCGCAGCGCCAATCATCTCTTCGAGCACCGACGACACCACCCCGGACAGATCGACCCGCGCCACCCGGCATCGCGACGACATCGACTCCGCCTGCGCAAGCAGCAGCAACTGGT
>NZ_QQOA01000087.1 GCF_003443895.1 Paraburkholderia phosphatilytica | reverse complement strand
CCCGGGCGGTTTGCGCGACGTGATCTTTAACAATCTACAGCCGATAAGTGTGGGCGCTTGATGGCGACGCAGGTGGAGTCTTCGGGCTTCGCTTTAGCGAAAGTATCAAGAGTCTCACACGAAAGTAAGTCAGGTTTTTGAATTTATTCAGAACCTGTCAGCTTTGAGTGAGCGACCGGGTTCGAGAGAACCCGAACACAGTAACAGGCATTGAACTGAAGAGTTTGATCCTGGCTCAGATTGAACGCTGGCGGCATGCCTTACACATGCAAGTCGGACGGCAGCGCGGGAGCAATCCTGGCGGCGAGTGGCGAACGGGTGAGTAATACATCGGAACGTGTCCTGGAGTGGGGGATAGCCCGGCGAAAGCCGGATTAATACCGCATACGCTCTATGGAGGAAAGCGGGGGACCTTCGGGCCTCGCGCTCAAGGGGCGGCCGATGGCGGATTAGCTAGTTGGTGGGGTAAAGGCCTACCAAGGCGACGATCCGTAGCTGGTCTGAGAGGACGACCAGCCACACTGGGACTGAGACACGGCCCAGACTCCTACGGGAGGCAGCAGTGGGGAATTTTGGACAATGGGGGCAACCCTGATCCAGCAATGCCGCGTGTGTGAAGAAGGCCTTCGGGTTGTAAAGCACTTTTGTCCGGAAAGAAATCATCCTGTCGAATAAACGGGGTGGATGACGGTACCGGAAGAATAAGCACCGGCTAACTACGTGCCAGCAGCCGCGGTAATACGTAGGGTGCGAGCGTTAATCGGAATTACTGGGCGTAAAGCGTGCGCAGGCGGTGATGTAAGACCGATGTGAAATCCCCGGGCTTAACCTGGGAACTGCATTGGTGACTGCATCGCTGGAGTATGGCAGAGGGGGGTGGAATTCCACGTGTAGCAGTGAAATGCGTAGAGATGTGGAGGAACACCGATGGCGAAGGCAGCCCCCTGGGCCAATACTGACGCTCATGCACGAAAGCGTGGGGAGCAAACAGGATTAGATACCCTGGTAGTCCACGCCCTAAACGATGTCAACTGGTTGTCGGGCCTTCATTGGCTTGGTAACGTAGCTAACGCGTGAAGTTGACCGCCTGGGGAGTACGGTCGCAAGATTAAAACTCAAAGGAATTGACGGGGACCCGCACAAGCGGTGGATGATGTGGATTAATTCGATGCAACGCGAAAAACCTTACCTACCCTTGACATGTACGGAACCCTGCCGAGAGGTGGGGGTGCCCGAAAGGGAGCCGTAACACAGGTGCTGCATGGCTGTCGTCAGCTCGTGTCGTGAGATGTTGGGTTAAGTCCCGCAACGAGCGCAACCCTTGTCCCTAGTTGCTACGCAAGAGCACTCCAGGGAGACTGCCGGTGACAAACCGGAGGAAGGTGGGGATGACGTCAAGTCCTCATGGCCCTTATGGGTAGGGCTTCACACGTCATACAATGGTCGGAACAGAGGGTTGCCAAGCCGCGAGGTGGAGCCAATCCCAGAAAACCGATCGTAGTCCGGATCGCAGTCTGCAACTCGACTGCGTGAAGCTGGAATCGCTAGTAATCGCGGATCAGCATGCCGCGGTGAATACGTTCCCGGGTCTTGTACACACCGCCCGTCACACCATGGGAGTGGGTTTTACCAGAAGTGGCTAGTCTAACCGCAAGGAGGACGGTCACCACGGTAGGATTCATGACTGGGGTGAAGTCGTAACAAGGTAGCCGTATCGGAAGGTGCGGCTGGATCACCTCCTTTCCAGAGCTTAAGCGTCAGAAGTTGAGCGCTCACACTTGTCGGCTGTAAGAGAAGACAGACTCAGGGGTCTGTAGCTCAGTCGGTTAGAGCACCGTCTTGATAAGGCGGGGGTCGTTGGTTCGAATCCAACCAGACCCACCATGTCTGCGGTGCGGCTGGCCGGGTGTAGCCAGAGCGGTCCCCTGTGGTTTGATGTGCGGGGGATTAGCTCAGCTGGGAGAGCACCTGCTTTGCAAGCAGGGGGTCGTCGGTTCGATCCCGTCATCCTCCACCAATCCTCAATGCACAGCGCCCAGCGAGATGGCTGGGTGCTGCGCATTGGCGATTGAGCCAGTCAGAGTGGATAGGTGGTTACAGCAATCACGCTATCGGCTGTCGTTCTTTAACAATCAGGAAGAAGCAGTAGTAAAGATCCGGTGAAAACGGTTAGAGATGGCCGTGAGTGACCGGATCAGGGTTGTGATTGTATCGATGTATCTCAAGAACGTCGCAAGACGTATTGGAATACGGCACAACGCGAATACTCAGCCTGTAGCGAGTAGGTCTATCCCCTTCGGGGATGGGACCAGCGTAAGCGCTAAAGCGCCAACGCTGGTCGACAGAGACATACCCGTTATAGGGTCAAGCGAACAAGTGCATGTGGTGGATGCCTTGGCGATCACAGGCGATGAAGGACGCGGTAGCCTGCGAAAAGCGGTGGGGAGCTGGCAAACGAGCTTTGATCCACCGATATCCGAATGGGGAAACCCGGCCCGTATGGGTCATCCATGGCTGAATACATAGGCCATGCGAAGCGAACGCGGCGAACTGAAACATCTAAGTAGCCGCAGGAACAGAAATCAACCGAGATTCCCAAAGTAGTGGCGAGCGAAATGGGACCAGCCTGCATTCTTTATTTCTGCTGTTAGCCAAACGCTCTGGAAAGTGCGGCCATAGTGGGTGATAGCCCCGTCGGCGAAAACAGTGGAAAGGAACTAGGTATGCGAGAAGTAGGGCGGGACACGTGAAATCCTGTCTGAAGATGGGGGGACCATCCTCCAAGGCTAAATACTCGTGATCGACCGATAGTGAACCAGTACCGTGAGGGAAAGGCGAAAAGAACCCCGGGAGGGGAGTGAAACAGATCCTGAAACCGCATGCATACAAACAGTCGGAGCCTCGTAAGGGGTGACGGCGTACCTTTTGTATAATGGGTCAGCGACTTACATTCAGTGGCGAGCTTAACCGAATAGGGCAGGCGTAGCGAAAGCGAGTCCGAACAGGGCGTCCAGTCGCTGGGTGTAGACCCGAAACCAGGTGATCTATCCATGGCCAGGATGAAGGTGCGGTAACACGTACTGGAGGTCCGAACCCACTGACGTTGAAAAGTCAGGGGATGAGCTGTGGATAGGGGTGAAAGGCTAAACAAACCTGGAAATAGCTGGTTCTCTCCGAAAACTATTTAGGTAGTGCCTCGTGTATCACCTTCGGGGGTAGAGCACTGTCATGGTTGAAGGGTCCATTGCGGATTACTTCGCCATAGCAAACTCCGAATACCGAAGAGTGCAATCACGGGAGACAGACATCGGGTGCTAACGTCCGGTGTCAAGAGGGAAACAACCCAGACCGCCAGCTAAGGTCCCTAAATATGGCTAAGTGGGAAACGAAGTGGGAAGGCTAAAACAGTCAGGAGGTTGGCTTAGAAGCAGCCACCCTTTAAAGAAAGCGTAATAGCTCACTGATCGAGTCGTCCTGCGCGGAAGATGTAACGGGGCTCAAGCCATATACCGAAGCTGCGGATGCGTACGCAAGTGCGCATGGTAGGAGAGCGTTCCGTAAGCCTGCGAAGGTGCACCGGAAGGTGTGCTGGAGGTATCGGAAGTGCGAATGCTGACATGAGTAGCGATAAAGGGGGTGAAAGGCCCCCTCGCCGTAAGCCCAAGGTTTCCTACGCAACGTTCATCGGCGTAGGGTGAGTCGGCCCCTAAGGCGAGGCAGAAATGCGTAGCTGATGGGAAGCAGGTCAATATTCCTGCACCGGCGTGAAATGCGATGGGGGGACGGATCGCGGAAGGTTGTCCGGGTGTTGGAAGTCCCGGTCGCTGCATTGGAGAGGGTAGCCTGGCAAATCCGGCTACAGGACTCAAGGGTGTGGCGCGAGCTTCTTCGGAAGCGAAGCAACTGGAAGGGGTTCCAGGAAAAGCCTCTAAGCTTCAGTTTCACGCTGACCGTACCGCAAACCGACACAGGTGGGCGAGATGAGTATTCTAAGGCGCTTGAGAGAACTCGGGAGAAGGAACTCGGCAAATTGGTACCGTAACTTCGGGATAAGGTACGCCCTGGTAGCTTGATGCGCCTGCGCGCAGAGGGTGAAGGGGTTGCAATAAACTGGTGGCTGCGACTGTTTAATAAAAACACAGCACTCTGCAAACACGAAAGTGGACGTATAGGGTGTGACGCCTGCCCGGTGCCGGAAGATTAAATGATGGGGTGCAAGCTCTTGATTGAAGTCCCGGTAAACGGCGGCCGTAACTATAACGGTCCTAAGGTAGCGAAATTCCTTGTCGGGTAAGTTCCGACCTGCACGAATGGCGTAACGATGGCCACACTGTCTCCTCCCGAGACTCAGCGAAGTTGAAGTGTTTGTGATGATGCAATCTCCCCGCGGCTAGACGGAAAGACCCCATGAACCTTTACTGCAGCTTTGCATTGGACTTTGAACCGGTCTGTGTAGGATAGGTGGGAGGCTGTGAAGCGGGAACGCTAGTTTCCGTGGAGCCGTCCTTGAAATACCACCCTGGTTTGTTTGAGGTTCTAACCTTGGGCCCTGAAGCGGGTCTGGGGACAGTGCATGGCAGGCAGTTTGACTGGGGCGGTCTCCTCCCAAAGTGTAACGGAGGAGTACGAAGGTACGCTAGGTACGGTCGGAAATCGTGCTGATAGTGCAATGGCATAAGCGTGCTTGACTGCGAGACCGACAAGTCGAGCAGGTGCGAAAGCAGGTCATAGTGATCCGGTGGTTCTGTATGGAAGGGCCATCGCTCAACGGATAAAAGGTACTCTGGGGATAACAGGCTGATACCGCCCAAGAGTTCATATCGACGGCGGTGTTTGGCACCTCGATGTCGGCTCATCTCATCCTGGGGCTGTAGCCGGTCCCAAGGGTATGGCTGTTCGCCATTTAAAGAGGTACGTGAGCTGGGTTTAAAACGTCGTGAGACAGTTTGGTCCCTATCTGCCGTGGGCGCTGGAAGTTTGAGGGGGCCTGCTCCTAGTACGAGAGGACCGGAGTGGACGAACCTCTGGTGTACCGGTTGTCACGCCAGTGGCATCGCCGGGTAGCTATGTTCGGAAGAGATAACCGCTGAAAGCATCTAAGCGGGAAACTCGCCTCAAGATGAGACTTCCCCGGGGCTTCGAGCCCCTTGAAGGGTCGTTCAAGACCAGGACGTTGATAGGTCAGGTGTGGAAGCGCAGTAATGCGTTAAGCTAACTGATACTAATTGCCCGTAAGGCTTGATCCTATAACAGGTGTGTGTCGGCAGCCATTAGTGCTTCAGCACTTATGGATGCCCCATCCTGCGCAACGCGCAGGGTCTCGGAACACGCACAGGTTGAGAGATCGATGTTGTGCCTGAAACAACACA
>NZ_QQOA01000086.1 GCF_003443895.1 Paraburkholderia phosphatilytica | reverse complement strand
TCCTTAAATGTCTGTCCGTAACGCGCCAATTCGTTCTCTCTTTACTGCCCCCAGGTTCCAATTCTATCGGGGCGGCATCTATTCTGACGCGGGGGGGAGTTCAGGGCATTCGCGAAGGCGAACGTAGTGGCCGTCCGCCCCGCATCACGCATGAAGCGCGGCTGCAGTTGATCGCGCTGGCGTGTGAAGCGCAGGACCCTGAGGGGCGGGTCACGCCGACGCTCGACGAGATTGCGGCGCGCGCGGTGGAGCGCGGCGTCGTCGAGCAGATCAGCCGCAGTCACGTACAGCGCATTTTGCAGGCCGGCGACGTGCGCCCACACCGGGTCCAGCAATGGCTACCCAGTCCAGACCCGGCCTTTCGCGAGAAGGTCAACGGGATTTGCAAGCTGTACCGCAAGGCGCCCAGAAACGCGGTGGTGCTCAGTATCGACGAGAAGACCGGCATCCAGGCCATCGAACGCAAGCACCCGGGCCGTGCGCCCGCCCCTGGACGCCTGCGACGACGCGAGTTCGAATATGTTCGTCACGGCACCCAGGCGTTGATCGCGGCGCTCGATGTCCATACCGGGCAGGTGCTGGCAGAGTGCCGCGATCGGCGTACCCAGGACGATCTGGTCGCATTCATGGAGCGCGTGGCTACTGCGTATCCGGGCAAACAGGTGCACGTAGTCTGGGACAACCTCAATACGCATCGCGCTCAGGCCGTCTGGCAGGCGTTCAACGCGCGGCATGGCAAGCGGTTTCATTTCCACTTCACGCCGTTGCACGCGAGCTGGGTCAATCAGATTGAACTCTGGTTTGCCCGCTACACGCGCCGGGTGCTGCGCCATGCAAGCCATACCAGCACCGCGCATCTGCGCGAGCGCACCGAACGGTTCGTCAGCGAGCACAATCTGGCCGCACGCCCCTTCAAATGGAGTTTCCGGGGCTATCCGCTACAAAGCGGCGCATCGTAATCGAGGGGTCGACATGCCAGCGTTACCCACCAAACACTACGCCGCCGAACTGCAGCGGCAACTGCGCAGCCTGCTCGGCCACGAGCAGATCATCACGCAAGCCTACGGGCGTCACCTGCTGATCAAACGTCTGGACGATGAGGAGCCAACCGTGGTGGCCCGGCTGACCGAGCTCGGCCGCAATCGTTATGGCGCCGCCTTTCGCAGCCATAGTGGACGCTGGGAACCCCTGCCAGGCACCGGTACGCTCGACGAGATGGCGCAAGTGGTCGTCACCCTCCTGCAGCCGTACTTGCAGCCAGATGATTATTAAACCTATTTGCGGGATGTCGTACTAGCTTGACGCGCGCCGAGTCTATTCCCGTATCGTGCTCCACGGCCTCTAGCACTGAACCGCCGATACGATCCGCAAGAATGCGATTTCCCAAAGCAGTGCTCGCGTACGCATCGATCGCTCCGGAGCGAAGCGCTTCGACAGCGTCGGCCTGCTGTTCGAAGATGGCGATCTGGTCCGCACTTACGCCCAGCGTTATAGCCGAGGCGTGTTGTACCTGTCCGGCAATCACGCCAAGACGTGCATCGTGGCGTTTGGCTAGCGACGCATAGCTGTTTAGCGTCTTCGGATTTCCCGCGCGAACCAGGAAGCCATCGCCGATTCCCCATACGGGCACACTGAAAGCGACCAGACGGGCACGTTCCGGCGTAACGAACAGCGGAACATTCATATCCCAGCGGCCGGCTTGCACGCCGGGCAGCAACTCACTGAACGTCGTCAGATGATACTCGACCCGCGTCACGCCGATCGCCTGAAGCACCGTATCGGCCAGGTCGATGTCGGCACCGGTGGCAATACGGTTCGCATCCGTCCAGCCGAACGGGGGTTCTTCGATGTACGCGATGGATACTTTCATTCACGAGTCCCGCAAGATAGCAACGGTCGTCGTTTCATCCGACCGCCGCGAACAGTTCAGCCCTCTTTGCCAGTGAATTCACGGAAAGTACTTCCAGCGCCCCTCTGAGACAACCTCAATGTTGCCGCCTGCGACGCTAATGGCAGTCTGGTCATCGATCGCATAGGCGGGACTGCCAATGTTTGCAGCCCAACGTTCAGCGTTCTCCAGTGAATTTTCGGGCATGGACTCGTGATCCAGATGGGGAAAGATTGAGAAGCCGACTAGTCCCAAGGTGCTGTCGTTGCCGGATGGTGCCTTCCAGTTCACGAAGTCCTCGCCAATGCGAGGCGTCATCACCATACTCCCGGCGCTGACACCCACCCACACTGTGTCCGGCAGCGATGGTAAGCGTTCGGCGAGCCCGGACTGACGCATCCAGTGAGCCAGGAAGCACGCGTCGCCACCGTCTACGAGCAGAACGTCGGCTTCCCTTAGCCACGGTATCCAACGCTCCTCGCCAATGCTGGGCAGTGCAGTGAGTTCCAGGAGACCGATCGACTTCCAGCCCAGGTTGCACATGGGCGAGGGCGAGTTCCCCGAGACAAAGCGCCATGCCGATGCGGGCGTGCACATCGGGTGACCATATTCCGCGGTGGGGATGCACAGGGCGTTACATCTCTCAATCGGCTTGCCGAGAAGCGAAACAAGCGCGCCGTGAATGCTCGCGTTAGTGACGCCGCCAGCGGTTAGAAGGAGCTTCATATTTCTCCTGCGTGTCATGCAACGTCTAACGGGTTGTTGAAAGACCAGGACGTAGCGCTACCGGGGATTCGCTCGAGCATGATTTTCCAGCCTGCCCGTCGCTGCTGATCGGGGTTCGCGATCAGCCTGTACGGTGTGGCCGTTCGGCTCCGGCGTTCAACGATCGAATTCCTTGGTTTGCTCCGCTTCTTCAAACATCTTCCCGAAACCGGTGGGCACGAGAATACGGGAACGGTCCGACGCGTCGAAGTTTTCCGTCAGCCGGAAGGCTTCGGCGATGAGAGTCTGCACATCCTGACGCAGCATGGTGATGTCGAACGGGAGGTAGGCCGCAAACGGGTCCCAGTCGAAACATCCCACCACCGCGGTTTTCAGCGCGTCGGGCGGCAGCGTGGCAGTGAACTGCACCATACCCTCGAAAGCGGTGATCGAGTTCATCAGCAAACCCAGCGGCAGCCGCCCGGAATTGTCGAAGCGACTGGCGAGCGCCCGGTTGGCCGCGGCTGCGTTGTACCCGCAACTGTCGATCGCTGCTTTGCCGGGTGTCAGGCCTCGCGCCGCGAACGCATCCTTGAACCCGGCAATGCGCATCTCCGTTGCGTATTCGTCCGCGACGCCGCCAAGCAATACAAGGTCGTCTGGAGAATGACCGCGTTGCAGCAACTTGTCGAGCAGCACGTCGGTGATCGTCTGCGAGCCTTTGCGATGGTCCGACAGAACCGACGGCGCTCCGTCACCCGGCAGGTCGAGGTTGATGCAGGGCACACCCGCCGCGGCGCAGAGTTCATTCAGCGGAGTCGGGTTGCGCACGCCCGCGATGAACAGCAGTTCAACCCGCTGCGAGAGCAGGGTTTCGGTGACGTTGACCTCCACGGCCGGATCCCGCTGGGTGCCGACCACGATGGGGCATAGCTCCCTGACGCGCGCCTGATCCTCGAAGGTCTGTGCAAGTCCCGCGAAGAAACGGTTGCGATAGTGCGGCAGCACCATGCCCGCCAGGCCCGAGCGCGACAGGCGCAACCCGCGGGCCTTCATGTTCACGGCGTAACCGAGCTTCTGCGCCGCCTCCAGAATCCGGTTCGCCGTCTCCTCCTTGATGCGATACCTCGCCCAGGTGCCGTTCAACACCATGCTGACCGTGGCAGTGGACGCACCGCTTGCCTTGGCTACGTCATAGATCGTCGACTTTCGCGTGGGTTGGGTGCCCGCCATCAAGGTGCTCCGGGGGCGCCTTCGCGCCGGTCGTGTTTCATGAAAGGTATCCGGTTCGGAAAAGGTCGAAATACCAGGGTTTGCACGGGTCGACCCACCTGCTAAATAGATTCAGCATACACCCACCCGGATTGCTAAATGGATTTAGCAAGTTCCTCGAATCGTCAGACCCGGGGTCTCAGACACTCACTTTCCAGCGTCTGGCGCACTCGCCGGGCGTCCACCGGAGGAGACATGTTCAAACACATTCTGCGTACGTTGGGCATCGGTGCCGTCGCGTTCGCGCTGGCCACGAACCTGGCCTCGGCATCACCCGACAAACCGGTCATCGGTATCGTCGTCAAGATCGGCGGTATCCCGTGGTTCAATGCGATGGAACAGGGCATCAAGAAGCGCGCCGACCAGCTCGGCGTGAAGGCCTTCATGATCGGGCCGACGAGCGCCGACCCTGCACTGCAGGTTCGCGCGATCGAAGACCTGATTGCGCGGCACGTCGATGTGATCGGCGTGGTGCCGAACGACGCGCAGGTGCTGGAGCCGGTCCTGCAGCGCGCCCGCGCGGCGGGCATCAAGGTCATCACGCACGAATCGCCGAAGCAGCAGAACGTCGACTGGGACTTCGAACTGGCCTCGGCCAAGGGCTTCGGTGAAGCCTACGGCAAGCGTCTGGGCGAAGCGCTGGGTGGCAAGGGCGAATACGCGGTGTTCGTCGGCTCGCTGACTGTTCCGCTGCATAACGCATGGGCGGATGCGGCCATCGCGTACATCAAGGCAAACTACCCGGGTATGAAACTGGTGGGCGACCGTTACGGCGTAGCCGAAGACGTCGACGCATCGCGCAAGACCGCGCTCGACCTGATGCGCGCGCACCCCGACCTCAAGGGCATTCTCGCGTTCGGCAGTCAGGGGCCGATCGGTGCGGCCCGCGCGGTCGACGAGCAGGGCGCGAAGGGCAAGGTTCTGGTGCTCGGCCCGTTCTCGCCTGGTCAAGGCCGGCGCCTCGTTCATGACGGCGTGCTGACAGGCGGCTATATGTGGAATCCGGAACTCGCCGGCGAAGTGTTCGTGACGCTTGGGACGATGGTCGCGAAGGGCGAGCCGATCAAGGACGGCACGAATATTCCGGGTCTGGGCGTGGTTCACCCCGACGGCCACAACCTGATCGTGAACGAACTGGTCGACCTCAACGCGCAGACCGTCGACGCGCTCGCGAAGACGGGCCTCTGAGCGCCGCTCGACTTCCGGGCGGGTGGGCGCGGCAACCCGCTCACCCGGCCGTGGCCGCCACATCGCGTGCGAGCGCGCACAAGCGCATGAGCACGCAATGGCCACGCGCCAGCACCATCGGAGCGTTTCCATGAGTCAATCTGCTGCTACCCACCCGGTCGACGATACGCAACGACGCGGGACCGGTGCGATGCCGACCGTTCCCGACGCCGGCCGTACCCCGCTGCTCAAGCTCGAGAACATCTCGAAGGTGTTCGGCGGCGTGCGTGCGCTGCGCAACGTGAAGTTCGATGTCATGCCTGGCGAAGTGCTCTGCCTCGCGGGCGAGAACGGCTGCGGCAAAAGCACGATCATCAAGATCATCAGCGGCGTCTATACGCCGGAACCCGGCGCGATGATGCTGATGGACGGCGAGTCCATCGAAGGCCTCGACCCGGCGCGCGCCCGCGATCTGGGCATCCAGGTCATCTGGCAGGATCTCGCGCTGTTCCCGGAAATGACGGTTGCCGAAAATATCGCGTTCGAGCAGAACCTCGGTTCCCGTCCGCGCCTCGTGAACTACCGGAAGATGAAGCAGGCCGCGCGTCGCATTCTCGAGCGGCTCGGCGTCGACATCGATCTGAACCGCCCGGTCCGCTCTCTGTCGATCGCGCAGCGCCAGATCGTCGCGATTGCGCGGGCGCTAGTCCGTTGAACCAATGAAATTGCACTGATCTAAAGGTGCATGGGAAAAATGAATCTGAGTGAAGCCGAGCGCGAAGAATTGTTGTCGATGC
>NZ_QQOA01000085.1 GCF_003443895.1 Paraburkholderia phosphatilytica | reverse complement strand
GACGAACTGCAGACGGCGTACGGACAGGCTGAGCGGAACGAACCCATCGTGCTGCCCACCCCGTCGACGTCGTGGCGCAGCTGGGTCCGACAGGTCGATCAATACGCTCAGTCATCCGAAGTACAAGCCGAAGCGTCCTGGTGGGAACAGGCTGTCGGCACGCGCGACAGCGCTGCATCGTTACCGCTGCAGGCATCCGACACCCGCACGCGCCTGATCGACAGCGGCATGATTGAATGGACACTCGACGCCGCCCGCACGCGCGACCTGCTGCGCGACGTGCCGCGCGCGTATCGCACCCGTCCCGACGAGCTGATGCTCGCCGCGCTGGCCCAGGCGCTCGGCGCCTGGAGCGGTCTCGCCGCGATCGATGTCGACCTCGAAGGGCACGGCCGCGAGGACGTGATCGACGGCGTCGACCTGAGCCGCACGGTCGGCTGGTTCACGACGCGCTTCCCGGTCAGCCTGCCGGCCGCGACGGCACAGCCGGGCGAAGCGCTCGTTGCCGTCAAGGAGCGGCTGCGCGCGGTGCCGAACAAGGGCATGCACTGGGGGCTGCTGGAGGCAAGCCGCAAGCTGCCGCGTCTGCCGATCAGCTTCAACTATCTGGGTCGCTTCGACCAGTCGCTGGACGAGGCCGCGCGTTTCTCATTCAGCGCGGAGCGCGCGGGCCGCAGTTTCGGCGACGACGCCTGGCTCGATTACGCGCTCGACCTGAATGGCCTGATTACCGGCGACGAGCTGCTGCTGCGCTGGCGCTTCGATCCCGCGCGCATCGCGGGCGAGACGGTGGCGCAGCTCGTTGCGGCCTTCGATCGCGAGGTCAAGGCGATGATCGCACACTGCCTCGCTGCGCCATCCGGCGCGACCGCGTCCGACTTTCCGCTCGCCGGCCTCGACGAGCCGCAACTGCGCGCGCTCGGGCTTGCGCTCGGCGGCGTCGTCGACATCTATCCGGCCACGCCGCTGCAGCAGGGGCTGCTTTATCACAGCGCGCTTCAGCACGGGCAGGGCGTCTACGTGAACCAGCTGCAGTTGACGCTGGCGGGCCGGGTCGATGCCGGCGCATTGCGCGATGCATGGCAGGCGGCCCTGGCGCGGCATGAGATGCTGCGCACGCACTTCGAATGGCGGCATGGCGGCGACGCGCTGCAGATCGTCGAGCGGCATGCAGTGTTGCCGTTCGCCGTCCACGACTGGCGCGACGTTTCCGACTACGACGCGCGGCTCGCCGCGTGGCGGGCGGCCGATCTGGCCGGGGGCGTCGATCCGTCGTGCGCGCCGCTGATGCGGATCAATCTGTTCCGCCGTCCCGATGGCCGGCATGATCTCGTGCGCACGAACCATCACGTGCTGACCGACGGCTGGAGCGGCGCGCGGCTCCTGGCTGAGATATTCGACGACTACGAAGCGCGCGTTGCCGCTCCCGGTGCGCCCGCTCTCGCGCTGGCCGGCTCGCCGGTGCCGGCGCCGCCGTATCGCCGCTATGTCGAGTGGCTTGCGCGGCAGGCCGATCCGCGCGACTGGTGGCTGGCGCGTCTCGAGACGGCCGGCGACCCCGCGACGCTCACCGGTAGCCTCACCGCACCGGACGCGCTCGACGAAGCGCAAGCTGGCAGTCAGACCGCCGCTTCGCCGAAGCTCGCCGTACGTTTCGACGCCGCGCTCGCTGCGCGCGTGCGAGCCGCTGCGCAGCGCCACCGCGTGACGCTCAACACGCTGATGCAGGGTGCCTGGGCGGTGTTGCTTGCGCGGCTCGGCGGCAAGGCGTCGGTCGCCTTCGGCGTGACGGTGTCGGGCCGGCCTGCCTCGCTTGACGGCGCTGACCGGATGTTCGGTCTCTTCATCAACAGCCTGCCAGTATTCGTGCGCACGCCTGGCAACGCGTCCGTCGGTGACTGGCTGCGCGAGTTGCAGACCTGCAACACGCAGATGCGCGAGGTCGAGCACACGCCGCTTGCGTCGTTGCAGCAGTGGGCGGGCAGAAGCGGCGATGCGCTGTTCGACAGCCTGATCGTCTTCGAAAACTACCCGGTGGCCGCGCGCGCGCATCCGCGGGCGAGTACGACGGTCGCGATCGAGAGCGTCGATGCCGTCGAGCGGACCCACTATCCGCTGACGCTGACGATCCTGCCGTCGCGCGGCCTGGAGCTGCGCTGGTCGTGGAATGCGCGGCGTCTCTCGCGCACCCAGGTCGAAGCGCTGAGCGCGCAGTACGTCGGGTTGCTCGAGCAGTTGAGCCGCGATGTATCCGTGGCGCCGCAGTGGCTCGGCGAGCTGGCCGTCACGGATGACGCGGTTGCAGCGCGCGCGCTGCCAGGCCACGCGTTCCAGCCGTTCCACATGCGCTTCGCTGCGCAGGCCGCGCGCACGCCGCGGCGCATTGCCGTGCGGCAGGGGGCGCTGGCGCTCGACTACGCGTCGCTCGCGAACTGGGCCGGCGTGTTGCAGGGCAGGCTGCAGGCGAGCGGCGTGGCGCGCGAAGAGCGCGTCGCCGTGTGCGTGCGCCGCTCGCCCTCGCTGATCGCGGCGATGCTGGCGGTGTGGCGCAGCGGCGCGGTCTACATGCCGCTCGATCCCGGGTTCCCCGCCGACCGCCTGGGCTACATGCTCGACGACGCGGGGGTCACGCGCGTGCTGACCGACGCCGAAGGCGCGGCGCGTCTCGCGCCGCTGCTCGAAGGGCGTTTCGCGCTCGACGTCGGCGCGCCTGCCGCTGCGGCCGACGGCGCCAGTGCGCCTTGCCCGTGCGCTGACGCGCAGCTCGCGTACGTGATCTACACGTCGGGCTCGACGGGGCGTCCCAAAGGCGTCGGCGTACTGCACGGCGCGCTCGACCAGCTGCTCGGCAGCGTCGGCGCGATGCTGCCGATGCGGGATACCGACGTGATGCTGTCGGCGACCACTGCGTCGTTCGACATCTCGCTCACCGAGTTCTGCCTGCCGCTGCTCGCTGGCGCGTGCGTCGAGATGGCCGATGCGTCCGCGATCGGAGACGGTGCGGCGCTGGTCCGTCTGATCGATGCATGCGGTGCGACGCATATGCAGGCGACGCCGAGCGGTTGGCGGCTGCTCGTCGAAGCGGGCTGGCGCGGATGTGAGCGCGGTGCGCTCGTCGGCCTGACGGCCGGCGAGGCGCTGCCGGGCGATCTGGCTGCGGGACTGATCGAGCGCGGCGTCGAGCTGTGGAATCTGTACGGCCCGACCGAGACGACGATTTACTCGACGGGCGCAAAGATCGAGGCGGGCGCGGGGATGACGATCGGCCGCGCTTTGCACGCGACGGCGCTTTACGTCACCGACGCGAGCGGCCAGCTTGCGGCGGCCGGCGGTGTCGGCGAACTGTGCATCGGTGGCGACAATCTGGCGCGCGGTTATCTCGGCCGGCCGGGGCTGACCGCCGAGCGTTTCGTGCCCGACCCGCACGGCGCGCCGGGTTCGCGGATGTATCGCACGGGCGATCTGTGCCGTGCGCTGCCCGACAGTGTGTTCGAGTGTCTGGGCCGGATCGACCAGCAGGTGAAGCTGCGCGGCTACCGGATCGAGCTGGGCGAGGTCGAGGCGGCGCTGCGCGGCTGCGCCGACGTGCTCGACGCGGCCGTGACGCTCGTCGCAGCCGATGGCCGCGCCGAGGCCCGGCTGGCAGGCTATGTCGTGACCAGGTCGGGTGCGGCGCCCGTCGAGTGGCGGCAGACGCTTGCCGCCACGTTGCCGGGCTACATGATCCCGGCCACGCTGCATGCGCTCGATGCGTTGCCGCGCACCGCGAACGGCAAGCTCGACCGGGCGTCCCTCGCGAAGCTCGAGGTCGTCGCCACTGGAGATCACGCGTGGGTCGAGCCGCGGGGCGAATTCGAAAGCCTCGTTGCCCAGCTGTTCGGCGAGTTGCTGGGGCATCGCCGGGTGGGTGCGCACGACGAGTTCTTCGCGATTGGCGGGCATTCGCTCGCGGCGGTGCGGGTGATCGCGCGGCTCTCGGAGCGCCTCGGGCGCAAGGTCGAGCTGGCCTGGCTTTTCGATGGCGCGACGCCGGCCACGCTCGGCGCCCGGCTCGCGCAAGCCGTTGGCGGGCGCGACATCGAAGCGGATGCCGCGCGCGACATGCAGGCGCTCGACGACCTGTTCGATGCGCTCGAATGAGACGGGCAACCTGCCTCGATTTCATGTACGCCTAAGGATTTTTCCGTTCACCTTCATCACGCCCGTGTGGTTCGCCGCACGGGCTTTCCAGGTATGCCGACCGACGAAATATTGACCCCGACTCGAGACGAGTCCGCTGCCGCTGCGGTCGAGTTTCCCGCATCCACTGCATCCACGGCATCCACCGCGGCGGCCAGTCAGGCGCTGGCGATTTCCCGCAAATACGCGGCGCTGTCCGCCGGGCACCGCCGGCAGTTTCGCGACAAGGCGCGCGCACAAGGCATCGATCCGGCGCGTCTGCCGATTGTGCCGATCGCGGATTGTGCGGACGGTTATCCGCTGTCGCCTGCGCAAGAACGCTTGTGGTTCCTCTGGAAGCTGGACCCGGACAGCCCGGCCTATCACCTCGCGCGCACGATGCGTCTGACGGGGGCGCTCGACGTGCCCGCGCTGCGGCGCGCGTTCGATGCGCTCGTGGCGCGGCACGGTGCGCTGCGGATGCGCTTCGTCGAGACGCGCGGCGTGCCGTCGCAGCGGCTTGCGCGGGATGCCGCCGAGGTCACCTACGGCTGGCGCGAGCTCGCGCTCGACGCCGCCGCGCAGCTGCCGGGCGTGTTGCAGGCCGCCGCGCGCGAGCCGTTCGACCTCGGATCCGGGCCGCTGTTGCGTGTCATGCTCGTCGGTTTGGGCGGCGATGCGCACGTGCTGCAGATCGTCACGCATCACATCGTGTCCGACGGCTGGTCGCAGGCTGTGATGGTGCGCGAACTGGTCGCGCTGTATCGCGCGGCGCTCGCTGGAGACGACACGGCCGGCGTGCTGCCTCCGCTCGAGCTTCACTGCGGCGACGTCGCCGCGTGGCAGCGAGAGTGGCAGTCGTCCGACGACGATCTCGGCTACTGGGTCGAACGCCTGGGCGGCGACGCGCCGCTGCTCGAGTTGCCGCTCGACAGGCCGCGCGGTACGAATCGCGGCGTCGAAGGCGGGCGGTGTCGCGCGGAGCTGGATCCGACGCTCGCCGCGCGTCTGCGCGAGCTCGCCCACGCGCGGCGCACGACGCTTTTCACGCTGCTCTTCAGTGCCTACGCGGCGCTGCTGTACCGCTACGGCGGGCAGCGGCGGGTGCGGATCGGCGTACCGTCGGCAGGACGGGAGCGGCGCGAGACGGACGGACTCATCGGCTATTTCGTCAATACGCTCGTGATCGAGGCCGAGGTTGACGGCGCGATGCCGTTCGATGCGCTGCTTGGCACGGTGCAGACGCGCGTGCTGGAGGCGCAGGCGCATCAGGACGTGCCGTTCGGACGTGTGCTCGACGCGCTTCAGGTGCCGCGCGAAGCAGGCCGCTCGCCGCTGTTCCAGGTGATGTTCAACCTCGAGCAGGCCGACGCGAGCGAAGCGGCCGCGGCGCTGCCAGGCGTTGTCGTGGAGACGGTGGACGGCGGCACCGGCACAGTGCGGTTCGACCTCGTACTGAATGCCGTCGAGGATCGGCGCGGGTTGAAGCTGACGTTCAACTACGCGGCGGATGTGTTCGATGCGGCGACGGTGGAGCGGCTGTCGGCCCATTACGTGGAGGTGCTGGAGCAGCTGGCGGCGTCGGATGGGACGCGTCGGGTGGGCGAGCTGACGCTGTCGACGGGACGCGAGGCGGCGCCGGCGCGGCGGTATGCGTTCGAGTCGCTGGGGCAGGCGCTGTCGGCG
>NZ_QQOA01000084.1 GCF_003443895.1 Paraburkholderia phosphatilytica | reverse complement strand
GAACATCTACTACGCGAACGCGCGGGTCATCGAGCTGCTGATCGTCGCGGGCGTCTGGTATCTGGTGGTCGTCACCGTGCTGTCGATCCTGCAGGCGCGCATCGAACGCCACTACGCGCGCGGCGCGGGGCGCCAGGCGGCACGCAAATGAAGCCCGGGAAAGCAGGTACTGTCCCACCCCCAGAACAAACCCATCCAGCACTTCATCGCCGCCGTGATCGCGTGACCGCATCTGCACCATGCCGATCGCACCGTTCGCCACCCTCTTCGCCTACAGGAACCATCATGCGTCTCTCCATTCTTTCCAGCGTCGCGCTCGCGCTGACCGTCGGCGTCGCCACGTCAGCGATGGCACAGTCCGTCAAGAACCCCATCGTTGCCGCCATCGTGCCGAACTACCCGCCGTTCGAATACAAGGACCCGTCCACCGACAAGCTGGCTGGCTTCGACGTCGATCTCGGCGAAGCGCTCGCCGCGAAGCTCGGCGTCAAGATCCAGTGGCAGGAAACGAGCTTCGACCAGATGATGAACGCTGTGGCGACCAAACGCGTCGACATCATCCTGTCCGGGATGACCGACCTTCCGTCGCGCCGCACCGCCCTCACCTTCGTCGACTACATCAAGACCGGCCCGCAGTTCTACACGTTGAAAACGAAGGCGGGAGACTTTCCGGACATGGCGGCGCTCTGCGGCAAGCACGTCGGCACGAGCCGACGCACGTCGTTTCCGGACGATATCGCGACGTGGAGCAACGCGTACTGCGTGAAGGCCGGCAAACCTGCCGTCGTCGTCGTCGGCACCGACGGGTCGGCCGACGCGCGGCTGCAGTTGCGCCAGAACCGCATCGATGCAGCCGTGCAAGGCGGCGAAACGCTGCCTTACCAGAACAGCATCGACGAGAATGCCTACGCGCCGATCGGCAAGATGTTCGCGTCGCAGTACTCGGGCATCGGTGTCGCAACGGACAACGCTGCGCTTTCGAAGGCCCTCGCCGGCGCGCTCGACCAGCTCATTGCCGACGGCATCTACACGAAGTTGCTGGCGAAATGGGATCTGAAGGACCACGCGGTCCAGAAGACCTTGGTGAACGGCGAGGTCACCCGATAACGGTCACCCCGCCGGTATCGATCAATTGCTGGGGGCGCCGTTCATCGTCACCTGACGCATCGCGCTCGACTGCAGCCCCCACTTCGCAACGATCCTGCTGTACGTGCCATCGGCAACCAGCTTGTCGAGCGCGGCATGCACGGCGTCACGCAGCTGCGTATTGGACTTCGCGAAAGCGATCCCTTCCGGCGATGTCGCGAACGGCTCGCCGACCGGCTTGTACGTGTTCGGCTCGAGCTTCATCGCGTACGGCAAAGTTTCGCTGCCCTGCACGCCGGCCACGATGCGCCCCTGCTTCAACTGCATGCGCGCCGCCGACGTGTCCTCGGTGCCGACCACGCTGATCGGAGTTTTGCCCGCGCAGTTCTTCGCGCTCCACGCGGCGGTGTCGGACGGAAACGACGTGCTGCGGCTCGTGCCGACCGGTTTGCCGCACAGATCGACCGCCTGGTGGATCGCGTTGCCCGATGCGCTCGCGAGCACATAGAACTGCGCGCCGGAATTCAGGTAGTCGAGGAAATCCGCGGCGTCGCGTCGGCCGGGCACGTCGCTCACGCCGCTCAGCACCATATCGACGCGCCCTGTCGTGAGCGACGGCAGCAACTGTTCGAACGCGGACTCCTGCCAGTCCAGCTTGACACCGAGCTGCTTCGCGATCGCATTGCCGAGGTCGATGTCGAAGCCGACCAGCTCGCCGCTATCGGGCTCCTTGTATTCCATCGGCGGATAGATCGCATTGACGGCCACCTTGATGGTTTTCGACTTCGCGATCGCGTCGGGCAACGCCTGCGCGTGCGCGACGGCGCCGAACAGAAACGTCGAGAGACACAGCGCCGTCAGGCGCGACATGCGGAACGTGCGGGACATGATGGATAGCGTGTTGAGCTTGTTCATGGGGAGTACCTTCAGTGAGTGTCAAAAGCCGGTGCGGGTGGTGGTCAACCGTTCAACGTAGTACCGGTCTATCCTCCGCGTCCCCGCTCATCCAGTTCAGCATCGCGCGGGCTTCCGGAATCGTGTCCAGTTCCATCGTCATGCTGGCGAGCGCATTCGTCGACGCGCCGTCGAGCACGATGCCGGCCAGGGTTCGATACTTCGACAGCAATGCCGCGTCCGACAGCGGATTGCCTGGATCGCCGAGCGGTGTCAGCACCTGACGCGAGCGCGACGCACCGTCGAGCGTCGTCAGCGTGATAACCGGTTCGTCCAGATCGGACATCGACGGGTCGATCTCGAGCGTGATGCGCTTCATCACCGCAGTCATGCGCGGGTCGAGCCGCGCCGCTTCGAGATACGCAGAGAGTCCCGCATGGCGATTCACCAGCACGGACGCGACAGCATAGGGCAGACTCATCTGCGACGACGCCAGGTTGCGCAACTCCCGTCCGCCGCACATCTTCGCGACGAAAGCGCTCAGGCGGACGTGCACGCTTCGCAGCTCGTCCACTTCGCATGGCCGGTCGCGGATCAGATCGAGCGTCGCGTCCACGGCGGCATGCGAGCTGCGGCAGGACGCATGCGGCTTGATCGAGCAGCGCATGATCTTCCATGTCTCGCCCAGTTCGTGCAACAGCGCCTGCGGCTCCCGCGTGTCACGCGCGAACGCGTTGAAGAAACCGCCCCACGCGTCCGCGAAGACCTGCGTCGGACCGCTGACGCCAGCCTGCGCGAGCAACGCCGCCAGCAGGCCGCCCTCCGCCGCGCGGCCGGTGTGCATCCGCTTCGTTTGCGACGCGTCGTGGATGAATCCCCACAAGCCGCCGCTGAAGCTTCCAGCATGCCCCAGCGCCGCGGCCGTCTGCGCCGCATCGAGCCCGAGAATCCGCGCGCTCGCGGCGGCCGCGCCGAACACCCCGCAGGTCATCGTCGAGTGCCAGCCATAGCCGTTGTGCGGCGAGTAGCCGCCGCACGCTTCGAGCACGCGCCGGCCGACGTCGTAGCCAAGCACCACCGC
Source organism: Paraburkholderia phosphatilytica (assembly GCF_003443895.1). Classification (GTDB taxonomy): domain Bacteria; phylum Pseudomonadota; class Gammaproteobacteria; order Burkholderiales; family Burkholderiaceae; genus Paraburkholderia; species Paraburkholderia phosphatilytica. Next base: position 3,205 of record NZ_QQOA01000084.1, on the reverse strand, counting down.
GTCGACGAAGTCGCGTCCGGGCACCGGCCGTGGCGTGCAACTCAAGGCCGCGAACGCGGCAGGCAGCACGACCGCACCCGAGTGATCGCAGCCGCCGGCGTCGTCGAGTTCGAGCGCGTGCGCAGCCACGCCATTGGTGAAGGCCGCGCCGCGCGCACCCAAGGTGCGCTTCGTGCCCCACACCAGCGTGTCCCCCTGCCCGTCCGCCGCCATCACCGCGAGGGCGCTGCGGGACTCGGAAGCCGCCGCGCCCGCGAGGGCGGCACCCAACGTGTCGAGGATGTGCCGCTTCGCCTTGTGAACGACGTTGGCCGGAATCGCGTCGCTGGAGAGGCCGGCAACGAACGCGGCAAACTGTTCGGACAACGACAGATCACGCGCGCGCATCATGCGCTCTCCCGGTGCCGGGCAAAGATTTCGACCGGATGACCCGGTTCGTTGCCGTCGGCATGCTCGCGCCACCACGACGCCACCTGCGCGCCGGTCGCGAACCACACGTCGTCATGGCTTCGCATCTCCGCGAGCAGTTCGCGCAGCACGTCGATGCGCCCGGCCGTGCCGATGATTTCCGGATGCAGTCTCAGCACGTAGCACAGGCCGAAGCGGCGAAACGCGGCGAAATCCTGCTTCCAGTTCGAGAGGACTTCGCGATACGACGCGATGCGCGGCTGTCCGACCGGGACGGCAGGCGACAGGTTGTACACGAAGTATGGCTCGTCTTCGAGTTCGTAATGCAACGGCAGTTCGACAAGCTGCGGCGCATCGGTCCGCGCGGCTACGCCCGCGGGCACAGCTCGATCGTCCAGATGGAAGTACGGCAGATCGTCGCCGCGCCATGACGACGACCAGGTGATGCCTTCGTCGCGCAGAAAGCCCGCAAAGCCTGGTGCCCAGTTGCCGGTCAGCGAACGAAACCCTTGCACGCGGCGCCCCAGTCTGTCCTCGATCGCATGCCGGCCCGCGTGAAACGCCTGCTTCTGCTCGTCGAGCGTCAACGTGTCGAAGTTTTCGCAGCGAAAGCCGCTCGTGCCGGTCTCGTGACGTTGCGCGTCGATTCGTTGCAGCAGATCCGCATGGGTCTGCGCGACAGACCCGGGCACGAACCAGCTCGAACGCACGTCGGATTCCTCGAGCGCATCGAGCACGCGGTCGACACCGCGCTTCGCGCCATAGCGCCATACCGACAGCGATTTCTCGCGTCCTGCGATACGCGGCTCCTGCGTCAGGATGCCATGCACGTCGTTGAAGTCGACCGTGACGACCGCCGCGCATCGCGCGCGGTCCGGCCAGCGAGGTTCTGTCATACCGAAGACTCCAGCGTATGCACCGATTCCGCTTCATCGAGCCACCATTGCGCGACGTCGCGACACGTGGCGAACCATACGTCGCCCTGCTCGCGCATGTGCTCGATCAGTTGCTCGAGCAGCGCGATCCGTCCCGGCTTTCCCGATACCTTTGGATGGAACAGCGTTGTGAGGCAGAGCCCGTCCCGATGCGAGCCATCGAATTCGCGGCGCCAGTTGTCGAGCGTCGTGTCGTAGCTCGCGATCCGGTCGAGGCTGGCCGGGAAATCCGGATTGCGGTGATATGCAAGCGATGCGTAGTCGTCCAGTTCCCAGCGTCCGGGTATTTCGACCAGCGGCGCGGCGAAGCCTTCCGCATGCAACAGGTACGGCCGGTCGTCGCCGCGCATCGAACTCGAATAACGCACGCCGGCCTCCATCAGCACGTGAATCGTGTCCGGGCTCCAGTCGCCCGAGGGCGTGCGAAATCCCACCGGGCGTATCCCGAGGTAACGCGAAAATACGTCGATGCAGCGCGCCATCACGTCGCGTTGACCCGCACGGTCGAGCGTCCAGAACGCTTCGTGGCGGTAGCCGTGGTACGCGATTTCGTGCCCGCCTTCAAGAATCCGCGCGCATTGGCGCGGCCAGTTTTCGATCACCCATGCCGGGACGAAGAACGTGGCAGGTACACCGCGCTCGTTCAGCAGGTCGAGCAGACGCTCCAGCGCGCGCCAGGGTCCGTAGCTGCCCAGCATGAAGTACGACGGATTGTTCCAGATCGAGCCGTCGAGCATCGCGTCGCCCGTCGGACCGTCGAGGTCGAAAGCGAGCGCGACACAGGACCGGCGACCGTTAGGCCAGCGCGGTGCGTGCACTGCAGGCGTGCGAGATCCACGCCGTCGAATAGATGCGTTCATCGAGACTTGTTACAGATCGAAGTTGAGACAGATTCCGGCTGCGTTCGCCTGAGCGTGCCGGCTATGAGAGCACCGCCGAGATGAACTCTCTGGTACGGGCATGCTGGGGATTCGAGAGCACCTGTTCGGGGGTCCCCGTCTCCACCACCCGCCCCTGATCCATGAAGACCACACGGTTGGCCACTTCACGGGCGAAGCCGAGTTCATGTGTGACGACGATCATGGTCATGCCGCTCGTGGCCAGGTCGCGCATCACGGCGAGCACCTCGCCGACGAGCTCCGGGTCGAGCGCGGAGGTCGGTTCGTCGAACAGCATCAGCTGTGGGCGCATCGCGAGTGCCCGTGCGATCGCGACGCGCTGCTGCTGGCCGCCGGACAGCTCCACCGGAAACGCGTCGCACCGGTGACCGAGGCCCACGCGCGTGAGCAGCGCGCGTGCTTCTTCCTCCGCTTCGGCACGCCTGCGTTTGAGCACCTGCACCGGACCCTCGATCACGTTTTCCAGCGCGGTCTTGTGCGGGAACAGGTTGAAGCGCTGGAACACCATGCTCGTGGCGAGACGCTGACGCGCGATCTGCCGCTCCGACAGCTCGTAGAGCCTGTTGCCCGATTGACGGTAGCCCGCCAGCTCGCCGTTGACCCACAGCGCGCCGCCGTCGATCTGCTCGAGCTGGTTGATGCATCTGAGGAAGGTGCTCTTGCCGGAGCCGGATGGGCCGATGATGCACAGCACCTCGCCCTGTGCCACGTCGAGCGAAATGCCGTGGAGCGCCTGAAAGTCGCCGTACGATTTGCGGATGTCGACGGCGCGTGCGATGGCAGTCATGTCGGTTTCTCCGATTTCACAAGCTTCATTTGCGTGCCGCCCGGTGCCCCGCGCCGCGAGCGTAGTGGCGCTCGATGCGTGCCTGCAGGATCGACAGCACGGTGACGACCACCAGATACCAGACGCCCGCGACGATCAGCAGCTCGATGACCCGCGCGTTCGCGTAGTAGATGTTC
>NZ_QQOA01000083.1 GCF_003443895.1 Paraburkholderia phosphatilytica | reverse complement strand
CCGGATGCGCTGCGCGGCAAGTATCAGTGCTTCACGCAGGCGGACCAGACGAAGCTGCGCGCGGCGGGCTACGACGCGCCGTTCCTGAGCGTACAGAAGGGTGTTGATCGCTACGTACGCTGGCTTGCTCAGGCGCACGCGTGAGATGACCGCGGTGCACCCCGATATGGGCCGGCCGGGGACTACACGAATAATGTTGACGAATCAGTAGCTGGGGAGAGCAATGCAATCGGACGAACTGTTCGAGACCGTCGAAACCCGGAATGGCCGGGTGACGTTCTTCGCTAAAGACACCGGCGCAATTAGCGAATCGCTGCGCCTGTATGGCGAGTGGGCGCATAACGAGTTGAGCTTCATGCTGTCGATGGTGCGTTCCGGAGATACGGTGGTGGACGTCGGCGGCTATATCGGCACGCATGCGATCGCGTTTGCCCGTCGCGTGGGCGAAGCGGGAAAGGTCGTGTCGATTGAGGCGCAGGCGCGCAGCTTCGAACTGCTCGAGCGCAACGTGAAGGCGAACGGTCTCACCAACGTCCGCTTGGAGAACGCGATCGCATCGTCGGTGTCAAAGGATGAGCGGATTCCGGGCATCGACATTGCGTCGCCCGCGAGCTACGGCAGCGCATCGCTGCGAGACGTGTTCGTCGAGGGCGCGGGCAAGCGCGAAGCCGCCGGATCGTCGGAACTGGCGGTAAAGGCCATCGCGGTCGACGATCTGTCGCTCGAATCGTGCGCGCTGATCAAGGTCGACGTCGAAGGCATGGAGGACATGGTGCTGAGCGGCGCGCGTGAAACGATCCGCCGCCATGCGCCCGCCGTGTACGCGGAGTGCAATTCGCTCGACGACGGCCTGCGCTGTTTCCGGCTGCTGAAGGAATGCGGCTACCGCGTGCGCGCACATGTCGTGCTGGCCTACAACGCGAACAACTTCCGGCAGAGCGACGAGAACATCTTTTCGGGCGCGCGCGAAGTGGCGCTGGTCGGCACGCCCAAGTCGGCCGATCCGCTCGCGCACTACGCGGTCCGGCCGTGCGAGCTGCTGCTCGACGTCGAAACTGCGGACGACCTCGCGCTCGCGCTGCTGAACAAGCCGCAGTACGAGCACGAGGTGCTGCGCCACGGCGCGGCGGCCCGCACGGGTGGCGTCGCGGCACTGGACGCGGTAGTTGCGCTGCGCAATTCGGAGCACGAAGCGCTGAATCGCGTCGACCACTATGTCCGCAAACTGGAACATTGCGAAGGCAGAATCGCTGCCATCGAAGAAGACAACAAAAGACTGCGGTTCGAGGTAGCACGCGCTGTCGAGTCGGAGAGCGCGGCACGCGAGGAGACGAACGCACTGCAGGCGACGGTCGACGACATCAAGCGCTCGACCAGCTGGCGTGTCACGGCTCCGCTTCGCGCATTGGGCAAGAAGATCAGCTGATTCCGGACTGGATGCGCTCAGGGTATGCAGCCGACACCCGGGGCCACACGGCCGGCCGGAACGTTTATGAGGTCATGAAGGGATGAAAGTCGTTATCGGTCTGGTGGAACACATCGGCGATATTGTCGCGTGCGAGCCGGTGGCCCGTTACGTGAAGATGCGGTATGCCGGTTGCAGCGTGGCATGGGTGGTCAACAAGGCCTACCGCGAACTCGTCGATTCGAATCCGCACGTCGACGAGACGGTCGCGGTGGACTGCCTGACGGACTGGATCAAGATCTCTCGCCATGGCGGGTACGACAAGGTCATCGACCTCCACGTCAACTACCGCGTCTGCTCGCACTGCCGGGTGCCGCTGATCAAGGATCAGGGCAACCCGTTCATCAACGCGTATGAATGGCTGGACTACGGTGCGTTGCTCGAAGCGTTTTCGATGGGTGCTGGTCTGCCGAAGCTATCGTCGCCGCCACGCCTCTACCTCGGCGCCGCGCAGAAGCGCGCCGTCGATGCGCTCGGCCTGCCGGCGCAGTACTGCGTGATTCATCGTGAGTCGAACAATCTCGACAAGGACTGGACGCGCGAAAACTGGCAGACGCTCGCGCGCTGGATCGCCAACGAAGTGAAGCTGCCGATCGTCGAGATCGGTGTACGCAAGGGCGACGCGCCGTCGCCGCTCGCCGGCCTCGCAACCGATCTCACGAACCGCACGAGCATTCTCGAAACCGCAGAAGTGATTCGCCGCGCACGCTTCTTCATCGGCGTCGACAGCGGCCCGTCGCACCTGGCGAATGCCGTCGGCACGCCGGGTATCGTGCTGCTGGGCAGGATGGGGGCGTTCCGCCAGTACACGCCGTATACGGGCCTCTACGGCAGCGTCGCGCCCGAAGTCAAGCTCGTGCGTAACCTGCTCGGGCCGGCGCGCGAACTGGCTGTGCAGGAAGTGATCGACGCAACGCGCTACGTCGCGAGCATCCTGAACGACCGCGCGGCGGAAGCAGCCGGTGGTGGGCAACCTGCCATGCCGGCCCAGGCGGTGCGCCATGCGGCACGCAGCACCTATGTCGATCCCGACGATCGCGAACTGCTGCGCGGCTCGTCGCTGTTCGACCCGGCGTGGTATGCGCTGCATCATGAGGATGTCGAAGCATCGGGTGTCGATCCGGCCGAGCACTTCCTGACGATCGGCGGCGCGCTCGGCTATCGTCCGGGGCCGCACTTCGATACTCAGGGTTACCTGAAGCGCTATCTGGACGTGACTGAATCCGGCGTGAATCCGCTGCTGCACTTCATCCGGCATGGCGAGCGGGAAGGGCGGATCGGCAGGTTGCCTGCGCAGCCCGTCGGCGGCCATCACGACCCGATGATCCAGAGCGAAGGCCGTTCGCTGTATGCGGAACAGCCGCGGCTGTCGGACGCGCTCGACCAGCCGGAGATCACGCTCGCGTCGCCACGGGCAGCGGTGGCGGACTCGGAGGTGCCGCGCACGTTCGCGTTCTATCTGCCACAGTTCCATCCGATTCCTGAGAACAACTGGGCGCACGGGCCGGGCTTTACGGAGTGGAACAACGTCATCAAGGCGAAGCCACTATTCACAGGTCACTACCAGCCGAAGATTCCGGGCGAGCTCGGCTACTACGACCTGCGCTCGTTCGACGTGATGCGCCAGCAGGTCGAGCTCGCAACCGAGTACGGCATTTCAGGTCTGTGCTTTTACTACTACTATTTCCACGGCAAGAAGCTGCTCTATAAGCCGATCGAGAATTACATCGGTTCGGACCTGAAGATGCCGTTCTTCTTCCTGTGGGCGAACGAAAACTGGAGCAAGCGCTGGGACGGCGGCGATAACGAAGTCATCATCGCGCAGCAGCATTCGAAGGAAGACGATCTCGCGTTCATCCGCGAACTGATGCCGGTTTTCGAAGACGATCGCTACACGAAGGTGAACGGCAAGCCGATCCTGTGCATTTACAAGGCTCACCTGTTCCCGGACATCCTCAGTACCACGGAAATCTGGCGCGACGAGATGGCGCGTCGCGGCTTCCCGGGCATCTATCTGGTAATGGTCGACGACTGGACGCCGGACCCGGTGCAGCCGCGCCAGCTCGGCTTCGACGCGAGCTACGAGATTCCGTCGAACATGGTGCCACCGCACGTGCTAAGCCGCGAAACTGCGTCGCTCGATCTGCCCGAGGATTTCACGGGACGGATCGTCGACTACGATCGATTTGCGCGCTTCCACATGAGTCGGCCGGCGCCGGAGTATCGCCGTCTGCGGACCGTGATGCTGCCCTGGGACAACACGCCGCGCTATGGTTCGCGCGCGCTCGTGCATATCAATACAGATGGCGATTCGTACCGCCTGTGGCTGTCGCAGGCGATGCTCGAAACCTATGCGCACTATCCGGCCGAGGAGCGCATCGTATTCTTGCATTCGTGGAATGAGTGGTGCGAAGGCACCTACCTCGAACCGGACGGCCGGCGCGGACGCCGCTATCTGGAAGAAACGCGTGATGCGATCGCCGACGTGAAGAACGTCCTCGCGCTGCGCGGCAACGAGGAGCAGGCCCGTGCGCTGGCGTTGATCGAGCGGGTGCAGCGCGTGAAGGACGAAGGCGCGTACCGCATCCTGCAGGCAGCGCGGATGCAGTCCGGCATGCTGTGGCGCGACCGCGAGACGGCGCGCGCCGAACTGGCGGCCCGCGGCAGTCATGTATCCGGCGACGCGCCCGCGGCGGGTCCCGCCGGCGAGCCGCCGCGGCCCGTGCTGGCCCGCGTCAAGCGCCGGATTCGCCGAATGGTGAACGGTCAACGCTAAGCGTGCTTCGGAGTGCGCAGGATCGCACGGTGGGTGTGGGGCGATCCTGCGGTGTATTGCATGTAGCGGCGTTGCCGTCGCCGAACCGACTTCTCTAAGGGCATCGGGTTGAATTCTTCCCTTTCTTCAGGCATTGGCCGCACGACGCTGGTCGTTCTGCTGGCGCTTCTTGGCGTGACAGCGGTATACATGACGGTTGGTACGGTGCGATGGGAACTGTCGAACCTGTTCTGCATCCCCGCCTACGACGACATGTTCGATCACGCGCGAATGTATCGCTCGTTCGTCAGCGTCTCGAACTTTCTGCACTATCTGATCTCGCCACACAACGAGCATCGCATCGCGACGACGCGTGTGCTGTCGTTCATCGATGACCGCTATTTTCACGGCCGCGAATACACGCAGATCGCGGCCACCAACGTTTTGCAGATTCTGTCGGCCGGACTCGTCTGGCGCGCGATGGTGCGGCACGACAGCAACGTCGACCCGGCCGTAAAGATCGCGCTGTTCTTCGCGGTACTGCTACTCTTCGTCAACCCCAACCTGCTGTATACCCTGATCTATCCGTTCCAGGTGCAGCACGCGATCATGGCGATTCTGTGCCTGCTCGCGGCCACGGTGGTTGCTCAGGCGGCAGCGTCGGCAACGACTCCCGACAGCCATCAGGAACTGCTGGTGATCGTGGCGTTGCTGGTGCTCGCGGTCGTCGCCACTTTCACGTTGGGTAACGCACCGGTTATCCTGATCGGCGCCGCGGCGATGGCGATCATCCTGCGCTGGCGTCTGCGGATCGTTGCCGTGCTGGCGGTGCTGGCCATTGTCCACACAGTGCTGGTCCTGAAGACGACGGTGTCGACCGGTGTTCAGTCGAACAATCCGGTCCAGATCGTGCGATTCGCGCTGTTCTACCTGGGTGGCCCGTTCGTTCGCTTCGACGCGTGGCCGGGTGGATACGTCACGTGGTCCTCGTCGCATCTGCTCGCGGAAGGCTGCGGCGCCGTGATCCTGCTCGCCGCGATCGGCTTCTCGATTGCGCGGCTCCTGAAGCCCGGTCTCGGTGGGTCGGCGGCCGCATTCGGTCTGATGGTGCTGGTTATCGTCGTCGTGACCGGGCTCGCGGCGGGTCATGCGCGGGCGCAGTTCGGGCTGCTCGAAGGCGCGAGCAAGAAGTACGCGTCGTTCGCGGCGCTCGGCTGGGCGGGAGTCGCCGCCGTCTGCGAGGGTTTGAGGCGCGAGTGGGCCGCGAAACGGCCGGCCTCGAAAGCATGGTTGACGCTGGCGCTGCTCGTCATCTTCGTGCCGTTCGCGGTGTCGGGCTGGAACCATGAGCCGCGGCTGTGGGCGAAGTGGCGCGAACAGAACTGGGAGGCGGCGCTCGCTGTCTTCGTCCAGGCCAATGACGCTGATTCGATGCATGCGCTCGACGAAGACAAGGACGACATCCGCGTCTACGCGAACTACGCGCAGCAGTTGAACACGAACGTGTTTTCGTATTTCCCGTTTCGCTATGGGGACACTGTGGAGCGCGCGCTTGGATCGCGTCACGAAACTGCATGCCGCGGTCAGGTGGACGGCGTTCAGAGCATTCCAGCGCAGCAGTTGACCGATGTTTTCCAGGTGCCCGGCTCAGTGGGCCGCATCTCGGGCTGGACCTGGATAGATGCTGACCATGCGCCCGCGCAGACCGTGATCGCGGTGGACGGCGAGCATCGGGTCGTCGGTGTCGCCCGGACCGTGCGGACGAGTGCCGTGGCCGAGCAGTGGCTCGGACAGAAATTCGGGATCGACGTGGGCTATGCCGGGTTTGTCCGGGCGCAGCAACTCGCCGGACTGACGTTCTACGCATTGTCGAAATCCGGCAAGACGTACTGCGTGCTCGGCGGCGAGAATTCAGCGCGTTGACCTCGTAGGGATCATGCTTCGCTTCCGATGGCTCTGGACTCGCGTCATCAGTTTTACTGACTAACCCGATGCCGACCTCCGTGACATCCTTTGGCATTGCGACGTGCACGAGCAACGGCATGCCGTTCCTCGATTCCTAACTGCGCTCGCTGACAGATCAGACGCGCTTGCCGGATCAGATCGTCGTGAGCGACGATCGCTCCTACGACGTCACCTGGGAGGAGCACCTCGTCGTGTGGACGGGTAAAGTTCGTTCGACTACGTCGATCCACGTCACGCTATTGCGGAACGAGACGCACCTCGGCCTGACGAGCAACTTCGAGCTGGCGGTTCGCGCGCTAGAATGCGGCATCGTCTTCCTTGTGGACGAGAGCGGCGTCTGGACGCACGACAAGATCGCAACACGCCGTAAATTAATTGCCGCGGCCTTGCTCGTGCATTCCTACGCCGAACTCATCGACAAAAAAGGGCCGCGACCTCGGGCGGTCGCTATTTCAGTCGTTGTATCCGACGCCTATCGATCGAGTGCTCGCGCAGGTGCGCTGTTCCTTTGAAGTCTGTTGCCGCCGCAACCTGGTGACCGGTACGACGGCGGCATTTTGTCGCGAACTGTTGGCGCTCGCGCTCCCGTTGCCGCTGGAGTGGGTGCATGACGAGTGGCGCGCGGCCTGTGCGGCCGCGTGGAAGACCGTCGCGATGTTGCCTGACCGGCTGACGCTCTATCGGCAACACGGCCGCAATGCGATCGGGGTACCGACAAGCCGCCTGTCGCGGCTTGTCAACTACGTGAGGCGCGTGCTCGAATTTCCGCGCGACGAATACCTGATGCGCAACATCGCTCGCTTTGCCGCGTTGCACCGGCGGTTCCATGAGACGTCGGTGGCGCGGGCCGATGCATTAGCGCTCCTTTCCGAATCCGAGCAGCATTTCCTGCGCAGGCGGAGCAGAACTTTCCTCGTAACTTTGTACAGCGGATCATATCGATCGTGCGCGAAGCGCGGACCCGTAGCTATCAGCGTTTTGCGGACGGTGCCGCAGGCATGGTCCGAGACTTTATTCACCGCTAGTCGATCTGGGGGCTAACGGCCAGGTGCGTGGCTGCAGTTACTTCTGACGTACAGACCGGATCGAGTTCCACAGCTTGCGACGGATCGCTCCCCCAGTTTCAAGATCGCGGTACATGCTCGAATAGCTAAGTGGGCCATGCGCGACAACCGGCTACGCCGCGGCCCATGATCGAAATATCGTGGTCGGGCCGTGGCTGGGCAAAAGTGTCCAACGAGACTTTGGCGGGTCAGAGTGGGGTCGACGACCGGAGATCCGCCGTGCGCGAGGCCCCCCGCGTCAGAATAGATGCCGCCCCGATAGAATTGGAACCTGGGGGCAGTAAAGAGAGAACGAATTGGCGCGTTACGGACAGACATTTAAGGA
>NZ_QQOA01000082.1 GCF_003443895.1 Paraburkholderia phosphatilytica | reverse complement strand
TCCATCTTGGCCATGAACCGTTCCTCCGATCAAGGTACTGACCTTATAACGCGCGAACTGAAGGTCGGTTGTCATGGATTAAGTAAACCTCAATAACGGTGCGGAGCCGTCGTTCGACTGTCCTTTCATGCCTTGGAACTGATGACCGCACATGGCCGCACTGTGCCCCCGCGGCCGCACGCGACGATCACCTCGGTAGCGCGTCTCTTGCAAGAGGCATAACCCGACCCGGAGCGGACAAGCGCACTGCGCTGGTCGAGGGCATCCACGCCATGGCGACCAGGCCAGTGCTGCACGGCGACAACGGCTCGACCCTGAAAGCCATGACCGTCCTGGCGATGTTGAACTGGCTTGGCGTCAAACCGTCGTACTCGCGTCCGCGCGTGAGCGATGACAATGCGTATGTCGAAAGCCTGTTCCGGACGGCCAAGTACCGGCCAGAATTCCCTGACACGGGCTTCGCCAACCTGGAGGAGGCTCGCGCCTGGGCTTCACGCTTCGTGCATTGGTACAACCATGATCACCGACACAGTGGCATCCGTTACGTGAGCCCCGCACAGCGTCACGCAGGTGAAGACGCTGCGATCCTCGCCGCTCGTCACGAGGTGTATCTCCAGGCTCGCGCGCGCAATCCGCAGCGCTGGTCGGGTGCCACGCGCGACTGGACTCCTATCGGTGCAGTGACCCTAAACTCCGAACGCGATGCCACAGTCAAGACGCATTCTGGGAGCATCGATATACAGCCATTGGCTGCATGACCGAGGCGACAACTAGCTTGACTCGCGCCGCTTCAGAACCGTGCATCCGACGCGTCGACAGCAATCGCGTAACGGTCATCGCTGACGGTCTTTGCGCGGTCGCGTTCAATTTGAAAGGTGAGTGACTTCGGGATTCATGTAGGCATACTAATTAATGATGAGAGCAGTCTTTCTCGACTGAAGTCAATATCAAGCGAGATTTTTTCGGATTCTGCCGGTTGCGCGCCTTCAGTTGCGCGCGTCTCCCTGTGCGAAGGCAACCGTCACCCGAAAAGCCTCACCTCATCGCTCGTTCGACAACCATTCCGTGAGTGGCGCGTCGCGCAACCCAGCTTCCTTCAAACCGTCACTGGCCTCAACCGTGGGTCAGATTCGTCCGCACACCTTTGGCGAAGACCGATACCGCTCGATCGTCTTGTTCACTTTCGAGAAAACCATTGAGTGCCAAACCGAACTTAAACAGTATCGTGGATCCGACATGCTCTTTCGGCGCGGCACTTCGCCAAACTCGTCAATAAAAACCTGGGAGTCTTCGTCTCTCACTGTCGCGACATTCAGGGCTTCTGGATCAAACTATCGATGTCCACACCTGAGAAAGGCATGTTCGGCGCTGCTAGTTGACGGAGAATGGTTAGGTGTTGGTCCAGCTTGACCTTCCGCAAATTCTCCAGTTGCATCTTTCCACCAAGGACAATCGCAGGCTCGAAACCGTACATCTCATCAGCAGCTAGAAGTCCGAGCGAGCTCAGCGCGCGTTTGAAGAGACGCTTTCCCTCCTCGTCGGCAAGATCGCAAGCCTTTTGTTCTGTGCAGAAGAAAGAGCGAACCGAGATATCAAGTCCGCGTTGATCCCGCTTCTTCAGATTCCTCGGCAAAGCAAAGATGGAGTTAGTGACGCAGTTGATGGTGACGCTCTGCCCGGTCGACTCGCCGAATATGTACAGTTTCCCGAAGGCGGTTCTGGCGATTGCGTGGAAAGCGTCGATCTGATCGAGCCCACTACCATCGAGCCACTCGTCAACAATATCTTCGTAGTCGTCCGGATCAACTATCCAGAGAAGACCATCGGCGTACGCACTCCAACCCTCATCTTTCCAGAATTCCAGTATCCGATCAGGCAGCTTGCCGGACCACTTGCCGATTGACGACTCGGGCGCGTCAATGCGTAGCGTGGCCTCGCCAAACTCGTCAATAAAAACCTGGGAGTCTTCACCTCTCACTGTCGCGACATTCAGGGTTTCTGGATCAAACTATCGATGTCCACACCTGAGAAAGGCATGTTCGGCGCTGCTAGTTGACGGAGAATGGTCAGGTGCTGGTCCAGCTTGACCTTCCGCAAATTCTCCAACTGCATCTTTCCGCCAAGGACGATCGCAGGCTCGAAGCCGTACACCTCATCTGGCGCTAAAGCACCGAGCGTATCCAGCGCCCGCCTGAACAACGGTTTGCCGGCGCCATCGTCGAGATCGCACGTATCCTGATCCAACGCGATGAACGCTCGAAGAGAGGTGTCGAGCTTCTGAGGAGTTTTGCGCTTCAAATCCCGCACGAAGATTGCATGCGTAGGGCACACTACCTTGACACTTCGACCGGTAGTTTCACCGAACAAGAACAGCTCACCAAACGCGGTTCGAGCAATTGCGTGAAAGGCGTCAACTTCGTCCAGTCGAGTACCGTCAAGCCACTCGTCGACGAGATCTTCGTAGTCGTCGGGATTAACGAGCCAAAACAACCCGTTGGCGTAACCCGACCAGCCCTCGTCAGCCCACCATGTCAGCAAGCGGTCCGGCAGTTTGCCTTGCCATTTCGCAATATCAGCAGGCGACGCGGCTACTTTTGTGGACGCTTCGCCAAATTCGCCAATGAATACCCCGAAATCTTCGTCTCTCATCGCAATCCTTTGCCACGACAGGGTTCAAGTTTAACGTTCATTTTTTCATCCCCCGTCCCGTTCTTGATAGCATCATCTGCTGCTGAGTCCATTCCTGAAACGCGGCCTTCCTGATTCCAACTGCTGCCGATCGAGGAGTTTACATCCGAGCGACCCATGCCCTTTGGATCAGGCTGCATATAGCCACCTGCAACCATATCAGGCTCGTGCAATGCCGCAAGTTTGCTCATGACATCCTTGGTGCGGCTCGCAGCCTCTGCTCTCGCTTCGGCCGGCCCCATACCGCCGTCGATAAGACTGTTCCGGATGCTTTCCTGCACGTCACCCGCGAATTTCTTACGATAGCTCGCTTGTGCGTCTTCCGCCACAGGGTTTCGCCCATTCTCCGCAAATGCATCTCTGGCAGCCTTATATTCCGTGGCCGTCATACTGTTAATCTCGTCCTGCTGCCGACGGAGCTGACCAGCCATCTCTTTCAGATAGGCCTTCTGTTCTTCAGCCGTCATCTTCATGAACTTCTTCTTGTCAAACGGATGGAAGCAAGGCACCTTGTGCTCCCGCTGCTTGACCTTGAACCCGTCTTTGCCCTTCTTTCCACCGCCCGCATCCTCTTCGGGCTTCGGCTCGGGCTTGGGAGTGTGCTCCGCCTCCTCCTCAGCCTTCCGTAACTTCTCGGCCTCTGCCGCCTCCCTCTCCAGTTTCTCCGCCTGCTCGGCTTCCTTTGCAAGCTTGGCCGCATCTTCCACGGCACGGGCGCCCTTCATCATACCGGCAGCGCCTTTCGCCAGATCTCCAGCAACGGCCACCACCTTTCCGCCTGGAATCATGCTGACGGCAGAAAGACCGGCATCGACCATGTCTCCTTCTGCGGCGTAGATACCGGCGTCAACCGCTCCGGTGACAACCGACAACCCAGGGACGAAGCTTGCAACTCCCAGTGCCCCGTGTACCCAGGGACTGGCCTTGCCCCACCAACCCTGCTCCTGTGGAGTTTCAGGCGTCGCAGGCGGATTGCTACCGGCCCTCGGCATGCCCCCTGAAATCGATCCACCAGGCGCCGGCTGAGTCACGTAGATACCGGGACAGTTGCCTCCGTTCAGCGTGCACGGGTCGCCTTCCCGAATTACGTGCTTGCCCGTGATGCGCACGGTGCTCGAGCCGCTGACTGGTTTGACCTCCCCACTAACAGTACCGCTCTTCACGCCCTTGCACGTGCCGGCTGCATCGCCCACACACGAGGGTTGCGTACTCTGACTGAGAATGTACGCGGGGTCCCCGTTGAATCGAACGTTTGGCACGACTCCAACGCTGTCGCTCAGATCCTGTGAGACGGGATAAGGCAACGGTGGGGTACTGCTGCCTACCGGTGTCTTGTTGAACGTGGGGGCGGTCGATACAGCCTTGAAGTTGCCACTCTTGCGGGCGCCAAGCTCACTTGCCATGCGCGACCTCCGCAGGGCGATCCGTCACGTTGAAAGACTCCTCCGTGCCCCGCGCTTCTTCGCGGGAGAGCATGCGGAACTCGAGAACACGAACCTCCGGAGATGACGCGACGGTCGCACGCCAGACGCACGAGATTTCGCGTTCCTCGGGATCGATGACCAGCGTGTCCAGCCGCGCAGGAAGCTCACCAATCGATCCATCCGCATACCGGACCAGAACGAAAGGTAGGTCCCCCTGCAGAGCAAGGGTCAAGACAATGTCGCCCCCTGCCTCAACCACTGCGGCGGGGGTACCGGCATCGCATAGATTCCGCAGGATGATCTGCTCATCACCGAGAAGCTGGACCTGCTGATCCGGCCACGCGGCATTCCACACTGCGAAGTCAAAGTCGGCAGGTAACGCCGCAGTTCCCTGCACGAACGGCTCGTCTATTGTGCCAACGAGACAGGCCCGATCGGGATGTCCCTTGGGCCGCACGCCCAGCCCAACCACGGGGCTACCGGGAAGGGGGGAAGCGCCTGTCCTGATCCGATCGAAAAGACTCAGTGTGACAGGACTGCCTGGCGATTCGATGCGGGGCGCCTGCACACGATCCAGTCCGGTCGCTTCGATAAACCATTCCCGAATGTATCCTGTGCCCAGTACGTTGGCTTCATACGCATCATGAGCGACAGGCGCCAAAGGCGCATCCGGATGAGCGGCGATCTGTTCGGTCGACAGGCGACTCTTTGCCCCTACCTTTTCCGCTGCGGGCGTGCTGGAATCTACGCGGCACTGCCCGCCAAACGCATGCTCAAGTCTGACCGGTAGTGCTGCTGCCGCAGCGGGATCATTGAGCGACCACGTCGACATGCGAACTGCGCCGAAGGTGCCCAGCCGCGCGAGCGACGCCGATGCGCGCGCCAGTCCCGTGCGCCGGGTGAACTCGCGTGGCCCGGTGATAACGAGCTTCTTGTCGATCAGACGCTCACCGGACACCTGCGTGCGTCGCGCCCGCTCGACCTCCGCCTGCCATTCCCGCAGCGCCTCAGGCGAGGGGGGCATCAATGGATTGAGACCATAGGGCGACGGAGGAATCGATGCAGGCGCGCCTGGTCTTGCGATAACCAGTCTCACCTCGAAGCGTGACGCGCTCCTGCCGTCGCTGGTCCGTGGAGGATGAGCAGTCGCGTTGACGATTACATCAGCGAGTGGTTTGTATGTGCAAAGGTCCGACTCCTGCCGCACGCTACTCGGGCTCTCGGCGTCAAACGGTTCGTCAGCCATGCATAGCGGGCTTTGCTCGTCTGAGAACACCAGCAAGCCATCTGCGCCCCATGTGAGCGTCTGCCGCAAGACGACGACGTGAAATGACTGCTCGCGCGTGTCGACGCCGCCAAAAGCCAGCGCCGGGAACGGCGTATGGTTGCGAAACTCCATCGCCTGTCCCCTAGTTGATGTCGACGTCCTTGCCGTTGATCTGCACGGCTCCGGAACCTTCAATGAGCAGTTCGGTTCCGCTCAATGTGATCTTTCCGCTGCTCTCGAGAACCAGCGAAGCCTTGCCAGTGACGATCTCGATCCGGTCGCCGGCATGAATTGAATAGGTCTTGCCCACCTTCGTCGTCTTGGACATACCGACCTCTTCGCCGCTAACAAGTCCTACAGCCGTGTTCATCGCGCCGACCACGTTGATGGAGTAGGCACCGCCGACCACCAGAGCCTTCGCAAGGCCGACCTCCTCCGACGAAGCCATCATGATCAGCAGGTTCTGCATGCCCCGAATGGTCTCTTCCCGATTACCGCCCACGGTCAAAGTTTCGTTCTGACCCACCTGCTCGGTCCGGTTCGCCACGACCGTGATCGTCTCGTTGTTCCCGACGGTCTCGGTCCGGTCGTTCTTCACCTGCACGGTTTCGTCGTGACCGACTGTCTTGGAGCGGTCGACACCGACCGTGTGCGACTCATCGTTCTCGACTTCGATGCGCTGATCTTTCTCCGCGTGGATCCAGAGCTCCTCCTGCCCCATCTTGTCTTCGAAGCGGATCGCGTTGGCGTTGGCGGCCGTCGCGCCCTTGCTCGAGCGCGTGAGAAAGCCACTTTGTGTTGCGTTCGCAGGCAGCGACCATGGCGGCATGTTCTGCGCGTTGTACACGCGCGAGGTGATGAGCGGTCGATCCGGGTTGCCGTCGAGGAACGACACCACGACCTCGTCGCCGATGCGTGGAATCTGCACCGCGCCGAAGCCGCGTCCCGCCCACGGCTGCCCGACCCGCACCCAGCACGAACTGGACTGGTTTTTCTTTCCGAGGCGGTCCCAGGGAAACTGGACCTTCACGCGGCCGAGCGTGTCCGTGTAGATTTCCTCACCCGCGGGACCCACCACGACGGCCGTCTGCGGCCCAGGAATGAACGGTGGCTCGATGGTGATGGCGGGACGGTACGGGATCTTCTTGCGGATGCAGGTGAAGCTGCACGCGTAGGTCGCGGCACCATCGCTTGCCTGGTAGTTGTTCTGGCCGGAGTGCGTAACCGACATCAGCATGAACTGCCGGTCTTCGGCCTGCGTGTCGTCGTGATCGTAGTGCGAGTCGAGTTCGAAATAGCGCATGGGCGCGAGCCGGCGACTCGTCGTGCTGCCCGCGAAAATCTTGCTGCCGGCCGCCAGCGCCTCGGCGCGAAACGTCGCGAGTTCATCGCCGCGATCGCCGGCGGGAAAGGCGTGCGCGCCAAGGTAGTCGTAGACCTCGTACGAAGGGACGCTACCCTGCTGGACGTCCGTCTTGTCGGACGCAAAGCGGCGCGCGGCCGGTACCTTGTAGTCGGCCGTCTTGAGCGACACGCTCCCCGACGACAACTGCCGCGAAGCCTGGAAGGAAGTGACGACGTCGAGATCGTCGGTGGCCTCGCCCTGAAGGTACGTCAGCGTCGGGCTCGCGCCGTCGATCGGCTTCGCGTTGGTTGAGGTATCCGAGATGATCAGCTTGTGCCCGGTCTTCGCATGCTCGAAGAAGAAGAACAGTCCCTCCTCCTGCATCAGGCGCAGCGCGAAGTCGAGGTCGGTCTCGCGATACTGCGTGCAGTAGCTACGGTTCGCTGTCGCCTTCGACAGACGGAACTCGTAGGTGGCGAGCGCGCCGTATTCCTGGAACACCTTGGTCAGGACGTCCTGTGCGGTCTGCTCCTGAAAGATGCGGATGTCCTGCCGGCGCGAGAGCATCCACAGCCACGGCCTGATGGTTGCGCCGTAAGTCGCGAGCCCGCCATCGGTGTCCAGATGCGAGAAATTCGTCACATACCCGTGGAAATATCGCTGCTGCGAACTTGAGCTCGCAGTCATTTCCAGACTGATCGTCACTGGCTGCCCGATCATCTGCTTGAGCTGGATGTTCGGATCCTGTGAGGCGAACCGGGCGTCAATGTCGTAGAGCATCGACAGCCCTTCGGTGCAATGGAAATGCACCATCACCAGTTCCGATTGCCCTGTCATCGGCGTATCGGCTGTGAAGAGCCGATTATTCTGGAGCTGGATTACGCCTGCGAGGTCGGACATTTGCATGGTTTTATCGCCTGGTACGCCTCAGCAGACACACGCAGATATTGATGCCGGGTATTGACAGCATTGCGCATTCAGTGCTGAGGTGAAGGAGTCAGTCAAGCAATCCTGATTGAACCGTGTTTCTCCAACATGAATGGCTGCACGCCAGACATTGAAGCCGCCACAATCCGGCATAGACCGCCAGATAACGCCATCCGTAACTTCTAGTGCAGATACCCCACGAGCAGACCAATACTCGCGCCTGCCTGCACACCAACCGTCTGGCCATACATCACCAGCAGGGCCGGCGCGCGATAGATCGCTTCCTCGGCGAGCCACATCAGCGCCGAGTTGCTCAAACCGAGCACCAGCTTCGCCGGGTCGATACCCAGCAGCATCACGTCGCCTGCCCAGCCGTAGAGTGCGGACACCGAGCCGTCGATGTAGACCACGGCACCCTGGATGTCTGGCCGCGTCAGTTCCTTGCCGTCGAAGGACGACGTCATGTACACGTGGCCGTAGCTCGGAAAGTCGAGCGTCGAGCCGGCCCCGCTGGCACTACGTCCGCCGATCTTCGGGATTTTGAGTTCCGGCACGGTGAACTTCGGAAGCTTGATCCTTGGTATCTTGAACGCCAGACCAAACCCGATGCCGACACCACCGTAGTGGAACTTCTGCTCCTGTTTCTGCGGGTCGTCGAGGATGATGGTGCCGCCCGTGGCCATCACGATATCGATTCCCGCGCCGCCCCCGGCGCCGGTCGAATAGGTCCACTGGCTCAGTCTCAATAGCGACATCTGTCCGACTCCCCGTCTGCTTCTTCAGCCACGCGGCAGGTTGCACAGCCCGGCCACGATGAAGCCAAACCCCATCGCTGCCAGAAAGACGGTCAACCCCCAGATGGTTCCAAACCTGTTCAATGTGGCCGTCGGGAGTGGATCCTCGGCGAGATATCGTACCTCGACCGCCTGTCCAACCTTCATGCCCCAGATCATCCCGCCCTGCGGCGAGGAGACGTGCTCTCCCGCTTTTGTGACGAAATCCACCTGTGGGTGGCTGCCGCCCGCGTTCAGTCGCACCACCTCACCCGGCACCAGAATTGACTCCCGGATAAACTCACGCGTCGATTGGGCGTTCAATGCGGCCGCTATAAGCAGGCATATTCCGACCACGCCAGCGCCGATCACCTTGAGCATAAGAAGCTTTTCCCCTGAGTCGCGGATGACATCCCTCCCGCTTTCGTGTCGCGATTCTAAATGCAAATTGTTGCATCGTAAATTTTCGTGATATCGAGCTTCATCTCCAGGACGAAGATTGTTAAAGAAGTTTCACACCGACCGGTAATGAATTCCGCTATCTCTATGAATCTTGATTTAAATCGGCAATTTTTCCGCGGATAATGCGTCCTGAATCGTCGCATGGAGGCGTTGTGCGTAGACATAGTCCCAGCTTATATTCGTGGGCGGCATCCGAGCGCTCGTGTGAAATGAGCGACACGGGTGGGCACCTCCGGGGAAACGCAGCATGGATGAGTTTGAGTCGCTACTGCCTTTCTACGAACGCGAACTGGCGCATCTGCGCCGGGCAATGCTGGCGTTCGAGAAGGACCGGCCGAAAACTGCGGGCCGCCTGTCGATATCGGGTGGCCGCTCGGACGATCCGCAGGTCGAACGCATGCTGCAATCCGCGGCGCTGACAAATGCCCGCGCTGCCGCGCGCGTTGATGACCAGTATCCGGAATTCACTGAAGCGCTGATCGAATCGACCTTTCCCCTGTATCTGCGCCCCTTCCCATCGTGCTCGATCGCCCAGTTCGACGTCGGGGGCATGTTCGACGGGCTAACGCAGGCGGTGGTCCTCCCGCGCGGCACCGAGCTTGAGCATCGCCCCTCCCTGTGCGGATTCAGTACAGCCTGGGACACCACGCTGGCACCGCTCAAGGTGGCCCGGGCGCAGTTCTCTCTCCCCACGTCGGCGCCGGCCCTGGAAGGCCGACCACTGCCGCAGGCGACGGTCGGGATCATCTCGATCGAACTCACATCGAGAGGGCTGGGCTTTACGCGGGGCGGCAGCCTCTACCCGACGACCCTTCGCACCTATGTTCATGCTGATCGCCTGCTCACGGCAGCCCTTCTCGATGCGATCCTGCTGCGGCCACAGCCTGCCTTCGTCGAGGCGGACAGATCTCGCCGGTGGATTCCGCTGCCAGAGACGCCGGCGCACGCGGTCGGCTTCGATGACGATCAGGCGCTTGTGCCCGACACCTCCGCGGGGCGCCAGCGGGCTTTGAGGATGCTCCTCGAGTTTGCAGCGTTCCCGAACAAGTTCAACTTCTTCGACATCGACTTCGACGCGATGCTCGCGAAAACGGGCCCCTGCGAGACGCTCACGCTTCATGTGCCCGTCACGCCGCAGACGACAGGCGATCAGGCTGCCCAGCGCCTGAGGGTCCTGAGCGCCGACCATCTGAGACTCTTCTGCACCCCGGTTGTCAACCTCTTCAAGTCCGCGGCGCGGCCTGCCGACGTGAAAGCAGGCGTGCATCGCTACGCCGTGGCGCTGCCGGACGGCAAGGCGTCCAGGACGGAGATTCATTCGATTGATCGCGTGCGGATGATACACGGCGAAGACGGCGATTCGCCCGGGGAAGAAATTCCGCCCCATCGGGGTCTGCAGCACTGGTCCTCAATCGGCGCCTTCTGGATGCGCGAGCGCGACAGGCTGGCCGCACGAAGCGACACCGGCAGCGAATCGGCGATCGCCCTCGTCGACCTTGACGAAAAGCCGTTTGTTCCCGAGGCATCAAAGCTGTTGATCGACCTCACCTGCAGTAACGGAGACATCCCGTCGGGTCTTGTCCCTGGAGCTCCCGATGGCGATCTGCATAGCGAGGAACAGAACCTGGGCGGCCCGGTGACCATGCTGGTCCGGCCGTCGCAGGGTGTCCGTTTCTCCGTGGAGGAAAAATCGCCATGGCAACTGGTGCAGGCGTTCGCACCCGGCCACGAATCACTGCCTGGTTCTGGGCGGCGTGACCTTCAAAACCTGCTGCTACTCTTCAGCCGCTCCGTCTCGGCAGACGCGACGCGGTATATAACGGGCATCGTCGGCATGACCTGCCGCGCGATACGTCCGCAGATGGTCCTCGAACACGTACCAATGCCGCTGCTCGTCCCCGGAATCGAAGTCCGGCTCACGGTCGACGAGGCGTTCTTCGCGGGCGTCAGCCTCCACACCTTCGCGCTCCTGATGGAGCAGTATTTCCTTCGATTCGCGGGTCGAGACTGCCTGCAACTGATCGTCGAGACGGACGCTGGCGCCGAGATCTTCATGGGCGCTCCGAGGATGGGAC
Organism: Paraburkholderia phosphatilytica; assembly: GCF_003443895.1. Lineage (GTDB taxonomy): Bacteria > Pseudomonadota > Gammaproteobacteria > Burkholderiales > Burkholderiaceae > Paraburkholderia > Paraburkholderia phosphatilytica. The sequence continues at coordinate 390 of NZ_QQOA01000082.1, read as the reverse complement.
AACGCAGCTTCGGCGGCTTTTGACGGCGATCCTGTCGATGCACCGGAGCGGTCGCTCGACCTGCTACACGGCAACGACTTAGCTTTACAAACTATCCAACGGATGAGTCGTCGGCACGTCGAAGCATGATCGTCATGCCCCGCATTACCTGACATAAAAAGAATTAGCGAAGTTTTGTAGTAATCCTTATGATGTAAAGTTTTGTGCTTGACTGATACGGTGCATCGTCGTTCAGGCGCGGCAGCTTACTAGTGACTTCGATCGCGCTGCCTTGCTCGTCACCAACGACCGGAATCGACCCGAAGCCGACGACCGAATCTTCAGAGTGCTATGTCGGCTAACGACTCTCTTTCGGCCATCCAATCACGCACCTTCCATACGACAGCAAAT
>NZ_QQOA01000081.1 GCF_003443895.1 Paraburkholderia phosphatilytica | reverse complement strand
TCCACCTGCGCACTTCGATGCCGTTGGCCCGTGAGGATCCACCCTTCCTTTTTCCCTCACTCGGTCACGGGGTGGGACGCGTTCATTTCATTCTCCAGCAGTCTCAGGCGAGTTTTCCGACGGCCTTCTCGAGCAGGCCCCAGGCCTCGTCGCCGTACTTCGATTTCCAGTCGCTGTAGAACGAGGTTTTCGCGAGCGCGCCGCGGAACGCTTCACGATCGACGTCGACGAACGTAATGCCCTTCCCCTTCAGGTCGTTACGCAGCGACTGGCTGAGCTTCGCGATATCGGCGCGCTGGTCGGCGCCCGCGCGCGTGAACTCGCGCTGCGCGATCGCGCGGATGTCGGGCGGCAGCTTGTTCCACGCGGCGACGTTGCCGAGAATCCAGTAGCCGTCCCACACGTGCGAAGTGAGGCTGATGTACTTCTGCACTTCGTAGAGCTTCGCCGTCGCGATGATCGGCAGCGGATTCTCCTCGCCTTCCACCACGCCCGTCTGCAGCGCCGAGTAGAGCTCGTTGAAATTGATCGGCGTGGGGCCCGCCGCGAGCGCGGTGAAGAGCGACGTCAGCATCGGTGCCTGCGGCACGCGGATCTTGAAGCCCTTCAGGTCGGCGGGCGCCTTCAGCGGGCGCGTCGACGAACTGATCTGGCGAAAGCCGTTGTCCCACACGGGGCACACGGACACGATGCCCGACTTCGCGATCTGCGCGCGGATGTAGTTGCCGAGATCGCCATCCATCGCGCGCCAGACCGTGTCGTAGTCCTTGAACGCGAAGCCCGTATTGACGATGCCGGCGGCGGGCGTGAGCGTCGCGAGGATCGACGATGCCTGGTTGAAGAACTCGACGCCGCCGTTGCGCACCTGCGAGAGCAGATCGGTGTCGGAGCCGAGCTGGTTCGACGGAAACAGCTTGATGTCGAGCCGCCCGTTGGTGGCCTGGCGAATGCGGTCGGCCGCTTCCTTCGCGCGGATGTTGACGGGATGGGTCGGGTCCTGCCCGGTTGCGAGCTTGTACGAGAATTCGGCTGCCGACGCGCGGCGCGAAATGCCCCACAACGGCGCCGCGACAGACAACGCCGCGCCGGCTTTGAGGAACGCGCGGCGGTCGATGCCGCCGGCGTCCTTCGACGGATTGGTCATGATGTGCTCCTCCAATATGGGTGTCTTCGTTTTTTGCTGGCCGCTGCGAAGGCGGCGGCAGGGTCTGCCGTCCGTCAATCGCCGCGCTGGCGCCGTCGCCTCGTCCGGGCACGGTTCGCCGTTGTTTCGTGCTTCAGCCGTGAATCAGCATCCCGCCGTTCACGTCGATCACCGCGCCGGTAATGTACGACGAAAGATCCGACGCGAGAAACAGGAATGCGCCCGCAACGTCATCCGGCCCACCGAGCCGGTTGAGCGGAATGCCCGTCAGGATTTCGGCGCGTTTCTCGTCGCTGATCTTGCCCGCGTTGATGTCGGTCTGGATCAGGCCCGGCGTCACGCAGTTCACGCGAATGCCATCGATGCCGAGTTCGCGGGCCATCGCCTTCGCGAGGCCGAGCACGCCCGCTTTCGCCGCCGAGTAGTGCGGGCCGCCGAGAATGCCGCCGCCGCGCTGCGCGGACACCGACGACATGCAGCCGATCGAACCGCTGCCCTGCTTCTTCATCTGCGGCACCACCGCCTGCGACAGATACAGCACGCCGCGCAGGTTCACGTCGAGAACGCGGTCCCAGCTCTCCGGATCGATGTCCAGCAGCTTCACGGCCTGCGTGATGCCCGCGTTGTTGATCAGCACGTCGATCCTGCCGAGGTCGGCGACCACGCGTTCGACCGCCGCATGGCACGCCTGCCGGTCGGTCACGTTGCACGCATAACCGCGATGCGCGGGGCCGATCTCGGCGGCAGCCTCAGCCGCCGCGCGTTCGTCGAGATCGAGGATGGCGACCGTCGCGCCGTGCGCGGCGAACTTGCGCGCGGTGGCCATGCCGATCCCGCGCGGCGATGCGGCGCCGGAAATGACGGCGACCTTGCCGGCAAGAAGATTCGACTCTGACATGATGAGTTCTCCTGATAGGGCGCCATGCGCGCCGTAAAACCTGTTATGTGTGAGGAACCGCGTGAAGGATCAGCCGAGCCAGCGCTTGATCGTGTCGGACATCGCATCCACCGAGATGCCATACCGGTCGTGCAGTGTCGGCAGTGCGCCCGCGTCGAGGAACGCGTCGGGCAGCGCGATCTGCCTGAATGGCGGCGTCACGCCCGCCGACAGCAGCGTGGTCGCCACCGCTTCGCCAAGGCCGCCGATCGTCGTGTGGTTTTCCGCCACCACCACGAGCCGGCCCGAGCGTCGCGCCTCGCGCAGGATCGTCGCCGTATCGAGCGGCTTGATGGTCGGCACGTGCAGCACGCCGACGTCCACGCGATCGCGTTCGAGCGCTCGCGCCACTTCGAGCGCGCGCATCGTCATGATCCCGGTCGACACGATCAGCACCGACGCGCCGTCGCGCAGCAGCTTCGCCTTGCCGAGCTCGAACTGGTAGTCGTACTGGTCGAGCACGAGCGGCACGTTGCCGCGCAGCAGACGCATATAGACCGGCCCGCGATGGTTCGCGATCGCCGGCACGATCTGCTCGATCTCGTGCGCGTCGCACGGGTCGATCACTATGAGGTTCGGCATCGCGCGGAACAGCGCGAGGTCTTCGGTGGCCTGGTGGCTCGGTCCGTAGCCCGTCGTGAGGCCCGGCAGCGCGCAGCAGATCTTCACGTCGAGGTTGTCTTCGGCGATCGTCTGATGGATGAAGTCGTATGCGCGGCGCGATGCGAACACCGCGTAGGTGGTCACGAACGGCTGGGCGCCTTCGTGCGCCATGCCGGCGGCGGCGCCCATCAGCAGCTGCTCGGCCATGCCCATCTGGTAGTAGCGCTCGGGAAACGCCTTCGCGAAGAGATGCAGATCGGTGTACTTGCCGAGATCGGCCGTCATGCCGACCACGTCGGCGCGCTGACGCGCCAGTTCGACGAGCGCGTGCCCGAACGGCGCGGAACGCGTGACCTGTCCTTCCCCGGCGATCGACGCGATCATCGCCGACGTCTTCAGACGCGGCTTCTGTGCGGTGGCCTGGCTCATGCCTGTCTCCCGTCGTCGAGCGCCTTCAGCGCGAGTTGCCATTCTTCCGGATCGACGCGGATGAAGTGGTTCTTCTCGCGGGCTTCGAGAAACGGCACGCCGCAGCCCATCTTCGTATCGCAGACGATCATGCGCGGCTGCGGCGCGCGGTGCGCCCGCGCTGCGTCGAACGCGTTCGTCACCGCGGCGAGGTCGTTGCCGTTCACACGCTGCACGAACCAGCCGAACGCCTCGAGCTTCTCCACGAGCGGCTCGAACGCCATGACCTGGTTCGACGGTCCATCGGCCTGCTGGTTGTTGACGTCGACGATCCCGATCAGGTTGTCGAGCTGCCAGTGCGCGGCCGACATGATGCCTTCCCACACGGCGCCTTCGTCGAGCTCGCCGTCCGAGAAGAGCGTATAGACGAACGACGAAGAACCCTTGCGCTTGAGGCCCAGGCAGCGGCCGACGGCGATCGTGAGACCCTGACCAAGCGAGCCGCCGGACATCTCCATGCCGGGCGTGTAACTCGCCATGCCGGACATCGGCAGGCGGCTGTCGTCGCTGCCGTAGGTTTCCAGTTCGTCCTCGGGAACGATGCCGGCCTCGATCAGCGCGGCATAGAGCGCAATCGCATAGTGTCCGTTGGACAGCAGAAAGCGGTCGCGGCCCTCCCAGTCGGGATCGTCGGCCCGGTATTTCATCGCGTGGAAATACGCGACGGCCAGCACGTCGGCGATGTCCAGCGCCTGTCCGATATAGCCCTGTCCCTGCACCTCCCCCATCAGCAGCGCGTTGCGCCGAACACGCCACGCGCGCTCAGCGAGTTGGGTCTGCAACCCGGCTTCGCTCGTTGTCACCATGACCTCCTTGTCTGGCCGCGCGTCTCGTCGCGGCGGCATCGTTGCGAACTGGAGATAGCGTAGGCGCTTGAATCTCCGGCCTCAAACGAATTAAAGTGGGCCGATCGCTGAATTCAATTCATGGAAATGCTGTGATGCACCATCGGGTGACGCTGAAGTCGATTCAGGCTTTCGAGGCTGCCGCGCGGCTTTCGTCGTTCGCGCTTGCTGCGGACGAACTGTTCGTGACGCCGTCGGCGATCAGCCATCAGGTCAAACTGCTCGAAGAACAATTGAGCGTGAAGCTCTTCCACCGCGTGCACCGGGCGGTCGTGCTGACCGATTCGGGACGTCAGTACGCGGAGGAAATCGCGGCCGCGTTCGCGCGCATCGATGCCGCCACGCGTCAGCTCGGACGCGTCGCGAAAAGCGACATCCTCACGGTGCACGCCACCCCGAGCTTCGCCACGCAATGGCTGATGCCGAGGCTCGCGCGGTTCTCTGCGCTCAATCCCGATATCGACGTGCGGCTTCACGCATCGTCGGATCCCGTGGACCTCGCGACCGATGCGGTCGACGTGGACATCCGCTATGGCGCGCGCAAACTCCAGACGGTCGACACGATGGTGCTGGATCTGCCGCCGGAGACCATCGTGCCGCTCTGCGCGCCGCAACTCGCGGGCGGCGAATATCCGATCCGCACCGTGGCCGACCTGCGGCACCACACGCTGATCCATAGCGAAGGCTGTCTGGTGGGATGGCGCGACTGGATGCGCCTGCATCGCAAGACCCGGCTCGACATAACGCGGGGGCCGCGCTTCGACCGGTCGTTCATGTCGATCAGCGCGGCCGTGGATGGGCTGGGCGTGTGCCTCGAGAGTCTCCTGCTGGCGCAGCGCGAACTCGAGACCGGCCGGCTCGTGGCGCCGATGGGAACGGAAGGGCTCAGCGTGCAGGGCTACACGCTGAACCTGCTGAAATCGCGCGCGGAACTGCCCAAGCTGCGCAGCTTCCAGGACTGGCTCTTCACGCAGCTGGGTGCCTGAGCGGCGCGATGCCGGCTTCACGCAGGCCTCGATCCTCCACCGGAACGACATGGTAGATATCGTGGCCGTCGAAGCCGCGCATGTCAGATAACGTAAGGAAATCCTGAAAATCGACCGAAGCCGTGCTGCAACGCCTTAGCGTCCTCAAGTTCGCGCGGGCACTGCCGTAAGAGCGACTGTCGCTGGAAGGCATGGCCAGGGTTTCGCCTCGAATCCAGCGACGCGTGCGTGTTTCGCTCATCCGGCGGGCTACCGGCTTGATCGTTCGTCGACACGCGAACCGGGCCGACACATGGACATGCTGCTGGCGACATAAGGAAATCGTTTCGATTTTGCTCGAGTAGCAACGCAGATCATGAACTCGTCACCGTGGAACCGGCTTGGAACGCTTCTCTGGACGAGCGAGCGTCGCACGGCAGTTCGACTGCAAAACTGGTGGCTCACCGTCCTGGTCTACGCCGGAAGCGCCGCGGCCATGAGCGCTTTCGTACACCAGAACATCATCTCTGCTCGCTCGCTGCTGGTCTGGCTGGTGTGCGTGCTGAGCGGTCTCAGCGTCTTCCATTACCTGATTCGCAGCGGCTGGAGCAAGCGCTTTGCCGATCCCGCGCTGGCCCAAGCCCAGATCATATTCGCGGTGTTCGCGATTGCGGCCGGCTACACGGTGACTGAAACGGCTCGAAGCGCGGTTCTGCTTCCGCTTGTGCTGGTGCTGAATTTCGGCGCGTTCTCGATACGCTGGCGTCGCATGATCGAGTTGACGATTTTTGCGCTAGGTGTGATGGCTTTGACAATGGCCTGGATGCATGCGCACTGGCCCAATCACTATTCGTCGATCGTCGATGCTTCGAATTTTCTGCTGAGCATGGTCACACTGCCGGGTGTCGCCGGACTGGCGATGCGACTGAACTCGTTGCAGGCAAGGCTGCATCAGCAGCGAGTCGAACTGAAGAACGCACTGGATCGTATTCAGGACCTTGCGACCCGCGACGAATTGACGGGACTCGTCAACCGGCGGCGGGCTAACGAATTGCTGTCGTCGCAGATGACCCGTGTCGATCGCGCCACGGCTCCGTTCGCGATCGCATTGATCGATCTCGATCACTTCAAGCGACTCAACGACCACTTCGGGCACGCTGGCGGCGATCAGATCCTGCGCCGCTTCTCGGAAGAGGCGCGCGGCTTTGTACGGAACATCGATACCGTGGCCCGCTGGGGAGGAGAAGAATTCCTGATCCTGATGCCCAATGCGGACGAACACTTCGCGTTGCAGCTGCTGGAACGGCTGCGAATTCACATCGAAGGACTGCGAACGCCTGGCACGGTGGGCGAGATGCGCTTCACCTTGTCCGCCGGCGTGGCGTCCTGGCGCATCGGACAAACGGCCGACGAGACTATCGCACGTGCCGACCGCGCGTTGTATCAGGCCAAACACAGTGGGCGAAACTGCGTCAAAGCCGAGGCTGATACGTTGTGCGATGTACCGGTAGGCGCCTCTGGAAATTACGACTGAACCGTTCAACTACGCGTTCGGCAAGTGAGCGGAGAACGGGTCACGCCAATCCGTGCGGATGCGACAGCTACAGCACGTGACTCAGGAACTCGCGCGTACGCGCATCTTGAGGCGAATCGAAAAACTCCCTGGGCGAGCCGGATTCGACGACCAGCCCCTCGTCCGTGAAGAAAACCTGGTGCGCGACTTCTCGCGCGAAGCGCATCTCATGCGTGACGAGAATGCTCGTCATCCCTTCCGCGACCAGTTCCTGGATCGTGCTCAGCACTTCCTTTACCGTTTCCGGATCGAGTGCCGCGGTCACTTCGTCGAAGAGCATCACATTGGGCCGCATCGCAAGCGAACGAGCAATCGCGACGCGTTGCTGCTGGCCTCCGGACAACTGGCCGGGAAACGACTTCTCCTTACCGGACAGACGGACCTTCGCGAGCAGCTGCACGGCACGCGCCTCGACTTCGTCTCTCGATTGATTGAGCACATGAACCGGTGCGAGCATCACATTCTCAAGCACGGTCATATGCGGAAACAGGTTGTATTGCTGAAACACCATCGAAACATCTTTGCGTAACGCGATCCGGTCGCGATCGGTGCGCAGGCCATGCACGGCATGCCCTGCCGCGAAGACCTCGCCCGCGTCGATATCGATCAGTCCGTTGATGCAGCGAAGCAGCGTCGACTTCCCCGATCCAGACGGTCCGATCAGGGCCGCCGCTGTGCCCTGCTTCACGTCGAGCGACACGCCGCGCAGCACCTGATGCGTGCCGAACGCCTTTTTGACATCGCGCACGCGCACGATGGACTCTGTCGAAGCTGACCGCGCAGTATCTACGCTCGATGCTGACCGTGCTAGTTGCTGTGTCGCCATTTACGTCCGTCTCCAGAAATTCCGGTGGGTTGCCGGTTGCCGCCGGGCTTACCGATAGCGGCGTTCGAGTCGCTTGGTGAGTGCCGCGATCGGCGCGCAATAGGCGAAAAAGAGCACGAGAATCAGGCCGTACACCGGCATCATCAGCGAAGGATCGCGCAGCGCCGACAATACGGAGCTGGCAATCGTCACGCTGTCGTCGACGCCGACGATCGACACCAGCGGCGTCGACATCATCAGGATTGCGTAGGTGTTCATCCACGGCGCGGCCATGCGCTTGACGGCTTGAGGCAGGATGCAGAGCCGCAGGGTTTTCCACCGCGTGAGACCGAGCGCGGCCGCGGCCTCCCACTGCGCCGTGGGCAGCGACTGGATTCCGCCGCGCACCACCTCCGAAACATTGCCCATCACCGGAAAAGACAACCCAACGATGCCTTTCGCCCAACCCGGAAACGGCACCGTCGTACCGAACGCATGAATCTCGAACGGCATCAGATAGATGCAGAAAAACAGCACGACGAGCCACGGTGCATTGCGGAAAAACTGCGTGAGCCATCGGCTGGCCGTACTGATCGCTCTGCGCTGGGCAATCTGTCCGATGCCGACTGCAATACCTAGGACGGTGCCAATCGCCATCGCCACGAAGCTGATCGACACGTCGAAAGCAAAGCCTTTGAGCAGTACGGGCAACCACGGCACGAGCGTCGACCACGGCACACCGCTCGAAGCGGGTCCGATGGACTGCGCCGCGATCACGGATGGCGATGCGAGCGTGAGCGCCAGGGCAACGCTGAGCATCGGCGACGAGGACCTTACGGCAGGACGACGCGGATTCATTGTTTCCCCCAGCCAGGAACGGCAATAGACCGCTCCAGCATGTTCATCAGCCCCACGAAGGCGCCGATCACGCCGAGGTAAAAGACCAGCAGAACGATCATCATCTCCAGCGTGTTGAGATCCTGGGCCCAGATCTGCGACGAAACGTAAAGCAGTTCGGGCACCGCGATCGCGTAAGCGTTGGTCGTCGTCTTGATCAGATTGATCAGGTTGTTGCACAACGCGGGCAGACTGATTCGCATCGCGAGCGGCATCACGACTTTCCGGAACGTCTGCAGATGGCTCATGCCAAGGGACGAGGCAGCCTCCAGCATCGAATGCGGCACCGCCTCGATTCCGGAGCGGAAAATTTCGACGTTGAAGGCACCGGCGAACAGGATCAGCGACACGACGGCCCAGCCGATATTGCCGAGCAATGGTGTAGGCGAACCGGCGAGATGACTGATGAACGGGCCTAGCGCGAAATAGAAGAAGTACAGCTGCACGAGCGGCGGCGTGTTCCGGAAGATCCATACGTAGACCTCCGCGCACACGCGCAGCGCACGCGAAGGCGCCCGCTGGCAAAACGCGCCAAGCGTGCCCAGCACAACGCTGCCGACGATCGACGCAACGGACAGCAGAAACGTCATGCCGACGCCGCGCACGAACGAATGCCATTCGAACGCGTCGTAGAACACCGAAAAATTGATGCCGAAATGAGCGTTCAGCCACTGGAAGAACGCAGCAATGCTAGTCATGTCGTCGTTTCTCCGCGAAGTCATGCACCGCTTGACTCATCCTGGGTCTCCTTGTCGATTTCGACCAGTTTCGGCAGATCGCCATGAATAGTGGCGAGCCGCCGTCGCAACGAGGTGGACGCGATCGAATGAGCGATTGCGTAGACCTCGTCGAACAGGTGGCTGTATTCATCATGGCGCGCGAGCAGATACATCGAGCGTCCGCCACCCGGCGCGCCCAGGAAGTTCAGCCTGACCTGTTTCGCGTACTCCCCTGCCTGCAGCAAACACATCGGCGTCGTAATCGCCCAGCCGATTTCACCCGCCACCATCGATGCCAGCGTGTCAGCCGTGTCGACCTCCAGCCTGTGCGGCACGCGGACATCGATCCGGCGCAGGAAGCGCTCGATCTGCGCGCCGATGTGCGACTGCCGGTTGAAGCGGATGATCGGCTGCGCTTCGCTCAATTCGCGCAGATCAGCAGGCGTCCTGACCTTGTTCGTGTACGCCTTCGGCGTGATCACGAGAAACTGCTCCGACAGCAGCCGGCGACGATCGATGCCATCGAGATCCGCCAGCGGATCCGTCGATACGACGATGTCGAGATCGCGTCCAACCAGCGCCTCGCTGTGGTATGGCGTGAGTCCCGTGCGAACCGACAGCGTCGTGGACTGCAACAGCATCGCCTTGATGAACGCGGGCCCGCAGGTTCCCGCGAACGAATCCACGAGCCCCACACGAACGTCAGGCTTGATGCCCCGGCTCGCGTCGATCACATGCGCCTTCAGGCGGCTCATGTCGTCCAGCAGCAGCACACCCCGGTTTCGCAGCGCGAGACCCGCCGGCGTCAGCGAAAGCGGACGCCGCTCGCGGTTGAACAGCACCACGCCGAACTGTTCCTCCAGTTGCCGGATGCTTTGCGACACGGCTGACTGCGTGAGGCCGAGCCGCTTCGCGGCATTCGACATGTTCCGTTCTTCAGCAGTGGCAACGAAGACCTGCAGGGCTTGCATATCCAAAGGTTTGGCAGCGACCACGGCTATCCCCTCGCAATCAGGCTAGAGACGAATCAGCAGGCGGGCAAATGTTAGCGACCCACCATCAGACAAGTTAATGCCGCCAAATTAATTTCGCTAATAGTGTGTCCCGCTCGTTTGGGGATGGAATTTTGATCGCCTAGCCTCCGGTCGACGGTTCGCGTCGGCAGACGGTGCCGTTCTACAAAACCGGCGTGAGCCCAATCTCAAAGAGGAGTCCATCGTGAAATCGCTGTTTGGAATCGTCGTGTCGCTTTGCCTGTCGGCGTTCAGCATGCAAAGCCATGCGGACGCCGATCTGCTGAACCAGATCAAGAGCGCGGGTGTGATCAAGATCGGCGTAAATACGGACTACCGTCCGTTCGGCATGCGGGACGAGTCGGGCCAGATTGTCGGCATCGAACCGCAACTGGCGCAGGACCTCGGCAAGCGGCTCGGGGTGAAGGTGGAGATGGTGCCGGTGCAGCCGGCTAACCGCATCCAGTTCCTGCAGCAAGGTCGTATCGACGTGATCCTGGCGAGCATGACCTACAACCAGGAGCGCGCGAAGGTCGTGGACTTCATCGAACCGTTTTACTACGCTGGCGGCACCGGGTTCATCGCGCACCAGGGTTCCGGATTCAAAAGCTGGACCGACCTGCGCGGGAAAACGGTGTGCGGCGTACAGGGCACCTACTACAACCGTGCCGTCAGCGAAAAGTATGGCGTGAACATCGCGGCGTTCGCGGACCTCACGCAAGCCATCAACGCGTTGCAGAACAACTCCTGCGTCGGCTTCGTCGAAGACAGCACCGTGACCGCGCAGCTGATCGGCGACGGCAAGATGAAGGGATTCGACCAGCCTATTCCGGTGGACGACATCGCGCCATGGGGCCTGGCAGTGGCGAAGGGAAACGCGAACACACCGTTCGGCAAGTTCCTGTCCGATACGGTTGCGTCGTGGCACAAGAGCGGCGAACTGATCCAGCTCGAAAAGAAGTGGGGACTGCCGCCGTCCGACTGGCTCCGGACCGAGCACAGGAAAGCGATCTGATCCATTGAATTTCGACCATGGGAGTGCACGTGAATAGCGCAGCGCAAGCAGCATCTCGTATCGAGCGCGACTATGTGGGTGAGGTGAAGATTCCGGGCGACAGGCTGTATGGCGTCAACACGGTTCGGGGCGTCGACAACCTGACGGTGTCGCCGCTCACGGTCGCGCACTATCCCGACTTTCGCATCGCATTCGCGCAATGCAAATGGGCCGCGGCTCTGGCGAACCGGGACAATCAGGTGATCGGTTCCGACGAATGCGAGGCGATCGTGCGCGCCTGTCAGGAAGTCATCGCTGGCCGCTTCGACGATTCCTTGATCGTCGATCTGCTGGAGGGATCGGGCGGCACGTCGACGAACATGAACTTCAACGAAGTCATCGCCAATCGCGCGCAGCAACACCTTGGCCACCCGCCCGGTTCGTACGATGTGATCCATCCGAACGATCACGTCAATCGTTCGCAGTCCACCAACGACGTCTATCCGGCCGCACTGAAGATTGCGACGTACGCGATGCTGGAACCGTTGATCGCGCGGGTCGAAAGTCTGGCCGGGCTGTTCAACGCCAAAGCCGGACAGTTTGCGAACATCCTGCATCTCGGGCGCACCTGTCTTCAGGACGCGCAGCCGATGCGCCTCGGTCAGCTGTTCGGCGGTTACGCGTCGCTGACCCGGCGTCTGGCCGGGGAGCTGGCCATCGTGCGCGACCGACTGCGCACACTCCCGCTTGGCGGCACCGCGATCGGCACAGGCTTTGGCGCACCCGGCGGGTATCGGTCATCGGTCTATGCGCATCTTTCCGCGATCGCCAGCGTGGAATACCTGGCGCCGTCGGATTCGTTCGATGCGATGCAGAACATGGATGTGTTTTCGCGCGTGTCCGCCGAACTGCGCACCTGTGCGACGTCGCTCGCGAAGATCGCGTCGGACCTCACGGTGCTGTCGTCGGGGCCCGTCGGCGGATTGGGAGAACTGCATCTTCCCGAGGCGCAGGCGGGTTCTTCGATCATGCCAGGCAAGGTCAATCCCGTGTTGCCGATGGCCATGATCCAGCTGAGCTTCGCCGTGGTCGGAAACGATGTGGCGGTGGCGCAGGCCGTGCAGTATGGCGAGCTTGAAATCAATCACTTCGAGCCCGTGGTCGCGTCACGCGTATTCGACAGCATTGCGCTGCTGAGCAACGGCATTGAACGGTTCGCGGAAAAGTGCGTGGCCGGCATCGAGGCGGACGCTGCCCGTAACGAGCAGCACCTGATGGATTCGATGGCGGTGGCAACGGCACTCGTGCCGAAGCTTGGCTATGCCCGTGTGAGCAAACTGGCGCGTCAGTCGGTTGCGGAAGGACGGTCGCTGGCGACGATTCTGCACGAGTCCGGGGTGCTAAGCCGCGACGACACACTGGCGACGATCGATCAGGCGTCCTGTCCTGTGTTCGACGCGCAGCGCTAGCAACGAGGCGCCTGACGGGGGGCGCGGACATCGGAATCTGTCCGCGCCCCTACATGTTCGGATAGTTCGGCCCACCACCACCTTCCGGCGTGACCCACACGATGTTCTGCGTCGGGTCCTTGATGTCGCAGGTCTTGCAGTGCACGCAGTTCTGCGCGTTGATCTGCAGACGTTCGCTGCCGTCGTCGTTCTTCACGAAC
>NZ_QQOA01000080.1 GCF_003443895.1 Paraburkholderia phosphatilytica | reverse complement strand
CCCAAAAATCGAGAGTAAACGACGCTTCGCCCTTTGTTTACAACCACTAACCTGCCCAAGTCCGCCAGTAAACGACTTCCTAATGCGATTGCCCTGGCGTTACCCGCATAGACCGCGAATCACGATGGATTGCCTGTAGACTAAGCGCGCGTCGGGCGCGCCACTTGCTCGATGTTCATGGTTCGGATCCGACATCGCGCGAGGGTAACCGCATCAAATGGAGTTCGTGGCCGGGAAAGGGCGACGCTTCGTCGGCCGTATTTATCGTCTGCGGGTGGCGGGCGCCGTGCTGGGTTTCCCATGCGTCGGGTCCGCATTCATGCAGCAGCATCGCGGCGTCGTGCTCTGGGTGCTGCTCGCGCTGTACTGCTTCGCGTGGCCGCCCATCGCGCGCCGCGCTGCGCTGGCCGCCGAAGTGCCCTACCGCGGCGAGCGTCTCAACCTGATGATCGACGCGGCGTTCGGCGGCTTATGGGTCGTCGCGATGCGCTTCAATATCCTGCCGAGCGTGCTCGTGATCGCGATGCTCAGCATGGGCAATATCGCCGCGGGCGGCCTGCGGCTCTTCGTGCGCGGCATTGCCGCGCATGCGCTCGGCATCGCCGTCGGCGCGCTGCTCATCGGCGTTGCACTCGATCCGGTTTCCACGCTGCCCACGCTGATCGGCTGCGTGCCGATGCTGCTGCTCTATCCGCTGGCGCTCGGCTGGGCCACTTACCGGATGTCGCAGAAGCTCGCGCAGCGCACGCGCGAACTCGAACTGCTGAGCCGCACCGACGGCCTGACTGGGCTGCACAACCGGCGTCACTGGGAAGGACTGCTCGCCGACGAATTCGAACGCTGTCGTACCGTCGGCTATGCGTCGTGCTTGCTGCTGATGGATCTCGACCACTTCAAGCGCGTCAACGACACGCTCGGCCACCCCGCGGGCGACGCGGTGCTCCAGGCGTTCGCCGACATGCTGCGCGCGCAGTTCCGCGGCAGCGACATGATCGGCCGCTACGGCGGCGAGGAATTCGGCGTCGTGCTGACCGGCGCGACGCTCGCCGAAGGCGAGGCCATTGCCGAGCGCTTTTTGCGCCACGTGCGCGAGACGTCGGCGGGACAGAATGCGCGCTGCCCGTGCACGGTCAGCGCCGGCATCGTGCAATGTACGGCAGACCTGCCCGACTATCACAGCTGGCTGCTTGCCGCCGACCAGTGCCTCTACGACGCGAAGGTGCGCGGCCGCGATCGTCTGGTGGTGGGCGGCAACGCGCGGCACAACGAAACCGATACGTCGGACTTCGAAATGGGTCACTAGGCGATGTGATGCAACGCGCATGACGCATCGTGCGCATGGCCGATCTGGCGCTGTTATGCGAATGCTTCATCGCAGCGCTTTCCTGTTTTTATCGCTACCGTGTGGTGCGCCGCCCTCAATTTCGGCGGCGCTCGTCCGTAAACAAGGTCAGGCCTCCAGAGCCAGAATGACTCTTCGCAGCGGACCTGAGACCGCGGCAGACGTTACCGCCAAACCAGACGACCGCACCATGACACGCAAGCCGTTCCGTTTCGTGCCGACACACGGCGCCCGCGCCAGAGCGCGCGAAACCGCGGAATACGCCCATGCGCGCGTGCGTGTCGACGGGTTGCGTCTGCGAACGCATCGAGTCGCCGACCAACGGGCCAGCAATTGAAACTGTCGCGCTTCCGCTTTCATCCACTCCACGGCACGCCCGCGTCCGCTGATGCCGCCGACGCGTCTGCCGATGCCGCCGACGTGCCGACGCGCAACCGGCCGTTCCTCGCGCACTTCGTTTCGTGGTACATCGCCCGCCAGCAGGCGCATGGCGTGGCCACTGCGCTCGCGGTCGCACTCGGCGTCGGCGTTGCGACGCTCTTCATCTGTTTTGCGACCGTCACGGGACTGTTCCCCACCACGCGCGCGAACGTCGATTCGATCGCGGCGGCGGTGTTCGGCACGCTGCTGCTGGCAGCGGGCTGGCGCGTCCATCTGGCTGCGCGCGACCGCGAAGCCGCGGCGCTCGCGCTTGCCGGCGCGCTGCTCGACACGAATCAGGAATGCATGAAGCTGTTGAGCCTCGACGGCCACATGCTGCGTCTGTCGGAGTACGGCGCGACGCTGATGGATCTCGCGTCGCCGCACGACATCACCGGTGCGGACTGGCTCGGCTTCTGGAAGGGCGACGACCGGACCGCCGCGGACGCCGCGCTGGCCGGCGCGCGCGACGGCCGCCGCACGTCGTTCCGGGGCTGGTGCAACACGGCAGCCGGACGCCCGAAAGCGTGGGATTGCCGGCTGACGCCCGTATTCGATGCGCGTGGCCGCGTGCTCGCGGTCATCTGCGCGTCGACGGACATCACGAGCGAAGCTGACCTCGAAGGGCAGCTGCGCGCGCGCAACGAGCTGCTGTCCGAGATGGAAGAGCACGTGCGGATGGTGTTCTACTCGTGCAGCGCGAACTTCGAATTCTTCCATCACATCACGGCGGGCGCGGAGCGCGTGTTCGGGCTCGACAGCAGCGTGTTCCATCGCGATCCGACTGCGTGGCTCGAGCTCGTGCATCAGGACGACCTCGCTCCATTGCAGGCGGAAATGCAGCGCGTCGCGATCGAGGCGACCGAAGGCCGCGCGCAATACCGGGTTCACAAGCCGGACGGTTCGACGCGCTGGCTGCGCAGCACCGGCTATCCGGTACGCGACAGCGACGGCGCGGTGCTGCGCATCGTCGGCGTGACGGAGGATGTGACGTCCGAGGTGGAGCATCTCGCGGCGCTCGATCGTCTCGCCTATACGGATTCGCTGACAGGCCTCGCGAATCGCGCGTCGCTGCTGCGCGAAATGGAAGGACGCTGCGCGAGCGGCGAGCCGTTCGCGCTGATGTTCGTCGATCTCGACCGCTTCAAGGTGCTCAACGACACGCTCGGTCACGTTGCCGCCGACCGCCTGCTGAAGGGTGTCGGAGACGTGATCCGCACGGCGCTGACGGGCGATGCGTTCGTCGCGCGGCTCGGCGGCGACGAATTCGCGATCGTGATCGGCTGCACGGTGGACCGCGCAGTGCTGTCGCGGATGGCGGAGAACCTGCTGTCCGCGCTGCTCAACAGCCGGCTCCAGGATCGCACCGGCGCGTTCATGACGGCGTCGATCGGCATTTCGCTGTTTCCGGAGAACGGCGCCGATCACGAGGCGCTGCTCAGCAGTGCCGACGTCGCGATGTACGCGGCGAAGAAAGCTGGCCGCAACGCGTTCCGCTTCGCAGGCAAGGAGGCGGCCGATACCATCGGCGACTTCGAACTGGAACGCGATCTCCCCGATGCGCTCGCCACCGACCAGTTCACGCTGCACTACCAGACGATTCACGAGCCGGGTTCGCTCACCGTGCACGGCGTCGAAGCGCTGATCCGCTGGAATCATCCGGTGCGCGGCTTCCTGCTGCCTGGTGCGTTCATTCCGATGCTCGAAGAAACGGGACTCATCGCGGAGGTCGGCGTATGGGTGCTCGACCACGCGCTGCGGCAGCTCGCCGGCTGGCGCGCGCAAGGAGCGACGGATCTGTCGGTGGCGGTGAACGTGTCGGCGCGGCAGCTGGGCGGCGACGCGATCGTGCGCGAGGTCGACCGCGCGCTGAAGCAGTACGGCATTCCGCCGTCGAAGCTGGAGATCGAGCTGACCGAAACCGCGCTGATGCAGAACCCCGCGGACGCGAAGCAGGCCATCGTCGCGTTGAAGCGGCTGGGCGTGCGGATCGCGATCGACGATTTCGGCACCGGCTATTCGAGCCTCAAATACCTCGCGGATTTCGCGCCGCATACGCTGAAGATCGACCGGCATTTCACGTCGAGGCTGGGCCATGACGCGGCGCCGACGGCAATCGTCGAAGGGATCATCACGCTCGCGCGCAAGCTCGGCATCAAGGTGGTCGCGGAAGGCGTCGAGGAGCAGATGCAGCTCGACGTGCTGCGCCGCGCGCAGTGCGATTATGTGCAGGGTTACTTCCTTGGCCGTCCGCAGGCGCCGGAGCAGGTGGAGCGGCGCTGGGCGAGCGACGCCGGCCTGCCGGTCTGAGCGCGCGGTTCACGACTTTATGCACGCTTTTTCCGCGTTCGCGTACTTTTAAAAATTTCAGGTTATGCTCGTCTCGTGTGGTATGCACGAGCGCGACGTCACTCCGCGTGCCGGCGGTTATCCCTCGTGCCTCGCCGCTTCGTCCTTCACATCGTTTTCTCCCCCGGGTCGAAGCCAGACAAAACAAACCATGACGAGGGGTTCGACATGGCTGACCTCACGGACATCCAGCACGTCGTCGTGCTGATGCTGGAAAACCGTTCGTTCGACAATCTGCTTGGCTTTCTGCGCCCCGCGAGCGACAGCTTCGACGGCCTGCTGGGCCGCACCGATCTCGCGGTACCGGTGGATGGCGGCGACCACGTGAGACCGTGGACCGCGCAGATCGACACCGCGCTGAAGACGCTGCCGAGCCCCGATCCGGGCGAATCCTTCGACGACATCACGCAGCAGCTCTACAACGGCGAGCCGACGCATGGTGTGGCGCCGATGAACGGCTTCGCGATGAACTACGCGTCGCGTGGCGGCCAGCCGCACGACATCATGCATTGCTATACGCCCGACGACGTGCCGGTGTTGAGCCAGCTCGCCAACACGTTCGGCGTGTGCGACCGCTGGTTCGCGTCCGCGCCATGCCAGACCTGGCCCAACCGCTTCTTCATGCATTGCGGTACCGCGCACGGCTACGAGAACAACACGCTCGACGCCTTTCCGTTCCCGATGCAGACGATCTTCAACGAGCTCGACGGCGTCGCGCCGTGGAAGATCTACTTCCACGATTTTCCGCAAACGGCGCTGCTGTCGAAACTATGGACGCACTTCGACCGCTTCCATAAGTTCGAAGCGTTTCTCGCGGATGCGAAGGCTGGGCAGTTGCCGGGCTACGCGTTCATCGAGCCGATGTATTTCCCGCACGAGCACATGCCGAACGACATGCATCCGCCGCATGACGTGCGCTTCGCGGACCGGCTCGTCGCGAGCGTGTACAACGCGGTGCGGCAGTCGCCGAACTGGCCGAAGACGATGCTGATCGTGATGTTCGACGAACACGGCGGCTGCTACGACCACGTGCCGCCGCCGGCCGCGACGCCGCCCGAGCCGATGCGGCCGGGTCAGACGTTCGGCTTCGACCGCTTCGGCGTGCGCGTGCCGGCAGTCGTGATTTCGCCGTACACGTCGAATGCGGTGCTGCGCGCACCGGGCCCGCAGCCTTTCGACCATACGTCGATCAGCCGCACGTTGCGAAGCTGCTTCGGCTTGAAGACGCCGCTATCGGCGCGCGAAGCGGCCGCGCCGGATCTTTCGATCGCGCTCAATGCGGCGTTCGATGCGAACCGCGGCCCCGCGTCGATCGAACTGCCGCAGCAGGAGATCGACGACACCACGCTGACCAATGCGCGCGGCGGCCCGCTAACGGGGCTGCAAACGCTGCTGCAGACCGCCGCTTCGAATCTTGCGCCGCTTAGTGAAGGCGAGGCGATCGATCAGCATCTGCAGGCGCTGGTGAGGACGCAGATCGCGATGGCGAACGGCATCCAGAACGCGCTGAATGGAGTGAACGGGGAGAATGAAAACAGCGCCGCGAACGGCGCTGTTGATGTGAATCACGCGAATGGCACGATTGCGGTGACCGTAGCGAACGGCACCAGCGCATCGCATTCGTCGATCGCCGCGGAAGCCGGCGCGGTTGGCGCCTTCGTACGCGAAGTGATCGACGGGATACTCGCGCGGTTCAAAGGCGACGCTCACTCGGCGCGCGCGGCCTCGCGCTGCTGAGCCTGCTCCTGCGCGTGTTTCTTCGCGAGATGATGGCCGACGATGCAGCCGCCCACCGCGCCAACCACTGCGTGATGGCCCGCATAGTGACCGGCCACGCCGCCCACCACCGCGCCCTTGACGCAGCCCGCCGCGTTCGCGGTGCCGATGGAAGCGAAGGCCGCGAGGCCGAAAGCGGCGGCCGCCATGGCAGCCTTGATGCGTGTCGAGATCACACTGACTCCTGGTTGAATAGTGTTGCTTGAGATGGCGGCGGCCGTCTGCAATTCAAGAGCGGCTCGCTGCATGTCGACACCATTGCCGACGTGCCGGCGTTAGTGCGGGTAGCCATCGAAATCAATAGCCCCAGCGATGATGCTCGCGCCACTCGTGTTCACGCCACGCTTCGTGCCGGCGCCATTCGTACTCGTGCCAGCGACGCTCGCGCCAGTACTCGCGGTGGTCATAGCCGTAGTAGCCGTAGGCAACGGGCATCGGTGCGGGCGCGACGACGGGTCCCGGCACGTCGAGTCCCACCGCGACGTTGACGTGAGCGGAGGCGGCCGTGGAGGCTGCCAGAACGGCGATACCCAATGCTGCGCCGATGATCGTCTTCTTCATGTCGACTCCTTGCACTTGCGTGTCGTGTCTGTGATGACGGTTGCAGTGTAGGGTCGATGTCCGGACACAGGTGCTACGGGGATATCAGTTTGGTAACGGTGGATTACGATCTCCATGCAATCGATGGCGACGCAACGTGACGACATCACGCGACGACGCAAAGGCAGCAGTCCGCGCATTGCTCTAGACTCGAAGGGGTCATCCACTCCGGGAGCAGGCATGAATGCGCAGGCGATCAAGGCATTGGTGTTCGACGTGTTCGGCACCGTCGTCGACTGGCGTAACGGCGTCGCGCGAGAAGCGGCGCCGCTGCTGCAGCGTCATGGTTTGACGCTCGATCCGTTCGAGTTCGCCGATGCATGGCGACGCGAGTACGGTCCCGCGATGAACACGATTCGCAACGGACAGCGTCCGTTCGTGAGGCTCGACGTCCTGCATCGCGAGAATCTCGACAACGCGTTGCGCGCGCTTGGTGTGGATGCGGGTGCGATCGCCGCGCACGAACTCGACGAGCTGAATCTTGCGTGGCATCGGCTGGACCCGTGGCCCGATTCGATCGAAGGTCTCTTGAGAATGAAGCGGCGCTACATCATCGCGCCGCTGTCGAACGGCAATATCCGCTTGATGATCGATATGGCGAAGCGCGCCGCGCTGCCGTGGGATGCGATTCTCGGCGCGGAACTCGTGCAGATGTACAAGCCGTCGCCCGATGTGTACACGAAGACCGCGGAGATTCTCGGGCTCGCGCCGCATGAGGTCTGCCTGGTCGCCGCACATAACGGCGATCTCGCGGCGGCCCGCAACTGCGGTCTCGCGACCGCATTCGTCCCGCGGCCGACCGAGCACGGTCCCGGGCAACGCACCGACCTCGAAGCGACGCAGCCGTGGGACTGGATCGCCGCCGACATGAACGACCTCGCGACGCAGCTCGGCTGCCAGCGCTAAGGAAGCCACATAGAGCGATGGCATGGACGGCATGAGCGAAAGTCATTTTTATAGTTAAGGGTAAACCCTTAAACTCGACGCTTCTTCACCTTCGCTGGCCGTCATCGAACGCTTTCACGGGTACGGGCTCGCAGGCTCTTCGTTCTGGACATTGCAGGCATCGTTTCCATGTTTCGCTCGCAACATCGCAAATCGAGGTACGGTTCGCGCCGTTGGTTCTACGACGGTCTCTATCCGCTCCTCAACGCCATCTACCGGAAGCGGCCGGTGTGGATGGTGTCGTTCTCAATCAGCGAGGCGAGTCTCTCCGAAGGCTTGCGGGCCGCGTGCGCGTCCACCGCGATGCTCGCGCTCGGCGATGTGCTGCACAACCCCGTGTTCGCATGGGCTGCGATCGGTGCGTTCTGGACGTGTCTTGCCGACGCGGCGGGATCGAACCGCGCGCGGTTCGCGTCGATGCTCGGCTTCGCGCTGCTGTCCACGCTGTTCGGCGGCGTGTCCGCGTGGGCGTCGGGCGTGGGCATCTGGCCCGCGGCGCTCGCCGTGTTCGCGTTCACGTTGATTGGCGGCTTTGGCCGCGTATGGGGCGCGGCGTCGTCGCAGGTGTTCATTCTCGCGGCCACCGCGTGCGTGGTGATGGTCGACCGGCCGCTGCATGACGTGCACGGCGCGTTGACTTTCCTGAGCGTCTATTTCGCGGGCTGTGTGTTCGCGATCGTGCTGAGCCTGACGGTATGGCGCATTCATCCGTTCGCCGCCGGCCGTGCGTCGATCCGCGCAGTGTATGTGCGGCTTGCGGACATCGCGCTCGACGGCGCGCGGCTGCTCACCCGCGATGCCGGCGCCGCGCAATGGTCGACCCACGCCGCGAATTTCCGCGCCGACGCACGCGCCGCGCTCGAACGCGCGCGCCAGGTGCTGTCGCGTGTGTCGGCCCAGCGCAGCCGCGGACGCGGCACGTACGAAAACCTGCTGATCCTGCTCGGCGAAGCCGAGAGCCTGTTCGCCTACCTGATCGCCATCTCCGGCGCGAGTGCGAACGCCCGCGCGAACCTGAGCGATGCGGCGCGCGCGGCGCGTGTGCTGACCGCGATGGGCGCGGTGCTGCGCGAGATCGGCGAACAGGCGGACGACGAACCGTGGATCTATCCCGCCGACTCGCAGGCGCGCCTGCATCGCCTCGCGCGGCGGCTGGAGTCGGCGCTCGTCGAACCGGTGGTGCTGAAGTCGGACGCGGAGCTGGTCGATTTCGCGCCGGCGCATTCCGTCGAAGAGCAAGGCTGGCTCGCGAGCGCATTGGATGCGCTCAACGACGCATGGTCGACGCTGAAGGCGAATCTGTCCGTGCAGTCCGTCGGGTGCCGTCACGCGGCGCGCGTCGGCGTTACCACCACGGCCGCTTTCCTTGTGATTCGCGCGCTCGGTTTGCCGTTCGGCTACTGGGCCACGATGGCGACGCTGCTGATCCTGCAGCCGTCAGTGGGCGCGACGTGGCCGCGCAGCATCGAACGCGCGGCAGGCAGCATCGTCGGTGGCTTGCTGGCCGCGGCAATCGGCTTCGCGATCCACTCGCCGCTCGTGATCTCGCTGGCGGTATTCCCGCTCGTGATGGCGACGATGGCGTTGCGGCCTGTCAGCTACAGCCTGTTCGTGCTGTTCCTCACGCCCACGTTCGTGCTCGTGGCCGACTTCGCCGAGCCCGGCGCGAACGGCCTCGCGTTCGCGCTCACGCGTCTCGGCAACAATGTGCTCGGCTGCGGGCTCGCGCTCTGCGCGACGTTTCTGCTGTGGCCGACGCGCGAGCGCTTTGATTCGCGCGCGTTCCTTGGCAATGCCGTGCTCGCGAATCTCGCGTACCTGAAAGCGGCGCTCGATCCCGCACGCCGCAGCGACCGTGAGCTCGAGCATCTGCGACGCGCGGCGGGCCTCGGCAGCAACAACGCCGAGGAAGCGGTCAACCGCGCGCGGCTCGAAAAACTCGAGGACTCGATGGCGGATACAGTCACGTCGACGGTGCTCCGCCTGCTGCGACGCATGGCCGGCACCGCGGCGCATCTACGTCTGAGCGCCGGCAGACGAGCGCCCGCTGCGGAACTCGCCGCGTGGGTCGCGGCGGCGAGCGGTCATGTCGAAGCGTGCCTGAATCGCAGTCTCACGCCGGTGACGCTCGAACTGCCCGCGCGTGAGCGCTTGTCGTCGCTGGAAGCGGAAGCCGTTGGTGAAATTGCGCTGCTGCTACGGCTGTTGACCGAACGCATGCGCGAAGCGAGAGGTTAGCGCTTCAGGCACGCGAGCACATGCGCGTGCGTGAGGCCCGCTGCGCGCCTACTGTGCGATACCTACTGCGCGACTGCGACGCCGCAGAACCAGTCGGCGGCGCGGGCGCTGGCCGGTTTCATCGGGTCGTGTTCGGCGATCGCCGCGTTGCACGCGAGCATTGCGGTCTGGCCCGTGCTGGCCGGCGTACATTCGCGCGGCGGTTGCCACGCGACTGCGCGCATCAGCGATTGCTTCGGAAAAGGCGTGCTCTGCGGCGGCGGATTTTTTGCGCCGTCGTCATCGGCGGGCGACTTGCCGCTGTCATCCTTCGACAGTTGCGCAAGCTGTCGCGTCAACTCTTCCTCGCGATTCCAGTACCACGTCAGCAGACACGTCTTGTCCGAGCAGTTCGTTTCGCGCCACTGCCAGTCCTGATCGCGCTCCGTGCGCAGCGCGCGCCGGTTTTTCGTCACGCTCTGCACGTTCTGGTAGAGCGCGCCTAGTTGATCGTCGGCCGCGGAGAGTTCCGGGTCGTTACAGATCAACTGCTCGGTGGGCGAATGCGCCTTCCTGCAGTCGAAGCTGACCGCGTGCGCGGCAAGCGGGAACAGCAGGCAAGCTGCTGTCAGGAGAGAACTGGCCAGCTTCATCGATTGCTTTCCCCACGCATTGGCAACGCTCATTGGCACACCACCGCACATCCCAGCGCCGCGACACCCGCGGCTGCACCCACCGCGCCGCCAAGCAGAAAGGTCTCCGCCGACGTCGCACAACCTTCGAGGCACAACGCTGCAACCAGCATCGCGCAGATGACAAGCTTGCGCATGTCACGCTCCATTCCTTAACCGTGCAGGCATCGTAGGTGGGAGCACCGTCGGGCAGTGGGCCAAGCATCCAGCTGAAACGACGACTGCTTACTAAAAGTTTCTAGAAGGTCGCGGGCCGGCGCTCCGCAGTTCACTGCGCTACGCCCAAGTTGCGTTGCCGGTCGCTTCCACGCGCGCAACATGTCCGGTAAAAACGGCTGAAATCGGACTGTGACGGTGAACTCAAAGCATAAATTACCTGATTTAAGTCCGCCTTAATTGGAGTGCATTGAGATTTGTGTGAAATCTGAATTGGGAATTGTTAAAGCGCCAGTGTTATTGTGATATTCGTCTAACTTTAGTTAAAATCCTTCGACACTGAGAGGGCTTGAATAAAGTACGGGGCAGTAATATGGACGCACAGGACATACTAAGCACGATAACCGGGGGTGTAATCCAGCAGGGGCGCCTGCTGAAGCTCGACACGCCATTGGGAAGTAACGTCCTGCTGCCGCAGCGGCTAATTGGCCGTTCACGCATGGGTCGCCACTACGAATTCGCACTCGACGCGGTTTCCGCATCGGGCACGATCGAGCTCAAATCGCTGATCGCGCAGCCGGTCACGCTGTGGATCCAGCAGACGGACCAGTCTTACCTGCCGCATCACGGTTACGTGCATACCGCGCGGCGGCTCGGCTCGGACGGAAATCTCACCAGTTACCAGATCGGCTTCGCATCGTGGATGCACTTCCTGCGTTTTCGCAAGGACGCGCGCATCTGGATCGACAAGACCGCCGAAAACATCCTGTTCGACGTGTTCACCCAGCATCCGCAGGCGAGGGGAGCGTTCCAGTTTCAGCTAAACCGCACGCCGCCGTCGCGCTCGTTCTGCATCCAGTACGAAGACGACTGGAACTTCGTGCACCGGATCATGGAAAGCGAAGGGATGTTCGGTTACTTCGAGCAAGGAAGCGACGGCAGGTCGCATACGCTCGTCATCACCGATACGATCCTGTCGCTCAAGCCGTTCGATGACAAACTGGTGCAGTTCTATCGCGCGGGCACGGGGAGCGAGACGGATGCGCTGACGCAGTGGTCGGGTGAACGCCGGCTGCAGAGCACGACTCTGACCACACGGACCTATGACTACAAGGGACCGTGGAACCGCAAGCAGACGGGATGGGCTCGCTCGGGCAATCAGGGCGTACTGCCCGAGCAGGCAGAGATCTATGAGTACACGGGTGCCTACAGCTACCAGACCCGCGATTCCGGCGAAAAGCTGATGCGAATGCGGGTGGAAGAATGGGACTCACAGGCCAAACGCTTCTTTGGTGCGGGTGGCGTGCGCCGGCTGGATACGGGCAAATGGTTCGGGCTGGAGAACCATCCCGATCACGCGAACGACAGTCAGCAGAACCGTGAGTTTGCTGTGATCGAGACAGCGTGGTTCATCGAGAACAACCTGCCGGCGTCGAGTCACACGGTCAGTTTCCCGGATGGGCTCAAGGATGAGTTGGATGCGGTGAGAAAGGCACACGAAGATGCCGCTCCCAAGACAACCGGCGATATGCTCGCAGTTACGCATACAGATGGTAGCGAAGGCTTCTTCCTGGTCGAGGTGGAAGCGCAGCGGCGCACGGTGCCATACCGCAGCCCATTCGAGCATCGCAAGCCCGAAATGCACATTCAGACCGCGACCGTTGTTGGCCCGCGAAACGAAGAGATTTACACCGACGAGCTGAATCGGATCAAGGTGCGGTTCCACTGGGACAGACTCAGCATTGGCACGCTCAACTCGTCGGGGTGGGTGCGGGTGGCGTTCTCCGATACAGGTGGCTCATACGGCGGCGTGCATGTACCGCGCATTGGCGAAGAGGTGCTGATCGACTGGCTCGAAGGCGATTGCGACCGGCCCATTGCGACAGGCCGTGTGTACAACGGATCGACCACGCCGCAATGGCATTCGCATGGACTGTTGTCGGGCTACAAATCCAAGGAATGTCAGGGTAACGGCTACAACCAGCTTGTGATGGACGATTCGACCGGGCAGAACCGCACGCAGCTGTTTAGCAGTAGCGCGAATTCCCAGTTGCATCTCGGCTATCTCGTCTCGCAGACGGACAATGCACGTGGTTCGTATCTGGGAAGCGGCTTCGATCTGAAGTCGGATGCGTATGGGGCGGTGCGTGCAGCGCAAGGTTTGTTTGTATCCACGCATCCCGCATCTTCCGCGCAGCCACTTGAAGTGGGTAACGCCAGCTCGCAGCTTGTGAATTCGGAAAGCGTGCTGGAGGCGATGTCGCAGGCGAGCCAGACGCATCAAGCCGAAAGCCTTGGTGACGGGCACGATGCGTTGAAAGCCTTTACCGATGCGATGCAGAACAGCGTCCCAGGATCGTCATCCGGTGGCAAAACGGCAGGCGGTGGCACTGGTAGCGCGAACGCGTTCAAGCAACCGGTGATGTTGTTTGCCAGCCCGTCGGGTATTGCGATGTCGACTCAGCAGTCGGTGCATGTATCGAGCGATCGGCAGACCAATCTTGTTAGGGAAACGCTGATTTATTCGGCTCGGCAGTCATCGCTGACGGGGCCGAGGACGTTGTAGAAAGAAGCTCACGGAACGGTCCCACAGTCATGAAG
>NZ_QQOA01000008.1 GCF_003443895.1 Paraburkholderia phosphatilytica | reverse complement strand
CATCCCAATCACACATCGAGCACGGTTCGCGAAGTGCTCCAGGAACTTGGCCCGCTTGATCGGCTTGTTCACGATCTCCCCGGTTTCATGATCGACCTAATGCACCTGGAAAACCTGCTTGGCGATGTCAACGCCCACTGCGATACTGTTCATCGTGGATCCTCCGGTTGCCGGGAAATGCTTGCATTTTCCACCTGGGCACTTCGATGCCGTTGGCCCGTGAGGATCCACCCTTCCTTTTTCCCTCACTCGGTCACGGGGTGGGACGCGTTCATTTCATTCTCCGGATTCGATGGAAGCGAATCTACGCTCGCGCTACGCATCCGAAAAACATATTTCAAAAATGCAATTCATCGCTTTTCCCTATGCAAACGGATTTCTGTCCGCGCACAATCGCGACAGACGAACAGCCGGGGACGCGCGATGGAAGTGGGCCAGTTGCATTATTCGCTGCGGCAGCTGCGGTACTTCGTCGTGACGGCGGAGGTGCTGTCGTTCACGGCCGCGGCGAAGAAGCTGCATATCTCGCAGCCGTCGATCTCGACGGCGCTCGCGGATCTCGAAGCGTCGTTCGGCGTGCAGCTGTTCATCCGCCATCACGCGAGCGGACTGTCACTCACGCCAGCAGGACGCGACATGCTCGGACAGGCGCGCAATCTGCTGAAGAATGCGGAAGAACTGCAATCCGCCGCGCGCGAGATGGACCGCGGCATGTCCGGCTCGATCGCGCTCGGCTGCATGGTGTCGCTCGCGCCGCCTGTGATGCCGGCGCTCATCAGCCGCTTCATCGCGAGCCATTCGGGCGTCACCTTCCGCACCCAGGAAGCGCATCAGGACGATCTGCTGCGCGGCCTGCGCGACGGCACGCTCGACCTCGCGCTCACCTACAGCCTCGATCTCACCGACGACATCGCGTTTACCCCGCTCGTCTCGCTGCCGCCCTACGTGATCCTGCCGAAGCTGCACCGGCTCGCGCGCGCCCGCACCGTGTCGCTTGCCGATCTGCTCGACGAGCCGTACGTGATGCTCGACCTGCCGCACAGCCGCGAGTATTTCGCCGCGCTTTTCGATGCGGTCGGCACACGGCCGGTGCCCGCGTTCCGTTCGTCGCAGCCGGAGGTGGTACGCGGCATGGTCGCGAACGGCCTCGGCTACAGCATCCTGAACTTCCCGCTGAAATCGCTTAAAACAGTAGATGGAGCGGACTTCGTGATCAAGCAGTTCAAGGAAGAGGCAACAGCCACCACGCTCGGCGTCGCGCAATCTCGCGAGCTCAAGCCGCGTCAGGTCGTGAAGCGCTTCGCGGAATTCTGCGACTCGCAGATCCGCGAAATACATCGCAACGGCTGAAGCGCCGCGCCTGGCGGGCTGCATAGGAAAAAGCTGGCTTTTACATCCAAAAACAATATTTTGGCTGGCAATTTGACTTGATAGATTGGTGTCCATCGCAACGCAATGCTGAGCCGGAGGCCGTATGGCTGCTCTTGCAACGTCGCCGGATGCTGGACTCGATATCGCCCGACAACTGCAGGCCAACTGCGAGCGCCCGTTCGAGGATGCCCGCGCGATGCCGCCGCGCGTGTACACGTCGGATGCGTTTCTCGCGCTCGAACAGCGCGAGATCTTTCGCAAGGAATGGCTGTGCGTGGGCCGCGCGAGCGCGCTCGGCAAACCCGGCGACTATCTGACCGCGCACATCGACGAGCAACCGGTCGTCGTGCTGCGCGACGAACACGGCGCGTTGCGCGCGATGTCGAACGTGTGTCTGCACCGGATGTCGGTGCTGCTCGAAGGGCGCGGCAGTGTGCGCCGCATCGTGTGCCCCTATCACGCATGGAATTACTCGCTCGATGGCGCGCTTGCAGGCGCGCCGCTGATGGAGCGGCAGGCGGGCTTCTGCAAGGAGAGCTACCGTCTGCCGTCCGTGCGCTGCGAGGAATGGCAAGGCTGGATCTACGTGACGTTGAGCGACGACGCGCCGCCAGTTGCGGCAAGGCTCGAAGCGTTGACGAACCTCATCGCGCCCTACGGGATGTCCGGTTACATCGAGACGTTCCATGAAGAGCACGTGTGGAACACGAACTGGAAGATCCTCGCGGAAAACTTCATGGAAAGCTACCACCTGCCGATGCTGCATCGCGCGACGGTGGGCCCGCATTCGCGGCTCGAAGAAATGGAGTGTCCGCCGGGACAGCCGGCCTTCAACTATCACTGGATCACGAAGGAAGCGTCGCTGCCGATCGGCAATGCGCATCCGGACAACACGCGTCTCACCGGTCACTGGCGTCGCACGACCGCATTGCTCGCGATCTATCCGACGCATCTGATCACGCTCACGCCGGGCTACTTCTGGTACCTCGTGCTGCAGCCGCGCGGCGTGAGCCAGGTGCATATCCAGTTCGGCGGCGGACTCTCGCCCGAGTTCATCGACGATCCGAAAGCGGCCGACTACATGGCCACGCTGAAGACGCTGCTCGACGAGGTGAATGCCGAAGACCGCGGCGGCGTGGAAGCCGTGTTTCGCGGCGTGCACGCGCCGCTCGCGAAGCCGGGCAACCTGAGCCATCTCGAACGGCCGAACTACGACTTTGCGCGCTATCTCGCGCAGCGAACCGCCCTGTCTTGACGCGCGAAATTCGCGCACCGGATGAACCCATCGCCATGTCCAGCCAATCGTTCATATCATTCGCAGGCGTCAGCAAGTCATACGACGGCGAGCACAGCGTCGTCGAAGGTCTCGATCTCGACGTGGCGCGCGGCGAATTCGTGTCGCTGCTCGGGCCGTCCGGCTCGGGCAAGACCACGACGCTTATGATGCTCGCGGGCTTCGAGTCGCCGACGCGCGGCGAGATTCGCCTGAACGGCCAGCGGCTCGACGACAAGCCGCCGCATCAGCGCGACATCGGCATGGTGTTCCAGAACTACGCGCTGTTCCCGCATATGACGATCGCGGAGAACGTCACGTTTCCGCTGTCGGTGCGCAGGATGAGCCGCAACGAGCAGAAGGCGCGCGTGGCGCGCGCGCTGGAGATGGTGGAACTGCCGCACCTCGCCGCGCGGCGGCCTTCGCAACTCTCCGGCGGCCAGCAGCAGCGCGTTGCGCTGGCACGCGCGCTCGTGTTCGAGCCGAGCGTGGTGCTGATGGACGAGCCGCTCGGCGCGCTCGACAAGCGCCTGCGCGAAAGCATGCAATACGAAATCATGCGGCTGCATCGCGAGCTGTCGCTGACGATCGTCTACGTGACGCACGACCAGAACGAAGCGCTGACGATGTCGGATCGCGTCGCGGTGTTTTCCGACGGACGCATCCAGCAGGCCGCGACGCCCACCGAACTCTATGAAAACGCCGCGAACGCGTTCGTCGCGAACTTCGTCGGCGAGAACAATGGCCTGACCGGCCGCGTCGTCGCGAGCGAAGGCGACTGGGCCACGCTGCAGCTCGCCGACGGCACCACCATCAGCGGCCGCGCGGGCGCGGGCCTGCGCAACGGCGACGAAGCGATGCTCGCGCTGCGCCCCGAGCGCGCGCATATCGCGACCGCTGCAGCCGCCACCGCCGACGCCGCGCAACACGCGGGCGAATCGAATGTCGTCCATGCGCTCGTGCAGGAGCTCGTTTATTGCGGCGATCACCACCGCGTGCATCTGAAGCTCGCGCACGGCGAAAGCGTCGTGGTCAAGGTGCCGAACACGCAGCACCACGACCTGCCCTCGCTCGGCCACACCGCCGCGGTGACGTGGCGCCGCGACGACTGCAAGGTCCTGTCCGCCGTTTCGTCGCGCGTTGCCGTCAGCAGCGGCGACCGCACCACGTTCTCGCCTTCCTCGTCCGCATCGCCACTCATCGCAGGAGTCAACTAAAATGCACGCTACCCGCTCCCGTACCTTGCACAGCGCTGTCCTCACCGGCGCCGTCACCCTTGTCTGCGCGCTCGCTTCGGTCGCGTATGCCGCGGATACGCTCTCCGTCGTCACGTTCGGCGGCGCGTATGAAAACGCCGCGAAAAAGGCCTGGTTCGAGCCGTTCACCGCGAAGACCGGCGTCCAGTTCTCCACCGAATCGTATGACGGCGGCCTCGCGAAACTCTCCGCGATGGAACAGGCGAAGAACCCCACGTGGGATCTGATCGACCTCGAAACCAACGACGCAATCACCGCGTGCGACGAAGGCCTGCTGCAGAAATTCGACCGCAAGCAGCTCGGCAATACCAGCGACTTCCTGCCGGGCTCGATCAGCGACTGTGCGGTCTCCGCGATGGTGTGGTCCACCGTGTATGCGTACGACACGACGAAGCTCAAGACCGCGCCGACGTCGATCAACGATTTCTTCGATCTGCAGAAGTATCCCGGCAAGCGCGGCATGCGCAAGTCGCCGAAGGTCGCGATGGAATGGGCGCTGATCGCCGACGGCGTCGCGCCGAAAGACGTCTACAAGGTGCTCGGCACGCCGGCCGGCGTAGACCGCGCGTTCAAGAAGCTCGATACGATCAAGTCGAGCATCGTCTGGTGGGATGCGGGCGCGCAGGCGCCGCAGCTGCTCGCCGACGGCGCGGTGGTGATGACGCAGGCGTACAACGGCCGCATCGACGATGCCGTGCACAAGGACGGCAAGCCGTTCAAGGTGGTGTGGGACGCGCAGGTGTACGACTACGAGTGGTGGGGCATCCCGACCGGCGCGAAGCACGCCGACAGCGCGGCGAAGTTCATCGTCTCCGCGTCGACGCCGCAGGCCTATGCGGACCTGTCGAAGTACATCGCGTATGCGCCGCCGCGCAAGGAAGCGATTCCGCTGATCGACAAGAGCCGCCTGGGCGATCTGCCGACCGCGCCGGCCAACTTCAAGCGTCCGCTGCAGATCGATGCAACCTTCTGGGCCGACAACGCGGACGCGATCAACAAGCGCTTCCAGGTTTGGCTCACGCAATGATGTAATCGGACAGGCGAGACGATGAACACGTCACTGCAACCCGCGGCAACGATCGGCGATAGCGGTCGCGGTAGCAATAGCGGACGCAGCGGGCCCAGCGGCAACCGTCAGGCATGGCGGCGCGCGCGCCGCAAGGCCGCCGCGCAGGCGCTGCTGCTCGCGCTGCCGCTGCTCGTGTTTCTGCTCGCCACGTTCATTGCGCCGATCGCGAGCCTGCTGTTTCGCAGCGTGCAGAACCCCGAAGTGCGCGGCAGCATGCCGCAACTCACCGTGGCGCTGCGCGCGTGGGACGGCAACGGAGTGCCCGGCGAAACCGCGTTCGCCGCGCTCGCGCAAGGCCTCAAACAGTCGGCGGAAAGCGGCGATCTCGGCAACGTCGCGCGGCGGATGAACTTCGCCCAGCCGGAATTCCGCAGCCTGCTGATGAGGACCGCGCGCGAGTCGCGTTCGCAGACGCCCGATGCGTGGAAGCCCGCGTTGATCGGCATGGACCCGCGCTGGGGCGAGAACGAAACGTGGCGCCTGCTGAAGCGCGCCGCGAGTTCGCCGACGCCCGACTATCTGCTCAACGCAATCGACGCGCAGGTCTCGCCCGACGGTTCGGTTACCTCAGTGCCGGCCGATAGCGCCGTGTATCGCGCCGCGTTCGTGCGCACCATCCAGATCAGCGCGACCGTCACCGTGCTGTGCCTGCTGTTCGGCTATCCGGTCGCGTATCTGCTGGCAACCTTGCCGCCGAAACAGGGCAACCGCCTGATGCTGTTCGTGATCGTGCCGTTCTGGACGTCGCTGCTGGTGCGCACCACCGCGTGGTACGTACTGCTGCAGCCGGGCGGCGTGATCAATACCGCGCTGATGCGCTTCGGCCTCGTGCATCATCCGCTGCCGCTGGTGTTCAACCGCACCGGCGTGCTGATCGGCATGATCCACATCCTGCTGCCGTACATGATTCTCGCGATCTACTCGGTGATGAAGGGCGTATCGCCGATGTACATGCGTGCCGCGCAATCGCTCGGCGCGCATCCGGTGACGGCGTTCGTGCGGGTCTACATACCGCAGACGCTGCCGGGCGTCGGCGCGGGCTGCTTTCTGGTGTTCGTGCTTGCGCTCGGCTACTACATCACGCCGGCGCTGCTCGGCGGCGCGGGCGACGAGATGATCAGCCAGCTGATCGCGTCGCAGACCAACGAGCAGCTCAACTGGGGACTCGCGGGCGCGCTGTCCAGCTACCTCGTGATCTTCACCGCGGGGTTCTATTTCGTGTTCAACCGGCTGGTCGGCATCGACCGGCTACGGTTCGGCTAGCGAGGCCAGCATGCCATCCCAACGTCGGCTCACGCTGTCGGAACGTATCGCGGGCGCGGGGCTGCGCTTGCACTGCGCGCTGATCTTCCTGTTCCTCGTCGCGCCGATCCTCGCGATCGTGCCGCTGTCGTTCAACTCGGGCGCGTTCTTCTCGTATCCGCTGGAAGGCGTATCACTGCGCTGGTATGCGCAGGCGTTCGGCTCGCACGACTGGCAGCTCGCGTTCGCGAACAGCATCGGCATCGGTGCCGTGGCCACGCTGATCGCGACCTGCCTCGGCACGCTCGCCGCGCTAGGGCTCAGCCGTTCGGTGTTTCCGTTCCGCGCGATCGTGATGCCGCTTTTGATCTCGCCGATGATCATTCCGATCGTCGTGGTGGCGGCGGGCTTCTATCTGATCTTCTCGCCGCTCGGGCTCGTGAATTCGTATCCTGGCGTGATACTCGCGCACGCGGCGCTCGGCACGCCGTTCGTGGTGATCACGGTGACCGCGTCGCTGCTGTCGTTCGACCAGAGCCTGCTGCGTGCGGCGGCAGGGCTAGGCGCGCCGCCGTGGACGACGTTCCGCCGCGTCACGCTGCCGCTGATAGCGCCGGCGGTGGCGACGGGCAGCGTATTCGCGTTTGCGACGTCGTTCGACGAGGTGATCGTGATCCTGTTCATCGGCGGCCCGGAGCAGCGCACGGTGCCGCGTCAGATGTGGAGCGGCATTCGCGACCAGATCGATCCGTCGATCCTCGCGGTGGCGACGGTGCTGATCGTGTTCGCGACGCTGCTGTTTACCGCGATGAACTGGTTGAGGGGTAGGGCGGCCGCGGCATCGGTCAGCTGAAGCCGGGTTCGCCGCGGTTTCGGTGGCGCGACGCGATCAAAGCGTCGCGGTCACACCGCCATCCACATACAGGATGTGGCCATTCACGAAGCGCGATGCATCGCTGGCCAGAAACACTGCGGCGCCGACCAGGTCCTCGACGTCGCCCCAACGGCGCGACGGCGTGCGGCCGATCAGCCAGCCGCTGAATGTTTCGTCCTTCACGAGCGCTTCGGTCAGTTCGGTCTTGAAGTAGCCCGGGCCGAGACCGTTCACCTGGATGCCGTGCTGGCCCCAGTCGATCGCCATGCCTTTGGTCAGCATCTTCACCGCGCCTTTCGTTGCGGTATAGGCGGCGATGCTGGGACGCCCCAGCTCGCTTTGCACCGAGCAGATGTTGACGATCTTGCCGCGCTTGCGCGCGATCATGTGCCGCGCCACCGCCTGACCGACGAGAAACACGCTGTCCACGTTGGTCTTCATCAGCTCTTCCCATTGCGCGTGAGAGAACTGTTCGAGCGGCGCGCGGCGCTGCATGCCGGCATTGTTCACGAGAATGTCGATCGCGCCGATATCGCGTTCGATACCCGCGATCGCCTGCTCGACGTCATCGGGTGACGTCACGTCGAAACTCGCCGTATGCACCGTCGCGCCTTCTTCGCGCAGCTTCGCGGCGGCTTCGGCCAGGCGCGTTTCGTTGCGGCCGTTCAGCACGACTTCGGCGCCCGCGCCCGCGAGGCCCTTCGCGAGCGCGAAACCGATGCCCGTGCTCGAGCCCGTGACCAGCGCACGGCGCCCTTCGAGATTGAACATCTCCAGATTGCTTTTCACTTCGACTCCTGTCGCTTACTTCGCGGCTTGCAAAATTGGTTCATCGCCGGAGGGCACGCGGATCCACTGCATCGCCGCATCCAGATTGTGTTCGATCGGCTGAACGGCGTCGACGCACAGCACGCCCGCTTCGCCGCCAGGCGGCTCCAGCGTCGCAAACTGGTCCGCCACGAGCGACGCGGGAAACGAATGTCCACTCCGGCTCGACACGCGCTTCGTGGCCTCCGGCAACGCGATATCCAGGAACACGAACCTCAGGCTGTCGACACGCGCGCGCAGGCGCTCACGGTAAGTCCGCTTCAACGCCGAGCATGACAGCACCGTCGCGCCCTCGTTTGCGTTCATGCGGGCGGACAGCTGGTCCAGCCAGGGTTCGCGGTCGCTATCGCACAGCGCGATGCCCTGGCGCATCTTCTCACGGCTTGGCGCCGGATGGTGGTCGTCGCCTTCGATGAAGACGCCGTCCAGCGCCTGCGCCAGACGCGCGGCAAGCGTCGACTTGCCGCATCCCGACACGCCCATCACCACGATCCGGTGCGCCACTCAGGACACCGGCGTGAACTTCAGCTGGTTGATCGGCGTGACCTTGTCGGTACGCGTAAGACCGTACGGCGTCTTCGGTCCCAGCCACTTGTTGAAGACGGCGTTCATCTCGCCGCTCTGCTCCATCGTCTGCAGCGCCTTGTTCACCGCCGCCACCAGCGCCGGCTCGTTCTGGCGCAGACCCACCGCGATCGGCTCGACCAGCATCGGCTCCGATGCGATCGACACCGCGCCGTCCGTGCCTTCCACCTGCTTCGCGATCTTCGTCGCCGTCATCTGGTTGGTCACGAAGCCGCGCACCTTGTTCTGCTCCAGCGCGAGGAACGCCGAGCTGGTGTCATGGAACGTGACGGCCTGGCCATCCTTGATCGACAGCGGAATGGACTGCGCCGACGTCGAGCCATCGGCCGCGCTGATCTTCTGGCCCGTGAAATCCGTGAGTTTCTTGCTCGCGTCGGCTTTTTTCACGACCAGCACTTCCTTCGTCGTGTAGTACGCGTCGCTGAAGTCGATCTGCGTCGCACGCGTTTTCGTATACGCGAGGTTCGCAACGACGATGTCGACGCGCCCCAGTTTCAGCTGCGGAATGCGCGCTTCGACTGCCAGCGGTTCGAGCTTCGCCTTCACGCCCAGCTGTTTCGCGATGCCGTTGCACAGATCGACGTCCATCCCTTCAAGCTGACGCGTCTGCGCATCCGGATAGGAGAACGGCTCGACGTTAGAGTACACGCCGCACGTCAGTTCACCGTGGCTCTTGATATCGGCCAACTGGTCGGCCCAGGCGGGCGAGATCGCCGCGGTGCCACCGCACACCACCGAGATCGCGACGCAAAGCTTCATTACCTGCATTGCCTTACTCCTCATGTTATGTAGACCCAATCAATCTGCTGATCGACCACCTTCAACCTGCTTCGTCCGTCCAGAAACTCACCCCCCGCTGCAACCCGGTCTAGTGCGTCCGAAGATCCGACAGAAAGCGTTGCGCCCGCGCATGTTTCGGACGCGAGAAGAACTCCTCCGGCTCCGCTGTTTCCAGAATCTGTCCAGCGTCCATGAACCACACGCGGTCCGCGACTTCGCGTGCAAAGCCCATCTCGTGCGTGACGCACATCATCGTCATGCCTTCCTGCGCGAGACTCTTCATCACGTTCAGCACTTCGCCCACCATCTCCGGATCGAGCGCGCTGGTCGGCTCGTCGAACAGCATCGCGGGCGGGTCCATCGCGAGGGCCCGTGCAATCGCCACACGCTGCTGCTGGCCACCCGACAGCTGCGCGGGAAACGCGTTGGCCTTGCTCGCGAGTCCGACGCGCGACAGCAGTTCGATCGCCTTGCGTTCGGCTTCAGCGCGCTTGAGTCCGTTCACGCGCATCGGCGACAGCGTGATGTTGTCGATCACCGACAGATGCGGAAACAGATTGAACTGCTGGAACACGAAGCCGACCCGGCTGCGATAGGCGTTCAGACGCAGTTTCCTGTCGTGGATGTTCTGTCCGTCGAAGAAGATCTCGCCGCGGTTGATTTCCTCGAGACGGTTGACCGTGCGGATCAACGTCGATTTGCCCGAACCTGACGGCCCGCACACCACGACGACTTCGCCCTTGCGGACTTCGGCGTTCACGTCCACGAGAGCGTGATATTCGCCATACCACTTGTTGACGCTGGAGAATTTGATCATGCGAGATACCTCGTGATTGCTCGTGAATGAGCGCCTAGTTTTCGCCAGGCAACGGGTCGGCCAGCACGACGACATTCGCTTTGGCATTCGGAAGCGCCTTGCCCGCCCGCTTGCGGGTCACGCGCCGCTCCAGATAGTGCGCGAACTGCGTGAGCGCATA
Organism: Paraburkholderia phosphatilytica; assembly: GCF_003443895.1. GTDB lineage: Bacteria > Pseudomonadota > Gammaproteobacteria > Burkholderiales > Burkholderiaceae > Paraburkholderia > Paraburkholderia phosphatilytica. The sequence goes on along the minus strand of NZ_QQOA01000008.1, from coordinate 237,447 downwards.
GCACAGCGCAAAGTAGCTGAGCGCCAGGATCAGATAAACGGGAAACGGCTTCGTCAGCAGGCGGTTGTTGATCTGGTCCGCCGCGAACGAAATTTCCTGCACGTTGATGATGTAGCCGAGCGACGTCTCCTTGATGGTCGACACGAACTGCGTGACCATACTCGGCACCACGTTATAGAGCGCCTGCGGCAAGATCACCGCGCGCATCGTCTTCAGGTAGCTGAGGCCAAGCGCGCGCGACGCTTCCGTCTGCCCGCGCGGCAGGCCTTCGATACCGGCGCGGATGATCTCGCCCAGATACGCGGAGTCGTACACCACGAGCGCGCACAGCATCGTCACGAAGCCGGTCACCGGGTAGCCGGTCAGCACCGGCACGAGGAAGTACACCCAGAAAATCACCATCAGCAGCGGCACGCCACGCACCACATAGACGAGCGCGGTAGCCGGCGCGCGCAGCACGCGCAACGGGCTGATGCGCGCCAGCGCCACCAGAATGCCGAGTGGAAACGCGATCGCAAGCGCCGACAGCGACAGCAGGATCGTCAGCACGATCCCACCGATCGGTCCGTGCGGATACTGCCCGATCAGCAGCAGCGTCCAGTTGTCTCGCAGGATGTCGAACATGATCAGCGGGCTCCTGGAATGCGGAAGTGTGTCGCGATCCGTGCGCCGCCCAGCATGATGAGGAGCGAGAGACCGAGGTACACCACCGTCGCGACGAAGTACGATTCGAACGACAGGAAGGTCGTGTTCTCGATCTGCCGCGTCACGTAGGTGAGTTCCGCCGCGCCGATCGCCATCGCGAGACTCGTGTTCTTGAAGAGCAGCACCGCGTGATTGACCATCGGCGGGATCGCGTTGCGCAGCGCCTGCGGCAGCACGACGTAACGCATGCCGGAGAGGAAGTTGAGACCCAGCGCGCGCGATGCTTCGTACTGGCCGTACGGGATCGCGCGCAGACCGCTGCGGATGTCCTCGGACAGATACGCGCCGCTGCACAGGCCGATCGCGATCACGGCGAAGATGAACTGGCCGTTGTACTGGTTCAGGAACTGCTGAACCCCGTCGGGCAGGATGTTCGAGATGCCGAAGTACCAGAACAGGATCTGCACCAGCATCGGCACGTTACGGTGATACGCAACGAAGGTCGCGACGAACGCTTTCGCGGGGCGAACGTTGGTCATGCGGATCAACGTCAGAAGAATGCCGAGCACCAGCGAAAGCACCCAGGCGCAGACGGCCATTTCGAGCGTGAGCTCCACGCCATGGAGAAACAGCGCTCCATTGTCGCCTCGCAGCACGGTCGCCAGGTCGAAGTGAAGTTTCATGATGCACGTCCCAATGATTCGGAGCCACGCAATGCTCCGTTCCGTTCGGCATGCGGCGCTGCCGCACGCTGTCCTGCGTCGGTGGAGCTACAGGGTTGAATCGATACTAGCCCGCGAAAAAAGGACGTTGCAGACGCCTTTCGTCTGGTCCAATAAGTTTCGGGAATGATGGCGAAAGCGGCTTGCCGCCTTGCTTCGGGCGCGGTTGCTCATGATGTCGTCTCCATCTTTCGTATGCGGCGCCTCTGCGGGCGCCTCACCGGTTTGCGCGCTCCGCATGGAGCGCGTTTCGTGAATCCGTCGTTACGTCGCGGCGCCGATCGCGCTTTCCGCAGCCGCGCTCGCGCGCAGCACCAGCGGGTTCACTGGCGTAGGCGGCTTGCCGGGCGTCGGGCCGCAGCTCAGCGCAGCAATCAGGTTGTCGACGGCGAGCGAGGCCATCGCGCGCCGCGTCGCAACCGATGCACTGCCGATATGCGGCGTCAGCACCACGTTCTTCTGTGCGAGCAGCGCAGCGCACACCGCGGGCTCGCCTTCGAATACGTCGAGGCCGGCCGCCGCGATACCGCCCTCTTCGAGCGCCACCGCCAGCGCCGCATCGTCGACCACGCCGCCGCGCGCGATGTTCGTCAGCGTCGACGACGACTTCATCTGCTTGAGTTCCGCCGCGCCGATCGCATGATGCGAGCTCGCCGAATACGGCACCACGACGATCAGGTGATCGGATTCGCGCAGCAGCGTTTCCTTGTCGACGTAATGTGCGCGGCAGCTCGCCTCAAGGTCCGGCGTCAGCTGCGAGCGGTTGTGATAGATCACACGCATGTCGAAACCGAACGCACCGCGCCGCGCGATCGCGCGCCCGATGCGTCCCATGCCGAGAATGCCGAGCGTCGAACCGTGCACGTCGCCGCCGACGAACATGTCGTAGCGGCCCGTCTTCGTCCACTCGCCCGCGCGCAGGTAGTGTTCCGATTCCGTGATGCGCCGCGCCGCGGCCATCATCAGCGCGAAGCCGAAATCCGCCGTGGTGTCGGTCAGCACGTCGGGCGTGTTGGTGACGATCACACCGCGCGCGGTGCACGCCTCGACATCGATGTTGTTGTAGCCGACACCGATGTTGCACACCGCCTTCAGCTGCGGACACGCATCGAGCAGCGTCGCGTCGATGCGCTCACTGCCCGTCGTCACGGCGCCGGTCTTGCCCTGCAGTCTCGCGATCAGCTCGGGCTGCGTCCAGATCGTGTCGTCCGGATTGTCGGTGACATCGAAGTCCGCACGCAGGCGGTCGACGATGTCCGGAAAAGACGCCCGGGTGACGAGTACCGGTACACGCATGAACACTCTCCTTGAAAACCTCGTGGATTGATCGAAAAGCGGCAGCACACCGATCCGCTCAGCCGAACGCGCCCACTTCGTGGGTGACCGCCGTCGAAATCTCCCGCACGCAGTGGTACATGCGCGACATCGGCGCAAAGACCTCGGCGTGTTCGCGCGCATAGGCTTGCGGCGCGCGCGGTCCGGACGGCTCCGCATAGTCGAACTGCGCAGCGCTATCCGCATGCTCCGGGAAAATCTCGCCGAGCCACTGCATCGCCGTCGGCAGATCGAGACCGATGATCGCGTTGTGCATCGCGTCGGCGGTGATGCCCGGCCGGGACGCGAACGCGGGGATGTGCGTCGCGCGCAGCCAGATGCGCTGGATCAGCGCGAGCCGCAACGCATGCAGCAGCGTTTCGCGCGCGCTCATCCGCGCGCGGTCGGGCCACGCGGCGCGCAACGCGAGATCGTCCGCCAGCGCGCGGCGGAACATCGCCCGCAGCGCAGCGGACGCGCCGAGACGGTCGAGCGTCGACGACACCGCGAGAATTGCCTCACGCTGTGATTCATCGCCGGTATGCGACGCGCGATCGAGCCACATGCCCGGATCCAGCGTCGCGACCACCGCGCGCAGCACTTCGATGTCCGAATGCGCGAGCGCACCGTCGACGAATTCGAGCGCCCGGCGAAAGCGCCGGCTGTCGTTGCGCATCCGCGCGAACGTCTCGGGCTGGCGTGAAGCTGCCGCGCCCAGCCCGTGCAGCGTGTTCGCGAACCAGCCCAGCTGCTGCAGGATCGCGTTGTTCGGAATCGCGCGCAGTTCGCGCGGATGGCGGATCGTCGTACGCGCCGCGGCGCCGTCCACCTGCCGCGCGGCGGGCCGCGAGCCGGTGCGATCGAGCAGCGCGGGACCGAACGCGCCCAGCATCGCCGTATAACCCGCGTCGTCCACGAGGTCGGTCATCGTCGTGCGGATCGCGCCGAAGAAGTCCGCGGCGAAGTCGGGGTCGGCATAGATCGGATCGTCGACCGGACCGACCGGCCGATGGAATGCGTGCTCCGCGAGCCTCGCGACCGTGGCGAGCGCGAGTTCACGCGTGCCGAACAGCAGATAGCCGTCGCCGCCCTGAAACGCGCTTTCCTCGCGCACGGCCAGGCCCGCGTCGTTGAGCGCATGCCGAGAGGCGGTTGGCGACAGGTACTTGAGACGATCGGTCAGCGAACGCGGATGCGCACCACGGCCGATACTCTCGCCATGCGTATCGAACAGCACGACTTCGACGCCATGCACGCCATGCCGCGCGAGCGTCTGCGCAATCTTGAGCCGCAAGCGCTCGATCAGGAAGCTCGCGGCCAGCTGGCCGACGTAGCGCCCCGAATCGGAGTAGCCGAACTGCATCGCGATCCGGCCGTGCAGCTGCAGATACGCGCGGTAGTGCGGACTGTTGAGCGCCTCGTCGAGCACGTGTGCGCCCTGTTCGAGCGCGGATTCCGTTTCGAACAGCGGACTGATCTCGATATGACGCTCAACGCCGAACCGCTTCGCGAGCCACAGCGCGGTGAGCAGCGTGTAGCCGCTTTCGGTTTCGGCGATCAGAAAGCGCACCGGCGTCGAGCTGTCGACGTGCTTGACCAGCTGCGCGACGGTCATCATCATCCGCACCGCGGTGGCCTGCTCGGCCAGCAGCGCGCCGAAGTCGACCGGCACGTCGCTCACGTCGCCGAGCGCAGCGTTGATGGCGGCGAGCATCGCGCGGCGGCGAGCGGGCGCATCGATCGAATCGGCGATATTCAGCCGGTGACGCGCCGCGTTGTGCAGCTGGCTCGCATTGAGGCGCACATGCGTATGCGCGAGCGAAAGGCCATGCGCGGCGAGACCCGCGCGCGCCACGCATAGCGCGAGCTTTTGATGTTCGGGCGCCTGGGCGATCGCTTCGTCGAACAGCGCAAGCATCGGCGCCGCCGAAACGCACGCCACCTCCCGCCCGTTCACAAGCGCCTGAGCGAAACGCGATACTGCATGCGGATCCGCCTGTGCCGGACAGGCCGCGATCTGTTCATCGACCGTCGCGATGGCTGCATTCACGCGTTGCGCGAGCCGCTGCGCGCAGGCGATCCCTTCGACCTGGCCAAGCACACGCGCGAGCTGCAGGCGCTTCATCGAAAGACGCAGCCGCAGCGTATCCCACCAGCCGATATCGGTGCGTCCGTCGGTGTCGTAGCCGACCCACGTCGACAGCACGAGCGGCCTCGGCACGAGCGTGGTCCAGCGCTCTGGCCACGTGTCGCGCGCAACCTCGAGCAATGCCGCGTTGAAGCGATCGAGCGCATCGCGGCCGTGTGCGATGGCCGCGGCGGCCTGCGCGAACTCGTCGGCAAGTGTCACCGGTCCGGGCCGATGCGATGCAAAGCTCGCGCGCTCCGCGCCGCACGCGTGCGCGGCCAGATGCCGGCCCACCTCGTGCGACAACGCGAAGGTCGGATGACCGGTGAACACCGCGGCGTAACGCGTCCGTTCGAGCTGCGCGCGAAACCCGTCCCAACGCGGGCTCATGTCAGCGCGCGACGCCAGCAGCACATTGCGGGCAACATCCGCCAACGCGCGCTCGTTCGCGTCGGTATCGACACCGCCGACATAGCGCGCGATCCGCGCCGCCCGATCCGAAAGCGCGCGGTCGCGCAGATAGCGGACCAGTGCGAGCGTCGTGTCGTCGTCCAGCTCGCCGGCATCCATCTGCCCCATCAGGTCGAACGCGATCGAGAGCACCGGATTGCCGAACGGATCGCCTTTCGCTTTCGCGCGCGTGTGTTCGACGAGCGTCAGCAACTGGTCCGCGAGCGCCGCGGGGTTCGCACACATGGATTGCCCCTATGCGTCGTGATCGCCCGGCTCGCGCTTGATCGTCGTCAGGCCGCCCGGCACCTGCAGCGTGGGCAGGATTTCCATATTGCTGATGTTGACTGCGAGCGGCGCGGCGATCGCGAACGCGATCGCATCGGCAATGTCTTCCGGCGTCGGCAGCTCGAAACCGTCGATGAACTGCTTGCGCGCTTCCTCGATGTTGCCGTGCACGTGCCCGAAAATGTCGGTTGCGACGCGGCCTGGGCAGATCTCCGTCACGCGCACCCGCTTGCCCGTCGCATCGACGCGCAATTGACGCGACAGCGCGTGAATGCCGGCCTTCGTCGCGTGATAGATCGAGTTGCCGCCGAAGTTGTAGATCGCGGCAATCGAACTGATGTTGACGATGTGGCCGCGATCGCGCGCCACCATGCCCGGCATCGTCAGCCGCACGATATGCAGCACGGCCTGCAGGTTCACTTCGACCTGCACGTCGATGTCCTCGACGTTCGCATCGAGGATCGAACCCTTGCGCGACACGCCCGCGTTGTTGACCACGATATCGAACGGCACCTTCTCGGTGAGCTTCGTCACGGCCGGCAGATCGCTGACGTCGATCGCGTGCGGAATGCAACCGGTGCGTGCGGCGAGTTCGTTCAGGCGTTCGGCATTGCGCGCGAGCGCATGCACTTCCAGCCCTTCGCGGCGGAATCGCTCGACGATCGCGGCACCCATGCCAGTGGAGGCGCCCGTCACGAGCGCGGTCTTGTAGTCGGAAAACGGCATCGATGACCTCTATCTGAACGCGGTGTATCGCAATACAAACGGTGCGATACGGCTGATTAAAAATGTAGACGACGTGAAAACACGCGGCAAAGACGGAATGGCTTTGTCACGATAAGGGTCGCTTATGGCTGGCTTGCCACGTTGCTTCCCTCATCTGCGCGACGCACGAGGTGCGACGCGCGGCTCAGCGCACCAGCTTCGATACCGGCACCACGCGGCCGCCAGCCGCTTCGATCGCACCACGCACCGCGCGCGCGAGATCGACTGCGCCTGGCGTGTCGCCGTGCAGCAGGATCGACTGCACCTGCACCTTGAGCTTGTTGCCGGTGATGGTGGTGATGGTGCCGTCCTCGAGCAGTGCCTGCACGCGCGCGAGCACCGCGGCGCGATCCTTGATCACCGCGCCTTCGAGCTTGCGCGACACGAGCGCACCCTGATCGTCGTACGCGCGATCCGCGAGAAACGTGTTGGCGGTGCGCATGCCGATGCGGTCCGCCGCGCGTTCGATCTCGGTGTTGGTCGAAACACTGATGATCAGATCCCGATCGAACTCCGCCACTGCGCGCACCAGCGGCTCCGCGAGTTCGTACGATGCCGCCGCCATGTTGCCGAGCGCGCCGTGAAAGCTCATGTGCGTGACGCGATGCCCGGCCGCCTTCGCAATGCCGGCAAGCGCGCCCATCTGATAGACGACGTAGTCCGCCAGTTCGAGCGGATCGGCCTGGATCGGCCGTCGGCCGAAGCCGACCAGATCGGGAAAACCGACATGCGCGCCTACTTCGATCTGCCGGGCCAGCGCGAGTCGTACGGTCCGGTTCATGATGACCGGGTCGCCCGCATGAAAGCCACACGCCACGTTGGCCGACGACACGATGTCGAGCATCGCTTCGTCCTCGCCCATCCGGTACGGTCCGAAACCTTCGCCCAGGTCCGCGTTCAGGTCTATTTCCACGATCCACCCTCCGTTCTTCGATCGGTACGCTCAAGCCGCCGGCGCGATTTCGAACAGCGGCTCGCCGTAGCCGACTGTCGCGCCATGCGCGGCGAGTCTTTCTTTCACCACGCCCGCCAACGACGCCACCACCGGCACGCAAAGCTCCGCGATCCGCAGCAGTCCGATCACGTCGCCGGGCCCGACACGCGCACCGATGTCGACGAGCGGCGTCTGGCTTGCGGGATGCGCTTCGAGAAACACGCCCACGGAATGCGCCGTTACGTGACTGCCCGTCGCGTTGCGAGCATCGTGCGACGCCTCCGATGCGTGAGACGACGGTGTGGCGTTCAGACGTGGCGCAATCGGTTCATGCGAGCGGACCGATGCGTCGTCATCTCCACGGTCATCCTCTTTCGCTGCCACTTTCAGCCGCACCGTCGCGCCGGGCCGACTGATCTCGATGGAACGGATGCCGCTCGCCGCCAGCCACGTCGTGATCTGCCGCAGCTCGCCGAGCTCCACGTCGAATGTCTGTGTCATGGGTCAGTGTCGGGAAGAGCGAACGAGGCCAATCAGATTGCGCACGCGCAAAAGCCATGCGTCGAGTTCTTCGAGTGCCGCGACGGCCTCCTGCCAGTTCGTCTGCACGAAGCGGATCTTCGTGCCGATGCGAGCCTGCGCGAGACGCCACAGATCGGCTTCGATCACCGTGCCGATCTTTGGATAGCCGCCCGACGGCTGCGCGTCGCGCAGCTGGATGATCGGCTGGCCGCTATGCGGCACCTGGATCACGCCGGGCACGATGCCGTGCGAACGCTTTTCGATGCTGCGCACGGGTTCGAGCACGGGGCCGGCGAGCCGATAACCATAGCGGTCGCTCTGCGGCGTGACCTTCCATCCTTCGCGCCAGAACGCTTCGATCGATTCGGGCCGGTAGCAGTCGTATTCCGCCGCGGGCAGCACGCGCACCACGGTATCGCCCGATTGCGCGGGCGGCACGCACGGTAACGGCGTCAACGAGTATTCGGGCGGCACCGTGCCGAAGCCGAAGCCGAAGCCTTGCGGCGCGATGCCTTCGGTTGCCGCGCGGCGACTCGCACCGACGGCCTTCACCACGTCGCCCTTCTGCAGCGAACGGCCTTCGTAGCCGCCGAACTGGCCGCGCAGCTGCGTGCTGCGCGAGCCGAGCACGACCGGCACGTCCACGCCGCCCGCGAGCGACAGATAGCAGCGCGTGCCGTTGGTCGGTACGCCGATGGTCAGCACATCGCCTTTGGTTGCATGCGTGGTCCACCACGGCAGCACCGGCCGCTCGCCGAGGCGCGCCGCGCAGTCCGCGCCCGTCAGCGCGAAGTCGAGGTCCTCGAGGAAGCGGATGCGGAACGGGAACATCGGAATTTCGATGGCGGCCGCGTCGTCGGCATTGCCGAGCAGCAGATTGCCGACGGCGAGCGCGAGACGATCCATCGCACCCGCGGTGCCCACGCCAAAGCGCAGGTAGCCTTCGCGGCCGTGATCCTGCACGGTAGCGAGCGCGGCTGAAGAGAGCACTTCGATCATCGCACCACCCTCTCGACGCAAAAGCGGATCATGTCGCCGGGCGCGAGCGTGGCGGGTTCGTCGCGCGACGGATCGAAGAACACCATCGACGTATGACCGATCGTGTTCCAGCCGCTCGGCCCCGCCGATGCCGACACGCCCGTCTGCACGCCGCCGATGGACACCGCCCCGCCCGGCAAACCCAGCACGGGCACCTTGCGGCGCGGTGTGGCGATGCGCGGGTCCATACCGCCCAGGTAGCAGTAGCCGGGATGGCTGCCGAGCGCATACACGGTATAGAGCGGCGCGCAATGCAGCTGCACGACGTCGTCGATGGAGAGGCCGGTGTGATCCACGACGTCCTGCAGATGCGGGCCGAAGTCGCCGCCATACACGACCGGCAGCTCGACCACCTTGCCTTCGATGCGCAGCTCACCCGCCCGGTCCCACGCGTCGCGCAACGCGTTCGCGAGCGCATCCGGATCCGCAGGCGGCCGCACGAACGTCAGCATCAGGTTGGTGACGCCAGGCACCGCCTCGCGCACGTCCGGCCACGCCGACACTTCGCGCGCGAGCGACCAGACGCGCCGTTGCGCGTGCAGATCGAGCGCGCCCGGCGCTTCGAACAGCATCGCCGTCGTGCCGAGCATGCTGATGCACAGCGGGTGTTCCGTTTCGTCGTGGTTCATCGCGGTCGTGATCTGTCCGGCGTTGCGTTGCCGGCCACCCGTCACGGTCGCGCGACGGATCGACGCGTGCTCGATGGTCAGCGTCATGCCTGCTCCCTTTCTGCGAGCCAGCGCTCCAGATGATGAATGTCCACGCCGCCCGCCCGGAAGCCGCCGTCGTCGAGCACCGACCGGTGCAACGACACGTTGGTGCGAATGCCCTCGACGCGCAGTTCCGACAGCGCGACGCGCATGCGCGTCAACGCTTCGTCGCGCGTCGCGCCGTGCGTGATCACCTTTGCGATCAGCGAATCGTAGTAAGGCGGCACGACCGAACCGCTGCTCACGTGCGAGTCCACCCGCACGCCGTTGCCGCCGGGCACTTCCCACACGCCGACGGTGCCGGGGCACGGCAGGAACGAGAACGGATCTTCCGCGTTGATCCGGCATTCGAGCGCGTGGCCCGATGCACGGATATCACGCTGGCTCACGCTCAGCGCGTGGCCCTGCGCAATGCGGATCTGCTCGCGCACGATGTCGATGCCGGACGTCATCTCCGTCACCGGATGTTCGACCTGCAGGCGCGTGTTCATTTCGATGAAGCAGAAGCGGCCGTCCTCGTACAGGAATTCGAAGGTGCCCGCTCCACGGTAGCCGATCTGCCGGCACGCTTCCACGCACCGTTCGCCGACCCGACGGATCAGTTCCGCGTCGATGCCGGGCGCGGGCGCTTCTTCCAGCACCTTCTGGTGGCGGCGTTGCAGCGAGCAGTCGCGCGAACCGAGCCACAGCGCGTTACCGTGCGTATCGCACAGCACCTGGATCTCGACGTGACGCGGATGTTCGAGAAACTTCTCGACGTAGAGCTCGGGCTTGCCGAACGCACGACGCGCTTCCTCGCGGGTCACGTTGACCGCTTCGAGCAGCTGCCCGGCCGCGCGCACGACCCGCATGCCGCGTCCGCCGCCGCCGCCCGCCGCTTTCACGATCACCGGAAAACCGATCTCCTCCGCGATCGCCATGATCGCGAGCGGATCGTCGGGCAGGCCGCTGTCAGGGCCCGGCACGCACGGCACGCCGGCGGCACGCATCGCGCGCTTCGCGGCGACCTTGTCGCCCATCGTGCGGATCGAGTCTGACGTCGGGCCGATGAAGGTCAGCCCCGCGCGTTCGATTGCGTCGGCAAAATCGGCGCTTTCGGACAGGAAACCGTAGCCCGGGTGAATCGCTTCGGCGCCGCTCACGTGCGCCGCGAACAGGATCGCGGCGTGATTCAGATAGCTGCGGCCCGGCGCCGCGGGGCCGATGCAGAGTGCTTCGTCGGCGAGCCGCACATAGCGCGCGTTCGCATCGGCCTCCGAATACACCGCGACGGTTTGCAGCCCGAGTTCGCGGCAGGCCCGCTGCACGCGAAGCGCGATCTCACCGCGATTGGCAATCAGTACCTTGTTGAACATGGTCGATCAGCCGATGCGAAAGAGCGGTTGGCCGGATTCCACTTCGCTGCCGGGTTCGACGAGAATGTCGAGGACCGTGCCGCCGTGTTCGCACTCGATCGCGTTGAACATCTTCATCGCTTCGATCGTGCACAGCACCTGACCTGCTTCGACCGTGTCGCCCAGCTTCGCGAACGGTGCTTCGCCGGGCGCCGGCGTCAGATGAACGACGCCGAACATCGGCGCCTGGATCACGTGCGCGGTGCGGCTCGCGTCGTCCTCATTTGCGACGGACGCCATGGACGCGACGGCCGACGGCTGCTGCGATGCTGCCTCCGACGCCGACGCCGACGCTGCATGCGGCGTGGCAAGCCCATCGCCCGCCAGCCGCGCGTCGCTGCCACGCTTGCCGCGCCGCTTCGACTTCACGAGCTTGACCCGCTCGTCGCCCTCGATCACCTCCAGACTCGCGAGCGGAGACTCCGCCAGCAGGTCGATCAGTGCCTTTATCTTCTGAAGATCCATCTTCGAATCCGTAGCCGGTTGGGCACGCGCCGGATGCTGACGCGCGCGAAGCGCCGCGGCCGCGACGACCGCGGCAGAGGCCCGGTCGTGTCGCCAGCTCGATGGCAAGCCTCGTCGCCCGGGCTTCTACACCGGGCGTCTGGCGATGGATTCAATGTATCCGGCACAGAAAAATTGCGCCAAGACGGTTTGGCTTTGTCGCGATAAGGCGCGCTTATGCATCCACGCTGGGCTCGACCCGCACGCCCAGCGCGAGGTCGCCGGCCAGCTCCAGCAGGATGTCCTTGACCGCCGCGGCGGGCTCGGAGAGCGGCAGATGGTCGGACAGACAGACCGACAGCGGGATCTTGATGACGGGCGACACGATGCGCGACTGCACGATGTCGCCGGCCGCGGCCACCGCCCGCGCGGTGGACTCAGGCAGGATGGTCGCGCCGATGCCGGCGCTCACCGCGGCCGACAGCGTGGACGCGGATTCGATTTCGGCAACCACGTTCGGGATCATCTGCACGCGCGCAAAACCTTCGTCGACGTACTTGCGCAGATAGTTGTACGGACGCGGCAGCAGCAGCGGCACGTCGCGCAGGCCGGTGACGGCAATCTGCTCCTGCGTGATGCCCATGCTGCGCGGCGCGACGAGAAACATCTCCTCGTTCATCAGCAGCTGGAACGACAGCCCGTGCACGGGCTTGTCGCCGTACAGCACGGCCATATCCATGCGGCCGTTCATGATCAGCTCGCTCAGCGTCGTGCCGAAGTTCTCGTTGATGTACAGCAGGATGTCCGGATGCCGCGCGCGCACCGTGCGCAGCAACGGCAGCGACAGCGCCGATGCGCCGGTGCCGGGCGCGAGCCCCACCGACACCTGGCCCGACAGCGTCTGCCCGGCGCTCTTCACGTCCGCCTGCGCCTGCTCGTACTGGCGAAGAATCAATTGCGCATGGCGATAGAGCGTCGCGCCCGCCTCGGTTGCCGTCACGCCCCGCTTCGTGCGCACGAGCAGCTGCTGCTGGAACTCGTCTTCGAGCGTGATCAGTTGCTGACTCAACGCGGGCTGCGCGATATGAAGCACTTCGGCGGCCTGCGTCAGGCTGCCGATGTCGACGATCTTCACGAAATACTTCAGACGCCGAAGATTCACGGTACTCGCACCTAAGAGCTGACGGATGGCACTTATGATAGGTCAAGCCGCGACCGGGGGACAGTCGGCAATATCCATAGCCCGTGGCAGCGCGTCATAAGCGGATGTTATTGCATCAGCGGAAAGTCATCTTGGCTTGAACTTTTTCGCGCGCTTAATGTGAAGCCTCGTCAAATGCCATCGAGGAGTCCAGTGTGAGCGCAGCGCGCATCGCCGCCCGTGTCCAGCGGATCAAACCCTCGCCCAGCAGCGCCGCGGCCGATCGCGCCGCCGAACTGCGGCGCCAGGGAAAGCACATCGTCAATCTCGTGGTCGGCGAGCCGGACTTCGACACGCCCGCGCACATCCGCCGGGCCGCAGTCGAAGCGATGGAGCGCGGCGAGACCCGCTACACCGCGACGGCCGGCACACCCGCGCTGCGCGCCGCGATCGCGGCGAAGCTGCAGCGCGAGAATGGCCTCAGCTACGACCCGAAGCACATCATCGTCACGTGCGGCGCGAAGCACGCGATCTTCAACGCGCTCGCGGTGACGGTCGAAAACGGCGACGAAGTGCTGATTCCCGCGCCGTACTGGGTGTCGTATCCCGACATGGTGCTCGCATGCGACGGCACGCCCGTCGTCGTGCCGTGCACCGAAGACGACGGCTTCAAGCTCACGCCTGCGCTGCTCGAAGCGGCGATCACGCCGCGCACGCGCTGGCTCGTCATCAATTCGCCGACCAATCCGACCGGCGCCACTTATACGTCCAGCGAACTTCGCGCGCTGGCCGACGTGCTGCTGCGCCATCCGCAGGTGCTCGTGATGATGGACGACATCTACGAGCACATCCGCTTCGACGGCGATGCCGGCCAGCATCTGCTCGCGATCGAACCGCAGCTCGCGTCGCGCACGCTCGTCGTCAACGGCGTGTCGAAGACCTACGCGATGACGGGCTGGCGCATCGGCTACGTGGCCGGCCCCGCCGATCTGATTGCCGCGCTCGACACGCTGCAGTCGCAGTCCACCAGCAACGCCTGTTCGATCAGCCAGGCCGCGGCGCTCGCCGCGCTCACCGGCGACCAGACCTTCGTGCAGGAGTCGGTGAAGACCTACCGCGCGCGGCGCGATCGCGCGCTGGAAGCGATCAACGCGATTCCCGGTCTCAGCTGCAGGACACCCGGCGGCGCGTTCTATCTGTATGTGAACTGCGGCGGCATGATCGGACGCACGACGCCGCAGGGCAAGCGCCTGGAAGGTGACGCCGACGTCGTGCTGTATCTGCTCGAACAGGCCGGCGTGGGACTCGTTGCAGGTTCCGCGTATGGCGTCTCGCCGTTCTTCCGCATGTCGATCGCGACCAGCATCGACACCATCGACGAGGGTTGCCGCAAGATCGCGGCCGCCGTCGCCGCACTCGACTGAGAGTCAGGCGGCGGTTCCGCGCATGGAACCGTCGCGCCGTACAAAGACATGCCGCGCCGCTGGGACGCGGCAGTCGGCTTAGCGCATCCAACTTCTGGTAAACCGACAAAGGGGATCTATTCGTGAAAAAACTAACCTTAGGCATACTAACTGCATCGACGATGGCCGTATCGGGTGTCGCCTGTGCGCAATCCAGCGTCACGCTCTATGGCATCATCGACGAAGCGGTGCGCTTCGATACGCATCAGAACAAGACTGGCGGCAAACTGTTCACGATGGGCAGCGGCGGCGAGATTCAGGGCAGCCGCTGGGGCATGCAGGGCAACGAAGACCTGGGCGGCGGCTATGCCGCGCTGTTCCAGCTCGAAGGCGGCTTCACGCCGAACACCGGCGCCACACAGCAGTCCACGCCCTCCGGCGCCGTGCGCCTGTTCGGCCGCACCGCCCTCGTCGGCCTGAGCAGCCCGTACGGTACGCTCACGCTCGGCCGTCAGTACACGCTCGTGCACGAAACCGGCTGGACCCACGACATCTACGCGTTCGCGAACTACACCGGCACGATCGGCTTCCAGGGCGCGGGCGAAACGGGCGGCGGCCGACTCGACAACACGGTGCGCTATACGTCGCCCACGCTTGCCGGCTTCACCGTGAAGGGCGCCTACACGTTCGGCCAGCAGGCAGGCGACTTCCACACGAACTCGTCGCCGGCGGTGAGCGTTTCGTACGACAACGGCCCGTTGAGCGTCGGCGCGGCCTATCAGATCATCAACGACATCGGCGGGCTGAATCCGTCCACCTCGGTCTATGGCAGCACGTATTTCGGCCTGACGATCCCCGACAGCTCGCAGAAGGTCTTCACGGCCGGCGCAACCTACAAGTTCGGCGCGGCCAAGGTATTCGGCTCGTATATCTACAGCCACGTGTACCCCGCCGACTACCGCAACGATTCGTTCTCGACCGCGGTGCAGTACTACATCACGCCCGCGCTCGTGCTCGACCTGCCGCTCTATGTCGACTTCGTGCATCACGCTGGCCAGAGCGGCACGCGCATCACCGGCGGTCCGACCTTCGACTATCTGCTGAGCAAGCGCACCGACGTTTATGTCGGCGTCGACTATAACCATCTGACCGGCGCATGGACGACGCTCGCCGCCGCATCGGGTACGAACCAGCCGTTCTTCGGCTACAACTCGCTGTTCGAAGCGGCAGTCGGCCTGCGCACCAAGTTCTAGGGTCGCGTTGTCCGTCTTGCCGTCATCCGGCCAATCGGGCGCTGCCAGCGTCCGATCGGCGCTTCAGCTTTCAACCAACGAGGCCATCATCATGGACGCACTCGTCATCCACGCGCCGCTCGATCTGCGCATCGAGGACCTTCCCACTCCCGAACCGGAAGCCGGCCAGCTGCTCGTGCGGGTTCGCGCCGGCGGCATCTGCGGCTCCGATCTCCACTACTTCAATCATGGCGGATTCGGCACCGTGCGCATTCGCGAGCCGATGGTGCTCGGGCATGAGGTGTCGGGCGTGGTGTCGCGCGTCGGCTCGTCGGTTGCGGACATGCCGGCCGGCACGCGCATCGCGATCAGTCCTAGCCGGCCTTGCGGGTTGTGCCAGTATTGCCAGCAAGGTTTGCAGAATCACTGCCTCGACATGCGCTACTACGGCAGCGCGATGCGGATGCCGCACGTGCAGGGCGCGTTCCGCCAGGAGATCGTGATCGACCGATCGCAGGCGCACGTCGTGGCCGATTCGCTGAGCGACGGCGAAGCGGCGATGGCCGAGCCGCTGTCGGTCGCGCTCCATGCCGTACGGCGCGCGGGCCCGATGCTCGGCAAGCGCGTGCTCGTTACAGGCTGCGGGCCGATCGGCGCGCTGATCGTTGCCGCGGCGCGGCGTGCGGGCGCGGCCGGGATCGTCGTGACGGACGTGAATACGCTACCGCTGGAAAGCGCGAAGAAAGTCGGCGCCGACCTCGCGTTCAACGTGGCCGAAACGCCGGACGCACTGCAACCGTACGCGGTCGATAAAGGCAGCTTCGATGTGCTGTTCGAAGCGAGCGGCAACGCGGCGGCGCTGCGCGGCGCGTTCGACCTGCTGAAGCCGCGCGGCATCATCGTTCAGGTCGGTCTCGGCGGCGACGTCGCGCTGCCGATGAACGTGCTGGTCGCGAAGGAGTTCGAACTACGTGGCGCGTTCCGCTTCCACGAAGAGTTTGCCGTCGCCGTCGAACTGCTGAACAAAGGGCTGATCGACGTGAAGCCGCTGATCTCCGGGGTGTTTCCGTATCAGGAATCCGTGAAGGCATTCCAGAGCGCGGGAGATCGCTCGAAGTCGATGAAGGTGCTGGTAACGTTCGACTGACGCCCGGAGTCTGCAAAAAAGCCGACGTTTGCGAAGCAGACGTCGGCTTTTCTTTCGGCCCCGGTTCGAGCCCGGTTTCGGGCTCAGTTTCAAGCGCAGGCCACTCAGTTGTTGCAGCGTCCTTCGAGCGCGTCGACGAACGCGCGGTTCCAGCGTCCTTCCTTCATCGCGCGGATCGTTTCGGCCTCGGCTTCGAGCGTCGCGCGCGCTTTCTCGATGATCTCCGCCGCGTCGGCCTGCGGAATCGCGAGCAGTCCGTCCTGATCGCCAACGACGATATCGCCTGGATTCACCACCATCCCGCCGACCGACACCGGTACGTTGATCTCGCCCGGACCGTCCTTGTACGGCCCGCGATGCGTGACGCCGCGTGCATAGACCGGGAAATCACGCTCGCGGATTTCCGCCACGTCGCGAATCGCGCCATCGATCACGGCACCGCTCACGCCGACGCTCGCCACGTAGAACGACAGGATGCCGCCGATGACCGCGTTGTTCAGATCGCCGCCCGCGTCGACCACCAGCACGTCGCCGGGACGGCAGAAGTCGAGCGCGCGCAGCCACGTGAGATTGTCGCCGCCTCGCGAACGCATCGTGACGGCCGTGCCCGCCATCGTCGACCTGGCCGGCCGATGATACGGATGCAGTCCGACCGTGCCGGTGTTGCGGTGCATGTTGTCGCTCAGCGCGGACACGGGAATGGAGCGCAACGCCTCGATCAGCGTGTCGGGGGCTTGTGTGGCGGAGGGGTTCTTTCGGATGGCTTTGTACATGTCGGTCGCGATCTCGCAGCGTGGTGTGCAGAAGTTTGGCGGAGCGTTACGCGTATAACAGTACGAGCCTCGCCGCTCCCGCGCCAAGACAGGATTGATCTGATGCGATAGCGAAGACTTATATCGTCGCGCGCATCAGGACCCTGCATCGTGACCCCGCATCACGCCCCCTAAGCGCCGCCAGGCTCGGGCCCGATCCCGCTCGCGTTCCCCGCGGATTCCACCATCCACACGAACCGCTCCATCTTCGTCTGCCCCATCTGCTGCGACGTGAGCCGCGAATCGACGAGGCTCACCACCACGAGATCGAGCGACGGCACGACCACCGCGTACTGACCGAGATGACCATCCGCCCAGAAGGTGGTTCTCAGCAGATTCGCTTCCGGCCCGCGCGCACCGCTTGCCGGCGAGCTCGTCCACCACATGTATCCATAGCCGCCCGTCGGCGTGTTCGAATATGAATGCGTCGACTCGGCTACCCATTGCGCCGGCACCACTTGCTGATCGCTCCAGCGGCCATCGTGCAGGAACAGCAGCGCGAAACGGGCGAAGTCGCGCGCGCTCAGGTTGAACGGATACGCTGGATAGCGCGTGGCCAGACCGCCGGATACGTAGTGTCCATCGGATGGCCGGTAGTCCTGCATACCGATCGGGTCCGCGATCTCCGTCTTCACCGCACTGAAAATATCGTTGCCGGTGGCCTGCCGGTAGATCGCGCCGATCGTGTTGAAGTCCCAGTTGTTGTAGTACCAGAACGTGCCCGGCGGATGACTGTAGCGTGCCGGCTTTTTCGCCTGCATTGCGGCCGTCTCGTACACGGTTGGGTGATAGACGCCCGAACGCGCCTCCAGCAGCATCCGCACGGTGGCCTGCTTTTCGGTTGGCGAAAGGGATGGCGCATCGTCGTCGATACCGAGTTGCGCGAGCGTATCGTCCGGATGGATCTGGCCTCGCGCGACCGCGATGCCGACCAGCGCGCTCACGAAACTCTTGCGCGCCGAGTGCAGGTTCGATTTCCGGGCCACGTCGCCCCACTGCGCGACCACCAGCCCATCGTGGACGATCATGCCGGACGTCGAGCCCTGCTGTTTCGCGTAGGCAACGGCCGCATCGACACCCGCTTGCGAAAACCCCTGCGTGGCGGGCGCAACCTGCGTCCATTCGGCACCGGGAAACGGCGATTGCCGATCACCCGTTGCGTTAGCGACGCTCGCGGGGGGCTGTCCGGAAGACGTGCACGCGGCAAGCGTCAACGCGAGGCCGGCGGCAATCGATAGCAGGGGTAACGCACAGGGAACACGGCGTAGCGGATGCATTGACGGCCTCCTTCACCTCATCCTTGATAGACCCGGAGCGCTCCACACGTCACGAAGCGCCCGCCCTCGTCCATCGGGAAACGATGCAAAGACCGGTCGCGTTGACCGGCAGACCCGCGTCAACCTTTACCGCGATTTACCGTGCGTTACGGACAATGAAGGCATCGCCCGCCTGCATCGCGAAGCGGCTCTCGCGATGCGCGTCGTCGACGAAATCCGCGCAGATGCCGGCAGCGAGCGGCCGCGCGAAAAAATAGCCCTGAAAGCGGTGGCAGCCTAGCGCCGAGAGACTCTTCAACTGACGCTCGGTTTCCACGCCTTCCACCACCAGCAGCAGATTGAGCGTGCGGCTCAGCTCGGCAATGCTGCGGATGATGTGTTCGTTCACGCTGCCGGGTTTCACGTCCGCGAGCGACCGGTCGATTTTCACGGTATCCAGCGGCAATTCGCGCAGATAGTGCAGCGACGTGTGCCCCATGCCGAAGTCGTCGAGCGCGATCTTGACGCCCGCTTCGCGAAGCCGTCGCAGATTGCCGATCGTGTTCACATCCGGCAGCAGCACGGTGGATTCCGTGATCTCGAGTTCGAGCAGCGTGGGCGACAGCTGCTCCCGGTGCAGCATGTCGATCACGTCGTCGTGAAAGCGCGGGTTGGTCAGCTGACGAGGCGACAGATTCACGGCTATCGTGAAGTCGTCCGGCAATCTGTCGCGCCACGCAACGCGTTGGCGGCACGCGAGCGTCAGCACACGCATGCCGAGCCGGTCGATCTGGTCGACGTCGTCCGCGAGCGCGATCGTGACAGGCGGCGGCACGCGGCCCAACGAAGGATGCTCCCAGCGCAGCAACGCCTCGGCGCCGAACACCCGCCCGGTGCGCGAATCGATCTGCGGCTGGAACTCCAGAAACATCTGCCGTTCCGCATCGACCGCGCTGTGCAGATCGCTCGCGAGCGCCATCGCCATGCGGCCCTCTTCGCCCGGCAGGTCGAGGCAGCGCTTGAGCTTCTGGCCGCCATCCGGAGACTCGGTCACGCGCAGCAGCGATGCCAGCACGTCCTTGCCTTTCCTGCGCGCCAGATCTTCCGCAATGCGGACGAACGGAATGTAGATCAGCGTGCCCGCCGCGAGCGCGAGCAACTGCACCAGCACGCCCGCGAACGACCCGGTTGCCGCATAACCGCTGTAGAGCGCAGGCGTCGTCCATACGACGCTGTAGCCAGCCTTCGGCATCAGGTGCGCGACGATCGCGAGCCACGCAATCAGCACCTGCACGCACGGCGCGAGAATGAACGGAATCGCGTAGACGGGATTGAGCACCAGCGGCAAGCCGAACAGCAAGGGTTCGTTCACGTTGCAGAGCGCGGGCACCAGCATGAAGAGCGCGAGCTTGCGGCCATGCCGCGTGCGCCCGCCTGCCAGCAACGCGACGATCAGGCTCAGCGTGCCGCCGGACCCGCCCATGCGCGCGAAGACCGAAAAGAAGTCGAACGTGAAGATGAACGGCGGCGTGGCGCCGCTCGCGAGTGCGCGCACGTTCGCGTCCGCTGCGGGCGCGAGCACGTGCTGCTGGATCGCGTACAGCGCGTTGGGACCATGAATGCCGAAGAGCCACAGCACCTGGGTCGCCGTCTCGTACGCGAGACCGAACACGAGGCTGTTGGAAAGCTGCGTGACGGGCGAAGCGACGAGCGCGTTCTGCACGGTCTGCAAGACCGGAAACCACACCCACACCAGCATCGCCTTCAACACCACGAAGCACAGCACAGTGACCATCGCGGCCGGCAGCACGGTAAACACGTCGCCCACCAGCGTGTCGTTGCTGATCCGGTTGAACGGAATACGCAGGTAGCGGACGCTGCAGAGCCTGAGAAACAGGCTGCCGCTGAGAATCGCGATCAGCAGCGCCTGGAACAGCCCCTGGCCGATGGACAGCGACGCCATCAGGCTGGCGCTGCTGTTCGGACTAACAGGCGCGACGATCGTGAAGAAGCAGGACAGCGCAACGACGACGGTGATCGTCGGGTCGACGAAGCGGTATCCCACACGCTGGTTGTGAAGCTGCGTGAGCGCGTACGCAAACCCAAATAGTGCAACCAGCGACCCGATGCCGAAGGTCCCGGCGATCACGCTGTCGCACAGATAGTCGAACTGCGGCCCGAACAGCTGCGAGGAAAGACGGCTGATCGCCGCGGTAGGCGGATAGCGCAGCAGCAGCGTCAGCGCGCCGGTCATGATGAGCGGAAGCGGCAGGGCAAGCCCGCGCCGGATCGCGATCGTGAGCGGCATCCGGTCGATGCGTTCCGCTATGGCAAGCAGGCGGATCGAGCGCGCTGGGGTTTCATCGGTCATCGGCTTCGACATGCGGTCGGGTTGGGGCGACACAGGATGGCGCGCGGGATGCGACCCTGCACTAAGTCCGTGTGTTTACGGTCGCATCCTGCGAAGTCTGAAGGACCCGATACGTAGGGATCGCCTGAAATGGCCATCGGAACCCACGCGTCGATGCAACCGCAACGGTGTGCGACTATGCCACACAACTTCCATCGCGCCGCCCGATGAAACCCCGCCGTAAGGAGAACACCCTGCGTGCCGACCGGTCTGTCGTCACTCGCGGGAAGCGCGTATCAACGACAACGGGGCCCGGCAATCACGCCGGGCCCCGCTCAACCTCATCACTTCGGCGGACTGCTTAAACCGCGTTGGCCGCCGTGAAGTTCTTGTACGCCGCGTACGACGATTTGTGCGTGACGCCATCCGCCAGCAGCACGCCGAAGTCGTCGCCGCCGCCCATGTCGATCAGCTCGTACATGAACACCGCCTGCAGGTTGTACGTGTTCCGCAGCGAGTAGTACTCCTTCAGCGTGTTGCTCACGTACGCCGCCTGGTTCGCCGCGGTGTCGCCGGTGTAATAGCCCCACTCCGTGATCCAGATCGGCTTGCCGAACGAGGTCGCGAGAATCTGCAGCACGTTCGTGAGACCCTGCGAGCCCGCACGCACGATGTCGCCGGACGTCTCGTACCAGTGGTACATCGTGACGTCCCATTGCAGTGGCGTGGCGCCCGAGGTCGGCGTGGCCGTGCCGTTCGGCGTCTGGCCGTTCCACAGCATCTGCAGCGCCGTGTAGTCGAGCGGAATGCCCACGTTCACGCCGCACTTGATAGTCGGGTCGACCGACTTCACGCCGTCGATCATGCCGCGGATCACGCCGCGGAACGCCGGCCAGTACGCCGGGTTGTAGTCGGCCGGCGAGTTGCCCGCGCCCGTCGATTCCACGCCGTTCGCGTCCAGTTCGTTACCGCACTCGATGACGCTCACGAGGCCCTTCAGCACCTGCGCGATCGATTGCGCGAGCTGGTAGCCGTACGCGTACGACGTGCTCTCCGACGAGGTCTGATCCCAGTTCATCGGGTTGATACACGGCAGGATCGAAATGCCGCTGCCCTTGAACGCGCCGTTCAGTGCGTTGGCAACCGTCTGCGCCATGCCGGAGTCCGCGACGTCGGCGCGATAGTTGGTCACGCCGAGGTCCTGCAGGATCGCGACCTGCTGCGCGGCCGTCATCGTCTTGTAGATGCCCGAGGTCCACGCCATGTGGCCGTTCATGCCGTAGAACAGCGCGCTGCTTGCCGCCGCGTTCGCCACCGTCGACGACGTCGCGTTACGCGGGTCGCTCGATGCGCTCCACACATTGGCCTGGTTGATGTACCAGTGGCCGCTCGCGTCGCACGCGTAGATCGTGTGGTTCCAGTACAGCACGAGCGACGCGGCGACCGGGCAGCCGGTGTTCACGCCGTTGCGCAGCACCGCACCGTTCGACAGCGTCCAGGGGATGCTGACGCCGTCGGTGATCGCGCTCGACGGCGGCACGGTCGTGCCCGACGCCGATTCGCGCGGGTCGTACGTCGAGAGCCAGGAGCCAGCCTGATTCACGTACCAGAGGCCCGACGCGTCTTCCGCGTAGACCGTGTGGTTCCAGTACAGGATCCACGATGCGAGCACCGGGCAGTAGGTGTTCACGCCCTTGCGGTACACCGTGCCCGCGTTGAGCGTCCAAGCCACACCGTTGCCGTCGATGAGGCTCGCGGCCGGCGGCACGATGGTGCCCTGCGAGGATTCGCGCGGGTCCTGGGTCGCCGACCAGACGTTGTTCTGGTTGATGTAGAACGCGCCCGCGGAGTTCGCCGCGTAGATCGTGTGGTTGTAGTAGAGGATCAAGGTCGCCGTCACCGGGCAGCCCGTGTTCGCGCCCGCGCGCAGCACCGCGCCGCTCGACAGCGTCCACTTCACCAGATTGCCGTCAACGATGTACGACGCGGATGGCACGGTCGTGCCCGACGCCGATTCGCTGAGCGTTGCGGTTGCCGCTGCGCGCTGTGACATCGAAGCATTGGCCGTCGAGGTGCCCGTGCCCGTCACGCTGCTGCCCGTCGAACCGCCGCCGCACGCTGCCAGCACTGCGCTGCCCGCACCGGCGAACAGCCCGGCGAGAAAGCGGCGGCGCGTGGCCAGCGAGTTGTCCGACGATACTGCGCCACGCATTCCCACGCGTGCGGGCGGAACCGCGCCACCCGTTACCGCCACTGCGGCGTTCTTACCTGCCTTGACCTCTGCTCCCACCGTCCCTCTCCCGATAATTACCGAACGGGGCGCAGTATAAATACGATTATTGCGATTTTTTACCGATTTTTGAATTCATCTGAAAAAAGTAACGAAAATCTCAGGAAAAAGAACATCGCGAAACGTTATTTTTTCGGGAAAAGTGACTGCAAGATCTTCTAAATTTCGTCTAAGCAATTGATTTGTATAATCAAATGCACGTGCACTCGTTTTGTCTCGTGGAATAGTCTGGCTTTATGTCAGAAAAATACTCCTTTCCAATTCTTGATTTTTATTCGGTAAATTACACGTAACTAATTGTAAATACGAGACGTATCAGGTGAAACCCGGAAGGTTTAACCGACTGATATGCGGGTGATTGCGGAAATGGTGGAATTGGGGCGGGCAGTCGCCCCGGAGAGATCGGAAACAATGGTCGCCGCCCGCGGACGAGCGGTCAGATTTTCCCGCGCTACCGAATCCGCCTCGCGACATCCTGCAACTGCAGGAACGCACTGAAGCGCGCGTCGTGTACCGCGGCAACGGCGCCTGCGTCGGGCGCATAGACGGTGCTGATGCGCGACATGCCGGTCATCGCGGAACGCACGTCGCGGGACAGTCCGCCTGCCACGCTCCCCAGCATCGCCGCGCCGAGCAGCACGGGCTCGTCGGCCTCGGTGGCCAGCACCGGTTTGCCCGTCGCATCGGCAAGAAGCTGGCGCACGAGATCGAGCCGCCCCGCTCCGCCGCTGATCACTATGCGCTCGATCGGCGCGCCGGCGCGCGCCTGCGCATCGATGATCTGCCGCAAGCCGTAACCGATGCCGCAGATGCCGGCGATGTACAGCGCGACCAGGCTGTCCATGTCGGTTTCCATGCCGAGCCCCACAATCGCGGCTCGCGCGTTGGGATCGGCGAACGGCGCGCGGTTGCCGAGAAATTCCGGCACGACGTGCAGACCGTCCGCGAGCCGGACCGCGGCGGACAATCCATCCGTTACCTGTGCCGCGAGACTCGCGAGCATCGCCGGCAGCGACTGCCCTTCGCTCTCCGCGCGGCGTTGCGCTTCGGGCGCGAGCGGATGCATCGACAGGAGCCGCTCGATCGCAGCGCCCGCCACCGACTGGCCACCTTCGTTGAGCCATGCTTCCGGCACCATCGCCGAGAAGTACGGCCCCCACACGCCGGGCACGAACACGGGATCGCGGGTCGTGGTCATCGTGCACGACGACGTGCCGAACACATACGCGAGACACGACTCGGGTTTGCCGTCGGCGCCGACCGTGCCGATGCCACCGGCGTGCGCATCGATCGCGCCCGCGGCCACCGGCGTTCCTGCTGCGAGGCCGAGTTCCGCCGCGGCCTGCTCGGTCAAGCCGTTGCCGAGCCGCGTACCCGGCTCGACCGCCCGTTCACCGATGCGCTTGAACGCCTCGTCGGCGAGCACGCCGAGACCGACCGCGCGGAAGTAGCTGTCGTCCCAGCGCCGCTCATGTGCGAGATAGGTCCATTTGCACGTGATCGTGCAGGTGGAGCGCGCGAGATCGCCGCTCGCGCGCCACGTCAGAAAATCGGTCAGGTCGAAAAACTGCCATGCCGATGCGAACACGTGCGGCCGGTTTTCGAGCAGCCAGAGCAGCTTCGGCGTTTCCATCTCCGGTGAGATCCTGCCGCCGACGAATTTCAGCACGGCGTGACCCATTTCGTTGATGCGTTCCGCCTGCCCGACCGCGCGATGATCCATCCACACGATGATGTCGCGCTCCGGCTGTTCGGATGGCCCCACCGGCAGCGGCGCACCGCCCTCGCCCAGCACCACCAGCGAACAGGTTGCATCGAAGCCGATGCCGGCAACCTGCTCCGGCCGTATCGCGGCCTGCGCCAGCGCTTCTCTCACAGCGTGACAGACCGCGCGCCAGATCTCGCTGCTCGACTGCTCGACGATCGCGCCGCTTGCATGGAACAGCGTGATGTTGTGCTTGCCGGTGCCCACCATGCGGCCGGCGGAATCGAAAATGCCGGCGCGCGCGCTGCCGGTGCCGACGTCCACGCCGATTACGTAACGCGTGCCTTGCACTGGATCGGCGTTCGTGCTTTCAGAAGTCATGGTCGCACTCAGAGATCGACGCTGTTGGGCAGGATCACGAGGTCGCGGATCGTCACGTTGCGCGGCCGCGTCAGCATGAAGAGCACCGCATCGGCCACTTCCTTCGGCTGCATCAGGCTGCCGGATGCGAGCGCTTCTTCCATCTTCGCCTTCGGCCAGTCGTCGAGCAGCGCCGTGACGACCGGTCCCGGCAACACGGCGCCCATCCGCACGCCGTGCTTCGCGACCTGACGCCGCGTGGTATGCACGAACGCCTGCACCGCAAATTTGGACGCGGCGTAGATCGGTTCCCACACCACCGGCACGACGCCCGCCACCGAACTGGTGAACAGGATATCGCCCGACTTCTGCGCGACCATGTGCGGCAGCACGGCATGCACGGAACGGAACGCGGCGTTGATGTTCAGGTTCAGCATGCGGTCCCATTCGTCCGGGTCGCCGTTCACGATTTCGCCGCCAATATAGGCACCGGCATTCGCATGGAAGATGTCGAGACCGCCCGCAAGACGCAGGATCTCCGGCAACATGCCCGACACTTCCGCGGGCTTCAGCAGGTCGACAGCGAGCGGGAACGCATTCGGGCCGAGTTCCGCGCAGCAGGCGGCGAGCCGGTCTTTCGCGCGGTCGATCAGCACGACCTTCACGCCTTCACTGACCAGCGTGCGCGCGCACTCGAGGCCGATACCCGAGGCCGCGCCGGTGATCGCGGCAACCTTTCCGTTGATGGATTCAGACATGAACGACTCTCCTTGATGGCTTCAATTTCGTGCTATCTGCGTTCGTTACGCGCGGCCATGGCTGACGCGCGACTGACGTGCGAGCGAATCCACGATCACCGCGATCGCCAGCACCGCGCCCGTGATCATGAAACGCAGCGACGAAGACAGATTCAGCAGCGTCAGGCCGCTCGCGATCGACTGGATCACGATGATGCCGAGCACCGCCGACCACGCGCTGCCGCGGCCGCCGAACAGACTCGTGCCGCCGATCACCGCGGCCGCGATCGCGTTGAGATTTACGTCGCCGGTGCCGGCCTGCTGGCTCGCCGACGCGAGCCGCGCCGCCGTGAGCACGCCGCCGAGCGAGGCGAGGCTCGCGCACAGCACGAATGCGCTGGTGTAGATGGCGCTGACCTTGATGCCCGCGCGCCGCGCGGCTTCGCGATTGCCGCCGACCGCGTTCATCGAACGGCCCCAGCGGGTGCGCGTCAACGCGTAGTGCATCGCGACGGCGAGACCGAGGAACACGCCGAACATCAACGGCACGCCGCGTCCGCGATCCAGATACGCGACGACGACCTCGAGAAACACGGTGATCGCCACCGCGCGCGCAAGCAGGCTGCCCACTGAAGGCGCGGAAAGACGCGCGGCACGCCGTCGTTCGCGCGTGCGCAAGCCGAGCAGCATGATCGCGATACCCGGCAGCAGCGCGAGCAGATGCGACACGACAGCGGGAATGATCATCAGCTGTCCGAAGTCCACCATCGTCGAACCGTACGGCAGGTTGATCGAGCCGTTTGTACCAAGCACGTACAGCTGCATGCCGAGGATCGCGAGCAGACCCGCGAGCGTGGACACGAAGCTCGGCATGCCGAGCCGGTTGAGCAGCAGCGCGTACAGCGCGCCGATCACCGCGCCCACCACTACAGCCACGACGATCGCGGGCAGCACCGGCCAGCCTTCGTTGACCCACAGCACGCCGACCAGTGCCGATGCGAAGCCGCTCATCGACCCGACCGACAGATCGATCTCGCCCACCAGCAGCACGCAGACGATGCCGAGCGAGATGACGCCGACCGTCGAGCAGTCGAACAGCAGGTTCACGAGATTGTCGGCCGAGAGAAACACCGGGTTCAGGCTGGTGAACACGGTCCAGATGATGACGAGGCCCACGATGACCGGCAGCGAACCCAGGTCGCCCGAGCGAACCCGGTCGACGAACGCGGAGACGGTGTCGCCGATTCCGGCGGCATGCTTCACGCGAACGTCGCTGCGATCGAGCAGCGTGGACTGCGCGGAATCGGAATTCGAGGCAGGCCCTGAAGCGGGCTCTGAAGCGGGACTAGAGCCGCTATGCGTATCGTGACTCATGATCGTTCCTTTACTGGACATGCTGTTGCCCCTGGCGGCGTCCGGCGCGGCGCGACACCGCGTTCTCGGTCGCGCCGGTAATGGCGGCCACCAGCTCCGCGTTCGACGAATCGGGATAGAACACGCCGTTGTTGCGGCCGAGTCGCAGCACCACGATGCGGTCCGCGACGGCGCGCACGTCCTCCATGTTGTGGCTGATCATGATCACCGCGTGGCCGCGGTCGCGTACCCGCTCGATCAGGTTCAGCACCTCGGCCGTCTGCGCGACGCCCAGCGCCGCCGTGGGCTCGTCGAGCATGATCAGCTTCGGGTCCAGCAGCAGCGAGCGCGCGATCGCCACCGTCTGCCGCTGACCGCCGGACAGCGACGCGACCACGTCCCGCACACTCGGAATACGCGCGGAAAGCTCGTTCAGCAGCGTCCATGCGCGCACTTCCATCGTGACCTCGTCGAGCCGCATCGGACTCAGCTCGCGGCCCAGGAAGATGTTCGCGACCACATCCAGGTTCTCGCACAGCGCGAGGTCCTGAAACACTGTCGCGATGCCGAGGTCGAGCGCCGTACCCGGATCGGACAGCGCAACCTGCTGCCCGCCGAAGGTGATCGTGCCGG
Source organism: Paraburkholderia phosphatilytica (assembly GCF_003443895.1). GTDB lineage: Bacteria > Pseudomonadota > Gammaproteobacteria > Burkholderiales > Burkholderiaceae > Paraburkholderia > Paraburkholderia phosphatilytica. The sequence continues at coordinate 209,674 of NZ_QQOA01000008.1, read as the reverse complement.
CGCTCGGCTGATGCACGCCGGCGAGGATCTTCACCAGCGTCGATTTGCCGGCCCCGTTGTCGCCGACGAGGGCGACCACTTCGCCGGCATGCACGTCGAGCTCGATGTCGGTCAGCGCCGACACCGCCCCGAAGTGCTTCGAGATGCCGCGCAGGCTCAGCACCAGCTCGCCGGCCTTCGCGCGTGTCGTGGAGTTTTCGGACATGGGACGGACCCCTCCTGTCGTTCAGTGAGACCCGGCATCGCCGCCGGGTCCCGTCAAGCGTTGCACGGCGTCAGTCGCCACCGATCAGTTAGCGATCCCGAGCTTCTTGCAGCCGTCCGCATAGCGGCCCGAGCACAGGTCCTTCGCAGTCGCGATGCCCTTGTCGACCACTTCCGCCTTCAGGTTCTGCGCGGTGATCACGGTCGGCTTGAAGAGCTGCGTCGGCGTCTTGAAGAGCGTCGTTTCGCCCTTCGGCGCCTGGCCCGTCAGGAAGCCGACGGCCACCTTCGCCGCCGCGCCCGCGACGATCTCGCTCGGCTTCAGGATCGTGTTGTACTGATCGCCCGCGATGATCAGCTGCAGGCCTGCCAGCGTCGCGTCGTTGCCGGTCACGGGCGGCACCGGGTTCACGCCTGCCGCCTTGAACGCGGCGATGGTGCCGCCGGCCGTGCCGTCGTTGGCCGCCACCACGCCGACGATCTGCGTGCGGAACCGCGTGATCTGTCCGCTCACCCATTGCTGGGCCTTCGGCGGCGCCCACTCGGGCGTGTCGTACTCGGCGAGCGTCTTGTAGCCGCTGCCTTCAAGGCCTTCGTGAATGCCCTTCTTGATCAGCCCCGCGGCCGCATCGGTCGGCGAGCCGTTCACTTCGAGCACGCCGCCCTTGCTCGCGGCAACGCCCGTGTCCTTCATGTGCTGCACGAGCGACTGCGCGATCGACTTGCCGATCTGCTCGTTGTCGAACGACACGTAATAGTCGGCGGGCGTGGACGGCACCGGCCGGTCGTAAGCGATGACCTTGATGCCCTGGCTCTGCGCCATATGCACGAGCGAAGCAGCCGCGGTCGAATCCACCGGATCGAGCACGATCACTTTCGCGCCCTGCGCGATCACCGAGTTGAACTGTTGCTGCTGCTGCGATGCATCGGCGTTCGCGTTCTGGTAGAGCACCTTGCAGTCGGCGCACAGCTTCGCCATCTCCGCCTTGAAGCCCGGGAAATCGTGCTGCTCGTAGCGCGTCGATGCCTGATCGGGCATCAGGAACGCGACCGTGCCGCTCGGCGCCGCAAACGCGGCCGTGCTGCTCACGAGCCCGAGGCTCAGCAGGGCGACGGCCATCAAAGAGTTGGACAGTCTGGTCATTGCATGTCTCCGTTGTTGGTTGGAAAGACCTTTGAGTGCGGGTGGTGCGGGTACTGCCATCGTCCGGCTGCGTGCGATGTGTGCAGCCGGACCGGTACGAAAACCGCGAACGCAGGGGCGAGCCGGGCCAACGCCCTGGCCGGTTCGGGCATGCGACTACGGGATCTCGGTCGGGAACGCGCGCTAGCCGGGCGCCTCCGCGACGTCAGCGGATTCGGTCGCGCTGGCCGCGTTGAGCTGCTGATACGTTCGCCAGCGCGAAGGCGACATCTCCTTCAGCAACAGGAACTGGCGATTGAAGTTCGACAGGTTGTTGAAGCCGACCTGATAGCAGATTTCGGTGATCGTCAGTTCTCCCGACATCAGGAGCTGACACGCGAGATTGATGCGCAGGCGGTTCACGTACTGCACGAAAGGCACGCCGGTATGGCGGCGAAAGTAGCGCGAGAACGCGCTGACGCTCTGGCCCGACAGCTCGGCCAGTTCCGTTTCGCGCAGTTCCTGCGACAGGTTCTTGCCGATGAAGGCAAGCACATGGTTGATACGCGTGCCGGCATAGCGCGACGGGTCCGCGCGATACGCGGCGCTCGCCAGCTTCACAGGTTCGGCGCTCTGCGCGAGCAGATCGAACAGTGCGATGCACAGGATGATGCGGCGCAGTCCCTGCGCGGACAGCATCTCGCGCAGGATCGGTTCGGCGGCGGCGCCGGTCTCCGGCGTGAACAGCAGACCCCAGCGGGATGCATCGAGCAACGCCTCCACGCGCCGGAATTCCGGAAAGGCTTCGATCGTGCGCGCGATGAACGCGGCATCGAACTGCAGCACGAGGCACCGCTCGTCCACGCGCTCGCCGGCGGGCACGCTGCTCACCCAGTTGTGCGGCAGGTTCGAGCCCATCATCACCAGGTTGCCGGGCTGGAAGTTGCCGATATAGTCGCCGACGAAGTACTTGCCCGTGGTCGACGTGATGAGGTGGATCTCGTACTCGGGATGGAAATGCCAGCGCACCGTGCGGTACGGATAGCCATGCGACCAGACCTTGAACGACTCGTCGCGCGGCACGGCCACCAGCTCGAGATCCGGCTGGTCGATCTTCGCGCGTCGCGAATCCTTGCGTGTCGTTTCATCGTGAGTGGCTTGCATGTGTCATCCTCCTGCTCCGGCGGCCTGTTCTTCTGTGCGGCGCGCTTGCCGTCCGGCGCTCGCCATAGACGGAAAATTAGCTGCGCCGGTACGCTTACACCACTGAAAATAAGACCGCCGACTGATACTTTTTTGCATCGGGGTAAGCCCGTAGGGGCTAAAAGTCAACTTTTGTGCAAGGCACCATGAGACAAGCGATCGCGATTGCCCTGCTGTTTTTCAGCGTCGGGGCGTGGGCAACGGACATCCAGTGCGACCGGACCCAGCAGCCCGGTCAACAGGTCGTGTGCGACTACGCGATCCTGAATCACGAGTACGAGGACATCTACGGGCAGCAGCAGAAAATGATCCAGCAAGGCAAGCTGGCGTCGAATGTTCTGGCGGACTGGCAACGACGGCGCGATGCATGCCGGGACCCGCATTGCATGGATGGTGTGTTCGCGGCGTGGAGTGAAATCGCCAGGACTCTTCAGAGCCCGGGGGTTGCGCGTGCGATCACGGCATCGGAGGCGATCGGGCCGGCTTCGATGACGGCGCCGGCTTCGGGCGCCTCTGCTGCCTTAGCGGCTAGTGCCGCCAGTGCGGCAAGCCAGCAGGCGTCGGGCGTGCCGGTGTTCCGGCAAGGCAGCGCGTTCGGCGTCGCGGTGCCGCAGGCGGTTGCGTCGGATGCGGCGGCAAGTGCGACGGCTAGCGCGGCACCCGCGGCGGGTAAGATGACCGTCGACACCACGAGCAGCCTGACCGTGGTGCCGATCACCACGCTGGTGGTGCTGGCGATCGTGGCGATGGGCGCGGTCCTGCTGTTCCGGAAACGCCGCTCGAAACCGAAGCGCTGAGCGGCGTCCCGGCGCTTCGCAACACGCCCTGCCTATTCTTCAAGCACGATCTGCACCTTCACGTCGTTCGGATTGCCGCTCGAAGCCTCTTCGAACGCCTTGATGCCGTCCGCGAACGGGAAGGTGCGCGAGATGAACGGCTTCACGTCGATGCGGCCCGACGCGATCAGCTGGATCGCGCGCGGGAAGATGTTCGCGTAACGGAAGACCGATTCGATGCGCGCTTCCTTGATCTGCACCGCGACGATATCGATCGGCACCGCTTTCTGCGGCATGCCGACCAGCACGAGGCAGCCGCCCGGACACAGCAGATCCACGATGCCGTCGAACGCTTTCTCGTTGCCGCTCGCTTCGAACACGACGTCCGCGCCCCAGCCGTCGGTCAGTTCCTTCACGGCATCGAGCGGCGCGCGCTCGCGGATATTGACGGTCGTCACGCCCTGCACGCCGCCGATCAGCGTGAGCTTCTCGTCGACGAGATCGCAGACGATCGCACGGCTGCAACCCCCTGCGAGCGCGGCGAGCGCGCACATCATGCCGATCGTGCCCGCGCCGAGCACGACCGCCACGTCGCCGGGCTTGATCGCCGCTTTCTTCGCCGCCTGCAGGCCGATGGACAGCGGCTCGACGATCGCGCCTTCCGCGAAGCTGACGTTGTCGGGCAGCTTGTACGTGAACGCGGCCGGATGCACGACGAACGGCGCGAGGCAACCATGCACGGGCGGCGTCGCCCAGAAGCGTACCTTCGGATCGAGGTTGTAAAGCCCTTCGCGCGACGCGCGCGATTCCATGTCGGGCACACCGGGTTCCATGCACACGCGGTCGCCCGGCTTCAGATGCGAGACTTCGTCGCCGACTTCGACGACCGTGCCCGATGCCTCGTGACCTAGCACCATCGGCTCGTTGACGACGAACGGCCCAATGCGGCCGTGCTGATAGTAGTGAATGTCGCTACCGCAGATACCCACCGTATGAATGCGGATGCGCACGTCGCGCGGACCGACCACCTGCGGCAGCGTGAACGGACGCAGACTGATGCGCCGCGCCTCCTCGAGAACCAATGCTTCCATCGCGATGCCTCTTCTGCTGGTTGCTGCGTTATGGCGCTGCGTGCACGAGCGTGCAGCGCGCCTGGATCATCCCGGCCCCGGGATGTCGAAACCCTCTACATCAGCCGGCGCGAAATCCGCCGTCGACGGTAAGCGTGGTGCCGTTCACCATCCGCGCGCCATCGCCGAGCAGCCACGCGATCGCCTCCGCGACGTCGTCGGGCTGCGCGAAGCGCTGCAGCGGAATGCGCGCGAGCATCGGCGCCGAGCGCGCGGGATCGCTCCACACTTTCTCCGCCATCGGCGTCAGCGTGACGACGGGGTTCACCGAGTTCACGCGAATGCCGTACGCGCCAAGCTCGACCGCCATCACGCGCGTCAGCGCATCGAGCGCGGCTTTCGACGCGCAATACGCGGCATGCAGCGGCGTGCCGACCTGCGCCGCGATGCTCGACACGTTGACGATCGCGCCGCGCACGCCGCGCTCGATCATGCCGCGCGCGCATTGCTGCGCGACCAGCAGCGGCGCACGCGTGTTGACCGCGAGCGTGCGGTCGAACGTATCGGCAGACGTATCGAGAAACGCCTGCCTCTCCACGATGCCCGCGCAGTTGACGACGAAGTCCGCGGGCGTCGCCGACGCGATCGCCGCGTGCGTCGCTGCTATATCCGCGAGATCCACCGCGAGCGCTTCGCAGTGTGTAAGTTCGCGCAGAGAATCGAGATCGGCCCGCTGGCGCGACAGCGCGACGACATGCGCGCCGCGTTCCGCGAGCAGCAGCGCGCTCGCGCGGCCGATACCCTTGCCCGCGCCGGTCACGAGCACGGTCTTGCCCGCGAATTCGCCGCGCGCATTCAACGCGTCGCGCGTTTCGCCAGCGGTTTCAGCGCGCACGCCGTCCATGACCGGCTCCAAGTGGAGGTTCGTCGCACAGACGTCGCGCGGTGCCTTCATCGGTGACGAGCACCGACGGATAGCCGCCCATCAGCGCCGCGCGCGTTACGTCGTACTTTTCCTCGCCGCCGCAAACCAGCACGACATGACGGATATTGCGCAGATCGTCGAGCGTGATCGCGACCGTGCGCCGGTTCAACGGATGCCGCACCGGCTCGCCGCGCGCGTCCATGAAATGACCCAGCATGTCGCCGATCGCGCCCGCCTCGCGCAGCGCGTCGACCTGCTCGTTGTTGCGGATGCCGTAGCGTACGACGAGCGACTCCGCGAGCTCGCCGCAGGTGACGATCGCGAGATCCGCGCCACGCGCCATCTCGTAGGTTTCGCGAATCACGTCTTCCTGCAGGATCACGTCGCGCGCCTTCTGGCTGCTCACATAGATCGGCGCGGCGAACAGATGGCTGTCGGCATCGCACAGGTTCGCGAAGTCGGACACGATGTCGAACGTGTTAATGCTCGGGCAATGCGACAGGCCGCCCTGCAGCGACACCACCGCGAGCTGGCCATAGCCGCGATGCGGCATCGCGCGCAGCATCGCGCGGATCGTGCGACCCCAGCCGAGTCCTACGGTCATGCCATCGGCGAGCTGGCCGGCCACATAGCGCGCCGCGCCCACGCCAAGCGCGGTGCGGTTCGACTCCTGGCTGAGCCCCGTCGGCGCCACGACCGCGGCGTCGAGTTCGAAGCGCTCCACCAGCGCTTTCTCCAGCGCGACGCAGGGCGCGATGCGGCCGTTGATCGTCACCTGCACGAGGCCGGCTTCGCGTCCCGCGGCAAGCAACCGGTTGACGCGTACGCGGTTGCTGCCGAGCGACTCGGCAATTTCCTGCTGCGTCTGGTTGCCGATGTAGTAGTGCCACGCAACGCGCGCCTGCAGCTCTTCTTCGAGGTCGACCGGCATGTCGGATTCAGGTGTCGGCGGCAGTTTGTCGATGGACATCGTGTTCTCGCGGAACGTGTAAGGGGATGAACGCTACTTTACCGCGCCCATTGTGAGCCCCTGCACGAGCCGGCCGGACACGAGCAGCGCGAAGACGATCATCGGCAGCACGATCAGCGTGCCGGTCGCCATGATCTCGCCCCACGGCAGCTCGTAGCCGCTCATGTAGCTCGTCGCGGCGACGGGCGACGTCACCGCGTCCTCGCGTGTCATCACGAGCGCATAGAGCAGATCGTTCCACGAGAAAATAAACGCGAAGATCGCGGACACGACGATGCCCGGCATCGCGAGCGGCAGATTGATGCGCCAGAAGATGCGCCACGGCGACGCGCCGTCGAGCCGCGCGGCTTCGTCGAGCTCGACCGGAATGTTGCGGAACTGGTCGGTGCAGATCCACACGACGATCGGCAGCGAGAACGTCAGATACAGCAGGATCAGCACGATGTGCGTATCGACCAGATCGAGCTGCGTGGCGATCAGGAAGAACGGCACCGCCAGCACGACCGGGCTCACCATCCGGTTCGAGATGAACCAGAACCACAGGTCTTCCTTGCCGCGGAATTCGAAGCGCGCAAGCGCGTACGCGGCCGGCGCGCCGAACAGGATCGCGAGCACCGTCGTGCTGCTCGCGACGATCAGCGAGTTCACGAGGCTCGCGCCAACGTCGTGCTGGAAGAGCGCGTCCACGTAATGCGAGAGCGTCGGCGAGAACACCCAGACCGGCGGCACCGCCAGCGCTTCGGCCTGGGTCTTCAGGCTCGTCGTCACCATCCAGTAGAACGGGAACACCGACGACAGAAATACGATCAGGAGACCGATGAAATGCCAGATGTTCGCGCGCTGGCGCTGCCGGCGGCCGCGTCGCGCACGCGCCTGCTGCGCGCGGTCGTTCTGCACCTCACGCGTTGCTGGTGATACGGCGGCGGCGACTGGCGTGCTGGATACGCTGGACGGGTTCGTCGAAGACGCGTGCATTACGCTGCCTCCCGGTAAATGAAGCGGATGTAGAGCCGCGAGAGCACGATCGTGAGGATCAGCAGCAGCACCGCCTGTGCGGACGCCATGCCTTGATCGAACAGCCGGAAGCCGATGCGCTGGATATAGACGCTGATGAATTCGGTTGCGGTGCCGGGGCCGCCGCGCGTCATCGTGAACACTGCGTCGAACATCTTCAGCATGTCGGCCGAGCGCAGGATCAGGATCGCGGTGAGGCCGGGCAGCAGAAACGGCCGCTGCTGATGCCAGAGAATCATCGTCCAGCGCGACGTGTCGAGCCGCGCGGCCTCCTCCACTTCGCGCGGCACCATCGCGAGCCCCGCGAGCAGGATCAGCGTGCAGAACGGCGTCCACTGCCAGATGTCCATGATCATCACGGACACGAACGCGAGCGTCGGGTCGCCGAGCCAGTCGAGCGGCGCGATGCCGATCAACCCGAGCAGCCAGTTCACGATACCGAACTGGCGGTTGAAGATGAGCCGGCCGATCAGGCCAACCACCGCGTAGGTGGTCGCCATCGGAATCACAAGGCTCACGCGTGCGATCGCGCGCATCCACGGCAGCGCCTGGCGATGCAGCAGCAGCGCCGCAAACAGCCCAAGCGCGAGTTCGATCGGCAGCGTCAGGCACAGGAACAGCAAGGTGCGGCCGAGCGCGCCCCAGAACGACGGGTCGGTCAGCGTCGCGACGTAGTTGTCGATGCCGACGAATGGCGTACCCGACGCGAGATCGGTGAGGTTGTAGTGATGAAACGAGTTGTACAGCGCGAGCAGCGTCGGATAGATGCCGATCGCCGCGAGCACGAACACCGCCGGCGCGAGAAACCAGAATGCCGGCGAGCGCGGCCACAGACGCACGCGCCGCGCCGCCGTGGGCGGCTGGGCGATGAGGTTGGACATCGGACTTCGTCTCCGTTTTCTGCTACGTGCGGACGGCGCGCGATACGCGCCGCGCCGTCCGCTCAGGACGCTTCATGTCGCTTCAGTTGAGACTTCGCGACGTTACTTCAGCAGCGGCTTCTTGCCGTCGTAGTAGCCGGCCTTCTGCAGCACCGCTTCCATCTTGCTGCCGATCGTCGCTGCGCCGTCATGCACCGACACCTGGCCGAGCATCATCTTCGTGCCCCACTCGCCGATGATCTCCGAGATCGCCGGCCATTCCGGGAAGCGCGGCCGGTAGTCGGGCACCCCGCCCTGCCACGACTGCACCATCGGCTTCACGAACGGATACTTGCTCTGGATCGCGGGGTCCTGATAGAGCGACATGCGCGCCGGCACGCCGCCCGCTTCCAGATACGGCTTCGCTTCCTGCTCGGACGTGATCCACTGGATGAAGAGCCATGCAGCGGCCTGCTTCTTCGCGGTGGACTTCGCGTTTACCGCGAGCGAGAAGCCGCCGAGCGCGGGCTTCAGACCCGCCGGTCCGGTCGGTTCGGTCGCCACGCCGAGACAGTTGCCGAGCTTCGACTTGCTCGGATCGGTGAGCGTCGGATAGAACGCCGACCATTCGGTGATCATCGCAACATGACCCTGCGCGAGCGCGTTGACCGCTTCCGCGTGGTCGTAGTCGACGATGCCGGGCGGCATGTACTTCATCAGCTTCTGGCGGTACTCGAGACCCGCCTGCGATTGCGGCGACAGCAGGTTCGACTTGAACTTCGCATCAAGCAGCGAGCCGCCGTTCGGCCACAGCATGCGCATGAAGCTGTCCGCCGACTGCGTTTCGCCGCGCCGCGACTGCAGCGCGAACGCGTACTGGTTCTTCGAAGCGTTGGTGAGCTTCGGCGCGTACACGTTCAGGAGTTCATCCCACGTCTTCGGCGGCCCGCTGAAACCGGCGTCTTTCAGCATGCACTCGTTGTAGAACATCAGGCCCGAGTAGTTGTCGAACGGCAGACCATACAGCGTCTTGTCCCACGTGCCGAACGAGTCGAGCAGGATCGGGAAGAAGTCTTTCAGGTTCAGGTTCGGGTCGGCGAGCTTCGGGTCGCTCGTGAACTTGCTGAGCGGCACGAGCCACTTGTTGCTCGAGAATTCGCCGAGCCACACCACGTCGACGAGCACGATGTCCTGCGCCCCGCCGCTCACGAAGTTGAGCACTTCGCGTTCGCGCGTGCTCTCGTACGGGATCACGTCGAACTTGATCTTGATGCCGGTTTCTTTCTCGAACTGCGGGATCAGCTGTTCCGCGGCCTTGTAGCCCGGACGATCCAGAAAGATCACCGATACCGTGGTGCCCGAATACGGCGCCGCCGCCTCTTTCAAGGTCCATGCGGACGCATTCGATGCCGCGGCGAACGCCGCGACGCTCAACAAGGCCGCCGCAACGGCCTTCGTACAACGCTTGCTCATGCCTGTCTCCTGGGTGACTTCTTTGTTTTCGGCCGCATGCGCAAATGACGCCGCGCAACGGTGTCGTGCTGCCCAGCGACGGTGGTTCGAGGGTCGCCGTTTCACTTGTAATTTCGTATTTACAATTGTATATTTGCTGCGAAGCGCGCTGTCAAGCGCTAATTGCAGCGATTTTTCGCAACACGTCCGCGAGATGCTCGCGGCACGCGTGTGGGTGCGCGCGCAAGCGTTCTGCACCGCAACGTTGCCCGCCAAAACAGCCCACGCCTGAGCGTGGCACTGCAGGAGACGCGCATGAGTGCAGTCCAGTTGAGCCAGATCCGCAAGTCGTATGCAGGTGTCGACGTGCTGAAGAGCGTCGACATCAGCGTCGAAGACCGCGAGTTCATGGTGTTCGTCGGTCCATCCGGTTGCGGAAAATCCACGCTGCTGCGCACGGTTGCAGGTCTCGAACTCAGCGATTCGGGACGCGTGCTGATCGGCGGAGAAGACGTCACCGAAGTCGAGCCTTCGCAGCGCGGTGTCGCGATGGTGTTCCAGTCGTATGCGCTGTATCCGCACATGTCGGTGTTCGAGAACATCGCGTTCGGGCTGCGCATGATGAAGCTGCCCGAAGCGAAGATCCGCGAGCGCGTCGAAGCCGCCGCGCGCGTGCTGCAGATCGAAGCGCTGCTGGAGCGGCGCCCGCGCGCGCTCTCCGGCGGCCAGCGCCAGCGCGTCGCGATCGGCCGCTCGATCGTGCGGGAGCCGAAGGTCTTCCTGTTCGACGAGCCGCTGTCGAATCTCGATGCGGCGCTGCGCGTGCAAATGCGGCTCGAACTGATCAAGCTGCATCGCCAGCTCGACGCGACGATGATCTACGTGACGCACGACCAGACCGAAGCGATGACCATGGCCGATCGCATCGTCGTGCTCAATCACGGGCGCGTCGAACAGGTCGGCTCGCCGCTCGAACTCTATCGCGAGCCGTGCAACCGGTTCGTCGCGGGCTTTATTGGTTCTCCGAAGATGAATTTTCTCGACGTGCCGCTGCAGCGCGCCGACGGCGCGGGCGTGACGGTCGGTCTGCCTGGCGGCGGCTCGCTCACGCTGCCGTTCACGGCAGATGGCTTGCAGTCCGGTGCCAAGCTCGTGCTCGGCATTCGTCCCGAGCATCTCGTTGAAGGAGCGGGCGGCTCCTGCGATGCGGTGCTCGATGCGGAGATCTCGGTCGTCGAGCATCTCGGCAGCGAAACGCTGCTGCATGCGCGGCTCGCCAACGACGTGACGATCCAGGCGAAGGGCTCGGGGGAATCGCTGGTCGCGAACGGCGAGCGCATCGCGCTCGGTCTCAACGTGCGGCACGCGCATCTGTTTCGCGAGGATGGCGCCGCGCTCACACGGCGCGCCGGCGCGTTCGGCAATCAGGCGGCGGCCTGATTTCGCGTTCGCCATCAGCACCTGGAGCACGACATGAATTCATCCAGCGGACACGCGCCGTCACGCGCGGATACTTCGTCGGTCAGCGCCAGCGCCAATAGGTTTGCCCTGCTCACGCAGCAGGCGCTCGATGAGATTCGCGCAGTGCTAGACCGTGTCGCGCAAGCTGAGATCGAGCAAACGCTCGACGCGTTGGCGGGTGCACACCGCATCGTGTGCTACGGCGTGGGCCGCGAAGGACTGATGATGCGCGCGCTCGCGATGCGGCTCTATCACCTCGGGCTCGACGCGCATGTCGTCGGCGATATGTCGGCACCGCCGGTGGCAGCGGGCGACCTGTTCGTCGCGAGCGCGGGACCCGGTGGATTCGCGACCGTGGACGGGCTGCTGCGCGTCGCGCGGGAAGCAGGCGCACGCACGTTACTGTTTACCGCGCAGCCCCAGGGCAGCGCAGCCGCGCACGCGGACGCTGTTTGCATTCTGCCCGCGCAGACGATGGCGAACGATACGCGCGACGCCGGCGCAGTCTCGTTGCTGCCGATGGGCAGCGTCTACGAGGGCGCGCAATTTCTGCTGTTCGAATTGCTGGTGCTGATGCTGCGCGATCGCCTGCAGATCCAGCCCGACGCGATGCGCGCGCGGCACACGAACCTCGAATAAACGCAGCGCGCGCCACCGTCAACGCCTCGACCGCGGCCGCACGCGAAACCACGTCAACAGCACGACAAACAGAAACGCGACATACGCGACGCTGAACACCCAGCCGGGCAGATCGTAGTACATCAGCGCGCTCACCCAACGCTGCACGAAGCCCTGCGCGCCGGTTTGCCCGGTGCGCAGCCAGTCTTCGAGCACGGTGAGCGGGCACGGTATGTTGAGCGCCGCCAGCAGCGCGACCACGCCGATCGCCGCGAGATGCGCGATGCGAAAAACGCGATTGCGCACCCAGCGTTGCTTCAGCGCGGCACCCACCCAGATCGCGATCACACCGCCGACGATAAACAGCACGAGCAGCGCGTGCAGCACCAGAACCGTATCGGCAAGCCAGATCATGATGTCTCTGCGGGATTCGATACTGCTCTATTGTCCTGCAGCACGTGTCTTCGCTTCCGGGCGGCCCGCAAAACCCGACACTCGCCGCCTATGCGCTAACAGACTGACGCGACACGACAGCACGCCTACACTGACACGCATCCGACACTCCACGGGTGAAGGTGTGCCATGGCCAATCTCCGCACCCTCGCAAGGCGCGCGTGCTCGACGCTCGTCGTCGCCATCGCGACAGCCTGCGGCACGTCAATTCATACGAATACCGCGGACCTCAGCGTCCCCTCGCCGGACTGGCGCGACCAGATCGTGTATTTCGTCGTCACCGACCGCTTCGCCGACGGCGATCCGACCAACGACAACCAGGACGCGGGCGAATTCGATCCCACCAATAACGCGAAGTACAGCGGCGGCGACCTTCGCGGCATCGAGCAGAAAATCGCCTATATCCAGCAGCTCGGCGCCACCGCGATCTGGCTGACGCCACCTGTCGCGAACCAGTGGTGGGACCCGCGCGTGAACTACGGCGGCTATCACGGCTACTGGGCGAGCAACTTCATGGAAGTGGACAAGCACATGGGTTCGCTCGGCGATTATCAGGCGCTCTCCATTGCACTGCACCAGGCCGGCATGTATCTGATCCAGGACATCGTGGTCAATCACACCGGCGACTTCTTCTACTACAACGACGGCTGGAACCCGAACGATCCCGCGCAATACTGGGCGCGCAACACCGGTTCCGTGCCGACGACCGCGCCCACGCAGTCGCCGTTCGACATGGACGACCCGACCGACCCCGCGCAGCGCGTCGCCGCGATCTATCACTGGACCCCGGACATCAGTGACTTCAACGACGAGAACCAGCTGCTCAATTACCAGCTCTACGGGCTCGACGACCTGAACACCGAGAACCCCACAGTGCGCAGCGCACTCAGGAAAAGCTACGGCTACTGGATCTCGACGGTCGGCGTCGACGCATTCCGGATCGACACCGCGTTTTACGTGCCGCAGGCGTTCTTCAGCGACTTCATGTACTCGACCGACGCGACGGCGCCCGGCATCGAGCAGGTCGCCCAGGCGAACGGCAAGCAGAACTTCCTCGCGTTCGGCGAAGGCTTCGCGACCGACGCACCGTACGACGACACGAACTCGAAGAAGATCGAGTCGTACATGGCCGATTCGAGCGGCAACGACATCCTGCCCGCGATGCTCAACTATCCGCTTTACGGCACGCTGGGCGACGTGCTGCACGGTGGCCATCCGACTGCCGAGCTTGGCTACCGGATCGCGGACATGATGCAGGTGTTCAAGCGGCCTTACCTGATGCCGACGTTTCTCGACAATCACGACGTCGACCGCTTTCTCGCCGACGGTTCGGTCGCGGGGCTGCAACAGGGGCTGGTGCTGATCATGACCTTGCCCGGCATTCCGGTGATCTACTACGGCACCGAGCAGGCGTTCACCGAACAGCGCGGCGCGATGTTCGCGGGCGGCTACGCGTCCGGCGGCGTCGACCACTTCGACACCAACGCACCGCTCTACCAGTTCATCGCGCAACTCACCGCGCTGCGCCGGCAGAACCTCGTGTTTTCGCGCGGCACGCCGGCGATTCTCGACCAGGACAGCGGCGGGCCCGGCGCGTTCGCCTACCGGATGTCTTACGGGGATGTGTCGGCGGTGGTCGCAATCAATACGTCGGACACACAGCCGCAAATGCGCACGTTCGCGACCGGTCTGCGCGCCGGCACGCTGCTCGAGAACGAGACAGCGCTCAACGGCAGCGCTGCGCCACTCGTCGTGGCGGCGGACGGCACGGTGAGCGTCACGCTGCCGGTACGAAGCGCTTTCGTGTGGATCGCGGGCCCGAATGCGAAAATATGACGGTCATCGTCGAACGCCGACCGTCAGGGACCGCGCATGAACCTCCGAGCCTTGCAGTGCTTCGTGATCCTCGCCGAGGAACTGAACTTCAGCCGCGCGGCCGAGCGACTGCATATCGCGCAGCCCGCGTTGAGCCAGCAGATCCGCTCGCTCGAAGAACGCCTCGGCGCCACGCTGATCGACCGTACGCGGCGCCCGCTGATCCTTACCGAAGCGGGTCAGTATCTGTGCACGGAGGCGCGCCAGATTCTCGGTTCGCTGGAGCAGGCCGCGCTCGGTGCGACGGAAATCGGCATGGGCAAGCGCGGCTGGCTGAGCATCGGCTTTACGCGTTCCGCGATGTATAGCATCCTGCCCCCTGCGCTGAAGGCCTTTCACGCAGAGTACCCGCAGGTCGAGCTGAAGCTCTTCGAGATGCTGACTGAAGAGCAGGCCGACGCGCTGCGCGATCTGCGCATTCACGTCGGCATCGGCCGGCAGCCGCTGCCGATCGACGGCTGCACGTCGCGCACGCTGTTGCGCGAACGTCTCGTCGCGGTGCTGGCCACGGACCATCCGCTCGCCGCGAAAAAGACCGTGCGTATCGCCGAGCTGGCGGATACGCCGTTGATCCTGTTCCCGAAGCATCAGAACGCGCAGTTCAAGCGCTCGGTGCAGGCGTTGTACCGCGATGCGGGCGTCGCGCCGTTCATCGCACACGAGGCGTATGAAATCCAGACCGCGATCGCGCTCGTCGCGGCGGGCCTCGGCGTCACGTACGTGGGCGAATCCGTCGCGAAGCATGGCCGTGCCGATGTCGTGTTCCGCCACCTGACCGGCCCCGGCTCGTCGCACTGGTCGACGCTCGCTTCCACCTTCCGCACCGACGACATGTCCCCGCATCTGCGTGCGTTCCTGCGCTGCCTGCCCCCGCCGCTCGCGGACAGCACCTCGGGCACACCCGGCACACCCGGCACACTATAAGCTCAGCCTTATACAAGCATAAGCAACACGTCTTGGACGCGGCACCGCCGCGTCCCTACTATTCAATCAGCACTTCCGTCCTGGCGGACAGCGCATCCGGCCCGTCATTCCGCGCGAGCCGGCCCCGGCAGCACCTCTCACGACAGCCCTCGCGGCAGTCGATTCATAAGAAATGCGGCGGCGTACGCGCAGACCGCGAGGCAGGAGACAGCATGACCCAAGTCAACGAAGCGGCCACCATGCGAAAGGTGTATGGGCGATTGATGCCCCTGCTCTTCGCGATGATGTTCTTCAACTATCTCGACCGGATCAACATCGGTTTCGCGGCGCTCGACATGAACGCCGACCTCCACTTCAATCCCGCGGTATTCGGCTTTGCGGGCAGCGTGTTCTTCATCGGCTACATGGTGCTGGAAGTGCCGAGTAATCTGCTGCTGGATCGCGTCGGTGCGCGCCGCTGGATCGCACGCATCCTGCTGACGTGGGGTGCGGTCGCAACGGCCACCGCGTTCGTGTTCGACGCGAAAAGCTTCTACCTGCTGCGCTTTCTGCTGGGCGTGATGGAAGCCGGCTTCCTGCCCGGCGTCGCCGTCTATCTGACCAAGTGGTTTCCGGAGCGTTACCGGGCGCGCGCGGTGAGCGGCTACATCATCGCGGGCTCGTTCTCCGCGGTGCTGGGCGGCCCGATCTCCACCACCGTGATGACTTACGCGAAAGGCGTGCTCGGCTTGCAGGGCTGGCAATGGATGTTCATCGTCGAAGGCGTGCCGGCGATGCTGCTGGGGCTGCTCACGCTGCGCATCATGACCGAGCGGCCCGCTGACGCGGACTGGCTCGACGACTCCGAGAAGCAGTGGCTCGAAAGCACGCTCGCCGCGGAACGCGAAGCGCTCGGTGGCACCCGGCATTTCCCGCTGCTGAAAGTGGCGGGCGACATCCGCGTGTGGAGCCTGGCGTGTCTGTTCGGCTGCGCGCTCGTCGGCATCTATGGTCTCTTCATGTGGCTGCCGCAGATCGTCAAAAGCCTCGGACACCTGAGCAATATCGAAGTCGGCTTCCTGTCGGCGGTGCCGCCGCTGCTCGGCGTGCTGGGCACGTACCTCGTCGGCCGCAGTTCCGACCGCACGGGAGACCGCAAGAAGCACCTCGCGTTCGTCTACGGGATGAGCGCACTGGCGATCGCGGGCAGCGCGTATGCGCCGAATCCGCTGGTCGCCTATGCGCTACTCTGCGTAACCGGCCTCTTCATCTATGCGGGCAATCCGCTGTTCTGGAGCCTCGCCGCGTCGTTCCGCACCGGCGCGGCGGGCGCGGCCACGATCGCGCTCATCAACACGATCGCGCAGTTCGGCGGCATCGTCGGACCATGGAGCATAGGCCTCGTGCGGCGCGCCACCGGCAACTTCACACTGGCGCTGTTGACCATCGCGGGGTTCCTCGTGGTGTCCGTGATCATCGCGCTGGTGATGCGCGTGAAGCCGTCAGAAGAACAGACCGGCGCATCGCTCGCGAACCACGACGCGGCCTCGCGCACCTGATTTCGCACAACCACCTGGACCATCGGGAAACCCGCCTCATGATCATCGATTGCCACGGGCACTATACGACCTCGCCGCCGCAGCATGAAGCGTGGCGCAAACAGCAGATCGCCGCGCTGAAGGACGGCGGCACGGTGCCGCCGCGCCCGCACATCAGCGACGACGAGATTCGCGAAAGCATCGAAACCGGCCAGCGCCACATCCAGCGCGAACGCGGCACCGACGTCACGATCTTCTCGCCGCGCGCCGCGGGCATGGGCCACCATCTGGCGTCCGCCGATGCGAACGCAGTGTGGTCGAGCGCGAGCAACGATCTCGTGCACCGCGTCTGCAAGCTGTTTCCGCGCAACTTCGTCGGCGTGTGCCAGTTGCCACAGGCACCGGGCGTCGCGCCCGAGAATTGCATCGCGGAACTGCGCCGGTGCGTGGAAGAGTTTGGCTTCATCGGGTGCAACCTGAATCCGGATCCGTCCGGCGGCCACTGGTCCGGCCTGCCGCTCACGGACCGCTCGTGGTATCCGCTCTACGAAGCGATGGTGGAGCTCGACGTGCCCGCGATGATCCACGTGTCGTCGTCGTGCAATCCCAACTTTCATGCAACGGGCGCGCACTACATCAACGGCGACACGTCGGCGTTCATGCAACTGCTGACTGCGGATCTTTTTGCCGACTTTCCGACGCTGCGCTTCATCATTCCGCACGGCGGCGGCGCGGTGCCGTATCACTGGGGACGCTATCGCGGGATCGCGCAGGACATGAAGCGTCCACTCCTGTCCGAATATCTGCTGAACAACGTGTTCTTCGATACCTGCGTGTATCACCAGCCCGGCGCGGAACTGCTCGCGAAGGTGATACCGGTGCGCAACATCCTGTTCGCGTCGGAGACGATCGGCGCGGTACAAGGCATCGATCCGGAAACCGGCCACTACTACGACGACACGCGGCGCTATATCGACGCAATCGACTGGCTCAGCGCGGGCGATCGCCAAAGCATCTACGAAGACAACGCGCGCGCGGTCTACGGACGCCTGTCCGCGCAACTCGAACGGCAATTCGCGAGCGAAGGAGCGACGCAATGAATCCGACCGGATGGAAAGAATTCGAATCGGCCCCTCAGGCAAGCAGCGCGACGCTCGATGCGCTGCGTGAACTCGCGGTTTCGCTGCTGAGCGACAACATGGCACGCTCGGGCGGCGCAATCGGTTTGCGTCCGTACCATCGGCCGAGGCCGATGGCAGGCACGGCCATCACGGTGCGCACGCGCGGCGGCGACAATCTCGCGATCCATCGCGCGTTCGACTACTGCCGCCCCGGCGACGTGCTCGTGATCGACGGCGCAGGCGAAGTCACGCAGGCGCTGATGGGCGACATCATGGCGAGCTTCGCGCAAAGCCTCGGCGTGCAGGGCCTCGTGATCGACGGCGCGATTCGCGATGTCGGCGCGCTGAGCCAGCGCGATTTCCCCGTCTACGCGCGCGGCGTCACGCATCGCGGACCGTACAAGAACGGGCCGGGCGAGATCAACGTGCCGGTGACGGTCGGCGGAATGGTCGTGCATCCGGGCGACATCGTGGTCGGCGACGAAGACGGCGTGCTCGCGATCGCGCCCGCGGATGTGGAAGCGGTGATCGCGGGCGCGCGCAAGCAGGCGGCGAAAGAAGCGGCAGCATTGAAGTCGATCGCCGAAGGGCGTTTCGACCGTTCGTGGGTGATCCCGCAGCGCGACCGGATGATGAACGGTTGACGACTTGCTCAACCGCCGCGAACGCGCGCATGATGGCGCGTTCGTTCCTTCGACTCGCCGCAGCCATGCCCGACCATCTGAACACCGCCACGCTCATCGACTACGCACGAACCGCGGAAGCCAAAGCGCCCGGCGACTGCGCGTGCACGAAAACGCCGCTCGACGGCTGGCAATCGCAGCCGCTCTCGCTCGACGAAACGCAGTTCCGCGAGATCGGCACCTTGATGCCGGAACACGATCCAGAACCGACGTTCGCCGAATATCTGCCCGGCAAGATCAGCTACTGGTCCGCCGATGCGCCTGTCGCGCCGAACTACTTTCCGTACAACCGCTGTGGTGTGTGGGAATGCACGATCTGCGGGCGTCTTTATCTGCGCTACACCGAAGGCGGCGGCTATTTCGTCGATCGCAGGATTCGCGCGGTGCGTGCCGCGCTGATCGAGGATGTGCCGCTTTGAGCGGCGAATGCGCCTGCACCACCGCGCACCTCGAACCCAACACTCACTCAACCGGAAAACCCGCAGCAAACGACTCCCGCAGAAAATCCACGAACCGCGTCACGGCGCGCGGCACGTGCGGCGCGTACGGGCGCACCACATACAGTTGCGAAGCGAACGCCCCCACCGGCCGCCAGTCGGGTAGCAACACCACGAGCTTGCCCGCCTGCAGCGCGGCCTGCGCGCTGAAATCCGGCAACAGCGCGATGCCCAGATGTTCGAGCGCCGCGTCGCGCAGCGCCTCGCTGTTGTTCGCCGCAACCGGTCCGTTCACCGTCACGTTCGCGCGCGACTGCCCGGCGCGCCGCCCGGGCTTTTCGAACGACCATACCGCGGACCCGAGCGCGCGCGGATAGACCAGACAGTCATGCTGCGCGAGGTCGGCGGGTGAAAGCGGCGTGCCCCGCAGCTTCAGGTAGGCGCGGGTGGCGACGATCACCGAACGCGTATCGCAGAGCTTGTGCGCCACATGCGTTTCGGGCACCTGTGCGCTATGACGGATCGCGAGGTCGAAGCCTTCGTTCGCGATCGACGTGAGCCGGTCCGACAGTTCGAGTTGCACCCGTACCTCGGGATTCGCGCGGGCAAACGCCGCGAGACGCGGCACGAGCTGCTGACGCGCGAACGCGACGGGCGCGGTCACGCGCACCGTGCCGCGCGCGACGGAGGCCATGTCCCGCACCCCCGCGAAGCTCGCCGCAATGCGCTCGAATCCCGCATGCGTCTCCTCGACGAGCCTTCGCCCCGCTTCCGTGAAGCGCACGCTGCGCGTGGTGCGCTGCACCAGCGCGACGCCCGCCACCCGCTCGAGTTCGGCAATCCGCTGGCTCATCGCCGCCTTGCTCACGCCGAGGCGCGCGGCGGCCGCCGTATAGCTGCCCTGCTCCGCGAGCACGTTCAGCCAGTGCAGATGCGTCCAGAGCGCCTCGATCTTTTGCGTATCCATGTTCGTGATCCCGTCGTATGCCCCGCCAGTCGGGCCGATGATAGCATCGCACTGCCGCATCATTCATCACTCGCCATGCGGATTGTTCACATAACAAAACAATCAGTTAAGCCAGCGTGGCTTCGCACGCCGGGGTGAATTCCGTAGACTGCGCTTAACCTACCAACCCGCGAGGAGATGACATGCAGCCTTACACCGATTCCGCCGACGTCGTTCACTTCATCGGCGGCAAGATCGAGCGCGGCACCGGCGACCGCACCCAGGCGATCTTCAACCCGGCGACCGGCGCGTCCGCGCGGCGCCTGGTGCTCGGCGAGGCCTCCGACGTCGACACCGCCGTGGCGAGCGCGAAGGCCGCGTTCCCGGCCTGGCGCGACACGCCGCCGATCCGCCGCGCGCGCGTCATGCTGCGCTTTCTCGAACTGATGAACCGCCATGCGGACGAACTCGCGGCCATCATCACGGCCGAGCACGGCAAGGTCTTCACCGACGCACAGGGCGAAGTGGCGCGCGGCATCGACGTGATCGAATTCGCGTGCGGCATTCCGCAGCTCCTCAAGGGCGACTACACCGAACAGGTGTCGCGCGGCATGGACAACTGGACGCTGCGCCAGCCGCTCGGCGTGGTGGCCGGCATTACGCCGTTCAACTTCCCGTGCATGGTGCCGTGCTGGATGTTCCCGGTGGCACTGGCCTCGGGCTGCACGTTCATCCTGAAGCCGAGCGAGCGCGATCCGTCGGCGTCGCTGTTCATGGCGCGCCTCTTGAAGGAAGCCGGTCTGCCCGATGGCGTGTTCAACGTCGTGCAGGGCGACAAGGTGGTGGTCGACGCGCTGCTCGCGCATCGCGACGTGAAGGCGGTGAGCTTCGTCGGCTCCACGCCGATCGCGAACTACATCTACGAGACCGGCGCGAAGCACGGCAAGCGCGTGCAGGCACTGGGCGGCGCGAAGAACCATATGGTCGTGATGCCCGATGCGGATCTCGATCAAGCGGTGGATGCGTTGATCGGTGCGGGTTACGGCTCGGCCGGCGAGCGCTGCATGGCGATCTCGGTCGCGGTGCTGGTGGGCGACGTCGCCGACAAGATCATCCCGCGCCTCGCCGAGCGCGCGCGCAATCTCGTCGTCAAGAACGGCATGGAGCTCGATGCCGAGATGGGCCCGATCGTCACGCGCCAGGCGCTGGAACGCATCGAAGGCTATATCGAAACCGGCGTGAAGGAAGGCGCGAAGCTCGTGGTCGACGGTCGCGGCTACAAGGTGCCGGGCCACGAAGACGGCTTCTTCACCGGCGGCACGCTGTTCGACAACGTCACGCCGGAAATGCGCATCTATCGCGAAGAAATCTTCGGGCCGGTGCTGGCATGCGTTCGCGTGAAGGACTTCAGCGACGCGGTGCAACTGATCAACGACCACGAATTCGGCAACGGCGTCGCGTGCTTCACGCGCGACGGCAACGTGGCGCGCGAGTTCGGCCGCCAGATCGAAGTCGGCATGGTGGGCATCAACGTGCCGATTCCGGTGCCGATGGCATGGCACGGCTTCGGCGGCTGGAAGCGCAGCCTCTTTGGCGACATGCATGCGTACGGCGAAGAAGGCGTGCGCTTCTACACGAAGCAGAAGTCGATCATGCAGCGCTGGCCGGAAAGCACCGAGAAGGGTGCCGAGTTCACGATGCCGGTCGCGAAGTAATCCATCGACGTGTCGCTTCCCCCATCCGCGGGGAAGCGACCGGTATCGGTGCGGTGTAGTATCCCGTCATACCCAGGTTGCGGCGCGCATGCGCCGCCAATCTGCGGCATCCCGCTTCGGCCCAGGTTCGTCGGCCCAACATCGGACCCTGGCATCGGATAGCGTCCACTGTGACAACGGCGTAGCCAGGAACACGTCATGTCAATCGACTGGAAGCGCCGCGTCACACTGTTCGTCCAACGTTTCTGGCAACCGACCAGCGCGTGCATGACCTGCATGCCCGGAAGCTGGGGGAACATCTCGAGCGTCGCCCATTGGTCGATTGCGTTGCACACGGGTCTCTTCACCGGACTCATCGCTGTGCTGCTCACGTTCACGCCGGCCGCGAAGCTCTACACGAACCGCTATGGCAACGCGCTGATCGTCGGCGGGCTAACCATGGTGGGCGACGTCTACTCGCATGCCAGTCACTATCGCATTCCCTGGGTCGAGCACGTTCTGACGGGGACGGTTTCAGGTCTCTTCGCGCTGGCCGCGTCGTTTCTGCTCGAAGACCGCGCACGAAGGCTTCGTGCGCTGTGGACCCGGCTGCTCGGACGAAGCCGCGTGGTTTGATCGCCCGCACTTCCGCACTTCATTTGCCTGCCAATAGCACGACGGTTTCCTTCCCCGCGTTCGCGATGTTCGCGTTTTCCCTTGGTTGAATCTTCGGGTCTTCTGTTTCAGACTGCATGCATAGTGTGATCACAGGTCACAGATCGCGAAACAGTCGAAACCGGAGGACACGTGCCGACACGGCCTGGTAGCAACGATCTGCCGCCGCTGGAGCTGGTGCAGCGCGAAACGATGGCCGACCGCGTCTACGCGCAGTTGCGCGAGGCGATCATGACTGGCCGCTTCGCGCCGGGTCAGCTGCTCAGTCTGCGCGGCGTCGCGGAAGCGGTCGGCTCGTCGACGATGCCAGTACGTGCCGCGTTGACGCGGCTGCAGGCGGAGGGTGCGCTGATCGACGGCGTCGGCCGCGCGCTGATGGTGCCGCCGATGACGCTCAACCTGCTGGAAGAACTGCGCGATGTGCGTATTGCGCTCGAAGGCTGCGTGGCGGCGCGCGCCGCGTCGAGAATGACGCGCCCGCATCTCGACGCGCTGCAGGCGATTTTCGACGTGATGGACGCGCGCGTGGAAGCCGGCGACGTCGCCGGTTATCTGCGCAGCAATTTCCAGTTTCACATCGCGATCTACACGCACGGCGCGAGCGAGATCACGCTCGCGACGATCCAGAACCTGTGGATGCGCATCGGGCCGTTCCTCAATCTGGTCGCGCCGGACATTCCGCATATGCGCCAGTCGATGGAGGCGCACCGCAAGATCGTCGAGGCCTTGTGGCGCGGCGACGGCGAAGGCGCACGCGCCGGCATCGCGCAGGACATCGGCGATGCGGCGGCCGATCTGCGCGAACGGCTGCAGGAGCAGCGGGCGGCCAGCGCCTGACTATCTGCTGACTATCGGCTGAACAGCGGCCGACAGCAGACGGCGCGCAACGCGCCGGCAAGACGAACCGCGAGGCGTGGACCCGCACCTCGCGCCGATGATCCACGAACACTGGAGGCAGCGGCATGACGGTTTTGCAGATGTTGAAGCCACGCGCAGGGCTGCGCGTGCTGGTCACAGGCGGCGCGGCAGGCATCGGCCTGACGATTGCCCGGGCGTTCGTGGAAGCGGGCGCGCGCGTGCATGTGTGCGACGCGAGCGAAGCCGCGATCGACGCATTGCGCGCGGCCGATCCCGACACCCAACGGATCACCGCAACCCTCGCCGACGTCGCCGACCGCGACGCGGTGGACAAGGTGTTCGACGACGTGTCGCGCGAACTCGGCGGACTGGACGTGCTCGTCAACAACGCGGGCATCGCGGGCGACACCGGCGGCATCGACGAACTCGATGTCGACGGCTGGGAACGTACCGTCGACATCAACCTGAACGCGCAGTTCTACTTCGCGCGCCGCGCGGTGCCAATGCTGCGCGAGGCTTCCGGCGGCGGCGCGATCATCGCGCTTTCGTCGGTGGCGGGCCGGCTCGGCTACGCTTACCGCACGCCTTACGCGGCCACCAAATGGGCGATCGTCGGGCTGACGAAAAGCCTCGCGATCGAGCTCGGTCCCACCGGCATCCGCGTCAACGCGATCCAGCCGGGCATCGTCAAAGGCCCGCGCATGACGCGCGTGATCTCGGCGCGCGCGGAGCAGCTCGGCATCAGCTACGACGACATGGAACAGCAATACCTGTCGCGGATCTCGCTGCGGCGGATGACGACCCAGGAAGAAATCGCGGCGACCGCCCTCTTCCTGTGTTCGCCCGCGGGGCTCGGCATCACAGGCCAGGCGATCTCGGTCTGCGGCAACGTCGAAGTGCTCTAGCACCCTCCGACGGCGATATCCCGCGTACTCCTGACTAACGCGGTCGACCTGAGGCAAAGGGTTCGCCGTCTCATCGAATCTCGCGTCGGGAAGCGACGCAACGAAACATGAGGACAACATGGCAGCCAAGCGAAAAGTCATCATCACCTGCGCGCCGACGGGCGCGATTCACACGCCGTCGATGTCGCCGTATCTGCCCGTCACGCCGCAACAGATCGGCGACGCGGCACTCGCGGCCGCGGCGGAAGGGGCAGCCATCCTGCACCTGCACGCGCGTGACCCGAATGACGGCCGGCCCACGCAGGACCCCGCCGTCTTCCAGCAGTTTCTACCGCGTATCAAGGCGGAAACCGACGCGGTGATCAATCTCACCACCGGCGGCAGTCCGCACATGACGGTGGCCGAGCGTCTGCGCCCGGCGCATCACTTCCAGCCGGAAGTCGCGTCGCTCAACATGGGTTCGATGAACTTCGGTCTCTATCCGATGCTGAATCGCTTCAAGGAACTGAAATACGACTGGGAGCGCCAGCATCTCGAGAACAGCCGCGACCTCGTGTTCAAGAACACATTCGCGGACATCGAGACCATCCTGACGTCGTGCGGCGCGAACGGCACGCGCTTCGAATACGAGTGCTACGACATTTCGCATCTGTACAACCTCGCGCATTTCGTCGACCGCGGTCTCGCGAAGCCGCCGTTCTTCGTGCAGAGCGTATTCGGGCTGCTGGGCGGGATCGGCGCGCACCCCGAAGACCTGATGCACATGCGCCGCACCGCCGACCGCCTGTTCGGCAACGACTACGTGTGGTCGATTCTCGGCGCGGGCCGCAACCAGATCCCGCTCGCGTCGATCGGCGTCGCACAGGGTTCCAACGTGCGCGTGGGTCTCGAAGATTCGCTGTGGCTCGAACCCGGCAAGCTCGCTGAATCCAGCGCGGCGCAGGTCATGAAGATCCGCCAGGTCATCGAAGGTCTGTCGCTCGAGGTGGCCACGCCGGCGGAAGCCCGCGCGATGCTGAGCCTCAAGGGCCCGGACGCGGTCAACTTCTGAGGCGCGGAGACGGATATGGCCATTCCCGAACTCAAGGTCGTCGCGATGCCGACGGGCTGGCTTACGGTCGACCGCTCGTCGCTTGTGTATGCGCGCAACTACGGTCAGCAGGTTCGCATTCCGGTGTGGTCCACGGCGATCGTCGGCGCCGACCAAAAGATCGTCGTCGACACCGGTATTCACGACCCCGGCTGGGTCAGCAGTTTCGTCTGCCCGTGCGAGCAGGCGCCTGAAGAACGGCTGGAACGCGCGCTCAAGGAATACGTGGGCTGGAATGCCGACGACGTCGACATCGTGATCAACACGCACCTTCATTACGACCATTCTGGCGGCAATACGTTGTTTCGAAACGCTCGATTCATCGTTCAGTACACCGAATGGGAATATGCGGGCCGGCCGCTGCCGACCCAGGCCACGTTCTACCAGGAATTCCTGATCGGCCGCGAGCCGCTCGCGTGGTTCCGCTGGCACTTCGTGCACGGCGTCGCGGACATCGTGCCCGGCGTGCGCGTGCTGCCGACGCCAGGGCACGCGCCTGGACACCAGTCGGTCGTCGTCAATACCGCCGAAGGCGTCACGGTGATCACCGGCGACTGCGCGAACTGCATGGAAAACATCGTGGATGGCGTACCGGTCGGCATCGTCCACGAAACCGCTGCCGAACTGGCGTCGCTCCGACGCATCCGGCAGATCGCCGACATCGTGATACCCGGGCACGACCCGGACGTTGCGCCCGGCTCGGCAGGACTGCGCCTGCCGGCCGCCGCCCGCCTTCCGCACGTCGAGGGCTAACGCAGAACAACCATAACCCGCTGCAGTACTGGAGGAAGACATGAACTTCATCACGCGAGGCCTGCACCGTGCGGGCCATCTGCTACGCGCCGCCGTCCGCGGCGCGACGCTCGCTGCCGTGTTCGCGGGCGCGCTTGCCGCGTCCGGACCCGCGAGCGCAGCAGGCAAGTACAAGATCTTTCTGTCGATGAGCTATGTCGGCAACGACTGGCAGACCGAAGCCGCGAACATGGTCAAGGCGATGGCGCTCACGCCCGCGCTGAAAGACAAGATCGACCTCGAGGTGCAGGTGGCCGGCACCGACGCGCAAAAGCAGATCCAGCAGATCAACTCGATGGTGCAGGCGGGCGCGAAGGCGATCGTCATCTATCCGATCTCGCCGACCGCGCTCAATCGCGCGATCAGGAACGCATGCTCGAAAGGCGTCGTGGTGGTCGCGTACGACGGCGAAGTGACCGAGCCGTGCGCGCACAACATCACGATCGACCAGCACGAAGCGGGACGCGTGACGGCGGAATGGCTCGTGAAGACGCTCAACGGCAAGGGCAACATCGTGATGATCACGGGCGTGCCGGGCACCTCCGTGGACCGCGCGCGCACCGAAGCCGCCAAGGAAGTGTTCGCGAAGTCGCCGGGCATCAAGGTGATCGCTGAAGGCACCGGCATGTGGAGCCAGGCGACCGCGAAGACCGAGCTCTCGAAGATCCTCGCCACCAACAGCTGGGACAAGATCGATGGCCTGTGGATGCAGGTGGGCTGCTTCACGGCCGCTTCGATGCAGCTCGATGCCGGCATCGCCGACGACAAGATCCGCCCGTGCGCCGGCGAATCGGCGAACGGCCACCGCGTGCAGATGCTGCCGCCGGGCACGGTGAAGGGACAAGGCGCGTATCGCTCGTTCGGCTACCGCTCGATCTCGTATGGCTCGCCGCCCTATTCCGGCGCGCTCGCGCTGCAGCTCGCGGTGCAGAAGCTCGATGGCAAGGATTTCCCGCAGCACGTGACGCTGAAGCTGCCGCTCGTCGACAACGAGCATTCGAAGCTGTGCACGACCGGTTCGATCGACGAACTGCGCGGCGGCTGCTCCGCATTCGCGCCGGACAAGGTGCCGCCTGGATGGTTCGCGGACATCTACTCGGATGAAACGCGCGAACTCGGCCTGGGCGCCGCGCTGAACGGCAAACCCGACTGAACAGGAGCGTCGCGATGACAGCCTCGAACGATCCGGTTCCCGTTGAAACCGCAGCGCCGGCAACTCCAGCGGCAGGCGATTGGGCGATCAACGTTGAAAGCGTGACCAAGCGTTTCGGCGCGACGCTCGCACTCGACCGCGCGTCGTTCCAGGTCCGTCGCGGTACCGTGCACGCGCTGCTCGGCGAGAACGGCGCGGGCAAATCGACGACGGTCAAGCTGCTGTCCGGCATGCTGCAGCCAGACGACGGCCGCATCGAGGTGCTCGGGCGCGATGTGCGTCTGCGCAGCCCGACGGACGCGCATCGCGCTGGCGTGCAGACCGCGTTTCAGGAAATGACGCTGGTGCGCGATCTCACCGTCGCGCAGAACCTGCTGCTCGCGAACGAGCCTGCCAGCTGGCTCGGCCGCATCCGGCGTTCGGACGCGCATCGTCGCGTCGCGCGCTGGCTCGAAACGCTCGAACTCGACGACGTGCGTCCGGGCGCCTATATCCGCGACCTCGCGCTGCCGGTGCGCCAGAAGATCGAAATCGCGCGAGCGATCGCGCGCGACCCGCAGATTCTGCTGCTCGACGAGCCGACCTCGGCGCTGTCCGCGCGCGACGTCGCATGGCTGCGTCGACGCATCGACGAACTGAAGGCGCGCGGTGTGACCTTCGTGTTTATCTCGCACCGCATGCAGGAAGTGCGCGACTTCTGCGACAGTCTGACGATCTACCGCAACGGCCGCGACGTCGGCGCGTTCGACACCGCATCTATTACGGATGACGAAATGATTCGCCTTGTGATCGGTCGTTCGATCGAAGCAAAGTATCCGCCGAAAGAACCGCCGGCCATCCACGCGAAGGAACCCGCGCTCGAAGCGCGCAACATCCGCGTCGACGGCACGGTGAATGATTTCAGCCTCACGCTGAAGGCCGGCGAAGTGCACGGCATCGCCGCGCTGCAAGGCATGGGGCAGCGCGAGCTGTTCGAAGCGCTGTTCGGCGCCGAGTATATCGACGACGGCCAGTTGCTGGTCGACGGCAGGCCGGTCACGCTGACGTCCACCGCCGATTCGCTGAAGGCGGGTGTCGCGATCAGCCTGCTGCCGGAAGATCGCAAGACCGAAGGGCTGTTTCTGCGGCTGTCCGGCGGAGAAAACATCTCGCTGCCGGTGATCCGCCGCTATACGCGCTTCGGTCTGATCCGGCGACGCCAGGAACGCGCGGCAGTGCGGCGCGTGCTCG
This sequence comes from Paraburkholderia phosphatilytica, assembly GCF_003443895.1. GTDB lineage: Bacteria > Pseudomonadota > Gammaproteobacteria > Burkholderiales > Burkholderiaceae > Paraburkholderia > Paraburkholderia phosphatilytica. The sequence continues at coordinate 181,645 of NZ_QQOA01000008.1, read as the reverse complement.
CGCAGATGGAAGTGAATCCGCGCGCGGAATACAAACCGTGTCTGTCGTTTTCGGGCGGCAACCAGCAGAAGATCGCGATGGCGAAGTGGCTGCTCACGCAAAGCCGCGTGTGGCTGATGTTCGACCCGACGCGCGGCATCGACGTCGGCACCAAGCATCAGATCTTCCTGCATATGCGAGCGTTCGCCGCGGCGGGCGGCGCGGTGCTGTTCTATTCGACCGACGTGCCGGAACTCGTGAACGTGTGCGACCGCGTCTCGGTCATGTATCGCGGCCGCAACGTGGCGGAGCTGGCCGACAGCACGCTCACCGAGGAAAACGTGATGCGCCGGATGCTCGCGAGCTGACTCGACGAGCGCGATGGACAAGCTTATGAGGACCACCATGAACAACGCAGTGGCATCGCCCGACAGCGAGATCGCGCGCCCCGGCGCGCGGGTCGGGATCGGCGCGCGCATCGACCATCATCGCGGGCTCATCATCGCGATCGGCGCGCTCGCCGCGATGATGATCGCGTGGATCTCGCTCTCCGCGACGGCCGTCGGTCTGTACGACGTCGGCTCGGTGATCTCGAGCGGCGCCACGCTCGCGCTCGTCGCGATCGGCCAGACCATCGTCGTGCTGAGCGGCGGCTTCGATCTGTCGGCTTCGGCGGTGCTGTCCGTCGCCAACGTGCTCGCGGTGCACTTCGTGCACGGCACGCCCGTCGAGCAATGGGCAGGCGCGGCGCTGATCGTCGCGATCGGCGGCGGCATCGGCTTCGTGAACGGCGCGCTGATCGCGTGGTTCCGGCTGCAGTCGATCGTCGTGACGCTCGCGACGATGTTCATGGTGCAAGGCGTCACGCTGCTGATCCAGAACAAGCCCGGCGGCAGCGTCGGCGACCAGTTCTCCGGATTCGTCACCGCCGACCTGATCCCCGACAAGCTGCCGATGTCCGCGGGCATCCTGATCGCGGCGCTGCTGGTGTGGGCGTTCATCCGCCGCACGCGCTACGGCGTTGGCCTGTACGCGATCGGCAGCGACCCGGACAGCGCGTATGCGAACGGCTCGCCCGTCGCGGGCTATCGCATCGCCACCTATGTGCTCGCCGGCATGTTCTACGCGCTCGCCGGGCTCTACGTGTCGGCGCAGACCGGCTCGGCGGACCCGCTGGTCGGCCGCCCGCTGCTGCTGTCGATGTTCACCGCGGTCGTGCTGGGCGGCACGCGGCTCGGCGGCGGACGCGGCGGTTGCGTCGGCACCGTGGTCGCCGCGATGACGCTGATGATCACCGTCAACATTCTGCTGGTGCTGAACGTGTCCGCATTCTTCACCACGATTGCCGAGGCCGTGATCCTGATTCTCGCGGTACTCGGTTCGTCGATCGGCCGCGATTCCGCCGCGCACGAATGCCTGCGGCACGCGGCGCAATCGCTGAAAGCATGGCGCACCGGCACGCGCGCCCGCACCGGCCGCGACGTGCGGCACGTGACGTTCGAGATCGCCGACGCGCGACCGGTCGCCAATACGGAACTGCACGGACGGTGGTTCGCGGACTGGCTCGAGCGCAACCGCGAATGGGTGCGCTACATCGTGCCAGCGTGGCTGCTGTTCGTCGGCGTGCTCGCGGCCACGGCGGTCGTCTATGGTCCGCACGTGCTGGTGAGCGCGAATTTCTACAGCAGTCTGCTCACGCTCACGCTGTTCCTCGCCGTGCTCGGGCTCGGCCAGGGCGCCGTGATCCTGACGGGCGGCCTCGATCTGTCGGTGCCGTGGCTGATCACGCTGGCCGGCGTGCTGCTGACCGGCCTCACGCACGGCGTCAACGACAACGCGCTGTGGGCGATCCCGCTGGTGCTCGCGGCGGGCATCGTTGCGGGCCTGTTCAATGGCCTCGGCGTGGTCGTGCTGGGACTGCCGCCGATCGTCGTCACGCTGGCCGCGAACGGACTGCTGCAAGGCCTCACGCTGCTGTATTGCAACGGCTCGCCGCAGGGCTGGGCACCGCCCGTGCTCAGCCAGTTCACGAACGAGCGCTTCGGCCTGTTGTCGCCCGCGGCGTGGTGCGTGCCGCTCGTGCTCGCGGCCGGCTTGCTATTGCTGCAGCGCACCGCGTTCGGCCGCCGCATCTATGCCGTCGGCAATTCGCCGGTTGCGGCGAAGCTGTCCGGCGTGCGCGTGGGTGCAACGCTGGTCGCCGTCTACTGTCTGTCTGGATTGTGCTCGGCGATCGTCGGTCTGCTGCTCGCTGGCTTCAGCAACCAGGCGTTTCTCGGCATGGGCGATCCGTATCTGTTGCCGTCGATCGCCGTGGTGGTCGTGGGCGGCGCGCTGATCACCGGCGGTCGCGGCCACTACCTCGGCGTGTTCGGCGGCGCGCTGCTGCTTACCGCGCTCAGCACGCTGCTTGCCGGCACCACCGTGCCGCCCGCGGTGCGCGACATCATCAACGGTGTCGTCGTGCTGGCCGCCGTCGTTACGCTGCGCGACCGCAAGAGCTGAAGTCATCGACTGCATCACCCACATGGAGCCACGGATGACCAACAAGGAACGCTGCATCGCTGTAATCGGCACGGGCCGCATCGGTCGCGCATGGGCGATCGTGTTCGCGCGCGCGGGATTCCGCGTGAACCTGCACGACGCCGACCGCGCGATGCTCGACGGCGCGCGGCCGTCCATCGAGGCCAGCGCCGCCGATCTCGCACGCTTCGGACTGCTCGACGAAACGCCAGGCGAGCTCGCCGAGCGCGTCACCGCGCACGCGCGGCTCGAAGATGCGGTGAACGGGGTGCAGCTCGTGCAGGAGAACATCGCGGAAGTCGTCGAGATCAAGCGCGCGATGTTCGAAGCGCTCGATCGCCTTGCACCGCCCGACGCGATCCTCGCCAGCTCGACTTCGGGGCTGCCCGCTTCGACGTTTACCGAAGCGCTGCCCGGCCGGCACCGCTGCCTCGTCGCGCATCCGGTGAACCCGCCTTCGCTGGTGCCGCTCGTCGAACTGTGCGGCGCGCCGTGGACCTCCTCCGAGACGCTGCACAACGCGCGCAAGCTGTACGAAGCAGCGGGACAAAAGCCCGTCACTGTAGCGCGCGAGATTTCAGGCTTTCTGCTCAACCGGTTGCAGGGCGCGCTGCTGGACGAAGCGCTGAGCCTCTTCGAACAGGGCTATGCGAGCGCAGCGGATCTCGACACCGTGATGCGCGACGGTCTCGGTCTGCGCTGGGCGTTCATGGGTCCGTTCGAGACCATCGACCTCAACGCACCCGGCGGTGTCGCCGACTATGCGGCGCGCTACGGCGGCACCTACCGTTCGATCGCGCAGACGCGCGTGCCATTCGACTGGCCGCCCGCGACCGTCGCGAAACTCGATGCGGAGCGGCGCACGCTGCTGCCGCGCGAACAGATCGAAGCACGCAGCGGCTGGCGCGACCGTCGTCTGATGGCGCTGCTCGCGCATCGCCGCCGCGATGATGCGGACATGAAAGCGGAATCGGATGCCAGTTCTTCACGCGCGAACTCAAGCGAACCCGCGTTGCGCCCGGACACAGGAGATCGTCATGATTGAAACCAGGCTGCTCGTCGATGCGAACAATCATCTTGGAGAGGGTCCGCTGTGGGACGTCAGCGAACAACGGCTGTACTGGATCGACAGCACGGCCGCGGAAATCTACCGCTGCCGCGCGGACGGCAGCAATGTCGAACGTTTCTTCGTGCCGACGCACATCGGCTCGATGGCGCTGCGCGAACAGGGCGGCGCGGTGGTCGCGCTCGCGAATGGCCTGCACTTCTACGATTTCGACGCGCAGACGGTGCGCCTGATCGGCGACCCCGAGCGCGACGAGCCGGAGACACGCTTCAACGATGGCAAGGTGGACCGCCGCGGCCGCTTCGTCGCCGGCACGATGGCCTACGATCACGACCGCTACGACGCGGACCGCGGCCAGCGACCGATGCGCACCGGCGCGCTCTATCGTCTCGACGTGGACGGCAGCATCGCGCGGCTCGACGGCGGCATCATCTGTTCGAACGGACCGTGCTGGAGCCCGGACAATCGCACGCTGTACTTCACCGACACCTACGACCGGCTGATGTCCGCGTACGACTACGACATCGAAACCGGCACGGCGAGCAACCGCCGCGTGTTCGCGTCGGCACGCGAGATGGCGGGCACGTTCGACGGCGCGACCGTCGACGCCGACGGCTTCGTGTGGACCGCGCTGGTGTTCGGCGGACGCGTGTTGCGCTTCGCGCCCGATGGACGGCTCGATCGCGTCGTGCCGTTTCCGGTGCGCAACCTGACGAGCGTGATGTTCGGCGGCCCCAATCTCGACTTGCTCTACGTGACGACGATGGGTCGTCCGATGTGGGGCATCCCGCAGAAGGAAAAGGATCGCGGCGGCCTGTTCGCGATTTCGGGGCTTGGCGTGAAGGGCTTGCCCGAGCCTCGTTTCGCGGGTTGAACGGACTGCGTCGCGCACGAGACCATGCCGATCAGTACATGAAGTACATGCTCGAAGCGGGATGGGAGAAGCACGCGTAACTGAATATCGTGGTGCACATGGCGGAACGGAATCGGCAACCCGGTTCCTGCCGCCGTAACAAACGCACACGATTCAGGAGACGCAGATGACTCAATCCCAGGTTGCCGAGCTGACGCGATCGCGTTCGCCGGCCTTGCCCCGCAATTGCACCTTCGATGCCCGTGACTGGGAAATCCTGAGCCGCTACTGGCACCCGGTCGCGTTCGCGCACGATGTCCGCGACCGGCCGCTCGGCGTCACGCTGCTCGACGAACCGCTCGTGGTCTTTCGCTCCGGCAGCCGGATCGTCGCGGCACGCGACGTGTGTCCGCACCGCGGCGCGCCATTGAGCCGCGGCTGGGTCAACGACGGCAATCTCGTATGCCCGTATCACGGGCTCGAATATGCGGCCGACGGCAAGTGCAATCACATTCCTTCGCAGCCCGAAGGTCCGATTCCCGATCGCCTGTGCCTGACCACGTACGCGGCGCAGGAAGCGTATGGCCTCGTATGGGTGTCGTTGGGCGGCGGCGAGCTGCCGTTGCCGGAGTTTCCGGCATGGAATACGGACGGGTATCAGCAGATCCTGCCGCCTTCGATCGACATCCGCGCGTCGGCGGGACGGCAGACCGAAGGCTTCATCGACGTCGCGCACTTCGCGTGGATCCATCACGACAGCTTCGCGGACCGCAGGAAACCTGAGGTGCCGCAATATTCGGTGGAACGCCGTCCGAACGGTCTGCGCGCCGAATACGTGAGCACGGTGAGCAACTTCCCGAAGTCGATGCAGCATCGCGCGCCGGATGGCTATCCGTGGCGTCGCGTGTTCGAAGTCGACGTGCCGTTCTTCGCGCGGCTGACCGTGCATTTTCCCGAGGATGGCCGGCTCGCGATCCTGAACGCGGCGAGCCCGGTGTCCGCGCGGCTCACGCGTCTGTTCGTGCCGATCGCGCGCAACTTCGATCAGGATCTGCCGCTCGACGACGTGTATGCGTTCAACCGCCAGGTCTTCGAGGAAGACCGCGCGATCGTCGAACTGCAGTGTCCCGAGGATCTGCCGATCGACCGCTCCCAGGAAGCGCCGATTCTCGCCGACCGCTCGTCGGGCGCCTATCGCCGCGCACTCGCGGAGATCGGCCTCGGTCAGTCGTATGTGCGCTGACGCGGATGAAAGAGGACATACGATGAAGATCTGGGAATGCGTGATCTGCGGGTTTCGCTACGACGAGGCCCAGGGGCTGCCTGAAGCGGGCATCGCGCCCGGCACGTGCTGGGAGGATGTGCCGGACGACTGGATGTGCCCCGACTGCGCAACGGGCAAGCATGACTTCGAAATGCAGGTGGTGAGCCTATGACGCGCGCCGAACACAACGTGACGGAACGCGACCCGGTGGTGATCGGCGGAACGGGTCTGGCCGGCTACACCGTCGCGCGCGAGCTGCGCAAACTCGATGGCGAGACGCCGATCGTGATCGTGAGCCGCGACGATGGCCGCTTCTATTCGAAGCCGGCGCTTTCGAACGCGCTCGCAATGAAGAAGTCGCCGCACGAGCTCGCGAGCTTCGACGCGCCGGCGATGGCCGCGCAATTGAGCGCGAGTGTCTTGACCCATCGCCACGTAGAGCGGATCGTGCCGGACGAGCGTGCGATCGTCGTCGATGGCGAGCGGCTGCGTTATCGTGCGCTCGTGCTCGCGACGGGTGCCGACCCGCGACGCTTGCCGATCCGCGGCGACGGCGCGGGCGACGTGCTCTCGATCAACGACCTCGTCGATTACACGCGATTTCGCGAAGTGCTCGCATCGCGCCATTCGGTCGCGATTCTAGGCGCGGGCCTGATCGGCTGCGAATTCGCGAACGACCTGATCGCGGCAGGGCACACGGTTTCTCTGCTCGACCCGGCTGCTGCACCGCTTGCGCGTTTGTTGCCGGCGGAGGCAGGTGCCGTGTTCGCCGGCGCGCTCTCGGAAGCGGGCGTCGACATAAGGCTGGGTTGCAGCGTCGAAGCGATTTCGCGGCACGATTCAGGCTACCGGCTGACGCTCACCGACGGTGCTTCGCTCGACGCGGACGTCGTGGTATCCGCGGTTGGCCTCGTGCCGAGGACCGCGTTAGCAAGCGCGGCTGGCTTGCGAATCGATGGCGGCATCCACACCGACGCCTGGTGCCGCACCAGCGCGCAAGACGTCTATGCGCTCGGCGACTGCGCGGCGATCGACGGGCGTGTGCAGCCCTACGTGCTGCCGATCATGCACGCGGCGCGCGCACTCGCGCGCACGCTGTCCGGAACGCTCACGCGCGTCGATTTCCCCGCGATGCCGGTCGTCGTCAAGACGCCCTCAGTGCCGGCCGTCGTGGTGACGCCCGATGCACCGGGAGGCCAGTGGACCGTCGACGCTAGCACGCACGAATCGCGGCATGCGCTGCGCGCGATCTGCGAAGACCGCGAGACGAACCGCATGACCGGCTTTGCGCTGCTCGGCACCGCGACCGTCGACAAAACCGCGCTGCTGAAACGGCTGGCGTCTAGCATCGTCGCGTAGTGGCGACAGCGCGTCACTTCAACCGGATGTCGCTCCAACGCGTCCGGCAACAGGCAGCTTCCTGCTGATCGACCCCTGTTGCGCGCAGGCATTCATGACCGTCCCCCTGTCTGATGGTTAGCGATGCCTGGCGTTCTTCACCGCGAGCCGCGCGCTCGCGGTGCTTTTCCGTGGTGCTTTTCCGCGATGCTTTTCATCTGGCGGCGACTTGTGCGAGTTGCGCAGCGTCCCTCCCCGCCAACCCCTTCGCCACCTCCGCTACCAGACGACGCAGCCAGATTGCCGCCGCGCTGCGATGCGTGCGGTCGTGCCACAGCTGGTAATACTTGAGTGCCTGGGGATCGCCGGGCACGGGCTCCATCCTGAGCGGCAGCAGATTGCAGTAATGCGCCGCGAGCGCGCGCGTGGTCGTGAAGAGCAGGTTCGATCGCATCAGCACATAAGGCGCCATGCCGAAGTATGGCAGCGTGGTCGTCACGTTGCGCGACAGGCCGTTGCGCGCCAGTTCGACATCGATCGTGCCGAGGCCCGTCGCGTTGTGCGTCGTGACGGCCAGATGCTCCGCTTCCTGATAGACGGCACGACACAGCTTGCCGGGCTTGATCGGATGCTGCGCGCGCAGCAGGCACACCAGATCGTCGTCGCACAGCGGCTGCAGATGCAGATGCCCTGGCGGCGTGCGCCAGTTGCCGATCACGAGATCGAGCGTGCCGCTTTCCAGACCATGCTCGTAGCCGCCGTCCACCATCATCAGATGCTGGAACTCGATGCGGGCGCGCGGCGCGTGCGTATGGAACGCATCGACGACCGCGGGCAGGAAGGACACGTCGAGATAGTCGGGCGAACCGATGCGGAAGGTCCGGTGCGTGGTGGCCGGATCGAACGCGGTGGCCGGATGCAGCACCGCCGCGATGCCCGCCAGCGCCTGCGCGGCCGGCTCGACGAGCGTGAGCGCGTGGCTCGTCGGCACCATGCGGCTGCCGCTGCGCACCAGCAGCGGATCGCCCGTCATCGCGCGCAGCTTGCGCAGCGCAACGCTGACCGTCGGTTGCGACTGGCCAAGCAGGACCGCCGTGCGCGAAACGCTGGCTTCGGTGATGAGCGTGTGGAGCACCCTCAGCAGATAAGAGTCGATGACTTCCCGGGACATGCGAACCGCCGTCGTGTTATGCCATTCAACGCTATATACAGATCGACATAACGGTCGTCAATTCGCGGGCTTCGACTGCGCGTGGACCCGCCTTGTCGCAGCGGGGTCATAGCGTATCGAACATCCCGACTATGCTAGCGCCGACATGCGGTTCATCGCCTGCGGTTCCCTCCCCCGTACGCACCGGGCTACGGTTACACGAGCAGGTCCTCGTAGAACGCGCCGAATGCGCGCGTGGGATGGGCGATCTGGATTTCGAGGATCCACAGCCCGGCGGACGGCTCCGCGTCGAAATCGCCGAGATTGCCGGCCTTGTAGATCGCGTGCGGAAAATCGCTGACGCGATGACCCTTGATGTCGACGTTCAGACGCCAGCCGTGCGCGGCCGCGCGTTCCGCCGCGTAGTCGTACAGCGCGACGCCGCTGCAGCCGGTGCGGCGCCAGTGTTCGGCCACTTCGTCGAAAACGGTCTTCGCCGCTCGCGCACAGCGCTGCATGTCGGGGTCGTCGCCGGTCACGTAGGTCGCGCCGGCATCGCCTTCATGGCGATTCCACACCACGCCCAGATCGATGAAGAAGATGTCGTCGGCACCAAGCACCGGGTCGCCTTCGGAGCGCTCCTTGAACGTGCGCAGCGTGTTCTCGCCGAAACGGATCAACACGGGGTGCCAGATGCGGTCCATGCCCATTTCCTGAAGCAGCACCTTGGCCAGTGCATTCGCCTGCGATTCGCGCATGCCGGGCCGCATTGCTTCGCCGATCTGTTCGACCGCCTGCCAGGTCCGCACGCGCGCGTGCAGCATCGCATTCATCGAGAAGTCTTCGCCTACCGCCTGCTTCGCGTGACTGTTCACCTTGCGTTGCTCCGGTTGTTTTACCGACGATGGGACGCCGCGGAGCCGACGAGCCACGCATGGTCACGGCCGATATCGCTCACGGAACCGCGGGATGTCGGCGTTATATTTTTGCGTATACTTCGGTAAATTGGCAACCTTGCGCGGCGTTTGGAGCATCCGACTGGATGGCGCGCAATAGGCGAAGGAGACGCCGCGCAAGCCGAAAAAAAGCCGGTCATGAGACCGGCTGCAAATCACCCCTAGGTCAGGAGAAGGAGACAGCGACGACGAAGCGTTCCGCACGTCGTCGCAGGAACAGTGTCATGCCGCGGCCTTCAGGCTGCCGTGCGGGTCGATGACGAATTTCTTCGGCACGCCCGAATCGAATTCCGCGTAGCCGCTCGGCGCCTGGTCGAGTTCGATGACGGTCACGTTGACCACTTCCGCGATGTTCAAACGGTCCCACAGAATCGCCTGCATCAGATTGCGGTTGTATTTCATCACCGGCGTCTGCCCGGTGAAGAACGAATGCGACTTCGCCCAGCCCAGGCCGAAACGGACCGAGAGACTGCCGTGTTTCGCGGCGGAATCCGCGGCGCCGGGGTCGTCCGTCACGTACAGGCCCGGGATGCCGATCTTGCCGGCAGCTCGCGTGATTTCCATCAGCGAATTCAGCACGGTGGCCGGCGCTTCGACCTGAGAACCGGAGTGTCCGTGGCCGCGCGCTTCGAAGCCGACGCAATCGATCGCACAATCCACTTCCGGTTCGCCGAGCAGACTTGCAATCTGGTCGGCGAGCGATGCGTCCTCGGACAGGTCCACCGTCTCGAAGCCAACGCGGCGCGCGTGCTCGAGACGCTTCGGATTCACGTCGCCAACGATCGTGACGGCCGCCCCCAGCAATCTCGCCGATGCGGCAGCGGCCAGACCGACGGGACCCGCGCCCGCGACGTAGACGGTCGAGCCGGGTCCGACTCCAGCAGTCACCGCGCCGTGATAGCCGGTCGGCAGAATGTCCGACAGACACGTCAGGTCGCGAATCTTTTCCATCGCGCGATCGCGGTTCGGGAACTTGAGCAGGTTGAAGTCGGCGTACGGCACCATCACGTACTCGGCCTGACCGCCAATCCAGCCGCCCATATCGACGTAACCGTAGGCGCCGCCAGCCCTCGCCGGATTGACGTTGAGGCACACGCCAGTGTTCTGCGCCTTGCACATCGGACAGCGGCCGCACGCCACGTTGAACGGCACCGAAACCAGGTCGCCTTTCGCAAGCGTGGTGACGTCGGAGCCGACCTCGATCACTTCTCCGGTAATTTCATGGCCGAGAACGAGGCCTGCCGGCGCAGTGGTTCTGCCGCGAACCATGTGCTGGTCCGAGCCGCAAATGTTGGTCGCGACGATCCGGAGCAGGACGCCATGATTCGCCTTGCGACCCGATGGGTCGGCCAGCTCCGGGAATGCAATGTTTCGGACCTCTACCTTCCCAGGTCCCACGTAAACCACTCCGCGATTTCCTGACATGCTGTCTCCGATCTTGTGTGAGTCAAAACTGCGTCGTGCGACCAGTGTTAAAGCCAGTCGGTCTCGAAGCTGCAATCGGTCAGCGAGACACAACCGTTCCCGGTGAGCACGACCTGCTGTTCGAGTTTGACGCCTTGCGTGCCGCCTTCCGCGCCGATATAACTTTCGACGCAGACCGTCATGCCTGCTTCGAAAACACCGTCATAGCCCGCGCTTTCCCAATCGACGCTGTGCGCGATCGACGGATACTCGTCCACCATCCCGATACCATGCGCGAGGCAGCAATACCGGTTCTTGACGTACTGCTCGGGAATCTTCCACGCCTTATCGGAAAACTCGCGGAAGGTCATGCCTGGGCGCAGAAAGTCCATGTTGAAATGGACCTGTGCGTAGGCAAGCTCATAGAGCTTGCGCTGTTCGTCGGACGGCCGGCTGTCACCCACTAGCCACGTGCGCGAAATGTCCGAGCAATAACCGTTCGGGCCGACCATGTCGGTATCGAACGCCAGCAGATCACCCGCTTGCAGCACGCGGCTTGAGCACTCGTGCATCCACGGATTGGTCCGGTCTCCGGACGCGAGCAGTCGCGTTTCAATCCACTCGCCGCCGTTCCGGATGTTCTCGAAGTGGAGATTCGCCCAAATGTCGTTCTCGGTGACGCCTGGCCGAAGTTCACGCCGCATGCGCGCGATGCCTCTTTCAGCAGTGCGCAGGGACTCGCCGATCAGAACCAGTTCGCTATCCGACTTGATCAATCGCGCGGTTTCCATCAGCGCCTGACCGTCGAGCAGCGTGATGCCCTGCTTCTCCAGGTAGGCGGTGCCGAACGGGTCGAGCCGGTCGACTGCCAGCACGCTGTTATCCGGAGCGTGTTTGCGGAACACGTCGACAATCTCGGCGCCCCACGTCTGCGCGCGGCGCTCGGCCTCGTGCCCGGCATTGAAGAACGTCCAGCTCATCGCGCCACGCAGCTCGACGTTCAGGTCCAGTCCGTCCCACACGTGCTCGCTGCTATGGAATTCCCACGCGACGATGCGGCCATCCGCGAAGACCATCACGTAGCGGGCAGGATTGCGACCCGCCCAGACCTGCATATTGGACGTGTCCGTCGCATACCGGATGTTCACCGGGTCGTAGAGCAGGATGGCCGGACATTGGTGCTGGCGCAGCTGCTCCTGCACGCGCGCAAGCCGATACGCGCGAGCATCGCGCAGCACGCGTTCTTTTTCATTGGGTTCGATGGCACCGTGTGCTTGAGTAAGCTGGTCTTCCGCCATTTGCTATTGCTCCGGATGCGCCTTGCGGGCAGGGTCAGAGTTCGAGCACGAGATCCGAAGTCGGACGGCTGCAGCACAGCAGCCTGAATCCCTTCTGGATCTCTCTGTCGCGAATGCCGCCGTTATGTTTCATGTCGACCGCACCTTCGACCAGCCGGGTTTTGCACGTGCCGCATATGCCCTGGCTGCAGGACGACGGTATCGCGACACCCGCTTTCCTCGCGGCGGACAGCACGGTCTCGGACGCGTTCATCGTGAACGACCTCGACGAGCGCGACAGCTTCACGGTGAAGGTTTCCTGACGCGTCTCGTCTTGCGGCGCGACCGGTTCCGGCGCGACGCCCGCGCTGATATCGAAGCTTTCCTGATGGTAGCGAGCCGGATCGTGACCGCCTTCGCGAAGCAGTTCGCGAACGGCGTTCATATAGCCGGCCGGGCCGCACGTGAATACTTCGCGCTCGGCATAGTCGGGCACCCACTCCGAAAGGAGCTGCAGGCTAAGCCAGCCGGTCGGTGCGGTCCACGCTGCTTCGTCGCCGATACCCTCGCACAGGAAATGCGTGCGAAACCGCGGCGAAAGCGCTTCGAGTCTGCGCAGTTCGTTGCGGAACACGATATCCGCCGGCGTTCTCGCGCTGTGCACGAAGACGATGTCGCGGTTGAGGCCGAGGTCGATGCTCGCGCGCGTCATCGACATCAACGGCGTCACGCCTGAGCCGGCCGACAGATACAGGGATTTAGCGGCCGGCGCTGCCGTAGGGGTGAAGGTGCCAGACGGTCCGTATGCCCTCAACTGACCGCCGGGTTTCAGGTTGTCGTGGAGCCAGTTCGACATCGTGCCGGACGGCACGCGCTTGACCGTGATGGAAACCAGGTACGGGCGCGTTGGCGGAGAAGAAATCGTGTAGCAGCGTTCCACCGACCGTCCCGCGATCAGCACCGAGACGGTCATGAACTGGCCAGGCTCGAACCGCACGGGCGAGCCGTCGCCCACGCGAAATTCGAAAGTCTTTACATCGTGCGTTTCGTCGACCACACGGCAGCAGGTGAGCACCTGCTGTTCATTGCTGGCCCACAGTTTTCCGCCGCTCTCCCAGGTACTTGCACTGGAGAGCCGGTCATCTTCCGTTGCGGGATCGAACATTCTGTCTACCGAGTTCATCGCATCAAACCTTGTCGAATCACGAACGCGAATCGAGGTGCGGAACCGCTGGCTCACCCTTTCGCAGATGCCTTTCGGGCTTCGTGTGCTTCGAGTATTGGTTTGCGACAGAACAGCGTCAATGCGCTTTATTTTCCCCGCGCTATTACTTTAAGTTATGCGTTCTTTGGGAGGGGGCAGCAGCCACACTGGACAAGCGCCTGGCCGCTAGTGCAACGACCGCGACAACCCCTCATCCGTCTGAGCAAGGTCCGCCGTGCCGATCAACGCGAGTATCGCCGAGTCCTGAATGAAGTCCGCCGCCGATCGCGCCGCCAGGATCCTGTCCGGCGCTTGCGGTCGCGCAATGCCGAAGCCCTGCACGTAGTCGATCCCCATCACGAGCAGTTCTTCCAGCGTGGACGCGTCCTCGACCCATTCCGCGATGCTCTGCATGCCGAGGTTGCGCGCCAGTCCGACGGCCGCGTCCACGATGGCCGCGTTCGCCGACAACGTGCTCATGTCGCGCACGAACCGGCCGTCGATCTTCAGTGCGTCGGCGGGCAGCTCGCACAGGTACGGAAACGACGTATAGCCGGCGCCGAAATCGTCGAGCGCGACGCGCGCGCCGAGTCGCTGCAGGCCATCCACGAGCCGGCGTGTGTTCTGCAGATCGTGCAGCGCCACACCTTCCGTAATCTCGATGCACAGCATCGGCACGACGTGCCGGTAGCGGGCGAACAACTCGGTGAGCGTGGCAACGAAGTGTTCGTCGTTGAGCGATGCGCCGCTCACGTTGACCGACACGAAGCGGGTGTTCGTGAGTTGCGCGCGATGCCGGTCGACCCATTTGAGCACCGCCTCGACGACCCACAGATCCAGCGCGGAAATCGAGCCGCTGGCCTCGGCGGCCGCAATCACCCGCACCGGCGAAATCACGCTGCCGTCCGGCGCTTTCATGCGCAGCAGCACTTCGAAATCGAGCGCGTCGTAGGGTGCTTTCATCCACATGATGGGCTGCATTTCGAGGAACAGCCGCTCGCCCGGCAGGTCGCCGCTGAAGATCTCGATCAGACCGAGCTCGCTCGCGCGTTCGCCGAACATCGGCGCATCGTTGCCATACACCACGACGCGCCCGTTGCCGTTGCGCTTCGCCTCGCGACACGCGGCATCCGCTGCCGAGATCGCTTCCTCCGCGCGCAGACTGGGCGGCGCCTCGATCACGCCGACGGACACCCGCACGTGAAACGCACGGCTGCCGATCTGGTAGGGCGCGCTGCCGATCGCATCGACCACCTGCTGCGCCAGCTCTTCCACTTCCGCAAGCAACGCAGCGCCGAACAGCACGACGAATTCGTCGCCGCCAACCCGCCCGACGCGATCGATCGGCCGCAGCACCGCCTGCATCCGCTGTCGTACCTGGCGAAGCACTTCGTCGCCGATGTGATGGCCGAACAGATCGTTGATCAGCTTGAAGCGGTCCAGATCCAGATAACCGATCACACGACGGCCGCTCGACAGATGCGCCGCGTTATCGCGCATCTCGCGTTCGATGCCTCGACGGTTCAACGCGCCCGTCAGCGGATCGTGTTCCGACAGATAGTGCAACGCCTGCACGGCGCGATGGCGCTCCGTCACGTCCTGAACGGAACCCTCCAGCTGCGTACCGACGTGCGCTGCCCGCATCAGATAGTGGCGCTGGCCCTGCCCCATCTCCTGCGACACATCGTCGACGATCTCGTCGACGTAATAAGGCGACTCGCGAGTCAGTTCGCGCTCCAGCGCGCCGCTTGCCATCGCTTCGTCGAAGATGGACTTCCAGCTGCCCGGCGCGAACGCCTCATCCCAATGGCGCTGAGCGTTGCCTTCCGGCAGGTCGAGCATCTGCGCGAGCGCCGGATTGAAGCGCGCGAAGCTGCCGTCGGCGTTCAGCGTGAAGAGCCCCACTGGCGACGCCGCATACGCGTGGTTCAATTCCAGCTGCGCGCGCATGCGCTCCTGTCGTTCCTGCCGGATCTGCTCCGCGATCGCGAGCGCCGCCATCAGGCTGGAAATCAGCGCCGCGGTCACGCTGTTCAGCGCGGGAATGTGGACGTGCATCTTGAAGGCCGCGGACGCGACCTCGGACAAACTGGCGAGCAGCGTCACGCCCAGCGCGCCGCCGTACCAGAACGCGGTTCGCGACGGTGCGACGATCAGGAGCCGCCCGACCATGAAGATGAGCACTGCGATCGCGAAACTGGCGGTCACCCACATCAGCGGCAGATACATCGGCACCGGCAGCACGATGGCCGCGACGAGCAGCACGAATCCGAGCCACAGCACCGCGCGGAAGATGCGCTGGAAGCCCACGCGCGGCATGTCCTGCCGGAACAGCGTGGCAAACAGCGTGCAGGTCAGCAGATAGTAGACAGGGACGGTGATTTTCCGGATCAGCGAGACCCAGTCGGCCGGAAGCTCCGAGCCGAGCCACATCTCGTCCCAACCCATCGAGATCGCGCCGAGGCGGAGATTGCCGAACAGCCACGCCGCAAACAGCACGTACACCCAGTCGCGATTGATGAGGGCCGTGATCAGCACGAATGCGGCGAGCGTGGCCAGCCCGCCTTCGAGCAGACCCGCGCGGCGATAGAACGTGTCGTTGAATGCCTTCTGCCCTTCGTCCGACAGACCGACGGCACGGATCACGACCGGGCCGCTGAACACCGCCCGGCACACCACTTCACGATGGTCGCGAAGCAGCAGCGCAACACCACTTGCCGAGCGCCGGAGATCGCCTGATACCGCGCGCTGGAGCGTGACCTTGCCGAGCGGTTGCAGGCTTGCGCTGTCGTAGCACGCGATCTGTTCGATGTGGCGGGCGGAGAATTGCAGCGCATTGCCCGGCTTCGAAACATCGTCAGCGCTTGCGCGCGTATTGACGCCTGACGTGTCGGGCAGCGCGACGGAGAACCAGAACGGCGTCTCGCTCAGCCGGGTATCGTAGCGCTCGACCGTCGCCACATCCTTCAGTTTCGACGCAGCGCCGGCCGCGTCCAGCCGGCCTGCCGGATCGGGCAGCACGCGCAGCGCGAGCGGTGTCTCGCCGACGGTGTCGCGATGAATATCGGGCGTCAGCAGCACGATCACCGACAGGATTACGATCGCGACCGGAATCGCGAAGTAGGAAAAGAAATTCGAAAGCGAATAGATCGGCGCGCTGCCGGTCTGGCCTGCGCCGTCGCGAGAAGTGAACCACCGATTGGCTTTAAGCCATCTCATTCGTTGTTACCCTTGGCCTGGTTCGCATTGCCTGACAAGACCCGGTCAAGCGGGAACTGCGCGGTGCGGCGATATCCGGATCGCCGCACCGGCCCGTAAGCAGCCGCTATGCCGGCCGCAGAATACCATGCGCAACGGATCGCTATGGACCCGATGCGCAGCTCGCCTGCTATGGCTATTGCGCGATGCCTGCGCCCGACAGTGCCGCCGACACACCCCGCTCCGCTACCGCCGCCACTGCTGCCGCCACGGCTGGCGTCTGCGTTGGGTAATACAGGTGAGGTGCGGCGTCGAGGCTGATATCGGGGTGATAGGTGGTCATCATGAACGAGTAAAGAGCGTGCCGCGCGCCGCGCCAAAGCGCCTCCGCGGTACCCGGCTGGAACGCCATAATCCGATGCGGGATGTTCTGCGCGTGCGCGAGCGGCATGAATTCACCCTCGCCAAAGACGTCGCTAAACAGTAGCCCCGCATAAATCCGGTCGAGCGGCACACGCGCCGCGATGACCATCCAGTCGATCTGCTCGCGCAGGCAATACAGATAGAACGCCTTGAAGAGCGCGAGGCGCACCGTCCGGCCGGACTCGCCCGCTTCCACACCGAGACGCGTCGCGCCAATCAGCCGACCCGACACCCAGTGCGGCAAATCAACCGACTGCTGCAGAGATAACGGCCGGAAACGATTGGTCTGAAGTCTCATTGTACCCACCGGGGTGCGATCGAGCTTCGATTCGGCCAGCAGGATCACGCCGCCCGGGTCCGTGTCGTACGTCTCCGGCTGGTCCATATCGCGTGCGAAATCAGGCACATGGCGCTGGTAGGCGGACTTGCGCATCCGCAACGCGAGGCTCAGGCTTTCCTCGTCGGACACGACCCGCACGGTGAACGGCAGCCGTCCGACCGGTCGTCCGGGCAGCGGCGCCCCCGGGCGCTCCGCCGGCGCCGTAAACGCGGACCGGGTAGTCGATGGACGAGCGGTAAGGTTGGTGAAAATCTGCGACATCTGGTGCTCCAGTGGTTGGGTTGTCTACGATCTGCTGACCGTAGTAACTGGAGCTTCGCACGTCGGGGCGTAAGGCTATGGGAAGGACAGAAAGGAAGATGCGCCGGAATCGGCCGCTAGCGGAGTTCATCGCGCCTGCAAGAGTTTTTCTAACGCGATTGGCCAATTTATCTGGTTTGCCGGACCGCCAGCCGGTCGCTATCCTGCCTGCTCCTGGCCCCACATCGTCTCAGGGGGTTCGTGCGAAGGAAGGCGCCATGCTTAACCATATTGCAACCAGCCAGCTCGACATTGCCTATGACGAACAGGGCGATGCCGACGGTTGGCCCGTCGTCCTGCTGCACGGCTTCCCTTACGACATCCACGCTTACGACGACGTCACGCCGCGCCTGACATCCCACGGCGCCCGCGTCATCGCGCCCTACCTGCGCGGATACGGGGCCACGCGTTTTCTTTCGCCCGCGACCCTTCGCTCGGGCCAGCAGGCGGCGCTTGGCACGGACCTGCTGGCGCTGCTCGACGCCCTGCGGATCGACCGCGCGGTGCTCGGCGGATACGACTGGGGCGGCCGGGCCGCCTGCATCGTGGCGGCGCTGTGCCCGCAGCGAACGCGCGGGCTGGTGTCGGTCAACGGCTACAACATCCAGAACATCGCTAATGCGTCGCAGCCAGCGGCCGCCGAAAAGGAATACCGGATGTGGTACCAGTACTACCTGCATGGCGAGCGCGGCCGGGCTGGGCTAGCGGAAAACCGGCGCGAGTTCTGTCGTCTGCTGTGGTCGCTCTGGTCGCCGACCTGGCGATTCGACGACGACACGTACGCGCGCTCGGCTGCGGCGTTCGACAATCCGGATTTCGTCGACGTCGTCGTGCATTCGTACCGGCACCGCTTCGGACTGGCTGACGGCGATCCCCAATACGACGAGATCGAGCGGCGCCTGGCCGCGCTGCCGTCGATCATGGCGCCCACCATCACGCTCGAAGGCGACGCCGATGGCGTGTCGCCACCTGGCGGAAGACAGGCCAATGCACAGCGCTTCACGGGGCGCCATCAGAATCGCGTCGTGCCGAACGCCGGCCACAATCTTCCGCAGGAAGCACCTGCGGCGTTCGCTGACGCAGTGCTCGATGTCAACGCATGGTCCACGCCCTGACCTGTTTTGCGGCTATCACACGAAGGAAGGTTCGCTCGATGAATACTGTCTCGCAGGCACCGCTCATTCTGATCACCGGTGGAGGCCGCGGCGTAGGCGCGGCGACGGCGCGTCTTGCCGCCGCCCAAGGCTACGACGTCGCGATCAGCTTCGTGTCCAACGAGTCCGCCGCGCTTGCCGTAGCCGCCGACGTCGAAGCGTTGGGCCGTCGCGCGTTAGCGATGCGCGCGGACAGCGCAGATCCCGAGCAGGTCGCTAATCTGTTCGCCGCGATCGACCGGAAATTCGGCCGGATCGAGGTGCTGGTGAATAACGCCGCAATCATCGCGCGTCAATCGAGGCTGGAGGATCTCGCATTCGAGCGGATGCAGCGCATTTTCGCGGTCAACGCGATCGGCCCGATGCTCTGTGCGCAGCACGCAGCGAAACGCATGTCGACGCGTCACAATGGGCGCGGTGGCGTCGTGATCAACATTTCGTCGGCATCGGCAAAACTCGGTAGTCCAAATGAATATGTCGACTATGCCGCGTCGAAGGGCGCGCTCGAGACCTTCACGACCGGTTTCGCGAAAGAAGTCGCGCGCGAGGGAATACGCGTGAACTGCATTCGCCCCGGGCATATCTACACGGAGATGCACGCCAGCGGCGGAGAGCCGGGGCGCGTGGATCGCGTCAAAGACTCGATCCCGATGGGACGCGGCGGTCAGCCTGAAGAGGTGGCGCGGGCGATCCTGTGGCTCGCGAGCGCCGAGGCTTCCTTCATTACCGGCACGTTCCTCGACGTCACCGGCGGGAAGTGAAAGACAGCGGCGGCTTCAAACGAACAGGCTGCGCAGGCGGCTGGGTTGCGCACGACGATACTGGTTCGGCGCTTTGACTTGAGCCCCGAAGTGCGCGGCCGCGTGCCAGGGCCAGCGCGGGTCGAAGAGCACGGCCCGCGCGAGCGCAACCAGATCCGCATCTCCCGTGCTGAGAATGGATTCGGCCTGCTCGTATTCGGTGATCATGCCAACGGCGATCACGGGGAGCGTCGTCGCCTGCTTCACTGCGCGGGCGAACGGAACCTGATAACTGGGACCGACCGGAATGGGCTGGGTCGCACTCGAACCGCCGCTTGAGACATTGATCGCCGCGCAGCCTTTCGCTTCCAGTGCCTTGACGAATGCGATCGTGTCCTGCATCGACCACCCGCCATCCACCCAGTCCGTTGCGGACACGCGCATCGTAACCGGGCGGTCATGCGCGAATGCATCTCGCACGGCCTCAAACACTTCGAGCGGAAAGCGCATCCGGTTTTCGACCGAGCCGCCGTACTCGTCGTCCCGGTGATTCGACAAGGGCGACAGGAATTGATGCAGCAGGTAGCCGTGCCCGCCAAGCAGTTGAATGAAATCCAGGCCTAGCCGCGACGCACGTTTCGCCGCGGCTGCATACGCATCGCGAATCGCGGCCAGACCATCGCGGTCCAATGCGATGGGCGGTGTGTCGCCTGCAGCAAATGCAATCGGCGATGGGCCGTATGTGCTCCAGCCGTTCGCATCGCAGGATGGAATCTGCGTTCCGCCGTCCCAGAGCTTCCGCCGCGACCCTTTGCGGCCGGCATGGTTGATCTGAATGCCGATCGGTATGTCCGACCACTGCCGAACGCTGCGCAGCACGCGCGCCATCGCGGCCTCGCATGCATCCGAATAGAGGCCCACGTCACCATAGCTGGTGCGTCCGTCGGCGGTGACCGCCGTGCCCTCGATGGTGAGCGCGGCCGCACCCGAAATCGCCAGCTGGCCGAGGTGCATCAGGTGCCAGTCGCTCATCTGCCCGTCTTCGGCCGAGTACTGAGCCATTGGAGCGATCACGATACGATTGGCCAGATTCAGGTTGCCGACCTGCGTCGGCGTGAACAGCATGGGGTGACTCATTACGACTCCGCCCGGCGCGTTCTAGCGCCGCTTACGTTCTCAAGACTGGTTGGCTTGGCTACCGCTGAACGTAGGGTAATGGCTGGGTGGAGTGGATGAGAATGGGCGGATCGTTGATAAGGCTTATTCCGGAAGAGAATTGATCGCGGAAGCTGATGCGCATCCGCCGTCCGCAACCGCCTGTACAGACGCCGACACCATCAATATCATCGGCCGTTCCAGGCTCGTCCGACATGAAGCCGACACCCAGAAAAAATGTCGTGCAGCAATGTCGATTCAGCCTGGTCTCGAGCGTCGAGCAGATGTACGCCGGATCGCGTATCCGGCACGAGATCAAACGTTCAGCAAAAGGAGAAGCCAGCATGACCGCTCCACTGTCTCGCATTATCACCGTCTTCGAACGGTCGCCCGATCGCGGCAACGGGCTCGCGCGTGACATGCGGGTTCGCTGGGCGCTCGAAGAAGTGGGCCAGCCTTACGAGGTTCGTCTGGTGTCGTTCGGCGCAATGAAGGAACCCACGCATCGGGCGCTTCATCCGTTTGGACAGATCCCGACCTATGAAGAAGGTGGGCTAGTCTTGTTCGAGTCCGGTGCGATCGTGTTCCATATCGCGGAGCACCACAAAGGCCTGCTACCGGACGATCCGAACGCGAGAGCACGCGCAATCACATGGATGTTCGCCGCGGTCAACACGATCGAGCCGCCGATCATCGATCTTCAGACCATCCGCTTCCAGGAGCGCGACCAAAGCTGGTACGAAGCGCGCTTGCCGATGGTCCACGATCGCATCCGCGACCGGCTCGGCGAACTGTCCATTCGACTTGGCAACGCCGACTGGCTCGACGGCGCATTCAGCGCGGGCGACCTGATGATGGTGACGGTGTTGCTTCGGTTGAGGGCATCGGGTCTGCTGGACGAATATCCAAACCTCGCCGCCTACGTCGCTCGCGGCGAGGCGCGGCCCGCGTACCAGCGTGCGTTTGCTGCACAACTCGCGTTGTTTACGGCGCAGTCGTCGGGCAACTGAGCGCTCAACCGCCATCCGCTATCGAACGAATGACCCTTGCCGGATTGCCACCGGCGAGCGTATTCGGCGGCACGTCTTTGGTCACCACCGATCCCGCCGCGATCACCGAGTTCTCACCGACCGTTACGCCGCCGATGATGGTCGCGCCGGCGGCGATCCACACGTTCCGCCCGATCACGATGGGTTTCGCGATGACGCCACTGCGCCGCTGCGACGGTTCGATCGGATGACTGGCGGTGATGATGCTCACGTTCGGCCCTATCATCACATCGTCGGCAATGTCGAGCCCGCCAAGATCGTAGAACGTGCAGTTCTGGTTGATGAAGACATTGCGCCCGACACGGATCTCGACGCCGCCGGTCGTATAGAACGGCGGTATCAGCGAAAAGCTGTCGTCCACCGGCTTGCCGATAAGTTCGCTGAACAAGGCCCGCACTTCATCCGCATCGTCGAATGTCAGCCGGTTGAGCGCGGCAGTGATCGACATCGCCCGTTTGACGTTCGCCACCATGGCGGCGGATTCCGGCGTTCTCCTCGCGATGAATCGGGTGCGATCGTCCGTTGCCATTCGTTGTTGTCTCGCAGTGGTCAAGCCGCGATTCTAAGCGACTCGAGAAACCGCAGATAGGCCGTCGCACCAGGATCGGGATGCCCGATGCTGCGTTCCTGCACCCATGCCGCGCGTCCCTTCTGCGACTGCAACCCGGCAGTCGCGTCGATCCGTTCGCGCGCCGTCGCGATCATCGCCGCGAGCAGTTCGCTCGCGGCGCCGTCGGTTGCCTCCAGCACGTCGAGGCTCGGCACGAGCGCGTCGAGCACGGTCTTGTCGCCGACCTTGCTCTTGCCACGCTCGGTTATGCGCGTCGCCACCGCGCGCCCGATCGCGAGCACCTCCGCTTTCGTCGCTTCGGTTTTGCCGGTCACGGTTTTAGCGGCCGCGAGCAATCCGCCGCCGACGAGCGCCGCAAAAGTGGACGGATTGGCGGTCGAAAACGCCTTGCCCGCGGCCAGCAGCAGATCGCTCAGCGTCGCTTCGGCGGGCAGCGCCGCCCACGCCGCGATCACCGCCTTCGAACCCGCCTGCACCGTGATGCCGAGATCGCCGTCGCCCAGCGAGGCGTCGAGATCGCGCAGCTCGTCGCTGTGCGACTGCAACGCGGTCAGCGCATCGCTCACCACGCTGCGCACTTCGTTCGCGGACATACTCATGCGAGCCTCCTGATCAGACCGGCTGCCATGCGTGGAAAAGCGGCGAGCGCGCGGGCGCGGCCAGCAGCTGTTCGAGCTCGTCGTCGAGCAGCATCACCGTGATCGACGCGCCAGCCATTTCGAGGCTCGTCACATACTCGCCGACATAGCTGCGCGCGATCGTCAGTCCCGCGTCGTTCGCGAGCTTCGCCGCGCGCCGGTACAGCACGTACAGCTCTTCCAGCGGTGTCGCGCCAAGGCCGTTGACCAGCACCGCGATGCGCGACCCTTTCGGCGCCTTCAGATCGCCGAGGATCTCGCCCATCAACCGGTCCGCGATCGCGTCCGCGCTTTCAAGCGCACCGCGATGCGTGCCCGGTTCGCCGTGAATGCCGATGCCGATTTCCATCTGTCCTTCAGGCAGCGTGAAAGTCGGTTTGCCTGCGGCGGGAAGAATGGTCGGCGACAGACCCACGCCCATCGTGCGGCACTGCGCGTTGGCTTTTGCCGTGACGCGCGCCACGTCCTCCAGCGAATCGCCGCGCTCCGCCGCCGCGCCCGCGCACTTGAATGCGAACACCATGCCCGCCACACCGCGGCGCTCGCTGCCGCGCCCGGGCGGCGCGGACGCGACATCGTCGGTTAGCAGCACCGTCTTGATCTCGATGCCTTCGGGCTCCGCGAGATCCGCGGCGAGGTCGAAGTTGAAGACGTCGCCGCCGTAATTACCGTACACGTACAGCACGCCCGCGCCGCCGTCGACGGCTTTGGTGGCCTCGAAAATCTGCTCGGACGACGGCGACGAAAACACGTTGCCGATCGCCACGCCGCTGCACAGTCCTTCGCCCACGTAGCCGAGAAAGCCCGGCATATGACCCGAGCCGCCGCCGGTGACGATGCCGACCCGCCCCTTCTTCGGCGCATCGGCACGCACCAGCGCGCGACGGTCGGCGGTAGCGGCCTTGACCCAACCCGGATGCGCGATCAACAGCGAATCGATCACTTCGTCGACGAAACTGTCCGGCTGGTTGATGATCTTCTTCACGCGTAGCTCCTTGAGTGCGATAGCTGCATCAGCAGTGGAAGGCGTCAGTCAGAGCTTGCGGCGCTGGCTGAGCACGTCGAGCATCACGGCCGCGAAAATCACGCCGCCCTGAATGAACTGCGTCCAGAATGGATTCACGCCCAGGAGCGACAGACCGACGTTGATCACGCCGATCAGCACGACGCCGATGAACGTGCCGATGATCGAGCCGCGCCCGCCCGCGAGCGATGTGCCGCCGATCACGATGCCGGCGATCACCTGCAGCTCGAGCCCATTCGCCGCCGAAGGCAGCGCGGAATTGAGCCGCCCCGCGAGCACGATGCCCGCGATCGCCGCCGTCGCGCCGGCCAGCACATAGGTGAGGAACATCACGCGCTGCACCGGAATCCCCGCGAGACGCGCTGCCTCGCGATTGCCGCCGACCGCGAACACCTGATGGCCGAACGTGGTCTTGCGCAGCAGCACGTGGCCGATCAGAAACACGATCAGCATCACGAGCATCGGCATCGGCAGACCCGCGATCGACTTCGCGCCGAACACGGTGAACGCGTTCGGGAAATCGAACTTCGTGCGGCCGTCGGAGATCGCGAGCGTGAGGCCGCGCGCCATCGCCATCATCGCGAGCGTGACGATGAACGGCACGAGGCGCAGCCACGCGATCGCAATGCCGTTCAGCGCGCCGACGCCCGCGCCGACCGCGATCGCCACCGCGAGCCCCGCGATGCCGAGCCCCACGTTTCCCTGCGTGGAGCCCGCCATCAGCGTCGCCGCGACCATGCCGGTCAACGCGACGAGCGAGCCGACCGACAGATCGATGCCGGACGTGATGATCACGAACGTGCCGCCCACCGCCGCGATCCCGACCACCGACACCTGCACCATGATGTTGGTGAGCGTGCTGGTGGTCAGAAACTCCGGCGACGCGAACGACAGCGCGACGCAGATGATGACGAGCGCCGCGCACAGCGGGCCGAGACCGTTGCGCAGCTGCCGCATCAGCCGGCTCGACCAGCTCTGCTGTTCCGTGTCGTTGGCTGCGGTCGAATTCATGCTCCTGCTCCTGTCGTCGCCCATTGAATCACCTTCTCCGAGTCGGCTTCGTCGCGCGCGAACTCGGTCACGATCCTGCCGCGGTACATCACCAGCACGCGATCGGACATGCCGAGCAGTTCCGGCAGCTCCGAGCTCACCATCAGCACCGCTGCGCCGGCGCGCGCCATCGACACCATGTGCGCATAGATCTCGGCCTTCGCGCCGATGTCGATGCCGCGCGTCGGTTCGTCGAGCATGATGACCGCGGGTTCGGTGGCCGTCGCGCGGCCGAGAATGACTTTCTGCTGGTTGCCGCCGGACAGGTTGCCGGTGATCGCCGTCACCGATGGCGCGCGCACCGCGAAGCGCGTGCTCGCCTCCTGCGCGAGACGGCGCTTGCGCGCGTTGCGCACGAACCCGCCGCTTGCGAGTGCCTTCAGGCTCGACAGCGCAACGTTCTCTTCGATGCTCGCGTCGAGCACGAGCCCTTCCAGCTTGCGGTCTTCCGCCGTGTAGACCAGTCCTGCCGCCACGCCATCGGTGGGCGAATGGATCGACACGCCGCGGCCGCGAATCGAAATCTCGCCGCGCGTGACCTTCTGCGCGCCGAAAATCGCCTTCAGCAATTCGGTGCGCCCCGCGCCCGCGATGCCCGCAATGCCGACGATCTCGCCCGCCCGCACGCTGAGGCTCGCGTGCCGCACGACGGGCGGACTCACGAGGTCGCGCACTTCGAGCGCGACCGGCCCGTAGTCGCGCGGCGCCCACGGGTAGAACGATTCGAGGTTGCGCGCCACCATCGCCTGCACGAGGTCCTGCTCGGTCCACCGCGCCATCGGACGCGAATCGACGGTTGCGCCGTCGCGCATCACCACCGCCGAATCCGCCAGCTCGAACACTTCCTCGAGGTGGTGCGAGATGAAGATGATGCCCATGCCCGCCTCGCGCAGCCTTCGCACGACGCCATAGAGATTGCGGATGTCGTCGTGCTGCAGCGCGGCCGTGGGTTCGTCCATCACGAGGATGCGCGCGTCGCGGGCCAGTGCTTTCGCGACCTCGACGAGCTGCCGCTTGTTGAGCGGAAGATCGCCGACAGGCATCGACGGCGACACGTTGCCGAGCCCGACCTGCGCAAGCGCCTGCCGCGCGAGACGATCGGCGTCACGGCGCAGCACGAAGCCGTTTCGCGACGGCATGCGGCCAAGGAACAGGTTCTCCGCCACCGTCATGTCGTTGACGAGCGACAGCTCCTGATAGATCACCGCGACGCCCGCATCGATCGCCGCGTGGGTGCCGCGCGCAAGCGGCGTGCCGTTGATCTCGATCGTGCCTTCGTCCGGCTCGTACGCGCCGGACAGCGTCTTGATCAGCGACGACTTGCCGGCGCCGTTCTCGCCGACGATCGCGAGCACATGGCCCGTGTGCAGCGTGAGGCTCACGCCGCGCAACGCCTTCACGCCCGGAAAGCTCTTGACGATGCCTTCCATGCGCAGCAGCGGCGCACCCGCTGCCGCCTGCGGACCCGGACCCTCTGCGTGCTCGTGCTGCGAAACCGTTCCGGCATTCATGAATGATTCCGTCCTGCTTCGAATGGCGCGCGCCGCCGGCCGCGGCGCGCGCGTTGCAACGCACTGCGCTTACTGACTCACCTGCTCCGACCACAAGCCGTACTTCTTCACCTCATCGGAATCGATGTTCGACTTGTCGATCAGGAGAGTCGGCCATGCGTAGGTCGGCGGCACCGGTTTCTTCGCGACGTAGTCGGAAATGAAGCTGAGCGACTTCGCCGCCATCTGGATCGGGTTCTGCGAGATCGTCGCATCCTGCTTGCCCGCGCGGATCGCGGACAGTGCCTGCGCGGTGCCGTCGGCGCCGATCACCATGATGTGCTGCTTGTCGCCGAGCGGCTTGTAGCGGCCTGCGTTGTCGATGGCTTTTTCCGCGCCGACGGTGTTGTCGTCGTTCGCGCCGAACACCGCGTCGATCTGCGGGAATTTCTGCAGGATATCGGTCATCGCGTTCAGCGACTTCTCCTGGTCGAACGCGCCTTCCTGACGCGCGACGACCTTGATGTCCGGATACTTCGCGATCTCTTCGCTGAAGCCCTTTTCGCGATCCGTCGCGGCCGTGGTGCCGACCAGACCGATCAGGTCCACCACGTTGCCCTTCGGCGAACCGTAGCGCGCCTTCAGCTGGTCCGCGATCCACTTCGCGCCGGTCTGGCCGAGCGCGACGTTATCCGATGCGACGAACGACGTGACCTTGCCGCCATCCGAACCGCGATCAAGCGTGAACACCGGCACGCCCATCTGGTTCGCTTTCTCGACCGCAGGAATGATCGCCTTCGAGTCGATCGGGTTCAGCACCAGCGCGTTCACGCCCTGACTCAGCAGGTTCATCGCGTCGTTGACCTGCTGCTGCGCGTCGCCGTTCGCATTGGTCTGCACGAGATCGAAGCCCTGCTCTTTCGCGCCTTTCTCGACGCCGAGCTTCAGCCCGACGAAGAACGCGTTGTTCAGCGTCGACACGGAGAAGCCGATCTTGGTCTTGCCGCCGCTGCTGCCGCCAGCGCCGCTCGCCGCGCCCGTATCGGACGCGCTGGCGACGGCGGCGCTCGCGCCCGCATCGCTCGCCGCGCCGCCCGATGATGGCGATTCGCTCTTCGAGCAGCCGGCCAGCAGCGCTGCCGTGCACAGCAGCGCCGCGCCCGCCGACGCGCCGAACGTGGACCAACGGTCGAACCTTCCTGAGTTCCAGGCCATGAGTGTCTCCATCGTTGAAGTTGTCATCGCTCCGCCGGGACGCCGGTCCGGAGTGCAGCACCGACCCGTCGCGCGGGCCGCTACCTCATTGCGCGCCGGTGCCGGGCGCGCGGCGCAAGCCGTATCCCTTGAACTTCTGCACCACTTCCGCCATCTCGTCGTCGCTCAGCAGCGGCGGCGTACCGAGCTGGCTCGCGAGCAGATACTGCTTCGCGAGCACTTCCACTTCGCTTGCGATCCATAGTGCGCGCGCCAGATCGCGGCCGATCGCGATCACGCCGTGATGCGCGAGCAGGCACGCATAGCGTTCGCGCAGCGCGACGAGCGCGTGATCCGATAGCGCCTGCGTGCCGAAGGTCGCGTACGGCGCGCAGCGGATCGAATTGCCGCCCGCGATCGCGACCATGTAGTGATGCGCGGGAATCTCGCGCCCGTGAATCGCCATCGCAGTCGCGGCAAGCGAATGCGTATGCACGACCGCGTCGACGTCGTCGCGCGCGCGCAGGATGTCGCGATGCATGCGCCACTCGCTCGACGGCCGGCGTTCGGCGAGTACCAGCGCGTTCTCGTCGACGTCGAACGGCAGCAGGACGATCGCGTCGCTCGTGAGTGCATTCGCGGGCACGCCGCTCGGCGTGACCAGAAAAGCGTCTCCACAGCGCGCGCTGACGTTGCCCGACGTGCCCTGGTTGATGCCGAGCCGCTCCATTTCCAGCGCGGTATGCACGATCGCGTCGCGCAGCGCGCGTTCGTCCGCTGCGCCGGCTCCGGTTCGGGTCGCGTGACTCATGCCGCCTGTCCGAACTGCGCGGCGAGATTCACTGCGAACGGCGCGCGGATGATGCCGGCTTCGGTGATATAGCCGGTGACGAGATCGTGCGGCGTGACGTCGAACGCCGGGTTGCTGACCTTGATGCCCGGCGGCGCGACCGCGCGGCCGCCCAGCTGCGTGACCTCGTTGCCGCCACGCTGTTCGATCACGATGCCCGCGCCGTTCGGCGTGTCCAGATCGAGCGTCGACGACGGGCACGCGACATAGAACGGCACCCCGAAGTGTCGCGACACGATCGCGAGATTCAGCGTGCCGATCTTGTTCGCGAAGTCGCCGTTCGCGGCCACCCGATCCGCGCCGACAATCACGACGTCGACGCGCCCTTGCGCCATCAGCGATGCCGCCATGCTGTCGGTGATCAGCGTCACGTCGACGCCCGCGCGCTGCAGTTCGTACGCGGTGAGCCGCGCGCCTTGCAGGAGCGGCCGTGTTTCGTCGGCGAACACGCGAAACGCCACGCCGTCGCGCTGCGCGGTATAGATCGGCGCGGTTGCAGTGCCAAGGCCAGTGGTCGCCAGTGCGCCGGCATTGCAGTGCGTGAGCACGCCGCTGCCCGGCCGGATCAGCTGCGCGCCGTGCTGGCCGATACGTTCGCACAAGTCCTGGTCTTCGCGATGGATTGCCTGCGCTTCGCTGACGAGCGTGCGATAGAGAGTTGCCGCATCGGTTGCGTTCGAGCGATCCGCCGCGCGCTGCATCCGCTTCAGGCTCCAGCTCAGATTGACGGCCGTGGGCCGCGCGCTGTCCAGGTAGGCGGCCTGCTCTTTCATCTCGGCGCGAAACGCGTCGAGCGACAGATGCTGCGACTTCCGCACCGCCACGCACAGTCCATACGCGGCCGCCACGCCGATCGCCGGCGCGCCGCGCACACGCAGCTCGTGGATCGCACGCCAGACTTCATACGCGTTCGTCAACGTTTCGATCGTCGATTCCTGCGGCAAACGGGTCTGGTCGAGAATCCGCAGCTGGTCATCTTCCCAGCCCAGCGTGACCGGCAGATTCAGGACATGAGACGACGAAACCATACTTGCTCCAGAGCTTCAAAATGTTCGTGGAAAATCGCGGCGCGGCGGCTCACGCGCAAACCGGACCCGTCGCCTGCATCTCGCGTGCGACTGCGAGCACGTCGTCAATGCTGGTCATCCGGTGTCGTTCCAGCAGCAGGCGTTCGGCGCAGCGCAGTGCGCGCACCTCCACCGCCGCACGCAACGCGTCGTCGTCGATGCTCGTGATGTCGGCCACCTTCGCCATGCCGACGATGCGCCGGATCATCTTGCAGCCCGCGAACCCGAGCGATTGCTCGAAGAGCCGCTGCATGAAGCGCGCGCGGAACGCTTCCGCGCAGAGGCCCGCGTGGTCGTCGCCGATGAAGTGGCTCTTGCGGCGGCTTTCGTGTTCGCGCCACAGCGCGACGAAGCGCTCCGCGAACACATTCCAGATCGACGACACCTGCGCGAGCAGCCAGTCGCGATACGGCAGAACGTCGGCCGGCGTCGCTGGGCGTTGCGGGTTGCGGGTGTCGTGCCAGTCGCGTGAAAAATACGCGAGCAGCAGATTCGCAATCAGCGCGCCGACGTCGAAACCCATCGGCCCGTAGAACGCGAATTCCGGATCGATCACGTAGGTCTCGTCCTGATTGACCATGATCGAGCCGGTATGCAGATCGCCGTGCAGCAGCGTCTCAGCATCATTCATGAACGACCACTTCATCTCACCCACTTCCACACGCAGTTCCGGCGAGCGCCACAGCCGCTCGATCTCGGCGCTCGGGAACGCGGCACTGTACACGTTCGACGGGTGGTCTTCGAACGGATAGGTGAATACGAGGTCTTCGGTGATCTTGCACAGCTCGGTGTTGATCGCGGCGCTGACCGCCTGCTTTTTCACATCGGGCGCGAGGTACAGGTCCGAACCGAAGAACAGCGTATGCGCGAGCCAGGTGGACATGTGATCGGCGAGCCGCGGGTACACGATGCCGTCCATCAGACCTTGCCGCAGGATACGGTGCGACGACAGCCGCTGCATCACCATCAGGAATAGTTCGCTATCCGCATGATAAACACGCGGCACGTGCTGCGGGCACAGCGCGCCGAAGCGCCGCAGCGCCGCCACTTCGCGCTCCATCCGGTGACGCGTGAGCGGCCAGGTCTTGCCGACGAGGCGCAGGAACGGCGGCGCCTGCTTCACCACCACGCTACGCTCGGGCGTGCGCGTGTTGGTCGCGAAGTAAACGAAGTTCAGATTGCCGTCGCCGACCTCGCTGATATCGAGTTCGTCCGGCTCGTTCAACAGCGCATACAACGATGGAACACTTCGCAGGTACGTCGACAGCTCGGCCGAACTGAGTGCCTCAAATTCCATGTCTGTCTCCTCCGCGGGCAAAGCGGCGTTACCGCTTCTTGCGAACCAGATCGAACTTGAAGATGCTTGTGTTGTAGTAGTCATTGCTATAGCAGATCGGTTCGCCGCTCTGGTCGAAATCCACTTCGTCCAGTAGCAGGAACAGACCGAAACCGTCGCCCAGCTCCGGCAGATCGCGCGGCGTCAGGATGGTCGGCTGGATCGACGTGTGAGTATGCGACAGCCGGCGCCCCACGCGCCCGAACATGCCGAACAGCGATTCGCCGATCTGGCCGCCGGCCGCATCGAAGATCGCCTTCGGGATCGTATCGATGCAGTAGGCCGCGATCGCATCGTCCGCGCACCGCACGCGCTCGATGCGCACGCACGGATCGCCGACGTTCAGCCGCAGCTTGCCGGCAAGACTCTCATTCGCAGCGATGTGCTCGATCTGCAACCGGCAGGTGGACGGCACCGCGCCGACGCCGCGAATCATGTCCGTGACCGACATCAGGTCGTCGAGACCGCCCTGCAGTTTCAACGCGATCTGCCGCACGAACGTGCCCCGCCCCTGCACCCGCGACAGCAGCCCGTGCGAAATCATCTGCGCCACCGCTTCGCGCAGACTCGAACGCCCGACGCCGAGCAGCTCGCACAACTCCATTTCCGTGGGGATCTGATCGCCAGGTTTGAACGAGCGTTCGCGGATCATCGTCATCAACGATTCCTGAATCTTCTCGCTCATCGAATGCTCGACGCTGAGGCGCATGGCTCGACACGGAGTCAATCTGACGGGAACTATACATCAGACATCTGATGTATTTCGGCGCGAGTTTACCCTGGGCGGCTTGGGTGGGTTGATGAGCGATCGGGGCCGTCCGTGCTGGTTTTCTCGGCGTTTAAGGGGGATTGTGTTGCTTCGCGGGAATAGCTTAGCGAGCAGAGTCACCAGCACAGTCGGGACGGCACATCAGACAATGCGACGCGTGTCTGATGTCGAACGGGACGCGCATTGCACGCGTCCCGCGCACCACAGCACGGCGTTCAGGCGGCCGGGCATTCAGCGCAGGCGCGCAGGATCAACGCTGGTTCATGAAGGCCAGCATGCGCGCCTTCAACCCAGGCCGCGACGCGGACAGAACGAGATCGGCGAGGTCGCGCGCGCCATCTTCGAGGGTCAGCACCTCGTACAGGTGCCGTTGCGTGTCGCGGTCCAGTTGCGTGGCGACTCGACGCAGGTCGCCGATCATCCCGCGCATGCCGTCCGCTTCAACCAGGCCCGACACGAGACCGAGTTCGAGCGCCTCGTTCGCATCGAGCGTGCGCGTCTGTTCGAGGATATCGCGCGCGTTCGACCGTCCCACGCATTCGCCGAACCGCCGTGTACCGAGGACGAGGCCGAATCGCAGACCCGGCATCCGGAACGTTGCATCCGCCGCGCAGAAGCGCTTGCGGCAGGCGACGAACAGATCGACGCCCGCGCCGAAATTGCGCCCGTGAGCAAACGCGACGGTCATGCATGGCGACGCCGCAACGCGCTGCAGCAGCGTCTCAATCCGCACCAGACGCAGCAGCAGATCCGCGTCGCTCTCGTGCGCAAGATTGCCCTGATCGAATCCGGCGCTGAAATTGCGGCCGTTGCCGGCGAACACCAGCGTGCGCGCACCGGACTGGTGGGCTTCATCGACTCCGGCAATCAACGCCTCCACCATCTCCGGGTTCAACGCATTCATCTTGTCGGCGCGGTTGAGCGAGAACGTCCAGCAATCCGCGTCACGCACGATGTCGATCGGCGCGTTCATCGCGTGTCCTGTGCAAGGCTTGCGCCGAGTTCTCCGACCACTTCGTCCGAATGTTCGCCGAGCGCCGGCGGCGGCCTGCGAATCGGCAGCCCGCGGCCCGACAGCCGGATCGGCGAGCCGAACGTGCGCGTCTCGACGCCGTTCGGCAGCGTGAGTGCCTGCACCCATTGCATGTGCTCGACCTGCGGATCGGCCAGCACGTCGGAGTAGCGGTTGATCGGCGCGCACGGCACGCCTGCCGCGCGAAAACGTTCGAGCCATGCGCCGGCATCGGCGGAAGCAAACTCCGCTTCGAGCAAGTCGCGCAGCGCAGTCTGGTTGCGGGCACGTTCGCCGGTGCTCGCGAAACGCGGATCGTCGAACCACTCGGGATGACCGACCACCTTGCAGACGCTCGACCACAACGCGTTATTGCCCGCCGCCATGCCGAAGTGACCCTCGCGGCAACGGAACACCTGGTACGGGGCGTTGCGCGGATGCGCGGAGCCGAGCTTGACCGGATCGCGGCCGCTGCCGAAGTATTCGGAGGTCTGCAACGCGGCAATGCCGAGCGTCGCGCCCAGCATCGAGATGTCGATATGCGTGCCCGCGCCGCTCTGCTGGACACGCCGCAGTTCGGCTGCGATCGCGAATGCCGCGTACAGCCCCGCGGAGAAATCCGCCAGCGGCACGCCGCATTTCACCGGCGCGCAGCCCTCCTCTCCGGTGACGCTCATGATGCCGCTCATCGCCTGCAAGGTCAGGTCGAAACCGCCTTCCTGCGCGCGCGGGCCCGTCTGGCCATACGCGGAAATCGAGCAGTACAGCAGACGCGGATTCAACGCAGCGAGCGCCTCATAGCCGAGGCCCAACCGATCCATCACGCCAGGCCGGTTGTTCTCGATCACGACGTCCGCATCGCCCATCAACGTCTTCGCGATGTCGCGATCGCCGGGGTCTTTCAGGTTCAGCGTCACCGATCGCTTGTTGCGGTTGAGCGCGGCGAAGTTCTCGCTGAAGCCGTCGCTGATCGGCGGCCATGCGCGCAGCGTGTCGCCGCCGTCGGGGTGCTCGAGCTTGACGACGTCGGCGCCCATGTCCGCGAGCAGCATGCCGCAGAACGGGCCCGCCGCCACGTTGCAGACTTCGATTACGCGTAGGCCTTCGAGGGCCAACTGGTTGTTCATCGTTGCTTCCATGCGTGGAGAGAAGATCAGAGTCCGGCGAACGCCGGCACGATCAGCAGATAGACGAGGCCGAGGAACGAGCCCGCCGTCAGAAAGATCACCAGCGTGAAGCCGAGCACACGCTGCACGCCGACGCCCGCAATCGCGACCACCGGAATCGCCCAGAACGGCTGCAGCAGGCTGCCCGCCATTTCGCCGGCCGCGATCGCCATCGACGTGCCCGGCAGCGACGCGCCGAGATGCATCGCGGCCGGAATCGTGAACGGGCCCTGCACCGCCCAATGGCCGCCGCCGCTCGGGATGAACAGCGTGATCAGGCCGGAGGCCAGATAGCTGAGGAACGGCAGCGTGGTGCCCGACGCGACGTGGATGTACGCGTGCGCGACGACTTCCGCGAGACCCGTCGCACCCATGATGCCCATGATTCCGCCGTAGAACGGGTATTGCAGCAGCATCGGGCCCGTCACCTTGGCCGCCTCGGTCACCGCGTTCACGTAGCGGCGCGACGTGCCGTGCAAACACAAGCCCGCCAGCAGGAAGATGAAGATCACCGTATTGATGTCGAGGCTCACGCCCTGCCGCATCCAGTGCGTCGCGAGGTACGCGGCGCCGGCGACGACGAACACCAGCGCGCACAGATGCGAGCGTTCGAGCGCGCCGGCGAACGTGTGGCTGCGCGCGTCGTCGCCGGCATCCGCCGCAGCCTCTTCCGCCTCAAGCAGATCGGCATTGGCCGCGATCACGTCCTTGGCGGCGGGACGCATCAGCACGAACACCGCCGGAATCAGGATCATTGCGACCGCGCCCGCGAGCAGATTCCACGTGGCGAACACCGTATGCGACAGCGGCACGATCGCGTGCGTGTGCTGCTCGACGATGTTCAGCGGATTGCCCGCCGACGCGATCGACAGCGCGATCGAACTCGACATGCCGGTGAACGCCCACAGCACCCACGAGCTGTACGCGGCCGCGACCAGCCACGCGAAATCGACGCGCACCTTTCGCGCGACCTGCTTCGACAGCAAGGCCCCGACGACGAGACCGAAGCCCCAGTTCAGGAACGTCGCGATCGCGCCGACCACGAACACCAGCACCACCGCCGAACACGGTCCGACCGCGAGCCGGCTCACGGCACGCAGCCCCGCCTTGATGACGGGCGCACTCGCGAGCGCATAGCCTGTGACGAGCACCAGCACCATCTGGAACGCGAACGTGAAGATGCCGAAGATGCCCTTGTACCAGCCGGACAGGATCACCTCGGGCGTGCCCTTCGGCGCGAAGGCGAGCGCGCAGAGCGCGACGACCACCGTCAGCAGGATCACGATCACGAACGGGTCCGGCATCACGCGCTCGAACACGTACACGCATGACGACACGGCGCGCTGCAGCAGCGATTTGTCGTCGGCGGAAGCAGCGCCCGGCTGCGGGACGGCTAGCGACGACGACGTATCATGGGTTTCCACAATCTGTCTCCTGAACCTGAAGATCGGTTTTGTCGTGGGCTAGCCGCGCGTCGCTACGATCCGGATCGTCGTACTGGCGAGCGCGCGGCCGCAATGCGCGAATGCGCTCAAGCGATGGCGGACTCCTTCGCCGCCGTGCCTGCGGCGACCGGTTTGATCTGCAGTTCGCGCTCCTTGCGCTGCTGTCCCATCAGGATCTGGCGCGCGCGCCGCAACGCCTTGTCGGTCTTCAGGAAAAGCTCGGCATAGCCGTCGTCCGGGTAATCCATCATCTGCTGCTGACGCTCGAGCGCCCACTGGTCCTGCGCGACCACCGCCGGGAACATCTCGGCCACCTTGCGGGCGGTCGGCATCGACGGGTCGCTCAAGGTCGTGTGCCAGTTCTTGCAGGACACGTTCCAGCGCCACACGAGATTGCGTGCATCGACCGGCAGATGCAGATGCAGCAGCGTGTAGCCGCGTTCGGCTTCGGTGCCGAGCTCACCCTCCGGCGCAACGCGCATCACGACCCGCGTGAGTCCCGGGCTCACCATGCAATGCGTGTGGATGCGCTCGACGCTGTCGTACAGGAACCATTCCTTCAGATACGGCGGCTGACGATAGCCGTGCACGTGACGCGTGGTCCGCACGAACGTATGGCCTTCGCTCTCGCCCTCTTCCAGTTCGACTGGAATACGGCTGTTTTCCTTGTCGCCGATATTGCCGTCGTGCAGCGGATAGAAGTGCGTGATGTCGAGCAGGTTTTCGATCAGCAGCAGATAGTTCGCCGGCACGTGCAGCGGTTCGGGCGCGCCGATCGACAGGTTGTCCGGATCGCTGATTTCCGGCGTGCGCGGCGGATCGACATGACGCGCGGCCGCCGGATTGCCCGGCCAGATCCACACCACGCCGTCCTGCTCGCGCACCGGAATCGCGCTCAG
This sequence comes from Paraburkholderia phosphatilytica, assembly GCF_003443895.1. Lineage (GTDB taxonomy): Bacteria > Pseudomonadota > Gammaproteobacteria > Burkholderiales > Burkholderiaceae > Paraburkholderia > Paraburkholderia phosphatilytica. The sequence continues at coordinate 145,761 of NZ_QQOA01000008.1, read as the reverse complement.
ACGCGCCTGCGGCGGAATCGCTTTGTCGGGCGCCGATGGAATCGCGACGCACTGCCCCGACGTGTCGTAGCACAGCCCGTGGTACGCGCACTCCAGCCGGCCATCGTCGAGCAGCTTGCTTTGCGACAACGGAAAGCGCTTGTGGCAGCAGCGATCGTCGAACGCGACGACCTCGCCTTCGTTCGATCGCCACATCACCACCGGCCGATCGACGATCTTGTGACCTTGCAGCTCGCCTCGCGCGAACTCCGACGAAAAACCGATCGGGTACCAGCAGTCCTTCACGTATTCGAACGTACTCATGTCGGCGATCCTCTCCGTAACAGGTCAAAGGTCAAAGCTCAAACTTCAAAGGTCCAGCACGAGCGTCGGGCTCTTCGAGCGCGCGCAGCAGATCATCACGAACTCCTCGCGATCTTCCGCATCGAGCACGCTATCGCGGTGCAGCGGCTCGCCTTCGAGATAACGCGTCATGCACGTGCCGCAATAGCCTTCGCAGCACGAGGTGTCCACTTCCACGCCATGACCGCGCAGCACGTCGACGATCGATTCGCCCGGCTGCACGGCGAACGTCTGCCGCGAGCGGCGCAGCTCGACTTCGAACGGCGCGTCCGGCTCCTGTGCGGCGCGATCGTCGTCGTTGCGCACCGGCGTGCCGGCCGCCGAAAAGCGTTCGCAATGACGCGTACCTTCGGGCCAGTGCGCGCTCGCGGTTTCGATCGCGTCCATCAGGCCGCCCGGACCGCAGTAATAGAGATGGGTGCCCGGCGTGTGGTGCCCGAGCGTTTCAGCGAGGTCGAGACCGTTGCGCGGATCGCCGCCGTCGAAATGCACGGACACGTCGCCGGCGTCGACCAGCGGTTCGAGCGCATCGAGAAACGCAGTGCGCTGCCGCGTCCGCGCGCAGTAGAACAGGTGGAACGCTTCGCCGCGACGCTGCACGTCGTCGATCATCGCGACGATCGGTGTGATGCCGATGCCGCCGGCGATGAACACATGCCGCTCCGCGTCGCGCGACAGTTCGAAGTGGTTGCGCGGCGTCGAGATCGTCACGCACTGGCCGGCGTGCAGTTCGTCGTGCATCGCGATCGAGCCGCCGCGGCCGTTCGCGTCGCGCAGCACCGCGACCACGTAGCGGTGTCGTTCCGTCGACGGATTGCACAGCGAGTATTGGCGGATCGTGCCGCCCGGCAGATGCACGTCGATGTGCGAGCCCGCGGTAAAGGAAGGCAGTTCGCTGCCGTCGGCGCTGACGAATTCGAACGCGTTGATGTCCTCGGCGAGCGACGTAATCGACTTCACGCGCGCTTCGATTTTCCGGGGGGCCGCGCGCTCAGGGCGAGCGACAGCCTCGTCCCGCGTGAGGACTGCTTCCATCGTCTGTCTCCAGTGCTCTTCGCAACGGTCGTCGAGGTGCGCTCAAGCGCTTGCCGTTACTGTGAAAACCAGAATAGACGGGTGGTCACATGAACTCAAACGAGTAATTTACGCGTCGAAGCATCAACTTTCTTGAAGTGACGTCACGCACCGCAGCAATGTCGCGCAGCGGTTGAAGGAGGATCGCGATAAGCGAACCGCGCCCGGCGAGCCCATCGCTAGACCGGATCGAAATCGCTGACTTCCTGCGCCAGTTCGGCGATCACGCGCGCGAGCGAATACGAATGGCCCGCGGGACACGCGGCAATGAATTCGACGGACGCGAGCGGACGATCGACGTTCACGATCGCGAGCTTCTGTTGCGCGATTTCCTGCGTGTAGCCGCGCACCGGCAGATACGACACGCCCATGCCGGCCATCGTCATCGAGGCCGCAACCGCGATGCTTTTGCAGCGCGCCAGATAGCGGCAACGGACATGGTCACGGAGAAACCAGTCTTCGATCGCGGAGTAGTGGAACGACGCCGGCTTCATGCCGATGATCGGATACGCGGCGAGTTCCCCAGGTGTGTACGCGTGCGCGTCGAGACCGAGCGACGGGCTCGCCATCCACTGAAAGTCGACGCTGCCGAGCGACAGCGTGGAGAGCGCCGGCGTGCGCGTGTGACCCGGCGCGAGCACGAGTTCGAGTTCCGCCGCGTGCAGGCTCGTCATCAGTTCGGCGGTGAGCGCCTCCTCGATTTCGAGCCGCACGTTCGGATAGCGCTCCGCGATCACCGCGATCAATCGCGGCAGCCAGGTGGTGGTGACCACCTCCGCAACGCCGAACCGAACGGTGCCCGATACCGCGTCCGACGCACCGACGCGATGCTCGAGCTCGGTCGACAGATCGAGGATACGGCCCGCGTAGTCCATCAGTTCGCGGCCTTTCGGCGTGAGGCGAACCGCGCGATGGCTGCGGTCGAACAGTTCGACGCCCAGCGTGCGTTCGAGCTCCCGCACCCGCATCGATACCGCCGACTGCGTCGCATACAGCCGCTCGGCCGCCGCCGAAAAACTCCCGAGCGTGACCGTCCAGAAAAAGGTCTCCAGTTGCTGAAGCGTCATGCCGTCTCCACAGTGCGAAGTCTTCGGCTCCGCGTACAGCGAGTGTAGAGAGCGCCCGTCGCAGCGTCTCCACTGGAAACCCCTGAGCAGCGGAAAGCTCGGCCCCAGAAGGCACACAGGAACGCCGCGCATAATTTAATCGCAATGCAATTAAATCTATTTCCATGCGATTTTTCTACGCCTATGCTTGGTTCACCTTGGTTGGCCGCAACGGCCACAACGAAACGAGGACCGGCACATGGACGATGGGGCGACACTGATTGCGCGTCTGCAGGCTGAGCTAGGCGAGGACGCGGTGATCACCGACGCGGCCGGACTGGATGGCTTCATCGAAGACTTCCGGCGCCGCTTCAAGTCCGGCGCGCTGTGCGTCGCGAAGCCGAAGTCCACCGCCGAAGTCGCCGCCGTCGTGCGCCTCTGCGCGGCTGCCGGCGTGCCGATCCTGCCGCAGGGCGGCAACACCAGCCTCTGCGCCGGCGCCGTGCCGGCGGCCGGTCGTGCGATGCCCGTGATCGTCAACCTGATGCGGATGCGCGCGATCCGCCGGGTCGATGCGCAGAACGGTTCGATGGAAGTCGAAGCTGGCTGTGTACTAAAGGCCGTGCAGGACGCCGCGGCTGCCGTGCAGCGGCTCTACCCTGTCAGCCTCGGCGCGGAAGGCTCGTGCCAGATCGGCGGCACGCTGTCCACCAACGCGGGCGGCACCAGCGTGCTGCGCTACGGCAACACGCGCGACAACGTGCTCGGGCTCGAGGTCGTGCTCGCGGACGGCACCATCTGGAACGGCCTGCGCGCATTGCGCAAGGACAACACGGGCATCGATCTCAAGCAGCTGTTCATCGGCGCGGAAGGCACGCTCGGCATCGTCACCGCGGTCACGCTGAAACTGCATCCGCTGCCGACGCATCACGCGCTCGCATGGTTCGCGCCCACCGATCCGGCGGCAGCACTACAAATTCTCGGCATGTTCCAGGCGGAATGCGGTTCGCGCCTGTCCGCCTACGAGCTGATGAACCGTCGCCAGCTCGATCTCGTGATCGAGCACGTGCCGGGCCGCCGCTATCCGCTGGAAGGCAAACACGCGTGGCACGTGCTCGTCGAGCTCGCCGACACGCGCGGCAGCGCGAGCATGGCCGAGCAGCTGCAGCAGACGCTGGAGCGCGCGGCGGAAGCGGGCCTGCTTGCCGACGCCACGCTCGCGACCAGCGACGCGCAGCGCGCCGCGTTCTGGGAAGTCCGTCACAGCGTGACCGAAGCGAACATGAAAGCGGGCGTCGGCCTGACGACCGACTGCGCGGTGCCGGTGTCCGCCGTGCCTCAGTTCATCGACGAAGCGACACGCGCCGTGCGCGAACTCGTGCCTGACGTCGACATCGTGATCGTTGGGCACATGGGCGACGGCAACGTGCACTTCATTCCGCTCTTCACGTTCGATGCGTGGCATGCGCTCGCGAACCCCGCGGAAATGGGCGCGCGCATGCGCAGGCAGGTGAACGACGTCGCACATCGTCTGGGCGGGACGTTCAGCGCCGAGCATGGCGTCGGTCAGACCGGCCTCGCGGAAATGGCGCACTACAAATCCGACGCGGAGCTCGCGCTGATGCGCACGATCAAGCAGGCGCTCGACCCGCGCAACCTCCTGAATCCAGGCCGGCTGCTGCCGTAGCGCAGCTGGTGCCGTGCAGCCTGCTCACCCAGGGTCCATTCCAACAAACGTGGCAACGCCCGTTGCCGTCACCACGGAGTCCATGATGAAGCTGACCTCTCCCGCCAGCAGCCTGCCTGAGAAGCCGGGCCGCCGAACCGCCGTCAAGACGGTCGTCGCCGGCACCGCGGCCCTCGCGTTTCCGTTCGTCTGGACCTCCGGGCGCGCGGCCAGCAAGCGCATCGTCGTGCGCGACGACGGCGGCATCTACACGAAGGCGTACGACGCGGTGTTCTACCGCCCGTTCACCGAGAAGACCGGCATCGAAGTGGTCGGCGTGCAGGCGAACGCGGAGCCTACCGCGCAGATCAAAAGCATGGTCGAGGCCGGCAGCTACACGTGGGACATGGCGAAGATCAGTCAGCCCGCGATCCTGCTGCTGACGACGGGCGGCAAGGAGTACCTCGAACGTCACGGCCTCGAAGCCGATCCGACGATCGCGAAGATTCCGCAGCAGTACATGTCGCCGTTCGGCGTCGGCACCAACGTGTACACCACCGTGCTCGCCTATCGCACCGATGCGTTCAAGGGCCGCAAGGCGCCGGCGTCGTGGGCCGACTTCTGGAACGTGAAGGATTTCCCGGGCCGCCGCGCGCTGCGCAAGTATCCGTTCGACACGGTCGAGGAATCGCTGATGGCGGACGGCGTGCCGACCTCGCAGGTGTATCCGTGCAACTTCGACCGTGCGTTCGCGAGTCTCGACAAGATCGCGAAACACGTCGACGTGTGGTGGACCTCCGGCGCGCAGGTCGAGCAGATGCTCGGCTCGGGCGAAGTCGACATGGTCGCGACGTGGGTGTCGCGCCCGCAGTCCGCGATCGCGAACGGCGCGCCCGTCGCGATTGTGTGGAACCAGAATATCTGGGGCGTGGACAACTGGTCGATCCTGAAGGGCACGCCGAACGCGGACGCATGCCGCGAGTTCATCAAGTTCGCGAGCGATCCGAAGCGGCAGGCGTCGCTCGTCCAGTACTTCCCGGCCGGGCTCACGCAGCCGGACGCTTTCAGCTACGTGAAGCCGGACGTCGCGAAAAACTGCCCGACGTTCCCTGAGAACATCAAGACCGGCCTGCACATCGACGCGAAGTACTGGCAGCAGAACCAGAGCGTCGCGCTCGATCGCTTCAACCGCTGGGTGCTGACCTGATCTTTTGCGTGTCGCCGATGTTCCGCCGTTGCTTCGTTGTCCGTACCGTTTCTCGATTCACCGGGAGCCGATCGTCATGCCCGCCTCGAACCTTCAGATCACCGGCCTGTGCAAGCGCTACGGCGAATTCGTCGCGCTCGCGCCGACCGATCTCGACGTCGCGCACGGCGAGTTCCTCACCTTGCTCGGCCCGAGCGGCTCCGGCAAGACGACGCTCCTGAGCCTGATCGCGGGCCTCGCCGAGCCGGACGCGGGGCAGATCCGCATCAACGGCGAGGACGTGACGTACGGCGCGCCGTACGAGCGCGACATCGGCATGGTGTTCCAGAACTACGCGCTGTTTCCGCACATGACCGTGGCCGAGAACATCGCGTTTCCGCTGCAGATGCGCGGCACCGATGCGAAAAACGCCCGCGCCAAGGTGATGGACGCGCTGGAGATGGTGCATCTGCCGCACGTCGCGGAGCGCTTTCCGCGCGAACTCTCGGGCGGCCAGCAGCAGCGCATCGCGCTCGCGCGCTGCATGGTGTACCGGCCGTCGATCATCCTGATGGACGAGCCGCTCGGCGCGCTCGACAAGAAGCTGCGCGATCACATGCAGCTCGAGATCAAGCGCATCCATCGCGAGCTCGGCACGACGATCGTCTACGTGACGCACGACCAGGAAGAAGCGATGACGATGTCGGATCGCATCTGCCTGATGAACGCCGGTTCGATCGCGCAACTCGGCACGCCGGACGAGCTGTACTTCCGGCCGAAGAGCGTGTTCGTCGCGGACTTTCTCGGCGAATCGAATCTGCTGGATGCGATCGTGACCGCGCGCGACGGCGACGCGGTGCGCGTGAACCTTGCTGGCGTCGGACACGCGCAGGCAATGGCCTACGACCCGGCGATCCGTCATGGCGGCAACGTGAAGCTGATGCTGCGCCCGCAGAACCTGAGGATCCACGCCACGCACGAACACGCAGGCAACGGCGACGCAGGCAACAGCGCGCTGCCAGCGAAGCTCGCCGACATCATGGTGAGCGGCAGCATGACGCGTCTCTATCTGAAGCCGCAGCTGCCCGACGCGCCGCCGCTTGTCGCGGCGTTCCCGACCAGCCCGTCGGGCGCGCGTTACGAGATCGGCCAGACGCTCGGCGTGTCCTGGCAGCCCGGCGACGCGGTCGCGATCGCGGAGTAAGCGATGAATCCCGTGACCCTCGCCGCGCCTACGTCCGAGCCCGCATCGCGGCCCGCGCACCGCGCGCGCCGGAACCGCCGCCTGCGCGCCGCGCTGATGTGTGCGCCGCTGCTGATCCTGCTCGCGGTGATGCTCGTCTTTCCGGTCGGGCAGTTGCTGCTGTTGAGCGTGCACGACAGCCACGGGCTGACGTTTGCCGAATACCGGCGGCTCTTCGCGTCGCCGGTGTATGTGGACGTGCTGCTGATCACGCTGAAGGTGTCGTTCTGGACGACGTGCTTCTCCGTGCTCACCGGCTACCCGATCGCGTGGCTCATTTCGATGTTGCCGCGCGAGCGCAAGAACCGGCTGCTGTTCTGGGTGCTGCTGTCGTTCTGGACCAGCTTTCTCGTGCGGACGTTCGGCTGGGTCGTGCTGCTGGGACGCACTGGCGTGATCAACTGGGTGCTGCTGCATCTGGGCATCATCGACCGGCCGCTCGACCTGCTGTACAACTTTCCCGCGGTGATCGTCGGCATGGTGCACGCGTTGATGCCGATGGCTGTGCTGACCATGCTATCGGTGATGGAAAACATCGACCGCCGTCTGCCCGCCGCGGCGGCGACGCTCGGCGCGCGTCCCGGCACCGTGTTCTGGAAGGTGTATTTCCCGCTGTCGCTGCCCGGCGTCGCGGCGGGCGCATTGATGGTGTTCGTCACGGCGATCGGCTTCTTCATTACGCCGGCACTGCTGGGCGGCCGCCATCAGACGATGATTACGCAACTCATCATCGATCAGGTGATGCAGGCGCTGAACTGGGGTTTCGCCGGCGCGATCTCGGTGCTGCTGCTCGCTGTCGTGCTGGTCGTGTTCGTGATCTACGACCGCTTCGTCGGCCTCTCGACGATGGCGGGCGGCGCGCCTTCCGCGAGCCGGCCACAGCGTCTCGGCTTCGGCCGCAAGGCGGGCGCCGCGGTGCTCACCGCGCTCGGCCACGCCACCGATCTGCTGCTCCGCATCCTGCCGAAGCGCCGTCGCCGCGCGGGCGATCAGCCAGGCCTCGTGCTGCGTCTCGTCGTGCTGCTGTTGCTGGTGTTCCTGAGCGCGCCGGCCTTCCTGATGATTCCGCTGTCGTTCGATTCGGCGTCGGGGCTCGCATGGCCGCCGCATGGCGTGTCGCTGCAGTGGTACCAGCAGGTGCTCGCTTCGCCGTTGTGGATGCAGGCGGTTACTCGCTCGATGCTGGTCGGCATCGGCACGGGCCTGCTGTCGATGCTGATCGGCACGCCGGTTGCATTCCTGCTGGTGCGCGGCGACCTGCGCGGCAAGTCAGCGATGCTCGGCTTCGTGCTGGCGCCGCTGATCGTGCCGCGCATGATCTTCGCGGTGGGCGTGTTCTATTTCTACGCGAAGATCGGGCTGGTGGGTTCGTCGCTCGGGCTGATGCTCGCGCATACCGTGGTCGCGGTGCCGTACGTGGTGATCACGACGATGGCCGTGCTGCGCAACTACGACACACGCCTCGATCTCGCCGCGTACAGCCTCGGCGCGCGCCCCGCGGTCGCGTTGCGGCGCGTCACGTTCCCGCTGCTCGCGGCCGGGCTGCTGTCGTCGTTCCTGTTCGCGTTCGCGACATCGTTCGATGAACTGACGATCGCGCTCTTCACGTCGGGCGGCCTGAGCACGACCTTGCCGAAGCAGTTCTGGGACGAGATCACGATGCAGATCTCGCCGGTGATTGCCGCGGTGTCGACCTGCCTGTTCGTCTTCATCGCCATCCTGATCACGGTTGCGGACCGCCTGCGGCGGCGCAGCCTCGCCTCCTGAATTCCGATCCTGAACCTTACTCGAGAGACTCCTTCATGCTTTCCTCCCGACAACTGCAAGGCATCCTGCCCGCGATTCCGACTCCCGTGCACGCGGACGATACGGTCGATGCCGAAGCCGCGCGCGCGTTGCTGCGCTATCTGCTGAAGCAGGGCATCGACGGCGTGGTGCCGCTCGGCGGCACCGGCGAATATGGCGCGCTGTCGCGCGCGGAGCGCATCCGGATGGCCGAGATCACCGCGCGCGAAGCAGAAGGCCGCGTGCCGGTGATCGCGGGCGTGCTCGACCCCGGCTATCACGATGCGATGCAGGCCGCGCGCGATTTCGCGGCGGCAGGCGTGGACGGTTTGCTGGTGCTGACGCCCTACTACACGAATCCGACTCAGGCCGGCATTCGCGACTACTACCTGCGCTACGCGGACGAATCGCCGCTGCCGATCCTGATCTACGAGATTCCGTATCGCACGCGCATCGCGATCGCGCCGGAGGTGCTCGCGGAGCTGTCGCGGCACGAACGCATCATCGGCATGAAGGCGTGCAACACCGACATGTGGCATTTCCTGCGCACCGTCTCCGCCGTCGACGATTCGTTCTCGATGCTGAGCGGCGAAGACACGCTGTTTCCACTGCACGTCGCGGCCGGTGCGCGTGGCGGCATCGTCGTGACGGCGACCTTGCTGCCCACCGCATGGCGCGCGATCCATACGCTCGCGTCACAGGGCAAGACTGAAGAAGCGCTCGCGCTGCACCGCTCGCTGATTCCGCTGCTCAACATGGCCTTCGCGGAGACGAATCCGGGGCCGATGAAGGCGGTGCTGGATCTGATCGGCGTGCATGCGCCAGTGATGCTCGCGCCGCTCGTGCAGCCGGATTCGACGCTCGTCGAGCAACTGCGCGCAGAGCTCGAAAAGCAGCTTGCGCTGCATGAACGCGGCGCTTGATGTGCGCGATACGTGTGATCGAAGCCTAGCGCCGGAAACCCGATAGCCGCGACTTCGAGATCGAGGTCGCCGCTACCTGCACGTGCTTCGCGAGCTCCGCCTCGACGCGCTCCACCGTCCAGCGCGACGTCGGCACCGCGATGTTGATGGCGGCGACCGCGGTGCCGCCGTGATCGGTAATCGGCGCGGCAACCGAGATGTCGCCGAGCACGGTCTCGTTCTCGATCACCGCATAGCCGCGCCGCGACACCGCGCGAATGCGTTCGAGCAGCTTATCGGGATGCGTTTCGGTGTAGTGCGTGATCGGATCGAGCCGGGTCTGCGCGAGGATCTGCTTTACGTGCGGCTCCGGCAGGCGCGACAGGATCGCGATGCCTGCGGCGGTGAACATGGCCGGCAGACGCGCGCCCACCACGATGTCGATGTTGACGAGATGACGCCCCGGAAAGCGCGCGACGAACACGATCTCGTGGCCGTCGAGTTCGAGCAGGTTCGCGGTTTCGCCCAGATGGCGGCTCATGTCGAGCAGGTACGGCGAGGCCTTGTCGACGAGTTCGTTCGCGCGGATGTAGTTGTAGGAAAACTGCAGGACCTTGGTGGTGAGCCCGTACGCGCGCGTATCGGGCACCCGGACCAGGTAGCCAAGCGCTTCGAGCGTGTGCACGACGCGCTGCGTTGCGCTGCGATCGAGCTGCGCCGCGCGCGCGATGTCGACGAGCGTCATGTGACGGTTGGGTCCGTCGAACGCGTGCAGCACCTGGAAGGTTTTTTCGGTGGAGCCGATGAACAGCGTCGAGCGTTCCTCGCGCAGCTTTGCGCTCGATTTAGCGACTAAATTCGCGCCCGGCTTGATGCTGGATTGTGCGCCCGGTTTGGCGCGCGTTCTGGGCGCCGCTTCGCTGGCCGGACGGGACGTGCTTTTCGGCATCGTGTGAGATCGATCGATATTGGACTGCGAACGGATCGATTGTAATGCAATCAACGCGGCGCGAGCGGCCGCATGGAGGAGCGATGACGACGCCTGCGTCCGTCGACGATTATCGAAGCGCGGCGCGCTGCCGTCTGTCGCGGCTCGCGTTCGATTATCTGGAGGGCGGCGCCGAAGATGGCCTCACGCTGAAGCGCAATCGCGACGCGTGGGGCGCGTGGTGTTTCCGGCCGCGCGTGATGACCGACGTATCGGAGTGTTCGACCGCGACGACGCTGTTCGGACGCACCGCGGCCGCGCCGATGGTCGTCGGGCCGACCGGACTCAACGGACTGTTCTGGCCGCATGCCGATGAACTGCTCGCACAGGCTGCCGCTGCGGCGGGATTGCCGTTCGCGCTGTCCACCGCGTCGACGTCGTTGCTGGAAGACGTGCGCGCCGCCGCACCTCACGGCGATCTCTGGCTGCAGCTCTACGTGCAGCAGAACCGCGCGATCGCCGAGGACATGATGCGGCGCGCGAGCGACGCCGGTTTCTCGACGCTGATGCTGACCGTCGACACGCCGGTGCACGGCAACCGCGATCACGACGTGCGCAACGGCTTCAAGCTGCCGCTGCGCCTGTCGGGCCGGCTCGTCGCGGATTGCGTGCGCCATCCGGGCTGGACGTGGCAGATGGTGCGACACGGCTCGCCGCAACTAAAGAATCTCGCGCGCAGCGTCGGCGAACGCGCGAACCTGAATCGCCATGCCGCGATGCTGAGCCGGCAGATGGACCTCACGCTCGGCTGGCGCGATCTCGACTGGATTCGCCGGCACTGGCGCGGCCCGGTGATCGTCAAGGGCATCCAGACGGTCGACGATGCGCGGCTCGCGCGCGAGCACGGCGCGGACGGCATCGTCGTGTCGAATCATGGCGGCCGTCAGCTCGATGGCGCGTTCGCACCGCTCGAACTGCTGCCGATGGTGATAGATGCGATGATGGACGAAGTGGGCGATGCGCTCGCGGTGTTCATCGACGGCGGCGTGCGGCGCGGCGCGCATGTCGCGAAGGCGATTGCGCTGGGCGCGAGCGGCGTGCTGCTCGGACGGGCACCGCTGTATGGCGTCGCCGCGCGCGGGCTGCATGGCGCGTCGCATGTGCTCGAGATTCTGCTGAAGGAACTGCGCACCACGCAGCAACTGTTGGGCTGTGTGCAGGTTGCACAGCTTGGCCGGCATTGCGTCGAGTTTGCTGGAACGATTGTGCGGGACTAGTGACGTCGGGAAGCGCGGCGCGCGCAGACTCGTTGTTGGCGCGCGCCGCATTCCAGCGTCCCCCGGCTTACTTCTGGTAACCCGCCTGACGGACTGCACGATCCGCCGCGGCGTTCGCCGCTTTCAGCGCACTTCCCACATCCGTCTGTCCCGCCACGACGCCAGCAATCGCCTGCCCCACGACCGTTCCGAACGACTGGAATTCAGGAATCCCGACAAACTGGACGCCTGTGTACGGCACCTTCTTCAGCGTCGAATCGTTCGGGTTCGCCGTCTCGATCGCCTTCAGCACGAAGTCGCCGAACGGGGCTGCCTGCTTGTATTCCGGATTCGCGTAGGTCGATTTGCGCGTGCCCGGCGGCACCGACGCCCAGCCCTCGTCTTTCGCGACGAGTTCGATGTACTGCTTCGACGTCGCCCACTCCGCGAATTTCTTCGCCGCGTCCTGCGAGCGCGACGTCTTCGGAATCGCGAACGACCACGACCACAGCCAGTGCGAGCCCTTCGGTGTCACCGCGACTGGCGCCGCCGCAAAGCCGATCTTGTCCGCCACCTGAGACTGCGCCTTGTTGTAGAGCATGCCGGCCGCAACCGTTGCGTCGATCCACATCGCGCATTTGCCCGATGCCGTGAGCGTCAGGTTTTCGTTGAAGCCGTTCGAGCTGGCGCCCGGAGGCCCATCCTTCTTGAGCAGATCGGAGTAGAACGTGATGGCCTTGTTCCACTCCGGCGTGTCGATCTGCGCCTTCCAGTTTTCGTCGAACCACCGGCCGCCGAACGTATTCACGAGCGTCGACACGTAGGCCATGTTCTCGCCCCAGCCGGCCTTGCCGCGCAGACAGATGCCATAGGTCTCCTTGCTCTTGTCCGTCAGCTTGTCCGCGAACTCCTTGATCTGGTCGTAGGTAGGCTGGTCCGGCATCGTCAGCCCCTTCGCCGCGAACAGATCTTTCCGGTAGAACGTCATCGAGCTTTCGACGTAGAACGGCAGCGCCCACAGTTGACCGTTCGACGACAGACCGTCGCGCGCCGTCTTTACGACGTCGTCGAGATCGTAGTCCGCCGGCAGGTTGTTCATCGGCGCCAGCCAGCCGCGTTTGCCCCATTGCGGCGCCTCGTAGGTGCCGATCGCGACCACGTCGAACTGTCCGCTGTTGGTGGTGATGTCGGTGGTGGCGCGCTGGCGCAGCACGTTCTCTTCAAGGATCACCCAGTTGAGCTTGATGTCCGGGTTCGCCTTCTCGAAGTTCGCCGACAGTTTCTTTAATTCAAGCATGTCGGGATTGTTCAGCGTCGCGATCGTCAACGTCGCTGCGCCTGCCAGTTGGGCAGCGAAGAGGGTCGCCCCTGCAAAGATTGCGCGGCGTAACACTGTCCGGCGCGAAGCGGCTTTGGGTTTCATGTCTGTCTCCGGTGGTTCGTTAGCTTTGATTGGCCTGGCGTCTTCGACCATCGCTTCGCGCAGACCTGTCACGAAGCGAGGTATTTCCAGCTTCGTCAGCTCATCCAGTTGCCGCCGTCCACATTGAGCGTCTGCGCGGTGATGTAGTCGGCGTCGGCTGAAGCGAGGAAAACCGCCGCGCCTGTCAGTTCATCCGGTCGACCCATGCGTCCGAGCGGAACGGCCTCGCCGACGAGGCGCTTCTTCTCGCCGATCGGGCGATGCTCGTAGCGCGCGAAGAGCGCATCGACGTCCTTCCACATCGGCGTATCGATGACGCCCGGCGCGATCGCGTTCACGTTGATGTGGTGCGGAGCCAGCGCGAGTGCCGCGGACTGGGTATAGCTGATGACGGCCGCCTTGCTCGCGCAGTAGTGCGACACCAGCGCTTCGCCGCGGCGACCGGCCTGGGACGACATGTTGACGATCTTGCCGCCGCCCTGCTCGATCATCTGTCGCGCCACCCGCTGCATCAGGAAGAACAGCCCCTTCACATTGACCGCGAACACGCGATCGAAGATGTCCCACGATTCTTCGAGCAGCGGCCGCATATCGAAGATCGCAGCGTTGTTGAACAGGATGTCGACGCGGCCGAAACGATCAACGGTCGATCTGACAACCTCGTCGATGCTCTCGCGTTTCGTGATGTCCGACTGAAGCAGAAGCAAACGGTCCTTGTCCGCATCGGCGTACGTCGATTCGAGCTCGGACTTCGCTTTCACATCCACCACGACGACTTTGGCGCCTTCCAGCAGATACCGGCGAACCACCGCCTCGCCAATGCCGGCGCCACCGCCCGTGACGATGGCGACCTTGTCTTTCAGTTGCATCGCGTACTCTCCTCAGATGAAGTGTTTCGGATCGGTGATTTCGATTTTTTAATCAGTAGTACTGTTTTATATGGGTACATCGATCCCGCTGCTAAATTCGATTTCTATGCCGCGCAGGCCGCTGCGTATGTCCGAATCACATCGCGCACCCTGGCCTGGATCAGGTTCATCGGCGATGCGTCGATTCGTCCACGTCTGACTTGCCAGTACTGTTCCGGCAGATAGCGGCTCAGCAGGTTGTCCGGGATCTGGACTCCGCTGAGATTGCCGATCAGCTTTTGCGCAGCGGCGTCGATTTCCGGGTCCGCCCAGTAGTACCGGATGCGGTCGCTGTAGCTGTACGTTCTGAGCAGTCGTTTGTGCTCGTCGTCGCCGTGATAGTACTTTTCCCAGTTGCCAGGTTTCGACAGCATCACGCGCTCGACGAGTTCCGGCAGATTCGCCCGTCTGTGCGCCGGGAACAACTCTGCTTCGATATCGGACAGCGCATACAGCGCCTCGCGCAACGCAAAGGTCACGCCGGGCCCCACCTTCAGAATCGAAAAGCCATCGCGCACGAGTGCGCTGAGCGCTTCGGGCGTTTGATAGTCGGTAGAGTGCGCTTCGAAAACCAGGCCCGCTGTTGTTTCAAGCACCCCGGACAGGTTCGCGGCCAGCTCGGGCTTGTAGTCGACCACCTTCGTATGATCGAACTCCACGCCCGGCTGAACGACGAGCGCGATCACCCGGTGCCACGCGTCGCTGAGGCCTCGCGCGCGCCACGCGCTCTGGTGCACGGCCACCGTGTCTTCCGCGGCGTCCGGACTCGTGACTTCCACGGTAGCCAGTTCTTCCGCGGCGCCGCCCGGCACCGGCACCTCGGTACCGATCACATAAACGGGTCGCGCGGTGAGCCCCTCGCGATCCGCGGCCGCTTCCGCGATCGCGCACAGGCGCGACGCTCTTTCCGCCACCACGTCGTCGGAAAGGCGCGTTGCATCGTCCGCGCAGCTCATGCTGGTATCGAGGTGAATCTTCGTGAATCCCGCCGACACGTAGGCGTCGATCAGCGCCTCGGCGCGTTGCATCGCTTCCTCCGCCGGGAGACTGCGCCACGCGTTAGGGCCGAGATGATCGCCGCCAAGAATCAGCCTTGAACGCGGCAACCCCACGCGATCGGCAATCAGATGGACGAATCGCACGAAGTCGTCCGGCCGCATCCCGGTGTAGCCGCCGAACTGGTCGACCTGGTTCGACGTCGACTCGACGAGCAGCGGCGTGCCGTCGTCGAGCGCCTGAGCCATCGCCGCGGCAAGGACCCACGGATGCGCGGAGCAGATCGAGTAGATGCCGCGGAGCGTTCGTCCTGCTTCCTCGTCTCCGGTGAGACGTGTCACCACGTTAGCCATGAGAGCGCTCCGCTGAACGCGCGATGAACTCGTCCAGTTGCGCCAGCGTCGCGGTACCCTCCATCGGACCGCGGAACGTGACCGCCCGGGCACCCGCCGCGCATGCGTAGGTCAACGCCTTCTCCACACCGAAGCCCTGGGACCGGCAGGCGATGTAGGTTCCGCCGAAGCAGTCGCCGGCGCCGGTGGGATCGACCTCGTCGACCGGCAACGCCGGCAGGTCGATCGTGGTAGCCACATCGTAGTAGCTGCAGCCATCCTTGCCGCGTTTGATCACGACTTCGCGCACGCCGCGTTTGAGCAGCTCGTCGATTGCGCCCTGCTCGCTGCTGGCGTTGGCCAGCAACATCACTTCATGGCCGCTCGGCAGGAAAACATCCGTGTAGTCGAGAATGAAATCGAGTGCCTCGCGCATCTCAGGAATCCGTAACATCTCCTTGCGGATGTTCGGATCGAAGCTCACGGTGCCGCCATGTCCCTTGACGGTCTCGATGATCTTTTTCATCGCCTCGATGATCCGGAACGAGAACAGCGAGGAGCCCATCACATGAAAATGCCGGCATGCCTTGAGCAGATCGTCCCGGATGTTGCCGACCGAAAGATGTCCCGACGCGCTGTTGGCGATGTTGTAGATGAAGTCCCGGTCGCCATCTTCGCGGTACGTGACGAATGCGCTGCCGGTAGTCGCGCTCTTGATGACGGCAATGCCGGAGACATCGACGCCGTCCGCGCGCAAGCGCTCCACATTAAGCGCGCCGAAATCGTCGTCTCCCACGCAGCCGATCATCGAACAACGGCTTCCAACCTTCGCGACCTGGTCGATGAAGATCGCCGGCGCGCCGCTTGCATACGGGCCAATCAGCGTTCCGGGCTTGCGGAACGACTGCCCGCGGTCGGTCGCCATGATCTCGACGAGAATTTCGCCCATCGTCAGGATATAGCCGGCGTTGCCGGCCTTGTGCAGTTCAGTGTGTGCCATCACGCATGTGTCCTTCGCTTCTATCGCGACTTCTTCAACCTGCGGTACTCGAGAATTCCGCTCTCGCGCCGGTGCAGTTCAAGTCCTCTCGCCGGCATCAGTTCCATCGTCGGAGGATCGATTCCGTCATCAATCAGCAGCGCGTCAACCTCCGCGAGTTTCGCGAAGACTTCTCCGTCCCGCTCGTTCAACTGCGGCTGATACGCGACAACCACCGTCCGCGTCGCCGTCTGGCGAGCGACCTGGAACACGCGCGCCACGGCCGGGTCCGCGCACAGCAGATTGCCGTCGCGATCCAGTCCAGATGCCTCGAGAAAACACAGATCGATCGATCGACGCGTCACCGATGCCTCCGCATCGGGCCCGGTCATGGCCGTCGCGCTCGGTTCGAGCTGACCGCCAGTCAAAAGAAGTTCGCACTGCAGAAAGCGTTGCGCGGTCTGCGCCATCGCGACGTCCTGCACCAGCAAAGCCAGGTTCGAACAGTCCGAGAGAAACGGGATGATCTTGTGCACGACTTCACCGGCGCCCATCATCACCGACTCGTGATCGTCGACGGCTTCCGCGGCAAGTCTTGCGATCGCCGTCTCCGAGGCTTTGCGGGCCGCACCGTCCGCCGTCGGAACGAGGACGTTGTCGCCCGGCTTCTGCGCGAGATAGCGTGCCTTCCCGAACGATCGGATCAGGTATCGCTGCTCCTCCAGATAGGTCAGGTCCGTGCGGATCGTGACGCTCGATACGTCGAACGCCTGGCTCAGTTCCTCCACCGAAACCTCGCCACGCTTTCGAACCAGTTCGACGATCTGCAACCGTCGCTTCAGGGAACTCTTGTTTGCCAGCATGGCTCCGAACTCGAAAATGCACTTTTGTTTCGAAAGATTTTAGTTTCGAAACGAAAGAAGCGCAAAGGCCGTCGAGCCAGGTGTTTACCCGCTGTTGTTCGTATGATGTTTTCGCGGCGAAACTGGCAGGCGTGGAGAAGCGGGCCAGCGCCGGGGTGCGAGGGCCGCTGGGTGAAGGGATTGGCCCCCAATCCACCGTCTATTCGACCCATTGAAAATTGACCGGCCGGCTCACACTGGCGTCACATCATCGAGCGAGGAGATCCAGAACATGTCGTCCCGTCACGCAAAGAACCGTACGCTCGAATTTGACCCGGACATCGCAGGTTCGTCCGAATGGAACCGCCCGGCACCCGCCGGCGACGCAGAGACGATGCGCCAGCTGCAACTCGCATCGGAATCGGTCATGCGCCTCGCGACGCAAACCCATAGCGCGGTCGCGCGTGGCGATGCGGCCGCCGCGGACGCGGCACACGCATCGCTCAAGCACCATCTGCGCGTTACGACCAGCCTCATCGACGAACTGTTGTCCGACGGCAGCGAGCAACCTACGCTGCACTGAAAGGGCTGCACTGAAAGGGAACAAGGGCCGCCTGGCCCCCTCTCCCTCCGCTCGCGCCGTTGCCCGTCAATCGCAACTGAAGCGGAAACTGTCGTCGAGCGCTAGCGGCAAGACCAACGTGCGCATATGCGCGGCTCGCGCCGTTTGACACAGCGAGTCGCGCGCCCCACCCGTGTTCTGCACATAAGCCGACGCATATTCGGCGTTGAACACCGCTTTGCCTGAAGCCAGGAAAGCGTTGTAGGCGCTGCATTCGCCCATTTCGTGACACTGCTCGTTGATCGCGAAGTCGAAGCTCGCTCCAAGCGTGTCGATCTGCTCGATATCGTTTTTCAATGCGACGGCCAACCCACGCGTATGTGCGGCGTTCGCGATGAACTGGTTGAAGTCGGCCTGCGTCGAACTGGTTAGCGGAAATCCCGGATTGTTGGTGTAGCCGTCGACATTGTCGGGTTCGACGCCGTTGCAGCCCTTGCTAACCGCAAGGTCGAGACGAGCCGCCATGATGTTGCGCACGTTGGTGGAGCGGGTATCGACCCAGCGCTCGCCGGTCCATCCGCTCAACGCGTTGCCCAGATCCGAGGCAAGGAACTTCGCATAATCGGGCCGCCAGTTTTCCGCGCTGCCGGCGGAGAAGTAGCAGACCACTTTGCGCCCTTGCGCCTGCAGGCTGGCGATGGTCGATTGCGGCGCATCGAAGAGATCGATGTCGTAGACCTGCACCGCGTAGGCCGTATCGATCGTGCCGCTCAGCTGCCATTGCCACGTATCGCTTTGCGCCGGGACCCATTGGGCAGCCGAGGTTGTCGAGGCTGTCGCGGTTGTCGAAGACGATCCAGTTGCAGTTGTGGATGTCGTTCCATCTCCACTGCCATCGCTACCATCGCCTCCACTTCCTCCACCGCAACCGGACAGCACGGCCACGGCGGCCCCCATGGCAATCCAGAACCTTGCGATTCGCATTGATTTTTTTCCTGTGGCTAAGCTGACAAACATCGAAACAGGAAAGTACCAGAGACGCTCGCGTAGCAAACCGGCGATTAGCCACGAAGACTGATCTGTATTCGGATGAGGTAGCCGGCCTAGTCCGGAAACCTGATCATGCTGGAACGGGTCAGCGTGACGTTTTTGCTCACGCTGGCCGGTGCGTTGACAAGGACCCAGGCGGCCGAGAGCTCGCCGAACGGATCTTTACTCGACATGCCATCAACCGGCACGATGACCTTGAAGCCGCGCAACGCTGCCTCGCTCGCGGTGTACAGCACCGCGCCGTGCGCCATCGTGCCGGTCACGATCACCGTTTGAATGCCTTTGGCTTTCAAAGCCGCTTCGAGATCGGTATTGAAGAACTTGTCCACGCCGGACTGCACAACCTTCTCGTCGCCTTTCGCCGCGATGACGGGTGGCACCGCCGCCAGTGTGCCCGTGCTGGTCAGGCTGTAGACAGTCATCAGATTCGCGCGCCGCGATTTTCCCAGCAGATCGGCGACATGCGGCAATGAAGCGGCACACGTGGGCCGTTCCTTCTCGTTGCAGGTACTGACATCGAAATCGAGCAGCAATAGCGCGGTATGCGCGGGATCGGTCACGGTGACCGTCTTCAGCGCCGGCGGCGGAGGCATCGGCACCGACTTCCAGGATTCGACGATGTCGGCCTGGGCCGTGCTGCCAACGATCAAGCCCAGCACCACTGCACACAACACGTTTCGAACGCTTTGCATGGGAGCTCCGGAATAGCTGCGTGAGATAGGTCCAGCTACGGTGCGTCGGCGATGGTTCGAACGCTCGAACGTGCCGCGTAAGCGGCAGATTGTACCGGGTGAAGGTTTCGGAAGCAGCACGACGACATCCGGTGCAATCGGATCCCGCCGGACAGGTTTTAGGTCTGGCTCTGTGTAGGGTCCACATCCAGGCTTTTGCCGCTTGTCGCACCGATGCCAACGAATACGAGGATCAACAGCGCGAGTGCCAGACCTACGGTTCCGTCGCCGAAATTCAGGCCGCCAATCCGGGCAGGCTTGCCGGCCCAGTCCGCGAAGGATGCGCCCAGAGGCCGCGTCATGATGTACGAGAACCAGAAGGCAAAGATGTTGTTCAGGCCGAAAAAGCGCCAGCCGATGGCAGGTGCCAGGAAAAGCACGAGGAACAGAAGGCCCGATATGAAGAAGCCCAGCTTCAGCGTCGCCGCCGTCATATCGCCCGCCGCAGTACCGAGCGCGAAGGTCGCGCAGACGGTAAGCCAGTAGAAAAGCTCGCGCCGGCGCGTGGTGATATGTTCGATCGAAAGGCTGCCCTCGCAGCGATGCCAAAGCAGGAAGACCCCGCCCAGGACGATGGCGAACCCCAGGGTGGAATAGTCGAACGGCACGCCGATGACGGCGTGCATGACATCGGCTACCATCGTGCCGACGATGGCGATCATGACGACGAGGAGCCAGTAGATCCAGGCGATGTAGCGTTCCTGGCGCCATTGCAGCACGAAGGCAAAGATAAAGCCGAGAAATGCGAGCAGAACACCGAAGGCCGGATTCCAGTGGACCAGGAAATCGGATGTCGCCTCGCCCATCGCGGTCGTCAGTATCTTGATGACCCAGAAAGCAAGGGTGACTTGCGGCACTTTGGACAGCACGGGAGCCGCCATGAAACCCAAAGCGCGCCCGCTACCGGGGTGATCATGTTTAGGGAATGTCATCGAATATCGGCGCTATCGTTGCAAAAGTAAGGTGCAGCGATTGTCTCCAATCGAAGATTAAGAGACGATTAAGAAGCCGTCCGGCGCATCGTATGCGTTCCGTAAGCTGCATCGTCGAGTCCAGTCGCGCGTATCCAGCGATGCACGCGTCACGCTCAACGCGAACTGCCGAACAACTGCATCACCACGCCGCGCACCCAGCGGTTCCCCGCCTCGTGGTGGTACCGCGCATGCCAGTGCTGCCGCACGGCAAAACCTTCCACCGGAACCGGACACGCGTGGACGGCGAGATCATTGGTCTTCGCAAGCGTTTCTCCGATGTGACGCGGCAACGTGGCGATCAGATCCGTCGTCTGGACTATCGTCCCCAGCCCCAGAAAACCAGGCAACTTCAGCACGACATCACGTTCGATGCGCTCGCGCGCCAGCGCCTGTTCGAGCAGCTGCGCGCCCGTACCCGATTCGATGACGACATGTCCTTCCGCCCGATATTGCTTCGCCCCAAGCCGCGCGCGCACCCTGGGATGATGGCGATTGGTCAGGCACACCCAATCCTGCTGATAAAGCTGCTGCTGGTAGATGCCGCCGCTTAGCCACGGCACGTAGCCGATAGCGAGATCCGCCTCCCCGGATTCCAGGGCGCGCTCGGTGTTGCCGTCGATGCCCGCCGCCTCCAGCCGGATGCCCGGCGCCTGCGCACGCACATGCGCGAGCAGCCTCGGGAGCAGCGTGATATGGCTCGCGTCGGTCATACAGATGCGAAAGCGGCGCTGCGCAGTCGCGGGATCGAACGCAATCTCCCACGCGGCGAAGCGACGCAGCGACTCGAGAATCTCCCGGCATGGCCCGATCAGTGCGTCGGCCTGAGGCGTCGGCGCCATGCCGCCGGGTGTGCGAATGAAAAGCGGATCTTGCAGGTACTCGCGCAGACGTCCGAGCCAGATGCTGATCGTCGGTTGACTCTGCCCGAGTTGCTCCGCGACGCGAGTCACGTTGCGGGTGTCGTAGAGAAGGTCGAAGAGCTGAAGCAGCTTCAGGTCGGGCAGATCGGTCGGCAGCATGGTCTGGCGAGCATTATTGTCTATTGCAATGACACCATTGTAGCCATTGCATTGTCAGCATGAACGGCAACTTTTATCGTGCATCAACCCGTCAAGGAGATGTCGATGAAGATTGCAATTCTGGGTGCTGGCGCGCTGGGCTGCGCAATTGGCGCCGCACTCACGGAAGGCGGACACGAAACCTGGCTGCTGGATAGTTCGCCGATTCACGTCGAAGCGATGCGCCGCGATGGCCTGCAAGTCGACGATGCCGCCGGTTCCCGGCGCGTCACGGTGCGTGCCGCGACCCAAGCCGCTGAAATCGGTGCCGTTGAACTCGTGATCGTGCTTGTGAAGTCGTTCCACACCGCCGCGGCCATGCGCGGCGCGCTCGCCCTGGTCGGGCAGACAACGCTGGTGCTGTCGCTGCAGAACGGCCTCGGACACGAAGACGTGCTCGCCGATGTCGTCGGCCGCGAGCGCGTGCTGGCAGGCAAAACCTATGTGGGCGGCGTGCTGCGCGGGCCGGGCCATATCGAGTCCGGCGTAAAGGGCAAAGCGACGTACATCGGCGAACTCGACGGCCGCATCACGTCGCGCGCGCTAGCGATTGCCGATGCATTCAACAGTGCGGGACTACTCACGACGGTCAGCGACAACATCGTCGGCACGATGTGGGACAAGCTGCTCATCAACGTCGCCACGGGCGCGCTGACAGGCATCACGAGCCTCACTTACGGACAGCTGTACGACGAGCCGCTGCTCAAGGCAACCGCGCTCGCGGCCGTGAGCGAAGCGATGGCGGCGGCAAAGGCGGCGGGCGTCACACTGTCGATCGCCGCACCCGAAGAAGCCTGGACGCTCGCCGCGGAAGGTCTGCCCTCATCATTCAGGACATCGATGTTGCAAAGCCTCGAAAAAGGCTTGGCGACGGAGATCGATTTCATCAACGGCTCCGTCGTGCGCTGGGGCGAGCGGCTCGGGATGCCGACGCCTGTCAACGCGACGCTCGTCGCCTGCATCAAGGGCATCGAACGCGCAATGAGCGATCGCCAACGTATGGAGGCAAAGACGTGAACGGCACCCAAGCGTATCTGGAACATGTCGCCATCTGGGTGAAGGACATCCAGTGGCACATCCGCTTTTTCGAAGACGTACTCGGCATGACCATGCGCGAAGTCGACGGCACGCCGCAAGCGCCGCGTCAGTACTGGACCCTCGGCGGTCTGCAGTTCATCCATGCCCCGCAGCATGACGAGCCAGAAGGCCGGCTCGCCCATCTGGGCGTGATGTGTGAAGACCTCGATGCAGCGCTTGTCGCCGCGCAGGCGTACGGGGTGCGCGAAATGCCGCAGGGGCCCAACTGGCTGCGTCTGCCGGATGGGCTCGCGATCGAGCTGATTCAGGCAAAGCCCGCGTCGTGTGTCGCACAGGCGCTGAAGATCAATCCGCGCACGGAGGCATGAGCATGACGGTTGTCGAGAAATACTGGGACGATGCGACCGAAGGCGACGAATGCATCAGCCCTCAATACACCGTGACGAAGGAACGCATCCTCGCGTACGCCGATCTCACCGGTGACCATACGCCCGTGCACGTCGACGAAGACTATGCGAGCGCAAGCCACTTCGGCAGCATCGTCGCGCATGGTCTGTTCGGTCTTTCGATCGCAGACGGTCTGAAGTCTCAGAGCGACTATCGCTTCCTGCCGGGCATGTCGCTCGGCTGGACGTGGGACTTCCTGCTGCCGATCAAGGTCAACGACGTGCTGCACGTGAAATTTCGCGTCGGTGCGATGCGTGCGAGCAAGAGCCGTCCAGACTGGGGCATTGTCGTATTGCCTTCAGAGCTGATCAGTCAGGACGGGCAGGTCGTGCAGCATGGCGAGCATCGCCTGATGGTGCCGCGCCGGCCGGGAGCGTTCTGATGCAGCCCCGTCCTCTCGAAGGCATTCGCGTCGTCGACTACAGCCACTTCCTCGCGGGTCCGTATGTCGGCCGGTGTCTGGCGGCGCTCGGCGCTGAAGTCATCAAGGTCGAACGTCCCGGCAGCGGCGACGCGGGCCGTCAGCATGCGACGGTGCTCGATGACCAGCAAAGCGGCTACTTCCTGCAGCTCAACATGGGCAAGCGCGGCGTCAGCGTCGACATGAAAGACCCGCGCGGCCAGGAGTTCATGCGACGCCTGTGCGAGTCAGCGGATGTGTTCGTCGAGAACTACCGGCCAGGCGCGCTGGAGAAGCTTGGTCTCGGCTACGCCGAGTTGTCGAAGCGCAATCCGCGGCTTGTTTACTGCTCGATCTCCGCATACGGTCACACCGGGCCGGATGCGCATCGCGCCGGTTTCGGCCTGATCGCCGAAGCGAAGAGCGGCATCATGCAGATGGTTGGCACGCCTGGCGAGCCGCCACCGCTCCTGCGCATCTCGCTGGGCGACATGTACACGGGCATCCACGCGGTGGCCGCGATCAACGCGGCGCTGCTAGGCCGCGCGAAGAGCGGCCACGGTCAGCACATCGACATGGCGCTGTACGACACCCTCGTCTCGATGCACGAGTACGCGGTGCAGTGCTACACGCTGCGCGGCGTTCTGCCGGAGCAGACGGGACACGACATGCCCACGTCGACACTCTATGGCGTATTTCGCGCCGCCGATGGCGACCTGGTGATCGCGGCTCAGGTCGACGAAGCCTGGAAGCGTCTGGCAACGCTCATCGAATCGCAAGGCGGTCCGGCAGGCTTCGGCGCAGACGCGCGATTCCACGACAGCGTGGGCCGCAACCTGCATCGTGCGGAGATTCTGTCCGTCGTGGAGCCTTGGGTTGCCGCACGCCCGGTCGCGCAGATCCTGAAGCTTCTGGACGGTATCGACGTGCCGTGCGCGAAGGTGCAGCGCATCGACGAGGTGCTTGCCGATCCGCAGATTCAGGCACGCGGGATGGTGATGGAGCAGCAGCATCCGCGCTACGGGACGCTGCGCCTGCCCAACCTGCCTTTCCGTTTCTCCGACTGCGACACGACCATCCGCGACGTCGCGCCCGATCTCGGTCAGCACAACGCAGACGTTGCGGAGTCGCTTGGCTTTTCCGCTACCGAGATCGACGCGATGCGTACAGCGGGTGTTCTCTATTCCAGACAGGTTGCAGGCGATTCAAGGCGAATTCCTCATGACTGACCAGTATGCAGTGATCGGCAACCCGATCGGACACACGAAATCTCCGCTGATTCACGGCGTTTTCGCCGAAACGACGAAGCAGGACATGGCCTATTCGGCGATCGAGGGCCCGCTCGAACCGGAAGGCGCGTTTGCTGAAGTGGTGCGAGCGTTCTGTGTCTCGGGAGGAAAGGGAATGAATGTCACCGCGCCCTTCAAGCTCGAAGCGTTCGCGATGGCCGATGAGCGCAGCGAACGGGCCTCGCTGGCGGGCGCTGCCAACGCATTGAAATTCGACGACGGTCGCATCGTCGCAGAGAACTTCGACGGAATCGGACTCGTACGCGATATCGAGGTGAACCTGGGCGTGTCGCTCGAAGGCAAGCGCGTGCTGATTCTCGGCGCGGGCGGCGCGGCGCGTGGCGCGTTGCTGCCGTTTCTCGCCGCTCGTCCCGCCGAATTCGTCATCGTGAACCGGAACACAACCAAAGCCGACGCACTGATCAAGGATGCGGGCGCGAGCGGTTCGGTGCTCGCCTGTGCCTACGGCGATCTCGAGACGATGGGACGCTTCGATCTGGTGGTCAATGCGACCTCCGCGAGTCTCACGGGCAATCTGCCTCCCTTGCCGCCGACGGTCTTTAGTCCCGGAAGCACGGCCTATGAACTCGTCTACGGCAAGCGTCTCACGCCATTCCTGCGGCTCGCGCGCAATGCTGGCGTGCGCGGTATCGCAGACGGCGTGGGCATGCTGGTCGAGCAGGCCGCTGAAGCGTTCGCATGGTGGCGTGGCGCGCGTCCTCAGACGCGCGCCGTCATCGACAGGCTTACTGTGCCGCTGGATTGAATTTCGACGGAGACACCTATGAAGTAGAAGTCGCCCAATCACAGCAAACCGCGATATCGGCTTCCGGCAGCTTGAGCGTTCCGCGCCAGAACCCGGGCAAGTTTTTCTTTCAGCCGCGGACATTGAATCTGCTTTGCTCAGTCGTCCGCATCGGGTTGAATCGGTCCATGCTCTTTCAACAGAAACCGCCATGACGAAGCATCGCTAAGCCCCCGACAAGACCGAATATCGACCGCCTTCCCAACACTGCACCGCATAGCCCGGATTCACGACATCGCCTCGCTCGTCGAATGCAATCGTTCCGTAGCTGGTCTCGAATTGATGGGACCGTATCGCGGCAGCCACGACATCGCCATCCAGCGATCCGCTGAAGCGGACGGCTTCCGCCCAGATCGCCATCGCAGCCACCGCTGATAGCGTGTAACCCTCAGGCTCGAGACCCCGTGCCCGAAGGCCCGCCACCGCCTGCCGCGCTTCGCGTGCGGCGCGCGGGTCGAGTCTGCAGGTCATCAGTAGTCCATCCGATGCATCGCCGGCGATGTCATACAGGCGATGGTTCGCATTGGCACCGCCTGTCATGACGACTCCGGCAAAACCCGCGCGCCGGGCGGCAACGAGAAACGGACCGACGTCCGTGTAGTAGCCGCCGATATAGACGAAATCCACCTGTCGATCCAGCATCTCGCGCACGGTTTCGTCAAGGCCGCCGCTCGCGTCGCGCACGCATCGATACATGGCTTCATGGAAGCCTTGCGTACGCAGTGAAGCGCGAACGATGTCCGCAAGCCCCTGACCATACGGCGAGTCGTTATGCAGGATTGCGATACGCGAGGACGCGTGATGGGACGCGATATACCGGGCAGCCAGCGCCCCCTGTTTGTCGTCGCGGCCGCAGGTGCGAAACACGGTGCGCCAGCCGGACTCCCACGCCGTGTCTGTGAACGACGGGTTGGTGGTCGATGGAGCGATCTGCAGCAGGCCTGCTTTGGCGTAGACCGGCGATGCCGCGAGCGAACATGCGGACAGATAGTGCCCGACCACGAGCGACGCGCCGGAGCGGGTGAGCCTGTCGGCTAGCGCGTTCGCTTCGTCGGGCGATCCCTTGTCGTCGGCGCACATGACTTCCACCGTCGCGCCCAGCAGGCCGCCGGCGCGATTGATCGTCTCCGCAACGTAAGCGGCCGACTGCGTGATCTGCGGACCGTATGCCTGCTGGGGCCGGACAAGGTCGCCGCGGCGGCGACCAGGATGGTCTTTTGCATCACGCTATCTCCTCAACGTCCCGCGTCGCCGCGGTAGTACTCGACGGCAAAATATAGCGATCACTATAATTAGCGACTGGAAAGCATGTCAAGACAATTCTGTAGCAAATGCTATATTTGATCCTGACGATGCGGAAAGGAGGCGTATGGCACGGACGAGGCTCTTCGATGTCGACAAGGCGATCGAGACGGCGACGGAACTGTTCTGGCGTAAAGGCTACGAACGGACGTCGCTCGCCGACCTGACCGCTTCGATCGGGATTACGCCGCCAAGCTTCTACTTCGCGTTCGGCAGCAAGGAAGCGCTCTTCAAGCGGGTGCTGAAGCACTATGTCGACACGCGGCTCGGTCAGGCCGAAGAAGCGTTGCGTCAACCGACGTCGCGTGGTGTCGCGGAATTTTTCCTTTGCCGGCTGGCCGAGCTCTATACGGACGGGTCTCGTCCGCCGGGCTGTCTTGCAGTGAACTGCACGCTGGGCGGTGCCGACGACTCCGGGTCGATCCGGGCGGAACTGGCTGCGCAACGGCAGGCGCGGCAGGAGCGCCTGCGAAAGCGCTTCCAGGACGACAAAGACCGGGGCGATCTGCCAGCTGAAGCCGATCCGGATGAACTCGCGCGCTACCTGATGGTGGTGGGCTGGGGCCTGGCTTTTGCCGCGCAGGCCGGCGCGACCCGGGAAGAACTCCAACGTACTGTCGCGCGGGCCCTTGAAGCCTGGCCAGACTGAGCGAGGCAGGATCGGCGGACGGGCCTCGTCTCATCGTCGAGTCCCGACCCGTAAGCGACAGTCGAGTGTCCGCAAAGCCCGTGGCACGCGAGCCACCACAGCGCACACCGTCAGACTGTGATCAACGTCTGCTCGCCAGGTTTCATTACCGAAACCTGCAGCGACGGTGCCGCGCGCGAGGCAGCCTGGCGGTATTGCTCGCCCGCCTCGACACCCAGCACCAGCCCGTTGTGCGCATAATGCACCGGGATGCCATGGGACCCACCCACCCACGCACTGGCCCGTGCCGCGTCCTGCGGATCCATCGTGAAGGGCCCGCCGCCCACACACACAATGCCCAGGTCGGGCTTGTAACGCTCACCGATCAACCGCATGTCGCCGAAAAGATCGGTGTCTCCGCTCAGGTAAACACGAATCCCACCGATATCAAGCATGAAGGCCGCCGCCGGATAGCCGCACAAGTTGGAGTGCAGTGCGGGAATCAGGTGCGCCGACATCTCGCCGTGCTGGGACACCCCGCCGAAGTTCATCCCTGCCCCGCCGTTCACCACGATTTTCGTGGGATCCAGGCCCACCTTACGAAACTCCGGCACCAGCGCAGAGCGCATCATGTCGCTCTGCCCCGTGGTCTTGACCGGCACCCCAGCGTCGCTCAGCGCTTTGAGCATCTCGAAGTAATCGCCCATGTGGTCACCATGGTCATGGGTGAGCAGCACAAAGACCGCATCGGGATTTTTGCCCGCGACATAGTCGGCGAATCCCTTGGCGCTGGCATATTCCGGCGGCTTTTTCACGCCGAAACGATCCCAGCCCGCGTTGTTCCAGATCCACGCGTCGCCGTACGCAATCTGCTTGTAGTCAGGTGTGGCGATTTCCGTGACGCCACCGCCGAGCCAACGCACCAGCAGCTTGCCGCCGGCGCGCGCAGGCGTCGCCCAACCGTCATCTTTCGGTGCCGCAGAGGCGGTGCTTGCCAGCGCGATCGCGCCACCCAAAGAGAAGCCGCCACGAACGAAATCCCTGCGTCGGCGACCGTCGTCATCCAGATCCGGTTCCTGCGGTGTGGTCTGCGAATCCATGTCGTCTCCTTGGCCTGGTGGCCGGTCATTTTGCACGATCAACGTCCCAGCAGGGTCCGGCCGAGGGCTTGCGCAGGAAGCCGATGATCTGCTCATCGGTGATGCTTCTTTACGTCCAGTCTCCTGACTGCCTGATTGGACTCCAAATCGCTGCGTTACTCAAACAGGCGGAGACGTTACTCGTCGATTCACCCGGTTCGCGGCCCTACGGCAACCTTTACCGAGGAAAGTCGCTTTACGTGCGCGACATCGCCCCCTTCGACAACAGCCTGTTGCCAGTCCGGCGAAGTGCGCAAAGGGCAGACTTTGAGCGACTTTCGAATGCGGATTTTCTAGCCCGATAAGGGCTCGGATGCCTGTCTCAAGAATGCGTTGGCGGTCCTTCTTCACAAGCTCCTTTACGGCTTCGCGAGTCATCGTGCGATGTGCGCTTCTGCCCGGAGCCTGCCGGTCGACACTTTGCGCATGAACTTCCCGGTCGTGCGCTCCGCGGAGACTAAGGCGAAGCTCCTGGGGTGTGGACGGGGAACTTGTCGTCGTCTTCCGGAGCCGACCTCAAGCAGCACTGGCATCGATCACAGCACAACGATCAAGCGAATCAATGGTTGCGCTCCGTCGTGGTCAGGCTGTTCGGCGACGCCGCAGGACGCGCAACCTGATCGTCCTCTTTCGTATGCGGTCAGACCGGCGAAGGCGATTTCTGCCGGTCCTCGAGCCGTGCGGGAACGAACATCAGCACCAGCAGCGCGGAAAGCGCGAGCATGGCGGCGGTGAGCAGGAGCCCGGATTCGAGCGTATGCGTGCGGCTCTTGAGCCAGCCGATCACCGTCGGGCTGACGAAGCCCGCGAGATTGCCGGTGCAGTTGATGAGCGCAATGCCGGCCGCTGCGCCGGTACCGCCCAGGAATGCGGTGGGCAGTGCCCAGAACATCGGCAGCGCGGTCACGACGCCCGAGACTGCGAGCGTGAGGCCCGCCATCGAAAGCAGCGGATCGTCGCCGTTTGCCGCGCAGAGCGTGAAGCCCGTTGCGGCAGTCAACGCGGGAACGATCACATGCCAGCGGCGCTCACGTGTGTTGTCCGCATGACGGCCCACGACGATCATCGAAACCAGCGCGGCGGCGTACGGGATGGTCGTCAGCAGGCCGATCATGAGCGGGTCGTGCACACCCGTGTTGCGGATGATCGACGGTTGCCAGAAACCGATCGCATACGAGCCCATCACAATCCCGAAGAGCGTCAGGCACAGCAGCCACACGCGCGCGGAGCCGAACACCGCAGCCACCGAAGCATGCGTGCGCGTCGCATCATCCGTATCGATCTCGACCTGGACACGACGCTTTTCTTCGTCAGTCAGCCAGGTCGCGTCGGCGACATGGTCGTCGAGCCAGCGGTACACCACGACGCCCAGCAACGCGGAGGGCAATGCCTCCACGATGAACAGCCACTGCCAGCCTTCGAGACCGCCCGCGCCGTTCAGCGCATGCATGAGGAAGCCCGAAAGCGGGCCGCCCAGCAGTCCCGACACGGGGATACCGGCCATCAGGATCGCCACCATGCGGCCGCGCCGATGCGAGGGAAACCAGTACGTCAGGTACAGGATCATCCCGGGAAAGAAACCGGCTTCCGCCACGCCGAGCAGAAAGCGCACAAAGTAAAACATGACCGGCGTGCGAATCCATGCGGTCGCCATCGTCAGTACCGCCCACGAAATCATGATCCGCGCGATCCAGCGGCGGGCACCCACCCGGTGCATGAGCAGATTGCTTGGCACTTCGAACAGAAAATAGCCGATAAAGAACAGGCCCGCGCCCAGCCCGTATGCGGCTTCGCTGAAATGCAGACTGGACAGCATCTGCAGTTTCGCGAAACCAACGTTGACCCGATCCAGATAGGCCGCTACGTAGCTCGCAAAGAGCAGCGGCATAAAGCGCCAGGTAATGCGTCGGAACACGAGGTCGGCAGTATTGGCGGACCGCGTCTCCGGATTGTTTGTACGACTGAACATAGCTGTGTCTCCTCGCCCGCCGGCCCGTGCTTCGCGCGCGATGTCGAGCGGGCGTGTCTGTTATGGATGTTGCGTGTGCAGCGTGCGTCAGAGTCCCGCGGCAGCGAACGCGGTCTCGGTATCGTCCGCGGCGGAGAGCGAGGCGGCATCGTCGATGCGGAAGCCGATTGCGGTCAGCGCGTGCTGCAGTTCGCCCTGCTGGAAGCGATCCAGTTCGATCAGCGGCGCGCGCACGGCCGCCCATTGCGCGTCACCCGACTGCCACGCGATCGCCGCTTTCATCGCGGCAATGACCGGATAGCGCTGGAAGATTGCGCGCGTAGCGTTGAGCTCGAGCTGCTGCGCTGCGGCGCCGGCGTCCTGCCAGCTTTGCGCCAGCGCCACGATCGCCGTGGGGTTGACGTTGCCCGTCGCCGTAATGCAGCCGGCGCCGCCGTGCAGCAGCGTGGGCAGCAACAGCGTCTCGGTGCCGGCGAATACGTCGAAGTCCTGAGACTGGAAAGCGTCCAGCAACGCCCGCGTATGGGTCCAGTCGCCGGAGCTGTCCTTGATGCCGGCAATCACGCCGGAGTACCGGTGCAGCAACCGCTCGATCAGACCGAAGCCGATGCTCACCTGCGAAACCGACGGAATGTGATAGAGGTACAGACGCAATCGTGCGTCGGCCACGGTATCGATCACTGTCGCGAATGCACGGTACAGCCCCTCCTCGCTCACGCCCTTGTAGAAAAACGGCGGCAGCATCAGCACGCCGGCGCAACCCGCCTGCACCGCGTGACGCGTGAGTTCGGCCGCTTCGGGCAGTGCGCAGGCGCCGGTGCCGGGCATCATCTTCGCGGCCGGCAAGCCCGCTTCCAGCAAGGTGTCCAGCAAGCCGCGCCGCTCGGCTACCGAGAGCGAGTTGGCCTCCGAGTTGGTACCGAACAAGGCCAGGCTTACCCCTTGCCGTATCAGCCAGCGGCAATGCTTCGTCAGGCGCGGGATTGAAGGCAGCCCTTCTGCGTCGAACGGCGTGAGGACTGGCGAAAGCACGCCGCGCAGGCGCTCGCCGATCGATTGGCTGGGGTCGGCGCTGGCCGGATGTGCGCTCATGCGGGTCTCCTTCAGGTGATGTACGGGGCAGTCGGTGCAGTGCCGCCGGTTCATCTGTCGAGCCCGCGTTCTGACGCTGCCGGCGCAGTATCACGCTGCCGGAATGCACGTGAAAGTACGGTCCGCTTGCTTCACACCTCAGGAATTTTTGTGTTCAACGAACGCCTCGGCGGCCTCGAGGAAGGCGCGCACGAGCCTGATCCGCACCGACGAGCGGTTCCACAGCAAGCCCACGGCGCGTTTCGGGAACGCATGGGGGATGGGCCATCGCGTGAGCGAGAGACCTGCAAAGCGCGAACCGAGCCAGTCGGGCACGAGCGACACGCCGAGCCCTCGATCGACCAGCACGGCGATCGCGTCGAGGCCGTCCAGTTCGCAGCGCTGGCGCGGCTGCAGACTGTGCTGACGCAGATAGGCGTCCGCAAGTTGTCCGCCCACCGCATTGCGGTCGTAGCGCACGAACGGTTCGGTCTCGATGGCGCGGTGCACGTCGTCCACCTGCATCGTGGCGGGCGTGAGCAGCACGAGCGGCTCCTCGCGGAAGGTGTGCCAGTCGCAGCTCTTCGGCAGGTCCGTCAGTGGATGCACGAGTACCGCGGCATCGAGTTCCCCGTGTATCACCTTGCGATAGAGTTCGACTGAATTCGCGGGCTCGAGCCAGATATCGATCTGCGGATGCCGCGCGAGCATCTGCGCCAGCGCATCCGGTATCAGGCCAGTCATCATCGAGGGCGTGCCGCCCAGCCGGAGTTGCCCGGCCAGCACGGCGGTGTCGACGAGATCGGATTTGAGGTCGCGGATGTCGTGCAAGACCGCACGCGCCCGGTCGAGGATGCGCTCGCCCGCCTCGGTCGTGCCCACGGTGCGTCCGTTGCGTCGCACCAGCTTCGCGCCGAGTTCCTCCTCCAGCATCTTCACGCGCTGCGCCACGGCCGCGGGCGTCAGGTCCAGCCGGCGCGCGGCCTCGGCAATGGAGCCCAGCTCAACCACATAGACGAAACTCTGCAGATAGCGCGAGTCCATCGATAGAAATTTTATGGTTTGAAGAAGCCGAAGGATACTGTTTTTACGGTCCTGCGACTATCAGACTTGACCCGGTCAGCTCGCCAACGACACGCGAGCGGCATTCAACCAGGAGGAGTCAGTCATGCCAAGGATCGAATCGGTTTCCGTCTGCGCTGCCGGCGTACCGCTCGACAAAGTCACGTCGTTTGCCACACGCACGGTTTCCACTCGCCACTATGGGATCGTCAAGGTGCGATCGAGCGACGGCGTGGAAGGCATCGGATTCTGCTACGTGGGCAGTAGCGGCGGCGACCTGCTGCGCGTGGCGGTCGAACAGTTGCTCGCACCGGTGCTGATCGGCCAGGATTCGTACGCGGTGGAGGGACTGTGGCAGTCGATGTATCAGGAAGCGTTATTGCAGGGACGTGCCGGCACCGTCATGCGCGCGATCAGCATTCTCGACACGGCGCTGTGGGATCTGAACGCGCGCACGCATCAGGTTCCGCTCCACAAATATCTGGGCGCGGTGGAACTGGAGAGCGTTCCCGCCTACGCGAGCGGCGGGTATTACCTGGAAGGCAAGACTCCGGCGATGCTCGGCGAGGAAATGGCAAGCTACGTCGAGATGGGGTTCAAGGCGGTGAAAATGAAAGGCGGACGCCTCTCGCCACGCGAGGAAGAGGCGCGCGTGCGGGCCGCGCGCGAAGCGATCGGGCCCGACGTCGAACTCATGATCGACATCAACAACGGCTGGACCGATGCAACGCAGGCGCTTCAGCACGTGAAGCGCATCGAGCAGTACGATCCGTACTTCATCGAGGAGCCGTTCTCCCCCGACGATATCGCCAATCACGCGCGGCTCGCGAAGCTCACGCGCGTGCCCGTTGCGACGGGCGAAATCGGCTATGGCCGCTGGTATCACCGCGAGCTGCTCGAACAGGGCGGCGCGGCGATCCTGCAAACGGACGCCGCGGTGTGTGGCGGCATCAGCGAATGGCGACGCATCGCAGCCACCGCCTCGAGCCACGGTGTCGTGATGTGTCCGCACTGGTTCCATGACGTGCACGCGCCGCTCGTGGCGGCGACGACGAATGCTCGCTATGTCGAGTACTTCTGGGACGACCAGGTGCTGAATTTCCGTCGGCTCATCAACCGCCAGCTCACGCATCGTAATGGGCGTATCGTGCTTCACCAGACACCGGGGCTGGGCTTCGAGTTCGACGAGGAAGCCGTCGCACGCTACGGTCGGTGGACGGTTTTGCGCTAGCGGTCAGTATTCGCCCCGATTCTGAATTCGATCTGAATTCAATATGCTACGATGCAGCTCACACATCGATAACTACGCACCGCTTGCCACATGGTCGGGACATCACAGCTTCATCACCAGGTAACCGACATTCTTCGCGACAAGATCGTCGACGGCGTGCTGCGTCCGGGCACGCCGATCTCCGAACGCGAACTCTGCGAAGAACTGGGCGTGTCCCGCACGCCGCTGCGCGATGCGCTGAAGATCCTCGCGACCGAAGGCCTCGTGCAGCTGTTCCGTCACCGTGGCGCGATCGTCAGCCCGATCTCGGTCGATACGATCGAAGACAAGCTCGGTGTGCTCGGCGCGCTGGAGGGCTTTGCCGCGCGATTCGTCAGCGAGAACGCGAGCGACGCCGAGCTGGCGCAGCTCGTCGAGATCCATCGCCGCTTCGCCGCGGAGTTCGATTCGGAAGACGCGGACCGCTACTTCGATCTGAACCAGTCGTTTCACCGCACGCTGGTCTCGATGACCGGCAACTCGGCGCTCGTGGACCTGCATACGCTGCTGTCGCGGCACGTGCGCCGTCCGCGCATCGAAGGCGTGCGGCAGCACATTCCGCCGCGCGGCGTGCTGGACGAGCACAACGCGATTCTCGAAGCGATTCTCGCGCGCAACGGCGCAGCTGCACAGCACGCCGCCGAGGAACACCTCGCGCGCGTTGCGCAGACCGTCGTCCGTCATTTCCGCACGCGTTGACGCGAGGCGCGTCGTTCGCCTCGCTTCCCGTCAGTCCCGGTACGACGGATCGAGCCGGTCGAGCGTGCGCAGATACGCCGGCCAGTCCGCCCCGCCGCGTCCGTTGTCGTGGGACGCGAACTGCCGCACGGTGCGTTCGCACACCTGCGGATCGATCTCGATCAGCTCGCCGCCCGCCGCTTTCAGCATCAGCTGGATCCGGCACGCTTCCAGCAGATCCTTGACGCGGATGAACGCCCCCGGCGCGCCCTGCGCCACCACCAGCACCCCGTGGTTGCGCATGAACAGCGCGCTGTTGTTGCCGAGCGCGCGCTCGATGCGGCTGCGTTCGTCGAGGCCATCGGTGATGCCCTCGTACGTGTGATACCCGACGCTGCCATAGAAACGCACCGCGTACTGCGACAGCATGCGCAGCGGCTCCGCGCACGCCGACATCGCGATGCCCTCGGCCGTGTGCAGATGCAGCGCGCACTGCACATCCGGACGGCTCGCGAGCACGCCGCCGTGCAGCACGAAGCCCGGCCGGTTCACGCCCGCGCGCTCGTCGAGATCGCCTGCCACCGGCACGCGGACCAGACTCGATGCCGTAACTTCGCTGTACAGCAGATCATGCCGCTTGATCAGGAAATGCCCCGGCGAATCGGGCACCCGCAGCGACACATGGTTGTAGATGCTCTCGCCCCAGCCGTGCAGGTCGATCAGCCGGTAGATCGCTGCCAGTTCGATGCGGGCCTGCCGTTCAGCGTCGCTGACGCGGATATCGCTCATAGTCGTGTTCTCGTGTTCGTCCGTTCCTGCGCGCGTCGCCGGGCGGTTTCCGGACTCGCCCTCGACTCGCACGCCAATTGAATTCACTTTGAATTCTAATCATATGAAGCGGGATTTTCGCGGCTGAACACGTATCTGGCCATCTCCGGAGATACCCTCGGTTGACAAGCCGGCGGCGCAGTCCTAAATTTGCATTCAATTTGAATTCAATCGGCATGACGGCCTCGTGAGCAGGCCGTCGTCCGCGAGGAATCGTCATGGAGACAGGTCGTTCCCCCAGCCGTCTGGCGGGCAAGGTCGCGTTGCTGACCGGTGCGGACGCCGGCCTTTGCCGCGCGCTCGCCGATGCCCTCAAGACCGAAGGCGCCGTGCCGTTCGTTGCCGGAAGCGTGACTGCGCCGGCGAGCGCGTGGGCCTGCGCCGCGCCGTTCGACGCGGCAGAGCGCGCGCACGGCGGCGTCGACATCGCGATCCATGTGCTGGCCCCGCTCGACGAGCCCACGCCGCTGACCGAACTCTCGCTTGACCAGTACGACGCGATCGCGGACGCGCTCGTGAAGGCGCCGTTCTTCCTGCTGCAACAGGCGGCGCGGCGAGTCCGCGACGGCGGCAAGGTGCTCGTCGCGCTGGCCGGCACACGAAACGACGCCGCGCATGCGGGCGCCGCGGCGGCCGTGCAGGTCTTCGCCCGTGTGCTGACGCGCGAAATCGGCGCGCGCGGCATCACGGTGAATCTCGTCAGCGCACCCGCGGAGGCGCACGAGCAAGGTTTCACCGATCTGATCCGCGCGGTCGCATTCATGGCGGGCCCGGACGGACGCTGGATCAACGCCCAGACCGTGCGCACCAGCGTCCTGCGCGCATCGGCATCGGCAGGAGACAACGCATGACCTCTGTCGTCACGCCATCCAGGGACGATCGTCCTCTCAGCGGACGCGTCGCGCTCGTCACCGGTGCGAGTCTCGGCATCGGCGCGCAGATCGCGCGACGTCTCGCGCAAAGCGGCGCGCTCGTCATCGTCAACTATCCCGATGCCCACGCCCGTGACGATGCGCAGCACGTCGCCGGGACGATCGATGCGGCAGGCGGCCATGCCGAAACCCTGCAGGCCGACGCCGGCGATCCGCAGCAGATTCGTGCGCTCTTCGACAGCGTCGTGACACGCCACGGCGGCATCGACATCGCGGTGCTCAACGCCGGCGGCGATGCGGTCGTGAAGCCGATTGCCGAAACCACCGAAGCGGAGTTCGATCGCGTGATGCGTTTCAACGCACGAGGCCAGTTCGTCGCGCTGCAGGCCGCCGCGACCTTGCTGCGCGACGGCGGCCGCATCGTGTTCGTCTCGTCGAGCACCGCGACGCAGCCTTATCCGGGCACGGCGTCGTATGCCGGCGCGAAGATTGCCAGCGAAGCGTACGTCCGGGCCGTGGCGCCCCACGTCGCCGCGCGAGGCATCACGGCGAACGTCGTGTCGCCGGGCATGACGGCAACCGCGACGATGCTCGCGCAAACCACCGAGGCTCGCCGCGCCACCGTCAAGGGCGCGACGCCGCTCGGACGGATCGCCGAACCCGCGGACATCGCGGACGTCGTGCACTTCCTCGCGACGCCGGCTGCGGCCGGCATCAACGGCGAAGTGGTGCACGTCAACGGCGGATTGCTGTAGCGATGAGGCCCGCCGCGATGCGTGCGTTCGCGCTGCCCTGCGCCGTCGGTTCACGCGATGGCCGCTCGATACGTCCACCCGCTTTTGCTACTTCCGTTCACGGAGAAACCTGTGTGCAGTGACCGCTTTCGCACGACCGACCACACGCTGAACGACGGCGCCGTTACGCTCGCCGTTCGACACATCGCCCCGGAGCGTGCCGCGCGCGCACCCGCGGTGATCCTGATGCCCGGCGGCATTTCGACGGGCCTTCTCGACAGCATCGACTGGGCCGCGACGCGCTTCGCACGCGCCGGCTATCACGCGCTGTCGATCACCTATCGCGGCGGCTCGCCCGAGCACGATCCGGCCGACGTGCGTCTCGCGTTCGACTGGCTCGCGATGCGCAGCGACGTCGAACCCGGCAAAGTCGCAGTGTTCGGCATGTCGCGCGGCGGCATGAGCGCGCTGCGCTCGGCCGCGCTGATTCCGGAGTTGAGCGCGGCGATTTCGTTCGGATCGCCAACCGATCTGCTGCAGCACGTGCGTGGCGTCGCGCCCTACGCGCCGGGACGCTATGCGTTGCTGTGCCAGTGGCTTGGCGGCGCGCCCGACGAGCATCGCGCGTTCTATGAAGACGTGCAGCCGATCAGCCACGCCGCGCGGATCCACCAGCCGGTACTCGGCATTCACGGGCAGTTCGACATGCACGTGCCGCCCGAGCAGACCCTGTGGATGAACGAGGCGTTGCGTCGTCACGGCAACACGCGCGCCGACGTGCATCTGATTCCGTTCATGAATCACTACGCCGACGTCACGCCAACCTATCAGTTCGGCTTCGATCTCGTGATCGATCCGGCTGTCGCGTTTCTCGAGCGCGTGTTCGCCGGCTGACGGCGTACCGCAAGCCGGATGCAGCACGGCACACGCACGCGCTGTCGTGCATTCGGATTGAATTCAATGCAGTCCTGATGGTGGTAAGGAGGGTTTCATGGTGATGCGTGTGGGTATCGTCGGCGCCGGTCTGATGGGCTTGCCGATGAGTGTGAACTGGCTCAAGGCCGGCTTCGACGTGATGGCGTTCGACGTGGCGCCGGAGCGGCGCACGCTGCTCGCCGATGCGGGCGTGAGGGTGGCGGACAGCCTCGCGGACCTGGCGGATTTCGCCGGACTGATCGTGCTGTCGCTGCCGTCGCCGCAGGCGCTCGATGACGTGATCGCGCAGCTCGCGACGCTCACGGACCGGCGGCACGTGATCGCGGAAACCAGCACGCTCGCCGTCGAAGACAAGGCGCGCGCCGCCGGACATCTGCTCGCGCACGGCGGCGCGACGCTGCTCGACTGCCCGATCATCGGCGGTGCGGTGCAGGCGAAGGCAGCCGCGCTCACGGTCCTCGCGAGCGGAGACGAAAGCGCATGCCACGCGGCAGCGCCCATCTT
Source organism: Paraburkholderia phosphatilytica (assembly GCF_003443895.1). GTDB lineage: Bacteria > Pseudomonadota > Gammaproteobacteria > Burkholderiales > Burkholderiaceae > Paraburkholderia > Paraburkholderia phosphatilytica. The sequence continues at coordinate 107,506 of NZ_QQOA01000008.1, read as the reverse complement.
CGCGGCCACCGCGCGCCAGTATCGCTACGTTGGACCATTCGGCACCGCGTCGCGCGTGAAGTTCGTCGTCAACCACTTCGTCAGCACGACGACGGTGCTCGTCGCGGAGACCATGCGCTTCGCCGAACGCGCGGGACTCGATCTCGCGCTGATCGACGACATCATCCGCAACAGCCCCGCCGCATCGGGCATCTGGCTCGCACGCGTGCCGCTGATGCTGAGCGGCGTCTATGACGATCCGGCCACGAAGGCAGCCGACCTCGCGATTCCGTTCAAGGACACACGCATCATCGCCGGTTTCATCGAGCAGCACGGCGCGACGACGCCGCTGTTCGACGCCGCGCTCGATATCTATCGCGTCGCGCAGGAACAGGGCCGCGCCGATCAGGACGCCGCCGCGCTGTACGAGGTGTTCGCATCGCTCGGCCTCGCAACGGGGGCCGCACGTCATGATCATTGAGCAGCGTTTTTACCGCGTGAAGGTGGACCGGCTGAAGGCCTGGCTCGATCTGTGGGAGCGCGTCGCGCTGCCTGTGCAGCGCGAACACGTGTCCGCGTTCGGCGGGCGTTTTCTTGGCATGTACCTGACCGAGATGGGCCAGATCGACGAAGTCACGCACCTGTGGCAGCACGCCGACGTGGCTGCGCGGATGGCCGCCCGCGGCGCGGTGGAAAGCGATCCGCGCTGGGCGCAATACCGCCGGCAGGTCGACGAGCTGGCGCCGATGCTGTCGATGCGCAACGCGATCCTGCGGCCCATGCCGTTCTCTCCCCTCTCTCTCGAACCGGCCTCCGGGAGCCCCCGATGATCGACGACATCTTCGTGTTCGACAACGCGATCCATCTGTACGACATGTCCCCCGCGAACCTGCGCGAGGACCGTCCCGACGCAGCCGTGACGCGCGACAGCATCCTCCGGTACGTGAGGGCGCTGCGCTGGCCGGGCAATCCGAAGCTCGACGACCCCGCGTTCAACTGGGCACGCCGCTGGGAAGCCGAGGACATGTACGACCTCGTGTTCCAGCAGTCCGCGACCGACATGGCGATGGCCCAGGTCGTGCCGATGTTCGACCTCTTCAAGGATGGCGAATCGCCGGTGGCGACGCAGTATGCGATGTCCGCCGCGTACCCGGACCAGGTGCTGTTCTGCGGCGGGGTCGACCCGATGTATCGCGGCCTCGACGACGCGCTCGAGCAGATCGATTTCCAGGTGCACGAGCTGGGCGCGCGCTCGTTCAAGTTCTACAACGGCCACGACCGCGTCGCGGACTGCTGGCGGTGCGACGACGAGCGCATCGCGTATCCGATGTACGAACGCGCGCGCGAAGCCGGCGTGAAGGTGCTGCAGTTCCACAAGGGTAATCCGTGGGGACTCCAGAACATGGAGTACCTGCTGCCCTACGACCTCCAGGCGCCGGCGCGCGATTTCCCCGACATCAACTTCATCGTGCATCACCTCGCGCTGCCCTACTTCGAGCAGATGGTGTCGATCGCGGCGCGCTTTCCGAACGTGTATCTGTCGCTCGCGGGGTATATCAGCTTTTACCGGATCGCGCCGCGCCGCGTGCAGGAGCATCTCGGCCGTCTGCTGCAGATGGTGGGTCCCGACAAGCTGCTGTGGGCCTCCGAGGCGGCGCTTGCCGGCGGCCCCGCGCCGACGCTGCAGGCGTTCATGGGCCTGTCGATTCCCGACGACCTGCGCCGCGACTATGGCTATCCGCAGATCACGCGCGATGACAAAAAGAAGATCCTCGGCGAAAACTTCGCGCGGCTGATGGGCATCGATCTCGACGCGAAGAAAGCGGAGCTCGAGCAAGGCGGCAAGCTGCGCGGCATCACGATGGAGGTGGTCTGATGATGGATGCTCGCCAGGCCCGTTGCCATTCACCAGGAAAGCGCATCGATCCCACGTTGCTCGCCGAAACCATCGCTTCGCTGTCGCGCCTGATCCGCGCGCACGCGGGCGGTCTGGAACTCGTCGCGCTGGATGACGGCGCGGGCATCGTGACCGTGCGCTTCACCGGCATGTGCGTCGGTTGCGAACTGCGCGCGGTCACCGCCGAAGGTTCGGTGCGGCCTGCACTGCTGGCCATTGCGGGCGTCAAGGAGGTCCGCGTGGCGGGGCTGCGCATCTCCGACGAGGCGCAGGCGCGCATGGCGCGCGACTTCGCGCCTTATGCGCTCGAACGCCGCGCCGTTCGACTGATGCAGCACGCGCGCGAGGTGCAGCGATGAAGCTCGTGTCCTGGAGCGCCGACTCCGACAGCGCGATCCGCATCGGCGCACTGCTCGACCGCGATCCCGACAACGCGCGGGTGGTGGATCTTCAGCATGCGTACGCGCGGTATCTGCGCGACAGCTCGGGCGATCCTTTTGCGGCCGCGATCGCCGCCGTGCGCATTCCGCACGACATGCTGCGCCTGCTGCAAGGCGGCGCGCTGTCGCTCGATGCAGCACGCGACGCGCTCCGGCATGCTCAGCAACTGCTCGAACAGGACCCCGCGCGCCATGCAGCCGGCCCGCTGATCCGGCCGCTCGCGCAGGTGCGGCTGCACGCGCCGCTCGCGCGCCCCGGCAAGATCATCGCGGTGGGCGCGAACTATTCCGGCCACATTCAGGAAGGTCGCAGCGCGGGCGTGCTGCGCGATCTGCCGGATTATCCGGTGGCGTTCCTGAAGATGCCCTCCGCGGTAATCGGCCCCGACGACGACATCGTGCGCTCCACGTACACGGAAGAGCTCGACTACGAGATCGAGCTGTCGATGGTGATCGGCACGCGTTGCCGCAACGTGCCCGCCGGGTGCTGGCGCGACGTCGTGATGGGCTTCACGATCGTCAACGACATCAGCATGCGCGACCTCATCGTGCAGGAAAAGCCGACGGGCGTCGTGTTCCAGGGCAAGAACCTCGACACGACGTGCCCGCTCGGCCCCTGCATCGTGACGGAGGACGACATCGCGGATCCCGGCGCGCTCGACATCCGCCTGAGCGTGAACGGCGAAACGCGTCAGCAGGACAACACCCGGCACATGATCCACAGCTGCGGCCGGATCATCGAGTACTGGTCGTCGCGGCTCACGCTCGAACCCGGCGATGTCGTCACGACCGGCACGACGAGCGGCGTCGCCGGCTTCAACCGGCGCTTCCCGGAACGGCTGCTCAGGCACGGCGACGTGATCGAAGCGCAGATCCAGTCGATCGGCACGCTGCGCAATCGCGTCGTCGACGAAACGACGCTCGCGGCCGGCGCGCATCCATCGCCCGCGACGACTCACGCACAGGAGCTCTGACATGACTTCCACGCCCAGCCGCTGGCATCTCGACGACGTCTTCGTGATCGACTCGACGGTGCATGGTTACAACACGATGCCGGACAATCACGTCGAGGGCCGCTTCAAGGAGCGTGTCGCGATCCAGCTTTCCGACACGCTGTATGCGGGCCACAGCCGCCTGATTCCCGACGGCGATCCGAAATGGGCACTGTCGCGCGAACGCTTCATCCACGCGGCCGATCCGCAGCTCCTCGGCCATGCGCTCTTCGCCGAGAGTCAGACCGACGTGTGCATCTATCACGGCACCCCGCTTTACGGCATCTATCGCGACGGCGGTTCGCCGCTGTGGGTGGGCCGCGCGATGCGCGAACGCTGGCCCGAGCGCGTCGCGCTGTACGGCCCTGTGAGCCCGTGGCAGCCCGATGCGCTCGATGTGATCGACCGGCTCGTCGAAGAAGATCGTGTGGTCGGTCTCAAGTTCTATCCGATGGATCTGGTGGACGGCGAAGTGAAGAGCTATCGCCTCGACGATCCCGAGATCGCGTTCCCGCTGCTGGAGCGCGCGCAAAAGCTCGGCGTGAAGATGATCGCGACGCACAAGGCGATTCCGCAAGGCCAGGTGCCGAGCGAACCGTTCGCGCCGTTCGACGTGGCCGGCGCCGCCGTCGCGTTTCCGGACCTGACGTTCGAGGTCGTGCACGGCGGCATCGCGTTCCTCGAGGAAACGGCGTGGCAGATGCAGCGCTTCCCGAACGTCACCGTGAATCTCGAAGGCAGCAGCGCGTATCTGCTGCAGCGTTCGCCGCGGCGTTTCGCGGAGTTGCTCGGCTCGCTGCTCGTATGGGGCGGCGAGGACCGCATCTTCTGGTCGACCGGCTGTGTTGCACATCATCCGCGGCCGTTCATCGAACTGTTCTGGGACTTCCAGATTCCGGACGACATGTGCCGCGACTATGGCTACCCGCAACTGACGGAGGACATGAAACGCTGCATCCTCGGCCTGAATCACGCGCGCTTTCTCGGCTGGGACGTCGACGCGCTGCGCGCGCGGCTCGCCAGCGACGAATTCGGCCAGCGCACCACGCTCGCCGAACCGTGGAGCGGACGTCCCGATCTGGAGCGCGCGGCATGACGACCGAACGCGAGATTCGCGCGGCCCTCAATGCCGTGATCGATCCGTGCAGCGTGGCCGCGGGCTGCGCGGCGGGCCTCGACGACATGGGACTCGTGCGTCACGTCGCATTGCACGACGAGCCCGACGGCGCGCACGTCGAAGTGGTGATCGCGGTGACCGAGTATGGCTGCCTGATGGGCGCGCCGTTCGCGACCGAAGCGTACAAGGTCCTGACCGCGACGCCGGGCATCGCGCACGTCGACGTCCGGCTCGACGAGCGCTTCGACTGGGAACCCGAGGACATGAGCGACGCGTATCGCGCACGCCTGCACCGTCATCGGTCGGGCCGTTACGGCGTGATCCCGATCCGCGTGCTCGATTCCGCGCAGCCGGCGCAACGCCAGCCCGCGAACGGGGTGACGCGATGAGCACGACATATGACTATCTGATCGTCGGTGCCGGCGCGGCAGGCTCCGTGCTCGCGAACCGGCTCTCCGCCCGGCGCGACGTAACGGTAACGTTGCTCGAAGCTGGACCGGACGTCGCGGCGCGCGGCGTGCCAGCGGATATCGACAACGTGTTTCCGCTGTCGGCGTTCAACACGCGCTACATGTGGCCCGACACGAAGGTCCACTGGCGCACCGCGCAGGATTCGCCGGCGGTGCCGCTGCCGCAAGGACGCAATGTCGGCGGCAGCTCGTCGATCATGGGTATGTGGGCGCTGCGCGGGATGCCCGGCGACTACGACGAATGGCGCGACGCGGGCGCGGCGGGCTGGGGCTGGGACGACGTGCTGCCGTGGTTTCGCAGGCTCGAAACGGACGTCGATTTCAGCGGACCGATGCATGGCCGCAGCGGTCCGGTGCCGATCCGCCGCGAGACGCAGGCAGAGTGGCAGCCGCTCGCACGGGCGGTCGCAACCGCCGCCTACGATGCAGGCTTTCCGCAGATCGACGACATGAACGCGCAGTTCGGCGACGGCCACTGCTCGCTGCCGATCAGCCGCTACGAATCGTCGCGCGCATCGGCGGGGCTCTGCTATCTCGACGCAGCCACGCGCCAGCGCGACAACCTGACCATCCTGCAATGCGCGCAAGCGCAACGTCTGCTGTTCGATGGCAACCGCGTGACCGGCGCGATCGCGCGGCGCGACGATGGATCGACCGTGGAACTGCATGCTCGCGAAACCATCGTGACGGCCGGCGCGCTGCGCACGCCGGCGCTGCTGCTGCGCTCGGGCATCGGCCCCGGCGACGCGCTGCACAGGCTGCGCATCCTGGTTCGCGCGAATCTGCCCGGCGTCGGCCGCAATCTGCAGAACCACCCGATTCTTTACACCACCGCGCTGCTGCGTCCCGATGGGCGCGACACGCCGGGCTGGCGGCCGGCGGGATCGACGTTCATCCGCTGGTCGTCGAAACGTGATGGCTGCCCGGATGGCGATCTCGGCCTCTATATCCGCAGCTATGTGTCGTGGCATGCGCTGGGCCGCAGGCTTGCGTCGCTGTCGCCGGTGCTGATGCGGCCGCTTGCGCGCGGCACCGTCAGTCTCGATCCCGAACGGCCCAACGAAGCCACCCGCATCGAATTCGGCTTCGCGTCGGATGAAGCGGACATCGAGCGCCTCGTGCAGGGCTTCGAATTCGCGTGCCGGATGTTCGACGCGCCCGCGGTCGCAAAGCTGTGTCACGAGCCGTTCGTGCTCGAAGACGCCGCGAGGCTGATGCGCTTCAACCAGATCTCGCGCTTCAACGGCCTGCGCGCGGCGATGGCCGCGACGTGGATGGACGTCGACCCGCGCGGCGGCATGGGCGTGTTGCGGCGCTTCGCGAAGCTCACCCCGCTCGACGAACTCCGCCGCGATCCCGACGCACTGCGTGCCTATATCCGCGCATCGGTGACGGGCACGGGGCACGTGTGCGGCACCTGCGTGATGGGCCGCGCCGACGATCCGCTCGCCGTGACCGACACCGCGGGCGCCGTGCACGGCGTGGACGGGCTGCGCGTCGCGGACGCGTCCGTGATGCCGCGTGTGCCGTCCGGCAATACGCACATTCCAACCATCATGGTTGCCGAGAAGCTCGCCGACGCCATCGAGAAAACCAATCTCTGTGCGGGCGCCGTGCACTGACGGCCCGCGCGCAGACCGACAAGAGGACATCATGGAGACAGGACAACGCATCGACGTGGCAGGCGTAATCGACACCGCGCCATTCGGCCCGTACCAGTGGCGCATTTTCATACTGCTGTTCGTCGTCATCGTGCTCGACGGCTACGACACCCAGGCGATCGCGTTCGTCGCGCCGGCGATCAGCGCGCAGTGGAAGCTCGCACCCGCTGCGTTCGGGCCGATCTTTTCCGCGGGGCTGCTCGGCACCGCGGTGGGCGCGATCCTGTTCGGCATGGTCGCGGACCGGCTCGGACGGCGCTGGCCAGTGATCTGCTCAGTCGCGCTGTTCGGCGCGCTGACCTGGAGCTGCAGCATCGCGCAGAACTATCACGAGCTGCTGGTGCTGCGGCTCGTCGCGGGCGTCGGGCTGGGCGGCGCGCTCGTCAACTTCCTCGCGCTCGCGTCGGAATATGCGCCGGCCAGACTGCGCAACACGGCCGTCACGATCAGCATGTGGGGCTTTCCGCTCGGCGCGGTGGTGGGCGGCGCGTTCGCGGCGCCGATGATCGAGCGCTACGGCTGGACGTCGGTGTTTCACCTCGGCGCCGTGCTGCCGCTGCTGTGCGTACCCGTGCTGATCCTGCTGATGCCCGAGTCGATCCGTTACGCGACGCTGTCGGGCCGGCATCGCGGGAAGATCGCCGCCGCGCTCGCGCGGATCGACCATACGCGCAGCTGGCGCGCTGACGACACGTACTACGTCGCCGAGCCGAAAGTGACGCGCGGCAGTGTGAGCGCGCTGTTCAGCGACGGCTTCGGCGTGCCGACCGTGATGCTGTGGATCGCGCTTTTCTCGTCGCTGGTGATGACGTACTGCCTGATCAACTGGATTCCGTCGCTGCTGCGCCAGATCGGCATGCCGATCCGGCAGGCCGTGCTCGGCACCGTGATGATCAACTTCGCGGGGATCGTCGGCAGCATCTGCGTCGTGCGGATCGCGAAGCGCCACACGCTAAGCCGGCTCGCGTACTCGTACGGCCTCGGCGCCATCGCGGTGGCCGGCATCGGCCTGGCGGGAGACCGCTGGCTGCCGGTCATGACCTGCATCTTCCTCGCCGGCTTCTTCGTGATCGGCGCGCAACTCGCGGTGACCGCGTACATCACCGGGTTCTATCCGACCTCGGTGCGCGGCACGGGAGTGGGCTGGTCGCAGGCGGTCGGACGAACCGGCTCGCTGCTCGGTCCGCTCGCCGGCGGCGCGGTGCTGGCGGTCACGGCACAACCGTCGCAGATGTTCCTGTTCTGCGCGATTCCGCCGGTCGTCGCGGCGATTGCGTTGCTGGCGCTCGCGCGTTCCACCGCGCGCGGCGCGGCCGCGGAACCGGCATCGCTACAGGCCGCGCCGCCGCAACGTTGAGTCCCTCGTAGCGTTCAGTTCCTAGTAGAAGTGCCGAGTGAATTTAAATTGAATTCAATTTAAATTCGTTTCAGACAGCAGGCGTTCCCGGGCGAATCTGTCCTTGAACGACCGACACTACAAGATACGGTTAGGAGATCGAAGTGAAACGTCGAATGTGCATTGCCCTGATGCTGGCGTCAGGCTCCGCGTGCGCGCAAAGCAGCGTGACGCTGTGGGGCCGGGTGGATGCCGGCATCCAGTATCTGTCCGGTGTGGCAGGTCCCAACGGCGCACGCTCCGCGCTCTGGAGCGCGGACAGCGGCGACGCCGGCGCGAGCGCCTGGGGCATGACCGGCAAGGAGGATATCGGCGGCGGCTACACGGTCAATTTCAAGCTGCTCGACTACATCCTCGTGACCAATGGTGTGAGCTCCAATCCGTTCTGGCAGAACGCGTACGTCGGCATGAGCGGCCCATTCGGCTCGTTCCGCATGGGCCGCGACGACGCGATCCTGAAGGACGGCAGCTTCGACTACGACCCGCTCTACCAGCAGCACATCGGCATGGAATCGATCGTGCGCGGCGCCAACTGGCCGAATTTCAGCAACACGTTCAGCTACTACTCGCCATCGTTCGCGGGCTTCGACGTGGGCTTCCAGTATTCGCTGAGCGGCGTGGCGGGACAGTACAACAGCGGCAGAACGGATGGCGTGCAACTCACCTACCGTTTCGGCGCGTTTTCCACCCGCGCCATCTACCAGGAAGTGCGCGACGCGAACGGCCAGTTCAGCGATCTGTTCAACGACCAGAAGCAGCTGTTCATCGGTGCGGCGTGGACGGGCAGTCTCTTCAAGGTGCAGGCCGCCTACACGTTTATGGCGGCGCCGCAGGCGCCCGCCTCCGCGCCGCGTTACGCGGACTACGGCTGGGCCGGCATCACGTACAACGCGCCCGGCCCGCTGAAAATCGCCACCGGTATCGCGCATATTCACCAGCGCAACGGCCAGGGCAGCGCCACGCTGATCGCGCTCAGCCCGTCGTACAACCTGTCGAAGCGAACCTATTTCTACGCAACCGCCGGCTACGTGCTCAACGGCAGGCACACGAACTTCAGCCCGGTCGAGCAGCCGGTAGGCTCGACGTGGAACCCGGCCGTCGGGCACAACCAGCTCGGCTTCTTCAGCGGCATCATGCATTACTTCTGACGCCACCTGCACACCTTCGAGGCTCTTATGAACATGCCAACTATCGGTGCGATGCTGGCCACGATCGCCTGTCTGCTATCACTCGGCGCCGTGCCGTCCGCATCGGCACAACCGCAGGCGCCTCAGGACGCCAGCCTGCCGTCGGTCCATGACCTGAAGCATCCCACCGCTGACGACAAGCAGCTGATCAAAAGCGTGCGCCGGCGCCTGGCGCGCACGAGCGGCCTGAATCCGTCGAACGTTTCCGTGCTCGCGCACGGCGGTGTGGTCGTGCTGAGCGGCACCGTGCCGGACGAGAAGGACGCGGAAGCGGCGGCGGCCGCGGCGGCGCAGGTACCGAACGTCACGTCGGTCATCAGCAAGCTGACGATCCGCGCGCCCATGTAGCGCATATCGCACGACGGACGCCCGCGCGAACCGCACATTGCATTCGATCTGCATGCAATATAATGGCGACTGCCGCGCGTGGGCGCGGGTATTCTCATCGCCCGTATGATGTCCGAGACCACTCACCTGCATCATCAATTGACGGAGATTCTGCGGGATCGCATCGTCGACGGCGTGCTCAGTCCCGGCACGCCGATTTCCGAACGCGAGCTCTGCGAAGAATTCGAAGTCTCGCGCACGCCGCTGCGCGAAGCGCTCAAGGTGCTCGAATCGGAAGGCCTGATCCAGCTCTTCCGCAACCGCGGCGCAATCGTGGCGCCGATCTCCGTCGAAACGATCGAAGACAAGCTCGCCGTCATCGGCGCGCTCGAAGGCTATGCGGCGCGTCAGGCCTGCCGGCATGCTTCCGATGAAGAACTCGCCACCCTCGCGTCGCTGCACGCGCGTTTCGCGGCCGAATACGATCCGGCGAAACCGGAGCATTACTTCGAGCTGCATCAGGCGCTGCATCGCAAGATCATCGAGCTCGCGAACAATCCCACCTTGCGCGACAGCTACACGCTGCTGTCGCGACACGTGAAGCGCGCGCGTATCGTCGGTCTCAAGCAGCACCGGCAGCTACCCGACGTGATCGAAGAAAACGGCGCGATCGTGCGCGCCGTGCTTGCGCGCGACGAAGCCGCCGCACAACTCGCGGTCGAAAAGCATCTTCAACGTGTGTCGGAGACCGTGGTCCGGTATTTCAGGCCGAGATAACGCTGCAATGCCTCGCGTATCCCGCGAGCGCTAACCGCCAACCAGCGCCAGCACGCGCAGCGGGCTGCCCGAACCATTCTGGATCTTGAGCGGCGCCGAAACGATCACCGCGCCGGTAGCCGGCAACTGATCGAGATTCGTCAGGCATTGCAGACCATAGCGGTTCGATCCATGCATCAGCGTGTGACACGGATACGGTACCGGCCATGCGTACGCCTGCCCGGCGTCGGTATTGATCGTTTCCACGCCGAAGCCGTGCACGTCGCGCTCGTGAATCATCCATTCGACCGCGGCCTGCGTGGGTCCAGGCGTATGCGCGCCGTCGTCGCGCAGGTTCAGGAACGCGGCCGGGTCGGTGCGCTTCGACCAGTCGGTGCGAAAGAGTACCCACGCGCCCGCCGGAATCCTGCCGTGCTGTGCCTCCCACGCGGCGAGATACTCGGGCGTCAGCAACCAGTCCGGGTTGTCCGCAACCTCCGTGCTCGCATCGACCACGACCGCCGGCGCGATGAAATTGCGCGCGTCGATCGTATCGACCGAATTGCGCGGATGATCCTTGCCCGTGATCCAGTGAACCGGCGCGTCGAAATGCGTGCCGGTATGCTCGCCGCACGAAAAGTTGTTCCAGTACCAGCCGGGACCATTCTCGTCATAGTGGCTGATGGTTTCCATCCTGAACGCCCACACCTGGCCGAACTGCGGCGGCAATTGCAGCGCCGGGAATTCGGGCGATAGCGTCTGCGTGAGATCGATCACGCGCAGATCGCCGTGCGCCAGACTGCTGACCAGTTCACCGAGCACTGCATTCATCGCCAGCTCTCCTTGTTCAAGTTTCGATCGACGCCGGGTTCACGCCAACGCATGCCGGCTCAACGCGGCCTTCAGCGCATGACCATGTTCATCGGCGAGCGCCGCGTCGCGAAGCTCGTGCAGCGTCGCGGGCGCAAGCTGGCCGCCCGAGCGCGCGAGCGCGGCCATCACGGTCAGGTAGTTGCCGACGCCGCGCGCATAAGTATCGCCGTAGCCCTTCACCAGCCGCTGGCAGCGCGCCACTTCGATCGCGAGCGCCGGGCGGTCGGCGACCAGCGCGACGATCTGCTCGAGCCAGTTGTCGATGCGCGCCTGCTCGACGACGTAGCGCAGCGTGCAGCGCCGAATCGCGCGCAGACGCGCCACCGCGTAGAGCAGCAGATAGCCTCGCAGCGATGTCGTGGACACCACCCGGCCGTGACTCGCCAGTCGCGCCACCACGCGATGCGCCCAGCGCGGCTGCGCGAGCCAGCGGCCAAGCGGCGCAGGCAGCGTGTCGCAGATTTCTTCGATACGCGGATGCAGAAACTCGTTGATCGCGAGCACCTGGTCCTGGTTCGCGCGAACCTCGTCGCGCACACGCGCAAAGCGTGTGTCGCGGGTCTTGAGGTCGGCAACGCGAATCGTATCTTCGAACGACATCCACAGTGCAAGATGACGCGCCGTGTCCGCGAGGAGCGTCGCGGTTTCGGTTGCGGTTGCGGGGCTGCCCGCGTCCAGCGCGGTACGAACACGTAGCAGTCGGTCCAGATAGAGCTCCGCGTACGCAGGGTCTTGATAGTCGATCAGGCGGCGCACGCCTTCGCGCGCGAGCGTTTGCGCCTCTGGCGGCAATTCCGTCCGCACGCGTTCGAGCAGGCGCGCGACGCGTGGATCGCGTGGCGTGGGCAACGTGCCGGATGATTCCGGTGTTGACGGCCCATCGGCACGCGGCGATCCGGTGCCAGCGTCCGATACGGCAGCATCCGGCGCACGCAGATCCTGGGCTGAATCCGCGCCCACGCCCGCATACGCTCGATCGAACGCGTGCAAACTCGCTTTCACCCCTACGCCGCCGCGCTCGATCGTCTGTTCGAACTGTCTGCGGCTGAACGGCAGCACGCCGACGCCCGCGAGCGCACCGAACAGCACCGCGCTGATCACGCTGCCAGTCTGTTCGGCCATCTCCGCCATGTCGAAACGCACAAACCGCTGCGCAGCGCGCGCCGCATGCGCGATCAACGCCGCGTCGTCGACCCGGCCATCGCCCATCGCCGACTTCTCGCCGATCGAGAACACGCGGTGCGTCGACGCGATCAGCGTGGTCCGCTGCTGCGTGACGAGCCCGCGCTGCACCGCGCGCCCCGCCTCCATCAGTTCCGACGCGAGCACGATGTCGACGTCGCCCGGTGTCGGCATCAACGCGAGCACCGGCGTGCGGCCGGGCGCGTGATCGCGCTCGCGCGGGAACAGTTCGACATAGTAGATCGTGGCGCCGGTGCGCTGCGCGACGCCGGGTACGGACGTGGTCTGCGCGTGATAGCCGTTGTGCTCGCCGAGATCCACGATCCAGTCGGCCAGCACGCCGCCACCTTCGCCGCCCATCGCGAGGACCGCGATCTTGATCGGTTGTGCGTGATTCATTACGTTCAGATGCCGTTCGTTCAGAAAGCGAAGCGCGCGCGGCGGCGCGTGTCGCGGCGCTGCAGCCAGCCGATCACCGCATGACGCACGCGTTCCCGTAGCCGGTCGAAACGCGTCGGATTACTGACGATCTGTGCGCGATAGAACGACGGACACAGCACGGCCGCGTGCGATACCTCTCCGCACAGACCGCAACCTACGCAGCTATCGAGCACCCGCGCGACGGGATCGGTGCGCAGCGGATCGGGATTCTCGCGGATCGACAGCGACGGACAACCCGACAGCCGGATGCACGAGTGATCGCCCGTGCAAGTATCGGCATCCACGCCGAAGCGTTCGCGCACCACACGCCGGCCGGCTGCGACCGCGGCGCGCTGCCTCGGACGTTCGCGGCGCTGCCGGTTGAGCATGCACTCGCTCTGCGCGACCAGCACCTTCGGGCCTCGCGTCGTCGTCGTGAGCGCCTCCTTGAGCGTGGCGGTCATCGCTTTCAGGTCGTAGGTGCGGCGCACGGTCCGCACCCAGTCGACGCCGACGCCGCGCACCGCCTGTTCGATCGCATGTCCGGTGCTGCGCGACGGATTGCGCGCCGCCGACGACAGGATGTCCTGCCCGCCCGTCGCCGACGTGTAGCTGTTGTCGACCACGATCGTCAGGTTGTCGTTGCGGTTGAACACCGCATTCGCGATCCCGCTCGTGAGCCCATTGTGCCAGAAGCCGCCATCGCCCATCACCGCGATCGCGCGCTTGCCGTCGGGCGCGTTCAGCGCCGCGGCGCTCGCGCTGCCGAGACCGTAGCCCATCGTGGTCGCACCGATATTGAATGGCGGCAGGATCGAAAACAGATGGCAACCGATGTCCGCGCTCACATGACGCGGACCGAGTTCGCGCTCAACCAGCTTCATCGCGGTGAAAATCGGGCGCTCCGGGCAACCTGTGCAGAAACCGGGCGGACGCGCGTGAACGTTCGCATCGAGCGGCGGAAACGCGTCAGCATCGGCAGCGGCTTCAGCGGTGCTTTCCGACGCCACCGGATCGGGTGCTGCCGTGCTCACCGGCACGACTGGAATCACCTTGTTGCGCACCGGTTGCGGGTCGAGCGCGCCATAGCGCTCGAGAAACGCGCGCAGCCCCTTCGTGACGGTCGCCGCGTTGTATTCGCCCGCGAGCGGCAGCATGTCCTTGCCGTGCAGCGTCGTGCGTGCGCCACTCCGATGCAGGATCGACGACGCGTTCTGCTCGATGAAGTTCGGCTGCCCTTCCTCGATCACCAGCACCGCGCGCTTGCCCGCGCAGAAGCGTTCCCATTCGCTGTCGATCAGCGGATACGCGACGTTCATCACGTAGAGCGGTATTGCCGATTCGCCGTACACGTCCGCGAGTCCGAGGCGCTCCAGCGCACGCAGCACGGTGTTGTACGAACCGCCCTGCACGGCGATGCCGATGTCGCGAGCGTCGGCGGAAAAGAACTCGTTGAGACGACGCGCTTCGATGAAGCGGATGGCGGCAGGCCAGCGCTCGTCGATCTTCTCGCGCTCGTGCACGAAGCTCGCCGGCGGCAGCACGATGCGGCTGACGTCACGTCGCGGCGCGTCCTGCGCGTCGCGGATCGTGAACACCGGGCGGCGGTTGTCCGAGGCGACGAACTGGCCGTGCAGATGGCAGGCGCGGATGCGCAGTTGCAGCATCACGGGCGTATGGCTCGCTTCGGACAGCTCGAAGCCGTCCTTCACCGCCTGCACGATGCACGGCAGGTTCGGCCGCGGATCGAGCAGCCAGATCTGCGACTTCATCGCGAACGCATGGCTGCGTTCCTGCATGATCGACGAGCCTTCGCCGTAATCTTCGCCGACGATCACGAGCGCGCCGCCTGTCACGCCACCGGATGCGAGATTCGCGAGCGCGTCGGACGCGACGTTGGTGCCGACGGTCGCCTTGAACACGACCGCACCACGCAACGGATAGTTGACCGACGCGGACAGCGCGGCCGCCGCGCTCGCCTCGCTCGCGCTGTTCTCGAAGCGGATACCGTGCTCGCTCAGGATGTCCTGCGCGTCGGCCAGCACATCCATCAGATGCGAGATCGGCGCGCCCTGGTATCCCGCCACGTAAGCGATGCCCGATTCGAGCAGCGCCTTCGTCACGGCCAGAATGCCCTCGCCGCTGAATACGTCGCCCGCTCCCAGTTTCAGCTTCCCGACTTCCTCGACAAACGACCGCTCAGCCATGTCTCCCTCGATGTTCCGATGCACGCCGCGCATTCTGTTGCGGCCAGTATAGGGAAAGCGTCTGTATTTGCCGAATCAATCAAATTGGCCAACGTCCATAAATTGATTTATGAACCCGGGCGCGCTTCCGCCTGCGCGCGGAAGGCCGGATGGGCCCGCGTTCAGTCCTCGCGCAGCGTGTCGATGATGAGCTTGCGGAACCAGCGATTGCCTTCGTCGGTCGCGAACGCCTCATGCCAGTGCACGGTGACTTCGACCTCGGGAATGGCAACCGGCAGCGGGTAGATCACGAATTCGCCGTACTCGTTGAAGAGACGCGCAACGCGTTCGGGCACGGTCACCATCCAGTCGGTGCGACGGATGATCTGCGGCACGACCGTGAAATGCGGCACCTGCAACGCGATATTCCGGTGCAGTCCGGCCGCCTGCATCGAGTATTCGATGTTGCGGTGGCTGCTTTCGCTCGATGCGACGAGCACGTGCGGCATCGCGAGAAACGCGTCGCGCCCGAGCGTGCCTTTAGGCAACCCCCTGCGTTTTCTCGTGATGCACACATACGGTTCGTGAAAGAGCACCGTGTAGTTCGTGGACGACTTCAAGGCCGGCATGTTGCCGACCGCGAAATCGAGCTGCCCGAGCCGCAGTTTCTCTTCGACATCGGCAAGCGGCACCTGCCCGGCCGTCACCTTCACGCCGGGCGCCGCTTTCTGCAGCCGCTCGCACAGCAGCGGCAGGAACACCAGTTCGCCCAGGTCCGACATCGACACGTGAAACTCGCGCGCGCTCGAGGTCGGGTCGAACTCGTTGCCATGCCGCAGCACCTCGCGGATCGACGCGAGCGCACGGTTGACCGGTGCCGACAATTGCGACGCGGTGGGCGTGGGCAGCATGCCACCCGTCGTGCGCACGAACAGCGGGTCGTCGAACAGCGCGCGCAACCGGCCCAGCGAATAGCTGACCGCCGGCTGCGACAGCCCCAGGCGCTGACCGGCACGCGTCAGGCTGCGCTCCTCGAGGATCGCCTGGAATACACGCAACAGATTGAGATCGACGTCGTTAAAGTCCAGCACGGCCCGCTCCGCTCGAAGAGTCGGGCCATTATAGGCGCGGGCTTCGGCGAGGCTGACAGCGGCCATGTCAGAACTTCTTGCGAATCCCGACGCGCAGCGCGACCTGGTTCGCGGTGCTCGACGCCGCGAGCACCGGCGCGAGGTCCGCGACGGCGCCGCCGCCCGCGCGCATGTACGTTGCGCTCGCATAGACGTCGGTGGACTTTGACAGGAAGTAGTCCACGCTCGCATCCGCCTCCTGATAGTGCGGCGACTGACCGGTCTCGTCGACGTTGCCCTTCGTGTAGCTGTACGCCACGCCAAGCTGCAGCGCCGGCGTCACCATGTAGCTCGCGACGATTTCACCGATGTTGAAGGTGACCGCTCCACCGATCTTCGCGCCCACGGTCGGGTCGAGGTCGCCGAACTGCGTGTGGGTCCAGTCCGCGCTGAGCTTCAGCTTGCCGAACATATACGCGGCACCGAGTCCGAACACGCGATAGCTCCCGGCCGCGAGCCCATAGTTGCCGTCGACCGTGTTCGACGCGGTCCATACGCCTTCCGTCACGGCGCTCGCCGGATGATCGATCTGCGTGTAGGCGCCCACCAGTTGCAGGTTGCCGGCCTGATACTGCAGCGCGAACGACTTCGCGCTGTCGCGTGCAACGTCGCCCGCCACGCCGCCGAAGCTGTACATCGCCATGCCGCTCAGGCCGGCGAAGGTCGGCGATACATAGCGCACCGCGTTGTTCAGATGGAAGTCGATACCGTTGTTGTCCAGATCGCCCGGATGTGGAAACAGGATGCCGCCGGGCAGCGTGCCATTCGCCGACAGCACGCCGATATAGTCGCCGATGCCCTCGCCCTGGCGGCCGAGCGTCAGCGTGCCGAAGCGGTCGTCCGCCAGTCCGACGTATGCGAGCCGGCCGAACAGCCGCCCGCCCTGACTCAATGCGCCGGTGTTGACATTGAAGCCGTTTTCGAGCCTGAAGATCGCCTGCGTACCGCCGCCCAGGTCCTCCACACCGCGCATTCCCCAGCGATCGCCCTGCGAGATGCTGCCCTGCATCTGCCACGCGCTGTGCCCGCCCTGGTTGCTCGACCAGGTGAGACCATCGTCGATGATGCCGTACATCGTCACGTTGCTCTGCGCATGCGCATACGATGTGCTTAAGATACCTAACGAAATAGCCAGCAGCGTTTTCACGTCCTCTCCTCTCGTGCGGTGGTTACGGCAGTGGGGTGGTCAGTCGCCTTGCTGTTCGCGGCGGTGCGCGGCGATCCGTTGCCGCGCGTCGATGTCCACGCTGACCGCATCGCCGACCTGCACGTCGGCATCGATGCGCGCGATCACGATCGGGCCCGCATCCGTCGCGATGCTGGCCACATGCACCGGGCCGGAATGCTCTGCGGCCACGCGATGCCGGACGACCGTCGCGGCGATCACCGTACCGTGCGCAGCAATCCGCTCATGCCACCGCGCGCCGCCGCAAGACGGACACAGATAGCGCGCAGGGAACAGCGTGGTCGCGCAGCGCGCGCATTCGAACACGACGAGATCCGTCACGGTTGCACCTCGCACGCTTCGAGCACCGTCGCATTCGCACACATCCCGTAGCGGTACTCGACCATCCCATAGCCGCTGACGAGCGCGCGGCGCGCATTCGGCACCTGCCGTTCGCCGGCTGCTCCGCGCAGCTGCGCGATCGCCTCGACGAGGCCATGCATGCCGCCCGCCGCGCCCGCCTGCCCCGCCGACAGCTGGCCGCCCGACGTGTTGACCGGCAGCGCGCCGGACGCGATCCGCGCGATCAACGCGCGCAGATCGTGATCGGGAGCAAAGCCCAGATCGGCGAGCTGCACCAGCGCCATCACCGGATAGTCGTCGTAGACGGACACCAGATCCATCTCGCCGGGCGTCGTGCCGGCGTCGCGCCACAATGCCGGCGCGAGTTGCGCGAGCGCGGTCTGCAGGCCGTCGCCGCGTTGATGATCGAAGTTGTAGCCGCAGCGCAACGCGCGGATCGCGACCGCATGGCGGACCGGTCGCGCGCGTGCGAGATCCGCGCGCGCCAGCACGACTGCGTTCGCGCCGCTCACGACGGGAACGCAGTCGAAGCGGCCGAGCGGATCGGCAACCAGCGGCGCCTCGAGATACGCTTCGAGCGTCAGCGGAGCACGATAGACAGCCTGCGGATTGCGTGCCGCCCATTCGCGCTGCGCGATGCACAGCGCGCCGTAGTCGGCGCGCGAAAGCCCGTAACGCTGCGCATGCTGTTGCGTCAGCATCGCGAACAACGCGTTCGGGCCGCCGCTTTCCAGCGGACGCAGCCAGGTGCGCGTCGTCAGGTTGTAGTGATCGACGAGCTGCTTGAAGTCCGCGGGCTCGAAGCGGTCGCCGGACACCAGCACGATCACGTTCGCATCGCCGCATTGAATCGCGCGGGCCGCATGCTGCAACAGGTTCAGCGCACTGGCGCCGCCGTGGCAGTCGTCCATGCACCAGGGCGGCGCGATGCCGAGGCGCCACGCGAGGTCGATCGCATGATCCGGCGCGAGCGTGAACGACGCCACGCCGAGCCCGTCGATCTCATCCGGCGCGAAACCCGATCCGGCAAGGGCCAGCATAAAGGCCTGCGCGAGCAGATCGTCGGTGGTGCCGTCGGGCGCCAGACGTTGGTACGGCACCTCGACGCCATCGCAGATCAGTACGCCGTCGAAACCGTTGGGCTGCATCGTCATGCTCCGTCTCCGTGCGTCAGCGCGTTGTGCGCGGCAACGTTTCGCGCGAGCAGAGCAACGCGATCACGGTGATCGCGCCCATCGCCATCAACATCAGCGCGACCGGCCACGCGGCGTGATATTTCGCGAGCAGCGCGGTGGCAACGAGCGGCGACAGGCCACCGGCAAATACCGACGCGATCTCGTGACCGAGCGCCATGCCCGAGTAACGCACTTCCGTGCTGAACAACTCGCCCATCAGGCTCGGTTGCGTGCCGATCATCGCGCCGTGACAGACCGGATTGCCGAGCAGCAGCGCGAGCCAGATCAGACCCGGCACTTTCGTGTCGAGCAGCATGAAGAACGGAAACGCGACCACAATCAGCCCGACCGCGCCAATCATGTACACCGGCTTGCGGCCAAGACGGTCCGACAGGTACCCCCAGAACAGCATCATCGCAAGTTCGACGGTCATCGACACCATCACGCCGGCCAGCATCACCGCGCCGGGAATGCCGATGAATTTGCCGTACACCAGTGAAAACGCGAGGAAAATATAGGAGCCGCCGTTCTCCGCGACACGCAGGCCCATCGCGATGAGGATCGCCTTCGGATGACGCCGGATCGCTTCGAGCACCGGCATATGCGCCGTTCTGCCGGCGGCCTCGGCCTTCGAGAAGTCCCGGCTCTCGGGCAGCGTGGAGCGGATATAGATGCCCACACCGAAGATCAGGATGGACAACAGGAACGGCACGCGCCATCCCCACGACATGAATTGCGCATGCGGCAGCGACTGCACGACGAAGAACACCGCCGCGGACAGCACGAAGCCGCCACCCACGCCGATCTGGCTCCACGACGCGTAGAAGCCGCGTTTTTCCGCGGGCGCGGATTCGCTGATCATCAGCACGCCGCCGCCCCATTCGCCGCCGGACGCCACGCCCTGCAATACGCGCAGCACGAGCAGCAGCAACGGCGACCACAGCCCGGCCTGTGCGTACGTGGGCAGCAGCCCGATCAGGAAG
This sequence comes from Paraburkholderia phosphatilytica, assembly GCF_003443895.1. Classification (GTDB taxonomy): domain Bacteria; phylum Pseudomonadota; class Gammaproteobacteria; order Burkholderiales; family Burkholderiaceae; genus Paraburkholderia; species Paraburkholderia phosphatilytica. The sequence continues at coordinate 87,807 of NZ_QQOA01000008.1, read as the reverse complement.
GTCGCAGCGCCCATGATCGACAGTGTCCACACGAGCGCGCGCTTGCGTCCATAGCGATCGCCAAGGTGTCCGAACACGATGCCGCCAATCGGCCGTGCGGCGAAACCGACGGCGAACCCCGCGAAAGCGGCGAGCGTTCCCAGCAGTGGATTCGTGCCTTTCGGGAAGAACAGCTCGCCGAATACGAGCGCCGCCGCGGTGCTGTACAGAAAGAAGTCGTACCATTCGAGCGCGTTGCCCGCCACCGATGCGACGACCACACGGCGCAACGCCTTGTGATCGACGGAAGGCGCAGCCGCGGCCGCGTCGGCAACCGGCAAGGAATGCGAGCTTGTCATGCTGACTCCTGTGTGCCGCCCCGCGGCAGGTGAACCACGTGTTGTCGAAAAAGCAGGCGTGCGCCGCCGCTGCGATCAGGCTCGCGCAAGACGATAGCCGGAGGTTTCCAGGTCCCAGGTGCTGGAGGTCACGCCCGCTTCCCGCAGCTTGTATTTCTGGACCTTGCCATTCTCGGTGCGCGGCAGATCCGCAACGAAGTCGAGATAGCGCGGCACCGCGAAATACGGCAGCCGCGGTTCGCAGTACCGGACGAGATCGAGCGGCTCGATCGACTCCCCCTCGCGCAGCACGATCGCGGCCATCACTTCGTCTTCGGCGAGTTCGGAACTGACCGCGAACACCGCCGCGTTCTCGATCGACGGATGGCTCAGCAGCACCTGCTCCACTTCGTACGAAGAGACGTTTTCGCCGCGACGGCGGATCGCATCCTTCAGCCGGTCGACGAAGCGGTAGTAGCCATCGCTTTCGCGTATCACGCGATCGCCGGTGTGGAACCACAGATTGCGCCACGCTTCGACGGTCTTCTCCGGCATGCCGAAGTAGCCGCTCGCGAACGCATCCGGCTGGTCCGCGCGCAGGATCAGTTCGCCTGCCGTGCCGTCGGGCACCGGCTGATCGTGCTCGTCGACCACCTGCGCATCGAAACCGCCCGCGAGCTTGCCCATGTAGCCGGGACGCTGCGCATCGATGCCGCCGCCGATCACGAAGTTCGTTTCCGTCGATCCATAGCCATCGAGCAGTGCGATGCCACAGCGCGCGGTGAAGTCGCGTTGCGCCTGTGCAGGCACGCCGGGTGCCAGTGCGATGCGCACCTTGTGCGTACGCTCCTGCGAGGAAACCGCGCGTCCCAGCAGAATCGGCACCATCGCCCCGAGCACGAACGTCACGGTGGCCTGCGTTTCGACGATCGCGCCGAAAAAGCCGCTCGCGGAAAAGCGTCGGTCGGCAACGAGCAGCGCATCGTGAATCAACGCCTGGAAGAAGCTGTTCAGCGCGTTCGTGTGAAAGAGCGGCAGACAGGTATAGAGCACGTCTCCCGCTCGCACGTCGAGGTTGCGCGCCGTGTGCACGCCCCACCAGTAGAACTGCGCATGCGGGCACACCACACCCTTCGAGAGTCCGGAAGTGCCCGACGTATAGAGAATCGCGAGCGGATCGCTGTCCGCCAGCGCGGCGGCGGCTACGGGTTCGCCGCGCTCAGGCATCGGCACGCAGTTCAGGTGCGAGGGTGCCGAGGGTGCAGATGATGCATCTGCATCGCCGATCAGCCAGACGGTCTGCAGCGGCAGTGTGGGGTCTTCGACGCGAAACAGCGCGTCGGCAAGATGCGCTTCGGCCACCGCGAGCCGCGCGCCGGAATTACGCAGGATGTGTTCGAGTTGCAGTCCGCGCGATGCGGTATTGATCGGTACGACGACGGCACCGAGCCATGCGCAGCCCAGCACCGTTTCGATGAATTCGCAGCGGTTCGTGCACAGCAGCGCGACGCGGTCGCCGCGCTGCACGCCGTGGGCGGCCAGGGCGCCGGCTCGACGCGCGGCGATCGTGCTCGCCTGCGCGGCGTTCCAGTGCTCGACGCGATCGGAGAACAGCGGTGCATCGGGATTGCGGGCGACGCGTGCGGCGAGGAGCGCCGGCAGCGTCCGGGCTGCTGCCCCGCTCTGCGGCGGCGCCAATGCTTCGAGTGCATCCCGCGTACTGACCGAGCCCATCGTGTCCCCACTTGAGGAGTGTTCGGGCCAGTCTAGGTTTCGCGTCGAATATCTGTCAAATTGATCAATTTTATCCAGTTCATCAGTGCGGCGGATGATCCGCGGCACATGAGCCAGCCTCGTGCGTCAGAACTTGTGCCGGATACCCGTGATCGCCACGATCTGATTGCCGGTGGACGACTCGGAAAATCCGGTGATGTCCGCCACGGCCGTCTTGCCGGTCGAGTCGGTACCGGTCGCGTGCTGGAAGATCCCGCACAGATAGACGTCGGTGCGTTTGGACAGGAAATAGTCGCTGCCGAGGTTGATCTGCTGATAGGTCGCGCTGTTGGCGCCATAGCCCTTCAGATAATCGTACGAGATGCCGAGCGTCAGCGCCGGCGTGACGAGGTATTTGAAATTCGCTTCGGCATCGTGGAATGCCGCCGTACCGTGATAGTGCAGCGAGTTGAGCGACGCTAACGCACCCAGGCCGCGGAACTGCGTATTGGTGTACATGGCGCCGATCGTCGCATTGCCGATCTGGTACGCGGCGCCTGCCGCGATGATCTGCTGGGTCTGCGCCGATGCATAGCCCGAATAGACGGTGCTGGCCGTCATGTTCGACGCGGTCGTGCTCGACGTGCTGTTGTTGCCGAAGAACGAGAAGTTCGGGTCGCGTGCATTCAGGTAGCCGACGCCCAGCGAAAGCGGACCGTTGTCGTACCCTGCGCCGAGCGACCAGATCTGGTTCGTGCCGGGATGGCCGGCGGTGCCGCCCGGGCTGTACAAGCCGCCGAACTTCAGGCCCGCGTAATCGACGCTCCGGAACTTGATCGCGTTGTTCACGCGATTCGTGTTCTGCAGATTGTCGAGATCGCCCGGGTGCGCGCCATAGCCTGTCGCCCATTGCGCGGCGGATTCGAAGCGCGCTGCGAAATCCACCACGGCATCGTACTGGCGCCCGAGCGTGACCGACCCGAAGCGGTCCGACGCCAGCCCGACATACGCCTGCCGGCCGAATCCGTCGCCGCCCTGCAGCAGCTTGCCGTTCGTCACGTTGTAGCCGTTCTCGATCGCGAATACCGTCTTGAGCCCGCCGCCGAGATCTTCGACGCCGCGCAGCCCCCACCGGCTGCCCTGCATGTTTCCGCTCGACAGTTCGTAGAGCCTGCTGCCGCCGGAATTGCTGTTGAAGGCGATGCCGGCATCGACGATGCCATACAGCGTCACGCTGCTTTGTGCATGAGAAGGAATACTAATGAACGACATCGATGCCGCGACGGCGAGCAGACTTCTTTTCACATTGATCTCCAGGGTTGAAAGGCATCGGGTGCTTCGCAACGCTTCGCGTGTAGTCCGCGAAATCGGCGTGGATGCACTCTAGCGCCGCATCATCCCTGGTGCGTTCGAAATCAAACAAGCGGGCTTTGCGCGTGGCGCAAAGCTCGGTCGGCGCGCTAACCCGTCATGCCGGCTGCGGGTGCCGCGCCTGGGTGCGCTGCAGATCGGCGATCAGATGATCGAGGCAAAGGGTGGCGAGCCCGGTGAGCGGCCGCGTCGCGGACGTCTTGACCTGCAGGCGGCGCTGCTGCAGCAGCGAACTCGCGAACGGCACCGCGACGAGTCCGTCGGCCTCGAGCCGGTTCGCGACCGACATGAAGCCCGACAGCATGATCGCGCCGGGAATGACCTGCGTGAAGCGGTACAGCGAAGCGACATAGCGGCTCGTGATCGGCGTCACCACGTCGATACCTTCGACGTTGCAGGCAATGTCGAACAGCTGACGGATCGTCGTGCCGGTGTCCTGCAGCAGCACCGGATGCGGATGCAGATCGGCCAGCGCGATCGACGGCCGTGCCGCGAGCGGGTGATCGCGGGACATCAGCGCCATCACTGGCGCGGGCAGCGTGAGGCGCGCCACCACGTCGGGTTCCGGCTTGAGGCTGAACGACAGTGCGATCGCGGCGTCGCCATCCACCAGCATGCGGCTTGCGCCGTCGGACGAGGTCACTTCGATCGCGATCACCGCGTCCGGATGCTGCGCGTAGAACGCGGCGAGCGAATTCGGCAGGAAGTCGAGCGCGAAGCCCTCGGTACATGCGATCCGCAGGTTGCGCTCGCGTCGGGTCAGGTCGCCCTGAATCGCGCTCATCACGGCCTGCCCGTCGGCGAGGCTGCTTTGCGCATAGCGCAACAGCATGCGGCCCGCGTCGGAGAGCACCATGCCGCGCGCGTGCCGCTCGAACAGCGGCGCGCCGACATCGCCCTCCAGCTTCGCGATGTGGCGGCTCAGCGCCGACACGGTCGCGCCCAGCTTGTCGGTGGCCGCGGTCAGCGACCCGCTCTGCGCCACTACCGAGAAGTAGTACAGCGACGAATCGAGCAGATTGCGCATGGCGTGCCTCATCCGGGGTTTGCGATTTTCGCAAATATACGTTGTTTGATTGCGAATACAAAAAACATTCGATGCCAGTAGTCTGGACGTCACCGATGCTCCGCACTCTCGACATGACCCGCTCCGAAGCCCTCTCGCACGTCTCCCGCCACTTCGAAAGCGGCGCCTTTCACACTGCGCTGAGCCGCCGCGTCGGCCTGCGCACGGAGAGCCAGAACCCGCAGGCGAAAGCGGCGCTCAGCCGCTATCTGTCCGGCGAAATCGCGCCGGCGCTGCACGCGCTCGGCTTCACGACCGACCTCGTCGACAACCCGGTGGCGGACGGTCCGCCGATGCTGCTCGGCGAGCGCATCGAAGCCGCGGGCCTGCCGACGGCGCTGATTTACGGCCACGGCGACGTGGTGAACGGCGACGAGCGCAACTGGACCGACGGACGCTCGCCGTGGGAACTGCGCGTCGAAGGCGACCGCTGGTACGGTCGCGGCACCGCCGACAACAAGGGGCAACATTCGATCAACCTCGCGGCCCTCGCGTCGGTGCTCGCGACGCGCGGCGCGCTCGGCTTCAATGCGAAAGTGATCGTCGAAATGGGCGAGGAAGTCGGCTCGCCAGGACTCGACGCCGTGTGCGCCCGCTATGCGGAGCGTCTGCGCGCCGATCTGCTGATCGCGTCGGACGGTCCTCGCCAGCGGGCCGCCGCGCCGACGATGTTCCTCGGTTCGCGCGGCGCGCTGCATTTCCGGCTGCGCGTCGAGAACGCGTTCGGCGCGCGTCACTCCGGCAACTGGGGCGGCGTGCTGGCCAATCCCGCGACCGTGCTGGCGAATGCGCTCGCGAGCCTCGTCGACGGTCACGGCCGGATCCGCATCAACGGCCTGCTGCCGCCGCCGATTCCGCCGCGCGTGCGCGAGCTGGTTGCGAAGCTCGAAGTGGGCGCCGACGAAGGCGACCCGCCGCTGTCGAAGGGCTGGGGTGAGCCGGGTCTCAGCGACGCGGAACGCGTGTTCGCATGGAACACGCTCGAAGTGCTCGCGATGCAGGCGGGCAATGTCGAGCGGCCGATGAGCGCCATTCCCGGCAGCGCCGAGGCCGTCTGCCAGCTGCGCTTCGTAGTCGGCACCGACTGGCTGAACGCGCGCGAACTGCTGCTCGCGCATCTGCGCCGTGAAGGCTTCGACAACGTCGACGTGACGATCGAAGCGTCGGGCAGCGCGACCCGGCTCGACCCCGATCATCCTTGGGCGCGCTGGGCCGAGCACTCGATCGCGGCGACCACCGGCAAACCGGTCACGATCCTGCCGAACCTCGGCGGCACGATCCCCAACGAATGCTTCGCGACGACGCTCGGCCTCTCGACCATCTGGGTGCCGCACTCGTATCCGAACTGCCGTCAGCACGCACCCGACGAGCATCTGCTCGGCAGCGTCGCGCACGAAGCGCTGCGGATGATGGCCGGCCTCTTCTGGGATCTCGGCGAATCGGGGCGCGCGGTGCATGACGCGCTTCGCACCGCTGCCGCGCGCTGATTTCCCGACTTCTCGATGTCATGACCTCACGCTTTCACGACCTCACGCCCATGCAATCCATCGTCACCGAGCGGCCGGCCGTCCGCCGCGACAACCGGCCACTGAAGCGCCTGATCGTCGCCAGCAGCATCGGCAACGCGCTCGAATGGTTCGACTTCGCCGCGTATGGTTTCTTCGCGGTCACGCTGTCGAAGCTGTTTTTCCCGACGCACGACGACACGGTGTCGCTGCTGCTGACGTTCGGCACGTTCGGCATTTCGTACGTGTTCCGTCCGCTCGGCGCGCTGGTGCTCGGCCGCTACGCCGACCGGCGCGGCCGCAAGTCTGCGCTGCTCACCGCGCTGTGGCTCACCACGATCGGCACGCTGATCTGCGCGCTGATTCCGACCTACGCGACGATCGGCCTCGCAGCGCCCGTCGGCCTGATGCTCGCGCGCGTGCTCATCGCGTTCTCGACCGGCGGCGAATTCGGCAGCGGCACGGCGCTGATGATCGAGCAGTCGTCCGCGCGCAAGTCGTTCCTCGGCAGCTGGCAGTTTTCCAGCCAGGGGATGGCGACGGTGCTCGCGTCGTTCGCCGGACTCGCGTTGAGCACCCAGCTCACGTCCGCGCGGATCGAGACATGGGGCTGGCGCATGCCGTTCGTGTTCGGCCTGCTGGTCGCGCCGGTCGGCCTCTATATCCGCCGGCATATCGACGACACGCTGCAGCCATCCGAAGCAAAGCACGCCGCGCCGGTGCGCGATCTGCTCGCGCGCCACCTCGGACGCGTTGCGCTCGCGGCGGGCATCATGGCCGTGTCGACGGCGGCGAGCTATCTGATGATTCTCTACATGCCGACGTACGCGGTAAAGCAGTTGCATCTGCCCGCGTCGACCGGATTCGCCGCGACCGTGCTGACCGGCGCGATCCTGATGGTGTTCACGCCGCTGATGGGCCATCTCGCGGACCGCTATGGCCGCAGCCGGATGATGACGCTCTCCGCGCTCGTCACGTTGCTGACGATCTATCCGTGCTTCCGCTGGCTGATCGACGCGCCATCGTTCGGGGTACTGATGACGATCATGGTGCTGGCGGGCGCGTTGAAGGCAATTTACTTCGGCCCGCTCGCCGCCGTGCTGTCGTCGCTGTTTCCGACTACTGTGCGCAGCACCGGCCTCGGCTTCAGCTACAACATCGGTGTGATGGCGTTCGGCGGCTTCACGCCGTGGCTCGTGACCGCCATGATCGGCTGGACCCACGACCCGGTCTCGCCCGCGTTCTACCTGATGGGCTGCGCCGTGCTCAGTCTCGGCTGCATCGGCATCTATCACCGGTTCGTCGACAAACATCTCTGATGTCCGGACGTCACGCTCTCACCACACCGCAGCCATGACTTTCTCTTCTCTCGCAGCCGGCGACGATTTCAGCGGCTGGTTGATGTATCACTCGGTAGGCGTCTATCCGGGCCAGCAGGCCGCCGTGACGGACGCGCTCGCGCGCTTCACCGCCGACTGGTACGCGCCCGACGACCGCCGCTGGGGCATCGGACTCGCCGCGCGCGACGCGTTGCTGTCGAACTGGGCCACGCTGATCGGCGCCGATACCGCGCACGTGTTCGGCGCGCAGAACGTGACCGACGTGTTCGCGCGTTTTCTCGACGGTCTCGACGATGCCGCGCTCGCCGGCCGCACCGTGCTGGTCGCCGCGGACTGCTTTCCGAGCCTGCATTTCCTGCTCAGCGGCCTGGCTGCACGGCGCGGCTTTACGCTGAAGACAGTGCCCGTGCGAGCAGCCGAAGCCTACGTGCGCGACGAAGACTTCATCGCCGCCTGGGGCCCGGACGTCGGGCTCGCGCTGATCACCTGGGTCTCGTCGCTGACGTCGAAGCGTGTGGACCTTGCCGCGCTTACAGCACATGCGCGCGCCATCGGCAGCCTCGTGGCCGTCGACATCACGCAAGGCGCCGGTATCCTGCCGTTCGATCTGCGTGAGACGCCGGTCGATTTCATCTGCGGCTCCACGCTCAAGTGGCTGTGCGGCGCGCCAGGCACGGGCCTCGGCTACATCGCGCCACCTCTGCTGGCCGCGGGCATGCAGCCGCCGGTGCGCGGCTGGTTCAGCCAGGCGAATCCGTTCAACTGGGACCTCGACACCTTCGCATACGCGCCGGACGCGCGCCGCTTCGATACCGGCACGCCGTCGCTGCTGCCGTTCGTCGCGTCCAGGCCCGGCTTCCACTGGCTGCTCGCGCAGCCGCCTGGCAAGCTGCGCGCACACAACCTCGCACTGTGTCATCAACTGATAGAAGTCGCCGATAGTCTCGGCTACGCGCTGCTATCCCCGCGCGACGACGCAGCGCGCGGCGGCAGCATCATGGTGGAGACGCCCGCGCATCTCGATCCGCAACAGGTGGTCGGCGCACTGGCCGCGCAGCACATCCTGATCGATGCGCGCGGCCGCATGCTGCGGCTGTCGCCCGGCGTCGCCACCACCGTGGCGGGCATCGAGCGCGTTGCCGCGTATCTGCCGCGATGAAGACGCCGTGCGCCGTGCGTTCGAAGGCGCCGCGCCGGGAAGGCGTATCGTGCGTGTTGACCGGGCCGCCGTGGCAGGCATGGTGAAACACCAACGCATCCTGCCAGCTCCAAAGCGATCGCAACCCACGGATACCTTCTCCATGAACACCCCGCTTCCATTCCAGCCGCTTGCCGGCGTTCGCGGCTTTCTCGTGCCGATGTCGTGCACCGATCTCGCGGCGACGACGCAGTTCTTCATCGAACGGCTCGGCTTTCGCATCGACGCAATTTTCCCCGCCGACCGTCCGCGCACGGCCATCCTGTCCGGCTGCAACCTGACGCTGCGTCTCGACGTCGGCGCCACAGAAGGCGTGACGAAGCTCGACGTGCTGTGCGACGACGAGCTGCAACTCGGCGAGGCGCACCGCACGCTGATCGCGCCGAACGGCGTCGAGATCCGACTCGTCGCGGCCGAGCCGCGCATGAAAGAGCCGGTCAACCGGCAGGAACTCGTGCTGTCCCGCGCACAGGACGGTGTGGAATGGAGCGTCGGCCGCGCTGGCCTACGCTATCGCGATCTGCTGCCGAACCGGCACGGCGGTGCGTTCATCGCGTCGCACATCCGCATTCTCGAAGGCGGCCCGGTGCCCGATTATGTGCACTTCCACAAGATCCGCTTCCAGATGATCTTCTGCCGCAAAGGTTGGGTGCGCGTCGTCTATGAAGGTCAAGGCGAGCCGTTCGTGCTGAATGCCGGCGACTGCGTGCTGCAGCCGCCGTGCATCCGGCACCGCGTGCTCGAGAGCTCGGCGGGCGCTGAAGTGGTCGAGATCGGCAGCCCCGCCGAACACATCACGATGGCCGATCACACCATGCCGCTGCCCACCCCGACGCTCGAACCGGACCGCGATTTCGACGGGCAACGGTTCGTGCGCTACGAAAAACAGCGCGCGGTGTGGACGCCGTGGCGGATGAACGGCTTCGTCTCGTCCGATACCGGTATCGGCGCGGCGACCGGCGGTCTGGCGGGCGTGCGCGTGGTGCGGCTGGAACGGTCGTCGCCGGTTCAGACGCAAAAGCACGCCTCGGATTTCTGCTTCTTTTTCGTGCTGTCTGGGCGGATGACGGTGACGCAGGGCGAGCATGCGTATCCGCTCGCGACGGACGACAGTATTGCGATTCCGGGCGACACCCAGTACGGCTTTGCCGAATGCAGCGCCGATCTGGAGCTGCTCGAAGTCACGCTTCCGGCCGAGCTGGCAAACTAACCGACCCTCGCGTGCGTCGCGACGATCGCCCCGGCAACGTCGTGCGCCGCGAGCGCCGCCGCGACACAATCGCTCTCGAGCATGCTCGCGACGAAGTCCTCGAGAAGTCGCGCGGCGGCAGATCTTCCCTTCGGCGTCCCCATCGCCTGTTCGATCACCATGAAACGCTCGGGCAACATTCTCAGGCCCCCAAGTCGGAGCGCATCGCTTTCCAGTTGCTGACGCACGCCCGCGGCAACTTCGAATTTTTCCGCGCGCATCGTCGGGGCGACCTCCGGCGAAGTCAACGTTCGAACAAGCGTGGCGTGCCGCAGCGTGCGCGTCAGGAACAGATCGTACGCACTCCCCTTACCGACCACGATGCGATTGCCAGATACGTCGACGTCTTCGTTCGCGCGGATGGCGGAATCTTCAGGGACGAGATACGCGCCCTCGATCAGGATGTAGGGCAGCGTCTGCTCGATGCCCTTACCCCGTACCGGATCGCGTGCGACGAACGCCACGTCCCACTCGCCGCGCTCGCATCCCGCAACGACTTCTCCGGCGGCGTCATACAGGACGAACTGTATCGGCGCATCGAGCAAGGCGGCCAGTTTCCGGGCAAGGTCGACGGATACACCCGCCGGCTCACCCGTGAGCGGATCGCGCTTCGCAAGAATCGGGTTGCCGAAGTTGATCGCGGCCCGAAGCACGCCGGTCGGTATGAGTTGAGCGCGTGCGTCAGGCGTGAAGTGGAATGCCGGCATGTCGTCGTTCCTCGAAATCCGTTCAATGCAGATGCGCGAAAACTAGCAGCGTACCCGTCACCGTCAATGCGCCGCCGATGCGGGTCGCGATCTGTGCGAAGGGCATCAGGCTCATCCGGTTGCACGCGGTGAGAATCGCGACGTCGCCGGTACCGCCCTGCCCGCTGTGGCACGCGTTGACGATCGCGGCGTCGATCGGATACATCTTGAGCCAGCGTCCCACGACGAAGCCGGTGGCCATCAGCGTGGCGACCGTGCTCGCTATCGTGATCACGTTCGGCAGGTTGATCGCGGCAATGAGCTTGTCCCACGGCGTCATCGCGGTACCGATCGCAAACAGCAACGGGTAGGTGACGGCAGTCGAGAAGAACTGATAGACGATCCGCGCCCCGCCCTGCAGGTTTGGCGATACGAAACGCCCGACCTTGATGAAGACCGCGACGAACAGCATGGCGACCGGCGCAGGCAAGCCCATCAGACGATGGCACAGCAGCCCGACGAGATAGAGCGAAATCGCCGTAATGGCGGCCGCGGCGACGGTATTGACGTCGGGCGCCGATGGAATCTCGTCGTCCGGTAACCGCTGCGCTTCCTTATCGGCGACCCGTTGCAGCACGCCGTTACCCGTGAGATGAGGACGCTTTTCGCCCAGCCAGCTGAGTGCGCCGGAGAAAAGAATCGCACACAGGCTGCCGATCATCACGGCGGGCAGTACCTGCGCGAAGATCGGCCCTTGCGGGGCATTCAGGATTTCTCCATAGCCTACGGAAAGCGGAATCGCGCCTTCTCCGACGCCACCCGCCATGATCGGGATGACGATATAAAACAGCGTGTGGCGCGCACCGAGGCCCAGCAGCGTACCTACCGCCGTGCCGACAAGCGCTGCGACGAACGAGCCGGCGGCGAGCGGTATGAATATCTTCGCGAAGCCCCGCAGCAGCACGTGTCTGTCCATACTGAAGATGCTGCCGACGATGATCGACGCGATGAACAGGTACATGAAATTGCTGACATGGGTGAAAGTCGTCACCATGTCGAGCAGCTTGAGCGGCAACAGATGGTAGAAGGCAAGGAACGATGGCAGAAAGGTCGCCATGATCGCAGCGGCGCCGATCTTTCTCAGCACGGGCAGCCGCTTGCCCAGTTCCGCGCAGGTGAAGCCACACAGCACGAGCACGGCGATCGCCATCGAGATTTCGCCGGGGACCTTGCCCGTAACGACGAACGCGGCGACGAGGCCCAGCAGCAACAGATAAACCGGCAGCGGGATGATCCCGATACGCAGTTCGACGATCGCCCACCAGCCGGTTGGCCAGAAGGGAACGCGCGCGGTGTTTTCGGCAGTGGGAGAGAGATTGCCTGCTGGTTCCATTCTTCGTCTCCAGCTCAAAGAGGTTGCGCGGGTTCCGCGACCTGATGAGGCACATACACCACGCCTTCCATCAGCCGCCTGGCGCTGCGGCTCATGATGGCCCTGGTGACGACCCAGTCTCCATCTCGTTGCACAGCGTCGGCACCTACGGTCATCGTGCCGGACGGATGGCCAAAGCGAAGCGAGGTGATCGGCTTGTCGCCCAGCAGACGGTTGACGATCGTGCCGGGAATCGCGGCAGCCACCGCAAGCGCGACGGCTCCGGTGCCCGTCATCGCGTGATGGAGCTTGCCCATCGACAGGATTCGCGCATTGATGTCGACGCTCTGCGGGTCGACGCGTTTGCCGCTCGATGCGATATACGCTTCAGGCAGCGACACGAATGCGAGCTTCGGCGTGTGAGGGCGTTTCGCCGTGATCTCCTCCGCTGTCGCGCCGAGCCCCATTCGCACCGCCGCGTGCGCGCGGATTGCCTCGCACGTTGCAAGCAGCGCGGCGTTGTCGTTGACGTCGGCCTGCATCTCGTTGCCCTTCAGACCGAGCGTTTCGGCATCGATGAAGATCGCGGGGTTGCCCGCATTGATCAACGTGACCTGGAAGGTGCCGTAACCCGGCACCGGTAGCTCGTCTATCGCGTGGCCGGTCGGAAACATACCGCCCGCGGCCTCCTCGCCGTCTTCGCTGCCACCGGGGTCGAGGAACTCGATCCTGATTTCGGCAGCGGGGAATGCGACGCCGTCCAGCTCGAAATCGCCTTCTTCCTGAACCTGGCCGTCTTTCACCGGTACATGCGCGACGATCTTCGCGCCGATGTTCGCCTGCCAGATCCGCACGCTCGCGACGCCGTTTTCCGGCGCCGCGACGAATCCCTCTGCGATCGCGAACGGCCCGACCGCCGACGTGAGATTGCCGCAGTTGCCCGACCAGTCGATGACGGCGTCGCGAATGGACACCGCGCCAAACAGATAGTCGACGTCACAGTCCGATCGCGACGATGGACCGACGATGACCACCTTGCTCGTGCTCGACGTCGCGCCGCCCATGCCGTCGATCTGCTTTTCATACGGATCGGGGCTGCCGATCACGCGCAGCAGGATCGCGTCGCGCTGGTGCGGATCGGCCGGCAGATCGTCGGCGCGAAAGAATACGCCTTTGCTGGTGCCACCGCGCATGTAGGTGGCGCGGATGTTGTGTTGTGCCATGTCTCAATCCTCGGTTGTCCTGAATATGATGCCGACCGGGCTGCCGGTCCTGATGACTCGCCCGGTTGCGACGGGTTGATTGCCGTCCGTGTCGATCTGGAACTGCACGATGGTATGCGAGTGTTCGTTGGCGGCGTAAAGCGTCCGGCCGTCGGGGCCGATGCACAGAAAGCGCGGGCACTGTCCGCCTGTCGGCGTCCAGTGCACGTCGCGCGGCCGCCCCGTCGATCGGTCGAGCTGAAAGGTCGCGATGGTGTCGTGGCCGCGGTTGCTCACATAGAGCGCGCGTCCGTCGGGCGACACGACGATGCCGGCTGCGCGCGTCGGATCGTGATGATTCGGCGGAATCGTCGATACCGTGTGCAACGCGTCGAGTTGCCCTGTCAGCGGGTCGAACGACCACGTCGTTACCGTCGAATCTAGTTCGTTCGCGACGTAGACCAGCGGCAGTTCCGGGTGAAAAGCCGCATGACGCGGTCCGGCGCCTTCACGCGCGCGCGCGGCGTGGACGACAGGAGCTTCGTCCTTCGGCCAACGGATGGCGAACACCGTATCCAGCCCTTTGTCGGGCACGATGTGCCAGTCCGTGTCGTAGCGACGCGTGACATAGCGCGCAATCTGATGCGGGTGCGCGGACGTCTGTTCGATGCGATGGGGCCCACGCTCGCCGTCGAAAATCAGCGGCGCTTGCGCTGCATCGAGCGAACCGTCCGGTGCGAGCGGAATCAGCGTGGCGGTACCGCTCGCGTAGCCGGCAACCGCAAGTGCATCGCCGTCGCGCGTGAAGTCGAGATGCACCGGGTTGCGGCCCGCGCACGGCTGGCCGCCGAGCGCGCTCAGCAGGCCTGTGCGCGGCTCGATGCCGAACGCACTGACCGAGTCGCCGTCGCCATGCACCGTGTACAGCGTGCCGCGCCGATCGTCGAGCGCAAGAAAGCTCGGGTTGGTGAGCGGTTCGAACGTCTGCAGATGCCGCCACGCGCCGCACGCGTCCACGTCGTACACACCGATACCGGTACCCTCTGCATGGCGCTCGCGCGTCGTGCGGCATCCGACGTAAGCAAAAGTGCGCGCCATGCTTATGCCGCCCGACGCAGTTCGTCCGCAATCCGCGGCAGCAGTCCGCCTGCCGCGAAGATTTCGGCTTCCTCATCCGTATCGATGCGGCATCGCACCGGCGCGCTGACGACGTCGCCCGTCTTGCGCGTGATCCGCAGGGTCAGCGTCATCATCGGCGCGATGCGCTCGCCGAGACCTTCGATCGCGAACAGTTCGGAACCGTCGATCTGCAGCGTCCTGCGATTCACACCCTCCGCGAACTCGAGCGGCAGCACGCCCATGCCGACGAGATTCGAACGGTGAATGCGCTCGAAGTTTTCGCAGACCACCGCGCGCACGCCGATCAGACGCACACCCTTGGCAGCCCAGTCGCGCGATGAGCCCGAACCGTAGTTCTTGCCGGCCACGACGATCAGCTCCTGCCCTTGCGCCATGTATTGCTCGGCCGCATCGAAGAGGCGCATCACCTGCCCGTCCGGCTCGAAACGCGTCAGCGAGCCCTCGCGGCCGTCCGCCATTTCGTTGTGCAGCCGGTTGTTCGCAAAGGTCGCGCGGATCGCAACCTTATGGTCACCGCGACGCGTACCGTACGAATTGAACTCGGACGGATGCACGCCATGCGAGACCAGATATTCGCCGGCAGCACTCTCCGGAAGAATCGCGCCTGACGGCGACAGGTCGTCGGTCGTCACGTTGTCGCCGAACACGCCGATCGCGCGCATCGCACCGAAAGCGGCCGGTTGCGTGAGGCTTGCCTGCCAGTACGGCGGGCGACGAACGTAGTCGCTGCTGTCACGCCACGGAAAGCGCGCGGGCACGGCGTCGATCGCATCGAGCCGCTCGCTCTTGCGGAACATCTCCGCATAGATGCGGACGTACTGTTCGCCGTGAATGCTTTCCCGAAGCAGACCATCGATCTCTTCGTCCGTTGGCCAGATATCGCTCAGGTGGACCGCGACGCCCTGTGCATCGACGCCAAGCGCCGCGTGTTCGATGTCGATATCGATCGTGCCGGCAATCGCATACGCAACGACGAGGGGCGGAGAAGCCAGGAACGCTTCCTTGACGCGCGGATGAATGCGCCCATTGAAGTTGCGATTGCCTGACAGGACAGCCACCGCATGCAGATCCCGGCTCACGATCTCGCGCTCGATCGCTTCCGGCAGCGGTCCCGACATGCCGTTGCACGACGTGCAGCCGAACCCGATGATGCCGAAACCCAATGCTTCGAGCGGCGCCATCAGGTTCGCGGCACGCAGGTAACTTTCCACCGGCTTCGATCCGGGGGCCAGCGAGGTCTTGACCCACGGCTTGCGCTGCAACCCGCGTTCAGTGGCTTTTTTCGCGAGCAGCCCGGCGGCGATCATGTTGCGCGGATTCGACGTGTTGGTGCAACTGGTGATGGCCGCGATCACGATCGCGCCGTCGGCGAGCTGGGCCGCCGCCGTCGTGTCGTGATTCGTGGCTTGCCGCTGGGGCTTCGCGATGCCCTTCGATACCAGGCTCGCGAGCGGCACCCGGTCATGCGGATTCGCCGGTCCCGCGAGCGCGCGTCCGACGCCCGACAGATCGAACGACAGCACGCGATCGTATTCGGCATGCGCGAAGTCGTCTGCCCACAGGCCCTGCGCTTTTGCGTAGTCTTCCGTCAAGGCGATCTGCGCTTCCGTGCGCCCGGTCAGGCGCATGAAATCGAGCGTTTTCTCGTCGATCGCGAAGAGCGCCGCGGTCGCGCCGAACTCCGGCGCCATGTTCGAGATCGTCGCGCGATCGCTCAGCGTCAGCGCACGCGCGCCTTCACCGTGAAACTCGATGATCGTGCCCACCACTTTCTGTTGACGCAGGAACTCCGTGATCGCCAGGACGAGATCGGTCGCGGTCACGCCGGGTTGACGCCGGCCCGAGAGCTCCACGCCCACGATGGTCGGCAGGCGCAACCAGACAGCGCGGCCCAGCATCACCGACTCGGCCTCGATGCCGCCGACACCCCAGCCCAGCACGCCGATCGCATTGATCATCGTGGTGTGGCTGTCGGTCCCCACGAGCGTGTCCGGGAACGCGACACCGTCCTTGACCTGAATCACGGGCGACAGATGCTCGATGTTCACCTGGTGCAGGATGCCGTTGCCCGGCATCAGCACGTCGAGATTCGAGAACGCCTGCTTGCACCACGCGAGGAACTCGAAGCGCTCGGCATTCTTCTGCTGCTCGATCGCCATGTTCTTCGACATCGCTTCGGGGTCGCTCCCGTCGATTTCGACGTTGAGCGAATGATCGACCACGAGCTGGGTCGGCACGACCGGATTGATCGCGCGCGGGTCGCCGCCGCTTTCCGCTACGGCGTCGCGCATGCCGGCGAGGTCGACGAGCGCGGGCGTGCCCAGCAGATCCTGCAGGACGACACGGGCCGGGTAATACGGGAAGTCCACGTCGTGGCGTCGCTGGATGAGCGCCTGCAGATAGCGCGCCGCATCGGCCGGGGCTTGCCGGCGAACGATGTTCTCGGCGAACACGCGCACGCTGTAGGGCATGCGCGCGAAAGCGCCGGCTTCGACGGACTTCAGCGCATCGGCGACGCTCGCGAATTCGACCGACTGGTTGGGAAGCGGGGCTGACATCGGGGTTTTCTCCAGGGGAACCGCAGATCGGTTGCGTTTCAATTATGTGCATTCTATGATCATAAAACGCAATATGCAAACGCCGCCGATCCAGGTGAATACCCTGGCCGGGTGGCGCCCCGGAATGAACCCGCGAGGCGGACGATGGCAAAATTGGAACCCGGTCTTTCAGGTGCATCGCCGCATCCGGCGATCGTGACTGGCCGTGCCTTGCTCATAGCCGAAATGGATTCATCTGCCGAAGGCGCAGCGCTGACCCCGTTGCAAACGCGCGTCACGCGTGAAATCCTGGCGTTCGCCCGCCGCGAGGATCTGGGAATGGACGACCGGCTCGCCGAGTCGGTCCTTGCCGAGAAGATCGGGACGTCGCGCACGCCGGTAAACGTGGCGCTGCATCACCTCGTCTCGCTCGGCGTCGTCTATTACGACGCGAACCGCGGGTTCTTCATGGCGAAGCCGGCCCGGGACGTCACGGACGTGGCCGAGCAGTTCTTCCGGGAGCCCGACGATCCGCTTTACCTCAAGATCGCCGACGACCGGCTCGCCCGCCGCCTGCCCGATGTCGTGACCGAAGCCGACCTGATGCGCCAGTACGAGGTGTCGCGCAGCGAGCTGCGGCGCGTGCTCTCCCGCATGCAGGAGGAAGGCTGGCTCGAGCGGCAGGTCGGCCACGGCTGGCAGTTCATGCCCATGATCGATTCCGTCGAGGCTTACGAGGAGAGCTATCTGTTTCGCGCGGCCATCGAGCCGACCGGCGTGCTCTCGCCCACGTTCAGCGTGAACCGGACCGAACTGGACGAACTGCGTCGGCGCCAGCGTTTCATCGCGGAAGACGGCTACCTGACCATGAACTCGGTCGAACTCTTCGAGGCCAACAGCGAGTTTCACGAGACGATTGCGAAATGGTCGGGCAACCGGTTCATCGCGCAATCGGTGCGCCGGATGGACCGGCTGCGCCGGCTCGTGGAGTACCGCCAGGCCCGGTCGCGCAAGCCGCGCCAGGAGCAGGCGCTCGAACATCTGGAGATCCTGGACGCGATCGCCCGGCAGGATCTGCTGCGCGCAGCGACGCTGCTGCGCGATCACATCGAAGGAGCGCGACGCGCCAAGGTTCACGCACGACAGGTCTTCACCACGCACGCAGGCGCGTGAAGCGCTGTATCAGGACGGCCGCATCCGGCCGCTTTTTTTGAACACGATTGCGTTTTTTCATCACAAAACGCTTAATGCGGACCTGACCACAGGCCCGTGACTCATACCGACACACGGAGACAACCATGTCGTACCGACGCGGCTGGATAGCCCTCTTTCTCTTTTCGCTCGCGATGATCAACTACATGGACCGGGTTGCGCTGTCGATCGCGGCGCACCCCATCGCCAGGGAATTCGGACTGTCGTCGATCGGCATGGGCTACCTGTTTTCGTCGTTCGTCTGGAGTTACACGCTGTTCCTGCTGCCGATGGGCTTTCTGATCGACCGGTTCGGCACACGGCGCATGGCGGGGGTCGGGATTTTCGTGTGGTCGGCGGCGACGGCGTTGACGGGCGCGGCGGCAAGCTTCACCGGCCTGATCGCGGCGCGCCTCGTCATGGGTGCCGGCGAGTCGACCAGCAACCCGGTCGGCGCGAAGATCATCCGGCAGTGGATTCCGGCGAGCGAGCGCGGCATGGTGACCTCGATGTTCAATAGCGGCTCGTACGCCGGCCCCGCGATCTGCTCGGTCCTGCTGGGCGGACTCGTTGCGGTATTCGGCTGGCGGATCTCGTTCGTGATCGCGGGCGGCATCGGCTTCGTCTGGCTCGCTGCATGGCTCGCATTTTTCGGCGATCCCGAGAAGGTCCGTTGGCTCAGGCAGGAAGAACGCGAAAAGATCCTGCGCGAGCGGGACTCGACGCCGGCCGCGCATGCAACCGCGACAGACAGTCCCACCGGCCTGCTCGCGCTGATGCGTTCGCGTACGCTGTGGGGGCTGGCCATCACGCAGGGCTGCAACGTCTACACGCAGTATCTGTTTCTGACGTGGCTGCCGAGCTATCTTCAGGCGACGCGGCATCTGGACATTGCGCATACCGGCCTCTTCGTGGCCGTGCCGTACGCGGCATCGGTGCTGCTGTGCATCCTCGTCGGCAAAATGAGTGACCAGTACCTGAAGAAAAGCGGTGTCGCGACCGGCCGGCGTCGCAATGCCGTCGCGCTGGCGATGCTGACCGGCGCGACGATCCTCGCTGTGCCGTTCATTTCCAGTCTTGCCGGACTGCTCGTGGTGTTTTCCATCGCGCTGGCAGGCATCGCGTCGACCACTTCGCTCAATTTCGCGCTGCTCAACGATTTGCTGCCGAATGCGCGCGACGTGGCCAAGGCGATGGCGTTCGTGGTCGTGGGCGGCAACGGGTTCGGCATGATCGCGCCGATCGCGACGGGCTATGTCGTCGCGTCGACCGGAAGCTACGACTGGGCATTCGGCATTGCGGGGCTACTGTTGCTCGCGGGTGCGACCGTCGTGCTCACGATGACCCGATCGCCGATGGCCGTCGATCGCGAAGCCTGCGACGCGCGGGCTGCCGCGTAGGGGACGCGTTGCTAGGGGAGCGTTGCAAGTGCAGCCGATTCGAGTTCTGCTGTGAACGCGAATCGTCGGCGGCACTGCTACGTCAGCATCCCGGCCTTGTTGGCCACCAGCGCCCACTCATCTGCGTCAGGCAACGGCTCGACCGAACCCGATGCTTGCGGATAGACACGCGCGAGCTTCGCGTTCATCGCAGCAAAATATTTCTGGTCGGGCGTCAGATCGTACTCGGGCACGATCGCCCCCACCGGACACACGATCACGCAGGTCGTGCAGTTCACGCAGACTGCCGGGTTGATCACCACGAATTCCGGCCCAACGTGAAACGCATGCACGGGGCACACCGACGTGCAGTCTCCGTAACGGCACTTGATACAGTTCTCAGTCACGACGCAACTCATGTTTCACCTCAAATGCGAGAAGCGCGCGATGCGCGCTGGGGGCGATGCACACACGCAGCCTGATCAGGACGTCGCCGAAAGATCCTCTCTGAACGTTTCCCGTGCGGCCCAGGTGGCGATCAAGGTCATCACACCGAGTACGCTCACCAACGCTGCGACGGATTCGATGTGACCGGTCTTTGCGAGAAGCCAGGTGGCCGCCATCGGTGTCAAGCCGCCACCTAGCGCCGCGGCGATCTGCACGCCAAGCGAAGCGCCGCTGTAGCGCACACGCGTGCCGAAGAGTTCGGGAACGAATGCGGCCTGCGGTCCGAACAACGTCGCGTGGCCGAGACTCATGCAAACCACCATCGTTGCGATAACCAGCGCATGGTTGCCCGTATGCACGAGCCAGAACAGCGGAAACGACGCGACGATCGTGCAGGACGCGCCAAAGAAATACAGTGGGCGCCGGCCGATCCGGTCCGACAACCAGCCCGCCAGCGGTACGGTCAGAAACTCGAGGATTGCCGCGACCAGCACGCCGTTCAGCATCACCGAACGCGAGATGCCCACCACCTGCGCGCCGTACATGACCACGAATACGGACAGCAGATACACCCACGCCACTTCCGAAATCTTCAGCCCGATGGAGATGAACAGGCTGCGCTTGTATGAGCGCAGCACCTCGATGAACGGAATGCCCACTTTGGGCTCGTCTTTCATTGCTCGCAGAAACTCGGGAGATTCCGTGACTCGCAGACGGATCACCAGTCCAATCAGGACCAGCAGAATGCTGACCATGAACGGAATGCGCCAGCCCCACGAAATGAACTGTGCATCGGGCAGGCGACTGACGATGGCGAAGGCTGCCGTGGAAATCACGATGCCGAGCGGGAAACCGACCTGGACAATCCCGCCATACCACCCTCGTCTCCCGCGCGGCAAATGCTCGATCACCATCAGCGCGGCCCCGCCCCATTCCCCACCAAGCCCGATGCCCTGGATCACACGCAACACGACGAGCGCAACGGGCGCCCACACGCCGATCTGCCGATAGGTCGGGAGCACTCCGATCAGAAACGTGGCGCCCCCCATCATGAACATGGTGACGATCAGCATCGTCTTGCGCCCAAGTCGGTCGCCGAAGTGACCGAAGATCGCGCCGCCCAGCGGACGGGCGATGAAACCCGCGGCGAACGAGGCCAGTGCGGCGATCGTTCCGACGAGCGGATCGAATGCCGGGAAGAAGAGCTTGTTGAACAGCAACGCGGCCGCCGTTCCGTATAACAGGAAGTCGTACCACTCGACCGTCGTGCCTATCACGCTGGACAGCATGATCATGCGCATCCGCGAACGCTCGTGCGCCACCTCGTGGACGCCACCTGCCTGAAGTGCGTCCAGTTGCTCTACACCTGAAAGTGCCATGCCCCTCTCCTATGAATGAACCTGCGTCTCCGCGTGTTGACTCTTCGTCAGCTCATGTTTCCTTATGAGAAACAGATTAGTCCGTAAAGTAAACACGCGGAAGAAAAGTTGCATTATCGTAAACACGGATGGGATCGCAGGATCGGCAGCCGTAGAGTGGCGACATCCCGCCGTCATGTCGGACGACGGTACTCAACCTGGTCAAGGAGAGCGCAATGCAAGCAGCAGAAACCACGACGGCAACCACCGCCGCGAAGCATTTCAGCCAGCGGTTGCAAGGCAAGCTGGAGCCGACCAAAGGCGGCTCGATCTATGTGGATCCGCGGCAGATCGAATGGACGAAGTCGCAGTTCGACAAGATCTGGATGAAAGTCCTGTATCGCAACGACGACGCCGGCGAGATGACGGTGTTGCTCAAATGGGAACCCGGTGCGACGCTGCCGTTCCACCGCCATCCGGAAATCGAGCAGAGCTATGTCCTCGAAGGCTCGTTTTACGACCATGACGGCATCTGCCGTGCGGGGGAATTCGTCTACCGCGTGCCGGGTTCCCTGCACGAAACGCATTCCGACGAAGGCTGCCTGCTGCTCGCGGTGTACAGGAAGCCGAACACGTTTTTCAACGCGGTAGCCGGTTTCGAAGACAGGAAATACTGACAGGAAACACAGGTACGAGGCCAGCGCTGCCAGTTTCCCAAAAGAGTTACAATCGGGTCATGAACATCACGACCCGATTGTCAGCGTGCAGCCGCTGCGCACCACCTGGGAATCGGGCAACCATCTGGAAAATGGCCAAGAAACCAGCTGCAGTGCGTGTGCCTCCGGTTGCCAACACCGACGTCCAGGCAAACGAAGATGAAGAAGCCGTATGCCGCAAGCTGCGCGCGCTGCGGACCGAGAAGGGACTGACACTGGAGGCGCTCGCCGCGCTTTCGGGGTTTACTAAAGGGTATCTGTCCCGGATCGAGAACGGCGGCAAGGCGCCCCCGATCGCATCGCTCGCCCGCATTGCCCGTGCGCTTGGACAGGAACTGAGTTACTTCTTTCTCGACGATGTAGCAAGCACGTCGGCGCGCCTGGACGAGTCACGGGTGTCGGTCGTGCACAAGTGGGAACGCAAACCGGTCATGCGCGGAGGCTCGGCGTTCGGATATGACTATGTGAGCCTTGCCCACAAGCGGGCGCACAAGCTGATGGACCCATTCGTCTTCACGTTTCCGGCATCGATCGACGTCGACCAGTTCTTTCAGCATTCCGGGGAAGAATTCATCTACGTGCTGTCCGGCCGCGTAGCGTTCGAGGTGGTGCTCAACCATGCCACACGGCGCTACACGCTCGAAGCGGGTGACAGCATTTACTTCGACTCGAGTCTGCCCCATCGGGGCCACAGCCTCGACGGCGAAGCGCAGGCGATGGTCGTCATGCAAGGCGAAGCCGAGGACGAGGATTCCGCGCACTAGCTGGTCTTCCGTCCGCCAGCGGACCGGCGTGGCCGGTCGCTTGACTGTCAGCCTGGCTCCTGCCGAATATGCCATTTAATTCGCACTACGACGTTTATGCGAAGGACGAGGTAAAAATGAAAATCGCAGTTGTCCTCTATGACGCAGTGGAACCCATCGATCTTGCGGTGGTTGGCGTTCTATCCATGGCCACGCGGGTCACGGATCAGCTTGAATACTTCACCGTGTCGGAAAACGGTGGCGCAGTGGTTCTGCAGAACGGACTGAAGGTGCTGGCCGATCACTCGTTCGACACCGCGCCCGCTGCGGACGTGATCATCGTGACCGGCGGTCCGGGCTGGAAGCAGCAGGCAGTTAACCCGGCCATGGCGGACTTCCTCCGCAGACGCAAGGCTCACACCGAAATCATGGCGAGCGTCTGCACCGGATCCATGATTCTCGCGGCATCCGGCCTGCTCGACGGCAAACAGGCCACGACGAAATTCGAAGTGGTCGCCCCGGAGCAGAGCCCACTTGAGGAGTTGAGCGACCGGTTCGGGGTCGAGTCCACCGCTGCGCTCGTGGTTGATGAGGGAGACATCGTCACGGGCGGCGGCGTGACCCTGGGTATCGACACGACGCTCTATCTTCTGGAGCGCGTGCTCGGTAAAAACGTGGCGCGGGAAACCGCGCGCATCATGGAATACAGGGCGGCGCTGGAAGCAAATCAGCAACGACTTTCGACCCTCGTCGCAGTTGACCATTCCAGCACGTCATAACCCACTGGGGCCACGATCCGATCCCGCGACTCCACTCAGGGCTCACCCGTTATCCCCACCCGCCACCGGCAACACAGCACCGGTGATGTAACCCGCCTCGTCGGACGCGAGGAACAGGATCGGCGCCACCTGTTCGTCGAGCGTGCCGTAGCGTTTGAAGTATGTGGACTCGGTGACCTGCCTGACTGCCTCGGTCATCCACACCCTCTCCTGCTCGCTGTCTCCGGCGGCGTTGCGGGGCACGCGCCGCGGCGGCGCCCCGGTTCCGCCGGGCGCCGCCGCGACCACGCGGATGTTGTGCTCGCCGTACTCCATCGCGAGCGACTGGGTCAATGCATTGACGCCACCCTTGGCGGCCGAATACGGTACGCGGCGAATCCCCCGCGTGGCATTCGAGGAAACGTTGACGATGGTTCCGCGGCCTTGCGTCAGCATCTGCGGAAGGACCGCGTGACACGCGTACAGCGAAGGCATCAGCGAACGGCGAATTTCCGCGTCGATCTGCGCCGGTTCGAACTCGGCGAACGGCCGCATCCGGATTGCGCCGCCTACGCCGTTGACGAGAATGTCGATGCGCCCAAATCGCTGCACGGCATACGCCATCGTCGATGCCGCGCCCGCGTACGTTTCGAGATCGGCCACGAAACCCGCGGTATCCGCACCCGTCGCTTCGGCCGCGACCTCGGCGACGAAATCGGCCCGGTCCACGAACAGCACCTTCGCACCTTCCGCGGCCGCGCGAAGCGCAACGCCGCGTCCAATGCCCTGGGCCGCGCCCGTGACGACCATCACCTTGCCTTCGAAGCGTTGCGCGTTCATGCGGCCACCGGCGCTGCGTTGGGCGTGAATTTCTCGTAGTGGAAGCTGTTCGGCTTCACGCCGTTCTCGTCGAAATGCTTGCGTACCGCATCCACCATCGGCGGGGGACCGCACAGGTACACGTCGACGTCGCCGTCGTTCAGGCATTCGGCCGGCATGTGCTCGGTCACCCAGCCCTTGCGCGGATGGGTCGATGCGGCTTCCGCGACGACGGTGCTGAACGTGAAGTTCGGCAGCCTGGCCGCGTACGCCTCGACGGCGTCGACCTGAACCAGATCGAGGTCGCGCGTCACGCCGTAGATGAGATGCACCCGCTGTTGCGCGTTCTCGCGAACCAGCACTTCCAGCATCGACAGGAACGGCGCCAACCCGGTGCCGCCGGCCAGGAACAGCAACGGACGTTCTACCGCGCGGAGATAGAAGCTTCCCAGCGGTCCGGTCAGTTCCACCTTGTGGCCCGCCTGCGCCGATTCGAGCCAGGTGCTCATCACGCCGCCCGGAATCTTCTTGATCAGGAAGCGGATGGCCGACGAACCCGGCACCGACGAGAACGAGTACGACCGATGCTGGCCGCTGCCGGGAACGTCGATATTCACGTACTGCCCGGCCAGGAAAACCGGCGGAGCGCCATCCACATCCAGCTCGAGCACCACGGCCGCGTCGTTGTGCTGCTCGACCTTCGTGACCGTCGCGGCGAACCGGCTCTGCCCGGTCTTGCACGCCGAAGACGATGCCGGGACTGCGATCACGCAATCGCTCTGCGGCACCATCTGGCACGTGAGCACGAGACCGCTTTCTTTCTCGTCGTCGCTCAGCGCGTCTTCGATGTAGTCGTCGCCGAGATCGTAGCTGCCGCTTTCGGCGCGGCACTTGCAGGTGCCGCACACGCCGTCGGAACAGTCCATCGGCAGGTTGATCCTGGCGCGAAAGGCGGCATCGAGAATTTTTTCGCCGGCCTTGCATTCGACAAAGCGGGTGACGCCATCCTCGAAATTCAGTGCGATGTTGTAGCTGGACATGTTGTCTCCTG
This sequence comes from Paraburkholderia phosphatilytica, assembly GCF_003443895.1. Classification (GTDB taxonomy): domain Bacteria; phylum Pseudomonadota; class Gammaproteobacteria; order Burkholderiales; family Burkholderiaceae; genus Paraburkholderia; species Paraburkholderia phosphatilytica. The sequence continues at coordinate 62,649 of NZ_QQOA01000008.1, read as the reverse complement.
CTGGGTGTCTCGTTCCGTCCAATGCCGTCAGACGTGGTACACGTCGAGCACCTGGCGGATATAGTCGTTCTTCAGCACGATCTTTTTCTTCGCAATCAGCAGGCGATCGTCCACCTTGCGAAACGTGACGTAGATGGTGCCGAAGAACTGGTCCGTGAACCGGTAGCGATGGTTCAGCGTGTTGAAGTTGTATCGAACGTCTATCTCGTGCTCGCGTTCGCCCAGCACTTCCACATTGGTCACGTTGTGACTGGTGCGGGGTTCCGGCATCGACGCGCCGCTACGTTCGGTCTTGATGCGGAAGACGCGGTCCTCGAGCCCGCCGCGATCCGGGTAGTACATCAACGAGATCTGGCTGTGCGGGTCCGCCGTGAGCTCGTCGTCGTCATCCCAGGCCGGCATCCAGTAGACGACATCGTCGGCGTAGCACGCGAGCCATTCGTCCCACTGACGGTCGTCCAGAAAGCGCGCCTCCTGGTACAGCGTCGCGCAGATCGTCAGATAGTCGTAGCTCATGCCGTAGCCTCCGCCTGTTCCGTGCGCAGCGCTTCGCGCATCACCTGCGCCCAGTATTCGTGCTGAACCACGAAAAGGCCTTCATCCTCGCTGCGCTCGCCCGAGATCAGCGGGTTCAGGCCCATGCCCTTCGCGTTCTCGTCAGGTCCGTGAACCCACAGCGGAGCGCCGCGCGACATGTCGTTCCACATCGACGTGGTGCTGGCGTAACCCACCTGGCATGCGCGGAATTCTTCGAGGTCGTCGCTGGTGCCCATGCCCGAGACATTGAAAAAGTCTTCGTACTGGCGAATGCGAATCGCGCGGCTTTCCGCGCTTTCGCCCTTTGGCGCGAAGCAGAAGATGCTCACTTCCGTCCGGTCGACGCTGATGGGACGAATCACGCGAATCTGCGTGCTGAACTGGTCCATCAGGAAAACATTCGGATACAGGCACAGGTTGCGGGTCTGATTGACGATGTATTTCGCCTTGTCTTCGCCGACGCGGGCGGCAATTTCATCGCGGTGTTGATACACCGGCCGCACTTCCGGATTCATCGTGTTGGTCCAAAGCAGAATGTGACCGTGCTCGAAGCCGTACACGCCCGCCACCGATCTGCTCCAGCCGTTTGCGTCCACCGCCTTCGTGCCCTCCACCTTGCGGCGACCCATCGTTGCGGCATAGTTCCAGTGCACGGTGCTGACGTGATAACCGTCGCAGCCGTTTTCCATCTGCATTTTCCAGTTGCCTTCGTAGATGTACGAAGAGTTGCCGCGCAGCACCTCGAGACCATCCGGTGCCTGCGACACGATCTGGTCGATGATCACGCGTGTCTCGCCGAGATAGTCCTCGAGCGGCATCACGTCGGCGTTCAGGCTGCCGAACAGGAATCCGCGATAGTTCTGGAAGCGCGCAACCTTCTTCAGGTCGTGCGAACCCTGCTTGTTGAACTGGACCGGATACTCGGTGGTCTTCTCGTCCTTCACCTTCAGAAGCTTGCCGGTGTTCGAGAACGTCCAGCCATGAAACGGACAGGTAAAGCTGCCTTTATTGCCGTGCTTGCGACGGCACAGCATCGCGCCTTTATGAGCGCACGCGTTGATCGCAGCGTGCAGCTCGCCGGTCTTGTCACGCGTGATGACGACCGGCTGACGTCCAATCCACGTGGTGTAGTAATCGTTGTTGTCCGGCAGCTGGCTTTCGTGCGCCAGATACACCCAGTTGCTCTCGAAGATGTGTTTCATCTCGAGTTCGTACAGGTCGGCGTTCGTAAAGATGTCCCGGCGGCAGCGGAACACGCCGTTTTTCTTGTCGTCCTGAACGGCGTTGCTCAGCAGGTCGTCCAGTTGCCGGGTTTTGTCGATGATTGCAGACATGCGTCGTCTCCCTATGCGGGCTTCGTGATGAAGCCCTTTGCATCGGTTCGGAGAGTTTTCGGAAAGAAGAAAGAGGAGCAGGCAGCCAGTCGATCGGAAGACTGCCGTCCTGTGCGACTACGCAGTGATCGCTGCGCGGAGGCGATTGACGAGCTGGTTGTCCTTGCCTTGCACGAGCGGCGTCAACACGATGTTGAACTCGATCTGCCGGTACGCGTCGGCCTTGAGCCCCAACGCGGCGCCGCCGGTTTTCTCGACCACGTGCGGCACGAGCTCTTCGCGCGTTGCATAGGCGAAGTCATCCCAGATCAGCGGGTCGCCTTCGATGTTGATCTGCGTCGTCAGCTTGCGGGTCTTGTCGCTCGTGACGAAGAAGTGCACGTGCGCCGGGCGGTTACCGTGGCGTCCAAGCGCGTCGAGCAACCGCTGCGTTGCGCCTTGCGGGGGACAACCGTAGCCGACGGGCATGAGGGTGCGGAATTCGTACTGGCCATCGGCACCGGTCTTCACCGCGCCGCGAAGGTTGAAGTCGCTCTGTGCGCCCGTCGGGTCGAAGTGCGAGTAGAAGCCTTTCGAATTCGCATGCCAGCATTCGACGACCGCATCCGTCACCGGCTTGCCGTCGGAGCCCGTCACCGTGCCGCGAATCACGAGCGGACCCGCATCGTCGTCGGCGTCGAGGTCGATGCGGGACGTGCCATCGCGTACCGCGGCGCCTGCAACGTAGAGCGGCCCTTCGATGGTGCGCGGCGTGCCGCCATGAATGTCCGCTTCGCGATCCTCCGCATCCATGCGGATGTCGAGAAATTTTTCGAGTCCAAGGCCCGCGGCCAGCAGCGCGGCTTCGCCATCCTGTCCGAGTTTGTTGACGTAGTTCACCCCTGCCCAGATCTCGTCAGGCGTCATGTCGAGGTCGTCGATCGCCTTGAAGAGATCGCCCAGCAGCCGGTGGGTGATCTGCTTTGCGCGGGCATCGCCGTCGCGGCTTTCAAGGTTGGCAGCGGCCTTAAGCAGGTCCTGCACCTCCTTCGATTCGAACACTTTGACGCTCATGTCTGCTCCTGACTCTTTGATTTTGGCGGGGTTAACCCTCGTTTCCGACAGAACCGGATATGCCTGAAAGGTATAATCCGCCGTAGAAACAAGGTGTGAAGCCAGAATAGTGGACGCCCAAAGTCCTAGTCCAACACTGAATTAGTATTGGGCTATATCCAGGAGGTATTGAATGGAACTTCGACATCTCCGCTACTTCGTGGCCGTCGCCGAAGAGAGGAACTTCACGCGCGCGGCCGAGCGGCTCCACATCGCTCAACCGCCACTCAGCCGGCAAATCCAGCAGCTCGAAGAAATCCTGGGCGTTCAACTCTTCGAAAGAAACTCGCGCCCGCTGAAGCTCACGGAGACGGGCAAGTTCTTTTACGCGCACGCGGTGCAACTGCTGGCGCAAACGGCCGAGCTCGAATCGATGACACGGCGTGTGGGCAACATCGCGCGCAGCATGTCGGTCGGTTTCGTCGCGTCGACCCTTTACGGCTTGCTGCCGAAAATCATCCGCCGCTTTCGCGACGACAATCCGACCGTCGAACTCAGCCTTCACGAAATGTCGACGACCGACCAGATCCGGGCGCTCAAGGACGGGCGGATCGATGTGGGCTTTGGGCGCATCCGGCTGGAAGACGCCAACATCCGTCGCGTGGTGCTAAGGGAAGAACCCATGATCGTGGCGTTTCCCGTCGGGCATCCGCTCGCGCTTTCAAAACCCGTGATGGCATTGAAGGACCTCGTCAACGAGACGCTGATCGTCTATCCGAAAACGCCTCGTCCGAGTTACGCGGACCAGGTGCTCGCCGCGTTCAAGGACCGCGGACTGGAGCCGCGCAAGATCTACGAGGTCAGAGAAATCCAGATCGCGCTGGGACTGGTGGCCGCCGGCGAAGGCATCTCCATCGTTCCGAGCAGTGTCCATGGTCTTAAGCGGGATGACGTGAGCTACAAGGAACTGGACGATCCGACGCTGGTGTCGCCGATCATCATGAGCATGCGCGCGATGGACGAGTCCCGGGATATCAGCGAGATGCTGAAGCTGATTTACCGGTTGTACGAGGAAGAGACGATCCCGCACGTGGCGCTTACGGACAAGGCGCGCTAATCCAGGGCAACACGCACCCATACCTCGAGGGTATGACACTAGACGTCGATGGTCTTGGACAGGCGGATATTGCGCACGCAATACTTCGCCAACCCGTCCACTCCGCCATTTCAGGTATGAACGCCCACATTACGTCGATCGAAGCGATTCTGGTCGATCTGCCGACCATTCGCGCGCATCAGCTTTCCATGGCCACGATGCAGCAGCAAACCATGGTGATCCTCCGCCTGCGCGCAAGCGATGGCATCGAAGGTCTCGGCGAAGCGACGACCATCGGCGGTCTTTCCTACGGTGAGGAAAGTCCCGAAGGCATCAAGCTGACCATCGACACCTACCTCGCGCCCGCGCTGCTAGGACAGGACGCGACCAGTATCAATGCCGCGATGCTCAAGCTCGACAAGGTCGCGCGCGGCAACCGGTTCGCGAAGTCTGGAATAGAAACGGCCTTGCTGGACGCACAGGGCAAACGCCTCGGCGTGCCGGTGTCTACCCTGCTCGGCGGCGCAGTGCGCAACACGCTTCCTGTTTTGTGGACGCTCGCAAGCGGCGATACCCACCGCGATATCGAGGAAGCCGAAATGCTGCTCGCGGAACGCCGCCACAACACCTTCAAGCTGAAGATCGGACGTCGCAGCGTTCGCGACGACGTGGCGCACGTGGCAAAAATCAAAGCCGCGCTGGGCGATCGCGCGAAAGTCACCGTCGACGTGAATCAGGCATGGAACGAGGTGGACGCGGCCTTCGGAATCGAAGCGCTCGAATCCTCCGGCATCGACCTCGTCGAACAGCCCACGCCGCGCGAGCATCGTGGCGCGCTCGCCCGGCTTGCGGCACGTTTCGTTATCCCGATCATGGCGGACGAAGGCGTCACCGGTCCGGTAGACGCGCTCGAACTGGCGCGGGAAGCCGGTGCCGATGTCTTTGCGCTGAAGATCGCGAAGTCCGGCGGCATCTACGGAATGATGCGCACCGCCGCGATCGCCGATGCCGCTGGCATCTCCCTGTACGGCGGCACGATGCTGGAAGGCAGCATTGGCTCGATTGCGTCCGCGCACGGGTTCAGCGCGCTGCCGCAACTGTCGTGGGGCACTGAACTCTTCGGGCCGCTTTTGCTGAAGGACGACATCGTGATCGCGCGCCCGCAGTATCGCGACTTCGATCTTCATCTCCCTGAAGGACCGGGCCTCGGCCTGCAGATCGACGAAGAAAAGCTCGCCTTCTATCGCCGCGACCGGCGGCATTGAACGCTACTTCACGTTGTCTCGAGGAACACCATGCTATATCTGGTACGAATGGACGTGCATCTGCCGCACGACATGCCTGCGGCTCAAGCCGAAGAAATCAAGGCACGCGAAAAGGCCTATTCGCAGGACCTGCAGCGACAAGGGAAGTGGCAGCAGCTGCATCGCATCGTCGGCGAGTACGCGAACTACAGCGTCTTCGATGTCGAGACGCATGACGAACTCCATACCATCCTGTCAGCGCTGCCGCTGTTTCCGTACATGACGATGCAGGTCACGCCACTCGCACGTCATCCGTCATCCATTCGCTGACGCCGTCCTTACCGCCGCGATAGTGGATCAGCCCAGCGAGTATCCGCAAGCTGCGGCTTACGTCATGCGCCGCCGGGGCAGCACTACGCGTGCTGCCTGCCTGTCCTGATCGTGGGAGATTCGTCTCGCGGCTCGGATGGCGTTGTCGAAAGTCGATTCGGTCGCAACGTGTCGATGGTCGACGCTGACCAGCCAGCTGCCGTCCGCACAGCACCACCTGATGCGACGCTCGTCCACGAGGATCGCGAACCATCGCCATAGGTCGGCGTCATCGGCATTCGCCGCATGCGCAGCTTGTCGTCGCAACTCGTGCGAGCCCTCCGAGCCATTCCCGAACATCCGAGCCACCGCATTTCCCTCTCTCAGACGATCGCTTTGACAAGGTCCGGCACGACGGCGAACAGATCGCCGACGAGGCCGTAGTCCGCCACGCTGAAAATTGGCGCTTCTTCGTCCTTGTTGATCGCGACGATCACCTTCGAGTCCTTCATGCCGGCCAGATGCTGGATCGCACCCGAGATGCCGACCGCCACGTACAGCTGCGGCGCGACGATCTTGCCGGTCTGGCCGACCTGATAGTCGTTCGGCACATAGCCCGCATCCACCGCCGCACGCGATGCACCCAGCGCCGCACCGAGCTTGTCCGCGAGCGGCTCGAGCACCTGCGTGTAGTTCTCGCCGCTACCCAGACCGCGGCCGCCCGACACGATGATGTGCGCCGAAGTCAGTTCCGGACGGTCCAGCTTCGTCACTTCACGGCTCACGAACTGCGAGATGCCGGCATCGGCCGCCGCTTCGACCGTTTCCACTATCGCGCTGCCGCCTTCGGCTGCGACCGGATCGAAGCCCGTTGCGCGAACCGTGATGACCTTGACTGGGTCTTGAGATTGCACGATCGCGATTGCATTACCAGCATAGATCGGGCGTTCGAACGTATCGGCGCTATCCACTGCGGTGATGTCGCTGATCTGCGCGACGTCGAGCTTCGCCGCGATACGCGGTGCGATGTTCTTGCCATACGCGGTGGCCGGCGCGAGGATGTGCGAGTAGTCCTTCGCGATATTCAGCACCGTCGCTTCGACGTTTTCCGCGAGGCCCGCTTCGAGCTGCGGCGCATCGGCCAGCAGCACCGGATCGGGCGAAGCGGGTTCGTCGTCTTCCCCGAGATAGGCACCGATCACCTCCGGATTGCTCCGTATGGAGGCCGGCGGTCCTTCCGCGATTTTCTTGCCGTGATTGAGCACGACGATATGGTCCGAGACCTTCATCACGACGCTCATGTCGTGTTCGATCAGCAGGATGCCGATGCCCTCCTCGCGGCTCAGCGACGTGAGCAGCTCGGTCAGCTCGGCGGACTCGCGAGGATTCAGGCCCGCCGCCGGTTCGTCGAGGCACAGCAGTATCGGCCCCACGCACATCGCGCGCGCGATCTCGACCCGGCGCTGTACGCCGTATGGCATGTCGCCCGCGGGCTTGTTCGCGATGTCCCGAACGCCCAGGCGCTCAAGCCATTGCAACGCGTTTGCGGTAGCGCGTTCATGCGCGCGGCGATACGAACCCAGGTTCAACGCACCCGCAATCGAGAAACGCGAGGCATCCTGCAGCGCGTTGTGCTGCGCGACTATCAGGTTCTCGAGCACCGTCATGCGCGGAAACAGCCGGATGTTCTGGAAGGTCCGCACCACCTGCGCCCGCCGCGCCACGTTCACGCTGCGCATCGTATCGAGCTGCATCGTGCCGCGCTGCGGATGCTGCAGCGTGATCGCGCCGTGGGTCGGCCGATAGAAGCCTGTCAGACAGTTGAAGAACGTCGTCTTGCCCGCGCCATTCGGACCGATCACCGACGTGACCTGACCCGCGGGAGCCGTCATCGACAGATCCTCGATCGCCTTCAGGCCACCAAACTGCATCGTCAGGCTGTCCACCGCAAGCAGAGGCGATACCGCGTTCATGGCTTCACCTCCACATCGGGTGCGCTGACGGGTGCATTGACGGTTGCGCGTCGATGCCGGATCAAACCGCCCGGGCGCACGATCATGATCAGCACCATCGCGATACCGAACAGCAGCATCCGGTATTCCGAGAAATCCCGCCCCAGTTCAGGCAGCACGACGAGCACCGTCGCCGCGAACACGACGCCGAGCTGACTGCCCATGCCACCCAGCACGACGATGGCGAGTATCGTGGCCGACTCCGGAAACGTGAAGCTCTCCGGCGAAATGAAACCTTGCCGGGCTGCGAAGAACACGCCGGCGAAGCCCGCCAGCATCGCGCCGGTGGCGAACGCGGACAGCTTCACGTTGGTCACGTTCATGCCCATCGCCCTGCACGCAATCTCGTCTTCCCTGACCGCCTCCCATGCCCTTCCAACCGGCAACCGCCGGAGCCTCGCGACCAGCAGGTTCGTCAGCAACGCCAGCACGAGAATCAGGTAGTAGAGGAACACGATCCGCTGGCCTGGCGAATAGTCGATGTGGAAGAAGCTCGCGAAGGTCGGACCATCCGCCGATGCCTGCAACGGCAGACCGAAAAACGTGGGCCGTGGAATCGACGAGACGCCGTTCGGTCCGCCGGTCAAGTCGCTCCAGTTGACGAGGATCAGCCGGATGATTTCGCCGAAGCCGAGCGTTACGATGGCGAGATAGTCACCCCGCAATCTGAGCGTCGGATAGCCGAGCAGCATGCCGAACAGCGCGGCCAGCGCGCCTGCAACCGGCAACACCTCCCAGAAGCCGAGGCCGAAGTGGGTCGACAGCAGGCCGTACGTGTACGCGCCCACCGCATAGAACGCGACATAACCCAGGTCGAGCAGCCCCGCGAGACCGACCACCACATTCAGCCCCCATCCGAGCATCACGTAGATGAGCACGGTCGTTGCGGTGTCGATCGCATAGCGGTTCCCCGAGAACACCAGCGGCAACGCGATCGCGAATGCCACGCACGCCGTACCGGCCCACACCAGCCCGCGGTCGCCCGCCAGTTCCGGAGCAGGCCGCGAGCGCGAGCGCCGGACCGACAGAACGCTGAAACGCTCCCATCCCCACTGCGCGATCAGGCGCCCGGCGAACACACACGCAACGAATGCGGCGAGCAGCGGCCAGCGCGTTTGCACCTGCAGTCCCCCCATGCCATCGCGCGTGGTCAGCCCCAGCATCGGCAGCCCGACGATGGCGGCCACGACCGCGGCGCCGAACGCATCCTTGACGCGCACCGGCAGATCGATTGTTTTCATGGTCGTTGCGCTCATCAGACCTTCTCCACTTCCGGCCGGCCGAGCAGTCCGGAAGGACGGAACATCAGCACGATGATCAGGATGACGAACGTCGCAACGTCCTTGTATTCCGGAGACAGGTAAGCGGACCAGAACGACTCGATCATCCCGATGACGATGCCGCCCAGCATCGCGCCCGGCAGCGAACCGATGCCGCCCAGCACCGCGGCGGTAAACGCCTTGATGCCCGCCTCGAAGCCGATCGAGAAATCGATCACGCCGTAGTAGAGCGTGACCAGCACGCCCGCCACGGCGGCAAGCGCGGCGCCGATCATGAACGTGAGCGAGATGATGCGGTCGACGTCGTAGCCGAGGAACTGCATCATGCGCCGGTCCTGTTCGCAAGCGCGTTGCTGGCGTCCAAACGACGTGCGATTGATGAACAGCGTGAATGCGCCCATCAGCACGACCGTGACCGCGATGATCAGCACCTGGGTGTACGACATATAAGGCCCGCGCATGCCCTCATGCGAGAACAGCTCGACGCCGCCGTTGATGAGCGGCTGGATCGACTTGACTCGCGCACCCTGGGTGAGCTGAACCATGTTCTGCAGAAAGATCGAGATGCCGATCGACGAGATGAGCGGCGCGAGACGGCTCGATCCTCTGAGCGGCCGATAGCCGACCCGCTCCACGGTCCAGCCGAATGCCGAAGTCAGCGCGATGGTCACGACGAGCGTGACGATCATGCTGGCCAGAACCGACGTCACACCGCCGCCGGCAAGCAGCGTAAAGCAGGTCACGGCGATGAAGGCGCTGACCATGTAGATGTCGCCGTGTGCAAAATTGATCATGCCGATGATGCCGTACACCATCGTGTAGCCGATCGCGATCAACCCGTAGACGGCTCCCAGCGTGAGCCCGTTGATCATCTGTTGAACTGCCTGATTCATAGCTCCTCCGGTGATTCCTGGCGCAGGCGATGCGCCCCGCTGGGCGCATCGCCGCTTCGTCGAATTCAGCCCACCGGAGGGCTTATTTCACGTAGTCGTAGCTGTTGCCGTTCCACTTGTACACGACGTAACCCGGGCTCTTGAGATCGCCCTTCGAATCGAAGTCGACCTTGCCGACTACCGTGTCGAACGACGTGTCGCGCAGCTGCCTGACGATCGCGCCGTAGTCGACCGAGTTCGCCTTTTTCGCGGCCGCGGCGAACACCTGCATCGCCGCGTAGGAGTACAGCATGTAGCCTTCCGGCTCGACCTTCTGCGCGCGGAACGCGGCAACGACCTTAGCCGCCGACGCGTTCTTGCGCGGATCGGGCGGGAACGTGAAGAGCACCTTGCTGATTTCGGGGCCGGCCGCATTGACGAGTTCGGTGTTCGTCAGCGTATCGCCGCCCATCACCGTGAGATTCAGGCCGGCCTGCGCCGCCTGCCGCAGAATCAGCGCGACCTCCTGGTAGTAGCCTCCATAGGCGAGCACCTGGATGCCGTTCGCCTTGAGCTTGCTGACAAGACCCGAATAGTCCTTTTCGCCCGCCGTAATCGACTCGCGCAGCGCGACCGGCACCTGCTTCGCCGCGAAACCGCCAGCGATCGCATCCGCGAGTCCACCGCCATACGCGGTGCGATCATCGATCACCGCGACCTTCCTGCCCTTGAAATGCGTGGCGATATAGTCCGCGGCGACGAGGCCCTGCTGATCGTCGCGACCGGTGATACGGAACACGCCCTTGATGCCGCGCTCGGTGATTTTCGGGTTCGTCGACACCGTGATTTCCGGGATCTGCGCGTCGTTGTAGACGTCGGACGCCGGCAGCGTCGAGCTGGAGCACCAGTGGCCGTCGACGAACGCCACCTTCTTGTTCACGAAGCTGTTCGCGACCGACACGGCCTGCTTCGGATCGCACACGTCGTCGCCGACGGTCAGATCGAGCTGCTGCCCGAGTACGCCGCCGCTCGCGTTGATGTCCTTGACCGCCTGTTCCGCGCCTTTGCGGAACTGCTCGCCGCCGGACGCATATTCCCCTGTCATCGGACCCGCCACCCCGACCACGATATTCGCGCTGGCATACCCGGAACACGCTAACGCCAGCCCGCCCACGCCAAGCATCACACCCCAACTGCTCCAACTTTTCCGGCGATCCATAACCATCTCCCAAGCAGGCTTCGAGGCTGGGGCGGCCGGGTCTCGTCGGCTACCCCAGAGTCCCCCGTAGTTCGTTACGAGGTCGATCGAAGGTTGCCCGGGCCAAAAACGGCGCGGAATTCGATTGTCTGGAAGCAGGATTTAGGTGTCGGTTAAGCATGCGAAAACGCGGGACAGCACTGCGGAGAACGGCACAACTCCGAACGCTCGTTGCTGCGCCTCAAGGTAAACGCGGATGCGGCGACAACGTTTGCGCGTCCGGGAACCTGTGGCGCGGATGCAAATTGAGACGCAATGTCAATGACCCCAAAAGGCCCTTGCTATGTTCGCGCAGCAAATATTGGGTAAGGCATGACGGGGGGTTCTACACAAGAACGCCGACCGGCACATCGTCAGGCCGAGTCGGTGCGTCCCTGGCGGGCTGCCCGACACATATAAAACAAAGTCAGGGAATTGAGGTTAGGGATGAATCGTGGATACCGGATCGTGTGGAATTCGAGCCTGGGCATGTTCCAGGTGGCGTCTGAACTGGCGCATGCACACGGGGGACCGTCGGCGCGCGCAGAGCGCCGTCGTGGGATGGCGCCAGGCTCGCTGAAGGCCGTGGCGGGTGCGGCCATTTTCATGGCTGCGAGCACGCAGATGGCCATGGCGCAGGTGACGGTGAATGGCGGCACCGTGGGCAGCGATTACACCTTCGATGGCTCCGGCAACCTCTCGGTGACCGGGACCGTCACCGGGAGTGGCGGGTACGCAGTGGACGTCGCCGGCTCGATCGGTACGATCAGCAACGCCGGCCTGCTCGGAGAAGTCTACAACACCGGCACGATCGGCACGCTGAGCAACAACGCATCGATGACCTCCGGCGTCGATGTCATGAACAGCGGCACAATCAGCACGCTGAGCAACAGCGGCACGATCACGTCGCCCTTTGCTACGGCTATCCACAACCTGGCCGCCGGCACGATCGGCACGCTGACCAACACGGGACTGATCAGCAGCGGCTCCTCAGGTATCTACAACGCCGGCAGCATCGGCACACTGACCAACTCCGGCACGATCTCGGCAACCGCTTATTCGGCTGTCTACAACTACACCACTGGCACGATCGGCACACTGATCAACGACGGCAAGCTGTCCGGCACCTCGGCGGGCGTCTTCAACCGCGGCACGATCGGCACGCTGACCAACAGCGGACAGATCGTCGGCAGCTACGGTATCCACAACTTCGGCACGATCGGCACGCTGACCAACAGCGGCACGATTTCGGGCAGCACTGACGCCATCTATAACGAGACCAGCGGCCAGCTGACCTGGATCAACAACTCCGGTCTGATCGAAGGCAACATCGTGAACCAGACGACCGCAGCGCTCAACATCAGCGGCGGAACGGGTACGATCTTCGGCACGCTGACGGGCGCTAACGGCGCGGTCGGCACGATCAACAGTAGCTCGAGCGTGAGCTTCGTGTATGGCAACGTGCTGCTGAACGACGACATCGTCGTGTCGAACGCGAACCTCGCGGTCTATAACCTCAACTCCGTGCTGCAGATCAATCAGCCGGTCACGATCACCAGTAACTTCACCCAGCTGGGAGGCACGCTGCAGATTGGCGCGGCGAGTTCGACCCAGTCGGGCAAGCTGGTGGTGACGGGCAACACGTCGATGACGGGCGGCTCGGTGAACATCGTTTCGGCGGGCTACGCGCTGGCTGGCGGCCAGCGTTACGTGGTGGTGGATACGGCAGGTACCGCGACCTACGGTTCGGGGCTGACCTATTCGGCAGGCACGCTGACCGCGACGGGCAGCACGACGATCACTGGCGGCCACACGGATCTGGTGGTGACGCTGGCCGGGACGCCTACGCCGACGCCGACGCCGACTCCGACTCCGACTCCGACTCCGACTCCGACTCCGACTCCGACTCCGACTCCGACTCCAACGCCTACTCCAACACCAACGCCAACACCCGCGCCGACGCCCACCCCTACTCCGAATGCGTCGGCCGCGACCGCACCCAATGCGGCTCACTCGCTCGACGGTCTGCTGAGCTACAGCGGCGTCAGCAGCGCGACGCTGCTGAACCTGTATGACGCCACGCTGGGCTCGCTCAGCACCACGTCGAACGCACAGACCACCAACCATATCGGCAAGCAGCTGGCGGCGAGCAACAGCGGCTGGGCGCCGGCCGCGCCGACCTTCGAGTCGTTGGGCGTGGTCGACGCGCACGTGAACGCGTTGCGCCTCGCGTCGGGCGAAAGCGGCGTGGCGACCGGCGAGCGACCGGAACAATGGACCGCGTGGGGACAGGCGTTCGGCGGCCACGCAAGCCGCGGCGAGAGCGACCAGGTGGATGGCTACAGCGAGAACTACGGCGGCCTGCTGGTCGGCGCGGACCGCACCGTCGGCGAGAACTGGCGGGTGGGCGGCGTGTTCACGTACAGCAACACCGCCATCAACAACACCGGCGATACGGCTGACGACTCCACCCGCGTGAACGCCTACGGCCTGATCGGCTATGCGGGCTACACGGGTAAGCCGTGGTACGTGAATCTGTCGGGCGGGGTCGTGCAGCAGCACTACGACGAGACGCGCGTCATCGACAGCATCCAGGGTTTCGATGGCAAGGCCAGCGGCGAATTCAACGGCCAGCAGTACGTGGCGCGTGCCGAGGCCGGCTACCCGCTCGCGGTCGGCGGATTGACGGTCACGCCGCTGACCAGCCTGACGTACAGCTACCTGCATCAGGGCGGCTATACGGAGAGCGGCGGCAACGGTGCGGCACTGGCGGTCGACGCCAGCCACGCGAACTCGGTGAAAAGCAGCTTCGGCGTAAAGCTGTCGCAGGGCTTCACGACGCACTACGGGGAGATCGTGCCGGAGCTGCAGGCGCAGTGGGTGCACGAGTACGTGCACACGCGGCAGGTGACCGGCGCGCAGTACGCGGCGGACCCGACCGGCGAGACCGCGTTCACGACGGTCGGCGCAGCGCCCGTCGCGGATCTCGCGGACATCACGCTGGGCGCGACGCTGCTGAGGGCGAACAACCTGAGTCTGTCGGTGCGCTACGAACTGCAGGCCGCGCCGCGCTTCGTTTCGCAAACCGGGATCGTGCGGCTGCAGCAGCGGTTCTAACGTGCGTCGTCAGCCTTCGCACACGCGTGGCGGGACTGGCTGACCACCCACGTTGCCCGGGGTCGCGCCGTCAGTTCGACGGTCGAGGCCCCGGAGCGCACGCCGGCGCGATTTCCAGCAACGCCGGCCAGCGACTGCTCCAGTCGCTGTCGTGCGACAGGTCGGGAATGGTCATCGCCTGCGCGCATCGCGTGCCGGTCGCGTTGACGAAGCGCTGCGCCACCGACGGAGGAACGACGTCGTCATCGGCGCCGCTGAAATGCACCTGCGGAATCGTGGCGACACGGCGCGCGAAGTCGATCGGGTTTTCCGACTCGGGCATCGGCGACACATCGTGCAGCCGGTTGACGAATTCGTCGTCGAGATTGCCGGCCACGGTGCGGATCGACGCGACGTCGGTGCGGCGCGCGGCAATCAACACCGCGACTGCGCCGCCTCCCGAATAGCCGACCAGCTCGACAGGCTGTCCGGGTGTTTGCCCGGCAAAGCGGCTGACGGCATCGTTCATCGACTCGATCACGTCCGCTGCGAAACGCTTGCCGGTCCAGTAGGGAATGCCGCAGCGCGGGTTCATCGCCATCGGCGTGAACTGGCACGGGCGTGCAAGGTAGACGACGTTCGGCGAAGGGTCCTGCGCGGCGAGCGCGAGACCCTCGGCCTCGCGCGGGGTGGGATCGAGCGAAGGCTCGGTGCGCGACAGCCATGCGACGCCGTCGCCTTCGATGTAGACGCGCAGCGGCTTGCCAGGCTGCGAGATACGCGCGAAAGCCGTCAGCACGAAGCCGCCGGTATCGACGAGCTGCCGGTGCAGTTGCGCAGGTTCGGCCAGCGCGTCGGCATGCGCGTCACGATCGAGCGTCGCGCAACCCGACAGCGCTCCGGCGAACAGCAGCGCGGTCAGGATCGCGGCGCCACGGTACGAGGCTTCAATGGATCGACGGCCGCATCGGCCTACGTTGAAAGCGGGCTTCACTGAGCCTTGAAGCGAGCGAGTTCGTCAGCCATCCGGGCAACGACGCCGCTCCAGTCCGCGCGCTGCTCCTGTCGAAACAGACGCATCTGCGGATACCACGGCGTATCCTCGCGTTCGAGCATCCAGCGCCAGTCCGGCACCTTCGGCAACATGACCCACGCTGGGCGACCCAGCGCGCCCGCGAGGTGGACCGGAGACGAGTCCACCGAGATCAGCAGATCCACAGACGAGAGGATTGCCGCGGTGTCCTCGAAATCGGCGATCTCGTTCGACAGCGAAAGCATCGCCATGCCATCGGGCGGCGAGTCGGCCTGCGCCGCCGCGGGTCCTTTCTGGATCGCAACGAAGCTGACGCCCTGCTGCGCGAGCGGCGCGAGCTGCGCGAGGCTCAGCGAGCGATTGGCATCGTTGTGATGCGTGGGCCGTCCCGCCCAGACAAGCGCCACCAGCGGGCGCGGCAGCGCGGCGAGACGTTGCCGCCAGCGTTCGAGGCGCTGCGGGTCCGGGGTCAAATATGGAATGGGTCCGGGCAGATCGTCGAGACGCAGTCCCAACGCCATCGGCAAGCTCATCAGTTCGCAGTGCATATCGAATGCGGGGGGCAGACTGCCGCGCACGATCAGGTCGTCGTAGCCCGCGATGCGCTGCGCGATCGACAGCGTTTCCGCATTGATCTCGAAGACGACCCGCGCACCGCTCTTCGCCTTGGCCCACTGCACCATGCGCATGAACTGGAAGGTATCGCCATAACCCTGCTCGTCGTGAATCAGCAGCGTTTTGCCGGGCATCGCGCGACCGTCCCAGCGCGGACGTTGCACCTTGCGCTCGATGCTCACCGTGTGCGCGAGGCTGTAACGGTAGTGGTATTCGCGCCAGCCGCGTTCGAACTCGCCCAGCAGCAGCAGCGTTTCGGACAGATCGAAACGCGTGGGGAAATCGCCGGGCGCGTGCTCGACCAGCATTTCCTGGATCCTCCGCGTTTCAGCGATGCGTCCCTGCGGACGCAGCGTTGCCGTGAGCAGCTTCCAGAGCACGAGCGGTCCGCTGCCCGAAGCCAGGAAGGGACGCACGATCGCCTCGGCTTCCTCGTAGCGTCCCGATGCCAGCAGCGAACGAACCTGCTGATCGATCGCGCGGATATCGGGGGCGGCGCCGGTCATCAAGGCGCCTCGACGCCGAGCGCCTCGAGCAGCGGACCGAGATAGCGCGCATACGCACGCCAGCGATCCTTCGAAGTCCTGTAGATCGGCTGACGCACCTGGTTCACGCTCGCCGTGCGGACCACCCGGCGGTTCTGATGGAAGCTGAGGCACGCGTCGTCCCACGGCAGCCCGAGGAAGCCGGTCAGACGGCGCGCTTCGCTTTCCAGGTCGTCGATCACGGCTTCGTAGTCGACTTCGATGAACGCGTTGCTGGGCAGCAGTTCGCGCCAATGCGCCATCAGGCGTTCGTACTGGCGGTAGAAGACGCCGAGTTCGGTCTGGTCGTACGCGAACGGCTGCTGTCCGCTGAACAGCTTCGTGTAGCACGACAAGCAGGTATCCACCGGATCGCGCCGCACGTGAATGATCCGGGCGCCCGGCAGGATCAGCGGAATCGCGCCTGCGTACAGGAAGTTGCCGGGCATCTTGTCGACGACGTGCGGCCGTCCACCGGCCAGCGGCGCCACGCGCGCCAGATACGCTTCCCCGCATGCGCGCAGGCGCGCCGCGGCGTCAGCCTCGTTGTCCAGCGTCGCGATACGGTCGGGAAAGCTGCCTAGTTCGTCGATCGCGAGACGCAGCGCCGACAGTTCGCCCGCGCCCGTCACCTGCGGATGCGACGAGAGGATCTGTTCGATCAGCGTGGTGCCGGAGCGCGGCATGCCGATCACGAAGATGGGCAGCGTCGACGGTGCGCCGAGGCCCGCGAGCCGCGCATACCGTTCCGGCGTAAACACCGCGGCGGAGCGCTCCATCCAGCGTCCGGTCTCTGCGCTGTCGTAGTCGAACGAAGCGCGCTTCTGGCGGTTGCCGTCCGCGAGATGGCGAAACGCGCGATCGGGATCCTTGATGTCGAGGTAAGCCTTGCCGAGCGCAAAGTGCGCCGCGACGCGATCGACGAGCGAGCGTCGTTCGCCTTCGGCGAGACACGCCTCCAGCGCGGCGATGTCGGGGTCGCCCGCAACGAACGTGCGCAGGTCCGAGCGCGCCGCGCGCGCCTGCGCGGAATCCGGGAAACGCGCGAGCACCTGTTCGAAGGCCGCGAGCGCTTCGTCCCGGCGCCCCGCTTCCATCAACAGCGATGCGCACCCCACCAGCGCGGTTTCGGCCACCGTGCCGGGCAAGGTCGCGGCCTGCTCGTAGGCGTCGCGCGCTTCGTCGGTCAGGCCGAGATCCTGCAGCGTCATCGCCAGCGTGTGGTGAGCGTCGGCGCTGCGCGGCGCGAGCGCCACGGCGCGCCGCGCGATGGCCAGCGCTTCCTCGGTGTGCGCGATCTGTTTGAGCGCTTTCGCGCGCGCCGCGAGCGCGGCCGGATGCTCCGGCGCGAACGCATCGAGCATCCCGAGCACGCGCAGCGCCGCATCGTGGCGTTGCCGGGAAATTTCGACGTCCGCGAGATTCAGGTACGCGTCGACGAGGCGAGGATTGAGATCGATGGCCTGCCGCGCATGCCGCGCGGCTTCGTCATAGCTGCCTTGCGTCGACAGCAGGAACGCGAGATTGCTGTGCGCTTCCGCGTACGACGGATTGAGCGCAAGCGCCTTCGCGTAACAGGTCTGCGCGTGATCCATGCGCCCGAGCAGACGCCACGTGTTGCCCAGGTTGTTATGCGCTTCGGCCCAGTCGGGGCTCAGCGCGACGACCCGTTCCAGGCACGCGCGGCTCTGCTCGACCTTGCCCGCTTCCTGCAGCAGGATGCCCAGGTTGTTCCAGCCGGACACGAGCCCCGGTTCCATCGCGACCGCGCGCTGCGCGGCTTCCTCGCCTTCGGGCAGCATGCCCTTCTGGCGATACATTTCCGCGAGATTGCTCGAATACACGGCAGGCGCGCGCGGCGACTGACACGCCTGCCTGAGGTGCGAGATCGCCAGATCCAGGTTGCCGTACGCGTGCGCCATCAGCCCGAGCAGATGCAGCGCGTCGGGCTGCCCCGGCCATTCGGCCAGCACCCGCTGCGCGAGTATTTCGGCCTGCTCGGCCTGACCGGCGTTCCAGTGCGCGTAGGCCCGCTCGAGCGCTTCCTGGATACTCATGTTGCCTGAAGGGGGAGCGCTAGACATGCTCAAGAAATTGAGGCTTTGAAAAGAAAATATCGATGCTACGCGATCGTAGCATGCGTGTACGGCATCGCGACCGTCAGG
This sequence comes from Paraburkholderia phosphatilytica, assembly GCF_003443895.1. Lineage (GTDB taxonomy): Bacteria > Pseudomonadota > Gammaproteobacteria > Burkholderiales > Burkholderiaceae > Paraburkholderia > Paraburkholderia phosphatilytica. Next base: position 44,263 of record NZ_QQOA01000008.1, on the reverse strand, counting down.
ATCCACCGGAAGACAAGGGCCGCATCTCAGGCGAGGCGCCTGAAATGCGGCCCGTGCAGGCGCCTTCGACCGAACCCGTCGCGCGGTGCGCGATCAGAACAGCTTGCGCAGCCGCAGACTGCCCGCCTGCGAGACGAAGCCCGACCCGAGCTGCACGTCGTAGCGCGCGGAAAGGCTCAGGTTCCGCTGGTTCAGCAGCGTAATGCCAGCGCTCAAAACGGCCGCGTTGGTCACGGGGCTCGTACCCAGTACCGAGAAACTGGTCTGTCCGCTGGGGTCCGCGGCAAAGGTGGCCGTGGTCAGCGCGCGCGTGTTGTCGTACTCGTGACGCCACGCAACGGTTAGATCCGGTACCAGCGTCCCGACCGAAGTCGGGAATTCGCGCTCGATCTTCGCGCCGAGGTCGGTGGTAACCGACGTCAGATGCGAAGAGCCGACCGACAGTGCCGCGCCGTTGCCGCCCGTTTCGGTGTAGGCACTCTGATGCAGATAGCTGTAGGTGAGGCTCGCAAGCGGCGTGACGGTCGCGACGCCGAGCGCAAGCGGATAGCCGAATTCGCCGCGCGCAACATACTGCTGCCCGCTGAAGCTGCCGTTGGCCTGGCCGGAAAACCCGGAGAAGTCGACCACGCGATTCGTGTCGTAGCGCTGATCGACGGCACCCGCGGACAGATTCGCGTACCACCGGCTCGTCACGTAGCTCGCGTAGCCGAGCAGACCGTACGAGTTGATACGGGTGTTGTCGCCGGCGGTGTCGCCCGTGTTGTTGACGGCCGTGTTGCTGTAGCTGAATGCGCCGCCGACACGCCATGTATCGGTGATCGCGCGGTCGACGCCGAACAGCAGACCGCCGTAATTGGCGCTGTAGCCGTCCACCTGATCGCGTTCGTCCTGACTCGCGTGTCCGCCGAATGCCTGTCCCCAGGCACCCCAGGACGGCGGGGCCTCGCCGGTCGAAATGCCGCTGCCGTCGTTTTGCGCCAGGCGCAAGCCGTTGGCATGGCTCGAGATGATATTGAGCACGTCGAAGGTCGGGGCCGCGGCCGCCTGACTGACCGAGGTCTGCGACGTCGGCCCGAGCTGCTTGCCGGCGACGTTGGCCGCGTGGCTTGTGCCATTCGCGTCGAGCGCGAGCGACGCGTTATACAGGTTGAGCAGCGCCGGACTGATGCCGGTGTAGTGTCCCAGCCCACCCAGCGCCGACACCGCATTCGGTGCATTCGCACCGGTCGGCGTAGGCGTAGGCGTCGGTGTGGGTGTCGGAGTTGGCGTGGGTGTCGGTGACGGTGACGGCGTGGGTGTCGGCGTTGGCGACGTCGCATCGGCGACAGTCAGCACGAGATCGCTGTTCGAACCGTTGGCCACGGCCGCACCGGTAACAACCAGTCCGGTCACGCCGGCAATCGAATAGCGCAGCGTGCCGACGTTGTAGTTCGTGCCGGTCCCGGTCGCGTCGACGACGACGTAGCGCTGGCCAGCCGCGAATCCGTACGCATTCTGCTTCTGCAGCGTCACGGCTGAGCCCGATGCGATGTTGGCAGTGCCCGAGACGACCAGCCGGCCGTAGCCGCTGTCGCTGCCGAGCGAGCCGCCGGCGACGGCGCCGTCCGCGACGCCGACCAGCAGCGTCGCACCGGCCCCTTGCGTGTAATTGCCCGTGATCGCGACCGGATTGTTGACCTGCAGCGTCGCGCCGCTGTTGTTGACGGTATGGCTTCCGACGTTGACGCTGTCGTTGAGCAACTGGTTGCCCAACCCGAACACGACGTTGGACGACGTATTCGTGATGGTGCCCATGTTCGCGCTGCCGATCCCGCCGCCAAGGCCCGTCAGCGTGCCGAACGTCGAGCCGCTGCCGCCGCCGATGCTGAGATCGACGGAACCGGTGTTATGGATGTTGCCCGCGATCAGGCCGCTGTTGGTGATCTGACCGATGGTGCTGGTGCTGTCAATATTGATCGCGTTCAGCAGACCCGTAATGGTGCCGCTATTGGTGATCGAGCCAATCGAAGCGCCGGCGAGCGCGAAAATCCCCGTGTAAGGGCCGCTCGGAAAGCCGGTGACGGTCTGGGTGGTCGCGCCGGCGATGAGGCCGGTGTTGTCGATGGTGCCGATGGTGCCGCTCTGCGCGACGACACCTGAAAACGTGGAGGCGATCGATCCGCTGTTGGTCAGCGTGCCGAGGGTTGCGCCGCTGCGGATCAGCACACCGATCTCGTTGGTGATGGTGCCGGAATTGTTCAGCGTGCCGATGGTGCCTGAATTTTCGCCCAGCACCTCATAGCCGACGATCGTTCCGGTGTAAGTGGAACCCTTGATCGTGCCGCTGTTGAGGATCGTGCCGATGCTGCCGCCGCTGCTGTCGATGCCGAAGATGCTGCCGCTGACCGTGCCGCTGCCGGCGAGCAGACCCTGGTTGTTCACGATGCCAATGGTGCCGGTGTTGTAGATGCCTCGCCCGGCCCCGGTGATCGTGCCGGTTGCGGTGTTGGTCAGCGTCCCGATCGTGCCGGAGTTCTGGATGCCCGATGCGATGGTGCCGGCGATGCTGGTCGTAGAGATGAGCCCGTTGTTGTTGAACACGGTAACGGAGCCGGTGTTGTGAATGCCCGAGCTGCCGCCGACCATCTGGCCGCCGCTGTTGTTGTTCAACAGGCCGATGGTTCCCGAGTTGACCAACCCGTACGTGATGCCGGCGATGGTGCCGTTGTTGGTCAGCGTGCCGAGCGAAGAGCCGGTCGCCAGCAAGGCGGTCGCGGTATTGAAGTTGGAGATGACAACGTTGTTGGCAATCGTGCAGTTCCCGGAGGACCAGCCGATTTCGGTGGTGTTGGCGCTGATCGTACCGTTGACTCCGCAGTCGGCTTTGGCGACTAGCGGCACGACTCCGGTCAGTACGCCGGCCAGGGCTGCGGCGATTGCGCGTTGTTTTGGTGGTACGTTCTTGCGACTCGTGATTGCCCCGATGAAAGATTTCGGAAGCAATTATCTGGAGGGTGTAACAACTTGCAACGATTATTCAGCGGAGTCGCAAAATTCCGACAACGTGATTACGCATTTTTTCCGTTCGCCAGCGCACTAATTTTTATAAATAGCATGACGATTTACGCGAGATTTGACGTTCTTTCAATTTAATTACGCAGACGTCGTTTGTCCGCTGAATGCCAGGTACCATCCGGGTTTGCGCGGGATGTCATATGTGCTTTCCATACCGCTAGCCATCTCGTTTATGCCGAATGATCGTTCTTATTTCGAGGGGATTAAGGCATCTCGCATAAGTGTTGCTTTGACGCGCGTAGTCAAGCAATTGCGGCCTTTAGCGCAGACCACAAACACCAATTGACAACATCATTTTTTAAGCAGCGAGTTGAATTGCGTGCGAATAGCGGCAAGAAACATGACATCGTTCAATGCGCCAGTTGTCCGTCGACCAGTCAAGGCTGACGCGCCGTAAACGGATGCACGTTCGCATCGACGATTTCCTCGAAGCCCTTTAGCACGAGGCTCGACTCCTTGGGGACACCCAGCATGTTGACGGAGCAAAGGTTCGAATAGCGGTTCTCCGCATTGCCCCGGAAATTTTGCGGATTGAATAGCGGGGTGATGTGCCACCACAGCCGGTACCCCTGCCCCCACAAATGCTGGATGAGTGCTGCAGAGTTCGCGACCCGGTCGTTCTCGACATACAGCAGAGGACGGTGGTTCGCGAGCACCTCGCGGGCGCCTTGCAGTACCTGCAGTTCGAACCCTTCGACGTCCACTTTAAGCAGCTGTACGGTCCGCTCGCGCACCCTGTCGTCGAGTCGCACGCATGGCACCTGCACGCCGTTCTCCAGCGCTTGTTCGTGAACCGATACGGCGCCGAAGTTGCCTGTGCGCTGGTAGTTGGGGTGCTGGAACCAGACCGTTCCTTCCTGCGCTGCGCACGCAAAAGGCCATGCGGTCACGTTGTCCACGGCGTTGAGCGCGAGATTCGCACACAGGTTCTGGAACAGGAACGGCTGCGGTTCGAAGGCGACGACGTCGGCACCGGCTGCCTTGGCTGCCTTTGCCAGCGGCACCGTCTGGCTGCCGATATTCGCGCCGACTTCGACGACCGTTCCGGGCCGGTTCGCGCATTGCAGGAGCAATTGCGTTTCGAGCTCGGCGTACTCGCCATACTGGATCAAAGCTTGACCGACATATTCGTCGTGGCGGTTGGCGAGCATCGTTCCGTGTCGCGTGTCGACCAGAACGTAGGGATCTGCGGCATGAGGCATCGGACTGCTTACCTTGATGGGCACAAGCGTCGGCGAAGAACGCGGTGGCACGTATTCTATCTGGACGTGGCCCGTCAAATGGCTACAGGGGTGAGTCAGACCGGATCGGTGTACGGCCGGCGGCGCGCAAGACTGCGCGCCGCTATTCCGTCAGCCGTGGTAGTAGCCATCGCCAACGTTGTTTTGCAGCACGCCGTCGACATACACGCCGACAGGGTCGCCATCGGCGGACGTGAGCAGCGTGCCGTTATGCTGGCCGATGACTTTTATCCGGCCGCCTTGAATGTCGGTCATCTCCTGGCGATCGAGCTCCACGGATTTCTCGAGATCGTGGATGGTCAGCGTCTTCATGGTGTGTCTCCTTGAACAGGACGGTTGTGGAAGCAGTCGCGGGGTCGACTGCCTGCAGCTCACTATGCGAATGTCATGCCACCAGGACGCGATCGGTGCGCAACCCGCGCGCAGCGCATCCGAACGTGAATCGCGATCATGCGAGTCTGCGCGTGACCATCCTTTGCTTGAGCGATGTTGGGAGATCGCCGACACTTTTCAAAAAATCGAAGGCTCCGGCGGCGCTTCGAAACCATCGAGGAAGTCAAAGTCGCAACCTTTGTCGGCCTGCGATACGTGCTCGACGAAGAGACGGATATAGCCGCGCTTGCGCGGCGCGGGCGGCGCGCGCCACGCTTCGCGGCGCTTCGCGAGTTCCTCGTCGGTCACGAACATGTCGAGGCGGCCGTTCGCGGTATCCAGTTCGACGATGTCGCCCGTACGGAGCAGTGCGAGCGGACCGCCGAGCGCGGACTCCGGCGCCACGTGCAGCACGCAGCTGCCATAGTGCGTGCCGCTCATGCGTGCATCGGAAATGCGCAGCATATCGCGCACGCCCGCTTCGAGCAGTTTCTTCGGGATCGGCAGGTTGCCCCACTCCGGCATGCCCGGTGCGCCGATCGGGCCACCGCCGCGCAACACGAGCACGGTGTCGGCATCCACATCGAGATCGTCGCGATTGATCTGCTCGTTCATCTGCTGGATCGAATCGAACACCAGCGCGCGCCCGCGATGCTGCAACAGGCGCGGTGTCGCCGCGCTCGGCTTGATGACCGCGCCGTCCGGTGCGAGATTGCCGCGCAGCACCGTGAGCGCAGCGCGCGCGCTCACCGGATTGTCGACCGCGCGAATTGCGTCTTCGCCTTCGCGCATGCGTTGCGCGCCGACGGTATCCAGATTCTCGCCGAGCGTCTTGCCGGTCACGGTCACGGTGCCGAGATTCAGGCGGTCGCGCAATCGCCCGAGCAGCACCGGCAGGCCGCCCGCGTAATAGAAGTCCTCCATCAGCCGCTGGCCGGACGGATAAATGTCGGCCAGCACGGGTACGCCCTCGCCCATGCGCGTGAGGTCGTCCAGCGTAAGCGGCACGTTGCCGCGGCCCGCGATCGCGATCAGGTGAACCGCTGCGTTGGTCGAACCGCCGAGCGCCATGTACGCGACGACGCCGTTCTTCACGCTGTCGCGCGTGAAAAAGCGGCTCGGCTTCAGGTCTTCCCACACCATGCCGACGATGCGCTCGCCGCTCGCCGAGCACATGCGCGGATGGCTCGCGTCCATCGCGGGAATGCTGGTCGCGCCAGGCAGCGTGAAGCCCATCGCCTCCGCGATGGCGGTCATCGTGCTCGCGGTGCCCATCGTGTTGCAGGTGCCGGGCGCGCGCGTCATGCGCGCTTCGAGTTCGATCCATTCCTGCTGTTCGAGACCGCCCGACGCGTATTCGTCCCAGAACTTGCGCGTGTGTGTCCCCGCGCCGACCGCCTGACCGCGATGACGGTCGTTGAGCATCGGGCCGGCGGGCACGTAGATGCAGGGCAAATCGGCAGAGAGCGCGCCCATCAGCAGGCCGGGCGTGGTCTTGTCGCAGCCGCCCATCAGCACGGCGCCGTCGATCGGCAGCGAGCGCAGCAGTTCCTCCGTTTCCATCGCGAGGAAATTGCGGTAGAGCATCGTGGTCGGCTTCACCATGACCTCGCCCAGCGACATCGCCGGAAGCTCGAACGGCATGCCGCCGGCGAGCAGGATGCCGCGCTTCACGTCCTGCGCACGCTCGCGCAGATGCGCGTGGCACGGAGACAGATCGCTCCACGTATTGATGATCGCAACGACCGGCCGCGACATGAATTCCTCGCGGCGCAGGCCCATTTGCTGAAGACGTTGCCGATGCGCGAACGAGCGCATATTGTCGGGCGCGAGCCAGCGCTGGCTGCGCAGTTCGGCGAGTTGTCTGCGTTTGGTTTCCATGATGAATCAGCGTGAAAGACAATGCTTGTTGAAAGCGCAGCGCGGCGAAATGGCAGCGCTGCCTGAACGGGTAACCGCCCCGGAAATCACCGCCGGAAATCACCCCTGCTGAACGCCGCCAGACCGGACGAGCATGGACTTTTCTCTCCGCCTGAACGCCCGGATCAGCACTGCGGCCACAATCCACACCGCCGCGATCATATAGATCAGGTTTCCTGATGCCGGGCCCGAGGCCGCCAGACCGAGCGGCGAAAACACCAGGTACATGGTCACGAGAATGGCCAGCAGAATGATGCTCATCGTCGGTGCGTGGCGCCATGGCGTCATGTCGTAACCTTCGCGACGCGCGGGCTCATAAGGCGTCTCGCGGGAGAACACGCCGCGCAGCGAGAACATCAGCAGGATTTCGGCCGCAAACAGGATCGCCATGATGTGAATGAAGTTGATCCCCAGCAGCTTCTCGATGTTGATCACGAAAACCAGCACGCCGTACGCGATGATGTGACCGATCAGCACCAGCTTCGCGGGCAGCGCGCCACCGCGGCGGTCGAAGAATCCGTAGAGCACGATGGCGATGATCGGGATATTCATGAATCCGCTGAAGCGGCGGATCAGGATATAGATGCCATCCGGTGCGTACATCAGCATCGGCGCGATGATGAGCGAGATCACCGCGATGACGATACTTACCCCCTTGCCGATCCTGACCAGCGATGCATCGTCGATGTTCGGTCGCCGTGCCTTCACGAAGTCGTACGCGAGCAAGGTTGCCGTGCTGTTGACGATCGAATTGAAGTGGCTCAGCACCGCGCCGAACAGCGCCGCGACGAAGAACCCTTTCGCCCACCACGGCATGACCTGCTCCACCAGCATCGGATAGGCGAAATCGCCGCGTGCCAGCGGATGTTGCGCGAACATGTGGTAAGCGATCACACCAGGCAACAACAGCGTGAGCGGACCGAGCAGCTTGAACCCACCCGCGATCAGCACGCCCTTCTGCCCTTCGGCGAGATTCTTTGCGGCAAACGCCCGCTGGATGATCGCCTGGTTCGTGCAGAAGTAGAACAGGTTCGCGAGCACCATGCCGGTAAACACGGTGCTGAACGGTGTGCTGTCGTGGCTGCTGCCAATCGCGTTCAGTTTCTGCGGTGCCTGCGTCGCGATCACATGAATGCCGGTTGACAGATGACCGTGTCCCAGCGCGAAGAGTCCAAGCACCGGAACCAGCAGACCCGCAGCCAGCAGAATCACGCCATTGATCGTGTCCGAGACGGCCACCGCGCGCAGACCGCCGAACACCGCATACAGGCCGCCGCAGATGCCCGCCGCCCAGACGAGAATTGCGAGCGTCACCGGATACGACAGGCCAAGCACCTGCTGCACGTGGAAGATGTGATCGAAGGTGATCGCCGCGAGATACAGGCCGGACGGATTGAGGATGAACGTGTAGTAGACGATGAAGATGAGGCTGACCATCTTGCGCGTCTGCTCGTCATAGCGCGCTTCGAGAAACTGCGGCAGCGTCGAGAAGCCGCCACGCAGGAATCGCGGCAGGAAGAACGTCGCCATCGCGACGATCGCGATAACCGCCGTCACTTCCCACGCCATGCCCGAAAGATTGTGCGTGTACGAATCGCCGTTGAGCCCCACCAGTTGTTCGAGCGAGAGGTTGGTCAGCATCATGGAACCGGCGATGAACCATCCGCCGAGACCATTGCCCGCCATGAAGTAGCCTTTGGCGCCTCGATCTCCGGCATCCTTGGTCATCCTGAACGAAATGAATGCGACCAGCGACGTCAGAACGATGAAAGTCAAAAACGTAATCACAGCGTCTCCTTGTTATCAGCCCCATACCGATCGGATCGTGGTGATGCGACGCCCGGATCAGCTGGTGCAATTGGAATTCATTCGCCCGTCATTGCATTGATGTCGTGTTTGCCGCGCAAAACGTCATCCCACCACGGACACCTGCGCGAGCCCCGCGTCGACGATGATGCTTTGACCGGTCACGGCCGCGGACTGGTCGGAGGCGAGAAAGACGATCATGTCCGAGATATCGTCCACGGTGACCATGTACTTCAGGCATTGCAGTTCGAGCAGGCGTTTGACATCGTCCTCGCTGAACCACAGCGCCTTTTGACGTTCGGTCAGCACGAGTCCCGGCAATACCGCGTTGACGCGGATATGACCATCGCCCAGCTCGCGCGCCAGGGTTCGTGAGATGCCGGTAATTGCCGCTTTCGACGCCGTGTATCCGATCAGGTTCGGGCGCGCTCTCAGCCATGAAATCGAACCCATGTTGATGATCGAACCACCGCCCGCATCGCGCATGCCCGGTGCCACCTGCTGGATCGCGAACACATGGTGGCGCAGGTTCACGGCGAGCACGTCGTCCCACTTCTCCGTCGTCAGGTCGGCCAGCGCGTGCCGATCGTCACGGCCGGCGTTGTTCACCAGCACCTTGATCGTGCCGACGGCTTCCGCCGCTGCTTCGAGCGTGCGTCGATATGCTTCGATATCCCGAACATCGCACTGGTCAAACCACGGGCGGCGTTCCGCCGGATAGCGCTCGCACAGCTCGACGCCCGCCTGCGCATCGAGATCGCAGAACGCGACTCGCGCATCCTGAGCAACGAATGCATCGACGATCCCCGCGCCGATGCCGGACGCGCCGCCCGAGATGAACACCGGCTTTTCCTTGAGGCTCGGATAGCGAGCAAGATCCATACTGTCTCCGGTCTGAAGCAACCTGCGATTGTCAAAGTCCACGCGTTTAGTATCCCGACGATACCGTCGGCTTCTGCACGCCCTTCATCGCGGCCAGCACCTCATTGGCACGCTGCATCAGCATGCCGAGATCCGAAGCGATCGCGATGTAGTCGTAGCCGGCTTCGAGCCAGGTCCTGGCCAGTGCCGGGGTGGGCATCAACGTGCCGACCGGAATACCGACCGCGCGTGCGCGACGAACAGCGTCATGCATCAGTTTCTTCACCTCTTCGCTCTGGACGTTGCCGATGCTGCCCACCGCCGCCGACAGGTCGCCCGGGCCGATGAACAGTGCGTCGACGCCCGGCACCGCCGCGATCGCTTCGAGGCGGTCAATCGCTTCCGGCGTCTCCAACTGCACGATGCAGGTCGTGATGTCGTTGGCGACCTTGCTGTAGTCCGTCCACGTGCCGTATCGACTGGCGCGGTGCATCGCCGCGAAACCGCGATGACCCAGCGGCGGGTACTTGGCGGACGCAACCAGACGCTCGGCTTCTTCGACGGTCTGCACATACGGAAACATGATCGTGCGCGCGCCGAGATCGAGCGCGCGCTTGACCGCCGCCAGATCGTCGTTGCGCGCAACCCGCACGATCGGGTGCGCGGGCGAACCGTCGACCGCCTGCAGCATCTGCCAGACGTCGCCCATTTCGATCGGGCTGTGCTCCATGTCGATCAACACCCAGTCGAAACCCGCGTGGCCGAGCGCCTCGGCGGTACTCGGCGCGCCCGCCATCGCCCAGGTCCCGAGACAGAGGGACTTTTGCGCGAGCTCGCGCTTGAAGCTGACGGGTCGATCCTGTTGGGTATTCATCTCTTCTCTGCTCCGTTTCAGTCACTGGTTCAGCACGGTCGGGCCACCGCCACTGCTCATTGCGGAAGCCCAGCTTTACTTCATGAGTCCACGTGGCGCGTTCAGAATCGCGTGATCAGGCCGAGCCCTGCCGTGATCTGGTTGCGGCCCGACGAAGGCGACGAGTTGAAGCCGTCGCCGATCGATGGGGTCGCGTCGACGATCGTCTTGCCGTCAGTCGACAGCGTCTGGCCACCGGCCCTTTGCCATGCTTCGAGGAAATAGATGCCGGTCCGTTTGGAGAGCGCGTAATACTGCGACAGCGTGACCTGGTTGTACTGAGCGCCATCGCTGATGCCGTTCGCGCTCGACGTTCGCGTGTAGCTATAGCCCGCGGCGACGAAGAATGCCGGCGTCACCGTGTAGTGAACGACACCGCCAAACGTGTTCCAGACCGCCTTCGAATTGAACAGCGACGCTGTCCCCGCGATGTATTGAACGTTCGTGTAGTTCAACGCAATGCCGAGCCGGTCGGTGAATTCGTAGCCGCCCACCACCGCAAGCCGCTGCTGCGCCGCGGCCGTCTGATATCCGCCCGTGACGGAAGAAACACCCTGCTGCGAACTGCCGACAATCGCGGTAGACGACGCGCTCCAGGTCCCGCCATCGGGATTGCCGTTGTTGAAGCGTTCGAAGCCCACCGCGATGCCGGCAGCGCCGGCCTTGTAGCGCGCCGCGACGCTCCAGCTCGAACCGGTGTGCAGACTGCCCGCAACGCCGCCGAACGCATAGCCGCCGCCGAGTACGAAACCGCGATACTCCGGCGACTGGTAGACGACCGCATCGTTGGTCTTGTAGTCGGTATCGAAGTTATCGAGGTCGCCCGGGTGAGCGCCGGCAAAGCCCGTCAGCCAGTTGGTCGGGCTGTACGGCGTCAGAAGGGAACTGTACGACGTCAACTGACGGCCGGCGGTGGCCGTACCGAAGCGATCGTTCGCGAGCCCGACGTACGCCCATTGACCGAACATCGCGCCCGAGAACTGGGCCGCGCCGTTGTCCGAATTGAAGCGGGAATTCAGGCTGAAGATCGCCTTCGTTCCATCGCCAAGATCTTCCTTGCCTTCGAGCCGGAACTGGCTTCCGGTCCAGACGCCTGGCTGCGCCTGCAGCGCGCTGTGTCCAGCAGCACGCGAACCGAGCGACGTCTCGTTGTTAGTCCAGAAAAGTCCGTTGTCGACGATGCCCGACAGCGTGACGCTGCTTTGCGCCATCGCGTGCGTCGACAGCAACGCGGCCGGCAGAACGGCAAAACAGAGAACCTGACTCCTTACCTTGATTCGGGTGTGAAGATCCATGAAATTATTGTCCTTTATTTAGTTATGCAAACATCCAACCTAGATTCAAGCCGCCTTCCCCAACGCGCCAACAGCGGCCGCCTCTTCCCGAACGCGTTCGCGCAGTTCGGCCAGATCCCGCACCACGCCGATCCCGGGGGCATGACCCAGATCCGCGTAACCCTGGGTCAGCGTGCCGAGCGGACCGTGCAGGAGCGTGCGCAGCGGATTCGGATTCGCATCGATTTCGAGCATGCCGCCTGCACCCGTCGCCGCCAGCAGATGCGCGGAAGCAAGCAGCCCGATGCCGCCGCCAAGGTAGTGCGGGCAATAGGTCAGCCCGGCCGCCTGGACCGCGCGAATCACTTTCAGGCAGCCGGAAATGCCGCCCCACTTGGCCGCGTCCGGCTGGATGACGGTCAGTGCGCGCGAACCGATCGCGGCATTGAACGCGTCGTCGCCGGTGAGGTTTTCGCCGCCTGCGAGCGGGATCGGGCAGTCTGCCGCGAGCGCCTGCCATTCGCCCAACGGACGATCGCAGCGCAAAGGCTCTTCGAGCCAGTCCAGATCGAAGGCCGCCAGCCGCGGCGCGATCTCGAGCGCCTGCGCGAACGTCCACGCCTGGTTGGCGTCGGCCATCAGCCGGCGCGTGGGGCCAATGATTTCGCGCAGCATGTTCAGGCTGCTCACGTCTTGCTCGACGCCGAACCCGACCTTCAGCTTGAACGCTTCGTACCCCTCATCGAGTTTTTCCTCGACGAGCTGTTCGGAGCCGACCGGATTCAGACCGCTCGCGTACACCGCAATCCTGTCGGTGTCGCCACCAAGCAGCTTCCACAGCGGAAGCCCCGCCCGGCGAGCGAACAGATCCCACAGCGCGAGGTCCAGTCCGGCGATCGCCTGCGCGAACGGACCCGGTTCGCCACACTGCAGCGCGAGCACCGCCGTGCGTTCGGTCAGATCGCGGAACACGTGAGCGGGGTCCGCCACGCGGAGGCCGGCGAGCATCGGCGCAAAGACCGTGGAGACGAGCGCCGCGCGGTGCTCGGCACCGCACTCCGGGAAGTTCGACCAGACCTCGCCCCATCCGGTGCAGCCGTCCGAATCGGTGATCGAAACGAGCACGGCGGGTCGTTCGCGCATGACGCCAAACGATGTCTGCACGGGCGTCGCGATCGGACAGCGAAGCACGTGAACGTCGACGCGCTCCAGCGTGGCCGGCCCGCCTTGCGGCCCGCCATTTTCAGTTTCCAGCATCGAGGTCGACGGCATAGTGATAAAGTATGGTTTACCGAACTTTAAGACATTATGGCGTGCGACTGCGCCTCCCGCAGCCCGGGGTTTACGCGCATCTGGCCGGCGAAAGGCGGAAGCTCGGGGCGCAGCGGCGGCCGGATGCGACAATGCACGGGCCACCGCTCGCGCTATAGTTCAGAACCCAAAATACCAGGCACCGTAATGTCACGCGCTTCGTCGAGCCTCGTTCCGCTGTACCTGCAGATTGCCGACTCGCTTCGCGACCGGATTGCCCGCGGCGTGTGGCGACAGGGCGAGATCATCCCGACGCTCGAACAGATTGCCGACGAATTCGGCGTCGCCAGGGTCACGGCCCGGCAGGCCGTGCAGTTGTTGATGAGCGAGGGTGCGCTCGCGCCTCAGCGCGGCAGGGGCACGTTCGTGTCGGCGACGGCGCCCACGCTGAAGCCGGTGCAGGTGGTCAGCACGCTCACGGCACTGGTCGAGATGTACCGCGCGACAACCCAGCAGCTGCGCACGATCGAGGAGAACCGCAGACGGCCGCCGATCGCTCCCGCGGATGGCGGGCTGGCCGAACACTACGTGCACATGAAACGGGTGCACGCGTCGGACGGGCTCCCTTACTGCGTCATTTCGCTGTACCTCGAAGAGCAGATCTTTTCGATGGCGCCGGACCGGTTTCGCGAAGAGCTCGTGATCCCGACGCTCGTGGAGCTTGCACCGGCTTCGATCGCCAAGGCCAAGCAGACGTTGACCATTGGCAGCGCCGACGCCGAAACGGCCCGCCTCCTGCGGATTCCGGCGGACTCGCCCGTCGCCCGGGTACAGCGCGTGTTCAGTAATTCGGACAACGTTGTAATTTACTACGCGGACGTGATCTATCGAGGCGATGCGGTCAAGGTGGAGATGGATCTCGGGAGTCTGCCTGTCAGGCGCTAGTGATTGACAGGGCCTGGCGTCCCGAGCTCATTCGCCTGACGGCGTGGAAGCTTCAACCGCGGGCCACCGCAGTAACCACAACGAGCGCCGAGAAAATCAGCGCCGGCGCGAGATGCTGGAACGGCTCCCGATTTCTTAGCAACGTGAAGAGCGCGCCGGTCATGATCGCACCGGCCAGCGTCAGGCCAAAGACTCGGGTATGTTGTCCAGCAAGAAGCGCCGCACTGAGCAACTCGAGTGCGCCACAGAGCAACTGAAACCACGCCGGATAACCCCACCGTGCGAAGTCGCGCTTCACCGCGCTGGGTCTCGCGAGATTGATCACTCCAGCAACCGCGAACAGAACCGCTACGACCGTCGCGAGGATCGAGTCGAAAGATGCCGTGATGAGTGCCATCGTCATGCTCCGTTGCGTTGCTGAAAGTCCTTCTGTTCAGAGAGATCCGCAATCAGGCCGGGGCCTTGGGGTTGCCACGCAAGAACCTGCCGTGCGCGCTGGCCGCTAACCATCTGGTCGAGCGCTAGTGCGTCGGCGAACGGCCCAAGCGATTGGCGAGCGTCATCGAACGGCCAGAATTCGACGCGGTCGGCGTCGACCGACGCCCGGATCGCTTCGCCCATCTCAGCAACCGCAACGGCCTCTTCCGCGACCACATTGAAGATCTGTCCGGCGACCCGATCGTCCCCGCTTGCCAGCCGCTCCACCACACTCAGATACGCCGCGGCAAGGTCATCGACGTGCACGGCGGGCCAGTGATTGCAACCATCGCCGACCATTCTCACGCTGCCGGTCTGACGGACCATGCCGGCAAGCATGCCAAAGACGCCGCCGCCGTGGCCGTGCACCATCGCCGGTCTGAGAATGGCCGCGGCAATCGAGCGACGCGCCGCCAGCGCCTGCACGCGTTGCTCCACCGCGGGCCGCCAGGCGACGAGCGGAGTCGGGTTGAGCGCCGATGCTTCAGTCACGGGCTTGCCCTCCGTACTGCCGTAGACCCATGTGCCCGACGTATAGACGAACGCCGCGCCCGGACGCAGATGCGCAAGCATCGCTTCGACCGCAGCCTCGTCAGCAGCCGCGGCGGAAGCATCGTTGGTCGACGCCATGTGCACTACGCCATCGGCGGCGCCGGCTGTCGCAGCAAAAGACTGCGGCTCACGCAAATCGCCGCCGTGCAGTTTCACGCCGAGACGTGCCAGCGCGCTCGCGCCCGCCGACCTGTCGTCGCGCACCAGCGCCGTCACCCGATGGCCGAGACTGATTGCCTTGCGCGCGACCGCTTGCCCGATGTAGCCCGTGCCGCCGGTAATGAACAGTTCCATTGTGTTGTCCTCGATGAGTGCCTGCGAAGCTCGCAGGTCTTTCACACGAGACTCATCAGTCTCGTTTCGGCCAATGTAAACGAGACCGATCAGTCTTGTCAACCGGCCGACGATCTGCTATTTATCGGGCATGAACACGTCCGCTCTCCCCGACCTGAGCCCGCTGCAACGCCGCAAGCGGTCCGCCATCCTCGACGGTGCAAGAACCGTTTTTTTAAGCCAGGGTTTCGGCCTGGCCACGATGGACGACGTCGCCACGGCCGCTGGCGTCGGCAAACAGACGGTCTACCGCCACTTCAAATCGAAGGAGGCACTCTTCGTGGGTCTGGTGAGTTCGATGTGCGCTGAGGTGGGTGGAATTCTTGCCGGCGCTCAGAGCGAGCAGTCCGATGGCGCACCCGAAGTCGCGTTGCGCGAATTGGGATGGGCGATGGCGCGAATTCTTATCGAGCAGGACTATCTGCGGCTTTACCGGGCCATCGTGGCCGAGGCCGAGCGTCTTCCGGAACTCGGCCGGGTGTTTTACGAAAACGGTGCGAAGGTTGTGCGTGCATTCGCCGCAAGCATTCTGCGAAAGCGGTTTGACGAATCGACCGCTGCATTGCGGGCAGCGACATTCGTGCAGTTGGTGTTAGGCGACGCGTATCTGGAACTGTCGGTTGGCTACACGGTGCCGAATGTCGAAGCGCGCTTTGCGCTACAGATCGACGAGGCGGTGGCGGCTGCACTCCGCGCAGAAGCACCGCCCCCAACTCTCCCTGGCAATCAATAGTCGTACACATGCTCAACCGTTAGCCGCATCGCCGACGCCTGAGCAAGAAATCCCGACAGGCTGCCAACGGGCATCAACAACGCGACGCGCCGTGTTTCCGCGGGCAGCGTGAGCGGCTGCTCGAACAGCACGCGTCCGGCGCCGGGCGGCAGCTTCGTATTGTCAGGAGCCCATACCGTCACGAGAATCGGCGCCGTGGCGCCATTGCCCGCGATGTCATCGATCGTCACGCCCTGCTGCGCCAGCGCCGTAGCCGCAATGCGGAAATCGAAGTACCGCGGCAGCGACAGCAGCGCGCGTCCGTCCGGCAGGCGCCGCAGCACACTGACCCGCACAGGTGGCGTCCAGCCATCGGGCAGGCGATCGACGATGACATCGGTGGTCATCAGTGCCGGCGTGTAGGCCGCGCGTGTCGCTTTTTCGATCAGCTTCCCGTACACCGCCTTGATCGCGTATTCCGTCGTCAGCGCATAGCGGCGCTCCCATTTGCGCACGATGCCGGGTCCCCAAAACGGCACGTCGGTCCACAAATGCTTGAGCCGCGACCAGAAATCGAACAGGTACCACGGTTCCTGCCGGATGAAATCCACATAGTCCTGCGCGGCCTGCGCGCCGTAACGGTCCTCGTCGGTCAACCGGCCGCCGTCCAGCAGCCAGCTTGCGCGTCCGACCGTGTTTTCATACACGGCCCGCAACGCGTATTCGACTGTCGTGCTGGTCGAGATCACAAGGATCATGACGTGATATCCCGGGTTCAGCGGATAGTGATCGTGGATCTGCTCTGCGGTCACCGCGCGATAGCTGGACCACAACTGACCCGTCTGCTCGACGAACGGAAACGCGTGCGCCGGCGCGTGCTGGACGATGCGCGCATATTCCGCCGGACTATGGACCAGATACCACTCCGGGAAGGTGAGCAAGGTCTGCTCGGCGCCTCGCCGTGCGTCAGCAGGGATGGCGCTTCCGGAGTCCGCCGCGCCGGCGCAGGCGCACGAAATTGCTAGTGCTGCCGAAATGAGCGTCGCGACCACGCTTGCCAGAGCGCGCCTCATGCGGGTGCTCCGTCGCGCACGAACGCGAGCAGCAGGTTGTCGGACGGATCGCCTTCCTGTGCGAGCCGAACGCCGGTATGCCGGAAGCCCGCTGCTTCGATTCTGGCGATCCAGTCATCGATGCTCGCGAAATGGCGAAGCTCCTTCTGGTTGGTCTGCCACGATTCGCCGAGCCCCGCGTTAAATACCGTATGCGCGAGGGACACGAACGTATCCATCGCAGGCGTCGTCACATCGTGATCGCGCACGACGAAATATCCGCCTGGCCGCGTGATCCGCGCGATCGACTCCAGAAACGGTGCGAGCCGCGCCGGCGCCATGTGATGCAGCCCGACGAAGCAGCTGACCAGATCGGCGCTATTCGCCGGCAGCGCGATGGGTGCATAGTCATTGAGCGGAACGAAATCGGCGACCCGCCCTAACTGTCCGCGTTCGACGATATCGACCGGACTCATGCCGGGCGGCACGTCGTGCACCAGCGTCACATTGCCGGTGAGACGCAGAGACTTCTTCATTGCCCGCACGTAGCGACCGGTCGTGCCGATCTCGACATAGTCCCGCAGCGCCCGATCGCCGATCAGCACGGCCGCCTGTCTGCCCATCTCGGCCTTCTGCGTGGCCAGCGAAGGCAGCGCATGCGTGACCATCGCAAGGGGCGGTGTGATCGATTTCAAACCCGCCTGGATGCCGCGGTAGATCGCCTCGTCGTTATCCGGGTGGCGGGCGGTCTCCGTGCCGATCAGCGTGTGCAAACGGTCCTCAGGCAACACGTGGAAAATGTTCTGCAGGAACGTGTAGAAGCGGTCGGCCTCGCGTTCGTCGCGGTAGACCGACGCGAAGAGCGATGCCGCGGGCGTGCCCGCGGCGCGCGCTGTGGCGCCATGCGCGATCGCCGACGCCGTTGCGGAAAGCGGCGCGTAGTAGCGATCCCATAGCGCGCCGCGCAGCCGGTAGCGCGGATCGAGTTCCGACTTGAGCGCGAACATCTCGCGGGCGCGCGGATACGCGCGATGAAACTGCTCGTCGGTGGCATGGAGCTGGTACGGCAGATAGTACGTACCGCCGGCGGCGAGCACCGCGTCGATCAGTTCGCGCGTCCACACGGCCACGCGCGCCTTCGCGCTCTCACGCGTGCGCTGCTTGTAGTAGAGAACGAACGCGAAGGTTTCGCCTCGTGCCCACGCCATGACCGTGTGGTTGTCCCCGAGCGCATGGCGCACCGAGATGTTGACGACGTTCACCCGATGCTTCGCGAGAATCTCGCACATGCTTTTCGCGAAGTCGCCAACCGCATCGGCCGGCACAAAATACTCCTGCAGCACATAGGTACGCCGCGAGCGACCGACCGGCTCCAGTTCCGCCACGTCGTAGCCGGCCTCGTAATTGCGCCAATGCACTTTTTTGCCGAGATGCAGCAGCGGATCGTAGAGGTACTCGCGACGGAACTTGCCGAGCGGCGTCTCCGTGATCGCCCACAGCAGATACCGGGCAATCCAGAAACCACGCGCGAGCGGCTGCAGACGCGGCGCAGTGGCCGGCGCGTCGGTCACCGTCCAGCTCACCGCGCGGCCGTGCGTGTAGTGCGGCGGGTAGAGATCGAAGTTATGGAACACGATGTCGTTGTGTCCTCGAACGTTCGCATCGAACCACGCCTTGTACTGGGTCGTATCCATTTTCCGGTCGCTGCGTTCGACCCGGGTGTTCTCGGTGAGATCGAGCTCCGCCTCGACGATCACGCCGATGCCGCCATACCCGCCGATCGCCGCATAAAAGAGCGGCATGTTGACCGTTCGCGATGCTTCGACCACTTCACCGCTTGCGAGCACGAGCGTGATCGCACGGACCGAGAGCACAACGGGACCCAGTCCCATGTAGCGCCCGTGCGCATTCACCGACAGCGCGCCGCCGACCGTGAAGTTCGCGTACGTCTGCATGATCTTCACCGCGAAGCCGTGCGGATCGATGAAACGCTGGATATCGCACCAGCGGATGCCCGCCTGCACGCGGATCACGCCGGCCAGCGGATCGAAGCGCAGCACACGGTTCATCCGGCGCATGTCCAGATGCAGCGTGCCTGGGCTGGCCGTGTGGCCGCCCATGCTGAAATGGCCGCCACCCACCGATACCGGCAGGTCCGTATGCGCGAACACATTCACCACGTCCTGGATCGACTCCGGCGTGACGATGGAAAAGACGGGGATCGCGTTGAGCTGGGTGACGTCGTTGACGGTCTGCATGACGTGGCTCACTTTGCGATATCGACTTGCAGATAATCCGCGCGGCTCGCGGGATCGGCGCCGAAACGGTTCGGATGATCGGCACCGCGTCTGAGCAACTGGATCAGGATCCACAGCGGACCGAGTACGGGCACCAGCACGGCGATCAGCGCACGGCCCGAGCGGCCGACGTCATGCAGCCGCTGCGCGGCAAGCGCGAACGCCGCCCAGATGAACAGCAACGCGAAAACCCCTGAGCCCACCGAGCCAAACCAGGCCGAGGTCAGGCCGCCAAATGCAGCGCACGCCAGCGCGGCGATGACCAGACGCGTCAGCCAAACGCTGCGGGTAATACGGCCATGCGGGAGGAAAAAGGTTGCGAGCACAGAGACAGGAGGCATAGTGATATCTGCTTTAGTCGTGGGTTGCCGGGAAAAACTGGCGGAGAGTGTGCCGCTACTGCAGATACCTTGAAACGCCCTTTCAAACGCGGCCCATATTGTGAGTCGAAGAGTATCACTGCGTGATACGTGCAGCGCGCGCCGCTCAATTGCGCAACTCCCGCGCAATGAAATCGACGAACGCCCGAATGCGGTTCGACATCTGATGTCGCGCTGAATACACCGCAAAGATATCGGCATTCGGTGTTTCGTAACCCGGCAGCACGACGACCAGCGAGCCATCGGCCAGATACTGCTTGATGTCCCACTCGGCCCGCATCAGGATGCCGTGACCTTCAAGCGCCCACTTGACCGCGATCTCGCCATCGTTCGTCGTCAGCGTCCCATTGATCCGCACGGTCTCCGTCTTGCGCGATGCACCCCTGCCCGAAGTCATCCGCCACACGCCGTACGCTTCGTCGCCTTGCCGTATGCCGATGCAGTTATGTCGCGTCAGATCGTGCGCGGTGATCGGCATGCCTCGCGATGCGATATACGAAGGCGCGGCACAGAGCAGCCGCCGGTTGCTCGCGAGACGACGCGCGACCACCCGCGTATCCGGCGGCTCGCCGAACCGGATGCAGACGTCGAAAGCGTCGTCGGTCAGCGGCGGCGGATTGACCGACAGCTGAAGCTGCACGGACACCTGCGGATAGGCCAAAACAAAACGCGAAATGGCGGGCGCGACGTGACTGCGCCCGAAGCCAAGCGTCGCATTGACCCGCAGCCGTCCTTTTGGATTTTTCTTTGCGGTTCCAAGCAGTTCGGCCAGTTCGTCGATCTCGTCGAGAATCCGGCGCGCATGTTCCAGATAGAGCTCGCCTTCCGGCGTGAGCGTCATGCGGCGCGTCGTGCGCGTGATCAACGCAATGCTCGCGCGACTTTCCATCTGCGTCAGGCGCTTGCTCACCGCGGCGGGCGTCAGACCCAGCTCCCGCGCGGCCGCGCTCAAACTGCCGGACGCGGCAAGCGTCGAGAAAAAGCTTAGATCCGAAGGCTGGACGATCTCGTGCACCGCTTTCACCTGTGAATTCAGGTTAAAGATGCCTTGATTTTAGCACCGGTTTTTATGTCTTCAGATGGGTAAAGTTCATCACACTCACTACACGGAAGGACGGAGACATGAAGACCTATCGCATCGCGACCATCCCTGGCGACGGCATCGGCAAGGAGGTCGTGCCGGCTGGCGTGCAGATTCTCGAAGCACTCGCAAAAACCACGAAGTCGTTCGCATTCGAATTCGAGAACTTCGACTGGGGTGGCGACTACTATCGCGAGCACGGCGTCATGATGCCGGCCGATGGTCTGGACGCCATCCGCAACAAGGATGCGATCCTGTTCGGCTCGGCAGGCGACCCCGACATTCCCGATCACATCACGCTCTGGGGGCTGCGCCTCAAGATCTGCCAGAGTTTCGACCAGTACGCGAACGTCCGCCCGACCCGGATCCTGCCCGGGATCGATGGACCGCTGAAGCGCTGCAAGCCGGAAGACCTGAACTGGGTCATCGTCCGCGAGAACTCCGAAGGCGAATATTCCGGCGTGGGTGGCCGCGTGCACCAGGGCCATCCGATCGAAGCCGCCACCGACGTATCGATCCTCACTCGCGCCGGCGTCGAACGCATCATGCGTTTCGCGTTCCGTCTCGCGCAATCCCGGCCGCGCAAACTGCTGACCGTCATTACCAAGAGCAACGCGCAGCGTCACGCGATGGTCATGTGGGATCAGATCGCGCTGGAAGTCTCGAAGGAATTCCCGGACGTCACATGGGACAAGGAGCTGGTGGACGCATCGACCGCGCGCATGATCAATCGTCCCGCCACGCTCGACACGATCGTCGCCACCAATCTGCACGCCGACATCCTCAGTGACCTCGCCGCCGCCCTTGCCGGCAGCCTCGGTATCGCGCCGACCGGCAACATCGATCCGGAACACCGCTATCCGTCGATGTTCGAGCCCATCCACGGCTCCGCGTTCGACATCATGGGCAAGGGTCTCGCCAATCCGGTCGGCACCTTCTGGTCGGTCGTGATGCTGCTCGAGCACCTTGGCGAATTCAACGCCGCGCAACGCGTGATGCAGGCCGTCGAAGCCGTGACCGCGGACCGCTCGCTGCATACCGGCGACCTCGGCGGCACGGCCACGACCGCACAGGTGACGGCAGCCGCCTGCGCGTTCATCGAAAAAGCGGCGACGCCCGCAGCCAACGCCGCCTGAGCGTCCAGCGCGGCTCCATTCGCGCCTGATCCGCACGGCCCCGGCTTCCGGCGGCCGCGGCCTTGCTCGCGCCGCGCGCGCCTTCAGCACATTCAGCACAAGCGCCACATTCGATGGCCGCAGTGCGCGCCGCTCAACCTCCAAGGAGGAGACAATGCATTCCGATCTCGAAAGCCGGGTGTCCCGCAAGCTGATGCTGCGGATCATTCCGTTCGTCATGCTGCTGTATTTCGTGAGTTTTCTCGACCGCGTCAACGTGGGCTTCGCCGCGCTGTCGATGAACAAGGCCATCGGTCTTTCTCCGACGGCATTCGGTCTGGGCGGCGGACTGTTTTTTGTGGGCTACTTTCTGTTCGAGGTGCCGTCTAACCTTATCCTTCACAAGGTCGGCGCGCGCCGGTGGATAGCCCGCGTGATGGTGTCGTGGGGGATCGTATCGGCCGCTTCCGCGTTCGTCAGCGGTCCGAACAGTTTCTACGCGATGCGCTTTATCCTCGGAATCGCGGAAGCAGGCTTCTTCCCGGGCATCATCCTTTACCTCAGCCTATGGTTTCCGTCGCGTCAGCGCGCCGTAGCAGCCGCATGGTTCATGGCCGCCGCACCGATTTCAACAGCGATCGGCTCGCCGCTCTCCGGCGCGATTATGAAGCTTCATCCGGTCGCCGGACTGGCGAACTGGCAGATGCTCTACATCCTCGAGGCGGCGCCCGCGATCGTGCTCGGCTTTCTGGTGCTCAAGTACCTCACCGACACGCCCGCGAAAGCGCAATGGCTCGACCCGAAGGAGCGCGAATGGCTGATCGCAAAGATGAAGGTGGAAGCGAACGCCAAAGCGTCGCATGCCGGCCATACCGCGGGCGCGCTCAGCGCGCTGCGGGACCCTCGGGTCATCGCGCTCGCATTGATCTACTTCGGCACGTCGGCGGGGCTCTACACACTCGGCCTGTGGACACCGCTGATCATCCGGCAATACGGCTTCGGGTCGTTCGAGACCGGGCTGCTGGCCGGCATCCCCAGCGTGCTCGCCGTGATCGCGATGGTGCTGTGGGCACGACATTCGGATCGCGCGGAAGAACGCACATGGCACGTCGTCATCCCGTGTGTCGTCGCGTTTCTCGGCTTTGTCTTTGCCGGTAGCGCCGCGACCGCGTTGATGGTCATTCTCGCGCTGGTGATCGTCAACGTCGGCGTCAGCGCAGCCAAGGCACCGTTGTGGGCGATGCCCAGCCAGTTTCTGTCAGGCGCCGGCGCGGCCGCGGGAATCGCGATGATCAACTCGATCGGCAATCTGGGCGGCTTCGTCGGTCCGTTCGCGATCGGCTGGCTCAAGAACGCGACAGGCAGCTATTCGGCGGGGTTGTATGTGGTCGGTGCGACGCTGGCGATGTCCGCCATCCTCACACTGATGCTGAGCCGCCAATCGAAGCCGGCGCCGATCGCGGCCGGAGAGGGACAAGGACACTGAGCGTTCAGGCCTGGACGGCCGGAACGAGCCCATAGCTGGACATGACCGCCAGCAACTTCTGGCGGTCCGGCGGTCCACCAGCATTCACCACTGCCTGTACATCCAGAAAGTACTGCGCACCCACGTCTGGAGTCAGGACGACCAGCGCCTTGGCAGCAATTTGATGAGGGTTGCTGAACGAATGCACGGAACCCTTGGGGGTATGCATCCACTCGCCCGGCGCCAGGTCTCTCGCAACGCCATCGACGGAATAGCGGATGAGCCCCTCCAGCGCGTACACGCACTCCTCATTGTGGGTGTGACTATGCGGCGGCGGAACGTTCGCTCCTGGCGCGACCGTCAACTCGAAGACGCCCATGCCCTTCGTGGCGGATCCATCGATCAGATACCGGACTGTCACGCCGCCAATGGTGATTGGCGCGAGATTGCGTGCGTCTGTGGTCATCGCGAATACTCCGAACGTGAGTGTGAAACCGGCCGTTTGCGTTGTGATGCCGGCGGCGCTACACTGCGCGCGCGTTGAGGGAGCGGCAGGTAGCACGCTTCCCGCGGGGCATCTGTCAGGTGCCAGCTATTGACAACGAATCAGTCGGCAGGAGGAAGAAGCGACATGATCGCTCCATTTTCGGGCGGGTGCGCATGCGGAGCGATCCGCTATGTATGCTCCCACACGCCGGTTGCGACGCTAAACTGCCATTGCTTGGACTGCCAGCGCTCGAGCGGTGCTCCCTTCGCTTCCGGCTTCATCGTCCGGGTGTCGGACATGACGATCACCGGCACGCCGAAGGCGTACTCGGTTCGTGCGGGCAGCGGCAGGCTCGCGACTCGCAGCTTTTGTCCCGATTGCGGCTCCCCGCTGTTCACGTATGGCGAAGCGGCTCCAGAAGTCATGTCCGTTCGTTTCCCGACGCTGGACGATCCGTCGGCGTTTCAGCCGATGCTGGATATCTGGACATCCAGTGCACAGCCCTGGGTCTGCTTGAGTCAGGCCATTCCTCATTACCCTCAGTCGCCCTAGTTCGCGCTTCGCCGATCACGCGACGGTCCGTTGCGAAGGAAGTTATCCCGGCGCGTCCCCCGCATTCGCCGCCACCACTTCATCCGCGCACTGCAACAAGCCCTTGATCAGCCGCGCCCTCGGCGACGCGCGCTGCCACACCACGCCGAAGCGGCGCGGCTCCGTCGGAACCGGCAATGCAAGCCGTGCGATGGACAGCGCCGACGTCATCGGCGAAACGATATCCGGCACCAGCGACACGCCCAGCCCGCGATCGACCATCATCGCGATCGCCATCAGCGCATTCAGCTCGAAGAGTTCGCGCGGCACGATGCGAGCGGCGCGCAGATACTGGTCCGCCTGCTTGCCGCCGCCTAATGTGCGGTCGTAACGGATGAAGGGCTCGCGCCGCAACAGTTCGTGCGGATCCGCCGCGGCGAGACGCGCGGGAGCCAGCACGACGAGCGGCTCTTCGCGCAGCAGATGCCAATCGTATGCCTTCGGCAACGCGAACGGAGGATGCAGGCAGATGGCCGCATCGAGATCGCCGCGCTGCAGCGTGTCGTATAGCTCCAGCGAAGTGCCCGCGCGAATCAGCAGCTTGGCGCGCGGAAAGGCTCTTGAAAAGTTCGCGAGCACATCCGGCAACAGGCTTAGCAGCGCAGTCGTGATCGTGCCGATGCGCAATTCCCCTGCCGCTTCGCCTTCCAGCGCATGCGCTTTCAGTTCCGCGAACTCCGCGACGAGACCCCGCGCCCGCTCGATCACGCGATGCCCCGCTTCGGTCGGCGTTACGGTGCGGCCGGACCGCACGAACAGCGCGACGCCCAGTTCGCGCTCGAGTGCCGACACCTGCTGCGCGATTGCGGCAGGCGTGACCCCCACGCGGCGCGCCGCCTCCGCCATCGATCCGGTATCGACGACGAGCAGCAGGTTGGCAAGAAAGGCAGTCTCCATCGTATGGATTTGCTTTCGTTTGAAGATAGACGTGGATAGTTTATCTAAAACATCCGAGTCCGTAGACTGATCGGCAGATCAAGAATGGATGGAGACGCATGAGAAGCAAGCTCTTCGTGCCGGCATCGCGCCCGGAACTCTTTGCCAAGGCGCTCGCAAGCGCCGCCGACGCCCTCTCGTTCGACCTGGAAGACGCCGTCGCGCCCGAGCGCAAGCCGCAGGCGCGCGCCGATCTGCGCGCGCTGCTCAGCACAGACAGCACGCTAGCTAGCGACAAGACGCTGATCGTGCGGGTGAACGCGTTGTCCACGCCGCATTTCGCGGCCGATATCGAGGCCGTCGCGCGTAACGGCGTGTCGCTCGTCAATCTGCCGAAGCCCGAGCATCCCGACGACGTCCGAGCCGCCGCAAACGCGCTCGAAGCCGCCGAACGTGCGAACGGCGTCACTGCGCCGATCGGGCTGTTGCTCAACGTCGAATCGCCGCGCGCGCTGCGCAGCGCGGCGGACCTCGCGCTCGCGCATCCACGGGTTGCGGGTTTGCAGCTGGGCCTCGGCGATCTGTTCGAGCCGCTCGGCATCGCACGCCGCGAGACGGCAGCGATTCAGCAGGCGATGTTCGCGCTGCGCATCGCGGCGGGCGAAGCAGGCATATTCGCTTACGACACCGCGTTTGCCGACATCAAGGATGCCGAAGGTTTTCGAGCGGAAGCACAGATGGCGCGCGCGTTCGGCTTCATGGGCAAGAGCTGCATTCACCCGAGCCAGATCGCGATCGCCAATGACGTGTTCCGTCCTTCCGATGCGGACATCGAACACGCGGTGCGTGTCGTGGAAGCCGCGCGTGCCGCGGACCGGCAAGGCATCGGTGCGTATGTTGTCGACGGAAAAATGATCGATGCGCCGTTCGTCGGCCGCGCGCGCATGCTCGTGCTGGACGCGGCGCGCCTTGGCCTGCTCTCGGAAGCGCAGCGCGCATCCGCCGGAATCTGAAGAAGGAGAACACGGATGAACCAGAACGTTGGACGCGGCGGACCGCTTTCCGGCGTGCGCGTGCTCGATCTGAGCGCGTATATCGCGGGGCCCTATGGCTGCACGCTGCTTGCGGATCAAGGTGCCGAAGTCATCAAGATCGAGCCGCCCACCGGCGACAACCTGCGCAAGTATCCGTCGACGCTCGAAGCGGAAAGCCGCGCGTTTCTCGGCGTGAATCGCGGCAAGCGCGGGCTCGTGCTCGACCTGAAGCAGCCTGAAGCGCTCGACGTGCTGATGTCGCTCGTGAAAGAAGCGGACGTGCTCGTGCACAACTTTCGTCCGAGCGTGCCGGCGCGGCTCGGCATCGCGTATGAGCAGCTGCGCGCAATCAATCCGCGTTTGATCTACTGCGCGGTGACGGGTTACGGCGAAACGGGGCCGAACAAGGACAAGGCCGGCTACGACCAGGTGCTGCAGACCATGACCGGCATGTGCACGCTGCAGGGGCCGCAGGAAGGCCCGCCGGAAGTGCTGTACGGCTCGGTCGTCGATTACTACGCGGCGGCGCTCGTCGCGTCGAGCGTGTCGTCGGCGCTGTTCGCGCGCGAAAGAAGCGGCGCAGGACAGTATGTGGGCGTGTCGCTGTTGCGCAGTGCGCTCACGATGCAGTCCGCGCGCATGATCTGGGCCGACAACGAGCCGAAAGACGTCGGCCGCGATATGCGCTCCGGCGGCATCACGGGCATTCATCCGACCCGCGACGGCTATCTCTATCTCTCCGCGAACACGCCGCATTTCTGGAAGTCGCTGTGCGAGCTCACGGGTCTCGACGCACTCGTGAACGACGAGCGCTACGACACCGTGAGAAAGCGCGCGCAGCACCGCGATGAAATCGTGCCGCAGCTGCATGCGGCGCTTGCTCAGCGTAGCGCGCTCGAATGGGAAGCGCGCTTCGGCGATGCGGTTCCCTGCGCCGCCGCGCGTAGTGTCGAAGACATGTTCGACGATAGCCAGGTGCTCGCGGAAGACATGGTCGCGCGCTTCGAGTATCCGGGTGTGGGCGCGTATCGCGGCTTCAAGCACCCGGTGCGCTTCGGCGCGACGCCTTTGCCCGAGCCGTTCGCCGCGCCGGCCTTCGGCGAGCATAGCGATGCATTGCTGCGCGAAGCCGGCCTGAACGACGCGCAGATCGAAGCGTTACGTGCGAAGCGCGCGGTGCTCTGAACCCGCGCGACAAGACAGGAAAAACGGAGACACATCGCGATGCAATGCGATTCCCACATTCATATCTATGACCGCGCGTTCCTGAAGCACGCGGACGCGCAAGGCTTCGTCGATCACGCCGACGTCGCCGCGTATCGCAAGGTGCAGGCGCGCATCGGCACGGAGCGCGTGGTGATCGTCACGCCGCGCATCTACGGCACCGACAACGCCGTCACCGTCGACGCGATCCGTCAGCTCGGTATCGACCGCGCGCGCGGCATCGCCGTACTCCATCCCGACGTCACGGATAGCACGCTCGCCGCGTTGCACAGCGGCGGCATTCGCGGCATCCGCTTCACGCTCTATACGGCAAAGAACGCCGCCGTCGGCTTCGAGATGGTCGAACCGCTCGCGCGGCGCGTCGCGGAACTCGGCTGGCACGTGCAGTTGCATTGGACCGCCGATCAGATCGTCGAGCATCGGGCGATGCTGCAACGCCTGCCGGCCACGATGGTGTTCGATCATCGCGCGCGTCTGCCGTTGACCGGCAACGTGCAACACGCGGCGTTCGACATCGTGCGCAATCTCGCGGATGCGGGCCGCGCGTGGATCAAGCTGTCCGGGCCGTATCTGGATTCGACCGTGGGACTCGAAGGTCGCTATGCGGACGTTGCACCGATGGCGCGCGCGTGGGTTCAGGCCGTACCCGAACGGCTCGTATGGGGCAGCGACTGGCCGCACACCACCGAGACGCACAAGCCCGATGACGCGTTCCTCTTCGACCTGCTCTCCGAATGGACCGCCGACGATGCGACACGCGAACGCATCCTCGTGACGAACCCCGCCGTACTGTACGGCTTCGCGATCTAAGAGAACAAAAAGAGCCTCAGGAGACACGACATGAAATCCACCGCCGCGCGTTCCCCCATGCAGAGGACGCGCTTCACCGAATCCACCATCCGGCTGTTCGAGCGCACGATTCCCGATCCGTTCGTGCTCGCGATCCTGATCACCGCGATCGTCGCTGTGCTGTCGCTGCTGTTTGCACCGCATGCGACGCTGCCGAACATGATCGCCGGCTGGTACAAAGGCTTCTTCGACATCCTGACGTTCGCGTTCCAGATCACGCTCGTGCTGGTCACCGGTCACGCGTTCGCGCACGCGCCGCCCGTGCAGCGCACCCTGAAGGCGCTGGTGTCGATCGCGCGCACGCCCTCGCAGGCGGCCGCGCTCACGTTCATGCTCGTCGCGCTGACGTCGTTCTTCAACTGGGGCATGGGGCTCGTCGTCGCCGCGCTGCTGGCCCGCGAAGTGGCCAAGCGCGTACGCGTCGATTTTGCGTGGATCGTCGCGGCCGGCTTCTCGGGATGGGTCGTCTGGGCAAGCGGTATTTCGAGTTCCATCGCGCTCGCGCAATCGACGCCCGGCAGTGCGATGAACGTGGTGCAGAAACTGACGGGCGTCGTGCTGCCCTTCGGCGACATCGTGTTCACGCGCTTCAATCTCGTCCCGACGATCGTGATGTTCGTCGCGATGCCCTTCGTGCTCGCGTGGCTCAAGCCGCGCGACGAAGACGCCGTCGTGCTCGACACCGCGAAGCATCCCGACGAACCACCGCGCAAAAGACCCGAAGGCAAGCTGAGCTTCGCGCGCCGCATCGAGTATTCGTGGATCGGCAGCGCGTTCATCGGTGTGGTCGGTATCGCGTTGATCGTGCTGGCGTATGCAGGCGGAAAGTCGCAGCACATCGCGTTTTCCGGCGTCAACGCGGTGATCTTCGTGATGTTCATCGCCGGCGTGATCCTGCACGGCTATCCGCTCGCGTATGCGGACGCCGTGAAGAACGCCGCGAAGCAGACCGGTTCGATGATGCTTCAGTATCCGCTCTACGGCGGCATCATGGGCATGATGGACGCGACCGGCCTGCCCGTCGTCATCTCCCACTTCTTCATCGCGATTTCGAATGCGCACACGCTGCCGTTCTGGAGCTACGTGTGCTCGCTGATCGTGACGTTCTTCATTCCAAGCGGCGGCGGCCACTGGGCCGTCCAGGGTCCGTTCGTCGTGCCTGCCGCGGTCGCGCTGCATGCGTCGGTGCCGGCAACCACGATGGCGGTTGCAATGGGCGAGCAGGTATCGAACATGATGCAGCCGTTCTGGGCCGCGCCGGTCGTCGCGATGGCGGGCGTGGGCGTGCAGCGCGTGCTCGGCTTCACCGTCGTCACCTTCGCGGTGGGCCTGGTCGTATACGGCGCAGCGCTGCTGATCTTCGTTTGACCGATGCCATGACACAAGGAAACAAAACGATGAAAGCGACGGTCCACGAGCCGCAAGGCAACATCGAAGGCCTGAAGGAACGCTGGTGGCGTGTGTTCGACGTGCGCATCGGCGCGCTGCCGTTGCCCGTCTATCTGCTGCTGATCGTCGTGCTCGCGTTGATGAGCGCGCACGGCAAGCTCAGCGCGGACTTGCCGACCGGCATCGCGCTCGTCGCGGTGGGCGGCTTCACCTGCGCGGAACTCGCGAAGCGTATTCCGTGGATCCGTCACGTCGGCGCGACGTCGATCTTCGCGGCGTTCATTCCGTCGATGCTGATCTACTACAAGCTGATGCCCGAGCCCGTCACGAAAGCGGTGACGACCTTCACGAAACAGTCGAATTTCCTCTACCTGTTCATCGCGGCGATCATCGTGGGCAGCGTGCTGAGCATGGACCGGCAGACGCTCGTGAAGGGCTTCGTGCGCATCTTCATTCCGGTGGCGAGCGGATCGATTGCGGCAGCGGTGGTCGGCACCGCGGTGGGGACGCTGCTGGGCCTCGACCTGAAGCACGCGCTCTTCATGGTCGTCGTGCCGATCATGGCGGGCGGCGTCGGCGAAGGCGCACTGCCGCTATCCGCAGGCTACGCGCAGATTCTCGGCGTCGAACAAGGACCGATTTTCGCGCAGGTGCTGTCCGCGGTGATGCTCGGCAATATCGCGGCGATCTGCTGCGCGGGCCTGC
This sequence comes from Paraburkholderia phosphatilytica, assembly GCF_003443895.1. Lineage (GTDB taxonomy): Bacteria > Pseudomonadota > Gammaproteobacteria > Burkholderiales > Burkholderiaceae > Paraburkholderia > Paraburkholderia phosphatilytica. The sequence goes on along the minus strand of NZ_QQOA01000008.1, from coordinate 14,004 downwards.
TCAGTTATCTCGGCACGCGCCGCCCGCGTCTCACCGGCAACGGCCGGCTGACCATCGCCGAAGGCGGGGACGAGGTCACCGGATCGGAACACGCATCGTTCGAGTTCGACGTGAACTCCGTCGCGGCCGCGGGCGCGACGGCCATTGCGCTCTATCTGGTGGGCATGTTGAGCCACCAGTATTTCGACTGGCCCGCGCCCGTCGTGATGCTCGTGCTGGTGGTCGCCGCGCAGTTCTTCCAGATCGTGTCGCCGCGCGTGCGCGGTGGCGCGCGCTTCATGTACGGCTTCTTTTCGACGGCGGTCACCTACCCGCTGATGTTCGCGATCAGCGTCGCGATGACGCCGTGGGGCGAGATCGTCGCGTCGTTTCATTGGGTCAACATCGTGACCGCGGTATCGACGGTGCTCACGCTGGTGGGAACAGGTTTCGTCGTCGCGCGCTGGACGGGCATGTATCCGGTCGAAGCCGCCATCGTCAACGCGACGCATAGCGGACTCGGCGGCACCGGCGACGTCGCGATCCTGACCGCCGCCAACCGCATGGAGCTGATGCCGTTCGCGCAGATCGCGACGCGCATCGGCGGCGCGATCACGGTGATGGCCGCGCTTGCGGTGTTCGCATGGCTGCGTTGAACGCGAGCTGATCGCCCGCTAAACGCTACGGATTCGACCGGTCAGATCAGCAACCGGTCTGCTTCACGCGCTCGACTGCGAGCCCGAACGCGGGACGCAGCTTCGTGCCGACCACGTTGCCGAAGAATGCGGACACGAGCCACAGCCAGCCGTGCAGGCTGCCCGACACGATGCCGCTGAAGTACGCGCCGATATTGCAGCCGTACGCGAGGCGCGCGCCGTAGCCGAGCAGCAGTCCGCCGACGATTGCCGCGATCAGCGAGCGCAGCGGCAGGCGCCACACCGGCGCGTAGCGGCCGGCGAGCGAAGCGGCAACCATCGCGCCGATCACGATGCCGATATCCATCACCGACTTCACGTCGTGGCTGATCGGCGCGGCGAGCGCGGCCGCGTTCGGGCCGGTGCTCCACACATGCCAGCTCGCGACGTTCACGCCCATCGCGGAGAACGCCTTCGCACCCCACAGCGCGAACGCCGACGTAATGCCCCAGGGATGGCCCGACAGCGCGAGCGTCACGAAATTAAGGACCGCGAGCACGGCGCCGCCGACGAGCAGCGGCCACGGACCACGCAGCCATACCGACGTGCCAGTCGTGCCAGGCGTGCGTTCGCTGACGAGATGGCCGTGACGGCGCTTTTCGATCAGCACGGTCACTGCGGCGATCGCCGCGAACACCACCAGGTTCAACGCGATCGCGGGCGCGACGCCCAGCGTCTTCACGAGCGAAACCGGCTGGAAATGCGGCAGCGCAGACCAGAACGGCATGTGCGCGGTCCCCACCACCGAGCCGACGACGAACGCGAGCAGCGTGACCACCATCCGCGTGCTGCCGCCGCCGACCGTGTACAGCGTGCCGGATGCGCAGCCGCCGCCGAGCTGCATGCCGACACCGAACATGAACGCGCCGATCACGACCGACGTGCCGACAGGCGCCACTTCGCCGACCACCGGATGACCGAACAGCGTACCTGCCGAAAGCGCCGGGAAAAACAGCAGCACGCCGATCGCGAGCATCAGCATCTGCGCGCGCAGGCCCGCGCCGCGACCGTCGGCGATGAACACGCGCCATGCGGACGTGAAGCCGAACGCGGCGTGATAGAGCGTGATGCCGAGCAGCGCGCCGAGCACGTACAGCGCGGCCTGCTTCGCGCTGACGGTCTGCGCGAGATAGATCGCCCCGAGGACGACGAGCGCGAGCGCGACGCCGAGCGGCTTCGGATTGATGTTGAAGACCCGGCGAGGCGTGCCACCGAACGACGTGGAAAGATCGGACATGATGAGCGTGAGCGGGGCCGCTCGTCGCACAAGGGCGTCACGCCCGTGAAAACGGGCGGTCGCTGCGCGGGCGAAAGGCCGCGAATAATCGTTCTGGAAAGAACCGCAAGTATATCGAAATGTCACGTTGTGACGGTTGCCGTCCGGGGGCCGCGCGGCTCGACGACAAGGCCCGGCGTGCGACGTGACGCCAGCCTGTCAGGCCCACCGTATAAGACTTGCAAAGAAGCGACACTGGTTGAAGCCGGTCGCTTAATAACCCGCTCGTATATCGATATTTCGAATATGGATTGATCGGAGAACCCTGCCGGTTCATCGCGATTCGCGAATGGGCTAGTCGGCAGGCGGCAGCAGCGCGGACAGCAGCCGCCGTAATTCCCGGGCTTCGGCCGGCGTCAGCTTCGCAGTCAGAATGCGTTCCACCTGCTCGACGCGCGGTCGCAACGTCGCAAGCTGCTTCTTGCCGGCCGGCGTGAGAAACAGCACATAGCTGCGCTTGTCGACCGGATCGTCGGAGCGTTCGATCAACTCGTTGCGGACCATGCGCGCAACGAGATCCGCGATGGTCGAGCGGTCCACGTCGAGTTCGTCACCGAGTTGCCGCTGGTTGACGCCCGGCGTGTGGTGCAGGATTTCGAGCGCCGCGTACTGGACGCTCGTGATCTCGGTGGACACCTCGCTTTGCCATACCGCCAGATGCCGCTGCTGCGCGCGGCGCACCAGGCTGCCGGTGAATCGGGAAGGCTTGTCGGGGTCGTCGGTTCGGGTCGGCACTGGCTAGCGGTTCCGCGAAGAAAGATCGGTTCGGAAAATGGGCCGCAGGAACGCGTTCAGTTCGGCGAGCGCGTCGAGCGGGAGCACGTGCGCAACGTACTGGTCCGGTCGGACGACGACGAGCGCGCCCCGTTCGCGGTCGATGCCGCGCTCGTCGAAGATATCAGTCGATGCGTCGCACGTAAACGCCTTCTCATAGTCGATCAGACCGTAGCGGCCCTTGCGCGGCAGCAGCGACGCAGGCAGATCTTCGAGGCGCACCTCGCGATGCGGCTTTTGCAGCACGGCGCGCAGATCGAAGACGCTATCCGCATCGGCGCCGTCCGGGGTGGCCAGGCGCACGATCGATTCCGGCGACGTGGCGAGATGCTCGCAGAGCGCTTCGAGCGCATTGCCGCTCGCGTCCGAAAATGCGTACAGGCGCCAGCGGCCATCGGCACGCGCTGCGTGACCGAGGTGCATCGGCTTCGCATCGGCGATCCGAACGACGGGCGAAGAATGAAAGCGCGTGCCGATCGTGAAGCCGCTTGCGAGCGACTGATACGTCGCTTCGCCGGTAAGCGCGCCCGACCGGTAACGCGTGGCCACGCCCGCTGTATATCGGCCCGCGCGTACGAAATACGCCTGCAATTCAGCGGGATCGACACCGCCCGCCTCCGGACGCTCGGGGTCTTTCGGCGGCGCGGCCATCATCGCGGACCATTCCTTGTCGAAGTCGATCAGTTCCTGCGCGACCGGCTGCCGTTCATCCGAATACGTGCGCAACAGGCTCGCATCGCTGCGCCCTTGCAGCACCGCGCCAAGCTTCCAGCCGAGATTGAAGCCGTCCTGCATCGACACGTTCATGCCTTGACCCGCCTTCGCGCTGTGCGTGTGACACGCATCGCCGGCGATGAACACGCGCGGCTCGCGAACTTCGCCATCAGCCGCGATGGCATCGTCGAAACGGTCGGTCAGGCGCTGTCCCACTTCGTACACCGAGAACCACGCGACCTCTTTCACGTCGAGCGAATACGGATGCAGAATTTTTTGCGCAGTCTCGATGATGCGCTCCACTTTGAGCTGCTTGATGCTGTCGCGATTCTCCGGCGTGACGTCGCCGAGATCGACATAGAAGCGCACGAGATAGCCGCCCTCACGCGGAATGATGAGCAGGTTGCCCTTGCTCGCGGACTGGATCGCGGCCTTGAGCCGGATATCCGGGAAGTCGGTGACGGCCAGCGCATCCATCACGCCCCATGCGTGATTGGCGGCATCGCCGTTGAGCGTCTGCCCGATGGTCGCGCGCACGCGGCTTCGCGCGCCGTCGCAACCCACCACGTAACGCGCGCGCACCGTGACGTCTTCGCCCGCTCCCGCGCCATCCGTTCGACGCAAGGTGACCCGCAACGGATAGTCGTTCGTGTCGTCGCGCTGCAGATCGACGAGTTCGAGACCGTAGTCCGGCTCGAGCCGTTGCGCGGACCGCCGCATCAGATCGAGCAGATACTCCTGAATGCGCGCCTGATTCACGATCACGTGCGGAAACTCGGACATACCTGTTTCGGTGTCCTGAACACGACCAGTACGCCTGATCGCGCCACGATTGTCAGCATCCGGTCTCCAGAAAACCGTTTCGTTGACCCAATACGCTTCGCGCAGCAGACGCTCGCCAAGCCCGAACGCGTTGAACATCTCGACCGTGCGGCAGGCAACGCCGTCCGCCTGTCCCATCAGCAACGGCCCCGCGCGACGTTCGACGATACGCGTCGTCACCGACGGAAACTGCGGCAGCTGCGCGGCCAGCACGAGCCCTGCCGGCCCGCTTCCGACGATAAGCACGTCGACCGCATCGGGCATGTCGACGCGAGGCGCGCCTTCGGCGGTGGGCTCGATGGTCGGATCGTCCGTGCGAAAACCGTTGAGATGAAATTGCATGTCTGCCTCCATGTGGTCTCGATCAACCTTGGGAGTGAATATACTCCGTACGCCAACTATTTTCCAAGCACTTCTCGCGAATCTGCCGTTTACCCTGGTAACGGCCCTTTTAACCGCCAGACACAAATGTTGTTCCAGAGCAGGTGTTCATCTCGAACACTCCGCTGGCTACGATGGCTTCACCCGCTGCAGACAACCGTTTGCAGCGAATCACAACCCAGTGAGGTGAATCATGAAAGTCAACGTTCTGGTGCGGGCCATCGCAGTTGCCGCGGCGCTCGCCGCTCCCGCCATCGCATTTGCGCAGTCGAACGCTCCGCTGACGCGCGCTCAGGTGCGCAATGAACTCGTGCAGCTCGAAAAGGCGGGTTACCACCCCGGCGACGGCGATGAAGATACGTATCCGGCGCAGATCCAGCAGGCCGAAGCGCGGGTTGCGCTCCAGGCTGCGGCGTCGAACGACGTGGGCGGTACCGCGGATGGATCGACGGCGTCCGGCACGGCCGCGCCTAAAGCTCCGCGGGCGGAAGTGCCCGGTTTGCGGCCGATCTATTCGGGTCAGTAAGTGCCGGTGATCGAGCCCGATTCGTTGAAGCGATCGGGCTCATAAAGTTAGTATGACGTAACAGATACAGGGACGCGCCATCGATCAGTGATATGTGGTCGTCGTAGACTGCAGCTTCGTCAGCACACCGCCTTCGAAGCGGAACCAGCCCTGCGAGCTTTGCATCACCACTTCGTTGCCTTGCCAGAAGACGCGCTTGACAGTCATCCGCCTGCCCACGCGTTGCACGACTGCCGGGCGATGACGGAAGTCATACAGCACCGGCCCAGCGTCCGTCTCTACGAGCGTGCGCGTCACGCTGTCTCTAGGCTCGCCGATTTCGTCGAAATGCGTAAGCGTGCTGGTGCTGAAGCGATCCAGCACTTCGTTGTTGAGCATCCCGACGAACGCCCCGTCGACGCGCATGAATTGCAACTCACCCTGCGAGGTGACGAACGGCCCGGAGGCGTTGCTCTGCGCGTGAGCGCCAGTCGCGAATGCGGTGGCAGCCAGCGCCACGAGTAAAAGTCGTTTCATATCGGTCATTTTCCACGTCGTATCGTCATTGCCGCCAGCCCCGCCCCGGCAAACGCGCATAGCGCGGACACCAGCGCGACGGCACGCAGCGCATCGGCAATGGCATCGGCTTCCGCGCGCATCATCGGTATTCCAGCCGATGCAGCCGCCGTTTGCGCGGCCGGTTCGAGCGAGTATCCATTCGGGCGTGCGTCCAGCGGCACATGCAGCTGATCGAGCCGCGCCGTCAACGCCGCATGGTGCGACCAGACGAACACGATGCCGAGCACGGCGATCGCAAGCAGATTCGCCACGCGCGCAACGGCATTGTTGATGCCGGAAGCCACGCCCGCACGCTCGGTCGGCACCGATCCCATCACGGTAGTCGTCAGCGGCGCGACGGTGATCGTCATGCCGAGCCCGAGCACCGCGAGCGCTGGAAAGAAACTCGCCCAATAGCCACCGCGAACGAGCGGCCACGCCAGCATCGCGAAGCCGATTCCGGCGACACACGGCCCCGCGATCAGCAATGCCCGCGAACCATAGCGGCTCGTCAGGCCGCCTGTAAAGCGCGACAGCAGGCCGATGATCACCGGCACCGGCAGCAGCGACGCGCCCGCTTCGGTCGCCGTATAACCATGCGCGCGGATCAGCGTGAACGGCAGAAAGAACAGCGCGCCGCCCAGCCCGAAATAAAGCAGCAGCGTGACGAGATTCGCGCCGGTGAAGTCGCGCGAGCGGAACACGTCGAGCGGCATCATCGGACTGCGGCTGTTCGCTTCGATCGTCAGGAACAGGGCCAGCACCAGCACGCCGGCGCCGATCGCCCACAGTACGACCGGATGGGCGAACCCGCGCGTCGATGCCTCCGTCAGCCCGTAGGTGAGCGCGGCGAGACCCGCCGCTGCCGTCGTCGCGCCGAACCAGTCCAGGTGTTGCTGCCCGTCGAGCTTATGGCTGTTCGGTACCGACGACACCGCGAGCGCGATCGTCACCGCGGCAAGCGGCACGTTGAGGAAGAAGATCGCGCGCCACGAAAACGCGTCGACGAGCCAGCCGCCTGCTACCGGACCCACCGCTGACGTGATCGCGCCCACGCCGGCCCAGGTGCCGATCGCCCGTCCGCGCGCTTCGCCTTCGAACACGGCACCGATGATCGCGAGGCCACTCGGCACGAGCAGCGCCGCACCGATGCCCTGCACCACGCGCGCGGCGATGAGCGCGCCGACATGCGGCGCGAACCCGCATGCGGCCGACGCCAGCGTGAAGAGCCCGATGCCCGTGATGAACACGGTGCGACGGCCGAGCCGGTCGCCCATCGACCCGCCCACCAGCACCAGCGAGCCAAGAAACAGCAGATACGCGTTGACGACCCATTGCATCGCCGCGACGCTTGCGCCGAGTTCGCTCTGAATGGACGGCAGCGCGACATTGACGACGGAGCCGTCGATGAAGGCCATGCTCGAACCGAGGATCGTCGCGGCCAGCGCGAGACGCTTGCGCCGGCACGGCTGACCGACATCGGCAGGCTGCGTGCGGATGACGAGTTCGTCGCACGGGCTCGCCTGTGCGGCGACGACGTGCCGCGAGCCCTGCTGGTTATCGGGAAGAGCTGGCATCGAAAAGATCCGTCGGATCGACGAGACAGTATCGATGCAAAATGATACTTCAGGGCGAGCAGCAGGGTCCGCGCAGCGCGCAAGCCGCGGAGCGTCGACTACGCTTTGAGCCTGCTACCAGCTTGCGCAGCAGGAAAACGCGTCAGGTCGATTCGCGCGGCAGCACAGTGAAGCCGACGTCGAGCACCCGGCGCTCGTCGCTCGCGTTGCTCCCACCGTTCAGACGATCGAGCAGAAAGCGCGCCGCGTTCACGCCGATGCGCGTGCCGTCCACGCGCACCGTGGTCAGTTGCGGCGTGGTTTCGGTCGCGAACTCGAGATCGCCGAAACCGCAGATCGCGAGTTGCGTCGGCACGCTCAGGCCGAGCTGACGCGCGGCGCCGAGCGCACCGATCGCCAGCAGGTCGGAGCCGCAGAACACGGCGTCGGTGTCGCGCGCACGCGCGAGCAGTTCAGGCAACGTGCGTTTGCCGACGGCCACCGAGCTGGGCGGCGCGACGAGCGCTTCCGCCACGTCTTCGATACCCGCCTGTGCAAGACGATCGCGAAAGCCCGCGCGCCGCGCGAGCGCGCGCATATCGTTCGCGGAAATCAGCGCGGGACGGCGCATGCCGCGTTCGAGAAAATGCTCCGCCACAGCCGCGCCGATCTCGTAGTGCGAGAAGCCGACCAGCATGTCGATCGGCGTGTGCGTGGTGTCCCATGTTTCGACCACGGGAATGCCGACGTTCGCGAGCCGTTCGCGCAGCGAATCAGTATGCGCGACACCGGTGAGCAGCACGCCTTCGGGACGACGGCTCAGCACGGTGTCGAGCAGGCTTTCCTCGCTCGACGCGCTGTAGCCGCTCAACGCGAGCAGCACTTCATAGCCGGCGCGCGAGAGCGTCTCGCTGAACACCTGGATCGTTTCGGAGAACAGCGAGTGCGAGATGGTCGGCACGATTGCCGCCACGAGCCGCGAACGCGACGAAGACAAACCGCCGGCGAGCCGGTTCGGCACGTAGCCGAGCTTCTGCACGACCTGGCGCACGCGTTCGAGCGTTTCCGGCGCGACCGACTCCGGGCTGTTGAACACACGCGAGACGGTGATGGGCGAGACGCCCGCCTGTGCGGCCACGTCGGTGATGCGCAATCCCTTCGGGCCGCCGCGCGTGCGCTTCGGGCGCGCGGCGGCGTCCTTGCGATCGTCAGTCGATGCGGCGGATTTGGCGGTCGGCATGAGTGTGTGAACAGAAGAAGACCCGATGCGGCATTGTAGCGACGTTCAGCGCGCGCTATGCGGCACCGCCGTGTCGTCGGCGGTCTGGGGCTCGCGGTTGCCGCGGCGCAGGATCAGCGTCGTGATCAGCGCGAAGATCAACAGGCACAGGGCCGGCACGAGCATCGGCGCGCGCGTGCTGCCGGTGGTCTGCTTGACGAACGGCACGACATTCTGCGCGATGAAGCCGCCGATATTGCCGAGCGAGTTGATCGCCGCGATGCCCGCCGCGGCGCGCGCGCCATGCAGGAATTTCGGCGGCAGCGTCCAGAAGCACGGAATCAGCAGATACAGGCAGGGTGCGCCGAGGCACAGCGCCGCGAAACGCGCCGCATGGCCCGGCAGGAACACGGACGAAAGGAAGAACACCACGCCGAGGAGTGCCGATACCAGCATCGCCACGACCGCGTGATTGCTCGCGCGCAGCCGCGCAGGCAGCGTGGCGAGCACGATCGTCGAGAGCAGCCACGGGATGATGTTGAGCAGACCGTTGGTCGTGTTGCTCACGCCGAAGCCCTTCACGAGCGTGGGCAGCCAGTAGCTGATGCCGTACACGGAAATCGACAGCATCATGTAGTAGAACGCCATGCCGAGCACGCGCGGCTCGGTCAGCAGGCTCAGGATCGAACCGTGACGCGACGCGGCGCGCGCATGCGCGCCTTCCACCGAAAGCGTGTCGACGAGCCAGCGCTTTTCGTCGCTGGAAAGGAACCGCGACTCCTGCGGCGATTTCGGCAGCAGAAACAGCACGACGAGGGTCAGCAATACCGACGGAATGCCGGTCACCACGAACACGAGCTGCCAGCCTTGCAGACCGAAGAGGCCGCCCTTGTCGAGCAGCCAGCCGCAGATCGGCGCGCCGATCATGTTGCCGAGACTGCTGCCCACCGTGAAGTAGCCGAGCATGCGGACACGATGACGCTGCGGGAACCACAGCGTCAGGTAATAGATCACGCCGGGATATAACCCGGCTTCCGATGCACCGAGCAGAAAGCGCAGGATGTAGAACATCGTCGCGTTGCGCGTGAACGCAAGCAGGATCGTCACCACGCCCCACGTGAACATGATGCGCGCCATCCAGCGGGGCGCGCCGTACTTGTGCAGCATGACGTTGCTCGGCACCTCGAACAGCAGATAGCCGATGAAGAACAGCGACGCGCCGAGTCCGTACGCCACTTCCGACAGCCCGAGGCTGCCGAGCATCTGCAGCTTCGCGAAGCTGATGTTGGAGCGGTCGATATACGCGACCAGATAGAGCACGCCGAGCAGCGGCATCAGCCGCCAGCCCATGCGGTTGATCAGACGCGGCTCGTCGATCGTTGCGAGATGTTCGTTCACGGAGTCTCCAGCGCCCGCATGCATTGCGGGCTTGCGTTTATTGGAATCTTTATTGGAATCGTCGTCGCGCAAGCGCGCGTTGTTACTTCGCCTGCTTTGCGCGCCACTCGCGATACGCGGCGAGCGTTTCCTCGTTCGGCGGATAGGTGCCGCGCAACGGCCGCCCTTCCGCAATGCGCTCGGTGATGAAGGCTTCCATCTGCTCCTGCTCCTCGGCGTCGCGCGCAACGTCCTCGGCCATTTCGCGCGGCACGATCACGACGCCATCCACATCGGCGACGACGATGTCGCCAGGATACACGGGCACGCCGCCGCACGCGATCGGCACGTTCATATCCACCGCGTGATGCTTCGCGAGATTGAGCGGCGCGCTTGCGCCCGCGCACCAGAGCGGCAGACCGAGGTCCGAAATCGTGCCGCTGTCGCGCACCGGGCCGTCGGAGACCATGCCCGCGACGCCGCGCTTCGCGAGCCGCAGCGCAAGGATCGAACCCACCGACGCCACGCTTCGCTCGCCACGGCAGTCCTGCACGAGCACGCTGCCCGCGGGCGCCGTTTCCACGGCTTTGCGCTGCGGATGATCGGGATCCTGAAACACGCCCACGTGATCGAGATCTTCGCGCGCGGGAATATTGCGCAGCGTGAATGCCGGGCCGACGAGATTCGGCGCGCCCGGCGCGGGCTTCACGAGCGGCGCGACGCCTTGCAGAAATACGTTGCGCAGGCCGCGCTTGAAGAGCTGCGTGGTGAGCGTGGCGGTGCTGACGTGACGCAGTTGTTCGAGCGCTGCGTCGCTGACTTGCGGGTTCGATGCGGTCATGATGGTTCGGTAATTCGCTGAGGACGGTTAGTGGATTTCCGGTTCGCTGCTCGGGGCCTGCTTCGGCGTTGCGTCCTGCGCGCTCTGTGTCGAGCTGCACGTCGAAGGCGTTTCGAGGAAGTCGAAGTCGCAGCCCTTGTTTGCCTGGGTCACGTGCATCTGGTGCATGACGCCGAAGCCGCGTTCGAACGGACGCTTAGGCGGCACCCATACGGCCTTGCGCGCAGCGAGCTCGTCGTCGCTCACGTGCAGATGCAGACGCCGCGCGTCGACGTCCAGCTCCACGATGTCGCCGTCCTTCACCAGTGCAAGCGGACCGCCCACGAACGACTCCGGTGCGACGTGCAGCACGCACGCGCCATAGCTCGTGCCGCTCATGCGTGCATCCGAGATGCGCAGCATGTCGCGCACGCCTTCCTTCAACAGCTTCTGCGGGATCGGCAGCTGGCCCCACTCGGGCATGCCGGGCGCACCCACCGGACCGGCGTGCTGCAGCACGATCACCGAACTGGCGGTGACGTCGAGATCGTCGTGGTCGATGCGCGCGGCCATGTCGTTGTAGTCCTTGAACACGACTGCCGGGCCGCGATGTTTGCGCAGATGCTGCTCCATCGCCGCGGGTTTGATCACGGCTCCATCCGGCGCGAGATTGCCGGTCAGCACGGCGAGACCGTCGCGCGCAACGAGCGGATTGCTGCGCGTGCGGATCACGTCGTCGTTGTAGATCTCCGCGCCCGCGATGTTCTCGCCGAGCGTCTTGCCATTGACCGTCATCTGCGTGCCGTCGATCAGCTCGCCGAGTTCGACCAGCAGCGCGCGCAGACCGCCCGCGTAATAGAAGTCCTCCATCAGGTACTGACCCGCCGGGCGGATGTTGCCGAGCACCGGCGTGATGCGCGCGAGTTCGTCGAAGCGCGCGGTGGTCAGATCGATGCCCGCGCGCCGCGCGACGGCCACGAGGTGCACGATCGCATTGGTCGAACCGGACATCGCGAGCACGGTGGTTACCGCGTTGTCGAACGCCTTCGTGGTGAGGAGGTCCGACGGCTTCTGGTCGGTCCACACCATCTCGACGATCCGCTGGCCCGTCAGCGCCGCGAACTGCGCGTGACGCGAATCCGCGGCGGGAATTGACGAGAAACCGGGCAGCGTGAGGCCAAGCGCTTCGGTCGCGCTCGTCATCGTCGAAGCCGTGCCCATCGTCATGCAGTGGCCCGGCGAACGCGCGATGCCGCTCTCGATGCCCTTCCACTCGTCTTCGGTGATCTTGCCCGCGCGCAGTTCGGCCCAGTATTTCCATGTGTCCGAGCCGCTGCCGAGCGTGCGGCCGTTCCAGTTGCCGCGCAGCATCGGGCCGGCCGGCAGATAGATGGCCGGCAGATTCATGCTGATCGCGCCCATCAGAAGACCTGGCGTGGTCTTGTCGCAGCCGCCCATCAGCACGCAGCCGTCGAACGGATACGACTTCAGCACCTCCTCCGTTTCCATGGCGAGCAGGTTGCGGTAGAGCATCGTGGTCGGCTTCTGGAACGGCTCGGCGAGCGTGGACACCGGCATTTCGACGGGAAAGCCGCCCGCCTGCCAGATGCCGCGCTTCACTTCCTCGACGCGCTGCTTGAAGTGCGTGTGGCACGAGTTGATCTCGCTCCACGTGTTGACCACGGCGATGACCGGCTTGCCCATGTATTCGGACGAGTGGTAGCCCATCTGCGCGGTGCGCGAGCGGTGGCCGAACGAGCGGAGATCGTTGACGCCATACCAGCGGTAACTGCGCAGATCTTCGGGCTTTTTGCGAACTGGGGACACGGGCGTTCCTTCCGATGGTAGCGTTATCATGACCGATGATAGCGTTATCATTTCGAGCAGGAACCTGGGGCAAATACCTGGCGGTCCGCGACCGCCCCTCCACGATCGCCTTAACCGATCGGTCAAATCGGCGGCAGATTTTCTCAATGTACCTGCCGCTACGCATCGGCAAAATTACAGTGCGTTACATACATACGATAAATCCAGGCCCGCACGGCGATGGCGACTGACGACAGGTGGCCACGACCGGAGATCGCGGCCAACGTACGGAGACAGCGCTGACAATGAAATACAGGACCGCGGTATGTGCCTGCGCGACGATGATGAGCATCGCGCCGGCATGGGCACAGGGCATTGATGGAGGCACGGGCGTCAGTTCGGTCACGATCTACGGCTTGATCGATCAGGGCGTGGAACTCGTCAACAACGTGGCGACGGGGAAAAACGCGACGAGCAACGCGTATCGCACGGGGGACGGGACCGCGACGTCCTATTTCGGCATTCAGGGTAGCGAAAACCTCGGCGGCGGCACGCGGGCCATTTTCGATCTGCAAGGCGGCTTCATGCCGGGCAACGGAACCTCGCGGCAAGGGGGCCGGCTGTTCGGGCGACAGTCGTACGTCGGTATCGACGATTCCAAATACGGACGCCTGACGTTCGGCCGGCAATACACCATGCGGTTCTTTGCGACCCAGCTCGCGAATCCGTTCGGCACCGGCGCGCAAGGCCTCACCACGCTGGACAACGGCATTGCCAACGCTCGGGCCGACAACTCGGTCAGCTATCGCTACTTTCTTGGCAATTTCGAAGGTGGCGTGAACTATAGTTTCGGGCGCGATGCCGTCGCGGGCAAAAGCAATGTCGCCACGAATTGCCCCGGCGAGACGACACCCTCGAACGAATGCCGCGAATATTCGGCCATGGTCAAGTACAAAGGACCCACCTGGGGCCTGGCCAGTTCTTACGAGCGTCAATACGGCGGCACGTCGGCAACGTATGGCGGCCTGACCTCGCCCAAGCTCACCGACAGCCGGTTCACGCTAGGCGGCTACGTCAAGATCAGCCGGGCCAAGATCGGCGCAGGCTGGATCAGACGCGACGACGAAGGGATCAAGACGCCGAAGAGCAACTTGTTGTGGGTAACGGGCACGGTTCCCGTCACGCCATTCGTCTATATCGACGGCATGGTGGCGCAGCTGAAATACGATCATTCGTCCAGCAAGGCGCTGGTGTTCGTATTGCGCGGAAAATATCTGCTGTCCAAGCGGACATTTCTTTACGTGACGGCCGAGCACATCCATAACTACGGCAATCTCGCGCTTGCGGCGACCACCATCTCGCCGGTTCCCACGCCTCCGCCTGGCGCCTCGCAGCTTTCCGTCATCGCGGGCATCCGGCACGTGTTCTATTGAGGTTTACTTAATCCATGACAACCGACCTTCAGTTCGCGCGTTATAAGGTCAGTACCTTGATCGGAGGAACGGTTCATGGCCAAGATGGA
>NZ_QQOA01000079.1 GCF_003443895.1 Paraburkholderia phosphatilytica | reverse complement strand
ACCAAGTTGCGTCATCGAAGAACCCCTTAAACTTTCCTATCTCCCAGGATAGTCCACCCGTACGTCGACGCCAGGACTTTTGCAGACATTCCCTAGGCCTCTTGCTGGCGCGCGCAAGCTCAGCATCGCTGACGCACGTAGCAGGGCGGCCGGAATGCCGCCCGGACCTGAACGCGACACGCTTCAGGGCGTCGCTGACCGGTTCGGGCAGAGCGACACCGCAGTCGAGATGGGACGTCTTGCCGGGCACGTGTACAACCCGGATGAAGGCGTACCTGAAGGTTGGAGCAACGTCAGTAGAAATCCACAGCAGCGCTAACAGTTTGGCCTGCGGCGCAACGATTCAAGTATCCCTGGCACGAGCTTTAGCACACGGATGCGTGAACCCGATTTGGAAGTTTTCCGCAACGATATGAAGACTCTACACCCGCTACCGACTACGCTCTCGACAAACATGGATAACCGGTCGCAAGGAAGCAGACTGCACCGGTTGCGGGGGCGACGCCTGACGGCCACGAGATGCTGCGGAAGTTCGAGGCACTCCGGGAACGGATGGCGAAAAAATGACGCCCGAGGAATCCAGTGAGTGACCAGGGAAACACGATAGGCCGGTTATACGGCCAGGTCGACATGTCCAGCGTTCCGGCGGAGGCCGCCAATCCTACGGTCGTGGCGGAGACTGCCGCTGAAACAGGCTGGTGGTCCGCTGCGAGCGGCTGGATTCATGGCGGCCTCGATGCGTTGGGTGCGATCCCCGAGGTCGGCGCCGTTTTCGACGGCGCAAACGCACTCGTTTACACCGCGGAAGGGAACATGGTGCAGGCGGGCATATCGGGGGGAGCCGCTGTACTTGACCTCGTGCCGGTCGCAGGCACAGCCGGAAAGGTCGCGGAATTCGGGATCAAAGGCGCGGCGAAGCTCGCTGCAAAAGAAACGGCTGAAGACGCAGCGAAACTCGAAGCCAAGCAGCTTGCCGAACAGGAAGCAAAGAAGCTGGCGGAGCAGGAAGCCAAAAAGCAGGCAGAAAAGGATGCCGAGAAAGCGGCCGAAGAAGATGCATCGAAACCACCTACGGACAAGGACGGCGGCAAGGTCAAAGGTGGTCCCTGCGACCATCTGAAACAGGGCTCAGGGAAAGGTCCATACCGCGGTGGCGCGCACAGCAAAACGAGCAAGCCTGCAAACGACGGGAAGGACTCCCACCATATGCCGGCGGATGATGCAAGCCCGCTGCCCAAAAAAGACGGACCTGCTATCCAGATGGACCCAGCCGATCATCATCAGACATCCAGCAACGGTCGGAATGGTACTGAAGGTGCGGAGTACCGCGAAATGATCGCGAATCTGTTGAAGGATGGAAAATGGCGAGAAGCGATGTCCATAGAAATTCAGGACGTGCGGGAGATCGCGAAAGCTATCGGCGACCCGCGGAAGTACAATGAAGCGATGCTCGAGATGCTTGAATATTTCAAATGCCTCGAGAAGAATAATCTACTACCGATGGGTTAGATATGATTACACCGTTTGTCATTGTCCCTTACGTCAGCGCCGGCCCCATAAGACTGGGTATGGATCGCTCACAGTTGCATGCACTCCTTGGCCCGCCGGACCATTCGAAGAAAAGCCGCTTCGGCGCCCGAATCATCGATAGATGGAATACCGAGGACCTCACGGTAATTTCCTCTGATGCTGCCGGCTCGGTACAGGAGGTTGGCTTCGGCGCAAAACAGTCAGAGGCGCAAGTAGCCGGTTTCAAGCTATTTGATCGGGACGGTCCAACCGCTTACCGTGACCTTTGCCTGGCGGACGGGACACCAAAAGAGCACGTAGGGTTCACGATCTTATTCAAGTTCGGCGTCACGCTTGACGGCTTTCATGTGACGGAGCAGGACGATCGCGCGGTAACAGTGTTCGCCAAGGGTGTGCGTGACGAGAATGATTCGCGGCTAACAGCCGTGAAGATATGAACTGATGGACCGCGAAAAGGCTTACGAAGTCATACCCCATCATGGTGTTGCAGAGATACGGTTCGGCATGTCGTCTGGTGAAGTTGAAAGTCGCTGGGGTGCATCTACGCGCAAGTTTAATAATTTCCTTGGCGATAGGACAGAGGTTCGCGATGCCATAATTGTGGCGTGTGCGGAGAATGGGACCGTAGCAGAGATTGGTTTTCCTTCTTCCTATGCAAACGTCATGATGCGAGGCGTACGGATTTTTCAACACGACTACAATCGAACGATTGTGGAATTGCGTGCATTCGACCATGACGCATACGAAGGCGACGGATTCATAGTCTTCAAGACGCTGGGCGTGAGTCTCTCCGGGTTTCGCGGCGATGATTTCAAGGCGCTAACAGTGACCGCATTCGAGAGTGGATGGTGGGACAAGTCGTTGGAAGACATGGGTCCGCTGTCGTAAGTCGTAATGCCGGCGCTCGACGAAGTTCGCTTGCTTGATGTGTTCGTAGAGTCGATGAGATGCCACGACACTCGAGGCTTTCGTTCCATGCCGGCTGTGCCATCAACCGCGACATGTTTTATCTGTCCAGTACTCTGGATGAGATTGAGAAGGAAGAAGACTGTTCAATATCGCGACTGGTGTTCTACCAGCACCAGACGGCAGACAGATGGTTCTTCCACGACCTGTCCGGATGGCGTGTCGTGTCGACCTGTTTCCCCACGCCTGCTCCAAACAGTGTGCGCAAAATCTACGCGCTGAGCGAACAGGGCGACGTCGAGTGCTACAGCCGCGAGGGGTCCGTCATCGAACGCATCCCCGATGCAGGCCTCGGAACAGGCTCACCGAACTACGGTTACGTCACGCGAATTTGCGAAATCGGCGTACACCTGTACGTCTGTGGATACGGCGGTCAGGTTTGCCGTCGCGAGGCTTCAGGTTGGATCCACATGGACAACCAGCTTTTGCAGAAGCCGGTGGACATCGGTTCGATCGAGGACCCTAACGAGCTGCTCGCTGCGCTTAGCCAGTCGGCGAATGGAACCATTGGGCTCACGGATATCAACGGCCTGCACGAACAGGCCATTTACGCAGTCGGAAACGACGGTTACGTCGCCTTCTTCGACGGCACAACCTGGGCCGGCGTGCCGAAACCGACGGCTGCACACCTCAACTGTATCCTCCCGGTCGACGACGGGACCGTCTGGATTGCGGGAGGTAAAGGTACGTTGCTCAAGGGCAACGCGCAGACAGGCTTCACCGCTGTCGCTCGCAAAAGTCTCAGTACGGACTTCTATTCGCTCGCGATCCTCAACGGGCGTCTTTATGCCGGTGCAGGAGATGGCCTTTATGAGCTCGGTGAAAACGGTCCACAACGGTTCTTTGAGAGCGACAGGTTCGGCCTTGACGGAGTGGCGACTGTGGAAGCGAAGGACGGTGTCTTGTGGGTAATGGCTTCGCGCAGGCTGGTTCGGTTCGACGGTTCGACGTGGGAAGTTTTCGAGAATCCCCACAACGTTCCGTGATAACGCTCTCGGGCAATAGCTTCAGCGACTGCCCATTCGCTGCGAGCAGTTGAGGAAGTCCGAGGTGCGGCCGCCACCACGAAAGCAGAGCGATCTGCGATACAGCGAGCTATCAATTCGGACATTCGACATGTCCGGCCGAAACGTCGACAATGTACGGCAGAGTTTAATCGTAACGGCGATGCCGCTGTGGTTTGCGGAGCAACGATAGACGATGAGAAAAACGATCTGGCGGAACAGCACGGGTCTTCGCGCTCTCGTTCTGCAACGCCTGCCATCAGGCGGAGAGCGAGATGCGGTAGGCGTCCCACGGGCACCTGCATAGCACGATGCCAGGATTCGCCCATGGACGTTCCAACTGTTGATAGTCATTTGCAAACTAGCCAGTTGACCACACGCCTCGCAACCATCGCGCGCGAATCAACCTGGTTCTGGCCTGCACTCGTCGCAGCTCGTACCTTGAACCTGCCTTCCTGGTGCATCGGCGCGGGCGCGGTGCGCAATCTCGTGTGGGACTCGTTGCACGGGTATCAAACGCCATCGCTCCTGCCCGACATCGACGTCGCCCACTTCAACGCCACCGATCTTTCGACGGAGCGCGACGCGGAGATCCAATGCCGTTTGAACGATCTTGATCCGTTCGTGCCGTGGGAGGTTACGAATCAGGCAGCGGTACATGTGTGGTTCGAGTCAACGTTCGGTCATCCTGTCGCACCGCTCGAGTCGCTACAGGACGCGGTTGCGTCGTGGCCGGAATTTGCCACATCGGTAGGCGTGTCATTGCGGGACGACGACTCGATCGACGTTATCGCACCCTATGGGCTCGACGATCTTTTCGCCATGATCGTCCGGCGAAATCCCGCGCGCGTCAGCATCGACACGTATCGAAAGCGAGTCGCGCAGAAGCAGTATCAAAAGCGCTGGCCGCATGTATGCGTGGTACCGTGTTGAAAGGTTGGAGTGGAGACCAACCGCATGGAAGTACCGCCAAAGTCATGGAGGCGAAATGAAGCACGCAGGTTCTGACGCGCTCGATCGGCTCGACAATGTTTTGCATCGATTGCGGGAGATACCGGGGCTGACGGAAAGATCGCGAGGGGTGTTTTATCGCGGGGGTAAAGCGTTTCTTCACTTTCACGAAGATCCGACCGGGCTCTACGCCGATTTGCGTCGCGCAGAAACCTTCGAACGGTTCTGCGTGAATTCGATGGACGAGAGGAGTGAATTCCTGCGTTTGGTATGTCTGGCAAATGAGCACCATTGAACTGCTAAAGCCTGCAACCTCATTGCTGGCGAGCTACGTATCCGCCCTTGAGTCGGGGTGGTCTCCTGACAACGTTCGCAAAGAGGCCGCGACTCGCGAACAGCTGCAGGCTATCGAAGCGAATGCGAAAGCATTTGTCGATGGTCTCGATGATCCGTCCGCGTCGGGCGGCCCGATTTTTCTGCCCGATGGCTCAACCGTCGCACGTCTGCCAGGCATCGTGCGATGGATCTGGGACAGCGAGTTTAGCGGTGTGATTGGACTTCGCTGGCAGCATGGGACTGCCGGGTTGCCGCCGTATGTGCCCGGACACATCGGCTTTTCGGCCGTACCGTGGAAGAGAGGCAACGGTTACGCCGCACAGGCGTTGCGTTTAATGCTGAACGAAGCCAGGAAAATCGGGTTGCCCTATGTCGAACTGACAACCGATCCGGACAACGTCGGGTCGCAACGCGTGATTGCCTCGTGCAATGGCGTCTTGATCGGGCGGTTCAGAAAGACGGCGGCTTTTGGATGTGCGGAGAGTTTCCGCTACCGTATTGGTCTGGACGACTCGGCCGGCCCTTGACTATTCCCGTCTGAACAGAATCGCATGAGATATCGGAAAGGCGATAAATGCAAAGAGAGTCGATGGCAGGGCAGCGCTTCCTGGTTTTCCCCGTCGTTGTCATGGCGATACTGGTTGCGAGCTTGCTTGGGGTGAGCGCGTATCAGGAAAACCATCTCGTCACGGATAAACGCGCCATGTTGGCAAAGTCGGAGCACGGCGTCAGCGTGATCGGGCATGAGATTGGCGCGACGTTCGACATTCCCGAGTGCCAAACGGAAGGTGCGACGGCTTCTGCGAGACACTATGCCTACATCGTTTCAGGGACATGCTTCAAACATCTGGACGGTCGTGATGCCGGGAAGCCGTTGTCTGAAGCTCAGTTGGTCTGGCTCGAGCAACTTGATCTGCCCAAACACTACCCAGCCGTCGGTCTATCTGACTCGGTTTGCGCCGGTGTTGTCGACGGGAAGCTCGAAGCGATCGTTCTGCGACTTCGCAGCAGCGATGGGCTCGAAGCGAACGCTCGCAGTGTTTTCGGCAGCCCTGAGTCGGAGGTAACAATTCAACCCCGGATCGGGACGCTCGGATACTTCTTTTCCAGGTATGAGTGGCGTGCAGACAATGTCACTACCCAGATCGTTACGAGTTTCGTGAACCCTGGACAAGGCGGGCATGGGTCGCCCATCCACTATGCGGTCATCGCCTATGCGCCTGATGGGAAAGGACTGGTCGGCGAAGAGTGGCAGGCGCCGCAGTCGCGCTGCGCGTTGCGGTAGGTTCTGAGGTCGGCCAATTCCAGGCGTTGGACAGGTGCAAGTCGTCAACAAGCACTGCGGCGAGGTTTCTGAAGATGAATTTGAGCTATCTGTCACATCGAACGCAAAGTGTGGAGAGTAACGATGTCAGAAAGAGCCGTGGTCTGGGAGCCGGTGGCAGACATAGATTTCCCGTGTCCTTGTCTGCATTTCACGTTTGAAGACGAACGTCTTTGTGTTGTGATGCACTTTTCGAAGCTCAATACGGATGGTGAACCACGAAAGCGAGATCTGGAAATTCGCTTTTCAGGCGTCATCGGGTTACGGTGGACGCCAGAGTTTCACGGATCAATTGTTCAACGTCGAGTGCCGTCGCGGCCAAAATGCGGAGATCCCTTGTGGAGTAGCTGGGTGCGTCCGATTGTGATTGTCGAGGGATCAGAGTGGCTTTCTCAATATATGGATCTCCCCGGAACGGAAAATCGACGACATTTCTCGCTCGTCTGTATGGATGATCTGTTAGATGTCGTTGCGCTCGACCCTGTCCAGGTCCGATGGCTCGTGAGGGAATGAAGCGAGTGCGGCTATTGATCCTGCCACGGCAATGTCGAGCATGTGACGGTGGAGTGTCCGTCCTCAACGTGACGGACCGCTGCGGGTTGCTGGTGGCCACCGGCCAGATATGGTCGGTCGACACATGCGCCAGGTTCGTTGACCATCTACTATGTTGCTTTGCGAACGACAGAAAATCCAGAAGGCATTATGAACGATCAATGGGACCGTGTGCGCGCGAATGGCATGATCGGTAAGACAGCACTCGTCGGGATCTCGTATTGGAGCGCCGATCACACGTTGCTTCGGACAGAGCAGTTCCAGGGAGAGGTCATTCAAGTGAGCCCGGACGGCGGAATTGTCCTGCGCTTGAGGAGCGGTGCTGGCGAATTCACACTACCTCCCGATTTGTCGAGTGTTGAGACTGCTCGACCAGGCGAATATCACTTGAAGTCATCTGGAGAGGTTGTCAGCAATCCAGATTTTTTGTGCACATACGATGTGTATGCAGATGAGGCCTAGCGTCAGATCCTGCTATCAGTTCTAACATCCTCCGTGCGCGCAACTATTGAGCTTCCCTCGGTTTTTCGCCTTCCAGAGGCACTGGGTTATGCAGCCGTATCCTTTGTCCGTTGAGCCGCAAGCCAGTCTTGCATGAACTGAGTTGGCGACATGAAGCGAAGCGATGAATGACGACGACTGCGGTTATAAAACACTTCTATGTATTCGAACAAGTCCGCCACGGCTTCGCGATGCGTGCGATATCTCGTGCCGTGTACCCGCTCGTTCTTCAGGCTGTTGAAGAAGCTTTCCGTCGGTGCGTTGACGCTCCTATGTCAAGCAACATGCGCCGAATCGGCCAGATCGGCGAGGATGAGCGGGTACAACTCCCGTACGATATAGCGTTTCAGGCAGCGGTGGATTTCCTTGTTCGACATGCCTTCCTTCGTCCGACGGTCGACATACGCCCGGGTACGCGGGTCGCTGCGCATCCGCACCATCGCAATGGTCCATAGAGCGTTATTTGCAGACCGGTCACCACCTCTGTTCAATCGATGCCGGACCGTCTTGCCGGAAGATGCCTGTAATGGGCTCGTCCCACAAAGGGCCGCCAGCGCGGCCTCACTCTTCAGGCGTTCGGGATTGTCACCCGCCACAGCAACCAATACTGCAGCGGTTTGCGGGCCAACGCCGAACCGATCGCGAAGTCGCCTGGCATGCTGGCTGGTCAGGCTGTCCAGCATGGTGTCGAGCGCTTTGAGCTCCTCTGCGAGCGTCAACCAGCGCTTGGCCAGCAGACGCAGTGTGGTCGTGAGCGTTTGCAACATTGGCGTTTTGCCCAACGAGCGAAGACGGGCGCAACTGTCAACACATTCTGCGGCCTTCGTTTTCAGAAGGCGCTCGCGGATCTCCTGGGGAGCGTTCACGAGCAAGGCCCGTAACTGATTGATAGCCTGCGTCTTGGCCTTGACGGCACTGCGCCTGGCGACGGAGACGGAGACGGCGCGCATTGCCTCGGCGGCACCAGACTGTTCCTTTGGAATAGCCGTAGCCTTACCGGCGAGGACCGCACGTGCGGCGTTTTCGGCATCTGTTGGATCTGATTTTCCTTTGGACCGGCGCATCGCCCGATCGGGCCGATTGACTTCAAGCACCTCGATCTCATGATCGCGTAGCACGCGTGCCAATCCTGCTCCGTAGGTGCCGGTTCCTTCAACGCCGGCACGGCGTAGCTGTCCGAGCGAGTTCGCCCATGTCAGCAGGGCGAGATATCCTGCCGTGTCGGTCGTTACCGATAGCGTACCGAGAAGTCTGCCCGTGTCGCTGATTACAGCCCCGACATGCGTATCCAGATGCGTGTCGACACCCAGAATCACTTCGTTTTGTTCCATGCGTGTGTCCGTTGTGGTGGGCGCATCACCAACCCCAATCGCAGGACAGGACACTCACGGTGCAGAACAAAGCTCCTATCAGGTCACAGACGCTGGGCCCGGCAACGCTCGGGGAACGCCGGAACCCGATCGACAGGTCAATGCCAAGGCAGCTCGGCCAATCCCAGCACGGGTCAGATCGGGCCGACGTTCGAGGCGTATTTTGGACTGAGTGTCCCAGCAATTTCCTTTGCGGCTCATTGAGCATCGCATGCCGTAGGAGGCCAGCTTGCGCTGGAATTCGTGGCTCGCGTATTGACTGCCTCTGTCCGAGTGATGCAGCACGCCGGGCGCGGGCCTGCGGCGGAACCATGCCATCGTCAGCGCGGCGGTCACGAGGTCCGCCGTCATGCGCGGCTTGACGGACCAGCCCACGCCCTCCCGATTGAACAGGTCCAGCGTGACCGCCAGATACAGCCAGCCTTCGTCGGTCCAGATGTACGTGATGTCCGAGGTGAACACCTGATTGGGCTCGGCCGGCGTGAAGTTGCGGTTCAACACGTTCTGCGCGACCGGCAGCTTGTGCCGGGAATCGGTTGTCACCCGATAACGGCGCTTGTGGCGGGCTCGGATACCGTTGGCGCTCATCAGCCGTTCCACACGTGCTTTGCTGGCCGGAAAGCCGCGGGAGCGCACCTCGTCGGTCATGCGCGGCGAACCGTAAGCGCCTTTGACCTTGGCATGAATCGTTCGAATCAACGTGAGCAACTGGGCATCAGTCAGCCGCTGTCGCTCAGGCGTACCGCCGCGCTTCCAGGCGCGATAGCCGTTGATGCTTACAGCAAGGACCTCGCACAGCACCGACAGGGGATACTGCCGGCACTGCGTGTCAATCCAGGCGTACTTCACAGGAGGTCCTTCGCGAAGAACGCCGCCGCTTTTTTTGCGATTTCCAGCTCCATCTGCAAGCGCTTGTTCTCCGCTCGCAGACGCGAGAGCTCCATCTGTTCCGCCGTGACGACCTTTGCCCCGGGGCCATTGAGCTTGCCTGCTTCCGACGCTTTGAGCCAGTTGCGCAGCGTCTGCATCGACATGCCCAGTTCGCGGGCCACAGCGCTCACGCTTTGCCCGTCCTTGACTCGTTGCACGGCCGCTTCCTTGAACTCTGCCGTGTACACCTGATGCGGTACCTTGAACATCTCTTCTTTCCTTCCGTTGGGTCGAGTTTATACGCGACCTGCTGGAAGGCGAAATTTCAGGGGAAGCTCATATCGAGACTCCGCGTGCCGCGCGGCGTCGTGTGCTCCTGTTGATACAGCAGCGGTGATCCTTCAGGAGCGGGGGCTGCGTTCCGCATGAACAAACGATCCACCGAACCACGCAGCGGCCGACGGCACGAACAGCAGTGTCGTTGCTGCCGCGTTGCTGAAATAGAGCAGACCGGGATCGAAACGCTGTTTCAGCAGCAGCATCGTCAGGAGCAGCAGCATGCCTGACACTGTGATGATCAACTCAATCACCCTCGCCCAGTTGCACCGATATGCGATGCCCGTCAGTAGCACGACGTTGAGCAACTGCCACCCGCCCCAGATGACGAGCATGAGCACCAGGCCGACGTGTTGTTTCGGGGTTGGGTGAAAATGCTTCATCAGCGAAAGCATGTCGAGCGAACGGTTGAGTTCCCAGAACCAGACGAACACGAGAAGCACAAATGATCCGCGCACGGACCACGGTGCGTTCACGCCGAAAAGTGGAACTCTTTCAGTAAGACGTTGGTACATCGATGCCACCCGATGAGCATATGCCGGTTCAGATTTCGTTCGCGAGCGTGCGTGACGATCGAAACTTCACTCATCGGATAACGGCGCAGGTTGTCGGAACTTGAGGAGTATTGGCAATATCTGGAAGTCCACGTTCGCTGGGCTAACGCGAACCCCATTTGCCTGCATGACAGGCTCGATGATTGGCGCAAGTAATGCGTGTTAGGAGTATGGTGCTCAAGCGACTTGCATCATCCAGAGAAGGATCGAAGCTGTTGTCCGGACCGATCGACGTCAGCGCCGCGACGATATCGCCGCGAACATCGAAAGCAGGCGCCACCATCGCATCGATACCCGGCACCATCAAACCCCGCACGACAGACAACCCACTTTGCCGTATCGCTTCAAGATGCGCGCACAACGCCGACTGCGGATCCTGCAACTGCGCGTAAAGCTCAGCAGGTTCGCGTTTCGCGATCGCCTTGCGCTCCGAACCGCTGTCTGCATCGCTGGCTCACTTCGCGTAAATGATTTCCCAATGCGTAATTCCGCGACGTGATGCGTCGCAATGCTCCAAAACCCTGGGGGTGGAAGTGGGCGTTTTAGCGATTTCTTTACGCGCGGCGTCCGGGCTTTTGCGACATGTTTGCGATCGGCCTGCTGCAATGGAGCATGAACACAACTCCAATCTGCCGAGGCTGACCGTGCTGAAACTGCTGATACCGATCGTGAGCCGCAAGGGTGCGCTCGAGGCCGCGCGCCATGGCGCGTTCCTGTTTGCGGAGCACTGCGTGTCCGCGGTCGAGATCGTCGAGGTGCTTGAAGAAGTGGGGCATAGCCGGACGAGCGCGTTCCGCTCGCTTGGCGAACTGCGCCGGCAGGAAAAAGACGAGATGCGTGATGCGCTGCTGCGGACCTGCGCGATTCTCGACGACGCGGGCGTCCCTTACACGTGGAAGCGCGTGTTCGGTCCCGCCGACCGCCAGATCGCGACCTGTGCACGCCGCGGCAATGCCGACCTGGTGCTGCTCGACGCGACCGGGCTCGGCTTCTTTTCTCGCTGGGGGATGTTTGCGAAACTGTGGCGCCTGTCGTCGACGCCGGTGACGCTGCTGCATTGAGCGTCGCGGTCGCGACGCTGGAGGGCTTCTATCGGTATCCGCCGCGCACGGCTGCCGCGCCACGGGCGGAGGGCGCGTAGCGGGTGATTACTTCCTGCGCCGTTGACTCATCAGCTTGACGATATCGGGCGTCGGCGCGCTGGTAATCAGGCGAGAGATGTCGTCGAGGTGAACCCAGCGACATTTGGCGATTTCGTTGTTCGGGCGCGCTTTGGCGCGATCGGGAATTTCGCAGGCGAACACGTGATGATGTTTCTGCTTGCCGCGAAAGTCGAACAGATATTTGGCCGATTTCCCCGACAGCCGTGTTTCTTCTTTGAGTTCCCGAAGCGCCGCGTCCAGGCGGTGTTCTCCGCGCTTCAGAATTCCGCCAGGCAAAGCCCACTTCGACTGACTACGTGCGACCAGGAGGATTCGCTTGCCTCTGCGACAGATCACGGTGGCGCGTTTCTTCAAACCGAACTCCCACTCTTCCAGGTGTTTCCGAGGCGCTCGAGCGCGCTTGAATGTATCGGGGCAGTGCTTGACGTCGTTAGCATCGTAATACAGAACGGCACGCCGCCGGGCAGCAAGGGCGCATACGCGCCACATTTTATAGAGGCTTCATCAAAGCGTCACAAAAATCATGGCGCTGTCTGGAATTGACTGTGCTAATGTCTTGACCAAACTTTTTGGTTCGAATTGAGACTGCAATGGATATGGATGGTGAGTGGCGCTTGCCGCGGCCGAACACGCTCTTCAAAGCCGACCGGCAGCGGTCCGCTTCCGCGATCTCCAAACGAAGCTCCATCGCCAGTACGTTCTCTTCGCTCGCGAAGCCGGTGGTCGCGGAGGCCGTGCAACGGGCAAGAGAACTCTCCACGAAGAGCGACGCCGAGGGTTTTCATCAGCTTCGCGTCGCTTTCAGAAAGCTTAGGGCGCTGTACTGGGCGTACTCACCGTATCTCGGCGAGGAAGCCACTGCGCAGGCCACCGAAGAATTCAAGCGGCTTGCCGCGGTGGCGGGCGGCACGCGTGACTGGGACATAGCGGGCGATCTGCTGAAGGCCGCGCAGGAGTCGGGCGCGTCGATCGAGATGCTGGTGGCCGCGGCGCGCGAGAAGCGAGAACAGGCGGTCGCGCATAGCCAGACGATGATCCAGTGCGACGTTGTCGAGGCGTTCCTGAACGATGTGCTGCTGCGCGCGCAGACCACGCTCGAATCGCGTTGCAACGATCTGCCCATCCGGGCGTTTGCCGAGGAGCGCGTCCGTCTCGCGCAACTGACGCTGCAAAAGCGAAGCAGGCGGGCGGCACGTAACGAGACCGCTCACGAAGAAGAACTGCATGACGTTCGCAAGGCGGGCAAGAAGCTCAGGTACCTGCTCGAATTTTTCCAGCCCGTCATCAAGGGCGGTCATGGCCGCACCATCAAGGACCTGACGTCGGTACAGAACAAGCTCGGACTGTTCAACGACATCGCCGCGAGCGAGGTGCTGATTCGCAGCGCGTCGTTCAACGAGGTTCCGGCGGAGGTGCTGCAGGCGTCGCTGCAATGGCTCGAAGAGCAGAAGGGCCGGCGCATGCGCGCGGCTTCGCGGCGGGTGAGGGCGATTGCGGGGTGAAACACCCCTTACAGCGCGGCCGCGTAAAAGTGGAACTCGCCTTTGGCCGCGGAGTTGTCGATTGCGTTGACGATCCACAGGTCGATAGCCGAATCGTTCGAATCGAGCAGGCCGCAAGCTGAAAGCGCCTTGTGCAGATCGACCCGATGACCGAGCCACTCGAACAACGCGCGCGTGCATGCAATGCGGCGCTGATTGCTCGACGAAACGCCCAGCATGAGTCCCGTCAACCTCCCGACCCGGTTCTTGTACGTCGGAAACAGGATCGTCTGCGCGATCTCGTTGCCCGTCAACGACTCGTAGTCGACCAGAAAAATTCGATCATTCAACTGAAAGACGGCGCCCATGTAATGGCATTTATAGGCGTCGCTCAGGCTTTCCCATTTGCGGAAGTGTTCGATCCGTTCGTGATACACCGCGCCGTCGCGCGAGAAGATGTAGACGAGGCCGCGCAATATCTTGCCCGGCGCGCTCATCGAGTAGTAATACTCGAAGTAATAGCCCAGATACTTGTCGAGCCCGCCTGACGAACGCGCCTGAAGTCCGCTCACGTGTTCCTGGTAGACCGCCGCAGGTGGCCGTTGCCTCGGCCTGACCTGAACCATCTGGCGAAAATGGTCATGCGGCAGGAAGATCTCCGACGACTCCACCCCAAAAGAAGTCGCATAGATAGACGCTCCAGCATGTGATTCGACGGATGCGTCGTGCCGTTCAGATAGCGGTTGAACTGCGCCTGATTGACCCGGAGCGCGGCAAGCGCCGTCCTTCAGGGCGGGAAAGGATAGTGCGGACGCCGTAGGCGTCCTTGCTGTTGGGTTTTCAGTGTGGCGTCTGCTGCTGCTGCTCGATGTACTGGCGCACGATAGATATCGGGGCACCGCCGCAGGATGAAGCAAAGTAGGACGGCGACCAGAGCACGCCCTTCCAGTAACGTTTCTGGATGTCCGGGCGCTCTTTGCGCAGCAGACGGCTCGATACGCCCTTGAGGCTGTT
>NZ_QQOA01000078.1 GCF_003443895.1 Paraburkholderia phosphatilytica | reverse complement strand
CTCTGTCACGGTGATGTCCATCAAATCGAAAATGATGGGCACCACTTTGATGTCGCTTCTCGCCCTCGTCTACGACGGTCGCCGTGAGGCGCTTACGTACTCGATACGCCACTCCTTAATCAGCCGCCTGGCGTGGCGCATCGAGACGAACCAGTGCTCGTTCAGGCATTCATCGCGGAACCGCCCATTGAGTCTCTCGATGTAGGCATTCTCCACGATCGAACGGCGACAGTTTCTAGCCGTCCGCGAGGATGCTACCCGGACGTGCTCAACCGGGCGGCGCCCTGTTGCCTCTGACGATGGACGGACCGCATGCCGAGCCACACCTGGACGACGATCAAAAGCGCGCTGATGCCCATGAACACCGCACTGATCGGATGCTGCAGGAACACCGTCAGATCCCCTCGCGAGAGCAGCAACGCGCGGCGGAAATTCTCCTCGACCATCGGCCCGAGCACGTAGCCGAGCAGGATCGGCGCGACCGGAAACCTGAGCGCCGAGAACACCGCGCCCGCCACGCCGAACACCAGCACCTCGCCGATCTCGAACAGGCTGTTGTTGGTGCTGTACACGCCGATCGCGATGAAGAACAGCGCCGCCGGAAAGAGAAACCGGTACGGCACGCGCAACAGGCGCACCCACACGCCGATCAGTGGCACATTCAGCAGCACGAGCAGCACGTTGCCGATCCAGAAGCTCGCGATGAGCCCCCAGAACAGGTCCGCGTGTTCCGTGATGAGCCGCGGACCCGGCTGGATGCCATGAATCAGCAACGCGCCGAGAATCAGCGCCATCGTCGCGTCGCCGGGAATACCGAGACTCATGGTCGGGATGAAGTCCACCTGGGTCTTCGAATGCGACGCCGCTTCCGGGCTTGCGACACCCGCGATCTCCCCCGTGCCGAAGCGTTCGGGATGCCTCGACAGCTTGCGCTCAAGCGTATAGGCAATGAACGTCGTGATCGTCGGGCCGGTGCCCGGCATCGCGCCGAACAGCGTGCCGACGAACGTGCCGCGCAAAAGCGGCAGGAACGCTTCGCGCAACTCCGCGCAACTCGGCCGCATGTCGCGCAGACGGATGCGGGTCTTGCCGCCCACGGTCTGAATGCGGTTCACGCTGCGCAGGAATTCCGCCACGCCGAAAATGCCGAGCGCGAGCGCCACCAGTTCGACCTTGTCCGACAGTTCCACGAAGCCGAACGTGAAGCGCGAAATGCCGGTGTTCACATCCGTGCCCACTACGCCCACCAGCAGCCCCACCGCGGTCATCGCAACGCCCTTCAGCGCCGAACCGCGGCTCATCGTTGCGCCCGCCAGCAGACCCAGCAGCATGATCGAGAAGATCTCCGTGGGCCCGAATCTGAACGCGATCGACACCAGCAATGGCGAAGCAAAAATCATCACGACGATGCCGAACGATGCCGCGAAGAACGACGCAACCATCGTCAGGCCGAGCGCCGTGCCGCCGCGCCCCTGCTTCGCGAGCGGATAGCCGTCGAGACAGGTGACCGCATGCGGCGGATGACACGGCAGGTTCAGGAGGATCGCGCCGATCGCGCCGCCGTACTGCGAACCGTAGAAGATGCCCGCCAGCATCAGCACGGCCGGCACCGGGCCCATCGAATACGTAAGCGGCAACAGGATGGAGATCGCCGACAGCGCGCCCATGCCGGGCAGCACGCCGATCAGGTTGCCGACCAGCACGCCGACGAACGACCACATCAGGTTATGGATTTCCAGCGCGACGCCGAACCCTTGCCACAGGTCGGCCAGCGATTGTCCGATCATGGCGTCAGCTCCACTGGAAGAGCGGCAACTGAACCT
The DNA here is from genome assembly GCF_003443895.1 of Paraburkholderia phosphatilytica. GTDB lineage: Bacteria > Pseudomonadota > Gammaproteobacteria > Burkholderiales > Burkholderiaceae > Paraburkholderia > Paraburkholderia phosphatilytica. The sequence goes on along the minus strand of NZ_QQOA01000078.1, from coordinate 12,684 downwards.
GCAGGGCCCACCGGAAGATCACGACGGCCACCACGCACATCGCGAGCGCGAGCAGCAACGCGTCGCGCAGCGAGTTCCTGCGATCGCCCAGCGCCGCGATGAACACGGTCGCGAAGGTGGCGGGCACGAGCCCGCCGTGATTGCCGAGCACGATGAACGCAAGCACGCCGAGCAGGATGCAGATCCAGCCGCGCCATTCGGCGCGGGGACGCCCGGCGGCCGGCTGGACCGCGATCGTGGTGAACGCGATGCCGACTCCGGAGAGCGCCATCACGGCGCCCACCGCGACCGGGAAAAAACCGGGGCCCATCTCGCTCAACGTGCCGATCTCGTAGCTCGAACCCTTGAGGATCGTGCCAAGGCCGAGCAGGATCATCAGCCCGCCCGCGTAGTAGTCGCGTCGTTGTGTCGACGCCGTTGCCTGCTGTTCGATCACCGCGATGTCTCCTTTCATGTCCGTCTTGACGAGCGACCTGCCGGCCTGCGTGGGCCGCGCGTTGCTTTGTGTCGTGATCGTCCGGGTCGCTTCGACGCGTGTCCCGCGGCCGGCCATCGTGGCGGCCGACGCGGGATCTCAAGGCATTTCAGCCCCGGCGGCGCGCGCCGCGCCGCCCTCTGCATGCTTCCCCGATTGCGTCAGGCCGCATCGAAGAACTTCATCGCGAGGCCGCCGTGTGCCGCCGCCGCGCCCGCGCAGAGCGCCGCCGAAAGCAGGATCGCTTCGCTCATCTCTTCCTTCGTCACGCCCGCGGCCTTGCTCTTCTTCGCATGCGATTCGATGCAGTACGGGCAGCCGGTGGCGTGCGCAACCGCGATGGCGATCAGTTCGCGGTACTTCAGCGGGATCGCGCCGTTCTCGCGGCCGACGATGCTGTTGAGGTTCGACCATGCCTTGAACTCTTCCGGAGCGGCCTTGGCCATGTCCATGCGGTGAGCGGCATCTTCCTTGTCGTAATAGTGAGAGGTCATGCGCAGTGACTCCTGATGTATGGCTCGATTGGATGGAATGAATGGAAGGATGCGATCGCCGCGTCGCCGGCTGACCGCGATCACGAACTCAGTTTATCTATTATTTGAATGAAAATACAATACGTCATTCCGATAGTAGCTAATCTTTCTCGACCAGGTTATCGTTCACCTCACGTCAAATCCGCCCGATCCGAACCGCCCATGAGTACCGATCCGTTTATGGATGCGCTGCAGCAGATCGTGGGGCCGCACGGCCTCGTTGCCGATTCCGCCGACCGCGAACGCTTCGAGCGGGACTGGCGCGGTAACTATCCGGGCCGCGCGCGCGCCGTGGTGCGCCCGGCTAGCACCGGGGAAGTGGCGGCCGTCGTGCGGCTCTGCTCGGAGCACCACGTGCCGGTCGTGCCGCAAGGCGGCAACACCGGGCTCGCGGGCGGTTCGTCGCCGGACGATTCGGGCCTCGAAGTCGTGCTGAGCCTCACGCGCATGAACCGCGTGCGCAGCATCTCGCTTGCGGACGAAACCATCATGGTCGAAGCGGGCTGCATCCTGCAGCACGTTCAGGAAGAAGCGGCACGGCACAACCGACTGTTTCCGCTGTCGCTCGCCGCCGAGGGCACCGCGACGATCGGCGGCAATCTGTCGAGCAATGCCGGCGGCGAACAGGTGCTGCGCTACGGCAACGCGCGCGATCTCACGCTCGGGCTTGAAGTCGTGCTGCCCGACGGGCGCGTGTGGAACGGGCTGTCGCCGCTACGCAAGGACAACACCGGTTACGACCTGAAGCACCTGTTCATCGGCGGCGAGGGCACGCTCGGCGTGATCACCGCGGCGTCGCTCAAGCTGTTTCCGTTGCCGCGCCATCAGTGCACCGCATGGCTCGGTCTCGACACGCCGCGGCAGGCAATCGACGTGCTCATGCTGCTGCGCGAGACGCTTGGCGACTGCGTGACGTCGTTCGAGCTGGTGGGCCGCGCCACGCTCGATCAGGTGCTCGCGCGGATCGACGGCACCCGCGCACCGCTCGCCGAAGCGACGCCGTGGTCGGTGCTCGTCGAAGTCTCGGAGACGGCGCGCGACACGCGGCTCGATGCGCGCTTCGAAGCCGCTCTCGGCGACCTGCTCGAACGCGGATTCGTGCGCGACGCGGTAGTCGCGCAATCGTCGGAGCAGGCACATGCACTGTGGCATATCCGGGATCACGTGCCGGAGGCCCAGCGGCGCGACGGTCCGTCGATCAAGCACGATCTGTCGGTGCCGATCTCGCGCATTCCCGAATTCATCGAAACGACCGGTGCCGCGCTCGCAGCCACCTTTCCAGGCATCCGCGTGATCTGTTTCGGACACGTGGGCGACGGCAACCTGCATTACAACCAGAGCAAGCCCGCGCATCAGAGCGACGCGGAATTCCGCGCGCAGATTCCGCGCGTCCACGACATCGTGCACGAGCAGGTCGCGCGCATGCACGGCTCGATCTCGGCCGAACACGGCATCGGACGGCTGAAGCAGGACGCGCTGATGCACTACAAGAGCGCGGTCGCGCTCGACCTGATGGCGCGCGTGAAGCGCGCGATCGATCCCGACAATCTGTTCAATCCCGGCCGGCTCCTGCCCGCCGAGGCACACCATCAAGGAGACATCCGATGAGCGTTTCTGTGTTCGACATGCTGGCGTTGCAACACCTGTGGAGCACCGAGCAGCTGCGCCAGATCTTCTCGGAAGAGCAGCGCGTGCAGAAGTGGCTCGACTTCGAAGCCGCGCTCGCGAAAGCCCAGGCCGGCCTCGGCATCATTCCGCAACAGGCGGCCGATGCGATCGCGGCCAGCGCGAAGATCGAAAACATCGACATCGAGCAGATGGCGGGCGAGATCCGCCGCATCAAGCATTCGCTCGTGCCGATGCTCAAGCAGCTGCAGCAGCATGCCGGCAAGGAAGGCGAATGGGTGCACTACGGTGCGACCACGCAGGACGTGCTCGACACGGGCATGATCCTGCAGCTGAAGGACGCGCACGCAGTCTTCATGCAGGAGCTGCGCGCGATCGGCCGCGAACTCGCCCGGCTCGCCAAAACACACCGTGACACGGTGATGGTTGGCCGCACGCACGGCGTGCAGGCTTTGCCGATCACCTTCGGCCACAAGTGCGCGATCTGGCTCGACGAAGTGTCGCGCCACTATCAGCGCATGCAGGAGTGCGAGCCGCGCGTGTTCGTCGGCATGCTGGTGGGCGCGGTCGGCACGCAGGCGTCGCTCGGCCCGAAGGCGCGCGAGGTGGAAACGCGCACGCTCGAAGCGCTCGGCCTCGGCGTACCCACCATCAGCTGGGCGCCGGCGCGCGACCGCGTCACCGAATACGCGAACCTGCTGGCGATCATCGGCGCGACCATGTCGAAGATCGGCAACGAGCTCTTCAACCTGCAGCGCAACGAATTCGCGGAGATCGAGGAAGCGTTCACCGATGGCAAGCTCGCATCGTCGACGATGCCGCACAAGCGCAATCCGACCGCCGCGGAAAACGTCGCGGGACTGTCGCGCTCGCTACGCTACAACGCCGCGATGATGGTGGAAGCGATGGTGCAGGAGCATGAGCGCGACGGCATCGCATGGAAAACCGAATGGAAGGCGCTGCCGGAGTGCTGCCTGATCGCAGGCGCGATCCTTCAGCAGACCACAAAGCTGCTCGGCGGCGTGCGGGTCGACGCGGAAGCGATGGCGGTGAATCTCGACCGGATGCGCGGCTATCTGCTCACCGAGCGCGTGATGATCGAGCTGGGCGAACGTGTCGGCAAGCAGACCGCGCACCACTGGCTCTACGAGGCATCGATGCATGGCATTGCGAACAAACTGGACTTTGCCGATGCGATGCGCTCGCACTCGAGCCTCGCGGAGGTCCTGAACGAAGACGACATCGTGCGTCTGACCGATCCCGCCGGCTATCTCGGCGAAACGGGCGCCAGCATCGACCGCACGCTCGCCGCGCAACACGTGGCGGGCTGGATGGACGACTGACGCCTTCACCCTACATGAAGCCTTCAGCATGAAACTCGAAGACATCACCGCTTTCGTAGCCGTCGTCCGTTACGAATCCGTGACCGGCGCCGCCGAGGCCCTGCTCACACGACAGCCGCTCATCAGCCGGCGCGTGCAGAGCCTCGAACGCGATCTCGGCGTCACGCTGCTCGACCGGCAGACCAAGCCGCCGCGCCCCACGCCGCTCGGCCGGCGGGTGTACGAGCGCTGCGAGTCGGTGCTGCGCGAAGTGGCGTCGATCGAGGACCTGATCCGCGGCGACCCGGCGCCGGGCGGCACGCTGCGCATCGGCGTATCCGAGGTGATCGCGGAACTGGCGCTGCTCGACGCGATGCCGTCGATGATGGAAGAAAACCCGGGCCTCGCGGTGGAAATCACGTCGGGCTGGAGTACAGACATGATCGCGCGGCTGATGGACGGCGATCTGGACGGCGCGATCGTCGTGCTACCGAACACGACGCAGTTCGATCCGGGTCTCACGGCGACGCGACTCGGCGAACTGCGCATGGTGGTGGTCGCGCGCAAAGGCGCGCTGCCCGCGCACCCGCTGCATCTCGCGGATCTGGGCGGCATGGGCTGGGTGCTCAATCCGGAGGGCTGCGGTTTTCGCGAGGGTCTGCACAGCGCGTTCCACGATCGCGGCATGTCGCTGCAGGTCAATATCGGCACCTTTGGCACCGAGCAGAAGCTCGGCCTCGTCGCGCACGGCGTGGGCCTCGGTTTCGTGCCCGACTGCATGCTGGCCGCAAGTGCCTACGTCGACGATCTGCAACCCGTGGATCTCGACGACTTTTCGCCGCGTCCCTGCATCTGGCGCGTGGCGCCTGTGCGGGCCGAACGCACGCACGGTCCGATCGCACGGTTCGGCGACGGCGTGATGCGCGCGCTCGAGAACATGGTGGCGAAGGCGCTGCCGTCGGCCGCGCGGCGACGCGACGCGCGCGCGGGCGCCGATACCGCCGCGCGCGGCACGACCGGGCAGTAGCGCATGCGGTCCAGCTGCGGCCGTTCGCCAGGGCCTCAGCCGCAGCAACACACGACAAGAACGCAAAGACGGAGACAACGCACGTGAACATCAAACGCCTGCTGGGCGCCATCGGACTGGCGTGCCTGACGACGCTGCCGGTGGCCAGCCGCGCCAACGACACATGGCCGAACCAGACCATTCGCCTCGTGGTCGGCTTCCCGCCGGGCGGCGGCGGCGATCTGTACGGCCGCGCGCTCGCCGCCGCGCTTGCGCCGATCCTGCATCAGACGGTCATCGTCGAGAACCGGCCGGGCGCGGGCGGCATCATCGCAGCGGAAACCGTCGCGCATGCCAAACCGGACGGCTACACGCTGCTGCTCGCGATGAGCGGCAATCTGGCCACCGCGCCCGCGATCCGCAAGCATCTGTCGTACGAGGTGCCGGGCAGCTTCGCGCCGATCGCGCTCGTGGCCGAGGCGCCGCAAGGGCTGATGGTTTCGGCGAAATCGAAGTACAAGACTGTCGCCGACTTCATCGCGGCAGCCAAAGCCGGCAAGCTCAGCTATGCATCGACCGGCACTGGATCGGCCGCGCAGCTCGGCATGGAAATGTTCAGGCAACGCGCCGGCATCGACGTGCTGCACGTGCCGTACAAGGGCTCTGGCCCGGCCATCAACGATCTGATCGGCGGACGCGTCGATGCGTTCTTCGCGACCTACCCACCGCTGATCGGCCAGATCAAAGGCGGCCAGTTGCGCCTCCTTGCGAGCACCGCACCGAAGCGCAACGCCCAGATGCCGGACGTGCCGACCATGCAGGAAGCCGGCGTGAACATGACGCTCACGCAGTGGTACGGAGTCGCCGCGCCCGCCGGCACGCCTGCGCCGGTGGTCGCGAAGCTCGAACAGGCGACGATGCAGGCGCTCGCATCGCCGGCCATCAAACAGCTCTTCGAGCGAGAAGGCGTCGTGCCCGGCACACTCACCGGCGACGCGTTCGGCAAATACATCGTCGAGGATATCGGCCGTTACCGGCAGACAGTGGAGAACGGCCATCTGCAACTGCTTCAGTAGTGCATACAGCTTGTCGGTACAGACCTATCACAACGGAGACAGACATGCGGGAAAGCACAGGCGGCGCGCGCCGTAGCGCGTTCGCAGACGGCAACCTGACACGCTTCGCGCGCGCGTGCGCGCTCGGTATCGGCCTTCTTCTCGCGACCCTCCAGACCGCCCGCGCGGACGGCTATCCGGACGGCCCGATCAAGCTGATGGTCGGCTTTCCGCCCGGCGGAGGCGGCGACACCTACGCGCGGATCGTCGCGACCGCGCTCGCGAAGCAGCTGAACGCGCCGATCGTCGTCGAGAACCGGCCCGGCGCCGGCGGCGACATCGCGGCCGACGTGGTCGCGCATGCAAAACCCGACGGCCAGACGCTGCTGCTCGCGATGAGCGGCAACTTCTCCGTCGCGCCGGTCGTGCATCCGGAGCTGCGCTACAAGGTGCCCGGCAGCTTCGTACCGATCTCGATGGTGGTCGAGACGCCGTTCGGCCTCATGGTCAACGCGAAATCGAAGTACCAGTCGATCCAGCAGTTCATCGAGGCCGCGAAAGGCGGCAAGCTGACCTACGCGTCCACCGGCACGGGCGGCGCCGCGCAGTCGACGATGGAAATCTTCAAGTCGAAAGCACACCTGAGCGTGCTGAACATTCCGTACAGCGGTTCAGGTCCGGCGACCACCGCGCTGCTCGGCGGCCAGGTGGACAGCTTCTTCGCGCCGTACACGCCGCTCGCGGGCCAGCTGAACAGCGACGGCATGCGTCTGCTCGCCACCACCGGCGCGAAGCGCAACCCCGCGTATCCGGATGTGCCGACCTTCAAGGAACTCGGCTACGACGTCAATCCGACCCAGTGGTACGGCGTGGCCGCGCCTGCCGGTACACCGCCCGACGTGATCGCGAAGATCAATCAGGGTATCCAGGCAATTCTCAAGGAACCCGACGTTGTCAAGCAGCTGACGATGAACGGCGCGGTGCTCAACAACCTGTCAGGCGATGCGTTCACGAAGTTTGTCGAGTCCGACATCGCCGACTACCGCAGCGTGCTCAAACCGTCGAACAACTGATTTTCCGCGGGTGCACGAAAGCAGACCGTGCGCCCTCGCCCTTGTCATTCGCAAGCAACGCCACAGGAACCCCGATGCGCTTCAATACGCTGATTTCGGTCGAACAACTCGCCGACCTGTTCTCCAGCCCCGCCGACGTGCTGGTGTGCGACGGCAGTTTCGAACTGAGCAATCCGGCTGCCGGGCTCGACGCGTATCGCGCCGCGCATGTGCCCGGCGCGGCTTACCTGCATCTCGAAGACGAACTGAGCGGACCGAAGAACGGGCAGAACGGCCGTCATCCGCTGCCCACCCGCGAAGCGTTCGCGCACGCGATGGCGCGCGCCGGTGCGAGCGACACAACGCAACTGGTCTGCTACGACAGCGCGGGCGGCATGTACGCGGCGCGGCTGTGGTGGCTCGCGCGCTGGGCCGGTCATCCCGACGTCGCCTTGCTCGACGGCGGTCTGCCGGCATGGCGCACGGCGGGCAAGCCGGTGGAAACCGGTGACGGCGCGACCCGCCCGCCAGGCAACTTCACGCTGCGCGACGCGCTAGCCGGCATCGTCGATTTCGATGCCGTGCTCGCGAACGTCTCGAGCGGCGCACGCGTGGTGCTCGATGCGCGCGCGGCCGACCGCTTCCGGGGCGAGAACGAAACGCTCGACGCTGTGGGCGGCCACATTCCGAACGCGCGCAACCGTTTCTTCCGCGACAACCTCGATGCGAACGGCCGCTTCAAATCGCCGGACGCGCTCCGCGAGGAAATCGGCGCGATTGCCGGCACAGCCGATGGCGCCGCGCTGATCAGCCAGTGCGGCTCCGGCGTAACCGCCTGCCACAACCTGCTCGCGATGGAGATCGCCGGCATTCGTGGCGCCGCGCTGTATCCGGGCTCGTGGAGCGAGTGGAGCTCGCGCAGGGATGCACCGGTCGCAACGGGCGCGGCCTGAGCGTCCGACGTACATCACGTACGGCGCGCGGAACGACGGCCGCGTGTCCGCGTCCGCCTTCGTCACGGAGACCGCGATGAAGATCGCCATTCTCGACGACTATCAGAACGCCATCCGCAAGCTCGACTGTTTCCGTCTGCTCGACGGACACGACGTCGACGTGCTGACCGACACCGTCAAGGATGTCGACGCCCTGGCCGCGCGCATCGCCGATGCCGAAGCGCTGGTGCTGATCCGCGAGCGCACGCCGGTCACGCGCGCGCTGCTCGAACGGCTGCCGCGCCTGCGCTTCATCGCGCAGACCGGCAAAGCGAGCGCGCACATCGATCTCGACGCCGCGGCGGACATGGGCATTCCCGTGACCGAGAGCCGCTTTTCGGGCATTGCAACCGCCGAACTGGTGTGGGGGCTGATTCTCGCGGCGATGAGGCGCATTCCGCAATACGCGGCACACCTGAAGACTGGCCAGTGGCAGACGAGCGGTCTCGAAGACGCCGCCGCGCCGTATGGCCATGGGCTCGGCGTCGCGCTCCAGAACAGGACGCTCGGCATCTGGGGCTATGGGCGCATCGGCCAGCGTCTTGCACGCTATGCGACGGCGTTCGACATGAAGGTGCTGGTCTGGAGCCGTCCGGCTTCGCTCGCGCTCGCCGCGGAGCATGGGCATCAGCTCGCCGATGGTCCGTTCGATCTGTTCGCGCACGCCGACGTGCTGACGCTGCAGGTCCGGCAGAACGCCGGCACCCGAGGCATGGTCACGCTCGAGCATCTGCTCGCGATGCGTCCCGACGCGCTCTTCGTCAACACGAGTCGCGCCGGCCTCGTCCAACCCGGCGCGCTGCGCGAAGCCCTTGCGCAAGGACGCCCCGGCATGGCCGCGCTCGACGTGTTCGACGAAGAACCGCTCGGCTCGAACGAGCCCCTGCTGGAAATGCCGAACGTCGTATGCACGCCGCATCTCGGCTACGTGGAAAAGGACAACTACGAAACGCTGTTCGAAGCCGCATTCCAGGATGTGCTCGCGTGGCAGGCCGGCGCGCCGCACAACGTTGTCAACCCCGAGGCGCTCGCGCGGCAACGTCCGGCGTCCCATTCGCCCTTTCGGGCATGAACACTGCCATCCATGGAGCCTGTCATGAGCGAAGCCGGTCCCGCGTCGTCCATCCGCTATCCGCTGACGCGCGAACTCGCCGACACCTGTCTCGCGCGCGCCCGCGCGCCGCTGCCCGCCGAAGTCAATGAGACCGCGCGGCACACGCTGCTCGACTGGCTCGGCACCACGATTTCGGGCTGGGCCGATCCGTCGGTCGCGATGCTCGAAGAGACGATTCGCGAAGACGCCGCAGCGCCGCGCGCGACGCTGCTGGGCAGCGGCTTTCGCACCAGCGTCCGCGATGCCGCGCTCGTCAACGGCATGGCCTCTCACGTGCTCGATTTCGACGACGTGCATCTGGGTTCGCGCGTGCATCCGTCGGTGCCGCTCTGGTCGGCGATTCTCGCGATCTGCGAACGCGACGGCCTGAATGGCCAGCGTGCGCTGTCCGCCTTCGTCGCGGGCGTCGAGATGCAAAGCCGCATCGCACTGGTGATGGGCGAGGAGCATTACCGGCGCGGCTGGCACAACACCGCGACGTTCGGCATGTTCGGCGCGACACTCGCCTGTGCCGCCCTGCTCGATCTCACGTTCGAACAGACGCAGCACGCGCTCGGCATCTGCGCGACGCAGGCGGCCGGCTTGCGCGCCGCGTTCGGCACGATGTGCAAGCCGCTGCATGCGGGCCATGCAGCGTCCACGGGTGTGCTGGCCGCGAGCCTCGCGAAACGCGGCTTTACCAGCCGGACAGATATGCTCGAATGCGACGCGGGCTTCGTCGAACTGTATGCGGGCGCGCGCAGCAACGAGGCAATCGCCGCGTCGCTCGCGGGAGCGCCCGACTATCAGGCGCGTACGATCCTCTTCAAGTACAACGCATCGTGCTACGGCACCCAGGGGCCCATCGAGGCGTGCAAGCTGCTGCGCCAGCAACTTGGTGATCGTCTCGATGCGATCGAGGCCATCGATATCCGCGTCGAGCCGCAATACCTGTCGGTGTGCTGCATTGCTGAACCGGTCACGGGACTCGAGGCGAAATTCAGCATCGCGCAGATGGCAGCTCTCACGCTTGCCGGCTGGAGCACCGTTGATGCGAACTCGTATTCCGCTCAGGCACTGGACGATCCGCTGATCCTGGCGCTACGCCAGCGCGTGACGATCACGCCGAATCCCCGGCAGCCGCGCGCCAGCACCGACGTCGCGCTCGTGCTCAAGGACGGCACCCGTCTCGCGCAGCATGTCGATACGAGCAAGCCCGAAAGCGATCTTGCGCGCCAGGCGAAACAGTTGCGCGCGAAGGCTACGTCGCTGCTCCGCGAGCGGCTGGTGGACGCGCAGGTCGAACCGATCGTGCAGACCGTACTGCGCTTCGACGACGTGGCAAACGTGCGTGACTTCATCGCCACCGTGACCGCGGCGCTTCGTATCGCGCGCTTAACGACGTGAGATGCATCGAAGGAGACAAACATGATTTTCAGGCAGCTGTTCGACCGCACGTCCAGCACGTACACCTATCTGCTCGCGTCGAGGCCGGGCGGTGAAGCGCTGATCATCGACCCGGTGAAGGATCATCTCGATCAGTATCTCAAGCTGGTCCACGAGCTCGACGTCCAACTGGTACACGCGATCGACACGCACACGCACGCCGATCACGTCACCGCACTGGGCGATCTGCGCGACGCGGTGAGTTGCACGACGCTGATGGGCGAACGAACGCGCGCGTCGTGCGTGAGTCGTCACGTGAGCGACGGCGAGCACATCAGCGTCGACGGCATCGAACTGCAGGCGCTCTACACACCTGGTCACACCGACGAATCATTCGGGTGGAGTTTGTGCGCGTCACGTGGGCAGCCGGATCAAGCATGACACCCCCTTCAGGCGTCCTCCACTCGTCGCCATCCCGACTCTTTGTCCTCACCAAAGCTACGCAGAACGTCGACGGCAACAGTGCTGCAATTCGCCAGCCTCACCAGAATCCCGTTGATGTCGCGACCCTGCGGCGCTTTCTGTTGGGACGCCGTTTGCCAATGGCGCGGACGCTCGCGAGGCTCCTGTGGAGTACGACAACAGATTGGTGGCGTCTGACCTGTCGAATCCCGAGGACGGTGTTCGGCGCACTGCCGGAGGATGGGGAAAGAAAGGCATTTCCTGACCTGGAGGCAGCGCAGGACTCGCAAATGCAGCGGGCCGCATCGCCTGGCGCGAAAGGGAACGGACGGTTGTGATGACTGCGAATTCGAACAGACCGTCTGGCAAACACGCCACGCCACACCAGCTGTTGAGATCGCGCATCTGTTCGCGCAACCGGTCGATCTTCTCGCGCAGACGTTCGGTCTTCGCTTCTACCTCGACCGGCTGCGTCCGGTCCGCTGTATCCAGCGCGTCCAGGTAGCGCTGGATGCTTTGCCCGATCTGCTCCTGTCGCCTCGCAATCTTGTTCGGTGTGAAGTTCTGGTCGCGGCTGTTCACAGCCTTGAACTTGCTACCGTCAATGGCGACGGCTGCCTGCGTGAAGAGCTTAAGATCCCGGCATATGCTCACGAAGCGTCGGCATACGTTGCGGATACCTGTGACGGAAGCGGTGACGAGGCTGGCATGCGAACTCAACCAGCAACTCGGCCGGCTCAGAACCGGTTCCTCATGCGAAGGTTACGCAAGAAACGCGGCCGAACACTAGAAGGCCGCATCAGCGACGCCGCCTGGCAGTTCCCGGTCAGTACCGCTTTTTCGGCGGCAACGATCGCTTGATCTCCTTGCGCAGGCGAGCCACTGCAGCAGCCTTTTTGCGCTTGCGTTCTGCAGTCGGTTTTTCATAGGCTGTCCGGGCACGAAGTTCCGGAATCAAGCCAGTGCGCTCGATCGCGCGACGGAAACGGCGTAATGCAATTTCCACGGGTTCGTCAGGTTTCAGAACTACGGTAGTCAATTTTTTCCTCGGTCAGGATCGCAGCGATGGCGAATGCTCATGTGGATGTACACGCAGGCGTCGTGGAACCGGCAAGACTCTCAGCCGATGCCCGTGTATCGCGCAGTCAACGACGGCGAAACACGGCTCTTTGTACTGCGCCCCCGCTGCGCTCATCCTTATGTCGAAAATTGATCCTTCCTTTCGTCAGGTCGTACACCGACAGTTCCAGTGTGACCCGATCGCCCGCCAGGATCCGAATGTGATTCTTGCGAATACGGCCGGACGCGTACGCCCCCACCACCACGCCGTTGTCGAGCGTGACGCGGTAGCGGCTATCTGGCAGCACTTCGTCAACGATACCGTCGAGTTCCAGCAGTTCTTCTTTGGCCATTCAAGGTTCCTGATTATTGAGACTTACGTAAGTCATGACATCACCACAGCTCGGCTTGTTTCCAACATGCGACGATGATCGATTTGCGCTTCTGGCCGCTCTTGAGCTTATTGCGAGCGGTGTACTTCAGTTCAGCGAGGTCGTCAGGACAGAAGTTGGCCAAGGCGTGCCGCTTAAGAAGCCTTAACAAAATGATGCCTGGGGCTGTTTACTTTCGATCGTTCCTGTTAACCTTTCCGTTGTTTCGACTGCGAAAGGGACATGGCCAAA
>NZ_QQOA01000077.1 GCF_003443895.1 Paraburkholderia phosphatilytica | reverse complement strand
GCTGCTCGCGGAAGCCGAAGTGCCGTACGACCTCGTGTACGAGATGGAGGACATCAACAACGAGTTCGGCCAGACCGACGTGGTGCTGGTGCTCGGTGCGAACGACGTGGTGAACCCGGCGGCAAAGAACGATCCGAAGTCGCCGATCGCGGGGATGCCGATCATCGAGGCGTACAAGGCGCGCACGATCATCGTCAACAAGCGCTCGATGGCGGCGGGTTACGCCGGTCTCGACAACGAGCTCTTCTACATGGACAAGACGATGATGGTGTTCGGTGACGCGAAGAAGGTGATCGAGGATATGGTGAAGACCATCGAGTGAGCCATAAGCGGCCGCGATAGCCCTATAGGGCTTTTGTCTTTGCCGTCGAAGCGGATCGTCGCTACCGTATCCGAACTCTTCCTGCCTTCACCATCACAGGCGGTCATCATGGATGCACTTGTCATACACGCGCCGTTGGACCTTCGTATCGAGGATGTACCCACGCCGGAACCGGGCGAGCATCAGCTTTTGGTCAGGGTTCGCGCGGGCGGCATCTGCGGCTCCGACCTTCACTATTTCAACCACGGCGGATTCGGCACGGTGCGGATTCGCGAGCCGATGGTGCTGGGCCATGAAGTGTCCGGCGTCGTCGAGCGGACTGGGCAAAACGTCACGGACATGGCGGCTGGAATTCGCGTTGCAATCAGTCCAAGCCGGCCGTGCGGTCTGTGCCGATACTGCCAGCAAGGTCTGCAGAATCACTGTCTCGACATGCGCTATTACGGCAGCGCGATGCGAACGCCGCATGTACAAGGCGCATTTCGCCAGGAAATCGTCGTCGACCGTTCGCAGGCGCACGTCGTGGCCGACACGTTGAGCGATGCCGAGGCCGCAATGGCCGAGCCGTTGTCCGTCGCGCTGCACGCTGTTCGTCGCGCCGGACCCATGCTCGGCAAGAACGTGCTGGTCACCGGCTGCGGCCCCATCGGTGCGTTGATTGTGGCGGCTGCGCGTCGGGCCGGCGCCGCGAAGATCGTCGCGACCGATGTCAGCAGCTTTCCTCTGGAGGCTGCGAAGAAAGTCGGTGCGGATGTTGCGCTGAATGTCGCCGAGTCGCCGGATGCGCTGCAGCCGTTCGCGGCCGATAAAGGCAGTTTCGACGTGCTGTTCGAAGCGAGCGGCAATGCAGCGGCATTGCGAGGCGCGTTCGACGTCCTCAAGCCACGTGGCATCGTGGTTCAGGTCGGGCTGGGCGGCGAAATCTCTCTGCCGATCAATGTGATCGTCGCGAAGGAATTCGACCTGCGTGGCGCCTTCCGTTTTCACGAGGAGTTCGCTGTGGCCGTCGAGCTGCTGAACAAAGGCCTGATCGACGTCAAGCCCCTGATCACGGGCATTTTCCACTACAAGGAATCGCTGCGAGCGTTCCAGACCGCAGGCGATCGGTCGCAGTCGATGAAGGTACTGATGACGTTCGAATAGGATGCGTGACATCCATGGCCTTCCAGGGAGTCGATTTGAAATCCAACCTGACAATGTTTAGTCTCACAGGCCGTCGTGCCTTGATAACCGGTTCGAGCACGGGAATCGGCTTTGCGCTCGCACAGGGACTGGCGGGCGCCGGCGCCGAAGTCATTCTGAATGCGCGCAACGAGCAACGTCTATCGGAGGCCGTCGATCGGCTCCGCGACGCGGGGGCTAAGGTCCACGCGGCAAGTTTCGACGTCACGAACCCGGAAGATGTTGAAGCCGGCATCGAAGGCATCGAGAGCCGGATCGGTGCGATCGATATCCTCGTGAACAATGCGGGTATGCAGCGGCGAGCGCCACTGGAAGAATTCACCCATTCACAGTGGGAAGAACTGATGAAGACGAATGTGGAAAGCGTCTTCCTGGTCGCGAAAGCGGTCGCCCGGCACATGATCGCGCGTAAGCGCGGCAAGATCATCAATATCTGTTCGGTTCAGAGCGAACTCGGCCGGCCCAATATCGCTGCCTATACCGCTAGCAAGGGTGCGGTCAAAATGCTGACCAAGGGTATGGCGATCGATTGGGGACAACACGGAATCCAGGTGAACGGCGTGGGGCCGGGGTACTTCAAGACGGAGTTGACTCAGGCGCTGGTCGAAGACGAAAAATTTTCGAACTGGCTGATTTCGCGCACGCCTTCGCGACGCTGGGGTGATGTCGAGGACCTGACTGGGGCCGCGGTCTTTCTGGCTGGCGATGCGTCAGCCTTCGTGAATGGCCATATTCTGTACGTAGATGGAGGCGTGACGGCAACGCTTTGAGCCAAAGGCGCGAACAGCGCTCGACCCCGGCAAAGCGCGAAAGCGCGCGTTGAACAGACAATTCTATTCGCTTCACGCCGTACGGCAACCCCCTGTTGTTTCGAACCCCACACGCTGCCTCGCCGCCGGCAGGATTGCCACGGATGTGCAACGATAGGCTCGCAACATGCACCTGTCTGACCACTCGAGACAACCCAACGGGGAGGGTAGATGAGAGAAAACGCCAAGACGCTGTTCGTCGCTTCCGAGGACATTGCAACCGCGTTGAACCTGCTGGAGAGCATCGAGATCGAGGTAGGGTTCGACAGTGACGATCCCGAGAGCATCGAGCAGGCCATTCTCGCGGTCGAAGAGGCGATCAATACCCGCCTGAGCGGCCATCGTGGCGATGCGCGTGTCGAATCGGCCATCCTTCGCGTCAAGCTGGATTTCCGGTGCGCGATCCTCGATCAAGCCTCGTCCGACGAGGACGGCGACGGCTCCATCAGCTCCATCCACACGCTGCACTGACACTTTCATGCCTGAACCACCCGGTCGCCTGCTGGGACCGGGTGAGTCACATCGAGCGCCTGCTCAGGCGCGCGCCGTTTCGGCAGACCGGATGACCGGCGCCATGCCGGTTTGATGACGCGAACGGCCCGAGCTCAGATAGTCCGCAATCGAGTCCTGCGTGACTTCGCCGACATAGACACCGTCGCCATCCAGCACCGGCATCCACGACGTGCGGAACTCGTACATCTTCGAGAGCACGATGCGCAGGTTGTCGTTGTCGGCCACCGTAGCCGGAAATTCGACCAGCTTGTCCTGACATAGGCCCTCCGCATTGCGCGCTGCGCGGCGCGATACGAAGCCTCGCGCGTGGAAGGTGTTGTCCACCACCGTCAGATAGCGGAAATCGTGTTCGTCCATCGAAGCGAACGCCTGTGAAAGCGGCGTATCGGGGCGCGCGGTCTCGGGCGTCGTCGCGGCATCGCCGGCCTTCACCAGCAAAAGGCGCTTCAGCGTGCTGTCCGCACCGACGAACTGGCTGACGAAATCGTCGTCCGGATGCGCGAGCAGCGTGTCCGGATGATCGTATTGCACGAGCTTGCCGCGACGGAATACCGCGACGCGATCGCCAAGCTTGATGGCTTCGTCGATGTCGTGGCTTACCATGATCACGGTCTTCTTCAGTTGCCGCTGCATCTGGAAGAACTCGTTCTGGATGGTCTCGCGGTTGATCGGATCGACCGCGCCGAACGGTTCGTCCATCAGCAGCACTGGCGGGTCTGCGGCCAGCGCGCGAATCACGCCGATCCGCTGCTGCTGTCCACCCGAGAGTTCGCGCGGATAGCGCTTCAGATACTGCTTCGGATCGAGCGCGACCATCGACATCAGCTCGGTCGCGCGCTCCGCGCAGCGCTTCTTGTCCCAGCCCAGCAGACGCGGCACGACCGTGATGTTCTCCTCGATCGTCATGTTCGGGAACAGCCCGATCTGCTGGATCACGTAGCCGATGTGACGGCGCAGATCCGTTTCGTTCAGCTTGCCGGTGTCTTCGCCATTCACCAGTACACGGCCCGAGGTTGGTTCGATCAGCCGGTTGATCATCTTGAGCGTGGTGGTCTTGCCGCAGCCCGACGGGCCGAGAAACACGCAGATTTCGCCCTCGTTCACCTTGAGGCTGACCGAATCGACGGCGTGTACCGCCTGGCCGTCTTTCTGCGTGAACGTCTTGGTCAACTGGTCGAGTTCGATCATGGTTATTGCACTCCCTTCGGTGTCAGTACGCGTTGCAGCCGTTGCAGCAGGAGATCGGCGGCGATCGCGAGAATGCTCACGAGCACCGCGCCCACCAGCAGCTTCATCATGCTGCTCTGGCTGATCGCGCGCAGGATCACGGAGCCGAGGCCGCCCGCGCCGATCACCGCGGCGATCGTCATCACGCCGATGTTCATCACGACGGCGGTGCGCACACCGCCAAGAATCACCGGCACGGCAAGCGGCAGTTCGACGAGCCGCAAGCGTTGCCAGCGTGTCATGCCGATGCCGATGCCCGCTTCCTTGATGCTCGCGTCGACGTTGTTCAGCGCGAGGTAGGTGTTGCGCATGATCGGCAACAGCGAATACAGAAACACCGCGGTGATGGCCGGCACCGCGCCGATGCCTTCGCCGAAGCGCGAAAAGATCGGAATCATCAGGCCGAACAGCGCGATCGAAGGCAGCGTGAGAATCACGGTGGCGACGCCGAGCAGCGGTGCGGCGAGCCACTCCCAGCGGCTCATCAGAATGCCGAGCGGTACGCCCGCGATAATCGCGAAGCCCACCGCGAGGCCCACGAGCCACGCATGTTGCAGCGTGAGGTGCAGCAGCTCGGGCCAGTTCTGCGACAGATAGTCGAACAGGTTCATCGTTTCTCCTTGTCGGTGGCCGGGCTTACGGCAGCTTGTGCGTGCGCAGGAAATTCGCCGCCACAGCCTGCACCGACTTGCCGTCGATATCCACCTGCTTGTCCATGTCGAGCACGGTGTCGTTGTCGAGCAGCGCCGACAGCGCATTCAGCTGCTGCGCCAGCTTCGGGTTCTGCTGCAGGATCGGCGCGCGCACCACCGGCGTCGCGTTGTACGGCGGGAAGAAATGCTTGTCGTCTTCGAGCGGCACGATACCGAAACCCTTCACGCGGCCGTCCGTCGTGTAGACGAGACCGATCGCGATCTGGTTGTTGTGCAGCGCCGTGTACACGAGCCCAGGATCCATCTGGCGGGTCTCCTCGCGCGTGAAGTGCATGTCGTACGCGGCTTCGAGCGGCTTCAGTCCATCAGGACGGTTCGCAAACTCGGCGTCCATCCCGAACACGTGACGCGTGCCCTTCGGGTCGCTATTCAGCTTGGCGGCAAGCTGCGAGATGGTGCGGATGCCGGTCTTCCTTGCAACCTGGGCAGGCAGCGCAAGCGCATACGTATCGTTCATTGGCGACTTGTCGAGCCATACGAGTCCGCGCTTCGCATCCAGATCTTTCACGCGCTGGTACATCTGGTCGGGCGTCATCTTGTCCGTCAGCTTGTCGTAGACGAGCGCAGCTGTGCCGGTGTATTCCCACGTCAAATCGACCTGATTGTTCTCCTGCGCGCTACGCAGCAGAACGCTGCCGAGACCGGTGCGGGTTTCGACGGTGTAGCCGCGCGAACGCAGATACTGCGCGGTCAGTTCGACGAGCACGTACTGCTCGGTGAAGTTCTTGCCGCCCAGCACGATGTTAGTGGCCCATGCGGGCGCGCTGAGACACGCGGCGATGCATCCGGAGACCAGCAACGCGGCGATGCGTGCGAGATGTGAGCCGAGGCGTGAAGTGATGAATTGCGTCATGCCATCACCCCTTTGCGGACTAGCCAGACGCGGCTCGCCGTTGCGACAATCGCGTCGAGCAGCAGCGCGAGAAGAGCGGTCGCGGCGGCACCGAGCAACAACATCTGGTTGTTGTTGAGATCGATGCCGGGGAAGATCAACGTACCGAGGCTGTCCGCTCCAATCAGATAGGCGAGCGGCGCGGTGCCGACGTTGATCGCGAGCGCGGTACGAATGCCGCCCACCACGATCGGCATCGAATTCGGTAATTCGACTTTCAGCAGCGATTGCAGGTTCGTCATGCCCAGGCCGCGCGCCGCTTCGAGCAGAGAAGGCTCGACGCTCTTCATGCCTTCATACGCATTCCGAATGATTGGCAGAAGCGAAGCGAAGAACAGCGCGACGATGGCGGGCACGTTGCCGATCCCGAAGATACCGAGCGCGATTGCCAGCACGGCGAGCGACGGCACCGTGTTGCCGATGTTGAAGATCTGCATGAACGCCTCTGCCTGACGCGCCATGCGCGGTCGGCTCAGCAGCACACCGGACGGCACGCCCACGACGATCGCGAGCGCCATCGAATACGCGACGAGGATCAGGTGGCGGATCGTGTAGTAGACCAGATCCCCAGAGTATTGCCGGTACGTGTCGGGCTGGATCGCGTGTGCGAGAAACACGACGATGAGCGCGACGAATATCAGGCTGCCCGCAACGCGGACAGTACGTCGATTGAACAAAATGGCCTCCTTTTTGACGGAAGAGGAACCCGTGTCCGCCACGCTGCATGCGCGGAACCACGGTCCACTCGAGCGGCGACGGCACGGGGCCGCGCACGCGGACGGCCGCTACGGATGGGCGCGTCGATGGGCCGGACATCGGCTGCGAGAGCCGATGGACTGCACGCTCGCCAGGCGAGCGACGGACACGTCGCGACGTGCCGTGAACGGATCAACGGTAATGTCTGGATGTTCCCCTGCGTTGCGATGAAGTCAGAATTACTGCGCGATGAGGCCGTGGGGAATCTGGCAGCAAGGGGCGTGCCTGCTGGTAGGTGGTTGTGCTTATGCGTAAGATCGAGTGACTCGTCGAGTCGATGCTTCGTCGCGACGGACCAGGTGGTCGCGTCGCGACGAAGCGTTTGAGGATGCGAAACGTTGTCGTTGTTGTTGTAGTTGTCACGAACGCGTGTCGCTTAAGAACACATGAAGGTGGTCTTCCATTCTGTAAGCGCCGCCTTGAACTTCGAAATATCAAGCTTGATCGACATACCAAATTTTCATATGTCGTCACCCGCACATATCATAGGTCTCCGAATCAACAGAATTGTGTCCGCGCGAACGGTGTGAAACGTTCGCCTTGCGTGCCTGTGGTCTTTGGGTGGTAACAGGTCCAAGCATGGACGCAGCATTTCACGCTGTCGAAACATCGGCGCCGACCCAACCGACGGATCGTTTGCGCCGGCGTCTCGATATCGATGCACTGCGCGCAGTGGCGGTCACGTTGGTCGTGCTGTTTCATGCGTTCCCGGGGAGAGTGCCCGGAGGGTTCGTCGGCGTCGATGTGTTCTTCGTGATTTCGGGGTACGTGATCACGCGAGATATCGTCGACCGGCTGCGCGCGCGATGCTGGTCGATCGTCGGGTTCTACGGACGTCGCGCCAGGCGGATCATCCCTGCGCTGTGCGTGGTGCTGCTATTCGTATGGGTAGTCGGCCGCTTTGAACTGACCACCGATGAGTTCCGGAGTCTCGGCGAGTACATGCTGGCCGCCGCGACCTTTTCGTCGAATATCGCGCTGTGGCAAGACGCTGGATATTTCGACATCGGATCCGAATGGAAGCCGCTGCTGCACTTGTGGTCGTTGGGCGTGGAGGAGCAGTTCTATCTGCTATGGCCACTTCTGATCGGCGTCACCGCGCTGCGTCGCGGCTATGCGCTGGTGGCGTTCAGTGCGCTCGGTTTCGCGTCGTTGACGATCTGCGTGTTGTGGGCGGGACATCATACGGATGCGGGCTTTTATCTGCTTCCGGGCCGCTTCTGGGAACTGATGGCCGGCGGCGCGCTGGCGTACGTGCACGCTATGCCAGGCTCTGGGACATGGGCGCGCTGCGAGATGCGAGGTCCGCTTGCCGCGTCGCTGTCGGTTGCCGGCATTGCGCTGATCTTGCTGGCCGCGTCGGGCGCGGCCGGTGTGTATCCGTACCCCGGCTGGCGCGCGATCGTGCCCGTTGCCGGGACGGTACTGCTCATCGCAGCGGGGCCGGCGGCGTTGATGAATCGCGCGCTCTCGCGATGGGGGCTTGTCAAAACGCTTGGATTCATCAGCTATCCTCTTTATTTGTGGCACTGGCCGCTATTCGTTTTCGCTCGCCTCGTCTCGGCCGCGGAACCTTCGGCAGTGGTCCGTGCCGCCATCGCTGCGTTGGCGACCGTGCTTGCATGGCTCACATGGAAATGCGTCGAGCAGCCGTACCAACAAAAGGCGTTTGCCAGCAGGTCGCATCGCAAGGCAGCGCTCTCGCATATCGGGCTTGCGCTGTCGGCTCTGTTCATCGTGGGCGCGGTAGGGGTCATGACGAGCGACGATACGTTGCTGTCGAAGACTCAGCGAGCGACGATCGCAGTCGCAAACTATCGCCGGCTGAAGGACTGGCAGCATGGAAACAGCGCCTGCCTGCTGCCGGTCGAGGTCGGTGCCGGAGGCTACGCTGCCTCGTGTTTTGGAGGAACCGCGCGGCCCGCAGTCGTGTTGTGGGGCGACAGCTTCGCGAATCATCTGTACGCGGGCATCGCGAAATGGGCCGGGCACGCATCGAGCGTGGTCACGTTGACCGCAAGCAGTTGTCCGCCTGTGCTTGACTTCGTTCGGGACACACGGGCGGATTGTGCCGAACTCAACGCGTGGGACATGCAGACCATCCGGCGCTTGCAACCAGCCGCGGTCGTGCTTCAGGCATTGTGGTTTTACGACTACCGGTCGCCGGGTTTCATCGAGAAGCTGAAGACCACGATCGCGGAATTGCGGCGTGCTGGCGTCGCGCGGATCCTCGTGGCGGGTCAGCTGCCCGTGTGGCTGCCGAGCCTGCCGGAAATCGTCGAGCGACGCTATCTGTCGCGCGGGTTGCCGGTTCCCGCATTCGTTAGCGCCGGAATCGATCCCGCGCTATTTCGGGTAGATGCCGAGTTGTCGGAACAACTTGCCGGCACCGGTGCGATCTATGTGCCGTTAATGGGGCAGATGTGCGAGCCTTCGCGGGGCTGCCCACCGATGTTGGGCCCGGATCTCGCGACTGACCTGGAGAGCTTCGACGCGGGGCATCTGACGAATCATGCGTCGATCTATATCGCGACGAACTTTATCGCGGCGAAGCTCTGACGTGCCGTCATTTTCTGCGTGTCGCGCGCTTGGCGGCATCGTAAAGCGTGCGCGCGGAGCGCGGGAAGCGGCGCAGCACGTAGAGGAACCGCTGCTTCGCACCGAGATTCGCATAGCGCACGCTGCTCTCGATGTAGTCGCGAAACGCGCCGTCGAAGCCCGCATTCAGGCTCAGTACCGCCGAATGAAACAGCAGTCGCGCGCGGCCGACATTCCCTTTGCCCTTCGGCACACCGAGGCCTTCGGCGATATCGATGGTGTGCAGGCTGTCCTGCAGACCCGCGGCGTTTCTCGCAGGATTGGTGATGACCGTCGACGTGATGCCGTTGGGGTTGACCCGATACACGCCCAGCACGTCGTCGAGATAGCAGCCGCTACTGTCCGCCAGAATCTGGATCAGGTTCGCGACATCGGTCACCCACTTCAGCGACATGTCCACCTGATGCCTGCGCCTCAGGTCGGTGCGGAACATAACGGAACTGTGAAAGAAAAACGGCCCGTGCGTGACGAGATAGGCCGCGTCGAAGGTCGAGGGCTTGTGGTGGGGCAAGTGAAAAGCGACCTCGTGTCCGGACACGGCGTCGACGGCTCGCATTGCATGGGCCACCAGTCCCACGGCGGGGTTTTCGTTCAGGCAATCGAGCTGACGCTGGAGCTTGCCGGGCAGCATGCAATCGTCGCCGTCGATGTAAGCGATGTATCTGCCGCGCGCGGAGTCCATCGCATCCGCGTAGTTGCGCGATATGCCGACGTTCGTCTCGTGGCAGATCAGCCTGATCCGGGTGGGATACCGTTTCGCGTACATCTGCGCGACGAGCGGGCTGCGGTCGGACGACGCGTCGTCGGAAACGACGATCTCGAATGGAACGTTCAGCGACTGGTCGAGGATGCTGTCGAGACACCTGGCCAGGAACGGCTCCTGATTGAAACACAGCACGACAACGGAGAGGACGGGTTGAGCGGACGAGTTCGACATGTGGATTGTTCGATCCGTTAGCGTTGCTGTTCTATACGGCATGCCGACCGGAGCCATTCAGAAGCTGTCAGGAAGATAGTCCGCGGCAACTTAAGGTTCCATTAAGGCGCGATCCTCCCCGGCGTTTCCGGATTTTTCCGTGTCCACTCCCACACTTCGTAGCGCGCGAAGTTCGTCGGCGAGTTCGTTAGACCGCACTGCAATCGTCCAATAGTCGGTACAAATCGGGTTGTTTCAGCAAACAAGAAAAACTGCGCCGATCCGAGCAGGCTTGCTTTCCAGCCGCGCAACACGGCACCGACCATTCGAAGTAAACGAAATGACATTCCGGACGAGCCGCACCTGGGGAAATCGCCGCCGACGTATCGCCGGCGTGGCGGTCGCATTGACGATCGTCTTTGCCGGCATCGTGCTGTGGCCACGTGCTCGTGTTTCGCCGGGGCAGGTTCAACCGCCGCTGTCCGACGTCATCAGCCAGATGCGCGCCGACGCGACGCCATGGTCGCACCACGAAAAAGACGCGTCGTCTCTGCTGGCCGATATTCGCAACCATAACGTCGCGGCCATCGGCGCAACCTACGATGCGATGCTCGTATCGACGCGCAACGGCGCGCGATACTTCGTGACCGATCGCTCCGGTGATTTCTCGCAGTCCTTGCAACTCCAGCAGTTGAAGTCGAACGACAAACCGGACTATCAAATGGTCTGGTTGCCGAATGCGCAGCTTCGTCCGACCCCAACCTGGGTCGTCGTTTTCCAGGTGCTGTTCCAGTCACTGCTCAATCTGCTGTTCCCGATCCTGCTGCTCGTCGGCATGGGCTGGTATATGCGTCGCGACGTGACACACGGTGCGAAGCTGCTGGAAAAATCGCCTGAGCTCCGGTTCGACGATGTGATCGGCGCAGGCGAAGCGAAGGTGGCGTTGAAGGACGTGCTCGCATACTTCGAGAATCCGCGTGAATTCAGCCGGCTTGGGTTGCGGCCGCCCAGCGTGGCGCTGATCGGTGGCCCGGGCGTCGGCAAGACGCGGCTGGCCAAGGCACTCGCCGGCGAGTGCGGCGCGAACTTCATCTCGCTGACGGGCGGCTATTTCAGCTCGAAGTGGTATGGCGTGGGTATCCAGCGCGTCAAACATCTGTGGAAAATCGCGCGCGCGCGTCGCCCGGTGATTCTGTTCATCGACGAAGCCGACGGCCTAGGCAAGCGCACCGACACCAACGGTGGTCCAGGCGAAGCGGAGTCCAACCGCATCGTCAACCAGATCCTGACCGAGATGGACGGCTTCGCTTCGAACGAAGGCGTGGTGGTGGTCGTCGCCACCAATCACGTCGACAACCTGGACGAAGCATTTCGCCGCCCAGGCCGCATCGATCGCGAGGTGCACGTGCATCTGCCCGACGTCGGCGACCGCACGAAAATCTTCGAGTTCTATATCGGCAAACTGCCGTCGCGCGCCATCGACATCGACTGCGAACAACTCGCGCGCCTCACGACCGGCATGTCTCCAGCCACGCTCGCGGCGATCGTGAATCAGGCGGGTCTGGTCGCACGCCGAAGCGGCGCGACGCGTGTCACGGCCGAGCATCTGCGTGAAGCGATCAAGGTGTCGCGGATCGGCGATATCAGCGGCTCGCAGCGTTCGCTCGACGCGGAGGAAGTCAAACGTATCGCGTATCACGAGACCGGGCACGCGCTCGTCGCGGCGCTGCTCGGCGCGGGCGTGCTCGAAGAACTGACGATCCTGCCGCGCGGCCGCGCGTTGGGCTTCGCGCTCATTACCGAGCAGCAGGACAAGCAATTGTTCGTCGAGAGCGAGCTGAACGACAAGCTGATGGTGCTGCTCGGCGGGCGCGGCGCGGAGTTGCTCGTCTATGGCGAGGCTTCGAGCGGCGCCGCGCATGATCTCGAGGAAGCGTCGCGCCTCAGCCTGGACATGGTGTCGCGACTCGGCTTCAATGCGGACGGCAACCTGTTTAGCCTGGCGGCGCTGCCGCAGCACTATGCCGGCCCGCAGATGACCGAAGCCATCGCGCAATCGAATGCGCTGCTGAGCAGGATCAACGCAGAATGCCTGAAGCTGCTCGAGCGGCACCGCGACCTGCTCGAAGCGATTGTCGAAGAGTTGAGGCTGAAGGAAACGATGCCGGGTGCGCGCGTTTATGAGCTTGTCGATGCGTATCGTGCGGCGAGCGCATCAGTCCAGTAGATGGCGTGACGGCGCGTGTCGCGTGGATTCTTTCGCGGGTTTCGGGAAATCAGGCTCGAAGCGAGGCTGCTAGTATGCAGTTCACTGCTTGATTCAACCGAGGGACGGCTGTGGATCCGACGCTAAATGCGGACGCATATGAACTGCTCTGCGAGTTTCAGCTTGCCTTCGACATGCGAGATTGGGCGCGACTCGAGTCATGCCTTGATGAACGTGTCTATACGGACTACTCGAGCTTTCGCGGAACTCCACCAGCGGAGGTTTCGCGTGAACACTACGTCGAGCTGCGCAGAACGGCATTGTCCAGACTGCGTATGCAGCACAATTTCTCGAACCTGCGGGTTCGGCAGGATGCTTCGACCGGTACGATGATCGCGGATTGCAACTTCGCAATCTTTCGCTTTGCGGAAACCGATCCGGTTGGACCGCAGGACTACTTCCATTCGATTGGCCGGTACACATTCCACCTTCGACATCGAGCGGGCGGACTGTGCATATCGGGGATCACGCAACATCTGATCGCCAGTTATGGCAATCCAGATGTACATCCTGGCGCTTCGGTCAAGACTTCCTGAGAGGCGAAATACAGCCGGGTTGGTCCGAAGAGATTTGCCGGCAGGGCGTCTTCCGCGAACCACGACCATGTCTCGCACCGGGTTTCACGCGCAAGGACCCCAACGCGATCGGCTTACTTTCCAGATTGCACGGTGCCAACCATGTTCGGACCATAACCGGTTTTTGCGTTGACCTGTTGTTGCGCGATGACGGCCTGCGCACGTCGCAGGCTCACATCGCAGCCGTACGAGCAGTCAGGATTGAAGCCAGCCGCTTCGAGCTGGACAAGTTCCGCGCGAACCTGCGCGCGTGTGACAGTCTCGTTCGACTGGGCGAACGCGAGTGCCGGAACGAGGACGACGGCGGCGACGAAAGCGGTGCGGATAGAAAGGTTCATCTTCATGCTCTTCTTGGGGTTAGCCGCGAAACGTCCGCGGCAATGAAGTAGCATTTCACACTAGGGTAAATACCTGGGCAATTGAATAAAAGCGTCAGGGTGTTGAGTGTTTAGTTAAGGGCGCCATCTGACTACGCCGCCGGCGCCACGGACGCGCCCGCGATCCCATGCCGCGCCAGCGATTCAGCCACGAACCCGGATGCCTTCATCGCTTCGACGAACGCGCGCAGCGTCGCAGCCGCCGCGGGACCACGGCTCTTCGGCGTCCCCATCGCCTGCTGGATTACCATGAAGCGTTCGTCGAGCAGATGTAGACCGCTGGTGCTGGCGGCATCGGCTTCGAGCTGTTGCTTCACCCCTGCCGCAATGTCCAGCTTCTGCTCAAGGAAGATCTGCACGACGGCGGGCGAAGTCGGCGCACGCACGATTTGCGCGGCCTTCAGTTCGCGCGTCAGGAACAGGTCATAGGCGCTGCCTTTGCCGACGGCGACGCGATGGTGCGGCTGGTCGACATCCGCATTCGTGCGCACAGGAGAATCGTCACGCACGAGATAGAAGCCTTCGATCAACACGTACGGCGCAGTGAAAGCAATCTTCTCGCCGCGGACCGGATCCACAGCGAAGAAGCCGAAGTCCGCGCGCTCTTCGTTGATTGCCTCCACCGATTTCCCCGCCGCGTCGAACACGACCAGTTCGAGTTCGACATCGAGCTGCTTTGCGAACGCGCGGGCAAGATCGATCGACACCCCGAACGGCTCGCCCGTGTCGGGTTGCCGGTTGGCCAGAATCGGATTGCCGAGGTTGATCGACGCGCGCAGTTTGCCGGTCGGCGTGAAGGCGGAGACGATGGGGGGATCGATAGTCATGGTTGCTGTTGTTAAGACCGCGCGGCCCGTCATCGTCCGCCTAAAGGCTGGCAGGACAGTTGCCACACATTCGCGGGCGGCGCGTTTCGCCAGATGGTGGTGACGCGCTGCCACTCGAAATCGTCGGGTGCGATGAATGGCGCCTGAAGGCTGTAGCTGAACTGCATCAGATGTCGTTCAGGCGCGGCCCGCAGAAAGGTCGCGAATGCTTCAACCGTTGGGCGAACCACACGTCGGGGCAGGGACCTGAACGGCAGCGCGGACACCAGCACCGTGCGTTCGGGCAGCCCGTCGAGCACACCGACGTTCTCGTGAAACGGTCCGGATATTACCCGCGCTGCGGGGAATCGCGCGCGAAGTTTATCCGCCAGCGTGGGCGCGAGTTCGAAAACCACCAGTTCGGCGTCGGGATGCCGGTCCACCAGCGATTCCGTAATCGCCCCGGTCCCCGCGCCGATTTCGACGATCGCATCGAAGTTGGCCGCTCCATCCGCCATCGCAGCCGCAAGGTGCCGCGAGGAAGGCGCGATGGCGCCGACCGAGATGGGGTCCTGCAACAAGTGACGTAGAAAGGTGATGCTCATGTGTGAGGATATGAGGAATGGGGACGCGTCTGGCGATCGCGTTTATTTCCTTGACCATCGAGTGGCCACCGAGCACAGGAACAAAGCCGCCAGACCTTAGTCTGGCGGAAAAATCGCGGAAAGGTTTCACGGGTTTACAGCGAGAAAAAATGCCCAAAACGAAAGGGGGCCACATAAGCCTTTGATTTTTATGGCAGAATGCGCGGCGGATGCGTAGGTTCTTCCGGCCGCATGGCCAGAATGCAGTCACTCAGTAAATATTGCGCATCCTTCTTTCGACTGGATTTTTGCTTTCGTTTTTAGAGGTGTGTGATATGGGAAGTCTTAGCATCGGTCATTGGCTCATCGTTCTGGCCATTGTTGCGCTCGTCTTTGGTACCAGGAAGCTCCGTACGGCTGGCGCCGATCTGGGCAGCGCCGTCAAGGCATTCAAGGAAGGCATGGGCGATTCGCCGATGTCGGCCGCCAACGCAACCGCGCCGGCGACCATCGATGTAGAAGCTAAGGACGTGACCGCGCGCTAAGCGCGGGCAAAACGCGCTAGGGAAGGTCTGCACAACTCGTTTTCAGAGCGCCGACCTCTTGCCACTTGAACCGAGTTGGCCATGAGAATCTGCCGACAGGTTGGTCGTCCG
>NZ_QQOA01000076.1 GCF_003443895.1 Paraburkholderia phosphatilytica | reverse complement strand
ACCCAAAATATGTCTCGACGGGCTTCCCGTTTCAAAAATCGCGAGCCGTATGCGCGGGATCACCGGCGGCGGGCTCATTGATCAGCGCTTCCCTAGCGCGGCTTTATTCGAGTGGCCCGGTGATCGAGCCGCTGATTAACTTGAGGACGCCCCAAAGTCGAAAGCCTGACATGATTAACTGCACGGCCGCGGACAGAAGCAGGCCGGATGCCAGGACAATCCCAATTCGCAGCAGTTGAGCTTTGACCACCATCAACGGCAAAGCAACGAGCAAGGCCAACCCGAAATATATGGCGCAACCATATAGCTTCCCCAGCAGCCGCATGAAGTGGCCCGTGCGCGCCATATTTCGAATTAGTCGTCGATCCGACATTGATACCAAGACGGTGATCATTGCCAGCACAAATCCCAACATCGTGCCGGCGGTCGACGCATAGCCATTGGCAAGGCCATGGAGCAGAGTCTCGTCACAGATTGGCCAGCGCGCCAAGCAGAACCACACTAGCGCAGAACCAGCACCCCATGCACCGAGACCAATGATCATTGTCCGAAGATTCCGACCAATTCCTGTTCGAATTCGTCTTTAACGCCGCCCAATGCGGCGTAAATGTCTTGGGGGATAGGATACCTTCCTTGGGTATTCACCGTCACTTCGCTTTTTAGTCTATCGGCCATGAGGTCGATTGGATGATCAAGGTCCTCGACCTCCAGTCGAACAATCGAGGCATGTCCTGACGCGACCAATTCGCGGCCCAATGTGATGGCGCGGGCGGCATCGAGGAGCTGTCCACGTATCCCTTTGCCGTTTGCGCTTATGCGGAAAGAGCCAGTCAATCCTCCGATTCCGGCCAGCAAATTCATGACTCGGTTTGTATCCGGAGCGTGCTGGTACAACTGTGGATTGAGTGGACGCGCTACGGTGAACTCAAGGACTTTCGGACGATGATCCTGTAGCAGGAGTTCGAGTGTTGCCTGCCGAGTCAGCACAGGGTAGAAGGCGATTGTGCTTCCAAGTGAACTGCTCAGGTATCTTGCAAGGGCGCTGACAGGGCCGCTGCGTCTATTTTCTTGCCAAACAATTACCTTGCGATTCTGGTAGTAAAGGAAATGATTTCGTTCGATCGTCATTTCGTGGGCTTGCATTTCCAGCTCGCGCTCAGGCCCGTTCGGAATGCCCGCATGCGGCAGATCGTCATTCGCGTACCGTTTGAGCTCTCCGCGATAGATGCCGTTAGCGATTTGGTTCACCGCCAGGTGGTAGCGGACCTCGCCGTACTGCTGAACCACGGGGGGATTCGCAGCGAAATGGGCAAATAGGTCGTTCTGGATGGCTTGCGGGGCATCCTGCTGCAGGGTGGCTTGATAAAGACTCACCTTATATGTTCGGCGGGGCAAAGCATTCTCCAACGGCGATCTGGGAAGAACCGAGCGTTGGTCTAAACGCTGGCGTCCCAAGCGATTTGATGATCGCGGATCGTATCACTACTTGGGTAGTGGTGGTAGGATTTGGTAAGTCTTTCCGATATTCCGATGGGGGGAAGATGTCGACGCGCTTTGGATTCAAAGTTGTCCACGACGGCACTGAGTATTTGCTGCATTGCGACCCAATGCCTATGGCTGACGGTCGATTCGGTTCGCAGGTGGTTGTTTTTCGAGGGCACGATGGCCCCGAAATTACGGGCCGTCACTTTCCCGCGCTCGCCTACTTCGCGACCGAGTTGGAAGCCGTAGAACACGCGAAAGCTTGGGGAATAGCCTGGATCCGTGACCACGGCTGAACCCGCCGCGATTTGAAGCATATTGGCGGCCGCGCAGCTAAGCCTTACCAGTGCTTCGTTCGGCTGGGCGTGGTCAGGTTTCGTGGATTTGCGGCTGCGGTGACAGTCGTGGCGGCAACGGGTACGGCTCCGCATGCATCGCCTCGGCCGGATAGAACCGCAATACCCGCAGTGGCGTCGGTTCGCGAAAGATCGCCCGATGCCGGTGGGCAGCCCCGACCAGTAGCACCAGACCCGCCTCGGCGGGTTTTTCATTTGCGCGGTCGCGCGCTAATCCCGACCCTGCAAGGGAGCGCGAACATTCATGCATGACCTCCGATGCAGCCAACGCTCAATGATCTGCCGTCGCGAATGCTGCTTCAATTACAGGGGACACCGCATCCGGGAACCCCTCCCTTACGGGAATGGGTCTGGCAGGAACTGGATCGGTTGATCGTGTAGCGCACACGCCGGCGCTCTGTCCGCCGGCGATGGGTTCAGGCTATGCTGGCAAACAGATTCGCAGTCGCCCGCTTCACAAGGTAGCTCTGCAGCGTGGCAGCGTCGGTATCCGACAGCGACAGCTCGATGCGTCCCCCACGCATCAGCACCAGGCTGCCGTCATTGGCGATCGCGCATGAGAACACGCGCGGCACTCCGGCTGCAGGCGTGGGCGTCGTTGTTGGATGCTTCGAGCCAGATTTCCTTGGGCGCTTTTGCTTCGGTACGTCGAAAACGCTGTTGCGTGCGTCGGCCGACTTCACGGCCGGAATTACCTCGCTCGCGTCGATGATCCGCTGGTTGATCCGCTCAGCCGCATCTGGTGGAACCTGATCGGACATGTAGTGAGCATTCTTGAAATGTCCATCCTGCTCGATGCGCTCGACCGTGATGCGACCAGCCTTGACGTGGCTGTAAAGGCCGTTCGTGACCCGGGCGGGATTATCAATGCCAAGACGCTGCGCTATCTCGGCGGAAGTGATGCCAGGAAACTGCTTGACGAGCTCGATCATCTGAGCGCGCTTCGCCTGAGGTGGTCTCTTCCTTTGAGTCATCGGTGTCTCCGGTTTGGTGCCTCGACCATTCGAGGCTGCAACAGGATATTTTTTGGCGGCGTGCGCGTGATGGATTCGAATGCCGAGGTGTTCGGGTTTGATCGGCAGAATCAATTTGCGATGGACTGATTGCGGTGGCGGGTGGCACTACAGGGCGGAAGTAAAGTGAACTGTACACACGGTGTTTAGCTTTCTCTACTCCCCACGTGAACAGCGCGTGAGACACACATGTCTAACTGACTATCAGCAAGCTAATAGCACAGCTAATAATCGATGTAGGACACCGCGGACAAATACAAGCGCTGCTTGCATCTACCAGACGAGTTTGTGAGCCGCGAGTGGATCGGTGGAGAATCTACTTGACGCGACCATCGCGGCGGACTACGCTTTAATCGTCGCTGAGACAACAGCGACCGGGTTTGACAGCCCGACAGTTCTAGGCGGACAACCGCCTCAAGGCGGTATTTTTTCGTCCGTTATCCATGAGTACCCTTCAATGGGTGGGCCATGGTAGGGGAGCGCTTGCGCTCGCCGGTTTCCTAGAACGCCGGTCTGTCAACCCTGCCATGTGCCTGCCCACCCGTTTGACAGCGGCGGCAGGCTCCTGCAAGTTCTAGGAGTCCGAAATGCCCTCCAAAGCACCCGCTCGTCCAGAGCAAACGTCGCCGGCCAGTCTCGTTGCCGGCGAAATCAAGATCCATCTCAATTCGAAGTACGGCCTCACCGAGTTTTTCGGAACGCGCGCGCAACGTATCCGTCAGCGCACCCCGTCTTGAACGCACGTAAGCGCGGTGCGAATGTGTTGCCATCGTAACGACGGAGCCATGCGATGGACGACACCACGGGAGAACCGGCTGTACCGACGGGTGCGCGACGCCCCCGGCAAGGCGAAGCATTCTGGCGCGAGATGGTCATGGCATGGACCACAAGCGGGCTGGGCCTTCGACGTTTCTGTCGTGAGCAGGGGCTCGCCGTTAGTACCTTCGGCCTGTGGCGCAAGAAGCTCTCGGGCCAGGCACGTGCAGAGGTGCGCCCGCTCGCGGTCACACCCGACGCGGCATTTATCGTTTCCCATCCGGACACCGCACCAGCCATTCAGGCGCCGCCATCGGCGGTAGACGCTCCGTCGTCTTCACGTGATCAGGTGACGTTGTCGCTCGCCGGTGTTCGCATCGAGCTGACCGGCGCTCATGCCGAGCGCGTTGTGCGTTTCGTGCTCGGACAGCTTGGAGGTGCACGGTGCTGATCGCAGCCGATGTCCGTGCGTATATCTGCCGTGAGCCGGTCGACATGCGCAAATCGATTGATGGGCTGTCGTATCTGGTCGAACCACTGCTTGCCCAGAACCCTGTCTCGGGCAATCTGTTCGTGTTCGTCGGCCGCGATCGCTCGAAAGTCAAATGCCTATACTGGGATCGCACCGGCTTCGCACTCTGGTACAAGCGCCTTGAACGGCGCCGCTTTCCGTCACCGTTAGTGCTCGCGCAACGCGGCTTCACGCTTGCCGAACTCAACGCCTGGATCGAGGGCATTGAGATCCCGGCGCGCGAGCCGCATCGCGCCGTCGCGGTGACGCGCGTGAGTTGACTTTGCTCTCGCCTGCGCAGATACAACGCTCTCCGATCTTGTAAACGTCGCACGAGTTGGGCATCATGATAGCCATGCCGCCCACCGCCATCACCGTCGCGGAATTGCCGGTCGAGCCCGATGCGCTGCAAGCCTTCGCGCT
The DNA here is from genome assembly GCF_003443895.1 of Paraburkholderia phosphatilytica. Classification (GTDB taxonomy): domain Bacteria; phylum Pseudomonadota; class Gammaproteobacteria; order Burkholderiales; family Burkholderiaceae; genus Paraburkholderia; species Paraburkholderia phosphatilytica. The sequence continues at coordinate 10,966 of NZ_QQOA01000076.1, read as the reverse complement.
CGAACAGAACCGACTGGCATGCGTGCTGTGGGAGCAACTGGAAGCGCTTCAGCACCAGATCGCCCAAGCGAACCGCGCGCGCTTCGGCGTCAGTTCCGAGCGGCTGGCGGGTCAGGCGGATCTGTTCGATGCTGCCACGGAGTTACCTGTTCCGCCCGAGCCGGCCAAGATTCCGGTCGCGGGCCATACCCGCAAGGGACGTCCCGCCCTGTCGAAAGACCTGCCGCGCACGCGTATCGAATACGATCTGAGCGACGAACAGAAGGCTGCATTCGATGTGCTCGAGCGCATCGGCGAAGAGCGCAGCGAGACGCTGCACTACGAGCCGTCCAGGCTCACCGTCATCGAGCATATCCGCTTCAAGTACGCGGCGAAGAAGGATGGCGAGTCGACCATCGTGACCGCAAACGCCCAGCCGTCACCGCTGCCGAAGAGCAACGCGAGCGCGAGCCTGCTCGCTAACATACTGGTCAACACCTACGTCGATCATCTGCCCTTGAACCGGCAGGAGATGCGCTATGCACGACGCGGTGTACATCTGCCCCGGGCAACGCTATGCGAATGGAAGCTGGCGGCAGCCGAACTGCTTGAAGTGCTGCTGCCACCGCTGCGGGCTCACCACTTGCAGGCACCCCGCATGCATGTGGACGACACGACGCTGCCATTGCTCGAGAAGGGTCGCACGGCGACGCGCACAGCGCGATTATGGGGCTATCTTGGCGCCGGCCAACGCGAGGAGAACGGTGTCTGGGTCGAGCACCCGCCGGCGGTCGTGTTCGAGTTCGCTGAATCGCGCTCGGGCTCGCATCCGCTGCGGTACTTGCAAAAGTACAAGGGCTATCTGCAGGCGGACGCGTACAGTGGACATGGTGCACTTTACGAAACCGGAAACATTGTCGAGGTCGGATGTTGGGCCCATTGCCGCCGACGCTTCTTCGAAATCGCGAAGGCGCAGAGCAAACCGGGACTTGCGGCGCAGGCGCTGCAGTGGATTGCCAGCCTGTATGCGATCGAGTCGCGGATCCGAGACCAAACGCCTGATCTCAAATATGCGGCGCGGCAAGCCGAGGCGCTGCCGATACTTGCGCGGTTCAGGCAATGGCTGGAAGGCAACGTCATCGGATTGCCAGCTCAGGCGCCGCTCGCAAAGGCGTTCGGCTATGCGTTACGTCATTGGCAGGCACTCATTCGCTACACCGAGAGCGGTATCCTGCTGCCTGATAACAATGCTCTCGAGCGTCAAATTCGCCCTATCGCCCTGGGGAGAGCCAATTGGATATTCGCTGGCTCGCCGCGTGGCGCCAAGGCCGCCGCCACGATGTACTCGCTGCTCGGCACGGCTCGCCTGAACGGTTTCGAACCTTATGCGTGGCTCAAGGACACGCTCGAGAGGCTGCCATCGTATCCTGTCAATCGCGCGCACGAACTATTGCCGCTCGCCCGTTAAACGCCTTCACGTTCATGGATATTCTCGACTCGCTTCGGCAGGCGCCCAGCGCCGAGCTGTATCGCCTTTATCTCGCCATCGGAAAAATGCTCGATGACCCGCGACGCATTCTGGAAGTACGTCAGCGCCGGCACCTCGGAATGGCCGTCAGTTATATCGGCGACAATCCGCTGGGACCTCCGTCGCAAGGCACCGTCGTCGAGCTTCGACACGCACAGGCGATCGTTCAGGACAGTGTGAGCCGGCGGCGCTGGGCGCTACCGTATGCGGCGATTGTCCCCGATAGCACGGCCGCCCCGATTCATCCCGAACCGACACCACCACCGCGCGCACAACGCGAAGAGTTCTTCGTCGGCGACACCGTTGGTTTCACCGACAAGCACCTGAGCGAGCGGGTCGGCACCATCGTCAGGCTGAACTCGAAAACTGCCTCGATTGCCGTGACGGACTCCGAAGGACACTGGCGCGTTTCCTACGGCCTGCTGCGGCGTATCGTCGACCTATAACCCCATCTATGCCGATCACCGTGCAACATCATGGCCAAGACCAAAATCAACGTGGAACGTAAACATCGCATCGAGATGGAGGTGGTCGTCGACGCCTATACCGAGGAAGAGCGGGCGACGTCGTGGTACTGCTATTTGGAAGAGCAGCTCTCGTTTCCGTTCGAGGCCGGCATTCGCAAAGCAATGGCCTCTTCACCGCTGCGCCCGGGTGAACACGTCTCGGTCACAGGACTCGCTCATGAAGACCTGTGTCGGGTTGGCATCTTCGTCTGGGTTCGGTGGGGCCAACGTGACGTGGTGGCCCCCCTGGCCCAGATCGTTCCCGCGAGCTGCGATGAACCGACACAAGTAGCCGTCGCTGACTGGCACTACTGGCACGATCAAGGTTACGCGTTCTGACATCCAGAAAGCCGTCGCACTGTCGCAGTGGGATCTCGCTCACCTCGTCCTGATCTCTCGCAGCGTTGTTGGTCCCGTACAAAATTCCAACTTCTGACGGGTTACGCTGACGGATACCGCGCAACTCGAAAGCGAAGGACTGGTCCCGAACGATCTTCGGTGGCCGGGGGGTATTAGCAAGACTCGCTGGGAAGAGGGCAGATTCAGTTTCTGGTTGATTCGATCCAAGCCTGATGATTTCGTCGGGCCAAGCCGCGACTGGATGGACAGTGACTTCTGGAAACTAACTCGCGCGTGGCTTGACGAGCCATCGTATGGCGAGCGGCAGATCGAATCCACCAGAAAGAGGTTACAGGAACTGCTTTACTTCCGGTCGTCAGAATGGAGCGCGGAGTCTAACCGCCGTTATAGAGCGATCGTCGCTGCGAGCGACGACAAGCGTTTCCAGGCCTTCAAGGTCCTCATTCCAGGTTTGGCGCCGCAGCCGCGTAGCCTTAAACGCAAGTCCAACGCCGAAGGGACTCAAAATGGCTAATATCCAGTCCGCCGCGGCGGCCAGCGCGGATCTGATCACGGTCCAGGCGTCACGCACCGCGTATTCGCTGATCCAGCAGCACGGCGCCCGGCTCGCTGCGGCGATCCATGCCGTTGTGCCCGTCACGAATGGCCCGGTCACGCTGAGCATGTCGGAAGCCGCCGCTGAAGACCTCGATGAGTGGACGCTCGACATGTGGAAGGGCGCGAAGGGTGGCGTCCGTAAGACGCTCACGGGGCTGAGCACGTCGATCACCGCCGCGCTGCGCAAACACCGCACGCGCGACTGCATCCCGGACCCGGGGTTGAAGGCGATTCGCGAGGCGAACGAAGGAGGCACGCGCCTGTCACCCGGCGACGTGGTGCTCGACCTCAACAATGAACTCGTGCAGGTGCTGGAGGGCCCGGGTTTTTTCCGGGTGCTAAGTGAGGATGGCATTCACTCGCTTGACGACGGTCGCCGTTATGACTGGCGCTATGGCCACATGACCGCCAAATGTAAGGACGGCGGCATCGCGGCCACGAAGAAGTATTGTTCGCCGATTCACGAGCTGTGGGCGAAGGACGGCAGCGGCCAGACGCACCTGAAGCTGGTACATGACGCGGATGCGTGCTGGCCCTGATCGGGCGTATATTTGCTGGCTATAACCGCGCCTAGCCCGACGGGGCGAAAGCAGGGCTCCCTTACCCTGTTGGCGCGGTTCTCCCTAAGGGTGCGTGAGGGCGCAACATGGAAGCGGATAAAGATAGAAGCGTCGAGGAGTTGCAATCAGAATTGGATGACATCCGGCAAAGCACGATGCAGATGCTGAGGAATTTCGTCGACAAACAACCCGAACGTTTCGTAACTTGTTTATGCGAGGCGACTCTTGGTGTTCGCGACGAAAACAATCCGTTTACTGTGATGGAACAAGCCTCGAATGTTTATAGACTCGAAAACAAGCACTTGGCGGCTTTTGCAACCATGATTTTGCAGAAAACTGGTGCAAGAAAGTCGGAATCAAAATTCGACGGATTTTGTCCATTCTCAAAAATCGTCTGGAGCGATTTCTTTTTCTTCAGGGATATTGATGGAGAAAAGATCATAAAATCGTCGAATTTGCGAGAAATTCAACATGAATATTTTGAAAGTCAGTCTTTTGTCTTGGCATCGGCCATTGATTCGGCATGTCTGCTTGTATTCGAAGGTCTGCCTTTGTATCACAGAGTGAATGACGAGGACCGCTTAGAGCGCCTGTCGTTCGGAGATCCGTTATTTCTCTACATATACAAAAAAGGAGAGTTTTTCGAAACCGGGCAGACTATTTATGTGCCAGAGTGGATTGACGGTCTTTATTTCAAAGAAAGCGATCGCGAGACGCACAAGGCCTTTTTTTCAGGCGCTGGCAATCTGCTCAGTTCTGAGCGCGACCTTCGGCGGTCCGCATTGCGGCAGGCGTTAGGCCTGGACGCACCTCAAGTGCACCTGGCGCATGATCAAGATGTGTCATCACTGAAACTAGAAATTGATCGATTGACTCAGGATCTGCAGGCGGCGAATACCAAGATCGGATCGTTAGAAGCCGACATGCTCAAGGGAAAGGCGCGTGCGACCTCACTCAAACTGATTGGCGGTCTAGCGATGGTCGGAGCTGAATTGGATATCTACAGCGGAAAATTCGAAGGTATCACCGATGTGATACGGGACCTCGCTGTCAAAGGGGTTAGCGTGACGGATGACACGCTACGTGACTACCTGCAGCAAGCCGCTAAGGTAATCGGCAGCAAGAGCGCGTAGGTTCACCGAAATATAGAATTTCCACCCGATTTCGGGCTGAGAAATCCGATATCGGGGTTCATAAAAGTATTTCGGTTTCACGCTGGAACGGACCGCATAGCATTCGCTCACCAACTCTCCCATGGTGAGCGGACATGCCAAAGACCACGGAAAAGGCCGATGCCGGCCAGACCTCCACGCCAGTTCTTCCCCAGATCGGCCTCTCCAAGTGGGCGCAGATTGCGCCTTACGTGGGGATAGGCCGCGAGTCCTGGCGCAAGCTCTCGATCGCCGGCAAGGCACCACGCGCCATTCGCATGTCGGCGACCTGCGCGCTCTACGAGAACCGCGAAATCCACCGCTGGCTGGCTGACCCTGTCGGCTACACCGTTGCGCTGGCTGAGCAGCCCGAGGCCGCATGATGCGCGGCCCGACGGTCAGTCCTCGGGCGGGAGCAGGCCAGCGTCACGACAGGCCTTTTCGATCGGCTCCCAATCTGGGTCGAGATCGCGCTGACAGCTGGGACACCAGAGTGGGTAATCAAGCTTGCCCGCAAGTGCTCGCTCAAGCGTCTCCATCCGGATGTACTGGCAGTACCCACATTGAAGCGGCCAAGGATGCGATTCGTCGCGCATTGCGTGCTCCGAAGAACAGATGCCGGCGAGGGGAACCGCGCGCTAGCGCAGCCGTTCGCGCAGTTTTTTCGCGTGAGGCGCGAGCCTTTCGGTCCACGTTAAGGGGTCGGCGGTGTTCCGGTTAATCGATTCGCGGGCCGAGATGTTCGAATCGAACACCCGAAGGAAGTCCTCGCGCTGCTGCTTTGTTTGCTGGCGCAAAGCAGTCAACAGGGCGATTTCGAGAACATCGACTTTGGCGGCGAGCTCGGCGAGCGCGCCACTTTCCGGAATCTGAATATCGGTCATGAAATTCTCCGTTCGGCTACAGGGTGTAGATGCGTATTTTAGCAATCCTTAGCGGATCTTAGGGAAGGATGGTAGCTATGTCATTCGCTAAATCGATTTTCAAACTCGTGCTCATGCGCACGTATTGCGCTGGCTTCATCTCCTTGGAGCGCTGTCAGCGCATCTATGACTTCTTCAGACTGGCGAGGCACTGATGAGCTTCCAGGCCATGACGTGAGCGGTCGGGCAGGAGCTGCCCGCGCTCCAGAAACTCGTCCTGCTGATGCTGGCGAACTGCACCAACCATCACACGGGACGCTGCGATCCGTCGCACGACACGCTTGCCAAAGAGTGCGGCATGAGCCGGGACTCGGTGAAGCGGGCGATCGCCGAACTTGCCGAAAAGGGTCTCGTCGAGATCCGCCGACAGTCAAACAACGGGGTGAACCTGCCGAACCAGTACACCCTACGAGTGGGGTCATCCGTAGGGGTAGGGTCATCCGTAGGGGGAGTAGGTGCAGATAGCACCCAGGGGGGTAGGTGCTGACTACGAAGGATTGATGCCGGCCTGTGACAAAACGTGCGTCAACCAATCGATGAAAACTTTGACCTTCGAGGGCAGATGCCGTCTCGCGGGATATACGACAGAAATTATTTTTGGAACACTTGGTGTGTCGGGTAGCACGCGCACCAGTCGCCCGCTGTCGATGTAAGGCTGCAACGCCGGTAGTACTCCTTGGAGAATTCCGAAGCCTGCTAGTCCACTTGCCAGAAAGGCCTCTGAGTCGTTGGCCAGGATCCCGCTGCGCATCTTTACGGACTGCTCTTCTCCGTCAACAAAAAAGCGCCAATCCATGATTTTTCTCTCTGGACCATAGAAAAAGTTGACCGCCACATGACGGTGCAAATCGTCGACAGTCCTGGGCGTGCCGCTTTGATCAAGATATTCTGGCGACGCGCAGGTCACCATAGGAACCTCGGCGATTTTCCTCGCGACAAACCCCGGTGTTCTCACTTCGCCTAATCTGACCGCGCAATCGATGCCCTCGCCGACAATGTCGGCATACTGATCGCGTGCACCGATAACCAGTTCGATTTCTGGATACTGGCGCTGAAAGGCAGGCAGTGCGGGGATGATGATCGTTTTGGCGATTGTCACCGGCAGATCAAGCCGCAACCTTCCTCGGGGACGCGCCGACCGTTGCGCGAAGCGGCCAACCGTATCCGACACCTGCGACAGAATTTCGGCGCAGCGCTGATAAAACTCTTCACCTTCCGCGGTCAGCGTGATTCGTCGGGTAGTACGGTGAAGCAAGCGCACTCCCAAGGTCTGTTCGAGATGCTGTACCGCCTTGGTCGCTACGGGCCGATGCAACTGCAAGGCAGAGGCCGCTTTCGTGAAGCTTCCCAATTCCACAATCTGCACGAAGATACGCATCGACAAAAACATATCCACGACATTCTCCTTCAGCGAGCTGGGTGTCTTCGCGGAAGCAGTGGCGGCGCTGCAATCGAGGCCTTGTCAGCGAGCGCGGGTAGGACATATTCCGCTAACTCCTCCATCACGCTTTTCGCGCTGCGATGTGACGGCTTCAGATTGAAGGCGACATGATTCACGCCTGCAGCTCCTAGTGTCTCCAGATACTGTATCAGGGCATTGCGCCCCATCCTCAAGCCTGCATGGATGGGTACTATCGGGCAGTTCGGATCGGCTGCGAGGTCGAAGAACATGCCTTGAGCGTAAGGCTTGAACACCTCGGCCCCATACAGCTTCGCTACCTCGTCCCGCCACATAGTGACGAGGGGCTGCACGCGTTCTACATTGACATAATAGTAGAGCCAGCCATCGCTGTGACGCGCGATCCAGTCGAGTGCCTGCTGGCTGCGTCCCGTTACCAGTAGCGGAATCCGGTTCGTGGGCTTGGGCACCAGATCCAGCTGGCCGGAAAGTGTACCAAAGCGACTGGATGCAGCAACTGGAAACGATTGCTGCGTGAGCGCGTTGAACATCTGGAACGCCTCGCGAAATCGCTCGCCGCGCGTTTCATAGTCGGCCTCGATGCCAAATGCAGGATATTCTGCCGGACGGTCACCGGATGCGACGCCAAGTATCAGTCGTCCTTCCGACAGTTGATCGACCGTGGCAGCTGCCTTGCCGAGCAGCACGGGATGGCGGAACGGAATGACAGTGCTTGCAGTTCCAAGCGCGATGCGCTGCGTTTTTGCGGCCAGAAACGCCAGATAGCTGAACGCTTCGAAGGTCTGACCGGTATCGCCGAAGCCAGGGTCGTGCATCGGCACATCGCGCGCCCAGAGAGCTGCGAAGCCGAGCCTGTCAGCCAGTTCTGCTAGTTCCCCGTGATTGTGCATGGTTGGCGCAGCGGTAAGCGGATAACCTTCCAGCGGGAGGATGAAGCCCAGTGTCAGTTCCCCCGGCTTGAATACATCCCGGAATCCGCGATTCGGAGCCGCTTCGAGCTCCACTTCGTTTTCAAATGCCTGTGACATAGCCGTGTCGGCTGCGCGCCGCTCCTGTGTGTACGATTGCGTCGGCACGGACCGTATGGCCAGTGCAGGATGCTTCCGGTTGCAACCGTACACACGACCGCGTTATCAATAAATAGCATCAACCATTCTTCATTGTTATCAGATTCGCTCTAATCTGGCTTGCGCCGTTGGTGGCTTCTGCGTGACTTTGCCGAATGTCCGCCGATCAGCTGGCGGACAATCTGTGCGAGCCGTGCAGCTGCGGGCGAAAGCGTGCGTCCTCGCACCGTGATGATCGCGACCTGCCGCTGAAGCGGAGGCTCCACAATCAGCAGCGTATCGACGCCCGGGGTTTTCCGGTCAGGAAGCACGACCTCAGGCAGCACTGCAACGCCGAGTCCGGCGTTCGACATCGCGATGAGCGTCTGCGCCTGGCTGAACTGGAACTTCTGATTGAGCGTGAGTCCGCGTGCTTTCGCGGCTTCCTCGATGACGGCGCGCAACGCTGTGGCCGGATTGAGCAACAGCAGCGGCATGCGAGACAACTCTTCCAGGGTGATCGTCGGGCGACTGTGCGTCTTGAACCGCTCCGGAACCAGCGCGTACAGGTTCTCAGTGAGGATCGGTTCGAAGCTCAGATCAGGCGCCTCCAGAATGGCGCCGATACCGAAGTCCACCTCATCCTTGCGAACACTCTCCATCAGCTCCGTCGTGGTTAGCTCGCGAACAAAAATCTCGATGCCTGGGTAGTCCTTCTCAAACTCCGCGAGGATGTTGGCGAGGCGTGTGGACGCGATGGTCGTGGAGCAGGAGAGGAAGATCCGTCCGCGTCGGACGTCGACGGCTTCCTGAATCTTGCGTAGACCCAGAGAGACCTCGTTGACTGCACGACGCGCGCAATCCAGCAACTGCTCGCCTTCTTCGGTCAGTTTGACAAGACGCGTGGTCCGATGAAATAGCGTGATACCGAGTTGTGCTTCAAGTTGCTTTATCTGGGTCGTGATAGCCGATTGCGAACGATGCAGGGCGTCGGCCGCCTGACGGAAACTCTTTGTCTCGGCGACGAGCATGAAGGTATGCAGAAGCTTCAGGTTGACCCGCAGAGGCGGAGCGGCGAGTTCTTTTTGACTGGACATGGTGAGAGCACTCATATAAAAAATTGAATAATTGTTCGTATATTTTGATTTGTCAAATCAACGAAGTCATTCTAGCCTTGGAAGCGGGCAATGGACGCTGATCCACGGGACACGCCCGACGCCATCAGCTCCGCCACTTTTCTTCATCTCAAACATCGCAACGACAATGACTTCTCTCGAGAAATACCGGATGTATATCGGCGGCCAGTGGGTGGACGCAGCGGGTGCCGAAACACTTGAAACAGTGAACCCATACACCGGCGAGGCGTGGGCCACGATCCCACGCGGCCGTGCGGCGGATGCGGAACTCGCGGTGCAGGCGGCTCACGCAGCCTTCACGACGGGGGCCTGGCCAAAGCTCACGGCGTCGGCGCGTGGAAATCTGATGCGCAAACTGGGGGACCTCATTGCGGAGCATGCGGAGCGGCTCGCGCGCATCGAAGTTGCCGACAACGGCAAGCTCATCAATGAAATGCTGGGGCAGGTTCGATACCTGCCCCAGTATTTCTACTATTTTGGCGGACTCGCGGACAAGATCGAAGGCGCAGTCATTCCGATCGACAAAGCTGAGACGTTCAACTTCACCCGCCACGAACCGCTTGGCGTGTGTGTTGCCATTACGGCGTGGAATTCGCCATTGCTGCTCGCGGTCAACAAGCTTGCGCCCGGGCTCGCCGCGGGCAATACGTTCGTTCTCAAGCCGTCGGAGTACACGTCGTCTTCGGCGCTCGAGTTCGCGAAGCTCGTCGAACTGGCAGGCTTTCCGCCGGGCGTGATCAATGTCGTCACAGGCCTGGGACAGGAAGTTGGCGAACCGCTCGTCACACACCCACTCGTCAAGAAAATCGCGTTTACGGGCAGCGAGTTCGGCGGTCAGCGCATCTACGAGACCGCGGCTCGCGATTTCAAGCGCGTCACGCTTGAACTCGGGGGCAAGTCAGCCAACATCGTGTTCGACGACGCCAATCTCGACAATGCGGTCAAGGGCGCGGTCGGTGGCATCTACGGCGCGTCCGGTCAGACCTGCGTGGCGGGATCACGCTTGCTCGTTCAGCGCACGATCTACGATCAGTTCGTGCAACGAGTGGTTGAGTTCGCGAGGACCGCGAAGCTCGGCGACCCGATGGATACAGGCACGCAGGTCGGTCCTGTGACGACCCAGCCTCAGTTCAGGAAGATTCTCGAATACATCGATATCGCCAGAGGTGAGGGCGGTGAATGCCTGCTGGGTGGAGGACAGGCAAGTGGGCCGAACCTGGGTGCCGGTCAGTTCGTCGAGCCAACAATCTTCGCGAACGTAAATAATCAGATGCGTATCGCGCGCGAGGAGGTGTTCGGGCCGGTGCTCGCCTGCATTCCGTTCGAAGATGAAGAGGATGCCGCACGAATTGCCAACGATAGTAACTATGCCTTGGCCGCCGGCGTCTGGACCGAGAATTTGCGTCGTGGCATCGTCATGTCGCAACGCCTTGAAGCAGGGATGGTATGGGTCAACATGTATCGCGCGGTTAGCTACATGTCGCCCTTTGGTGGACACAAGCGCTCGGGTGTTGGCCATGAAAACGGCATCGACGCTGTGCGGGAGTACCTGCAGACCAAGAGTGTCTGGATCAGCACCAGTACGAAGACGCCCGACCCCTTCGTGCTTGGATGACAGTTCGTCGAGTTCGTGTCCGGAAGGCGTGCCAAGTGCACGCTTTTTTTTGGGTGCGCCCGGCAGGGCGCACTCACTTGGAGGTGAAAGTCCTCTACTCGCCCGGCAAGGGGAAGAGTTAGCCGAAGGCAAGGGTTTCCCGGGT
>NZ_QQOA01000075.1 GCF_003443895.1 Paraburkholderia phosphatilytica | reverse complement strand
AGACCGAGCTGTGTCATCGAGGAACTCCGTTAATTCGCGTTCTTCCAGGATAGGCCAACCAGACTTCAACGCCAGGACTTTTGCAGACCGTCCCTAAAACGAATCAACGCATTGAGACCGGGTGACTCATGAAGCGATTCGTTGAAGGCGATGACCGAAAGCAGGTCGCACTACTACTCGAATGCGTGAATGATTACATCGGGCAGGACAACCCAGTCAGGGCGATAGATGCCTTCGTCGACGAACTAAATGGCCGAACTCGGCTTCAACGATACCACGCCAGCGCTCACGGGTCGCCCGTCCTATCATCCTAGCGTGATGCTCAAGATCTATATCTACGGGTATCTGAACCGGATACCGTCCAGCCGGCGTCTTGAGCGCGAGTGCCAGTGCAACGTCGAGATGATGTGGCTGACGGGACGTCTGGCTCCCGACTTCAAGACGATCGCGGACTTTCGCCGCGACAATGGCGTGGCCATTCGCAACGTATGCCGTCGTTTCGTCGAGCTATGTCGCGGACTGTTGCTGCTATCCAGCGACATGGTGGCAATCGACGGCAGCAAGTTCAAGGCCGTGAACAGCCGTGACAGGAACTATACGGCTGGCAAGATCGACAAGCGTCAGCAGCAGATCGAGGAAATCGTTCAGCGATATCTCGACATGATTGAAACCGCAGACCGGATCAGCCCGACAGGTTTCGATGTGAAGACCGTTCGCCTGTACGAGAAGATCGCGCTCTTGCGTCAACGGATGCGTGAGCTCGAGCAGATGAAGGAGCAACTAAAGAAAGAAGCAGACAAGCAGTTGTCGCTTACCGACCCGGATTCCCGCTCCATGACCAGCGGTGGCAAGAGAACCGGTACCGTGGGCTACAACGTCCAGACTGCCGTGGATACAAAGCATCATCTGATCGTCGAACACGGAGTGACGAATATCGGAGACGATCACGGTCAACTCAGCAAGATGGCTTTCCTGGCGAAGAATGCGATGGACAGGCCGAAGCTGAAAGCGCTGGCTGACCGGGGCTACTTCAGCGACCCGGATATCCCCGCGTGCGAACTGGCCGGGATCAAAACGTATGTCCCGAGCCACTTACCTCGGCATCAAGGAAGAAGGGGCTCTTTACCAAGCGCGATTTCATCTACGTTGCAAGGAACGACGAGTATCGGTGCCCCGGTGGCGAGCGCGCCATTCACCGTTTCGAGACCGTCGAGAATGCATTCACGAGTTGTGTGCGCAATCTGTTGACGAAGGCATGCGATAGCGATAAGTAGCCGGCGGCGTCTGAGGAGATCTCATGCCACAGGAAGCGAGCTCAGTTATTGCCCTTCTCAAAGAAAGGCAGCGCGAATGTCTAATACAGGCTCGCGCGTATGATTTGTGGCTTCGTGTGCTGACGCCCATTCGATGGATAACCGTCATATCGGGCGTAGCGCTGCCCGCCATAGCTGGCTTCAAACTGTTGAGAGGCCGTCCTGTGTTTGGCATACCTTGGACGAACGTGAGTGCACCCTAACCTTCACTGCTTCCCTAATTGCTGCGCTCCATACTGCGTTGCACTGTGAACCGCATCAAACCGAGTGTCGCCGTCTACGCCGGAGATTTGCGGCTATGGCCGATGACTTCGAAACCGTATTGTCAGGCGACTAGAAGTCACTGACGAAAAAACAGGCTGATCTAAGCGCGCGTCTTTCACAACTCAAAGAAAACGCGACCGACGATCCCCCTGGATGGTGCTTCGATAAGGCGCGGAGGGATGTGCCATTGACAGCTTCCCGATAGAAGATCTGTTGACTACCCTGCACCGTACTTTTACCAGTGAGCCTTTCCGGCATCAAAATGGTTGGCCGGTTACGGGTAGGGCGCCCTGAGACGACTCGTTCACGCCCGGCCTCCGTTGGATCTTGAGGTCGCGATGTAACTGGCTGACTTGCTGACGGACCGAACGACAGTTTTAAGTTTGTGATCGGTCTTTAAACTCGTGGTGGTCGTACGTCCGAAGTGGGTCGACAAGGGAAGTTCGCGATGAGGCGGGCATTGCAAGCGGTGAGGAGCCGCTCATCTTCCGCACTTGGCAGTCGAACCGAGCCAATCACCGGCCCGTTGACTATCTTCGGTGATCCCCGGTTCGCAACGGGATGTTTTCGCTGCGTGTGTTGCGAGATCGCGACATCGACAGGGGCGAGCAGCATAGTTGCGATTGTCCCGTGGACTGTATTTTCACCTGGTTCCGGCTCCATTTTGTTCCGCCACTTTGCCGGGGTAGATCTGGAGGTAACCTGCCATGACCGCATCGGTAGACCCATGTAAGACGGGCCTGAGCGGCGTCAATGTGACTCCCACCCGGCCCACCATCTGCAGTGCCCGAGCACCCGCAAATAATAATCAGGCATCCAGACTAAACAGGGCTTCAATGCCCTTTGAAGAGATCGAACAGTTCGGCCTCCATCTGCATCATGTCGTGGTCGTGCTTCATGGCCATCTGCGAAACGGACTGCTGGTAGTCCATTTCCATGTGCATCATCTTGTCTTCGATATCCATCGCCTTGGCGCGCTGCGCGTCGGGCAGCTTGTTGATCATTTCCCACGTTGGCGGCGTCAGATAGGTTCCGCTGCGTCCGATGCCTTCGGCGTGAGCCGTTCCAGCAACAAAAGCAAAAGAAGCGACGGCAAGCGCGATTGCGTTCGACGCGGTTTTCATGACGATCTCCAGATCAGTGAAGCAGGGTTTTTTGCTTCGCGATCCGAAGGAATTTCGAATCGCATCTGTTAGTTCGTCTTGAATGCCAATCTGGTTACGCGTCAATCCGGTTGCCGGTCAGAAACCGAACCGGTAATGAGCCTCGTGCTGCGTCGGTAGGTGAGGTAGGCCCAGAGCCAGTCCAGCATGACTTTCGCCCTGTTTGGCCCGCCAGTGAGGAACGCGATGTGCGCGACGCCCCAGAACCACCATGCTGGCGCGCCCCACATGTGTACGGGGCCGATTTCCGCCACCGCGGACTGACGCCCGATCGTCGCCAGGCTTCCGAAGTGCCGGTATCGAAAGGGTGGAGGCGGGCGGCGCCCCGCAAGCTGCGCGTCGATGACGCGCGCGGCGTAGGTTCCTTGCTGTTTGGCGGCGGGCGCCAACCCCGGCACGGCGGCGCCGTTCCAGCCCAGGCTCGAAGCCGTATCGCCAATCGCATAGACGCGTTGAAGCGCTGGAACCGAGAGGTCGTCGTTCACCTTGATGCGTCCCGACCCGTCCTCCGGCTGGTGCAGCCATTTCGCAACCGGAGACGCCGCCACGCCCGCGGCCCAGAGGATGGTGCGGGCAGGAATGCGTTCCTTGCCGAGATCGGCGCCATCCTGATCCACGCCCAGCACCTTGGTATCGAGGCACACCGTGACGCCCAGCGCCCGAAGTGAATGTTCCGCGGCCGCGGACAGCGAAGGCGGAAAAGCAGGCAGAACGCGCGGCCCGGAGTGAACCAGGATGACGCGCGATGTCGACGGATCGATCGTGCGGTACTCCTGGTCCATCCCGTGATGCGCGAGTTCAGCAATCGCGCCGGCGAGCTCGATGCCAGTCGGGCCGCCTCCGACGATGACAAACGTGAGCCACGCGGCACGGGCGGCGTCGTCAGCGGCTGTTTCCGCTTCTTCGAACGCACGTAGCAGCCGGCTTCGTATCGCGGTTGCGTCTTCGATGCTCTTCAGCCCAGGTGCGTACGGCGCCCAGTGATCGTTGCCGAAGTAACTGTGACGTGCGCCCGTTGCCAGCACGAGATAGTCGAATTTCACCCTGTCTGGGCCGATCAGCAATTCGCGGGCAATGGTGTCGACGCCTGTCACGCTTCCAAGCCGCACCTGCACGTTTCGCTGTCCGCGAAAGAGGCTGCGGATCGGTGTCGCGATTTCCCCGGGCGACAACGCGGCCGTCGCGATCTGGTAAAGCAGCGGCTGAAACAGATGATGGTTCCGTCGATCGATGAGCGTGATCCGGCAGCGCGATTTGCATAGCCCGCGAACGGTCGCGATCCCGCCAAAGCCTCCGCCAACCACCACCACGTGCGGACAGTGATCCAATGTGTTGCCTTCGCTGTTCGGGCTGTCGAGCAGCCAGTGAGCGAACAGTCGGTCCACCGACACGATGCCAGGTCCTGTGGCCGCAAACATGAGCAACAGCAGCAGCATGGCCAGCCGGTCGTCCATGGACATGGCGATGCCGGCGAGTGGCACCATCGCGGCATAGATGAGCGTTGCCGGTCGCGCGATGCAACCGGCCGCGATGCAGCCTGCAAGGATCGCGGCAATCCACGATGATGGGTGGACGAACGCTGTTGCCAGACCCGCTCGGGCGGTCTGGCCAAAGAGGGCAAGCGCGAATGCGGAAGCAGGAACCAGAGAGGCTGCGATGCCTGCTCGTGTGATGAGCAGGAGTACTGGCGAAAAATAGCGTTCAATCCGCTCGTAAAATGCGCCGATCAGTCGGAGCGGGCCAAGCGGAGCCCACGCCAGACCTCTCGCCAGCAAAGCATCGAGGGACAAAGGTCCCGGACCCAGCACGATCAGCCACGCAAGCAATGCAAGCGTCGCTCCGCCCGGACCGAGACCGATCGATCCATATCCGTCAACGAGCAGTACGAGCGCGATGGGACGGGTGAGCAGGCCGACGGTCAGCAGCAGAGGTGCGATACCGTGCAGCGCTGCCTCGACGCTGGATGGAGCATGCAGGCCCGCGCCGAGTTGCCCTGCGGTATGGCTCTCCGCCATGGCCATGATCTGATGCACGAGCACGATCTGTCCGAACCAGACGCGCGTTGCAAGCAGCAGCCACGGCATGCAGAGCGCGCGCACGGTCGGCGCGAAGCGGACCATGAGTTTGAGGGCGTTCCGGAGCATACGGCACCATCTCGAGAGCAGTATCCTCGCGTTTTCACGACCGGTTCGCGCGGTCTCCGAGCAGGTAGTCGATCGAAATCGCGCCTGGGCCCCATGCGGCGATGCCGAGCGCCATCGCCGCCCAGGTGATGTGGATCGGCCAACCGTCCGGCACGGTCAGCTCGATGATGCAGGTCATCAGCAGCAATCCGGCAGCGGCGAAGCGTGTGCCGAAGCCGAGCACGAGCAGCACCGGAAACGTGACCTCGCCGCACGCGGACAGGAACGCGAAGATGGCCGGCGCCGGAAACGGATAGGGGCCGCCGGGCAAATGGAGCTTGAATTCGTCGGTGAAGAGATCGATGGCGGTGTCGTTGAGCTGCAGGAAACCGTGCCACTTGAGGATGCCCGATTTCCAGAACGGCACGGCCAGCGCGAGACGGAGCACGAGCTGCACGAACGTCGGTTGCGCGAGCCGTTCGATGAAGCGCCGCGCGCATCCAATCGCGTGCGCGACGTTGCCCGGAAAGGACGGGCTGGAATCTTGTCGAGTCTGCATGATGGTCACACTCCCGGTTGAACGGCGGCGAGCACGCCGGCCGAAATCGTCGCGGCCAGGCTGGCCGGCAGGTCGAAGGTGTCGGTCTCGTCGAAGGCCGCCTGCGCGGCCGCGCCGAGCGGCGCGCCCTCCATGAGCGCGCCGAGAAACGCCGCGCCGCCCGCGGGAAGGCGCGAGACGATCACGTCGTCGGCGGGCCGCGTGACGAGCGCGTCTTCCGCGTCGCTCGAATGCAGCGGGGTGACGGGACCATCCACCCGGTTCATCGCGAAGATCGCGACGGCCGGGTAATGCGAGCGCACGATGCGCGCGGCAGGATGCGGAACGAAGCGCACCTGCGCGAGCGTTTCCGGATCGATGCTCGCGAGCGCATCGGCCGCGAGCGGCGCGGCATCCGCGGCGTGATAGGCATCGAGCCACGCGCGCTCGATGCGCGCCGTATCCGCAAGCCACGGCATGTCGCGCGCGTACTCGTAGGTGTCGATGAACGACGGAAAATCTCGACCGTATTCGAACAGCAGCGGCGACGAAGGCGGGGCAGAGCGCACGTAAAAGCGGGCCATCGCGCGGAAGAACTCGACGCCGGTGATGCGCTGCACAGCGGGGTAGATCGCGGCCAGCGCATCGATGAGACTGACCGTGACGTTGTTGCGATAGACGTTGTAACGCTTGACGACGCCCTTGCCGTGGGCGGCCACCACACCTTCCGGCGCGGCGAGGTTGGGGTTCGTCAGTCCCGGCGCGAAGGTCGACGCGTAGTGGCTCGCGCATTGTTCAGGCTTCATGGTCGACACCCTCCGCGTGAAATGCATCGGACTCCGATACATATCGGGTTGCCTGCTCCGCCACGATCTGCCGCGCCGTCATCGCCTGCGCGCGCAGTTCGGGCCACACCGGTAACTGGCTGTCCCATTCGATCAGCGTCGGCACCGGACCGGTGCGCGCGATCACGTCGCGATAGAGCGCCCACACCTGAGCGGTGACAGGGCTGTCGTGACTATCGATGAGCAGCAGTTGCTGCTCGTCGTCTTGCTGTTCGCTGTAGCCGGCCAGATGAATCTCGCCGACGCATTCGAGCGGAAAATCGGCAAGCCAGGCACGCGGCGAAAAACCGTGATTGACGGCCGAAACGAATACGTTGTTGACGTCGAGCAGCAGCCCGCAGCCCGTGCGCCGTGCAACTTCGCGAATGAACGCGGTCTCGCTCATCGTCGACGACGCGAACGCCACGTAGGTCGACGGATTCTCCAGCAGCATCGGGCGCTTGATGGCTTCCTGCACCTGATCGATGTGTTCGCAGACTTTGTCGAGCGTCTCGCTCGTGTACGGCAGCGGCAGCAGATCGTTGAAGAACGTGCCGCCGTGCGACGACCACGCGAGGTGTTCGGAAACGAACGCGGGTTCGTAGCGCGCAACCAGTTCGCTAAAGCGCGCGAGGTGGCGAGCGTCGAGGCCATCCGGTCCGCCGATCGACATGCATACGCCATGCAGCGAGACCGGATAGCGCTCGCGGATCGCATTCAACGCGCGATGCGGCGGCCCACCCGCGCCCATATAGTTTTCGGCGTGCACCTCGAAGAAGCCGTCCTGTAGTCCGTCTTCGAGAATCGCCGCGAGATGTTCATGCTTGAAGCTCGTGCCGACGAGCCCGGCTGCGCCGGGCGCCGTGCGATCGGAACGGCCGCACGCATGGGTCGCTGCTGACCGGATGGAAGCGTTCATGGCCGTACCGTCTCTCTGGTGGTTGTTGTGTTCAGGACTTCATGGGCGTGAGCGAGCCGTGGCCGCCGCCCGGCACGACGATGTTGGTGCAGGTGCCGCCCTGGACGAACTTCCACGAATTGCCCTGGAAATCGACCGTCGACGTGCCCTGGCAGGTCGTGCCCGGACCGGCGGCGCAGTCGTTTTGCCCCTTCAGCGCGACGCCGAAGCACTTTTCCTTATGCGCGGCGATCGCGGCGCTGGCCTCTTCCTTCGTGAGCGGCGCGGCGTGAGCGAACGAAGCGAACAGGCCTGCAACGGCGCCTGCGAGCAGCGCGGAACTAACGGTGGTCTTTGCGGACATGGAGGTTCTCCAGTGGTTGGGAAAGGTGGTATCCGATGCGGATACACCACCTAATTCGCACGCTGTCCGGCGCCGGTTACAGCCATCGATTTTTTTTCTGGAGAGAAATCGCGACTTGCGAAAACGCAATCTGATTACGAAACTGAAGGGGAGGCCGCGCGGATTCCGCAGCGGCATCCGGAATCGACCACTTACTGAAGGAGGAATCAATGAAGGCAAACCTGCGCCGCGTCGCAGCAACGGCAGTGCTGATCGGTCTGACGATACCGGTCTCCGCCGTTCACGCCCAGCTCGGCAATCTGCTCAACCAGGGCTCCAGCGGTTCGTCACAGGGACTCGGCGGCCTGACAGGCGGAGGCAGCAAATCGTCAGGAAGCCTGGGCGACCTCGGCAACGCGCTGTCCGGTGGTTCGGTGACGTCGAGCAACAGCAGCAACGTTGCGGGCGTGCTGCAGTACTGCATCAAGAACAACTATCTGGGCGGCGACAGTGCTTCGTCCGTCAAGGACTCGCTGATGAGCAAGCTGCCGGGCGGTTCGACGAGTTCCAATAGCAGCTACACCGATGGCGCGAAGGGCATTGTCGACACCGGAAGCGGCCAGAAACTGAGCCTGGGCGGCGATGGAATGAAGCAGCAACTGACCAAACAGATCTGCGACAAGATCCTGGATCAGGGCAAATCGATGCTGTAAGCAGAGTGGCGCGACGACGCCTGGCGGCTTTGCATGCCCTCTCGCGCGAACCGTACCTGCATTCTGCAACCCGGCTGGTTGTCCAGAATTTCCACGGTCGCGTCGTGGATCCTCGCGATCGCTGCCACGAGACTCAGACCCAGGCCGTGGCCAGGAATCGAGTGTTCCAGTTTGCGGCTGCGATAGAACGGTCGCATCACGGCATCGCGCTCGGCCAGCGCGATGCCGGGTCCGCTGTCCGCCACTTCGAGCACCGGCGTGCCGTCGTCCACTTTCACGGACGCGGTGACCGCGCCACCCGCTGGCGTGAATTTCAGCGCGTTGTCGAGCATGTTCTCGATGGCGCCGAACAGCAGATCGAAGTCGCCGGTGACTTCGATCGGCGCGGGTGAATCGAGTGTGAGCGCAATGCTTCGATCTTCCGCGAGCGGCTCGTATAGCTCGACCACGTCGCGCATGACCGTGTGCAGCGCGATCGAATGAAAGCTCGCGCGCCGGCCGCCGGATTCGATCTCGGCAATTCTCAGCAGCGCAGTGAAACGGTTTAGCACGACATCGGATTGCCCGATCGCCGTGTCGATCGCCTGTGCGAATTCGTCGGCGGTCGCTGCGCGTCGGCGGGTACGTTCGAGGCCCGCGCGCAGATGCGTCATCGGTGTACGCAGATCGTGAGCGATGCCGGCGCACACGCCGCGAACCTCGTCGACGAGCCGCTCGATTTCGTCGAGCATCGTGTTGACGATGGTCGCGAGGCGATCCAGATCGTCGCTCGTGCCGCGCGTCGGTAGCCGCCGGTTCAGCTTGCCCGCCATGATTTCTCGCGCGGTTTCGCCGATCACGCCGATCCTGCGGTTCGACAGATGGTTGAGCGCCGCGCCGCATGCGAGCGCGAGCAGACTCGTGAGCGCTACGCCGGCACACAGCGTGGTCAGCAAGGTGCGGTCGAAGCGAAGTATCTCGTCGATCGAATGGCCGACCACGATGCGCCATCCGCTCGTGGTCGGAATGATGATGCCGCGATAGTGCGCGGTCTGCACGTGATCTTCGTTGCGCACCGTATCCGTGTAGTTGAAGGGCTCGCGATCGTGCTCTTTCGGCAGCGTCGACACGTTGCCCGCGAGCCATTTGCCGTTCGCGTCGAACACGCCATATGGACGCGTACTCGCGATGTCCCGGTGGCTCAGCGCGGTGATGGTCGAAATCGCATCGCTACGACCGACCGCGTGGAACTCCGCGAATTCGCCGCGCAGCCGCTCGTCGACTTCGTGCAGCAGGTATCGCCCGGTCAGCCAGTAGAGCAGCGCGAACAGCACGATGGTCGAGCACACGAACACGACCAGCAGCCAGCCGACGCCGCCGCGCAGCCGCGCACTGCGGAACCGGCTAGCGGGACGCATGGATGATGTATCCTGCGTTGCGCACCGTGACGACCATCGCCGAAAGCTGCCCATTGAGGCTCAGCTTGCGACGCAGGTTGCTGATGTGCATATCGATCACATTGGTCTGCGTGCTGGCTTGCTGCACATTCCAGACCGACTCCAGCAGCATCGCGCGCGTGACGATCTCGCCGGCATGTCGCATCAGCATTTCGAGCATGCCGTACTCGCGCGGTTTCAGCTCGATCGTCTGGCCGCCTCGCCTGACCACCCGCGTCTCGGTATCGAGCGTGAGGTCGTCGATCTGCAGTACGGAAGTTTGTGTGTCGCCATGCGTGGCCGCGCGGCGACGCAGCAGCGCATTCACGCGCGCCGTCAGTTCGAGTCCATCGAACGGTTTCACCACGTAATCGTCGCCGCCTGCGCGCAAGCCACGCACACGCTCGTCCACCGCATCGAGCGCGCTCAGGATCAGCACCGGTGTCTCTTTGCCGATGTTGCGCAAGGTCGCGAGAATCGACAGACCGTCGACGTCAGGCAGCATGCGGTCCAGCACCACGGCGTCGAACTCGCCGTTGGTGGCCCGCAGCAGCCCCTGAAATCCGGTGGGTACGCATTCGACTTCGAATCCGTAGTCTTCGAGCGCGGCGGACACTTCCTGGCCGGCGCCAGGATCGTCTTCCACGACCAAGATACAGGGGCGGCTTGCGGACGGACTGCTCATCGGCGGTTCATTTGCCTGCTGGCGATAGCGTAGTTTCGATGTGGGCGAGCTGATCGGGCGAGGTCCAGCCCGTATCGGGCAGCACGGGCGTCCCCTCCAGCGCGACGGCTTGCAGCGCGTCCGGCTTGAGGCCGAGTGCGGCGAGGATCGTCGGCGCGACCTCGGTCGTCGACACCGGCCACGTCACGCTGCGGCCCTGGGCGGCAAGATGCGGATTCGACACCAGCAGCGCGACGTGCACGTCGTCATCGTGAAAGCCGCCGTGCTCGGCGAGTTTGCCATCGTGCGGAGGCGTGAATATGACACCGTCGCGCGATACGACCACGATGTCCGGCGTCCGGCTGTCGGTCGCGGGGTCGGGGAAGCGCAGCGCGAGGCGCTTGCCGCTGATCACATCGGCGATACCGAGCGCGTTCGCATGCGAGCGCAACGCAGCCGTGATCGCGGGCGTCGCGGACCGGTCATGCAGCCAGACCAGCGCGCCGTGGTCGGTGGTGAGCTGTGCGAGCGCGCCCGGCGCAGCGGCATCGATCACCGCGGCGAGACGCGCGTCGTCGATCTTGTCGAGCAGCTGACGGTCGATCGGACCGTTGCCATGCTTGGCGGTCACGATCACGAGGGTGTCGTCGCGCAGATGCTTGCGATCGAGTTCGCTCACGAAGTGATGCAACAACCCGTCCACGTGACCGATCGCGCCGTCGAGGCCGGGCGTCAGCTCGCCGTCCGCGTCACGGTAGCCGTAGATCTTCTGCGCGACGTTGATCGCCTGCAGGTTCAGACCGAACACATTCGGCACGACGCTCGTGGCGCTGCCGTCGTGAGTCAGACCGTCGATCTCGTTGACGATCGCGCGCGCCTTCATGTCGTCGTACTGCTCGGTTTTCGCGAGGGAGCCGGTGATGTCCTTGGGCTTCGCGTCCATCAGGCCTTCGTAGTTCGCGCCGATCTCCGGCAGGAACAGATCGTCGACGCCGTGACCCGATGGCCCTTCCACCAGTTCGTAAGTCGGGTGCTTGTCGATCCACGCGGTGTAGCCGCCGGCGTCATGCACCGCTTCGAACACGGTGTTCACGCGCAGGAATGCATGCGGATAGACCGGCGCGCAACCGTGACGCGGATCGCGCGGCAGCTTCGTCGGGTCGATCGTGTCGTGGCCGTGGCCGTCGTCCATGTCGAGCGATTCGTCGTAGCGCACGCGAGTGCCGGTACGGCTGCAATCGCTGCCTGGCGCGGCGAGATTGCGGTCGTACGAGTCGTCGTAATAGACGCCTGTTGCGGCCGGCGTGCCGCCCGTCACGAGCGCGAGCAGGCCCGGAAACGAATCGGCGGGCATGACGGCGTGCGCGTTCGTATAGTCGATGCCCTGCGCGGCGAGCTGCGCGAGCGTGCTGTCCGGATGCGCGGCGACGAAGCGCGCGAGATCGCCCGCATGTAGACCGTCGACGCTCACCAGCAGCACGTGATGAAAAGGCGCATGGGCAGGCAGCGACGCGGCGGTGGCGATGCTGCCGGTCACGCTTGCCGTTGCAACGGCAAGCGCGGTAGTCAAGGCACGCAGAAGAGGTTTCATTCGTGATTGTCTAGATTGAAGTTGACCCAGAGTTGTTCTGAAAGTGTTTTGCCGACCAGCGCCGGTTCCGGCTTCGGACAGTCCGCGTCGCGTACCGCGGCGAGCGCGGCCCGGTCGAGCAGCGCGACGCCGCTGGAGATCACCACCGTCACGTCGGAGACCACGCCGTCGCGATAGTGGAACGCGACCCGCGTGCGACCGGCGATGCCGGCCATCCGCGCCGACTCGGGGTAGTGCAGCGCGGCTTCGATCGCGGCGCGCAGCGCGCTTTCGAAGCTCGGGCTCGGGCCTGCCGGCGCGGGCGGCGGTGCAACCGGTGCGGGTTGCGGCGCTGCGATTTGCGGCGCGGCGGCGGGCTGTACCGGTGCAGCAGGCGCTACGGGCACCGGCATTGGCCGCGGCGGCACGGCATGTGTGACGTGGTGAAGCGGCTTCACGACCTCATGCGGACGCGGCGGCTGCGGCGCCGGATGCACAGGCTGCGGCACCGGCGGCGCTACAGGCGCAGGCTTCGGCGCAGGAGCAGTGGCGAGCGACAGCAGCGTGGGCGGCCTTTCCGGAGGCGTCTCGACGTGCGGGCGATGGAGTACGACCCATGCGCCCGTCAGCATCGCGAGCTCCACGAAGAGGGCGACCCCTACGGCCGTATACAGACGCCGCTGGTCCGGCGAGAAGCGCGCAGTGGACAACGTCGCCATATCACTTCGCCGCCGGCTGCGCCGCGAGCGCAACCTGTGAGACACCCGCGGCGCGGCACGCATCCATCGCGGTCACGAGGTACTGCAACCGCGCGCCGCTTGCGCCCGCAATCGTCACCACCGTATGCGCCGGATCAGGCTCTGCCGCAAGCATCGCCGTGAGCTGCGCCGAAGTGAGCGAGCGACCGTCGACCGACAACGTGCCGTCGTCGGTGAGCGTCACCGTGACCTTCGGCGGCGGCAGCGTCTGCGCGGTGGAACTGGACGGCAGACGCGTGGCGAGCCCGGCGTTCGGAATCATGTGCAGCGTGATCATGATGAAGAACACCAGCAGGAAGAACATGATGTCGATCATCGGGATGATCTCGATGCGGGCCTTGCGCGCTTCGAAGTACTTCATCGTCACGCTCCCTGCGTCGCGAGCTTGGCGGGCACCTGGCGCAGCGTGTCGCGCGGCTGCGCAACCGGCTCGCAGGCGATGCCGGCCATCCGGTTGACGAGCGCGACCTTGAGCGTTTCGAGGCCGTGCACGACGAGCCGCACGCGGTTGTGCAGTCCGTTGAAGAACAGCAGACCGATCATCGCGACCAGGAGACCCGACGCGGTCGCGACCAGCGCCTCGGCCACGCCGCCCGTCACCTGGGTCGGTGCGTTGCCAGGGTTCGACAGCACCTGGAACGCGTGGAACATGCCGACGATGGTGCCGAAGAGACCCAGCAGCGGCGCAAGCGTGACGATCGTATCGAGCACCCAGAGAAAGCGGTCGATGCGCGGCGCTTCGCGCATGATCGCCTCGTCGAGCGATGCGGTGAGTTCGTCGCGGCCGCGCTCGCCGTTAAGCCGCGCGGCGAGCGAGAGAATGCGCCCGACGGGCAGATCGCGATGACGCGTCGCGAGCAACGACAACGCGGCCGTATCCACGTGATCGAGACGGTCGAGCTGATCGAGCACCGCGCGGCCGCTGGCGGCCACGCGCTGCAGGAACCAGGTCCGCTCGACGATCACGGTCAGCGCGACGAGCAGCATGGCCGCGATGACGTACAGCACGCCGCCCGAATCGCTCGCGAGGTGCATCAGGGTGTCGGCAGTCATGGAAACGAACTCCAGTCAGAGGTTAGAAATCGGTGGACACCGTTCCGATGACGGCGCGTCCGGGGATGGTCCAGTAGAGCGGCGTGTTGTCGGCGGCGGTGTAGCCCGCGAGCGCGTCGATGCTGGTGCGGTTGAAGATGTTGTCGATCTCGAGGCCAAAACGCGTGTTGTGCATCCACGATGTCGGCGACTTGATCGTGTACGCGGCGGCGAGATTGGTGACCGCGAAGCCGCCGATCGGCTGGGTGTCGCCGGTATCGCCGAACTGATGACCGACGAACTTCGTGATCAGCGAGCCGTGCAGCGGGCCGCGGTCGTAGATCACGCCGAGCGCGGCCGTCATCTTCGGCGCGTTCGGCATCCAGTCGCCGGTGCTGTCCTGCTTCGCCGAGTTGAACGTCAGGTTGCCGTACAGGCTGAAGCCGTAGCCCGCGTAGAACGTGCCTTCGGATTCGAAGCCCTTGTAGACGGCGCCGCCCGCGTTCGAGAAGATCGTGTTGCCGCCGACGCTCGTGCTCGTCACCGCGTTGCGGAAGTTGATGTAGTAGAGATCCGCCGACAGCGTGAAGCGATTCGTCTTGTACGTCGTGCCGATCTGATAGTTGTCGGTCTGCTCGGGGGCGGGCTGACCGGACGCGGACGGATTCGTCACGTAGAACACGTTCAGGTTCGGCGCGAGAAAGCCCTGTGCGTACTGCGCGTAGGCGCTCCAGCTCGGGTTGATCTGCTCGTGCACGGTGAGCGATGGCAGCGCCTTGGTCCACGTATGGCTGTAGTCCACCGGTACACCGGACTTCTGGTCGAGCGGCGAATCGATGCTGCGCTCGAACGACACGTACTTGACGCCCGGCGTGATCGTGAGACCGTACGGCAGCTTCCACGCGTACTGCAGATACGGCTCGAACGTGAGCAACGTATCGTGCATCGTGAAGTTGAGCTGCTCGAGCGCGAAGTTCAGCGTGTCGTCCACGTTCATGTTGTCGCGGAAATTTGACTGGTGCGTGAGCCATCCGCCCAATTCCAGCGTGCCCGGTCCGAGCTCGCGCTGCGCGTCGAACACGTCGCCGACCGCGCGATAGTTGTTCGCCATCTGCGTGCCCGGCACGTCGTTGGCGCCGAACGTCGTGCCGTTCGGCGTCTCGCCGTTCGGGTCCACCGCGTTGAAGCCGTCGTGGTAATAGCCGTACGTGTACAGCTTGTTGTCGAACTTCCAGCCCCATTGCTGCGTCTGCAGGC
The DNA here is from genome assembly GCF_003443895.1 of Paraburkholderia phosphatilytica. GTDB lineage: Bacteria > Pseudomonadota > Gammaproteobacteria > Burkholderiales > Burkholderiaceae > Paraburkholderia > Paraburkholderia phosphatilytica. The sequence goes on along the minus strand of NZ_QQOA01000075.1, from coordinate 1,395 downwards.
CGATGTATTCGAAGTCTGTGTTGATGCGGTCGAAGTTGTAGCCGTAGAAGGACTGACTCGCCGGATCGCCGTTGAGCCCGAAGTTGGGCCCGAACTGATGGATCTGCGCGGCCGTCGCGCCGAGCGACGTGTTCTGGTAAATGCGGTTGTAGTCCGCGTAGAACGTCAGCAGCGTATTGTCGCCAAGCGGCTTTTCGAGCTTGAAATAGACGTTGTCGCGGCGTTGACCGACGTCGTTCAGGTAGCCGTCCGAGCTCGAATGGTCATAGCCGACCACCGCGCGCGCATCGCCCCATTGCTGCATGTCGCCCGTATTGAACTGCGCGCCGCTCAGCCACGTGTTCCAGCTGCCGTACGAGCCCAGCACCGAAAAGGCCGGCGTGAGTGACGGCTCGATCGAGGTGACCGCGACGGTTCCGCCGAACGTCGCGAAGCCGATCTGCGAGGCGTCGCCCGGGCCGCGGTCCACCGAGATGCTGCCGATGTTCTGCGAGTTGAAGAACGATGTCGAATGGTGCGTGAAGTCGTTCGAATCGCCGAACGGAATGCCGTCGAACGTGACGTTGTACTGGCCGTCCTGAAAGCCGCGAATGCTCAGGCTCTGCGTTTCCATCAGGCCCGGGCCGTTCGGCGTGATGCTCGACACGCTCGGCGCGATTTGCAGGATGTCGCTGTAGTTCGACGTCGGTGCCGTGCTGTTCTGGATATAGTTCCGGTTGATGATCGACTTCGGTTCGGTCGCGGTGAGCGAACCCTGCGTCGGCGCCTGCGCCGGAGCCGTTTGCGTGCTGGTTGCCGTCGCGCTGTCGCTTCCCGTCGATGTGGTGGCGGTGCTTTGCACGGAGCCGAGATCGCCGGTCGATTGCGCGAAGGTCAGGGGTGCGCCCGTCGCGCACAGCGAAGCCAGAATGAGATGAGTGAGCGGCTTTCTGCGGAGCCGCGTCGGTGCGTGTGTCATCCGTAGGTGTCCTTGTTTTCGATTAACCATGTGGTGAGTGACGCGGCAATCGTAGTAACAAGGAATTAATCAATCGTGATGGGCGTCTTACGAAGTTAAGCGGGGAGGCGTGCTGTCAGTTGCCTTACCGCGGCGTGCATGACCACGCATGCCAGGCAACACGGATTTCAAGGCGGGAGATGGTGGGGAGGAAAGATGTCAGCCTGAAGGCGGGAGGCTTACGTTTGTCTGGGCCGGTGCGGTCGCCTCGAATCTCGCGGCAACCTTAAGACTGCCTTAACTTGCTAAAATTATTTTATTGCGAAATAATCGGCGCCTTGAAGGGATCGAATATTCGCCGTTAGGGAAGCGCTGATCAATGAGCCCGCCGCCGGTGATCCCGCGCATACGGCTCGCGATTTTTGAAACGGGAAGCCCGTCGAGACATATTTTGGGTA
>NZ_QQOA01000074.1 GCF_003443895.1 Paraburkholderia phosphatilytica | reverse complement strand
GACGCCTCGGTCTTGCCGACGATCACCGTCACGCGCTCCGCGTTGCCCGAGTCGTACACCTCGCGTTCGTAGGCCACCGCGCGAATCCGCGAGCCGCCGAGGCTCGTGTGATAGAACACCGGAACGCGCGCCGAACCCGGCGGCCCTTCGAGGTCCGGGTTGCCGCCCAGCAGCCGGTCGCCATTCACGACGACCTTGTAGAACACCTGATCCTTATACGGCGACTCGAAAATTTCGAACGCCGCGGGCCGAATGATGGAAGTCAGCGCGCCATCGATCCTGCACACGTCCCTCATGATGGTGCGCGCCGACGATAGCAGCGCATGGTCCTGCAGCAAGTCCGCCGTCTGCCGCGCCGCTTCGTGCGACATGCGGCCCGTCACAAAGACAAACGCGGCCAGAGGTAGCAGAAGCCACAGCAGCACACGCGCACGCAGGCTTGGCAACATCGCGGACTCTCCGGCATCTCGGCTCAAGCTTCGAAAGATGTGTCATGCCTGGATGTGTCACGCCTTTTCTCCACGGCGCAGGAGGCAGTCGACGCGACACAACCACCAGAGGCTCATACACGCAAGAACAGGGATCGCCACCGCCAGCCTGAGCATCGAGCACAGTTCGTCATAGTTCCTCATGGTCCATTCGCTTTCAAGAACCCGCGGGAACATAACGAAGCACCAGTAGCGACCTGTCCGACGATCAGCTCACGTGCGAGAGCCAGATCAGCACGAGCGTAATCACGATGGCACCGCCAATGCGTGTTGCGATCTGCGCGAACGGCATCAGTTGCATGCGGTTCGCCGCGGTCAGAATCGCAACGTCGCCCGTGCCACCCTGGCCGCTATGGCACGCGTTAACGATCGCCGTATCGATCGGGTACATCTTCATGAAACGGGCAACGACATATCCCGTACCCATCAGCGTTGTGACCGTGACCACGATCGTGATGACGTTGGCCAGCGTGAATGCCGCGATCAGCTTGTCCCATGGGGTCATCGCGACGCCGATCGCAAACAGCAGCGGATAGGTGACCGCGGTGGAGAAAAATTTGTAGACGACGAACGCGCCATCCTGCAACTGCGGGGACACCGCGCGCGCCAGCTTGATCAGCACCGCGATGAACAGCATCGAAACCGGTGCCGGCAGACCGAACAGCCTCGCGCACATCAGGCCCAGCAGATAGAGCGTGATCGCGGTGATACCGGCGCCGGCCACATGGGTGACATCGACGTGTCCGGTGATCTCTTCGCTGGCCGTGTTCATTTCGTCCGTTTCGCCCTCCTGCAGGCGGCCATTGCCGGTCAGATGCGGCTTGCGCTTGCCGAGCATGTCGAGCGCACCGGACAGGATGATGGCGGTCAGGCTGCCGAGCATGACCGGCGGCAGCACCTGCGCGAACATCTCGCCTTGCGGCAGATGCAGAATCTGCGAATAACCCATCGACAACGGAATCGCCCCTTCACCCACGCCGCCCGCCATGATCGGCACCACGAGGTACAGGAAGGTATGTTGCGCGCCCAGTCCGAGCGCGGCCCCTACCGCAGTGCCGACGATCATCGCAAGCACGGTTCCGCAGGCAAGCGGCACGAAGATCTTCACGAATCCCCGGATCAGCACGCGTCGATCCATGCTGAGAATGCTGCCGACGATGATCGACGCGATGAACAGATAGAGGAAGTTGGTCTGCTTCGTGAATTCGGTGGTCAGCGTGAGGATCGGCTTGGGTAGTACGTGGTAGTAGGTCAGCGCCGACGGAATGAAGGTGGCGAAGATCGCCGCGGCACCGATGTTCCGGACCAGCGGCAGACGCTTGCCCAGTTCCGCGCAGGAAAAGCCGAAGAACGCGAGGACCGCGATGGCCATCGAGATTTCTCCCGGCACCTTGCCCGTGAGCGCAAACCCCGCGATCAGCGCAAACAGGATCAGGTGGATCGGCAACGGAATGATGCCGATGCGAAACTCCATCAACGCCCACCAGCCTTCAGGCCAGAAGCCTGACCGCGTTTCGGTTGTGGGCGTCGATACGGAAGAAGAGGTGGTTGAAGTGTTCTGCACGGTACGTCTCCTGGATGTTCTGAAAACTTCGGTGTTGGTGCATACCGGGAGCATCTTTGTCGGCGAACCTGAACCAAATCTGAATTTCGGCGGATAGCCGGGTAAATCCTGATAGGTCGGCTGATTGCTTCATGAATGCGTCTTCAGGATCGCTTCAGACTGCGTTTAGCCGCGGGGCCTACTGTCATTTCGCAGCGTATTTTTTTCGCTACGAACAGACACCATCACCAGGAAAACAGAATGACCAAGCGCAACCTGCTAGCCTCTGCCGCCACGCTCGCTTTCATGCTCGCGTCACCCGCCTTCGCCTTCGACGGCTGGCATCAACTGCATGCCACCACGATCGACGGCAAGGCCTCGGGATACGACTACGTTTCGGTCGATCCGTCCTCGCACCATGTTTTCCTCGGCCATCGCGAAGAAGGTCTGCAAGTGTTCGATCCGGCCGCCGGCAAGGTCATCAAGGTGATCGACGGCACCGCGGCCGACAGCTCGGATGGCGCCGTGATCATCCCTGAGTTCGATCTCGGCATCTCCAACAACGAGGACGGCACCATCACACCGTTCACGCTGTCCACGCTGAAAGCGCGGCCCGCCATCAAGGTCGGCAAGGATCTGGACACGAGCCACTTCGATCCGGTGAGCAAGCGGCTGGTGCTCAACATGGGCGCCGAGGCGGACGGTACCGATCTGGTGATGCTGGGCCTGCCTTCTCTCAAGGAAGTCGCACGCCTGAAGGTGCCCAGCAAGAAGGTCGAAGGCGCGGACAGCGATGGCAAGTCCGCATTCTTCCTCGCGGCCCAGGATCTCGACAAGGTCTACAAGATCGACACCACGGCCAACAAGGTGGTCGCAACGTACGACACCGCGCCCGCATGCGGCCGCCCGACCGCGGTGACCGTCAACGCGGCCGACGAGCGGGTTTATGTGAGTTGCCGCGGTCGCGATGGCGTCCCGCCTTCGCTCGTCGTGCTCAACGGCGACGACGGAAAGATCGTCTACAGCTCGCAGATCGGCGCGGGTACCGATGGCATCGTCTACGATGCCGATCTCAAGCGCATCTTCACGTCCAACGGCGTGGGCGCCAACATCAACGTCTTCGAAGTCGACGGTCCGGACAGCTACAAGCCCGTGGAAACGCTGGGCACGCGCTTCGGTGTGCGCACCATGGCGATGGATCACCAGTCCAAGGTGATCTACGCCATCACGGCCGAAGGGAGCGCCGACGCCACGAAAAAGATTCTGACCGCGGTCTCGACGTTCTATCCGAACACGTTCTTTCCCAACTCGTTCACCGTGTTGACGTACGGCAAGCGTTGACGGCCGTCCACCCGCAACGGGTGGACTTTTTCACCGTCAAACAAAATGCAACGGCCATCTCAAACGAGATGGCCGTTGCGCTTTTCAAGCCTGGCAATGTGGTCTTCGATCACACCTTCATCCTCGAACCTGCACGACCGCTGACGCGTTGCCTCGCTTTCCGACAAGCCGATGAAACCAGAGATAGATGACCGGCGTCGTGAAGAGCGTCAGCATCTGCGACGTGATCAATCCGCCGACAATCGAAATGCCCAGCGGTATGCGCAGTTCCGCTCCCACGCCATGACCCAGCGCCAAAGGTAACGCGCCGAACATCGCCGCGAAGGTCGTCATCAGGATCGGTCTGAGCCGCAGCAGGCACGCTTCCCGGATAGCGTCAAATGGTGCAGCGTTCTTTTCACGTTCCGCGGATAGCGCGAAATCGATCATCAAGATCGCGTTCTTCTTGACGATGCCGATCAGCAGCACGATGCCGATCAGTCCCATGATCGACATGTCCTGCCCGCAGACGATCAATGCCAGCAGCGCGCCGAATCCCGCGGACGGGAGCGTCGAGATGATCGTCAGCGGGTGGATCGGGCTTTCGTACAGCATGCCGAGAACGAGATACACGACGACGATCGCAGCGGCGATCAGCCAGGGCTCGCTGGCGAGCGATGCCTCGAATGCCTGGGCCGTGCCCTGAAAGGTGCCGGCCACCGTGTCCGGCTTTCCTGCCGCGGCCTCCTCGCGACGAATGGCATCGACCGCATTACCCAGCGATTGCCCCGGCGCAAGATTGAACGTGATCGTGACCGAGGGGAACAGCCCCTGATGGTTGATCGTGATCGGCGAGACATCCCTGCGCACGTGCGCGAGCAGATTCAGCGGCACCAACGCCTGCGTCAGCGGCGAGCGAACGTACAGATGCGAAAGCGCGTCGATATTGCGCTGGAATGCCGGCAAGACCTCCTCGACGACATGGTATTGATTGAGCTGCGTAAACATCGTCGCGATCTGACGCTGCCCGAATGCGTCGTACAGCGTATCGTCGATCTGCTGCGCGGTAATGCCGAAGCGCGACGCCATATCGCGATCGATGACGAGCGTCGCACCGGCTGCCGACGCCTGAAGATCGGACGACACATCGGCGATCTCCGGCAGTTTCGCGAAACGCTTCGTCAGAAGCGAGGCCCACTGCGTGAGCTCGTCGGTATTCGGGTCCTGCAACGTGTACTGATACTGCGCCGCGCTGATGCGGCCACCAACCTGCATATCCTGCCTCAGCTGCATCGACAGCACGATGCCGGGGATTCGCGCCGTCTCGCGCTTCAGCCTGGCCAGCACCTCGGCCGCGCTGGATTGGCGCCGGTTGAAGGGCTTCAGGTTGATCATCACCCGCCCCTGACTGACCGTGGGGTTCGGGCCGATCCAGTAGCACACGTTGTCGACCGCCGGATCGGCCATCACGATCTTGCCGATCTGCTGGATCTTGTCCGACATGGCGGCCGGCGAGATATCGGGCGAGGCCTGGGCGACGCCGATGATGAGGCCCGTGTCGACCTGCGGAAAGAAACCCTTCGGAATCTTGACGAACAGTGCGCCTGTAGCGGCAAGCGTCGCGATCATCATCACGAGCACCCAACCCTGTCGGGCCAGCACCCAGTCGAGCGCGCTTGCGTAACGCGCTTCGAGCCAGCCGAATCCCGCCTCCAGGCGCCGCTCGAACGCCCGCAGGCGCGGCATGTCGCGCTCCGCGCCTCCATCGCGAATCAGCCAGCCGCAAAGCATCGGCGTCACCGACAGCGAAACGAATCCCGACACGACGATCGCAACGCTCACCGTCACCGCGAATTCGCGCAACATCCTGCCGACGATGCCGCCCATCATCAGAATGGGAATGAACACCGCGACGAGCGACACGGTCATCGACACGATGGTGAAGCGCACCTCCATCACACCGGCCAGCGCCGCGCGCATTGGCGGCTCGCCCTTCTCGACATGACGCATGATGTTCTCGATCACGACGATCGCATCGTCGACGACGAAGCCGATCGCGATCGTGAGCGCCATCAGCGACAGATTGTCGAGACTGTAGTTGAGCAGGTACATCACGCCAAACGTGCCGACGATCGCGAGTGGAATCGTCAGACTCGGAATGACGGTCGCCCATACGTTGCGCAGGAACAGAAAGATCACCATCACGACTAGCGCCACGGTCACGAGCAACGTCAACTGAACGTCGCGCACCGCCGCGTCGATCGTCTGGGTCCGGTCGCCGACCACACGGACATGCACCGACGCCGGCAGATTCGCGCGGAGCCCCGGCATGCTGGCCTTGATGTTGCGGATCGTCTGCACGACGTTGAAGCCCGGCTGCTGATGCACGTCGATCTCGACCGCCCGCTGGTCCTGCAGCCACGCTGCCTCCCACAGATCCTCGGGCGCGCCGACGACCTCGCCGAGATCCCGCGCGCGAATCGCCATGCCGTTCCTGTAGGCGACCACCGTGTTTCCGTATTCGCGCGCCGCGACGAGTTGATCGGTCGCGTTCAGAACGACCGAGCTGTCGCGGCCGGTCAATACGCCCTTCGGCGTGTTGACCGTCTGCACGCCGACCATCGACCGAACATCTTCGAGCGTGAGGCCACGCTCCGCCAGCTTGTCGGGATCGACCCGAATCCGCACGGCCGCGCGCTGGGTCCCGTGGAAATCGACCAGTCCAACGCCCGGCATTTGCGAGATCTGCGGCGCGACGATGTTCTCGGCGTAGTTGTCGAGCTGCGTCAGCGTGAGCGTCGGAGACGTCAGCGCGAGCGACAGATCGGTGAAGTCGGCCGGATTCACCTTTTCATAGGTCGGCGGATTCGGCATGTTCTTCGGCAGCATGCCGGCTGCGGCGTTGATCGCCGTTTGCACGTCCTGCGCCGCGCCGTCGATATTTCGCGCGAGATCGAACTGCAGCACGATGCTCGTCGTGCCCTCGGAACTCGCCGACGTCATCTGCGTGACGCCGGATATATCCGACAGCTGACGTTCGAGCGGCGTCGCGACCGACGCGGCCATTGTCTGCGCGCTGGCACCGGGCAGCTGAGCCAGAATCTGGATGGTGGGGAAATCCACCTGCGGCAACGGACCAACCGGAAGCTTCACGTACGCGACGATGCCGGCCAGCATGATCGCGAGTGCAAGGAACGATGTCGCGACGCGACGTTGAATCAACAGAGCCAGCAGTTTCATGATGGCATGCTCACGTCAGTGGCCGCACCCGCGGCGGCGCGCGCGGCCGCGCGAGCATCCGTCATGGCGGGCGACACCCGCGTGTCGGGATTGAGCCTGCTTTGTCCATCGAACACCACCAGTTCGCCGGCCCTCACACCTTGCGTCACTTCCGACAGACCATTCACGCTGACTCCGACCGTGACGTGTCTCAAGACCACCCGGCTGTCCGCGCCGACCACGAAGACCTGCGTGCCCTGCTGCGTGCGCAGAATCGCATGATCGGGAAGCGCGACCCGACCCGCGTCGATACGCAGCAGGATTCGCGCATCGACAAGCTGCCCGGGCCACAGGCGACGGTTGCTATTGCGGAACGCGGCCTTGACCGTGACTTCGCCGCTGGCGGGATCGACATGGCTGTCGACGAAACTCAATGCCCCTTGCGCGATCGGTTGCTCGCCGCTGTGAGCGAAGGCCTCGACCGGCATTTTTCCGCTCGCGCCGGCGGCAAGCACGTTCCCCAGAACGTCTTGCGGCAACGCGAATTGCACGTCGATCGGATCCATTTGCGTCACCGTGACGATACCGTGCGTGTCGCTCGCATGCACGATCATGCCGACATACGCTTCCTGCGCGCCGACGCGGCCGTCGAACGGCGCGACCAGCGAAGTGAAACCGACCAGCAACCGACTGTTGCGTACCAGCGCGTCATCGGCGGCGACGGTCGCGGCCAGTTCGTCGACCTTCGCTTTCGCCGAGTCGATACTCTGCTGCGTCGCGGCGCCGATCGGTCCGAGCTTGCGATAGCGCTCGAGATCGAGCCTGGCATTATCCAAGCTCGCGCGGTCCTTGTTCGCATTCGCTACGGCCTGGTCCAGCTGCGCGGCTTGCACGCTGCGGTCCAGTTCGGCCAGCACCTGCCCCGCCTTCACGTCCTGCCCTTCGGTGAAGGCAATCCGTCGCAGTTCGCTGTCGACGCGCACCTTGACGTCCGTCACGTTACGCGGCGTCACGGTACCGACGGCCTCGACGTAAATCGGGAAATCGGCGAGCACGGCGCGGCCGGCGCTGACCGGAACCGGCGCCGCCGCGGCCGCGGCCGCGGGCATGCGATGCGGACTCATTCGCCAGACGACCCCGCCACCGAGCGCGACCATGCCTGCGATGGCGAACGCGATTCGCCAGCGGCGCCGCGTGTTTCGCCCGCGTTTCAACCCGACCGTTACCTGAGTTTGTTCGATCGCTTCGCCCATTGTCTCGATGCCATTGCTTGCGGGGGTCGTTGCTTATCCAAAGGCCAGGCCCGCGTTTTCTTTTACCTTGTCCAGCCGTCCGTCGAAAACAAGCTCTGTGACGACGCCACCACCGAACGCGCGAAAAATGCCGACCGACGCCTGCAAACGCGCCAGCCGCGTCTGCTCGCGCGCATCGTCGGCCTGATAGCGCGTACGTTGCGCATCGAGCACGGTCAGGAAATCCACCGTGCCCGCTTCGTACTCGGCGCGCGCCAGGCTAGCCGCATGGTTCGCGGCCTCTGCCGCTTCGATATCCGAGCGTTCCGCGCGACGCTGATCGTCGGCAACGGTCAGCGCATCCTCGACGTCCTGGAACGCGGCCACGACGGTTTGCCGGTAGTCGGCGGCGTTCCGCTCGAACTCGGCATGGCTCAATTTCAGCTGCCCGGCCAGCGCACCGCCGTCGAACACCGGTGCAACGATCGATGCCGCGAGCGAGCCCAGCGGGTTCTGCAGGAATTGCGCGAGCGCACGACTGCCCGTGCCGCCCTGCGCGGTCAGCGTGACGTTCGGGAGGAACGCCGCGCGCGCCACGCCGATGTTTTCATTGGCGGCCTCAAGTCGCATCTCCTCAGCGCGGATGTCGGGGCGCATCTCGAGTATGGTGGCGGGCAGATCGCGTCTGACATCGGGAATCGCCATCGTTTCGAGCGAGCCGTCGGGTACCGCGAACTCGGCCGGTACGGTCCCGACCAGCATCGCCAGCAGGTGCACGCTTTGATCGCGCTGCTGCTCGAGTATCGGAACCTGCGCCTGGAACGCGGCCAGCGCGTTGCGCTGCTGCTGCACCTGCAATTCGGTCGCGACGCCCGCGGCCCGCTGCGCCATCACGAGCTGCAGCAGTTGCTGCGCGTCGGCCGAAATCGCATTGGCCAACGCCACGCGCCTGCGCAGCGACAGAACCTGAAAATAGGTATCGGCCACGGAAGCCGTCAGCGTCAGTGCGACCACGTCCCGGTCGAATTCAGATGCGCGCGTCAATGCGTCCGCCGCGTGTGCGCTCGCTGCATTGCCGCCCCAAAAGTCCGCTTCGTAGGAGGCCTGCGCGAACACGCTTTGCCTCAACGACGAGGAGTCGCTCGCGGGAGCGTGGCCGCGCGCGACGCTGCCATCGAGTGTGACGATCGGATAGCGCAATGCTCCGGCCTTTTCGGCGTTCGCACGCGCGGCATCGACCGTCGCGATGGCGGACGCGAGCGTGTCGCTATGTGCGAGCGCACGCGAAATCAACGCGTCGAGCGTGCTGTCCCGATACACATGCCACCAGCCGCTGGTGACCGGCACGGCCGCGGCCAGGTCGGTCGGCGAGCGGGTGGACCACTGCGTCGGTGCCGGCGTATCGGGACGACGATAGTCAGGCACCAGCGAGCAGCCGCTCAGAACCGCGACGACAACACAGACGCAAGAGACGAACGCAACGCGGGCCATAAGGAATCGCACTCACGCAAGGTCGGATGGATGCCGAAACGAGCGGCGCGACGGTTACCGGGAAAGCGTAAGGTATCGCGCGCCGTCGCTTATCAGAAATCCATCTTCGCAACGAACCTGACGGTGCGGTTCATGCCGATGCCGAGCGTACCCGTCGTGACCGAGTTCCAGTAACCCTTGTTCATCAGGTTGTCGACACTCGCTCTCAGATCGACATGCTTGCCCATGATCTTCGTCGAATAGTCGGCGGCAATCGCGTAGATCGTATAGCCCGGCAGGTAGCCCTGGTCTTCCGCGTTCAGCGGTCGCTTCGCGATCATCTGCGCGCGCCCGGTCAACGACAGTCCGGGGACCCAGAACGGACGATAGGTCACGCCGATATTCGCGATCCATTTCGGCGTGTTCTCAGGCGTGAGCCCCGCGAGCACCTGGTTCATCAACGGGTTCTGAACGGCGCGCAGATATTCCACTGCTTCGGTCACCGACCACTCCGGCGTAATGTCCTGCACCATTACCGCGTCCATGCCCTTGTAGCGAATCACACCATCGTTCGCGAAGACGTTCGTGAACGGATCGGTGACCGCGTTGGCGCGCGTGATTTCGAATACCGAAGACGTAACCTGGAACCACTTGAAGTACGTCTCGCGAATGCCGACTTCGTATTGCGTCGATTCAGCCGGCGTCAGAATCTGGTACGCGTTTTTCGCATTTTCCGGCGCCACACCGCCGTCCTCCAGCCCTCTCATGTAGCTGGCGAACAGCGATGTTTCGGGAAGCAGATCATAAACAAGGCCAGCCGCGGGCGAAGGCACCCAGACCGACGACGAATTGTTGCCGTAGGTCGCAGTCGAGCGGCTCTCGCGGAATCCGAGCAGCACCTTGAACCTCGGCAACAGCCCGATGCTGTCGTAAGCGTACAGCCCCGTGTCCTCGTCCATCTGCAGCGGCAGCGTCGAGTTGGGCTTGGTCGGCACCGGCGTCGGCAGCGCAACCGGATCGAAGATGTTCTGCTTCACCGGGAGCACGATCGTGTTCATCGCGAGCGTTTCATCGATACGCTGGCTGTCGGCCACCCCCAGGGTCAGGTTGTGCGGCACCGACCACGTGTTGAATTGACCATTGAGCTCGGCACGCTTGAACTTGTTGAAGTAGTCGGCCGAGATTTCGCTGACCGTCGCAATGCCTCCAGCACCGGTGAACGTGTTGTAGCTGCCGATGCGGGTACTGGACCGCGACCGGTCGCCGTCGGACTGACCGATTTCGGCCATCGCTTTCCAGCCGGGTGCGATGTCGTAATCGACCCGTCCCTGGACGTTCTCGACCTTCGCATTGAACACTGCCCACGGACCCGACAGCAGCTTCGTCGGGTTGGGTGGCTTCGGCAGCGTAATCACGCCGCCGACGGCCGCCGGAAGACTGATGCCGGCCTGCTCGATCACCTGCTTCGTGTAGACCTCGTAGTCGAACTGCAGATGCAGGCGGTCCGTGACATCCCAGTCCATGCCCACGCTGCCGAACCAGCCACGCCCACCGGTGCCCGACACGCCATTCTCGAGGTGCGTGTCCGACGCGTTGACGCGAATGCCGAACTGCTTGCGCTCGCCGAACCGGTGGCTCAAGTCGGTCGCCACACCGAGCTGCCCCCACGAATTGCCGTACACCGCGATCGACGCGACGTCCTGCAACGGCGCGCGCTTGGTCACCATGTTGATGATGCCGGCCGGACTGGCGACGCCGAACATCAGCGCGTTCGCGCCCATCAGCGTTTCGACGTTCTTCTTGTCGTCCGCCGGCACCGACATCACGTTGGCCGTCTGCAGACCGCCATTGAGCCGGTAGTTGGCGAACAGGTTGACCTTGATGCCGCGGATCTGCGTCGAATCGGCCGGACTGCCCGCCGAGTTCGTCGGCGAAAAGCCCGCCTGGTTCTTGGCCGCATCGGTCACACCGTCCTGCGCGCTCGCCAGCTTTCCCGAATTCATCACCTGCTTGCTGACCGGCAACGAATTCGATTTGTCGACAGAATCCTCAGCCTTTCGCTCCTGGACTTTCTGCTCCGGGCTCTTCTGTTCCGAGCTTTTCTGTTCCTGACTCTTCTGGTCCGGCGGGCTTTGCTGGGCATCGGCCGTCTGCGCGTACAGGACAGGGGAAAACACTGCCATGACAGCCACGGCTACCATCTTCTTCTTGATCAAAGTCTCCTCCAAATCACACGGACGATAGTGGTTGTATTCGCGGTTGCATCCGGGTACCTGTGGCCGATGAAATCAATTTCCATCAGGTAACCTAATGAACCGTTTATGTCCGTGATATTTGTCTTCCAACCTGAACCTAATCTGAATTTAGTCTTGTTCCAAGGGTAACCCCCGATCAACTTCGCAACGCTTGTATGTTCCCTGCTGGCGTTGCCGCCGCGGCATGCCCGGTGGAGTCGGTACTTTCCTGAATTTTCTTTAAGGAAAATGAGGTTAACCCCGAGCGAACGATGCTTTGCTTGTCACGTTGTAAGCGGTGCGCTAGCCTGAACGTATCGTACCCATTTCACGTCATCATGAAGATCCTCATTCTCGAAGACCAGCGCAAGCTCGGCCTGTTTCTGAAGCAGGCGCTGTCCGAGCGCGCGTATACGGTGACGTGGGTGGAAAACTGTGCTCAGGCACGGGAGGCGTTGTGTGAGTCGGCTTATGACGTCATCGTCCTCGATCTCGGCCTGCCGGACGGAGACGGTCTCGATCTGCTCTGCGAATGGCGCAGGGCCGGCTTCAACGAGCCGGTATTGATTCTGAGCGCGCGCGATGCAGTTGAAGACCGGATCAGGGGGCTCGACGTCGGCGCCGACGACTATCTTCCCAAGCCGTTCAGCCTCGAAGAACTACTGGCGCGCATGCGCTCGCTGCTGAGACGCCAGTCGGCGGTCAAGGAAACCGTGCTCCAGCACCAGGGTATCAAGCTCGATCTGCTGAGCCGCACCGTCCATCTGATGGGCAAGCCGATCGATCTGACCAGCCGCGAATTCGCGCTGCTCGAAATCTTCCTGCAAAATCCCGGACGCATTCTGACACGCACGCTGATTGCCGAGAAGATCTGGGAATCCCACTACGATGTCGACACGAATCTGCTCGACGTCTACATGAGCCGTCTGCGTGGAAAGTTCGAAGCGCCGCTTGGCAAGCCGTTGTTCAAGACCGTGCGCGGAGTCGGCTACCAGCTCCTATGAAATCCATCGGCGCCCGTCTCGCGATCAACTATGTGCTCGCGTCGACCATCACGTTCGCCGCACTGTTCATCATCGGTCGATACTTCGTTGAACGTCACGCAATCAACGCCCTCGATCTCGTGATCCAAACGGAGTTCGAGGAAATTCGCGCCGATGCCGCAAGGCTCGGCCCGTCCCCCTCCGAAGCCGCCTTGCGTCAATCTGTGCAGGCGATGGCAATCAACAGCTTCGAGCAGTTCCTGACCGAAATCTACGGGCCCGACGGAACGGTCATCTATCGCGCGCCCGGCCTGCAGGGATTGAACGTGACGCCGCCCGCCGGGCTCAAGCAGTTCAACGTGACGCTGCCGAATCTCGGCGAATTGCGCGCCGGCACGTTTTCGCTCGACTCCTATACGGTCGTGGTCGCCACATCGAAGCGCGATGTTCGCGTCGTCATGTCCGGATATGCGCGCACGTTCTACGGTTTGCTGGTCGTGATGATCGCGGTCAGCAGCGTCATCGGCTACTGGTTCAGCCGCATGGCCCTTCGCCCGCTGCAGTCGATCCAGGATACGGCGAACCGAATCCGCTCGGACAACCTGGGCGAACGGATTCCGGTGTCCGGTGCCAAGGACGAAATCTCCGATCTCGCCCGTCTGCTCAACCAGATGTTCGATCGCCTCGAGGCATCGTTCGACCAGATCCGCCGATTCACGGCCGAGGCCTCGCATGAGCTCAAGACACCGTTGACACTGGTCCGCCTGCAGGCCGAGAAGCTGATCGTCGACGGCGAGTTGACGGTGGCTCAGGAGCAGGCTGTGCAGGTGCAGATCAAGGAACTCTCGCATCTTCACCGGATCATCGAGGACCTGCTGTTTCTGTCTCGCGCCGACGCGTGCGCGATCAGGCTCGATCTGCAGCCGCAGGATCCCGAAGCGCTGCTGCAAAGTTTTGCGCTGGACGCGCATGTGCTCGCCGAATATCGCGAGCAACACTTCCACCTCTACCATCATGGCAAAGGTACGGTACCGATCGAATCGAAATGGATACGCCAGGTTCTCCTGAATCTTCTCAGCAACGCGCTCGCGGCCTCGGCGCCCGGTAGCAAGGTCACCGTGCGCTCCACGCTGGCAAACCAGTGCTGGCTGGTACGCATCGAGGATCAGGGACCGGGGGTTCCGGTCGAGCAGCGTGAACGCATCTTCGAACGCTTCGTACGGATCAATCGCCCTGGCGATGAAACGAGTGGAAGCGGCCTGGGTCTCGCGATCTGCCGAAGCATCGTCCAGTTGCATGGCGGCCGCATCTTCGCCGAAGCCGGGCCGGATGGACGTGGCCTTGCGATGGTATTCGAGCTTCCCGCGGACACGCCGGCGATGGCTGTCGCCCCTCGCGCGGTCACCGCTCCGCATCCGCATCTCGATGCCACCTGAGCGCGACGCGCCAATCACTCACGCTAAACCGCACCACCTCGAATTCGAGGCCGAACGCGCGCTGAACAATGGTTCAGGCGCGCCCGCGCGCATTGCCCTTATTTGAGTTTTGCCAACTCCTCGCGTGCTTCGGCGGCAGTGAGCGGGAAGTATGCGGAGTAACGCACCGGTTCCTGCCCGGCCCTGCTCAACACATAGCGCAGGAACGCCTTGATCGGCTCGGACAACGGCTGGCTCATCCGGATATACATGTAACGCGTCAGCGGGTACCGTCCGCTCGACGTGTTCTCCGCATCGATCGCGAAGTAGGGATCGCCTGCCCGCCGCGCGACGCTGAGCGTCTTGAGATCCGGCGAGCCTTCCTCCAGGCCGCCAAACCCGATCGCGCCCGGATCCGCGGCGATGGCGCGCGCCGTATCGTCGATCGTCCCCTCGTGCACCGCCGCGTTCCATGGACCACCGCCCAGCACCATGAACTGCATCGACATCGCGTTCGGCGCCACGTGCGGAGGGATGTAGACGTCGATCGGGCGGTTCGCCCATTCGCCTGTCAGACCCAGTTGCCCCCAACGCGTGACACCCGGATTGCGCTGCAGGATGGATGCGAGCTGCGGCAGCGTAATCTGGCTGAGCGGATTGGCGCGATTCACGAAAATTGCTTGAGCGGTCGTACGTTGAGGCGTATTGAAGCCACCGCGCGCAACGCGGATTTCGAGCAATGCGGCGCCGTGATGCGTGGCTGCATAGCCGGCCCGTTCGTCCGGCCAGAGTTCGCGCCCCATCGGCGCCATCGGCGTTTCCCCAACCATCAGCGCGTGATAACCGTTCAGCGTGCCCAGGTGCTCCCACCGGTCGCCTTTGCGCACGCCCGGTTGAACGTGCGTGAACGCTTCGATCCACGTGTCCATCAGCGATTTCATCCCGTCGCTGCCGACGCTGTCGATCGCGCCGTGCAGGCCAGGCACCGGCTTGTAGTTCGGCAACGCAGCATCGAGCGGCGGCAGAAACGCGTCGAGCTTGCCTCGTTCGGTGGCGGCCTCGTCCGCGGTCAGTGCGCCAAACGGCTGATATTCCCCGACGATGCCCTGCCCTTCGCCGCTCAGCACGAACTCGAGAAACGCCTTGATGCTGGGCGGCAACGGCGCGCCGGGACGCTGGTTCACCGCGAGGTAGACCGACTTTCGGTCCCGCTTCGCGACGGTGACGAGCGACGGCGATTTCATCATGTCGCCGGCAAATTGATGCGCGTACGGCTGCAGTTCCGTCGGCAGCGGGTCCCGTGCGAGCGGCGCGATATCCGCATCGCCGAACATCAGCGCGCCGAATGCGGTTTCGCTGCCTTGATGGCTCCAGTGCGCGCCGCGTCCAATGCCGGGCTGATATCGTTCGAACGCGCGCATCCAGGCGTCGACCAGCGGCCCCATCGTGTCGTCGCCGACACAGCTCAGCGTGCCGTTCAGTTGTGCATCCGGACGATAGGCGGGAAAGCCCGTGAGCGCATCGGCCGCGTTTGACATGCCCGGCATCGCGAACGTCAGGCACGTGGCAAGCAGCAGGCCGATGGAGGAATGGCGCCGCAATCCTCGACGCGGAGCCGTCGCGTGCGGCGGCGGCAGGTAGGGTGACGGGTCAGACAGACGCGCGTCCGATGAGGCGCGCCGGTTCGAAAACGCGAAAGCTACCACGAGTGTCTCCTGCTGTTAGGAATAGTTGCATGGCGGTCCGTCGCACATTCCCGACTCGCCGCGGTACGCAGGGTAGGTCCCGTTTTACGGTACGGCCGAACGCTGAAACGAACCTGAACCGATGCTGAATATTCATTCACGCAGGCGCCGTATCGCCTTAAAGCAATTTCAGGATCGCTTCAGACTGGATTCATTCGATCGTCCTATCGTCCTGTCACTGGCCGCGCTTGAACCCGTTTTCATTCGTGCCGGCGCGCACGAACACCCGGCTTCCCATGCTGGCTTCGTGGGCGTCACAATGAGGCCATTCACACAAGATGCGTATTCAAAAAGAGGAGACGTCTCATGAATCGAATCGAAGCTGATTCCATCCCGAACTCGCGACGACCCGCATCGCACCTGCGGTACCTGATGCTCGCCGCGGCTGTGGCCACGAGCGCCGCGTGGGCGGTCAACGGCGAATGCGCCGACGCCGCGGACTCCGCTTCGCCGCCCATGGTCGAATGGGTCACGCCCGCGCTCAAGACGGTCGCGCCTCAAAGCAAGGCCGACGAAGAACAGGGAGCGAAGGCCGGGCGCCCGCTTGCGGAACCGGAGATCCTGCAGCCGCGTCTGGACGCGAACCTCCCCGACTACAAGCCCCGCACGGATATCCAGCTCAGCGGCTCGTTTTCCGGCGCATGCTCCGACGTGCTGCCGGCACTGGTCAACCGCTGGATCGCCGGATTCAGGCAGTACTACCCGAACGTCGATATCCATGTTTCTCCGCCATACGCGGGTAGTCTCGGCGCGAAGGAACTGGTCAAGCAGAATCTCGACTTCGTGTTCGTGTCGCGCGAACTCAAGCCGAGCGACGTCACCGACTTCAAGGCGAAGTTCGGCTACCTGCCGCTGAGCGTGCCGATCTCGGGCGGCTCCTACCGCCACTTCGGCTTCCTGGACACCGTCGGCTTCTTCGTCAACAAGGACAATCCGATCGAGAAGCTGAGCTACACGCAGATCGACGAGCTCTATTCCAGCACGCATCTGCGCGGCGGCAAACAGCTCAAAACATGGGGTGATCTCGGATTGACGGGCGACTGGGCGGACAAACCCATTCACCTCTACGCGCTCAAGCCGTGGAATGGCTTCGAAGAATTCGTCCGCCAGCGTGTGTTGAGCGTGAACGGCAAGCGCGGCGAGTGGCGCGACGACGATGTCCACTTCGAAAAGCTCGTGTTTCCGATGGCGAAGGACGTGGCAGCCGATCCGTACGGGATCGGCTACTCCGGCGTGGCGTACATCGACGCGCCGGTCAAGATGCTGCCGCTCGCCGAATCGGACAGCGGCCCGTACGTCGCGCCGACCTACGACAACGTTGCGCTCGCCACCTATCCGCTGAGCCGGCTGATCTATTTCAATTTCAACAAGGCGCCCGGCAAGCCGCTCGACCCCGTGATCGCCGAATTCCTGCGCTACATCCTGAGCAGGCAGGGCCAGCAGGTCGTGCTCGATCACGCAATGTACGTGCCGTTGCGGGCCGGTCAGGTGGACAAATCGCGCGCGATGCTAGTCCGTTGAACCAATGAAATTGCACTGATCTAAAGGTGCATGGGAAAAATGAATCTGAGTGAAGCCGAGCGCGAAGAATTGTTGTCGATGCA
>NZ_QQOA01000073.1 GCF_003443895.1 Paraburkholderia phosphatilytica | reverse complement strand
CGGGGATGCCCAGCGTCGGAAACACCAGCGCGAGGTTGAACCACAGCAGCAGCTGCAGGATCACCGGGGTGCCGCGAAAGAGCCACACGTAGCCTCCCGCGACGGTGCCCAGCACCGGGTTGCTCGACAGCCGCATGATCGCGGTGAGCACGCCCAGCGCGATGCCCAGCGCCATCGCGAGGATCGTCATCACGATGGTGTTGACGAGCCCGGTGAGGATCGAGCGCGCCGTCACGAAACGGCCCACGTAGCGCCACTCGATCTGGCCGTGAGCGAACGCGAGCACCACGTAGGCGAGCAGCGCGACGATCGCCGCCGATGCCGCATACCGGCCCCAGTAGCGCCGACGCACGTGCTCCAGATGTGAAATGCCGCCCTGCTCGTCCGGGGGACTTGCGACATCTGCATGGCTCTCCGGATGCAGACCGACAGGATGGTTCGTCAAAGCGACGCTATCTCGGGCCATGCCTTGCCTCCTCGAGGACGCGGTTGATCAGACAAAGCAACCGGATTTCAGGCCTGGATTGCTGCGCTGCGGATACATCCAGCGCATCGCGAGTGCCGCAATCCGTCTCGTTGAGAGGATTTAAAAGCGCCAATATCCGCCCGACAAACGGTAAAATCTCATGGTTGCCATGCGAGATTCGCATAAATGAAAATCGAGCGCTACCCGCCGTTCAACGTGCTTCAGACGTTGCTGGTCGTGTTCCGCTGCGGCAGCTTCACGGCCGCGGCGCAGCAGCTGTATCTGAGCCAGAGCGCGGTGAGCCGGCACGTGCAGCAGATCGAGGAGTATTTCGGCTGTTCGCTGTTCGTCCGGCACACGCGGATGGTGGTGCCGACCGCCGAGTGCCACAAGCTCGTTCCTATCGTCGAGGAATTGCTGGCGACTGCCCGCCGGTCCATGCACATCACGACCACCGGCGCTCAGACCATCACGTTGCGGGTCACGCCGACGTTCGCTTCGCGCTGGCTATTGCCACGCCTCTCCAGCTTCTACACCGACGTGCCGGGCGCACAGCTGAACATCGACACGGCCTGGTTCCTGCCGACCAACTTCGGCGAGGGCACGCTCGACGCCGCGATCCTGTTCGGTACGGGCAACTGGGAAGGACTGCAGGCGACGTGCCTTATGCGCGAGAAGCTGACGCCCATCTGCTCTCCACAAACCGCGAGCGGCATGCCGCCGCTCGTCGTGCCCGAGGACCTGAAGAATCACACGTTGCTTCATTCGAGCTTCGGGCGGCGTGGCTGGCTGCTCTGGCTTCAACAAGTCGGCAACCTCGAGAACCACAGTTACCGGGAGCAGGTATTCGACACGCTCGATCTCGCCTTTTCCGCCGCAGCGCGTGGTATGGGCGTCGCGCTGGGCGACCTTAATCTTGTGGAAGAGAACCTGTCGAACAGTTCACTGGTGACGCCCTTCGAGCAGGTGGTGGAGACCGGGGCCGGATATTACCTTGTGCATCCGCCGCGCAATGAATACCGGGAGAAGCTGAAGCCGCTTCTGGACTGGCTGTTGATCAGCGTCACCGAAAGCAGTCGGCAATCCGCATCCTGACACTTCGTGGCGACGGGCTTTGCGTCGTTCAGATCTTTACTCCGGCGCGCTCAATGCACTTCGACCGCCCGCGCGTTATCCGAGTACACCTCTTGCAGACAGCGCAGCAACAGCTTCGCGCTCGGCGCCAGAGACTTGTCGCCGCGCCAGAGCACGCCGAGTGGACGCGTCACGAGACTCAGATCCAGCGGCAGCACGTTGATCGGTTCGACGTCCAGGTACGGATAAAGCACGTCGCCCGTGTGCAACGCAATCGCATCGTTCATCTGGATGTACGCGCGAATCAGATGCGGCGACAAGGTTTCTATGTAGTTCGACGGCATCGGCAGACCATGCCGGGCGAACGTATTTTCGATCGGCTCGCGCAGCAGCGACCCTTGCGGCGGAAGCACCCACGGAAAATCCTTCAGGTCCGCCCATGCCACTTTCGACCTCCCGGCGAGCGGATGGCGAGGCCCCGTGACGAGCCGCGTCGGCGGCGCAATCAGCACCTGTTCCTGCAGACCGACGGTGTTCGACCTGCTGGGCAGCCGGCCGACGATCATGTCCAGATCGCCTCGCTGCAGTTCGTGCATCAACGGGCCCATCCGGTTTTCGCGAATCGCCACGTTGGTATGCGGCGCCTCTTCCTTGAGCAGCGTCAGCGCCTTCGGCATGATTGTCGACACCACAATCGGCGACGTGCCGACATTCACCTTGCCGGCGCTGCCGGTCTGCAGTGACCGGATTTCTTCGGTCGTCTGGTTGAGCGCGCTGAGCACGATCCGCGCGTGGCGAACCACGCTTTCGCCGTAAGCCGTCGGTCGAAGGCCGTTGGCGGTGCGCTCGAACAGCTTCACCCCCAACGCACGCTCGATTTCGGCGAGCGATTTCGACACCGCGGGCACCGTGATGTACGAGTTCGATGCGACCTGCCGCAGGTTGCGAAAATCGTAGATCGCAACCAGCAGCCGCAGATGCCGCATCTTGATGTTGACGTTCAGATACCAGTCGAGTTGTCCCATGCTATCTCCCGATAGTCCCGATCCGGTCAACGATCGGATCGCGCAGCCGGCGCGGTCCGCGACCCGGCGAAGCAGGCTGCGTCGTGGTCCCCGCTTGCTTCGGCTGACGTATCGTCGTTCAGGTCGGCGCCGGAACGCTCCGGCATGAGCAACGCCGCGAGGATCGCGGCAGCGAACGCCGAGATCGCACCGATGCCCATCGCACGTCCGAGCGGCATGACGGCGGACAGTATCCCGACCGTTGCCGGCACGATCGAGCCCAGCCCTCGCCCGCCCGTCACGCAAAAGCCGGATCCGTTGGCGCGGACCTGGGTCGCGAACAGCTCGGAAAACGCAGGCGTCAAGCCCGCGGCGAAACCGCTCTGCAGCGCGCCATGGCACAGGATCAGCAGCACGGTCGCCTTCAGCCCGGGCACGGCAAGCAGCAGGAGCGCCACCACCGCGGCCTCGCACGACGCCACCAGAATGAACGTGGCGCGGCGCCCTATCCTGTCGCTGACGTAGCCGCTGACGAATGGGCCAATCAGCGACCCCGTGATGCCGGCGACGAGGTACCCCGCCATGCCGGCCGTCGACAGATGCAAACCCAGCCGCAGATAGGTGGGCAGCCAGGCGCTCATGCCGAAACCCGCGCCGAAGACGCCGCTGGCCAGCAGCAGGCCGGGCAACGTGACGCGCAGATTCGCCGGCCGGAAAATCTGCCAGAACGGCTCGCGTCGCTCGCCTGCACGCTGAGCGCTGACTGCGTTTTCGAAGACCTTGCTTTCAGGAACGCTGCTTCGAATCAGCAGCACGAGAAACGCCGGCACCACGCCGATCGCGAACATGATCCGCCACCCGATCGACTCCGGCACACAATAAAAGACGACCGGCATCAACGCAGTGGACAATGCGTAGCCGACGGCGAAGCCGGATTGCACCGACGCCGCCACCCGGCCGCGCAGATAAGGCCGCACGACCTCGCTGATCAGGACGCCGCCGACTGCGGCCTCACCGCCATACCCCAGGCCCTGCAGCGCCCGCACGACGATCAACTGGTGAAAGCCGGAGGTCGCCGCTGCCAGCAACGTGAAGGCTGCCACCCACAGGATCGTCAGCTTCAACACGGCGACACGGCCATACCGGTCGGCGGCGATGCCCGCCATCCAGCCGCCGATCGCGTTGCCGATCAAACCCGCCGTCGCCAGCGCGCCGATTTCCGCTTTGGTGACGCCGAGGACGGCAATCAGGACAGGCGCCAGCAATGCGTACATCGTCGAATCGAGCGAATCCAGCGTATAGCCGCCGAAGCACGCCCAATAGGTCCGTCGCTCGACCCGGTTGAGGTCGGTGTACCAGCCGATTTTCATCTGCATTCCCGGGTTTCGTTACGTGAGATCGGGCGCATGTCAGAACATGTGATCGATGCCCACCGTGGCGCCGATCTGACGTTGTGCCTTCTGGGGATTGAGTGTCTTGTTGGTCACGTACGTGCCTCGATAGCGGGTGAAGTCCGTTTCCGCATAGACGAGCGTGCGCTTCGACAGCGAATAGGTCACGCTGACGATGCCGAGGTCGCGCTTCGCATCCGAGTTCGGCAGGCTGGTTTCATAGGCGCCGGCGCCGATGCGCGTAAAGGGCGTGATGTCCCAGGTCGCCCCACCCCAGTAATTCTCCGTGCGCACGGGCGCGGATCCCACCATGCCGTCCTGGTTCTCGTTCATGAAGCCGCCCGCGAGCCGCAGCGGTCCGAACACCATCAGCGTGCCGAGCGCGTAGTAGTCGTCCGGCACATAGTTCGTGCTGGTTCCCACCTGCGTGCGCTTGTGGATATACACGCCGCCGAGTTCGAGGAAGCCCTGCTTGTACTGCACGCCCGCGCTCCGCGCGGTGCCATCGTTCAGGTTCCCCGCTACGCCGCCGAACGAGTTCTCGAAGCTGACCTTGAACGGTCCGAAGCTGCCTTTGTACTTCAGGTCGTTGTTGAAGTGAATGCCATCCAGCGCGGGCGTCAGCGGAATGATCGACGGGTACTGAAGCCGGAACGGATCGAGGTCATAGACGATGTCGTGAGCCAGATTCCACTGCCGTCCCAACGTGACCTGTCCGTAGGGTCCCTTCAGGCCGACATAGGCCATGCGGTTGAAGATCGCGCCGTTGGTATTGTCCAGTGCGCCGGTCGACAGGTTGAAGCCGTTTTCCAGCTGGAAGATCGCCTTCCAGCCGCCGCCCAGATCCTCGTGGCCCGTGAAGCCAAGACGGTTGGACGAAAGCCAGCCGTTCGTGTTCGTGGAGATCAACGCGCCATGGCCGTTATTGGTGTAGCGGGCACCGCCATCGATAATGCCGTACAGCGTCACGGAAGATTGCGCGTGCGCTGCGCACGACACGAGGCCGAGCGCTACCGCGCCAGTCATTTTCGCTGACATATCGTCACTGTCTCTTTTATGATTTGATTTTATTAGTCCGCCGATATCGGGAGCGGCGAACGCGTCTCCATCCATTTCCAGTGTCAGTCTGTCGTTTCTCCTCGTTCGGACAACTACGGATAGGGCGCCGTGAATGAACAGGACCGGGCGCTTCCGGTTTCTGAAGCTTCGAATTTCGTTACGGCGATCCTCTCATCGGGACCGGATAACGTCCATTGAATAAAAACAGCTGTGCGTTAACGGTTCGGTAAAGTCCGGTCCGGCAACTGGACGGGAATCGGATCGACGATGCGGGGTCAGGGAAGGGTCTGGTGGTGTGCGTTCGCGTGAACGACTTCGGCGACAGGCTGACAAGCCCGACGAGCTTGACGCGAGTGAGGCGGGAGTGTGACGCGCGGGTTCGACCGTCAGGTCGAACCCGGCATGGTGGGTATCAGGGTAACGTTCGGCAGAGCCGGCTCAATGCGGCCCGTTCGCGAGCCGATGCTCCGCCAGCTGGTCTTCCGCCTGTTGCAGTGCCTTGGGCGGTTTGCGCCGGCTCCAGATCGACGCGATCACGCTGATCGCCGCGCACAGCAGCAGACCCGCCGAGATCGGGCTGCGCACGAACACCGTCGGATCGCCGTTCGAGATCGTCAGCGCCTGGCGGAACGACTGCTCGAGCGTGTGGCCGAGAATCAGGCCGAACAGCAGCGGCGCCTTCGGGATGTCGAGACGGCGAAACGCGTAGCCGAGCACGCCGAAACCGAGCGCGAGATACAGGTCGAAGGTATCGCTGTTGAACGAGAACACGCCGGTCGACGCGATCACGAGGATCAGGCACAGCAGCACGCCGGGCGGCACGTACAGGATGCGCGACAGAATGCCGACGAGCGGCAGGTTCAGCACCAGCAGCATGATGTTGCCGACGTACATGCTCGCAATCAGCCCCCAGACGAGATCCGGCTGCGTGTGGAACAGCATCGGTCCCGGCTGGATGCCGTACATCACGAACGCGCCCATGATCACGGCCGTCGCGCCCGAGCCTGGCACGCCAAGCGCAAGCAGATGCACGAAGGCGCCGCAGGTGTCCGCGTTGGTCGCGGCTTCCGGCGCGGCCACCCCTTCGATCGCGCCGTGCCCGAACTCTTCCGGATGCTTCGACAGCTTCTTTTCCAGCACGTATGAGAGCATCGCGGCGAGCGTGCCGCCGAGCCCCGGCGCCGCGCCGCACAGGAAGCCGACCGTCGAGCCGCGCAGAATGGCCGGCCGCGCACGCTTCCACTCGTTGCGCGTGAACCAGGTCCTGCCTTCCACGCGCACCGTATGCAGCGTGCCGCCCAACGTGCCTTCGACCATGCGGCTCACCTCGGAGATCGCGAACAGCCCCACCACCACCACGAGAAAATTGACGCGATCGAGCAGTTGTGTGAAGCCGAGCGTGAAGCGCGGCACGCCGCTTTGCAGATCGATGCCGACGGTCGCGAGTCCGAGGCCCATGAACACCGCCATCATGCCTTTCGCGAGCGAGTTGCCGGTCAGCGCGCTGACAGTGGACAGCGCGAAGCAGATCAGCGCGAAATACTCGGTGGGCCCGAAATGCAGCGCGACGGCTGCGAGCGGCGCCGCCACGAACGACAGCAGCGTCACGCCGATCATGCCCGCGATGAACGAGCTCACCGCGGCGATCGCCAGCGTCGCGGCAGCGCGCCCTTTGCGCGCGAGCGGGTAGCCGTCCAGCACGGTCATCACCGCGGCGGCGTCGCCCGGCGTGTTGAGCAGGATCGCGGTGACCGCGCCGCCATACATGCAGCCGTAGTAGATGCCGGTCAGCATCATCAGCGCGGACGTCGGGTCCATGCCGAACGTGACCGGAATCAGCAGCGCGATCCCCGCCGACGGGCCGATGCCCGGCAGATGGCTGATCATCGTGCCGATGAACACGCCGATCAGCGTGTACAACAGGTGCATCGGCGTCGCGGCAATCGCGAGTCCGTGAAGAATGCCTTGCAGACTATCCATTGCGACCGCCTCAGAATGGGAGGATGCCCCTCGGCATCGGAACGCCGAGCAACTGCGAAAACAGCAGATCGAAGACCACCGTCACGCCCAGCGCGATCGCGACATTCATCTTGATACGCTTGCGGTTGAAGTAGCTCAACAGACCCAGCAGAAACACCGATGTCGCGATCAGATAGCCGGCGCGGTCGAACGCGAAGTAATACGCGATCGTCCACAGCACCATGCCGATCAGCACGAGCGGTGAAGGCTTTGGCTGTTCTTGCGTTGGCGGTGCGCTGGTTTGGGGCGAGGAATGCGATGCGTCGATTCCACTGGACGCAGCGACGTTCAGCGTGGCAGCGTTCGCGTTCAGCGCCGTCCTGGGGTCCGCGTTCGCCGCAGGTGTAGCCGCTGCGGCAGGATGCGCAGCGCGCTCCGCGTCCGTCGCATGACGCGTTTTACTGTGTCGTTCGAACAGCAGCAGCAACGCCGACGAGATCAACCCGACGCCGACCAGCGCCGGAAACGCTTTGGGTCCGAGCGGATCGCTCAGGCGGACCTCCGGCAACCGCATGTCCATGTACAGATAGATGGCGGCGCCGACGATCACGACGATCGCAAGCCAGACGTCGCCTTTGACGCTTTTCATGTCTCCTCCAGTTCGACTCCGCCGGTGCGCGCGTGAATGCTGGCGCGACCTGCCGACGGTTCGTGAATCCGCGAGGTCTGCGCGCGCCGCGCAACGCAGCGTGCCGGATGGCACACGTCGTTGCAGCGGAGGCGCTTCCGGTACTGCGAGAGGGCTACGAGCGAAGGACGGTGCAGCGCCACGTCCATCGCCGCAACGGCTTATTTTTCGTTGTAACGGCCCGGCTTCACGACTTCGGCGATGGTACCGTCCGGCGCGCGGAATTTCAGCGCGCCCTCGCCTTTGGCCGACAGGATTTCGCCGCCGTACTGCTTGATCTTTTCGGCTGCCGTTTCCTGATCGTCAACCGTCACGCCCCAGTGATGCAGACGCGGGCCGGGACCGGCGAGCTGGGCTTCGTGCGATTCTTCACTGTCGTACTTCATCAACGTGAAGTCGATGTGGCCGTCCGTCATGTGGCGTGAAATATGTTGCCGGTTGCGGCCCGTCTTCACTTCCGTGAAACCGAACACTTCCGTATAAAAACGGGTGGCCGCCTCGAGGTCGTCGACTTTGACTGCGAGGTGAACGATGCGGGACATAGAGCTCTCCAGGTCAGTGGTACTGCGGGTTGAATGAAATGAACGTCATTTGGCAAGGCCGAGTTCGGCAAGCAGCGGCTTCAACCGCGCTTCCTCGCCTTGCAGGAACACTTTGGTCTGCGCACTGTTCTTGTAGTCCGCGGTCCAGAGGTTGCGCTTCACGGCGGCGGCCCATTCTGGCGACGACGTCGCTTTCTTCAGCACGTCGTCCCACCATGCAATCTCCGCGGGGGTCATGTCCTTCGGCCCGACCAGCACGCGCCAGGTGCTGAAGTCGACGTCGATGCCCTGTTCTTTCCAGGTGGGCACGTTCGCGAGCGCGCCCGGTTCGCGTTCCGCGCCCGGAATGCCGATCAGCTTTATACGGCCCGCCTCGCTCGGTCCTAGTACGACGCCCGCAGGCGTCGCGGCGGCCGTCACGTGGCCACCCATCAATGCGGTGACCGCTTCGCCGCCCGAATCGAAGAACACGATCTTCAGTTTCTTTGGGTCCTGTCCTGCCGCCTTGATCACGAGCGCCGCAGCATCGTGACTTTGACCGCCCGGCGAACTCGATACGCCGATCGTCACGTTCGACGGGTCCTTCTTCAGCGCCTGGATGAAATCGGCGCCATTCTTGATCGTCGAATTGCCCGGCACCGAAAACACCACCTGCTCGGTGACGAACAACGCGAGCGGCGTGACGTCGTTAAGACCGATGGTGGAAAGACCGCTGATCTGGTTCGTGATCAGCGGCAACGCCTGCACGGTCACGTAGTGGCCATCGCCCGGGTGCGTGTTGATGTACGCGATGCCGACGGTGCCGCTGCCGCCTGGACGGTTCAGCACTGTCACCGGCCGGTTCGACAGCTTCTCCTGGGTAATCACGCTCTGCAGCGTTCGGCCGACCAGATCGAGCCCGCCGCCGGGTGCGCTCGGCACGACGATCTCGATCGGTCGGTGCGGCTGCCACGTATCCGCCGCGCGGCTCACGAGCGGCTGCGTTGCCAGCAGCGCCGCGCAGACGCCGCAGATCGTGGTTAAAGCTCGTCTCCTTCTCATTACATCGTCTCCTGTATTGCGGGTTTTTTGTGTTTCGACTGCTGCCGCTGCTCTGTCGTTGTCTGCCGCGAAGCTAGAAGCGGAAGCGGTCGAACGTACTGCGTGCAAACAGCTGGTCGAGCGGTACCTCGCGCTCGATCAGGCCATCGGTCTTCGCGTAGCGCTGCAACGTGTCGAGATCCGCGCGGTTTTCGGCCATACCGTAGCGCCAGAAATCGTTACCCATCAGTGCGCGCACGCGTTCGAGTTCCGCGACGAACCACGGGTGCATGACGCGCAAGGTATCCAGCGCGCCGAGATCGCCGAGCGCGAGGTCGCGCGACTTGCAGAACGCGGCGTAGACGTTGACCGGCAGCCACGGATGCTGCTCGACGAGCGCGCGACGAATGCCCACCACATGCATCGGCGGAAACAGGTTCGTCTTCGCGAACCATGCTTCCTCGGCCGCGCGATAGTCGGGAAAGAGCCGGCGCACGTGAGGATTACGACCGAAGCACGACGGCGGTCTCGGCGCGATCACCGCATCGATCTCGCCCGCGTCGAGCAGTTTCGCAAGCGTCTGATCCGGCGCGATCGACTCGATCGTGATGTCGTCCGGCAGGCTGTACGGCACGCGAGGTTCGCGTTCGGCCTGCTCCAGTCCGCCGACCCGCCACTGCACGTCGCGACTGCCGACTCCGTACTCGTCGTCGAGGATGCCGCGCACCCAGATCCCGGCCGTCTGCTGGAAATCGGGCACGCCGATGCGGCGGCCCACGAGCGCATGCGGCGAATCGATCCCGCGATCGGCACGCACGTAAATCGCCGAATGACGGAACGAACGCGACAGAAACACCGGCACGCCGATATAGCGGCTCTGGTCACGCGCCGTGGTCAGCAGATGGGTCCCGAGGGACAGCTCAGAGATGTCGAATTCCTCGTGACGAAACGCGCGTTGAAAGAGCTCCTCCGCAGGGCCACTGACGCAATGCGTTTTGCAACCTTCGATTGCGACCTTGCCGTCAAACAGCAAACGGGTCCGGTCGGTCATCTGGCAAGCCAGCGATAGTTCGAGCATAAGAGTAAGTTGCCGTAGACTGATAGGGAAATCCAGGCACAGTGCTGGACAATCGACCCTTCTTTATATGCAGTACAAATTAATTCATTTGCAGTACAAACCAATTTACCGAAAGCCAGACATAGAACGAACGCATGCAGCCTGCTGGAAGCGAATCGGCCCTTACGGGCCGACGCAGCGCGTTACGCGATCTTGTCCTGGGCCTCCTCGCGATCCGCATCGGCGCCCGCCTTCGCCATTTCGTCGAGTGCGGAGAGCATGCGTTCCTTACCCTTCGATACGTGGCTGAAGCTCGTTTCGTAGCCCAGGTCCGCGTTCTTCAACTTCAACGCGTTGACGATCTCGCGATGCTCCTCGTTCGACTGCAGCAGCGCGCCGCGCTGAACCAGCCCATGCACGCGGAACAGGTGAAACTCCTTGACGAAGCCTCGATAAAGCTTCGTCAACCGCGAATTGCCGGTGGAGCGCACGATGTAATCGTGAAACTCCAGATTCAGCTGATCGAACTGCGAAAAGTCGCCCTGCTCCGCCGCCCCCTGCATCTGCTCGACGTAGCCATCCAGCTTGTCCGCCATCTCTTTCGTGAGAACGGGTGCGAGCAGCGACGCGGCCAGCGCGGTCAGCCCCGCGCGCAGATCGTAGACTTCGATCGCGTCGTCCCGCGTCACGCGCTGGATGAACACGCCGCGTTGCGGAATCAGATAGACGAGACCGAGTTCAGCAAGCGCGCGGCACGCTTCACGCACGGGACCACGACTGACGGCCAGTTTGTCCGCGACCGCCTTCTCGTTCAGGCGTTGCCCCGGCTTCAGCTCGCCGCTCAGAATCATGCGTTCGATTTCGTGCTGAACGACGCCGGTCAAGGTATTGGCCCGGAAATCGGCGAGTGAGACGGAGTTTGGGTTGTGATCGGTTTCCATGGAGCAGAGTCTAAAATTCCAGATGCAAAATGTCAACACTTTACTTTTTACCGCCAGCCCTGCTCAATGCGATCACCCGATCAGAACTTCGTCGTGACGCCAAACATCAGCGCCACCTGATTCGGTGTGCCCGACGCCGATTCGAGATCGCCGACCGCTCCGCCGGCAGGCACGACGTGAACGCCATCCGCGCTGAACGTGGTGCCGTGCGCGTGTGAGTAGCCGCCGATCGCATACACCGTCGTGCGCTTCGAAAAGAAGTACTCCAGCCCTGCCGCGACGTTGTTATAGGTCGCGGATGATCCGCCGGACGATCGCGTATACGTATACCCGACGTTCAGCGCGACGGCCGGCGTCATCTGGTAGCTCAGCGAAGCGGCGCCGGTATTGAACGTCTCCGTCTGGTTGAGTGCGGCGAAGGTGACGTACGGCTTCCATTGCGCGTTGCTGTACCGCACATTCGCGGTGAGCTTGTTCCACACATATTGGGCCGCGACGTGCGTGATCAGTCTCGATCCCACGAAGGGCACGCTGCCATAGAGTGGGGTGACCGAACTGTTCTGTGTCTGATCGGCCGTGCCGACGCCGCCCGCGCCGTCGTTCTTCGCGAACACGTAGCCCGCCGCCATGCTGAAGTCGCCCTGAGCGTACGCAACCGCGGCGGACGAAGAACCCTGCGACGAGACATCGCCCGCTACGCCGCCCAGCCCGTACATCAATTCGAACTGCAGCCCGTGATAGGTCGGGCTCGCATACTTGACCGCGTTCTGCAGCCGGAACGTGTTGTCGTTGTTATCGGCATCGCCGGGTGTCGAAAACGCGGGGCCGTAACCGTCCGCTGTGAGCGGCTGAACCAGATCGACCGTCGTATCCAGCTGACGGCCCATCATGACCTTGCCCCACGTCTCGCTCCCCAGCCCGACCCACGCGTTCTTGCCGAACAGACGTCCGCCCTGGCTCGACTTGCCAGTATCGATGTTGAATCCGCTCTCGAGGTTGAAAATGGCCTTGATGCCGTTGCCCAGATCTTCCGATCCCTTGAGCCCCCACTGATTCGCGGTCAGATCGGCGCCCTGCAGCTCGACGAGCGACTGTTTGCCGACATTGTTGTAGTAGGCGATCGCGTTGTCCACTTCACCATAAAGCGTCACGCTGCTTTGCGCGTGAGCGCCCGAGGCAACCGCCAGTGTTCCCGCCGCCACGACCGATAGTGTGCGTCTGCTCATCGATATCTCCAGTTTATATAGTTATACTGATTGATGAATTCACTTGATTAAACCGACTGAAAACACCGCTCACACAGGCTCGAACACCTCCACCTTGTTGCTGGTGTCGAGATAGACGAAGATGCGATGCGTGCTCGGGTCCACCGTCAGCGTGTGCGAGTCTTTTTCGGTTTTCAGATGATCGACCACCTGCTTCGTATCGAGATCGATCACTTCGGCGCTGCCGCTCTTGTCGCCGAGAAAGAGCCGGCGCGACGCAACATCCACCGCGATCTCATCGATATTGCCGCCGTCGAAAGGAATGGTGGCGGCGAGCGTGCCCGTCGGGTCCACCAGCAACACCTTCCCATCGCGGCTGCCCACGATCAGATGCTTGCCCTGGCTGTCATACACCATCGGCTTGGCGGCCTTCTTCAGCTTGAAGTCCCACACGTCAACCACCTTCCCGGAATTCGGATCGATCACGTCGACCACGTTGTCGACCGGCTGGTAGATCCGGTCCAGACCCGCGACGTACAGGTTCACGTCCGGTCCATCCTTGGCGGGATTCGGACGCAGTTCGATGCTGCCGATGCGTTTGAACGGCGGCTCGCCCTCGAATACCGTTTCCGTGTTGCTGTCGTCGTTCGCGACATACACGTGGCCGCTCTGCGTATCGACCGTCACGCCGTCGGATTTCTTGCCGCCCGTGTCGACGCTCGCCACCTGCTTCAGCGTGTGCTTGTCCACGACAACCAGCTTGTTGGCGGTCGCATCGGCCACAAACGCGTATTTGTCGCTGATGGCAATGCCGTTGCCGTCTTCGATGCCGCCGATCACGCCTTTGACAGCGAGCTTGTCCGCGTCGATCACCACGACGTTGTGGTCGGGTGACTGCACGACCCACGCAGTATGCGTCTGCGGGTCGAACGTGACCCAGTCGCCGTGCCCGCCCTTCCCCGGCAGATCGATCGATTTGACGAGCCGGTAAGCCGATTGCGCGTTCGCAGCGGTAACGCCGGTCAGCCCGACCGTTCCTGCGATGACGAGAACTGCGAGCCTGCACATACGATGCATGATGTCTCCTGTCGTTGATCTGCTTTCGTTGTCGAATGGCTGCACGGCGTTGTCAATATTCAAGGATCCCTACAATCAGTATTCCTATTTGTATTACGCAAGCCGCTACCCCCGCCCGGACGGCGCTACGCCGTGGACGTCCAATTGCATTGCCTCGCACTGCCACGCTGGAATCAGGTCACGCAAACACGCATTCGGCGTTCAGGCCAGCATCCAGGATTCGATGGAACGCAGTCTAGGTTGTCGAATGATAAATGTCAACATTTTTCTTTTGACCGGACAAATCCGTACGGAACCCGCGTGTGGCCCCCTGTGCCAGGCACCGCGCATGCTCCACCTGAAGACGCACTCACCCTTCACACGGAGACAGACAACATGGTCGACGGCAACCCGCAACCAATCGAGGAACGGATCCGCCAGCGCGAGGAACGGATCCGCCAGCGCGCCTACCGGCTGTGGCAGGACGCCGGCGCGTCCGAGGGCCACGCGGACGACTACTGGCATCAGGCCGTCAGGCAGATCGCGGCCGAAGGCGACGACACGCCGGTCAACGGCGCTGTGCCGCAGCCGACGGTCGAGCAGTCGGACAAGCAGCGGATGGAGACGCCGGTACCTGAACAGTCCGCCACCGGCGAAAGCGCCACCAATTCAGCACCGCGCGCGAAACGCCGGCGCGGCTAAGCGAAGCCTCGGCGAGGCCGAAAAGGCAAAGCGGAAGAGCAAATCAGCCCTTCGGCACCAACCCGCCGAGCAGATACAGCAGCGCGGCGATGTCGATCGGCCGCGTGATCTGCACGTCGAATCCGGCCTCGGCGGCATCTCGCTGATCCGCCTCGCGGCTGCTGTCGAGCATCGCCACGGTCTTCACGTGCGCGAATGCCGGGTTGGCCTTGACCCTTCGCACAATCGCATAGCCTTCCCCGCCCGACATCGGCGCTTCGCACAGCAGCGCGTCCGCCGGATGCCGGGCGAGCAGATCAGCGCGGTGTCGGCGTTCGACGCGACCTGCACGTCCGCGTGCTCCAGCCGCAACAGCGACGCGATCGACGACGCCGTCTCCTCGTCCTCGCACACGACGAGCATCCGCACTCCCGCGACCGACTGCGCGGCTGCGGTCAGCACGCCGCCCGTGTCGCGCGCGGCGAGCGCCGGTAGACGGACCGACAGCGTGGCGCCGCTGCCCGCGCCGGCCGAGGCCGCCGTCACGTCGCCGCCCTGCAGCTCCCCGAGCTGTTTCGCGAGCCCGATGCCGAGCCCGTCGTTCGCGCGGTCGCGGCGGCGGCGCCGGAACATGTCGAACACGTGCGGCAGTTCCGCCGCGTCGATCCCCTGCCCGTCGTCGGCCACCTCGATGTGCAGCGCGTGGTCGTCGCGTGCGAGGCGCAGTTCGATGCGTCCGCCGTCGTCGGTGAACTTGAGCGCGTTGGCGACGAGATTCCACAGGATCTGCTCGCTGCGCACCGGATCGGCCAGCGTCATCGCCGGCTGCTGCGTACCCGACACCGACAGCGAGATGCCGCGCGCGTTCGCGTCGACCGCGGCGGCCGCCGCGATGTCCGACAGCATGGCGGCGAGATCGACCGGCTGCAGGTCGAGCACGAGCTTGTCCGCGGCCACGCGCGACAGCTCGAGCAGATCGTCGATGGTCTGCGCCTGGCTGCCCACGGCCTGGCGGATCGAGCTCGCAGCCGCGTGCACCGCTTCGATACCGCGCGTTTCCGGCAGCCGCGGCGGCATCTCGGCCTTGATCCCGATCAGGTTCAGCGGCCGTTTGAGTTCCTGCGACAGCACTGCGATGAATTCGTCCGTCAGCGGTTTGCCCGTGGTCTGCAGCGCGGACTCCTGAGGCACGTGCGCACCCGACGGATCGCGCGCGCTTTCCTGCAGCTTGCGCACCGTCAAGTCGCGGACGATCTTCGCGAAGCCGCGGAACGATGCATCGACGATCTGCGTGACCACCCCGCTGCAATAGATCCGCCGATGGTCCTTCGTCACGTACCAGCGTTCGTCGTCCACATGCCCTTCGGCGGCAGCGAGCTCGCGCTCGCGTGGCGGCAGCGCCGCTTCTCGATCGGCCGCTTCGTAGATGAGCGCGATGTCCCGGCCGATCACCTCGGCTTCCGCATAGCCGAAGATGCGTTCGGCGCCGGCATTCCAGCTGACGATACGCCCATCCGGCTCCGCGACGACGATCGCGAACTCGCTGGTGGCCTGCGCGGCGAGGCGCAGCCGCTGCTCGCCAGTCCGCGCCTGCTCTTCGGCCTGATGCCGCGCGGTCACGTCGATCAGCGTCAGCACGGCGCCATCGATCCGGTCGTCCGCAGTGCGGTACGGCAACAGGCGCATCAGATACCAGTGGCCGTCGGCGCTCTCTACTTTGCGCTCGATCAGCTTCAGCGACTCGAACGCCTCCTTCACGTCCTCCGCGAGCGTCGGGCGCTTCAGCGCACGTGTGATGTCGAACAGCGACCGGCCGACGTCCTTCTCGATCAGGTTGAAGATGCGCGTCGCGCTCGGCGTGAAGCGCTTCACCTGGATCCTCTTGTCGACGAACACCGTCGCGATCTCGGTTGAGACGATGATGTTCTGCAGGTCGTCGTTGGCCTTCGCGGTGTCTTCGACGCGCGCCTGCAGTTCGGCGTTGACCGTGCTGAGCTCTTCGTTGACGGACTGCAGCTCTTCCTTGCTGCTTTCCAGTTCTTCGGTGGCCGAGCGCAGCTCTTCGTTGATCGCCTGCAGCTCTTCGTTCGACGCCTTCAGCTCTTCCATCGACGTCTCGTACTGCTCGATCGTCGTCGACAGCTGTTCGCGGCTATGCTGCAGCTCCCGTTCGAGCTGCACGAGCACCGGGTCCTGGCCGCGCATGCCGGGTTCGCCTTCGTCGGCCATGCGCTCCTGCACCTCGTCGAACAGCACGAGGAATAAGTCCGCCTTGATCCCGAGGTCGTGAAAAGGCCGCACCGTCATGTTGATCCACGATGTGCGCTCGTCGCGCACCAGCTTCACGCGGCGCGCCTCGACGCTCGCGCCGGTCTGCTGCGCGCGGAACAACGTGGTGCGCAGATCGAGACCAAGCTCGGGGCAGCACGACCGCCATCATGTTGGTGGACGGCTCGCCGCCCGCATGACGCAGAAAGCGCCCCGCGGTGTCGGACAGATGCACGATCGTCGAATTGCGATCGACGATCACGCTCGGCGGCGCGTACTCCTCGAGCACCCGCTGATGGAGCGCGGAAAACGAGAAGCTGCGGCGCTCGGGCAAATGCTGCGCCGCCGCGGCCAAGCTGACGGCGCCCGCCGCCTCTTCGAACGCGCCCGGCACCGGCGGAGTCAGCGACGGAAAACCGACCGCCGGCTTCGCGCGGTTGACGATGGTCCGCGAGCGATCCGTCCATCGCCGGCAGCCGGATCTGCTTCGCGTTGCGCCACGGTCCATCAGCCGCCGCGGGATCTCGGCCACCGGCAGCACGATGTCCACGTGGCCCGTCGCGATTGCGTTCTGCGGCATCTCCTGGTATTCGGCGTCGTTCGGCTCCTGCGCGATCGTGATGCCGCCGCTCTCCTTCACGCGGCTCAAGGCCGCCGCGCCGTCCGAGCCGGTGCCCGACATCACGATGCCGATCGCATGCGTGGAATGCGAATCCGCGAGCGTCTGGAAGAACTGGTCGACGGTGACGATCGCGCCGCCCTGCATCTTGCGCTCGTTCACGCGCAGCGTGCCGTCGAACGTCTGCAGCTGCTTGCCAGGCGCGATCACGTACACGTGGTTCTTTTCGATGGGCGCGGTGTCGGTCATCTGCAGCACCGGCATGCCGGTGTGGCGCTGCAGGATCTGGCCGGCGGTGCTCGCGTGCTCCGCGGACAGATGCAGAATCACGACGAACGCCATGTCCATCGTGTTCGGCGCGCTTTCGAAAAAGCTGATCAGGGCCTGCAGGCCGCCCGCCGATGCTCCGATGCCGACCACCGGAAACTGCAACGTGCGCGGGCCAGCGGCGGACGTCGGATCGTGGGGCGTGGAGGGAGGTGCGCTGGTTGCCACGGAAGGCTGCTCCTCGTGAAGGTCCGGCTCGCTCGTTTGACGGATGCGCAGCCGGCGCGCGGCGGGCGCGTGCACTCGACGCGCCCGTGGCTCGCTCGCCATACGGGGCGCCGGGTGAGCAATCAGGGGAACGCGCAGGCCGTCCGACAGAAAGCGCTGCAACGCGAACCGGCGTCAATTTCATTCGGTTCGGCCGCAGGGCAATCGCATTAGGACGCCCGCCGCATGCCGAGTACATCTCGGCGGAAATCATCGTCCCACGCGGCCTGCTTGAGCTTGGCCCGTACCG
>NZ_QQOA01000072.1 GCF_003443895.1 Paraburkholderia phosphatilytica | reverse complement strand
TACCCAAAATATGTCTCGACGGGCTTCCCGTTTCAAAAATCGCGAGCCGTATGCGCGGGATCACCGGCGGCGGGCTCATTGATCAGCGCTTCCTTAACGCGCGCGTTAAAAAGCTTTAAGCGTCTTTTTAATCGCGCTCCAGCGCACCGGCAATGTACGCGAGTTGAACCTTGCTGTTCGCGTGATAGCGCTGGATCAACTGCTTGAGGTGGTGGCTGACTTCGCTGCGCGTCATCGAGAGTTCGTGCGCGATGTCGGAGTCGTGCATGCCCATCGCCATGCACTGGAGGATCGCCTGCTGGTCCGCGCTCAGGCCGTCGCTGTTCAGACGCGGCAGACGGAACTGCGGATGCGCGTCGATGAATTCGTGCAGATCCACCGCGAGTCCGTACGCTGCGCCGAGCGTCGTGTCGGACAGCCACTGCTGGCCGGGATGGCGGCTCGACAGCGTGACCACGCAGCGTTCCACCGGGTTTGCGGTGGCGATACCGACGGTCACGCCGCTCGCGCTGCCCGACGCCAGCGCGGCATCGACGAAGCGCCGCTCCTGCGAGCCCGGCTGGTTCAGCGCCGAGCGGTTGAAGAGCGAATCGAGGTCCCACGCGAACGGCCATTCGCTGCGACACACGAAGGCGACGCGCGGGTCGATGTCGAAGAAGCTCGCGCGCTGGTACGCATCGGGCCAGCCGGCGGGCGAATAGCTGTCGAACCACATCGCGTGGCTCACGTGCTCGCCGATGCGCAGGATGCGCGTGTAGCAGAGCCAGTCGAAGCCGGCGTCGCGCAGCGCGCCGTGCATCGCGACGCGGCGCGCGTCCGCGTTGCCGGCAATCCTCAGGCGTTGCAGCAGCGAGTCCACGGGCGCATCGCCGTCGAGCAGCGCGGCCGGCGCGATGGTGTGCGCCGGCGCCGCGTCCAGATCGTCTTCGTTGAAAGTGGCAAAGATCACGATGTGCTGTTCCGATGATGAGACCGCAAGCCGAGGTGATGCACGCGAACGTCGCAGACTTCGCAGGCGCCGCTAGCCAACCAGCCCCGTGCGGCCCGCGTGCCACGCGAGACCGGTACGCGAGGTTTCGCCGAGGATGTCGCGCAGCCGCCGCAGGTGGTAGTCGACGTTGTGAATCGTGATCGACAGACGCGCCGCGATTTCCTTGTCCGACAGGCCGCTCACGAGCAGTTCGAGAATGCCCAGCTGCAGTTCCGACAGCGCGCTCGCCGGACGGTCGCGATCCATCGCGCGAACGTAGGCCGAGCAGCGTTGATGGATCGACAGGCCGAGCGTCAGCGCCTGGGTCGTCACGCTGTGGCTGATCCACTTCGCGTGCTCGCGCGTCGACGAGAGGCTGATGATCGAGCGCAGCGACGTGCCCGGCAGCGGCACCGCGAACGCAAGGCCGCTCAGCTTGCCGTCCGCGCGCATCCGCGCGAGCCAGGACGCGTACGAGGCCGGCGCGCCGCGGCTGCGCCAGATGCGCGTGAGCTGGTGGATATCCCAGATACAGGGCGACAGCGAACTCATCAGCGCTTCGAATCGCGGATCTCCCAGATAGTGGCCGGCGCGGAAGAAGCTCTCCGCCGGACCGGGCAGATAGTTGTCGAGCAGATACACGCGTTCGATCCGCCCGGATGGGTCGGCGCGCACGGTGAAATAGCGCAGCGTGTCGAAGCCGATCACACGGATCATGCTGCGCACGAGACGCGCTTTCTCTTCCGCGCTGCGCGCCGCGCCGAGCTCGATGGCGATACGCGTGTTCACGCCCAGATTTTCTTTCGGGACACAACGCTCCACGTCGGCTTCGTCGTACCGGTAGATGAGCGGCGCGCGATCGTCCGCGTCATCGACTGTGCCGGGCCGCTGTGGAGCACGGGAAACGACGACCGACTCCGTACTCACAGACGTCTCCAAGGGTCAAAAAGGCCAGACTCGCGCGGACAGGGCGCGCGAGAGATTGCTGGTCAAAACTGAGGCTGGATGCAATGCGGGGCGACTGACTGCGCCTCTTCTGTTCACGTGTCAAAAGGGCCGGGTGGCCTGATCGGGGTCGATCGTGGCAGTCGCGCGCCGCTGGATGCGGATGGTGATGCGGCTCTTTAGCGCGGCGGCCGGATTCGTAGGGTGCCAAAACCCGGCAGCCCTGTCGTGCCGATCCGTGCAGGAATGATTGTCATCGTGTGCAGCAGCAACGGATCGGGTTGACGCCCCATGGGTGTCCCGCGCGCGCCGGCGGGCCGGGGCGTGTTGCCGGCGCCGCGCGCGACGCGCCCGGGTTCGGGGCCCGGTCTGGTTCGCGCTGGATCGTCCTGGCAACCCGCCGTCCTGAGTGCGGCGCGGAAACGGGAGATCGATTGTATGACATCGGCCGCGCAGTGGGTGGCGGCAATCTTCGTAGGATCGGGCCCCGTGCGGCGGCGAGCCTCAGGGTCGACTACGGAGGGCGGGTTTGCATCGCCGGGTCTGCGTGCTGGATTCGGGGGCGGATGCGCAGATGGGGCGCGAAAGAAATGTCGTCGAAAGCCTGTGCGTAGGACGTTCGTCATATTTGCAACGAAAGTTCAGGCACGGCGCCGCGCTGACGTTAAGGAGTGTGTGGTTAGGCAGTCAGTTTCTCTCGCACTGGGAATTCAATTCGTCATGGCATTTCTCTCGAACTTCAAGATCGGTCCGCGTCTCGGCGCGGGTTTCGCAATCGTTTTGCTGTTGCTGTGCGCGGTGGGCGGTGTCGGCCTGCTGCAGGCGTCCCGCATCTATGGCGGCACCCGTGAGATCGGCCTCAACTGGCTGCCGAGCGTCGAAACACTCGGCACCATTCGCAGCGCCGCGGACGATGTGCGTCGCACGTCGCTGCGCGCGTTCATCGCAACCGACGCGGCCGACCGGCAGACCGCGCGCGACCAGCACGCGCAGTCGATTGCGCGCTTCGCGACGGCCTTCGACGCGTATTCGAAGCTCGTTTCGTCGCCGGAAGAGCAGCGGCTCGCCGACGGCATCAAGTCCACCTGGGCGCAGTACATGGAGATCGACGCGAAGGTGCAGTCGCTCGTCGATGCCGGCGATGCGAGCGCCGCGGATGCTCGCGCATTGGCGGGCGGTCCGTCCGCGAACGCGTTCAACGCGGTGCGCGCGGTGATCGACGAAGACGTCAAGCTCAATCGTGACGGCGCGAACGCGGAAATCGACCACGCCCGCGCGTCGTATCACAGCGCGATGGCGTGGACGATCGGACTGATCGCGCTCGCGATGGCGCTCGGCGCAGGCATCGCCGTCGCGATCACGGCCTCGATCACGGGCCCGATCCGCCGCTCGGTGGCGATCGCGGAGACGGTGGCGCGCGGCGATCTGACCGCGACGATCGAGGTACACGGCGCCGACGAAATGAGCCAGCTGCTCGGCGCGCTGCGGCACATGAACGAGCGGCTCGTCGATCTCGTGAGCCGCGTGCTCTCGAGCAGCGAAGGGATCGCGACCGCGTCGGCGGAAATCGCGTCCGGCAACACCGATCTGAGCCAGCGCACCGAAGAGCAGGCCGCGTCGCTCGAAGAAACGGCGGCGAGCATGGAAGAGCTCACCGCGACCGTCAAGCAGAACGCCGAGAACGCGAACCAGGGCAACGCGCTGGCCGCGAACGCGTCGGAGACGGCGGTGCGCGGCGGCGAGGTGGTGGGCCGCGTGGTCGACACGATGCAGGAGATTTCCAGCAGCTCGGAACAGGTCGCGCAGATCATCTCGGTGATCGAGGGGATCGCGTTCCAGACCAACATTCTCGCGTTGAACGCCGCGGTGGAAGCGGCGCGCGCAGGCGAGCAGGGTCGCGGCTTCGCGGTGGTGGCGGGTGAAGTGCGCACGCTCGCGCAGCGCAGCGCGACGGCGGCGAAGGAGATCAAGGATCTGATCACCGTGTCGGTGGAACGCGTGAACACCGGCACGGCGCTGGTGGACGACGCCGGCCGCACGATGACGGAGATCGTGCAGGCCGTGAAGCGCGTCGCCGACCTGATGGGCGAGATCAGCGCCGCGTCGGGCGAGCAGCACCACGGCATCGAGCAGGTCAACACCGCGGTGATGCAGATGGACGAGATGACGCAGCAGAATGCGGCGCTCGTTGAAGAAGCGTCGGCGGCGGCGCAGTCGATGGCGTCGCAGTCGGCCGCGTTGCGCGAACTGGTGTCGGTGTTCAAGGTGGACGCGGCGGCTGCGCGCGCCGTCGCACCGGCGGTGACGAACGCGAAGGCAAAGACGGGTGCGGGTTCGGCGCCGCGCGCGGTGGCCAAGGCTCGCGTGTCGGCAACGCCGCGCCCGGTGGTCGCCTCGCGCTCCGCGACGAAGCCCGCGCCGAAGGCCGCACAGCGCCCGGCGGCAACCTCGGCAGCCGCGAGCGCCGCAACCGCGGACGCCGACTGGCAGACGTTCTGATCGAAGCATCACCGGCCGGAGCCGTCGCGCTCCGGCGGCTTCTCCTGCATGCCTTTCTCGTGCGGCCGGCGTGCCGCACGCAGCCTTTGAAGTTCCTCCCGGTCACGCTGTAAATAGGTCACAACGTGACAGATTTGGCGCACACGCTCCGTATATAGCGAGATCGCGCGGCACCAGGTGGACCGCAACTTGCTGAGCGCAGACTGCCCGCGCTTCCCGCGCGGCGCCCGTCGCCCGTCATCGCCCGTTCACCACGGAGACCGCACAGCATGCAGCCCGCCGACGCGCACACGGCGCCGCTCAACTATTTCCTGCACGCCGCCGGCCCCGCCGCCGCGCCGACCATGCGGCTCGGCTGGGGGCTCGCCGCGCTCGTGGTCGTCGTGGCGATCGTCGTGAGCGTGCTGCTGGTGGGGGCGATCGTGCGCCGCCGGCCGCCCGCGCAACCCGATTCCGTCGAAGCCGAGGGCGGCGGCATGCGCTTCGTGTGGATCGGCACGACGCTGTCGTCGATCGCGCTGTTCGTCGCGCTGTTCTATGTGCTCGCGACGCTCGAATCGGTCGCGTCGCCGGGCACGCCGCCGCGTCTCACGATCGCCGTCACTGCGTACGACTGGTGGTGGAAGGTCGAATACGACAACCCTGACGACCCGACGCAGCGCGTCGTCACCGCGAACGAAATCCATATTCCGGCCGGCGAGCCGGTGCGCGTCGAGCTGCGCAGCGCGGACGTGATTCACGCGTTCTGGGTACCGCAGCTCGCGGGCAAAACGCAGACCATTCCCGGCATCGTCAACGAGCAGTGGATCGAGGCCGACCACCCGGGCGTCTACCGCGGTCAATGCTCGCAGTTTTGCGGCGCGCAGCATGCTCATATGGCGTTCGAGGTGGTTGCGCAGCCGCGTAGCGATTTCGACGCGTGGTACGCACAGCAGGCGAAGCCGCAGCCGGCCGCGCTGGCCACTGTCACGACTGATACCGCCGCCGCCGGCAAGAAACTCTTCGGCGAACGCTGCGCGGGTTGCCACGCGATCCGCGGCACCGATGCGACCGGCGCGCAGGGGCCGGATCTCACGCATCTGGATTCGCGTCGTCTGATCGCCGCCGGCACCGTCGTCAACACGGCGGCGAATCAGCTCGACTGGATCCGCCACGCGCAGCGGATCAAGCCCGACACGCTGATGCCGTCGATCGATCTGAACGCGAGCGAAGCGCAGGCGCTGTCCGCGTATCTGCAAACGCTGCACTGAGGAGCCAGGCCACGATGTCCGATCTCGCCGATCCGTCCGCCCCATCGATGCCGTCGCCCGGCACCGCCCCGCACGAGAGCACGCTCAGGCTCGGCCAGGTGGAGCGCGGCAGCGCCGACGACGAACGGCTGCGCGAAATCTGGGAGACGCGGCCCGGCTGGCGTGGCTGGCTCTCCTCCGTCGATCACAAGGAAATCGGCATGCGCTACCTCGTTACCGCGTTCGCGTTCCTGCTCGCGGGCGGTGTGGAAGCTTTGCTGATGCGCGTGCAGCTCGCGCGGCCGAACGCGCATGTGCTGACACCGGAGCAGTACAACCAGCTCTTCACGATGCACGGCGTGACGATGATCTTCCTGTACGCGCTGCCGATCCTGTCGGGCTTCTCGAACTACCTGTGGCCGCTCGTGCTCGGCGCGCGCGACATGGCGTTTCCGCGCCTCAATGCATTGTCCTACTGGGTGTTCCTGTTCGCGGGGCTGTTCCTGTATGCGAGCTTTCCGTTCGGCGAAGCGCCGGACGCGGGCTGGTTCAACTACGCGCCGCTCGCGGGGCTCGGCTACGACACCGGGCCGAACATCGACGTCTACGCGCTCGGCATGGTGCTGCTCGGCATCTCGACGACCGTCGGCTCGATGAACTTCGTCGTCACGTTTCTGCGAATGCGCGCGCCGGGCATGTCGCTCGACCGGGTGCCGGTGCTCGTGTGGGGCACGCTGACCGCATCGGGCGGCAACCTGCTCGCGGTGCCGTCCGTGAGTCTCGCGTTCTTCATGCTGTGGCTCGACCGCCGCATCGGCACGCACTTCTTCGACGTGCTGAACGGCGGCCGCGCGCTCCTGTGGCAGCACCTGTTCTGGATCTTCGCGCATCCGTGGGTCTACGCGGTCGTGCTGCCCGCGATGGGTATCGTCTCCGATGCGTTGCCGGTGTTTTGCCGGCGGCCGCTGGTCGGCTACGTACCGGTCGCGCTGTCGACGGTGATCACGATGGTGATCGGCTTCGTCGTGTGGATTCACCACATGTTCGCGACCGGTATTCCCGCGCTCGCGCTGTCGTTCTTCGGCGCGGCCAGCATGGTGATCGCGATTCCGAGCGCGGTCGCGACCTTCGCGTGGATCGCGACGATCTGGACCGGGCGGCCGGTGTTCCGCGTGCCGTTCCTGTATTTCGCGGGCTTCGTGTTCCTGTTCGTGATCGGTGGATTATCAGGCGTACTGACGGCTGCAGTGCCGTTCGACTGGCAGCTGACCGATACGTACTTCGTGGTCGCGCACCTGCATTACGTGCTGCTCGGTATCAACGTGTTTCCGGTGATCGGCGGGATCTACTTCTGGTTTCCGAAATTCACCGGCCGGATGATGAGCGAAGGGTTGGGGCGGGTTGGTTTCTGGATCCTGTTCGTCGGTTTCAACGTCGCGTTCTTTCCGATGCATATCGCGGGGCTGCTCGGCATGCCGCGCCGTATCTACACGTATGGCGCCGACATGGGCTGGAACACGGTGAACCTGATCACGTCGATCGGCGCGTTCGTGTTCGCGCTCGGCATTCTCGTGTTCCTGCTCGACATCGCGGTGAGCCTGCGGCGCGG
Source organism: Paraburkholderia phosphatilytica (assembly GCF_003443895.1). GTDB lineage: Bacteria > Pseudomonadota > Gammaproteobacteria > Burkholderiales > Burkholderiaceae > Paraburkholderia > Paraburkholderia phosphatilytica. Next base: position 11,646 of record NZ_QQOA01000072.1, on the reverse strand, counting down.
CAAGCCGGCCGGCGACAACCCGTGGGATGCGCCGACGCTCGAGTGGTCGATTCCATCGCCGCCGCCGCCGTACAACTTCGCGGTGTCGCCGCGCATCGCGAGCCGGCATCCGCTGTGGGAAGCGCGCATGGAAGGCGAAATGCGTTCGCAGCTTTCGGTCGGCTATCTGCTGGACCGGGGCCGCGAAGCACTCGCGACGACGGCGCTCGACGGCGAGCCCGATGTGATCCTGAAGATGCCCGAGGATTCGTACGCGCCGTTCTGGCTCGGCGTCGCTTCGACCGGCGTATTCGCGGGGCTCGCGCTGACCGCGTGGTGGCTGTCGGCCGTGAGCGTGGTCGGCTGCGCGGCGGCGATCGTCGTGTGGCTGTGGCCCGAGCGGCAGCTGGGACAACGCGAGACGCATGTCGAAGACGCGGGCTCGGGCGGCGGAAAGGGCCAAGGCGAACGCGATGCTCATGCGACTGGTGCGCAAGCGTCCACACAACGAAAAGGAGACCCGCAATGAGCGACGCACTGCCCGGCCGTGCCGTGTTGCCCGTCGGCAGTCCTGGCGAACGCTCGGGCGGCTGGTGGGGTTGCCTCACGTTGATCGTGACCGAAGGTGCACTGTTTGGATACCTGATCTTTTCATATCTGTACCTCGCGGCGCAGACCACGCAGCCTTGGCCGCCCGAAGGCCTGCCAAAGCTCGGGCTCGGATCGCTCAACACCGCGATCCTGCTGTCGAGCAGCGTGTTCGTGTGGTTCTGCGAGCGTTGCGTGCGGCGCAGGCGGATCAAGCTCGGCAGCGCGTCGATGGCGGTGGCGATCGTGCTCGGTGCGATCTTCATCGGCATCCAGCTGAAGGAGTGGTCGAACCATCCGTACGGGATGACGACGCAGCTCTATGGTTCGCTGTATTTCACGATCACCGGCTTCCATCTGGCACACGTGATCGTCGGGCTGTTCGTGCTCGGCTTCCTGCTGCTGTGGACCGCGCTCGGCTATTTCGACAACGCGCGCTGCGCGGCGCTGACGATCGGCGGTCTCTACTGGCACTTCGTCGATATCGTGTGGCTGTTCATCTTCACGACGCTGTATCTGTCGCCGTACGTGCTGAGGAGGGGAGGGTGAGTCCGGACCGCGCCGATCATCCAGGCCAGGGCCAGCCGCCGCGTGACGTCACGAGCGACGTAGCGGCCAACGCCGCGGCGGCCGAGCGCAAGCGCGGCCTGGAAGCCGCCGCTGCAACGCCGAAGCACACGAGGCCCAGCGGCTGGGCGGTACTGATCGGCCTGCTGCTTACGCCTGCCGCGTGGTTCGCGCAGACCAACCTCGCGCAGACGATCTCCGCGTATGCATGTTTTCCGCACGGACGGCCCGTCGCGGCGCCCGCGTTGCCGTGGCTGATGCACGGGCTGCTGACGCTGTCGGTGCTGACGTTCATCGCGGGTGCGATCGGCGTGACCGTGGGCCTGCGCAACTGGCGACGCACCGCGCCGCTCGCTACCGCCGAAGCGCGGCGTACGCCGCCGCATCGAACCGCGGCGCGCGACTGCTTCCTCGCGCGGGTGGGCACGATTTCGAGTTGCGTGTTCATGTTCGGACTCGTCGCGTCGGACATGGCGCTGATGATGGTGCCGCCATGCGGAGGCTGACGACGATGGCGCGCACAGGTTTCCGCTGGTGGCTGACAGGCGGCGCGATCGCGGTGTTGTTCGCGGGCCTGGTTTTGGCCGTGGCCGTCGCAGCGCAGTCGGCGCCGGCGCAGCCGAATGCGAGCGGCCCAGACGCCGCGCAGGTCGGCTCATCGAACGCATCGTCGGAAGCGGATGCGAACACGCGCGCGCTGATCGAGCGCGGCGCCTATCTCGCGAAAGCCGCGGATTGCGCGGGCTGCCATACCGCGCCGCCGTCGGCGTCCGCGGAAAAGGGCGATACGCTGGGGCCGCCGCCATTCGCGGGCGGCCTGGGCATGGTGTCGCCGTTCGGCACGATCTATTCGAGCAACATCACACCGGACCCGGTCGCGGGCATCGGCCTCTATACGTTCGACGACTTCGACCGCGCCGTGCGCGAAGGCGTCGCGCCTGGCAACAGGCGGCTCTATCCGGCGATGCCGTATCCGTCGTTCGCGAAGCTCAGCGACGACGACATGCACGCGCTGTACGCGTATTTCATGCACGGCGTGCAACCCGTCGCGACGCTCGCGCCGCGCACGCAGCTGCCGTTTCCGTTCAACCAGCGCTGGGTGCTTGCCGCATGGGACTGGCTGCTTGCGCCGAAGGACCGCTATCAACCGGATGCATCGCACGACGCGCAGTGGAATCGCGGCGCGTATCTGGTGCAGTCGCTCGGCCACTGCGGCGCGTGTCATACGCCGCGTGGTCCGGCATACAACGAACTCGGCTACACGCAATCTTCGCCACTCTATCTGACGGGCGGTACCAACGACCACTGGTTCGCGCCGAATCTGTCGGGCGATCCTGGGTCGGGCCTTGGGCGCGTATCCGCGCAGGAGATTGCCGCGTTCCTGAAGCAGGGACACGGCGGCGGCCTGGTGACGTTCGGCAGCATGGTGCAGGTGGTGGAGGACAGCACGCAGTATCTGAACGACGACGACCTCAATGCGATCGCCACGTATCTGAAGAGTCTGCCGCCGCATGCGCTGTCCGGTCGCTACGACGCGGATCCGCGCGCGAAGCAGCAGACCGCGGAGGCGATCAGGACCGGCGATATCGAGCGGCCGGGTGCGGGGATCTACCAGAGCATGTGCGCGCGCTGTCATAAGGCGGATGGCAGTGGCGAGCCGTTGAAATATCCGCGCCTTGCGGGCAATCCGGCGGTGCTCGCGTCACACACGACATCGCTCGTGCGGCTGCTGGTGGAGGGCGGCCGCAGCCCGGCCACCGACGACGGTCCGCTGCCGCGCAAGATGCCATCGTTTGCCGGCAAGCTGACCGATACGGAAATGGCGCGCGTGCTGACCTATGTGCGGTCGGCGTGGGGCAACGATGCGGAGCCGGTGACGACGCGGGACGTGAGCGAGGTGCGGTCCGCGATACACAAGTGAGTGATCGCGGATGCACCGCCGCGGATGCGATGCCAGGCGCTAGTCGATCCGCCGCCGCGTCGAAATCGCGGATGCCGTGGAGATCACCAGATCCGCGAAGCGCTTTTCGTCGCGGTCCGCATGCCAGCGCGAACGCGCGACCGCGATGTTGACCGCGCCGATGCCGCGACCCTGCGCATTGGTGATGGCCGCCGCCGTCGAGATGTCGCTGACGAAGTACTCGTCTTCCGCGTGCGCGTAACCCTGCTTGCGGATCTGTACGAGCCGCTCCTTGATCTTGCGCGGCTGGTAGACGGTGGACGGCGTGTACGCGACGAGGTTGGTGCGCGACAGGATGTCGTCGATCTCGCCGTCGCTGAAGGTGGCGAGGATCGCGAGGCCCGGTGCGGTGCAGTACGCCGGCAGCCGCGAGCCCGTGATCACGTGCGCGTTGAACACGTTGCGGCTCACGATGCGCAGCACGAACACGATATGCGTATCGTCCAGCACCGTGAGGTTGGTGGCTTCCTCCGTTTCGGAGCCGAGCTGCTGCAGGTAAGGCGTGGCCCGGCTCACCAGCTCGTTCGACGTCAGATAGTGGTAGGTGAAGTCGAGCAGCTTCGGCGAGAGCTCGTACTTGCGGCTCTCAGGGTCCTTGAACAGATAGCCGAGCGCCGCGAGCGTGTACGTGAAGCGCTGCGTCGCGCTCACGTCGAAGCCGGTCAGCGCCGAGATTTCCGAGAGCGACAATTGCCGTTTGCTGCCGTCGAAAGCGGTGAGCACCTTCATCGCCTTCTCCACCGATTGTACGTACAGCGAAGAAGCCGTAGGGTCGACGCTCGCCTCCACCGCGGCAGCAGGCGCGGCGTTACGTTTGCGGGGAGCTTTGGACGGGGCTGTGGTCACGGTCGATATCGGTTGAGCGGGTACGCCGCATTATCGCATTTCCATAGGCGCTATCTGTACGCAATAACCTTCGTCATCGGCGTCGAGCGTGGCGATGGGCGACGCGTCTGGCATGCCCCTGGGCAAGCCGGTCCCACGCATCGCGCGTGTCGTTCGGGAGCAGGTGTTTCTTGATGCGCTCGCTCGCGGTCAGTTCGAACCGGTCGACCGCGCGGTAATAGCGCGGCAACTGGAAGCTCGCGAGCCGTTCGCTTGCCCACGCGTGCATCGATTCCCACGCAACCGCTTCGTCCTTGAACTGCACAATGAGCAGAACGTCCTGCTCGCCGACCGACGAAGCCACGCCGATCGCCGCGCTCGCGCGCACGGCCGGATGCGTCGCGAACACGCGCTCGATTTCCCATGCGGATACGTTCTCACCACGCACACGCATGCTGTCCGTGCGCCGGCCGATGAAGTACAGATCGCCGTCCGCATCGCGCCGCGCATGATCGCCCGTGTGCAGCCGGCCATTGCGCAGCGCACCGCGCGTGGCTTCGTCGTTCTTCAGGTAAGCGGGCAGAAAGGTGCCGTCCACCTTGCTTGACAGCACGATCTCGCCGGGTTCGCCGTCGGCTACTTCATTGCCGTTCGCATCGAGCAGCTGCAGGTCGATCCACGGCAGCGCGCGGCCGATCGAACCGGGCTTGCCAGTGGCATTGAGCGTCGCGAAGCTGGAGCATTCGGTCATGCCATAGCATTCGCGCAGCTTCACGCCGAGGCGCGATTCGATGCCGTGCCACGCCGATGCGCTCACGCCGGCGCCCCATGCAACGCGCAGCGTATGGGTGTCCGGCTGCGCATCCGGCGGCAACTGCATCAGGATATCGAGCACGCCGCCCAGATAATGCAGTTGCGTCGCGCCGGAACGGACCACCTCGCCCCAGAACCGCGACGCGGAAAAGCGCGGTACCACGTCGAGGCTGACCGGTTCGAAGAACGGCAGCAGCAGCATCTGCGCGCCGCCGATATGACACAGCGGCTCCCACAGAAAGAGCCGGTCGCCGGGCCGCACGTCGGCGACGCGGATCGCGGCTTCGCTCGCGATCCGCATCATGCGATGCGTGAAAATCACACCCTTCGGCGCGCCGGTGGTGCCGGACGTGTAGATGATGCAGAGCGGGTCGTGCACGCCGATAGCGGGTGTTTGCAGCGCTGCGCTCGCGTCGTGCGCATCGAACGGCGGCGGGCTCGCGCGCCGCGCGCTGCCGGTGTCGATCTGTGCGGTGACTTCGTCGAAGCTCGCGTCGGAGACAAACAGTTTTGGCTCCGCGTGGTGCAGCACGTATTCGAGGCCCGTGCCGCGCAGCCGCGTATTCACCGGCACCCACACGAGACCGGACAGCATCAGCGCGTAGATCAGGTGAACATGCTCGCGGCTGTTGCCGAGCATCACGGCAACGCGGTCGCCCTGGTGAAGTTCGAGTGAGGCGAACCAGCGCTGCAGTTGCGCGATGCGCTGCACGGATTCGGCGCAGGTGATCACGCCGCCATCGAAGCGCAGCACCTCGCGGGAAGGGGCGGCCTGAAGGTTGAGCGCCAGCAGGGGCGCGCAGTCGAGCGCGTCGTGATCGTGCCGCTGCGGGAAGAACTCGGAGTAGCGATGCATATGACGAACGGTTTGAAAGAGAACTAGCGTGCGCGGCGTCGCAGCCACGCGGAGACGGTCACCACCAGCGCGATCAGCACGAGCAGCGTCGTCGAGACCGCTGCGAGCGTTGGCGTGACCGCGAGCTGGATGTCGTCCCACATCTGTTTCGGCAACGTCGTGTTGATTCCGCCGCTCACGAAGATCGCGATAGTCAGGTCGTCGAACGAAACGAGGAACGCGAACAGGAAAGCCGCGGTCACGCTCGCCATCAGAAGCGGCAGCACGATGGTGCGGATGCGTCGCAACGGCGACGCGCCCATCACGCGCGCGGCGTCGTCGAGTCGCCAGTCGAAGCGCTGGAAGCCGGCTGCGAGCGTCACGACCACGTACGGAATCGCGAGCACGGTATGGCCGATGACGAGCCCCGTGTTCGTGCCGGTCAGGCCGAAGCGGCTGAACAGATACAGCAGGCCGACCGCGACCACGATGCGCGGCACGATTAGCGGCGCGACGAGCAGCGCGAACAGCGGTTGGGTGGCGCGGCGCGGCAGGCGCGTCATGCCGAGCGTTGCGCCGAAGCCGAGCACGAGCGACAGCACCGCGGTGCCGAAGCCCACTTCGAACGAGCGGATGATCGCGCTTTGCCACACCGGCGAACCGAGGAACGTGCCGAACCAGCGCAGGCTGAAGAGCTTCGGCGGAAACGCGATGAAGTCGCTGCGCGTGAACGCATACGGAATCACCGACAGCACCGGCACGACGAGACACAACAGCACCACGCACGTGTACAGGCCGAGCGGGCTCGTCACGTCGACCGACGCGGATTGCGCCGCGCTGCGGCGGCGCATCAGCGGCGCGGCGAGCCGGCCTGCCGCGATCAGCAGCGAGAGCTTCAGCCCCTGCGCGCGCGAGCCGCGCTGACGCACGCTGGTTTCGCCGGTCAGCGACGTAAGCCCGACGAAGCGGTCATACACGAAGAAGATCACGATCGAGCACGCGAGCAGCACCGTGGAAAGCGCGCCGGCGAAATGCATGTCGAACAGTTCGAGCACCGACGAGATCACCAGCTGCGCGATCATCGTTTCGCGCGGCGAGCCGAGCAGCGTGGGCACGATGAAGAAGCCGAGGCTCGAGATGAACACGAGCAGGCCCGCGGCCGCGACGCCCGGCGACGACAGCGGCAGGAACACCGTGAAGAAGCTCGTGCTGCGCGCCGCGCCGAGCGTTTCGGCGGCCTGCGTCAGACGGTCGTCGATACCGCGCATCACGGGGAGCATCGTCATCACCGCGAGCGGCAGCATCGAGTGCACCATGCCGATCAGCACACCGGTCAGCGACGGAATCGTGCCGTTGGTCTGGTGCACGAGGTGCAGCGCGAGCGCGATGGTTGCTATCACGCCGGTCTTCGAGAGCAGCAGCATCCATGCGTAGGTCTTCACCAGGTAGCTGGTCCAGAACGGCAGCATGATCCACAGCAGCCAGCGTTCGCGGATGCGGTCGGTGAGACGGCTCAGCATGTACGCGACCGGATAGCCGAGCAGCACTGAAAACGCCGCCGTCATGAACGAGATCGCGAAGGTGATCCACAGCACTTTCGCGTAGACGGGCGTGTGCGCGATCCGCACGAACTGCGAGATGCCGATCTGTCCATCGGCGCCGACGAGCCCACCCTGCAGGATCTCGCCGACCGGCAGCACGAAGAACACGGCGAGGAACGCGAGCGTCGGCAGCACGGGCAGCCAGCGCAGCGCGGGCTTGAGCCACGTGAAGCGCCGCGGGGCGGCTTGATCGCGTTGCACGCGCAGGGCGACCGTCATGAAAGGCCTCGTGTGGAAGTGAGGATGGACACGCGCATCACGCCTGCAGCAGTGTCGTGCGATATGGGTCCCACACGAGACCCACCGTATCGCCGATGCGCGGCGACAGACTGCGTTCGCAACGCGCGACGAGCTCGCTGCCGTCGGCAAGCGACAGCTGCACGCGCGTATCGCTGCCGAAAAACACCACGTCGCTGATGCGGCCATCGACGAAACCCCTCGCGGCATCGACGAGCCGCAGCGCTTCCGGACGCAGCAGCAGCGTATGCCGCGCGGCCTGGCTGAGCGTGGCGGTGCGCGGCAGCGGAATACGGCCGCCGCCCGCGAGCAGGATCGGCTCGCCGCTGTCGCTATGCGTTGGCGCGAGTTCGCCTTCCAGCAGATTCGAATGACCGATGAAACCGGCGGCGAAGCGCGTGGCCGGACGGTCGTACAGGTCGGCAGGCGTGCCGATCTGCTCGATGCGCGCGTCGTTCATCAGGCAGATGCGATCGGACAGCGTGAGCGCTTCGTCCTGATCGTGCGTCACGTACACGAAGGTTGCGCCGAGCTCCTTGTGCAGGCGGCGAATCTCGCCCTGCATGTGCTCGCGCAGTTTTTTGTCGAGCGCGCCGAGCGGTTCGTCGAGCAGGATGATCGACGGCCGGTACGCGAAGCAGCGCGCGAGTGCGATGCGCTGCTGCTGGCCACCCGACAGCTCTTTCGGAAAGCGCTTGTCGTAGTCGCTCATGCGGACCATCGCGAGCGCATCGTCGACGGCCTTGCGCACTTCGTCGCGCGTTTTGCTGCGCATGCGCAGCCCATACGCGACGTTGTCCCGCACCGTCATGTGCGGAAACAGCGCGTAACTCTGGAACACCATGCCGATGCCGCGCTTGCCCGGCTCGACCAGCGTGACGTCACGCCCATCGATCTCGATGCGCCCCGCGCTCGGCGCGACGAGCCCCGAGATCATCTGCAGCAGTGTGGTCTTGCCCGAGCCGGACGGCCCGAGCAGCGTCAGGAACTCGCCCGCCTGCACGGTGAGATCGGTTGCCTGCAGCGCGAGCGTATCGCCGTAGCGCTTCTCGAGACCGATCGCTTCCAGTTTCGCGCTCATCGTCGAACCTCACGAAATGATCCAGGCGTTGAAGCGCTCCGTCACTTTCTGGCGGTTGTCTTCCCACCATTGCGGGCTCGGCAGCTTCATGAGCTTGATGTTGTCGGGCGCGGTAGGCAGGAGCGGCGTGCGGTTCGGCGGAATCGATTCGAACGACTTGCGGTTGGTCGGACCGTAGGCCAGCGTCTGCGTGAGCACGGCCTGGCGCTTCGCGTCCGCGCAGAATCGCACGAACTGCTTCGCCATCTCAGCGCGCGGCGTGCCCTTCGGAATGCCCCAGCCTTCGATCGAATAGAGCCCTTGGTTCCACACGATCGTGACCGGCGCGCCCGCATCTTTCGCCGCCTGCGCGCGGCCGTTCCACGTCGAGATCATGTCGACGTCGCCGCTCTGGATGGCCTGCATGGCCTGCGCGCCGGAGGTCCACCAGATCGCGATGTGCGGCTTGATCTTGTCGAGGCTGCGGAACGCACGGTCGACATCGAGCGGATAGAGCTTGTCGAGCGATACGCCATCGGCGAGCAGCGCTTCTTCGAGCGTGTCGAGCGGGCTGCGGCGCAGGCAGCGCCGGCCCGGAAAGCGCTTCACGTCCCAGAAGTCCGCCCACGATTTCGGGCCGTTCTGGCCGAACTTGTCGGAGCGGTACGCGAGGATCGTCGAGTACACGTCGACGCCGAGCCAGTCCGGCGTGACGGCTTCCGGCATCACGTCGGGGAAGTCGCTGGGCTTCAACCCGATCGGCTCCATCAAACCCTTCGCTTCCAGATACGGAATGTCCGCGGAGAGCGTCAACGTGGTCACGTCCCACACGTAGTTCTTCGTCTTCACCATCGCTTCGAACTGCGCGACCGGCTGCGATTCGCGAGCGACGCTCACCACCTTGATGCCCGTGGCCTTTTCGAACGGATCGTAGAACGCCTGCCGGTACGCGGTCGTGTACGGACCGCCGGGATCGGACACGACGATCTGCTTGTCGTCGGCGCGCACGAGCGCAGGCATTGCGGCCGGCAACGCGCCGGCTAGCGCGATGGCGCCCGCGCTCTGGAGGATGCGGCGACGGCTCGGGTTGAAGTCTTGTGTCATGGCTCGGGTTCCCCGTTCGTGTGAAGGTGATCGGACGATGCGGACGTGTGTGGAGTTATTTCGCGCGGCGCCGGAAGAATTCCTCCATCATTCGCGCCGGCTCGCCCGAGTCGTACGCTTCGCGCTGTATACGCATGCCCGCGTCGATGCAGTCGCGAAAGCCCGGCTCCGTCATTTCGCGGAAGCGCTGCTTGTCGAGGCGCATCGCGACGGGCGGCTTCGCGGCCAGTTCGTTCGCGATCTCGAGCGCCTTCGCGAACACCTGATCTTCGGGCACGAGGTGATGGATGAGGCCGATGTCCGCGCATTCTTTCGCGTCCATCAGGCGGCCGGTGAGCGTCAGTTCGATGGTGCGCGACATGCCGAGCATCGCGTTCATGATCCACGGTCCGGTGGTGCTGGCGATGCCCGCGTTGATTTCCGGCTGCCCCATGCGCACGCCCGGATGGCCCACGCGGATGTCGCCGAGCAGCGCCACCTGGAATGCCGAGCCGGCCGCGGTGCCGTTGAGCGCGATCACGAGCGGCTTCGACAGGCTGCGCAGCGCGGTGTAGTAGCGCTGCCATTCTTTGACCCATGCGACCGCGCGCTCGCCGTCGAAATCATGGGCTTCCGACAGGTCCTGGCCTGCCGAAAACGCGCGGTTGCCGGCGCCCGTCATGATGATCGCGGCGACTTCGCTGTCCGCGTCGTAGCGTTGCAGCGCCTCGATGATGCTTTCGCGCATCGGCGTGGTCCACGCGTTCAGGCGGTCGGGGCGGTTCAGCGTGATCACGGCCACACGGCCGTTCCGGGACAGCAGGACATCGTCGCTCATGATTTATCGCATAGTAATAATTGATGGTGAAATACAATATAGAACCATCAAAAATGATGTGCAACCGGGTTTACGCGATGAGGTGGGACGGTGGGTTTCTGCCGAACTGCTACGATGGTTTGGGACGGGGCATGTCATTTCATCCCGTCTGTCACGAGATCGATCTTCCCGTCGCCACGCGTTCGCGCTTCACGCTTTGCGAGTTGCCGCGGCGATGACTTCTGTCACACGGGCGCCGGATCATGAGACCGGCAATCCCCCGATAACGTCGAAGGAGCATGACCATGCCGTACGTTATGACGAAGGACAATGTCGAGATCTTCTACAAGGACTGGGGCCCGAGGGACGCCCAGCCCGTCGTGTTCCATCACGGTTGGCCGCTGTCGTCGGACGACTGGGATGCGCAGATGCTTTTTTTCGTGCAGCACGGTTACCGCGTGATCGCGCATGACCGGCGCGGACATGGCCGTTCGTCGCAGGTCTCGGACGGACACGACATGGATCACTACGCCGCGGATGCGTTTGCCGTGGTCGAAGCGCTGGATCTGCGCAACGCGGTGCATATCGGGCATTCGACGGGCGGAGGGGAGGTGGCCCGTTATGTGGCGAGGCATGGCGAGCCTGCTGGGCGCGTCGCGAAAGCGGTGCTGGTCAGCGCCGTGCCGCCGCTGATGCTCAAGACTGAAGCCAATCCGGAGGGCCTGCCGATCGAGGTCTTCGACGGTTTTCGCAAGGCGCTGGCCGACAATCGGGCGCAGTTTTTCGTCGACGTGCCGGCCGGGCCTTTCTACGGTTTCAACCGTGCCGGCGCGACGGTCCATCAAGGCGTGATCCAGAACTGGTGGCGGCAGGGCATGATGGGCAGCGCGAAGGCGCACTACGAGGGCATCAAGGCGTTCTCGGAAACCGATCAAACGGAAGACCTGCAGTCGATTAGCGTGCCGACGCTGGTGCTGCATGGTGAAGACGACCAGATCGTACCGATCGCGGACGCGGCGCTGAAGTCGATCAAGCTGCTCAAGAACGGCACGCTGAAGACGTATCCGGGTTTTTCGCACGGCATGCTGACGATCAATGCCGATGTGCTTAACAACGATCTGCTCGCGTTCGTGAAGGGTTGAGCGCTGGCGCAATGGCATGGGCCCGCTTCGGCGGGCTTTTTTTATGGGTGCGCCCGGCAGGGCGCACTCACTTGGAGGTGAAAGTCCTCTACTCGCCCGGCAAGGGGAAGAGTTAGCCGAAGGCAAGGGTTTCCCGGGT
>NZ_QQOA01000071.1 GCF_003443895.1 Paraburkholderia phosphatilytica | reverse complement strand
CCAAGTTGCGTCATCGAAGAACCCCTTAAACTTTCCTATCTCCCAGGATAGTCCACCCGTACGTCGACGCCAGGACTTTTGCAGACATTCCCTAGCAGTCAGTCGATGGCGCAAGTTCGCACCAATAGCCGGCCCGGCTCATTTGCCGCCGATACGCGGCCATCCGGCGGCCGCAACGCTCTTTGGTTGTGGGCGCGTAGGAGGTTTCCCGGTGCACGCGGTCGACGATCCGCTTATGCTATACCTATAGATCAGACCGATAGCGGGGGCGGGCAGCATGGATGTACGGCAACTTAAATATTTCGTCACTATTGTGGACTCAAGCAGCCTTTCCAAGGCGGCAGAACGGCTCTTCGTTGCACAGCCGTCGCTTAGTCAGCAGATGCAAAATCTTGAATCGGAACTCGACACTACGCTTCTGGTGCGCAGTCCGCAGGGAGTACAGCCGACAGAAGCGGGCAGGGCACTTTACAGGATGGCCCGTGATGTCATCAAGAGAATGGAGCAGATTCGCGTCAAGGTCCACCAGGGCGGGGGCATTGAAACGGGAACGGTTGCCATAGGCTTTCCGACTACCGTAGCGGCAGTTCTGGCACAGCCTCTGTTCCGGCGGGTTAGACAGACGTACCCGGGCATCAAGCTGCAGATTTTTGAGAGCATGAGCGGCTACATCACGGAGCTTCTCGCCAACGGCCGTCTGGACCTGGCCATCCTGTTTCGCGACACGGAGAGCGTTGGCGTGTCCGTGCATCCGCTTTTCGATGAAGACCTGTACTTGGTTGGACAATGCGTCGCCAATCTCGACGACTATACTCAGGTGTGCCCGGTTCGACTGCTCAATAATGTTCCAATGGTTGCGCCGGGCCCGTCAAGCGGCCTGCGCCTTCTCATCGAACGGACCTTCGCACGCGCTGACGCCACACTTAACATCGTCGCGGACATCGATTCTTTGCCCACGTTGCTGGAAATCGCGGAATCCGGCGAGGCATGCACCATTCTGCCTGCGTCGGCGCTGTCACGCCGCCGTTTTCACACCCGGCCACTCATCCGGAAGATTGTCGAGCCGGAGATGCGTCGCCCCGCGAGCCTTTGCTGGTCAAACGCGGTCCCTGCAGTCGCAGCGACGCAGGTCGTCCGCACGACAGTGATCGAATTGATGACCGAGTTGCAGGCGAAAGGAGAATGGCCCGGCATCACGATTCGCGGGCCAGTGGCCGAGCCGACCACGCCGCCGTCGCAGGGGAAGCGCGAACGACGGCGGCGTCAGTCGACCGAAGAGTAGGAGGCGACCACGGGAGAGGCCCTCGCCATATTTGTCAGGCAGCAGGCATGCGCTGCGCCCGATATAGGCTAGATCTATATCGGGGAGACCGAATCCATATTTCCCTCTGTGCCGCTACGAAGCGTACATTCAGCCCATCCATTCGGAAAAGCTGCCGGGTGCGTGCGGCTCCATACTGCGACGCTCGCGCCTTGCATTAACGGAGACAAGCGGTGAGCACGATTTTCATCAACGGAAAGTGGGCCGATGCGGCATCGGGCGAAAGCATCGACGTGATTAACCCGTCACAAGGTGAGAAATTCACCGCCATCAGCCGAGGCAAAGCTGAAGATATCGACCGAGCGGTTCTGGCGGCACAGGCGGCACTCGAAGGCGAATGGGGCCGATTGACGGCAACAGAACGGGGCAGGCTGCTCTGCAAGCTCAGTCAGCTGATTCTTGACAATGCAGAAGACCTCGCTCAAATCGAAGCGCGCGACACCGGCAAGCCGTTGACCGTCGCCCGCAATGACGTAAAAGTGGTTGCGCGGTACTTCGAGTTCTACGGCGCCGCAGCTGACAAGGTGCACGGCCAGACAATTCCCTACCTCGACGGCTTCAACGTCAGCGTCGTGCGGGTTCCGCACGGTGTCACCGCTCACATCATTCCTTGGAATTACCCCGCCCAAATGCTAGGGCGCACAATTGCGCCCGCGCTTGCAATGGGCAATGCCGCGGTGCTAAAGCCTTCCGAAGATGCATGCCTGAGCAGCATCCGCATAGTCGAACTCGTCGAAGAGGCGGGCTTCCCCGCAGGTGCGTTAAACCTCGTGACGGGTTTCGGCTACGAAGCTGGCGCCGCGCTGACGGCACACCCGAAAATCAACTTCGTCACGTTCACTGGCTCGCCGGAAGTGGGTGTGATGGTTCAGGAAGCGACGGCACGCAACCACGTTCCGTGCGTACTCGAGCTAGGTGGCAAGTCGCCGCAAATCGTGTTCGAAGACGCCGACCTCGACAAGGCCGCGCCGCAAATCGTTCGCGCCATCGTCCAGAACGCAGGCCAGACATGCTCGGCGGGCAGTCGACTGCTGATTCAGGAAAGCATCTACGACAGATTCATCGAGAAAGTCGCACGGCTTTTTGCCGAGGTCCGAGTCGGAACACCGGAGATGGACCTCGACTGCGGCCCCATCGTCAGCGCCCGGCAGCAAAAGCGCGTCAGGGGGTTCATCGACGAGGCCAGGGCGTCTGGTGTGCCAGTCCTCGCCGAAGGCAAGATTGCCACAGATGCACCCTCGAGTGGCTTCTTCGTGGCACCCGTCCTCTTCGGTCAGGTACCGCGCGACCATCGTCTGGCGTGCGAAGAGGTGTTCGGACCGGTTCTTTCGGCAATGCCCTTCAAGGATGAAGCGGACGCGGTTGCACTGGCGAATGCTACCGAGTTTGGTCTGGCAGCAGGGGTGTGGACGGAAAACGGTAGCCGCCAGGCGCGTATGGCCCGCAAGGTCATCGCGGGTCAGGTGTTTATCAACTGCTATGGCGCAGGCGGTGGTGTCGAGCTTCCGTTCGGCGGCATGAAGAAAAGTGGCCACGGCCGTGAGAAGGGCTTCCTGGCGCTTGAAGAGATGAGCACCATCAAGACGGTCGTGCAGAACTACAACTGAACAGATGTCGGAGACAGAAAATGGCAGCACTCCAAGGTAAGGTCGCGATCGTTACGGGCGCGGCAAGCGGATTCGGGGCGCAAATCGCACGACGTTATGTTGAACAGGGCGCGAAGGTTGTCATCGCCGACCTGAATGGGCCGGCAGGTGAGAAGGCGGCTGCGGAACTGGGCGAAAATGCGATTGCGGTCGCGTGCGACGTGACCAAAGCCGCAGACGTTTCGAACGCCGTCCGCATCTGTGTGGAGAAGTTCGGCGTTCCCGACATTGTCGTCAACAACGCAGGCACGACGCACAGGAACCAGCCGATGCTTGATGTCGATGAAGCAACGTTCGACCGCGTCTACGCGGTGAACGTCAAGTCCATCTATCACATGGCCCATGCTGTCGTTCCGCTCATGCGTGCGCGCAAGAACGGGGTCATTCTGAACGTCGGTTCCGTCGCAGGCATCCGCCCACGCCCCGGTCTCACCTGGTACAACGGCTCGAAAGGGGCTGTGAACATGCTGTCAAAATCGATGGCCGTCGAACTTGCCCCGGACAACATTCGCGTCAACGCAATCTGCCCAGTCATGGGTGCCACGGCGCTGCTCGAACATTTCATGGGCGTTCCCGATACGCCCGAAAACCGGGCGCGCTTCGTCGCCACGATTCCGCTCGGTCGCCTTTGCGAGCCGGACGACGTGGCGCAGGTTGCCGTTTTTCTCGCCACCGATGGTGCCGAGTACCTGACCGGCCTCGAAGTGCCCGTCGACGGTGGGCGCACAGTGTGAGAGCTAACGCCGGCCATGTCGCGATGTTCGGTCGGCGGCGCATCGTAGCCTATGTGGGCCAAGCAAACTCGTATTTCCGCAACCGCCGGCAAAGCATTAAATTGTGGAGATGCCAATTCGCATGAGACGCCGACGATGGAAAATGCACTAGGCCGCCTCTTGCCCGAATTCCTATCGGGCTATGGAAACGTCGCACCGTTCACGGGCACATTTGAACTTCCGCCTGTCTTCGAACGTGCTGCGGTTCGCGTGACACCGGTGCCACCGTCGGGAGAAAAGCGTCTGCCTGACATCGAGACAGCGCTGGTCGAGTGTGGCGTTCACCACGGAGCTACACTGTCGTTTCACCACCATCTGCGCAACGGCGATCGCGTTCTGAACATGGTTCTCGAAGTCGCCGCAAAGATGGGACTCAGAGGCTTACGTATCGCGGCCAGTTCGATTTTCCCCGTGCACTCGCCGCTCGTTGAACACTTTGCTTCCGGCGTCGTCGAGAGCGTTTGCACCTCGTACGTGGCCGGCCCGGTGGCCGACGCCATCAGTTCCGGCAAGCTCAGGAACATCGCAATCCTCCAGACGCACGGTGGTCGCGCCAGAGCGATCGAAGCAGGCGAACTGCTCATCGATATCGCCTTCATTGCTGCGCCGACTGCCGACGACTACGGAAACATCAATGGCGTGGACGGACCTTCCGCGTGTGGCACGCTGGGATATGCACAGGTTGATGCCGAATGCGCGCGGCGGGTGGTGGCAGTCACGGACAACCTCGTGCCCTATCCCGCATGCCCGGCAGAAATCACGCAGGAACGGGTCGACTACGTGGTCGCAGTGCCGAGCATTGGAGATGCCTCCCAGATTGTTTCGGGCACAACCCGCGTAACGCAGGACCCGGTTGGGTTGGGCATCGCTTCCACCGCCTCAAAGGTGCTGGATGCAGGCGGTCTTATCAAGGATGGCTTTTCCTTTCAGACCGGAGCTGGCGGTGTCTCGCTCGCCGTGGCGAAGTACGTACGGGAACTGATGAAGGACCGGAAGATTCAGGGGAGCTTCGCAGCCGGCGGGGTCACCCAGCAGATCGTGTCCATGCTCGAAGAGGGTCTGTTCCGGTCCATCTTTGACGTGCAATGCTTCGACCTCGACGCCGTGCGTTCCTATCGTGAGAATCCCCGGCATCAGCGGATGTCCGCGTCGCTCTACGCCAACCCATGCAATCGCGGACCGGTGGTGAACCGCCTCGACTCGATGATCCTTGGTGCAGCGGAGATTGACCTTGATTTCAACGTCAACGTTTCGACGGGCTCGGACGGCAGCCTTCTCGGTGGCTCTGGTGGCCACAGCGATACCGCCGCCGGCGCCAGGATTGCGCTTGTGACGACCAGGCTCAAGGCAGGCGCGTACCCGAAAATCGTCGAGAAGGTCACCACTGTGACGACACCGGGCGCCTCAATCGATGTCGTCGTCACGGAAGCGGGTGTCGCCGTGAATCCCGGGCGTCCGGATCTCACAACCCGGCTCGTGACAGCTGGCCTGAATGTCGTGCCTATCCAGCGACTTTACGATCTGGCAAACGACGGCGCCGAGTCCCGGATTCGGCGAAAGGACCACGGCGGTGGCAGTGACCGTCGCGTTGTCGCTGTCCAGGAGTATCGAGATGGTACTGTCATTGACGTACTACGACAGGTGTGAACACACGAGGAGGGGCGGCAACTTGCGCAGAAGATTGCACGGCTCGCGATAAAAGCGACACAGCCTGACAATGCCATTCTTGGCAAGCTTTGCAGTGTCGCCTTCAGTCAGATCACAGAGATGCCGGCCGTCTCAAGGATGTCGCGTGCCTTCGAAATAACCGGCACGTCGACCATTTTTCCATCTAGAGCCGTGGCGGAACCACCGCTTGCGTTCACGGCCTCCAGCACGCGTTTAGCCCAGTCAATCTCCTCCGCGGAAGGTGCGAACGCCGCGTGCACATGGGGTATCTGTTTGGGGTGGATGCAGAGTTTGCCACGGAAGCCGAGGTTTTTGGCACGCAGCGTCTCCGCGCGCAACAGCCCTCCGTCGTCGATCGAGACCGTCACGCCGTCGACCGGCGCACCGATCTTCGCAATGCGCGACACGAGCGTGAGCTGCGAGCGAAAGTAGAGCAGTTCGTCGCCGTCACCCTGGATTCCAGTGTCAACCTGAAAATCGATCGTCCCGAAGAGCAGGCGCTGTACCAACGGCACAGATGCGATCGCGCGAAGCTGGTCGAACGCGGCGGCGGTCTCAATGAGTGGCAGGAGCACCGCTCCCTCCGGTAACGCCATCGCGACGGCTCGAAGCGCGCGTTCGTCTTCCGCTTTCGGAACGACGATCCCAAGCAGACCGGAGCACTTCACGAGTTCCGCGATGTCTTCGGCGTACCAGACCGTGTCGGCAGCGTTGATGCGGACGTAGGCGCGCCCGCCGGTGGACAGCCACGCGGCCACAGTCTGGCGAGCGTCAACCTTGAGGTCCGATGCGACTGCATCCTCCAGGTCCAGAATGACGGCGTTGGCGCCCGACGAGCACGCCTTCTCAAAGCGCTCGGGACGATTACCAGGGACGAATAGATACGATTTTGCATGCATAGAGCTGTGGTTTCTCTCAGTCGACCGATGCCTTCACGAAGGCCTTATAGCCGCTTCCACCATCATCCGGGAAGCCGAGTTCGTGCAGGATTGCGGTCGTGTGTTGCCCGACGGCGGGAATGGGGTCCATACGCGGATTGAACGACGAAGGCACGCCGGGTGGCAACAGTGCGGGAATCTTGCCGGTGGGCGTTTCGACGGTAGTCCAGCGGTGGCGCGCCAGAAGTTGTGGATGCCGCCAGACTGCGCTCATGTCGTTGACCTTGGCGTTTGCGACGCCGGCGTCGTCAAGGCGTGCCACAACTTCAGCCGCCGAAAGCTCCGAGAAAATCGAGGTGATGATGGTGCGAAGCTCTGCCTTGTTGCTGACGCGCTTCGGATTCGCGTCGAAGCGGACGTCGGTCGCCAGTTCGGACTGCTTTAAGACCTTTTCACAGAAGAGCACCCATTCGCGCTCGTTCTGCAGACCGAGCATCACGGTGTCGCCGCTGCCCACCTCGAACGGACCATACGGGAAAATGGTTGCGTGCGCGGCCCCTGCGCGTGGCGGAGGAGTCTGGTCTTCGAATGCATAGTAAAGGGGAAAGCCCATCCACTCGACCATGCACTCCAGCATGGAGACGTCGATGCGACAGCCTTCACCCGTGTGCTGACGTTGCAGGAGTGCCGCCAGAATGTTCGTGTAGGCATACATGCCGGCGGAGATGTCCGCCACCGAGCAACCGGCCTTCGCGGATTCCTCTGGTGAGCCGGTGACAGAGAGGAAGCCTGCCTCACTCTGGATGAGCAGGTCATACGCCTTCTTGTCGCGATAGGGGCCATCCGGACCGTAACCGCTGATGTTGCAGACAATCAGGCGAGGGAAGCGCTCGTGCAGTGCCTCATAGCCCAGGCCTAGGCGGTCCGTCGCACCTGGGGCAAGGTTCTGCACGAGGACATCCGCGTCAGCGAGGAGCGCTTCAACGACGTCCGTTGCCCCTTCCGCTTTCAGATCAAGCGCGAGGCTCTCTTTCGAGCGATTCGTCCACACGAAGTGCGACGACATGCCGTTGACGCGATTGTCGTAGCCGCGAGCGAAGTCGCCGGCTCCCGGGCGTTCGATCTTGATGACGCGTGCACCCAGGTCGGCGAGCTGCCGCGTGCAAAATGGCGCGGCAATCGCGTGCTCCAGCGTAATGACCTTGATTCCGTCTAGTGGTCGCATGTTTTCCTCCATATCAAATATCGGCTAAGAAGCGGGTGCGACCACCCGCCTGTCCGATCAGCACGAGTCTCATCGAAGCAAAAATCAGGCGTCAATGCACGTCGATGTCTAACGCCGGAGATCCGAGTTGGACCGGATTGCGACGTCTGGCGTAGTACAGACCTTTCGTGCCGACGGCAGCGGCGGCCAGCGCGGCCGGAATTGCGAGTCCGAAAAAGATGGTCCGGAAATCCCAGCCCATCGTCATCAGCACACCACCCATCGAAGCACCCAGAATTCCGCCAAAGCGACCGATGCCCAGCATCCAGCTCACGCCAGTCGCGCGGTATTGAGTCTGATAGAAGTGGGCCGCGAGAATGACCATCGATACTTGCGCACCCATCGCGAACCCGGCGCCGAACACGAGCACGCGCAGCGTCCCGACTTCGCCGGGGTGCATGGCGATGAGCATCACCATGATCGAGGCGATTGTGTACGAGACGCTCATCACCAGGTGATGACTCAATCTGTCCATAAGCCAGCCCATCAGAACCGAGCCGAACATGCTTCCGAACTGGAACATGCCGGTAACGACCGCGGCTTGGGCCATGGAGATACCCGCGTCCTTCATGAGCGTCGGCAACCAGCCGGTCAGCATGTAGACGACGACAAGGCCCATGAAATAGGTGACCCACAGCAGTATCGTCCCGGTGCCATTGTCATAGCGGAACAGCGACTTGATGGACGACCCGGACGACCCCAAGGCGGCTTCCGGCACGGTGAAGTATGCATTCGACAAGTCCGCGGTTGACGAGATGCGGCGCAGGATTCTGGCTACACGCGCTGGCGGTGCGTTGCGGCATACGAGGAAGCGGATCGATTCGGGAAGGACGACAATGAGGACGGTGCCGATAATGAGCGGCAGCACCCCACCAACCACCAGGAGACTGCGCCAGCCAAAGGTGGGGATGATCTTCGAAGCGACGAAACCCGATGATGCGGAACCGAGCGAAAACCCTGCAAACATCAGATTCGAAAGCAGCGCGCGGCGTTTGCGCGGCGCGTATTCGCTCATGAGGGTCACCGCATTTGGCATTGCAGCACCGAGCCCGAGGCCAGTGAGGAAGCGGAACATCGTCAGCGACCAGAGCGACCACGCGGTGGAACTGAAGAGGCTTGCCAGACCGAAAATTATCACGGAAATCACGATGACCCTCTTCCGGCCATATCGGTCAGCGAGCGGCCCGGCCGTTAGGGCGCCAACCGCGAGGCCGAAGAGCGCAGCGCTCATCACCGGTGCGAGGGCAGCCTTCGTTACACCCCATTCGGAAACGAGCGACGGTGCAATGAAGCCCATCGCCGCAGTATCCAGACCATCAACGGCCACTACGCAAAAACACAGGAAAAGGATTGCCCACTGAAATCCGGAAAAACGATGGTTGTCCAGAAACTCCTGGACGTCGATCAATCGCGAGTGCATGGCTTGTCTCCAACTTTGTCGAAACCTTCGGATAGGAAAGACGCTGACTTTTGCCGGCTATGGCTTCGCGAACCAAAGATTGTATTTAGATGTACTTCGGCCGCGTCAGTGGGGACAAGGTACCTGCTAAGTGACGAGTAGAGGAAAGACGAGATGAACCTGGCCGATATAGGGCAATCCTATGTCGGGAGTCACGAACAGGTAAGCGGCAGATCCAGCATGTGTCGGACCTGCCGCTCCCCGCGTAGAAGCTAGCAGTGACTATGGTCACGCAGTTGCGAGGACCAGTTCCGCAGCGCGCCAACCAATCAGGATGGAAGGTGCATTCGTATTGCCTGTCGTGATGGTCGGCATAATGGACGCGTCGGCCACGCGCAGCCCTTGCACGCCGTGAACTCGCAATGTCGGGTCTACGACCGCCATCTCGTCTACGCCCATCTTGCAGGTGCTCGTTGGGTGGAAGAACGTTGAGCACGACTGCCGAAGGAAATGCATCATGTCCGCGCGTGTTCGGACACGAGGACCGGGCAGCAGTTCCTCTTTGCGGATATCCGCGAAGGCCTGTCCGGCACCGATTTCGCGTGCAAGCTCGGTCGCGTGCATGAACGCATCGACGTCTGTTTTCGTCGAAAGATAATTGGGGTTGATGACAGGCCGGTCGCGAAAGTCATTTGATTTCAGCGTGATAGTTCCCCGCGAGGTTGGCTGCATCACGCCGGACAGAATCGAGTAGCCGTTCTTTGCCTTCACGTTAAGCTCTGGCGTGGAGAAGGGGAGGCTGACGTAGAGCGTGTTGATGTTCGGCGTGGGCTGCTTCGAATCGGTTTTCGCCCACATATAGGCTTCGGAATGGTTGTAATGCGAGACGGGTACCTGATTTTTGGCCTCGTAGTTGACTCCTGCACCTAGGACGTGGTCCTGAAGGTTTTGGCCAACTCCGGACAGCGCGACCTTTGTTTCGATGCCGACGCGCTGCAAATCCTGTGCGCGGCCGATACCTGAGAGCATGAGAATTTTGGGCGACTCGATGCTGCCGGCGGAAAGGATGACTTCCTTGTTGACTCGGACCGTCGCTGACTTTCCGTTGTGCAAATAACTTACGCCGACGCAGCGATTGCCCTCAATGACAAGTTGCGTGGTAGGGGCATCGGTGAAAACCGTGAGATTTTTGCGGCTCATCGCCGGCTTCAGGAAGGCGAGGCCAGTGGATTGCCGGGTCCCTCCGCTGAGGGTCATGTTGACCCACGCGGGGCCATCGAGCCGTTCGCTGTTGAAATCAGGGTTCGCAGGATGTCCAAGGTCTACCGCCGACTGAATGAAGGCCGCGGCGCCCGGGTGACGGAGTCCCGGCGCAGGCTGAGTGATGCGCAACGGGCCGCCGGTACCGCGGTATTCGCTGGCTCCGCCTTCCCAGTCCTCAAGCGCTTTGTATGCGGGCAACACAGACGCGAAATCCCAGCCGGCGCAACCTGCGGCGGCCCACGAATCGTAGTCGTGCCGATGGCCGCGGCAGAAAATCATGGCGTTGACGTCACTGTTTCCACCAATCGCATAGGCGCGAGGCCAGTCGATGATGCGCTTGTTGGCGTGGACCTGTTGTGTTGTCGGGAAGTGCTCGACGAAAGGCTGCGCGAGCGATTGCGGCCAGAGGAGCGGGTTCTGGATTTCCGGCAGTTGGTCGGTGCCACCGGCTTCGAGAACCAGCACCGTCGCGTCGGACAACTGCGCGAGGCGAGCGGCGGCAGTAGCGCCTGATGAACCTGCGCCGATTACGATGTAATCGAATCCTTCTGTCGGCACGGGCACGTCTTTGGTGGAATTGGCGAAGACGTTGTTCGAAAAAGCGAGGGACAGGGAATTGGCGAGTCCGATGGAAAGGCCCGCGGCCGCCATGCGCGAGAGAAACTCGCGACGATCGATCGTCTTCGTCTTGTAGGCGTGCACTGCCTCAGCGCCACTGCGCCGAATTTTGGTGTTCATTTGTAGTCTCCTGAAAAGCGTTGCACGTCTTCGCTGCCCGTTAAATCAGGCAATCCAAAGCGCGCGCGTGTCCCCGCAACTAGCGGTGGTGGATTTATATGGGCAGACGTACGACGTTGCGCCACGTCGCCATTGCTGAGGTCCGGACAGTGAGCTCCTGAAATTGCAGATGCCGAATTTCATCCAGGAATCCGGGCCCGTTCTGGCGATGACCCCGAATGGAGCCACGGACCCTGTGTCATTACTTTCTGAGCATGAGCGTTTTTGTGTTTGTGAATTCGCAAAGGCCTTCGTGGCCATTTTCGACACCGATGCCCGATTGCTTGAAACCACCGAACGGGATATCAATGCCGTGGATGTGGATTTCGTTCACCCACACTGTGCCGGTTTCGAGACGGTTAGCCACGGCAATGGCTTCTGCGCGGTCCGGACCCCAGACTGAGCCGCCGAGGCCGAACGGGCTCGCGTTTGCACGCGAAACGACATCGTCTACGCTATCGAACGCGAGAATCGGCAGAATCGGGCCGAACGGCTCTTCTCGCACGATCCGGCTGTTTTCGGGCGGGTTGTCGACGATCGTTACCGGCACGAAATTTCCGGCTAGACTGCGGTCGATGTCTCCGCCCAGCGGAACCTCGTAGCCGTTCTTCTTCACGTCGTCGAACAGATCGATCAGCTTGTTGTACTGCATGCGATTCTGAATTGGGCCCAGGTCAGTGCTTGCGTCCATACCATCGCCGACCTTCTTCGTTTTCGCGCACTCGACAAACTCACGAACAAATTCAGCGTGGATGCTCGAGTGAACGTAGAGGCGCTTGATTGCAATGCACCATTGGCCTGAGTTGCCGAACGCCGCCCAGAAGAGCGTTGGAATGATGGCTTTGTAGTCGGTTCCCTGCAGGACGATTGCGGCGTCGTTGCCACCGAGCTCAAGGGTTACACGCTTCAGGTTGGTCGAACTGCTTGCCATTACTTTCTTGCCGGTTGCCGTCGAGCCCGTGAAGCTGATTTTCGCAATGTCCGGGTGCTCCGTCATGACTTGACCGAGTTCGTTGCCGCCGGAGACGACGCTGAGCACGCCCGCTGGCAGCACTTTCTGCGCTATCTCGCCGAAGCGCAGAGACGTTAGCGGCGTGTACGGCGATGGCTTAAGCACCATTACGTTGCCGGTGACGAGGCAAGGCGCGACCTTCCAAAGACCGAGCAGTACCGGGAAGTTCCACGGTGTGATTGCACCTACGACGCCTAGCGGCGTGTGATGCACTTCGACCGTGTGCTGCTCCGTGTCCTCGATCACTTCGACCGGGATTGTGCGCTTCGCGACTTCACGTACCCAGTAGATTGCCGCTTCGACCTCGCTCTTCGCCATCGTGTGGCGGGGCTTGCCCTGCTCAAGCGTGAGCAAGGTCACGAGGTCTTCCTTGTTTTCCTCCAGTGCGTCGGCGTAGCGCGTGATGTACGCGCCGCGTTCTTCCCAGCCCAGAGCGGACCACGCGGGCAATGCCCTTCGCGCCCCCTGAATGGCTGCCTCGAGCTGCTCGGACGAGGCATCGGGCGCCCGAGCGATGACCTCGTTGCTGGCGGGATTGAACACGTCGAACGTGTTGTGTGCTGTAGTCAGGTCGCCGTTGATCGACAGCAGGTAAGGTTTAGTGAAGTCAACCTTGACGGAGGAGGATTGCGCGTTCGACATTGAGTTCATCCTGGAAAGCGGGCGAGCGTTAGGTGCACAGATGCAGGCGCAGAAAACTGATCAAACTGAAACGCAGTCCTACGCATGCACGACTACACTCGCGCGCTCTCCCTTGGTTGAGGGATCCACCGTTTTGCACTGCTCCAGACGTTGGACCCGACTGGTAACAATCGCGGGCAGTATAGGCATGGGCCAGTCGGCCATGGAAAGACGAGATGGAGCTACCCGATATAGCTGGAACCTATTTCAGGGGAAACCCGCTGTGCGTATTTGGCAGTGGCGCTACCAGGTCAACGGACGGATGGGAGTTCATGTCCAGCCAGTCGCACTGCTTCAGAGGGCCACACCTCGATGTGGTGAGATCAGTTCAATGCGTCTGATCGCCAGACCATCATTTTTTCCGTTTGCATATCGTGCATCGTGGAGGGGATACCTCCCACACCAAGTCCGGAGGACCGCGCGCCGGCGAACGGCATCCAGTCGACGCGGAACAGGGTGTTTTCGTTCACCATGATCGCTGTGCCATCAAGCTGGCGATAGCAATGCATGGCGGTTTCGATGTTCTGCGTGAAAACTGCGGCCTGGAACGAGAACGGGAGACTGTTGGATAGTGCAATTGCTGAGTCCATGTCGTCGTAACTGTATACGCACACGACCGGCCCGAATATTTCCTTGAGCGTGACGTCTTCGTTGGTTCCCGGGTCGAGAAGTACGGTGTTCGCGTAGCAGCTGTCGGAAAGCTTTTTGCCACCTGAGACGAGCTTCGCACCCGTGTTCACGGCGCTGCCCACCCATCGAGCAACCCGATTGACTTCTTCGCGGCTGATGAGCGGGCCGACGTCGGTAGACATCAAAAGAGGATCGCCCGTGATCATTTTGTCACCCAGGTTTGCGATACCGTTCGCTACGTCGTTTGCAATGCTCCGATGGCAAAGGACTCGCTGCACACTGACACATGCTTGGCCTGCATGCCAGAAGCCGCCACGAGCGAGACGAGGCAGTGCCATATCCAGGTTCGCGTCGTGCGAAACGATCACTGGCGCCGCACCGCCGTGTTCAAGGGCACTTCGTGTACCTGGCGCGAGTTTGGACTTCAGCATCCAGCCTACGCCGGCCGAGCCAATGAAGCTGAAGAAGCCCACTCGCGAGTCTGTAACCAGTCGGGTTGCCAGTTCCAGATCCTTCGGCAAAACCATTTGCGCCCATTGAGGGGGCAGGCCTGCCTCGTGGAATATGTCGATCAGCGTTTTGCAGGAAAGAGGAGTGGACGGCGCAGGCTTGATGATAACGGGCGCTCCAACCGCTACGGCGGGCGCTATTTGATGAACCACGAGATTGAATGGGTGGTTGAACGCACTGATGCCTACCACCACCCCAATCGGCTCATACTGCGTGAACGCGACACGACCGGCCGACGTCGCGTTGAGGTCCATAGGCACCACATGTCCGCCTTTGGTCCGCAACTCCTCGATGCACGTGTGAATTCCATCGATACCTCGGTCAACCTCGATGAGCGAGTCTTTCAGTGGCTTACCGCCCTCATGGGCGGCTTGCCGTGCGATTTCTTCGCGGCGCGACGTTATGATTTCCGCGGCGCGCTTCAGGATCGCGAGACGCTGCTGCTTCGGCAGCCATTCGCGACGGTTGCGGAACAGCGCATATGCGGTTGCGAGAGCGCGCTCGACGTCTGTTTCGGATGCAGATGGGACGGTCCCAATCAACGATCCGTCAAAAGGCGAAAATACTTCGATCGTATCGGACATCCAGGTCTCCGAGACTGCCATGTGGTTGGAACGGGAGCGCGCCCGAGGGTGCGCATCATGAAATCCGCCGTTCAGACGGCTGGTGACCACAAGTCGTAGTTCAGCACGTATGCATTACCATCTCGCTGGACCGAGCCGGCGGTGGGAAGATTGAAGTGCATCCCCGTAATCGAGAGCTTGTCTGATACGACCCGGTCGAGCACTTGGCCGCGTGTACTTGCCGCTTGCGCAGGGTCGCTGTCAAACGCAATGGTGACGTCCGGTCGGGCCAACTGGATATGTGGGAAATGAACGATGTCGCCCCAGATCAAAAGTGAATCGGAGCCGTCTTCCAGAAGGAAGCCCGTGTGCCCAGGTGTATGTCCGAACAGCGGTACTGTCTGGATGCCCGGAAGAATTGCCTCCTGACGAAAGGGCACCAGTTTGTCGCCGTATGCATTGAACGCGTTGCGGGCTACCTCGAAGAAAGGGCGAAATCCATCGGGTGCACTCGTGTAGATGCTGTCGTCTCGCCAGAAACCGAGCTCTTTTTCATGTACGAAAAGCTGCTGGACGTTCGGAAACAGCGGTGTCTGCAGCGGGCCGGCTAGACCGCCGATATGGTCGGGGTGACCATGCGTGAGCAGAATCGTATCGATATCCAGTGGGTCGATGCCCGCGGCGGCGAGCGCCACCTGCAGGCGTCCGCCCCAACCGTTGATACCGCCTGCGCCGCTGTCGATGAGTATTGTCCGATTTCCGGTGTGAACAACGTACACGTTGATGTTCATTCGCGGCAACGCGGGCGCTCCGCGCTTCTCGAGTAGCGCCTCTGCCTTCGCCGCATCGATGCCGTTCAATAGTTCAAACGAGACGTCGAGATACCCGTCACTCAGCATCGTGACAGTCATGTCACCAACCTTCTTGCGATTGATGGCTGGAGCCTGGTAAGCAATAGGGGAACTCATGGTTATCTGAACCTTTGTTGAGTAAAAAGGAAACGCATATGATGGTGCTCGGGAGTGTAGTTCGTGCCCCGAGGCCAAACCGCTCAATTTCCTGCGCGTACTGCTCAACAGTGGTGTGGTCTGTCAGTGCTCAGCGGTGCTCGTGGCGGTAATTCCTAGCCTGTTGCAGTGTATTCTCGGGAGTTTCACCGCGTGGTGTCTGTAAAAGGACCGTTGCTGCGTCGGTTTGGACTCAAGAAACGGTAGAGCGGGGTGTACACATGCCGAAGCGAAATAGCCCGGCGATGAGGGCTGGTGCGTTGCTGGACGATCTTCTTGGACTTGCGCGGTCGCGAGACTCATTGCCGTGTGATTGCCTACGTTCCGTTCAGGCACACCAGGTCAACAAGTACGAGGTTGATGGAGCCACGCTGTCGTTTCCGTTGCTGGGGCATTTCAAGTACAGGGAGCGCGACAGTTGGCTCAACGTTCGACCGGGGCAAATTCTGGTGGTGCCCAACGCACGCAGTATTGACATCGAATACATCCCGGACCGGGAAAAAGGGGAGTTCGTCGCGCTGAGCGTTGTGCTGATGAATGAGCAACTGGAGGCAGCACGCCTGCTCCTGGCAGCTCCGCCGCCGACAGAGGTCGGAAAAATTGCGGCCATACCCGTCGCGAGCTTGCTTGATCCGTTAACGCGCTGGACTAGGGCGATGTATGACGGACAGCGTGCGCTATCGTTGCATGCGATGGTCGAGGCAGTGCTGTGCCTTTACGAGAGCGGATATACGGCAATCCTTCACCCGCGAGCTCCAAGTACGGCAATGACGATCCGCAAGTTGGTGACGAAAGACCCCTCTCACCGCTGGAACTCATCAGAGATCGAGGGCTTGACGGGACTGAGTGGACCAACCCTGCGTCGGCGAATGGCCGAGGAATCGACGACGCTACGCGCAGTAATCGCCGACGCTCGTGTTTCGGAGGCGCTTCGTCTATTGATGACGTCGCGGCTTCCGGTCAAGACCGTTGCAGCCCGTGTTGGCTATAACTCAGTGACCAGCTTCAGTCGTCAATTTTTCGAACGGTATGGCATTGAACCCTCGCAATTCCGATGACCGGCTTTGCCAAGCTTGCTTCTTCGAGCGACGCGAATAACCCGAAACGTGCCATCCGATTGCCAAGGACAAAGGCCCCTTTTTCGGCCATTGCCATCATTGGACTATCGGCGTTTGTCTGGCGGCTACAGACCGCTCCCCTGACTTTCGAAGCTTGACACGCGAGTCTATCGATCAACTCAAGCTATGCAGCGAATACGAGCTCAGTATCACAAAATTTACCAGCAGAGTGTATGCAACACTTGCGCTCTCGGTATAACCCGACTCAGCAAGCATTTTGCGCGATTTACATGCTGCCGAGCGCCGAATTGATAACTTTATAGTCGCAAAGTCGACATCTTTAATGCGTTCTACTTCAGTTGACTAACGAGCTGTCATCGGCAACTTGAACGTCGTCGAAACCTGACGGTGTAAAACTCACTGCGTGGAACTGACTTTTCTTGGTTTGTCTTCTTCGGGTCCGGTTTATCTACAACCCGGTTTTTCTTCGCTCCTTTCCCTTATTCCCCTTGTGGTTGCCGCATTCTGACCAGATATCTTCCCAAGGTCAGCCGTGGCGCAGAACCAGCGCGCCATCACCGCGTTATCGCTTCATCAATGTGAATTTCAAACCGTCCGTTTTGGATCAATTTGACGCCGCCGCTAACATCGAGCCTTATTGGTCGAGGATCGGGTCTTGCTAGCGAAACTACGAGCCAGACCTCGGCCATGTATCATCACGACTATTGGCTCACAGGCCCCTTAACGGACAAAAGCGCGTCTATCTCTGCCATAACGGTCGGTGGCAATGGGCCATAGGATAATGCACCTAAGTTTTCTGTCACCTGCTTGGGTGTTCTGAAACCGGGAATCGGGATGGTAGTGTCGCTTCGAGCCCATATCCAGCCCAATGCGCCTTGGGCAAGGCTGCGTCCGTCAATCGTCAGTAGGTCACGGACGGCATCTAGGCGGTCAGCGAAATCAGCACGTGGACGCCCATTGGCAAAATACGGTAACCACGCTGGTGGCGCGGCACGCACGTCAGCACCACGAACTTCAATGGAGCCATCGAATTTGGCAGTGAGAAGGCCCATGGCAAGAGGGGAGCGATTGAGGCTCAGCAAACCTTCTGCTTTACACAGGTCCGTCATTTCAACGGCGGGCTGGAATAGATTCAGTGCGTATTGAACGGCGACATATTCTGAGCGTCCGACCCAGCGAGCTGCTTGCGTGCGCTGGTCTGTACTCCAACCAAATGCACCAATCTTCCCCTCGGCGCAGAGATCCTCCAGCGTATCCGCCACCGACTCAGCCATGTCGCCAGGGTCGTCGACATGCAATTGGTAAAGCCCTATCTGTTCACAGCCCATGCGCGCCAGCGATGCCTCAACTGCCCAGCGGATGTATTCTCTCGACAGATTGACACCAGTAAGCATTCGGCTGGCACTATCATAAGTATTCCCAAATTTTGTCGCGATTACGGCGTCGGGCCGACCTCTTAATGCCCGGCCGAGGATTGTTTCCGAGTGGCCCGTACCATAAGCATCGGACGTGTCGAACAAGCGGATGCCTGCGTCGTAGGCGGCATGGATTGCTCGAATAGAAACGTTATCGTCAATCTCACCCCATCCCAAGGGCTGGTCACCCGCAAAGAATGGCCCGCCAATTGCCCAGCATCCAAGCCCCAGCGCGGGAACTGAGGCGCCCGTCCATAATGTTCGCGTTGTCATCGAATTGCCTTTCGTGATGTTCTGTTTCTATCAGATCTCGGTCCAAACGGATTCCGACCGTTGCCACCACTGACTAATCACTGGACCACCGAGGCAGAGCCTCTGGCAAGAATCAAAGCGCATACGAAACTTACGACCGTCGCAATGAGATCGTAGAGCGTCGCAACCGAGAACGTGCGACCGTAGACGACCACTCGTGATTGCCGCATAAGCACCTCGCCATGTTTCCGCATCGCAAAGAGCAACGCACCCACGACAGCTACGCCGACAATATTGCTGATCACCCGCATCGTTCCGAGGGAGCCCGATGCGACACCTGTCTAGTCCTCC
Source organism: Paraburkholderia phosphatilytica (assembly GCF_003443895.1). Taxonomy (GTDB): domain Bacteria; phylum Pseudomonadota; class Gammaproteobacteria; order Burkholderiales; family Burkholderiaceae; genus Paraburkholderia; species Paraburkholderia phosphatilytica. Next base: position 569 of record NZ_QQOA01000071.1, on the reverse strand, counting down.
CGGACACCGCCCAAAATGAAATCCAGCGCCATTGAGCATTGAAAACGATATGAGCAACGGCATCTCATGAGGAGCAAGTTCCCCCGTGACGATAGCAAGACCAAGGCCGGAAGCGAAACAAATCACTTCAAGAAGAAGGGTTTTATGCCCAATCATCCGGGCCAGTGCCAGTGCCAGTGCCAGTGCCAGTGCCAGTGCTAACAGCGAGCCGCACTCGATACGGTGGTCGGGCGAGGGTTGCAAAAACCAGTTGCGTTACCAATTTCAATCGCAACAGGTTTTGTGCAGCGTCGAAGACGGTTCATGTAGCTTAAGGGAGTGGCCGAGACATACTTGCAATGGGAACTGGCAGTCTGTCCCGGCGTTGGGCAGCGTCCGTGTTTTGACGCGCTGGAACGATCGCATGGACTCACGAGCCGGCCGTGTCTGACGCTCGCTGGCCGAGGGTGTGCAAAAACGCACCTATCGCCTAAGGAAGGTCTGCACAACACGTTCTCGGAGCGCCGATCTTTTTTCACGTCGGGCGTATCGGCTGCAGAGCCTGCTATCAGGTTGATCGTCCGACTTTT
>NZ_QQOA01000070.1 GCF_003443895.1 Paraburkholderia phosphatilytica | reverse complement strand
CAGGATCGCGCCGTCCATCTGCGCTGCACCCGTGATCATGTTCTTCACGTAGTCGGCGTGGCCCGGGCAGTCAACGTGCGCGTAGTGACGGTTGGCCGTCTCGTACTCCACGTGCGCCGTGTTGATCGTGATGCCGCGCGCCTTTTCTTCCGGCGCCGCGTCGATCTGGTCGTACGCCTTCGCTTCGCCGCCGAACTTCGCGGTCAGCACCGTCGTGATCGCCGCCGTCAGCGTGGTCTTGCCGTGGTCAACGTGACCGATCGTGCCCACGTTCACGTGCGGCTTGGTCCGTTCGAATTTACCCTTAGCCATGTTTCTCTTCTTTCAAAAAAGGTTGATCTGAAATGACTCAGCCGAACGATTACTTCGCTTTCGCGTTGATGATCGCTTCGGAAACGTTACGCGGAGCTTCAGCGTAATGCTTGAATTCCATCGTATACGTTGCACGGCCCTGCGTGAGCGAACGCAGCGACGTCGAGTAGCCGAACATTTCCGACAGCGGCACTTCGGCGCGCACGATCTTGCCGCCGCCCACCATGTCGTCCATGCCTTGCACGATGCCGCGACGACCCGACAGGTCGCCCATCACGTTGCCCATGTAGTCTTCCGGCGTTTCCACTTCCACGGCCATCATCGGCTCGAGGATGACCGGGCTCGCCTTGCGCATCGCTTCCTTGAACGCCATCGAACCGGCCATGCGGAATGCATTTTCGTTCGAGTCGACGTCGTGGTACGAACCGAACGTCAGGTGAACCTTGACGTCGACGACCGGGAAGCCCGCGAGCACGCCCGCCTTCAGCGTTTCCTGGATGCCCTTGTCGACAGCCGGGATGTACTCGCGCGGAATCACGCCGCCCTTGATCTCGTCGAGGAACTCGTAGCCCTTGCCCTGCTCGTTCGGCTCGAGCGTGATGACCGCATGGCCGTACTGGCCGCGACCACCCGACTGCTTGACGAACTTGCCGTCGACGTCTTCCGCCTTCGCACGGATCGTTTCGCGGTAAGCAACCTGCGGCTTGCCGACGGTGGCTTCCACGCCGAATTCGCGCTTCATGCGGTCGACCAGAATTTCAAGGTGCAGCTCGCCCATGCCCGAGATGATCGTCTGGCCCGATTCTTCGTCCGTCTGAACGCGGAACGACGGATCTTCCTGCGCGAGACGATTGAGCGCGATGCCCATCTTTTCCTGGTCGGGCTTCGTCTTCGGCTCGACTGCCTGCGAAATCACCGGCTCCGGGAAAATCATGCGTTCCAGCACGATCGGGAAAGCCGGGTCGCACAGCGTATCGCCGGTCGTTGCGTCCTTCAGGCCGACTGCGGCAGCGATGTCGCCTGCGCGCACTTCCTTGATTTCTTCGCGCTGGTTGGCGTGCATCTGAAGAATACGACCCAGACGTTCCTTCTTGTCCTTCGTCGCGTTCAGCACCGTGTCGCCCGAATTCACCACACCCGAATACACGCGGAAGAAGATCAGCTGACCGACGAACGGGTCGGTCATGATCTTGAATGCCAGGGCCGAGAACTTTTCGTCGTCGGCTGCGCGGCGTTCGGTCTTCTCACCGTTTTCGAGTTCGCCCGTGACCGGGGGGATATCCACCGGCGACGGCAGGAAGTCGATCACAGCGTCGAGCATGCGCTGCACGCCCTTGTTCTTGAACGCAGTGCCACACAGCATCGGCTGGATTTCGCACGCGATGGTCCGGTCGCGGATCGCCTTGACGATTTCCGCTTCGGTCAGCTCTTCGCCGCCGAGGTACTTTTCCATCAGCTCTTCGCTGGCTTCAGCAGCCGACTCGATCATCTTCTCGCGCCACTCGTTGCACGTGTCGACGAGGTCGGCCGGGATGTCGACGTAGTCGAACTTCGTGCCTTGCGACTCTTCGTCCCAAATGATCGCTTTCATCTTCAGCAGATCGACGACGCCCTTGAACGACTCTTCCGAGCCGATCGGCACCACGACGGGCACCGGGTTCGCCTTCAGGCGGGTCTTGAGCTGGTCGTAGACCTTGAAGAAGTTCGCCCCGGTACGGTCCATCTTGTTGACGAACGCAAGACGCGGCACCTTGTACTTGTTCGCCTGGCGCCACACCGTTTCCGACTGCGGCTGCACGCCGCCGACCGCGCAGTACACCATGCACGCGCCGTCGAGCACGCGCATCGAACGCTCCACTTCGATCGTGAAGTCGACGTGCCCCGGGGTGTCGATGATGTTGATGCGGTGTTCCGGGTAGTTGTTACCCATACCCTTCCAGAAGGCCGTGGTCGCCGCGGACGTAATCGTGATGCCGCGCTCCTGCTCCTGCTCCATCCAGTCCATGGTTGCAGCGCCGTCGTGCACTTCACCAATCTTGTGGTTCACGCCGGTGTAAAACAGAATGCGCTCGGTCGTCGTCGTTTTGCCGGCGTCGATGTGAGCGCTAATACCGATGTTGCGGTAGCGCTCGATAGGTGTCTTGCGAGCCACTTTGATCCTCTATGGGGATTGGCAGTATGGGAAAAGCCCATAGCGCCCTAACACAAACGGGCGAGGCGCCTGGAAGCGCACCCGCCCGGAATTTCTTTCCGTTCGACCCTGGACGGGACGCTTAGAAACGGAAATGCGAGAACGCCTTGTTGGCTTCCGCCATCCGGTGCACTTCGTCGCGCTTCTTCATCGCGCCGCCGCGGCCTTCTGCGGCCTCGGACAGTTCACCAGCCAGGCGCAGGGCCATGGACTTCTCGCTGCGCTTCTTCGCAGCCTCACGCAGCCAACGCATCGCCAATGCCATACGACGCGACGGACGCACTTCGACCGGAACCTGGTAGTTCGCACCACCAACGCGACGGCTCTTCACTTCGACCACCGGCTTCACGTTGTTGAGCGCCACCGTGAACACTTCCAGCGGGTCCTTGCCACCCTTGGTCTGGATCTGTTCGAAAGCGCCGTACACGATGCGCTCGGCAACCGACTTCTTGCCGGAGAGCATCAGCACGTTCATGAATTTTGCAACATCAACGTTACCGAACTTCGGATCCGGCAACACTTCCCGCTTGGGGACTTCGCGACGACGCGGCATGTTTCTTCCTTTACCTTTTCAGTTGGAGCTCGCTTGAGCCCCGCGGCCACCAACTAACCCGATTCATCCGTTACGACTTACCAGCCCGGTCGGGTGACCACTTACTCGACAGCACCGGCCAATCCGGCACCACCGCAATTACCGCCTTTGCAGGCGACCTGAAATCACTGAACTGCTACAGCAAGCCGGCGATTACTTGCCAGCCTTCGCACGCTTCGCGCCGTACTTCGAGCGAGCCTGCTTACGATCCTTGACGCCCTGGGTATCCAGCGAGCCGCGAACCATGTGGTAACGCACACCCGGCAAGTCCTTCACACGGCCGCCGCGAATCAGCACGACCGAGTGTTCCTGCAGGTTGTGGCCTTCACCACCGATGTACGAAATGACTTCGAAGCCGTTCGTCAAACGAACCTTGGCGACCTTACGCAGTGCCGAGTTCGGCTTCTTCGGCGTCGTCGTGTACACACGGGTGCACACGCCGCGACGCTGGGGGCAGTCCTGCAAGGCCGGCGACTTGCTCTTCGTCGTTTCCGACGTGCGGCCTTTGCGAACCAGTTGATTGATGGTTGGCATTGTTTATTCCTGAAATTGAACAAAATCGACGCATCCATTTCCGGGCAAAGCGAAAACGGGGCGTATCGAGTTCCGGGACCCAGGAGGCTTGCAGCCACAAAAGACGTGCGCAAACACCCCGGAAACCGGAACCCAGCATAATAGTGCGGAAAACCTAACTGCGTCAATAGCTTGCACCGGAGCCGACGCCGGAAACGATCGCGACGCGCAATCGGAGGAGGCTTACTCCGCGCCCACCACCTCCAGAATCTCGTCGCCGAAACGATCGAGTTTGCGGGCGCCCATTCCCGGGATATGGCGCAGATCGTCGAGCGAATCCGGCGCGCCGCGGGCGATCTCCGCAAGCGTCGCATCGTGGAAGATCACGTAGGCGGGCACACCATCGTGCTTCGCCGTTTCCGTGCGCCACGCGCGCAGGCGGTCCCAGCGCGCCCGTTCGCGGGGGCTCATACCGGCTGTCGGGTCGGCGCGCTCGCTGGTGCGGCCCGAAGACTGACGCGTCCGCGCGGGCTTCACGTAGCGCCGCATCGTGATGCTCTGCCCGCCTTTGAGCACGGGCTTGCTCGCTTCGGTCAGCACCAGCGATCCGAATCCCTCGTGGTCGACGGCCAGCAGCCCGAACGCGACGAGCTGCCGGAAAATCGCCCGCCATTCGGGCTCCGAGAGCGCAGCGCCGATACCGAAAGTGCTGAGCTTCTCGTGGCCGCGCTGGAGGATCTTTTCGTTGCTGCTCCCACGCAGGATGTCGATCAGATGCCCGGCGCCGAAGTTGAATCCGCTCGCACGCTGCGCGCGGAAGACGCACGACAGCGCCATCTGCGTCTCGCGCGTCGCATCCCATGTCGCCGGCGGCTCGAGGCAGGTATCGCAGTTGCCGCACGGCCTGCCTTCCTCGCCGAAGTACGCGAGCAGCCGCACGCGGCGGCACGATGCCGTCTCGCACAGCCCGAGCAGCGCGTCGAGCTTGCCGGTCTGCACACGCTTGTGCACATCGTCGGCCTCGGACTCGTCGATCATCTTGCGCTGCTGCACGACGTCGCCGAGCCCGTAGGCCATCCACGCGTTCGCGGGCAAACCGTCGCGGCCGGCGCGGCCGGTTTCCTGGTAGTAGCCTTCGACGCTCTTCGGCAGATCCAGATGCGCGACGAAGCGCACGTCAGGCTTGTCGATGCCCATACCGAACGCGATCGTCGCGCACATCACGACGCCCTCTTCGCGCTGGAACCTCTCCTGATGTTCCTGACGCACGCCAAACTCCATGCCTGCGTGATAAGGCAGCGCGCGGATGCCCTGCCCCTTCAGCCACTCGGCTGTTTCCTCGACCTTGCGGCGCGACAGACAGTACACGATGCCCGCATCCGTCGTGCCGTCGGCACGCGTATGCTCGGCGCGAATGAAGTCGAGCAGCTGGGAGCGGGCGTTGTCCTTTTCGACGATGCGATAGCGGATATTCGGCCGGTCGAAACTCGACACGAAGATCTGCGCGTCGTCGAGCGCGAGCCGGTGGACGATCTCCTCGCGGGTGATCGCATCCGCGGTCGCGGTGAGCGCAATGCGCGGCACGGACGGAAAACGCTCGTGCAGCACCGACAGCTGGATGTATTCGGGCCTGAAGTCATGACCCCATTGCGACACGCAGTGCGCCTCGTCGATCGCGAAGAGGTTGATCTTCACGCGTTCGAGGAGCTCGAGGAAGCGCGGCGTCATCAGCCGCTCAGGCGCGACGTAGAGCAGATCGATTTCGTCGTTGCGCAGTGAGCGCTCGATCGCCGCCGCTTCGGCGCCGCTCAACGTGGAGTTCAGATACGCGGCGCGCACACCGACTTCGGTCAGCGCGGCGACCTGATCCTGCATCAGCGCGATCAGCGGCGACACCACGATGCCGGCGCCGAGCCCTCGCTCGCGCCGCACGAGCGACGGAATCTGGTAGCACAGCGACTTGCCGCCGCCCGTCGGCATCAGCACCAGCGAGTCGCCGCCGGCGGCTACGTGCTCGACGATGTCGCCCTGCTGCCCCCGAAACGCGGGATAACCGAATACTTCGTTGAGAACTTCGAGGGCACGGGACATGAATTCGACTGGAAACGGGGCGAAACGGGATAACTGGCGATTTTAGAACTTCGTCCGCGGGAACAAACGCGGCACGCGCATGAATTTTACCAACGCAACGCGGATTGCCCAGGGGCCTGGACGAACGTTGACCATCCGGCCGATGAAAAACGGATTCATGCCGGAAAGCGGACGAAAAAAAACCGCCCGATTCGCATCGGACGGTTTTCTGATCGGCCGGTCGACTACCCGGCCGTCGTGCTGGGCACTGCAGCGCGGCTTGCGCCGCGCGGCCTTACTCGTTGCTGTGCGACTGCTGCTCCGCAGCGGGCGTTTCCGGCGTACCGAAATCGAACGCTTCTTCCGCAGCGATCTGGTCGAAACGCTCGCGATCCGACGTTTCCTTGCTCTTGCGCGCCTTGTGGAACGCAAGGCCGGTACCGGCCGGAATCAGACGACCGACGATCACGTTTTCCTTCAGGCCACGCAGATCGTCGCGCTTGCCCATGATCGCCGCCTCGGTCAGCACGCGCGTCGTTTCCTGGAACGATGCGGCCGAGATGAACGAGTCGGTCGACAGCGACGCCTTCGTGATACCGAGCAGCACGTTCTCGTACGTTGCCGGGCGCTTGTCTTCCGCGTTCATCTTGTCGTTTTCGTCGAGCATGTCCGACCGCTCGACCTGTTCGCCAGGGATGAAACGCGTATCGCCGTTGTCGGTGATCTGCACGCGGCGCAGCATCTGACGCACGATGACTTCGATGTGCTTGTCGTTGATCTTCACGCCCTGCAGACGGTACACGTCCTGCACTTCGTCGACGATGTAGCGCGACAGCGCCTCGATACCCTGCAGACGCAGGATGTCGTGCGGATCCGCCGGACCGTCCACGATCATTTCGCCCTTGTTGACGACCTGAGCATCGTGCACCAGAACCTGCTTTTCCTTTGCGATCAGGAACTCGTGCTGATTGCCCTCGAGGTCCGTGATAACAAGACGCTGCTTGCCCTTCGTGTCCTTACCGAACGACGTCGTACCGGTGACTTCCGCAAGAATGCCGGCGTCCTTCGGCGAACGCGCTTCGAACAGTTCCGCGACACGCGGCAGACCGCCGGTAATGTCACGCGTCTTCTGCGCTTCGGTCGGGATACGTGCGAGTACTTCACCCACCTGCACCTGCTGGCCGTCCTTCACGGTGATCAGTGCGCCGACCTGGAAGCCGATCTGCACTGCGTGTTCCGTGTTCGGAATCTTCACTTCGTCGCCGCTTGCGTCGAGCAGTTTCACCTGCGGACGCACGCTCTTCGAAGCTTGCGAGCCACGGCGCTTCACGTCGATCACGACGAGGGTCGACAGACCCGTCACGTCGTCGATCTGCTTCGCGACCGTCACGCCTTCCTCGACGTTTTCGAACTTCACCGTACCGCCGTACTCGGTGATGATCGGACGCGTCATCGGATCCCACGTGGCGAGCTGCGTGCCGGCCTTGATCTGCGCACCGTCGAGCTGCAGCAGCGTCGCGCCGTACGGCACCTTGTGACGCTCGCGCTCGCGGCCGTGATCGTCGGCGATGATCGCTTCGCCCGAACGCGAAATGACGATCTGCTCGCCCTTCGCATTCGTCACGTAACGCATCGTCGCCGTGAAGCGGACCGTACCGTTGCTCTTCGCTTCGACCGACGAAGCCACTGCCGCACGCGATGCCGCACCACCGATGTGGAACGTACGCATCGTCAGCTGCGTGCCCGGCTCACCGATCGACTGCGCTGCGATCACGCCAACCGCTTCGCCGACGTTCACGAGCGAGCCGCGGCCGAGGTCGCGGCCATAGCACGCTGCGCACAGGCCGTAACGCGTTTCGCAGGTGAGCGGCGTACGCACGCGCACTTCGTCGATGCCGAGGCGTTCGATGTCTTCGACCGCCGTTTCGTCGAGCAGCGTGCCCGATTCGTACAGCGTTTCCTGCGTTTCCGGATTGACGACGTCCGCCACCGCGACGCGGCCGAGAATCCGGTCGCGCAGCGCTTCGACGACTTCACCGCCTTCGACCAGCGCCTTCATCGCGACACCGTTCGACGTACCGCAATCGTCTTCCACCACGACCAGATCCTGCGTCACGTCGACGAGACGACGCGTCAGGTAACCCGAGTTCGCAGTCTTCAGTGCCGTATCAGCCAGACCCTTACGTGCACCGTGGGTCGAGATGAAGTACTGCAACACGTTCAGACCTTCGCGGAAGTTCGCGGTAATCGGCGTTTCGATGATCGAGCCGTCCGGCTTCGCCATCAGGCCGCGCATACCGGCGAGCTGACGAATCTGCACCGCGGAACCACGCGCACCCGAGTCGGCCATCATGTAGATGGAGTTGAACGACTCCTGACGCGTTTCGTTGCCGTCGCGATCGACCACCGGCTCCGTCGACAGCTGCTCCATCATCGCCTTGCCGACCGCTTCCGACGTCGCCGACCAGATGTCGACCACGTTGTTGTAGCGTTCCTGCGCGGTGACGAGACCCGACATGTACTGACGGTCGTATTCCTTCACCTTCTTCGCGGCGTCGCCGACGATGGTTTCCTTCTGCGGCGGCACGAGCATGTCGTCCACGCAGATCGAAATGCCGGCGCGCGTTGCGAGGCGGAAGCCCGACTGCATCAGCTGGTCCGCGAAGATCACCGTTTCGCGCAGACCGCACTTGCGGAACGCGGTGTTGATCAGACGCGAGATTTCCTTCTTCTTCAGCGGCTTGTTCAGCACCGTGAACGGCAGACCCGGCGGCAGGATTTCCGACAGGATCGCGCGGCCGACCGTCGTCGCGTACAGCGAGATCTTCGGCACGAACTGCGGCGCACCTTCCGACGTGTCTTCGTTGCGGACCATTTCGGTGATCCGCACATTGACGCGCGATGCGAGCTCGACTTCCTTGTTCTCGTACGCACGCAGCACTTCGGACACGCCCGTGAACGACAGGCCTTCGCCCTTCGCGTTCACCGCTTCACGCGTCGCGTAGTACAGGCCGAGCACGATATCCTGCGACGGCACGATCGACGGATCGCCGTTTGCCGGAAACAGCACGTTGTTCGACGCGAGCATGAGCGTACGCGCTTCCATCTGCGCTTCGAGCGACAGCGGAACGTGAACGGCCATCTGGTCGCCGTCGAAGTCGGCGTTGAACGCCGCGCACACCAGCGGGTGCAGCTGGATTGCCTTGCCTTCGATCAGCACCGGCTCGAACGCCTGGATGCCCAGACGGTGCAGCGTCGGCGCACGGTTCAGCATCACCGGGTGCTCGCGGATCACCTCTTCGAGGATGTCCCACACCACCGGCGTCTGGTTCTCGACTTCCTTCTTCGCGGCCTTGATGGTCGTCGCGACGCCCATCGTTTCCAGCTTGTTGAAGATGAACGGCTTGAAGAGTTCGAGCGCCATCAGCTTCGGCAGACCGCACTGATGCAGCTTCAGCGTCGGGCCGACCACGATGACCGAACGGCCCGAGTAGTCGACGCGCTTACCGAGCAGGTTCTGACGGAAACGACCGCCCTTGCCCTTGATCATGTCGGCGAGCGACTTCAGCGGACGCTTGTTCGCGCCCGTCATCGCCTTGCCGCGACGACCGTTGTCGAGCAGCGAATCGACGGCCTCCTGCAGCATCCGCTTTTCGTTGCGGACGATGATTTCCGGCGCCTTCAGCTCGAGCAGGCGCTTCAACCGGTTGTTACGGTTGATCACGCGGCGGTACAGGTCGTTCAGGTCCGACGTCGCGAAACGGCCGCCATCCAGCGGCACGAGCGGACGCAGTTCCGGCGGCAGCACCGGCAGCACTTCGAGCACCATCCAGTCCGGCTTGATGCCCGAACGCTGGAAGGCCTCGAGCACCTTCAGGCGCTTCGCGTACTTCTTGATCTTCGCTTCGGAACCGGTGTTCTTCAGCTCCGTGCGCAGCGTCTCGACCTGCTCGTCGATGTTGATCGCGCGCAGCAGTTCGCGCACGCCCTCCGCGCCCATTTCGGCACGGAATTCGTCACCGTACTCTTCGACCTTGTTGTAGTAATCCTCTTCCGTCATGATCTGCCGCGCTTTCAGCGGCGTCATGCCCGGATCGATCACCACGTATGCTTCGAAGTACAGCACGCGCTCGATGTCGCGCAGCGTCATGTCGAGCACCATGCCCAGACGCGACGGCAGCGACTTCAGGAACCAGATGTGCGCAACCGGCGAAGCCAGTTCGATGTGGCCCATGCGCTCGCGGCGCACCTTCGCCAGCGTCACTTCGACGCCGCACTTCTCGCAGATCACGCCGCGGTGCTTCAGGCGCTTGTACTTGCCGCACAGGCACTCGTAGTCCTTGATCGGCCCGAAGATCTTCGCGCAGAACAGGCCATCCCGCTCCGGCTTGAACGTGCGGTAGTTGATGGTTTCCGGCTTCTTCACTTCGCCGAACGACCACGAACGGATCTTGTCCGGCGAGGCCAGACCGATCTTGATCGCGTCGAAAACTTCTTCTTGTTGGACTTGCTTGAATAGATCGAGCAGAGCTTTCATTGCCTTCTCTCCGTAGTCCGATTAGTTGCGGTCGAGGTCGATATCGATACCGAGCGAGCGGATTTCCTTCACCAGCACGTTGAAGGACTCCGGCATGCCTGCATCGATCACGTGATCGCCCTTGACCAGGTTTTCGTACACCTTGGTCCGGCCGGTCACGTCGTCCGACTTCACCGTCAACATTTCCTGCAGCACATACGACGCGCCATAAGCTTCAAGTGCCCACACTTCCATTTCACCGAAACGCTGGCCACCGAACTGCGCCTTGCCACCCAGCGGCTGCTGCGTGACGAGCGAGTACGGGCCGGTCGAACGGGCGTGCATCTTGTCGTCGACCAGGTGGTGCAGCTTCAGGTAGTGCATGTAGCCCACTGTCACCGTGCGCTCGAACGCTTCACCCGTGCGGCCGTCGTACAGACGCACCTGGTTCTTCGACTTCGTCATGCCGAGGTTCTGCGCGATGTCGTCCGGGAACGCCAGATCCAGCATCGCCGACATTTCCTCTTCCGTCGCGCCGTCGAACACCGGCGTCGCGAACGGCACACCTTCGCGCAGGTTCTTCGCCAGTTCGACGATGTCGTCGTCCGAGAAGGTATCGAGCTCTTCCGCACGACCCGACTCGTTGTAGATCTTCGTCAGGAACCTGCGCAGCTCTTCGACCTTCGTCTGACGCTGCAGCATTTCGCCGATGCGCCAGCCGAGACCCTTCGCGGCCCAGCCCAGATGCACTTCGAGCACCTGACCCACGTTCATCCGCGACGGCACGCCGAGCGGGTTCAGCACGACGTCGGCCGGACGGCCATCGGCCATGTACGGCATGTCTTCGATCGGCACGATCTTCGACACGACACCCTTGTTACCGTGACGGCCTGCCATCTTGTCGCCAGGCTGCAGACGACGCTTCACGGCGAGGTACACCTTGACCATCTTCAGCACGCCCGGCGGCAGTTCGTCGCCCTGCGTGAGCTTCTTGCGCTTCTCTTCGAACGCGAGATCGAACTGGTGACGCTTCTGTTCGATCGAGTCCTTGATCGCTTCGAGCTGCGCCGCTGCTTCTTCGTCCGCGAGGCGGATGTCGAACCAGTGGTAGTGGTCGAGATCTTCCAGGTAAGCCTGTTCGATCTTCGTACCCTTCGCGAGCTTCTTCGGGCCGCCGTTCGCGACCTTGCCGTCGAGCATGCGCGCGAGACGCTGGAACGCGTCGCCTTCCACGATACGCAGCTGGTCGTTCAGGTCGAGGCGATAGCGCTTCAGTTCATCGTCGATGATCTGTTGCGCGCGCTTGTCGCGCTGGATGCCTTCACGCGTGAACACCTGCACATCGATCACGGTGCCGCTCATGCCCGACGGCACGCGCAGCGACGTGTCCTTCACGTCCGATGCCTTCTCGCCGAAGATCGCGCGCAGCAGCTTTTCTTCCGGCGTCAGCTGGGTTTCGCCCTTCGGCGTGACCTTGCCGACCAGCACGTCGCCTGCTTCGACTTCCGCGCCGATGTACACGATGCCCGACTCGTCGAGACGGCCAAGCTGCACTTCCGCGAGGTTCGAAATATCGCGCGTGATTTCTTCCGGTCCGAGCTTCGTGTCGCGAGCCACGACGTTCAGTTCTTCGATGTGGATCGACGTGTAACGATCGTCGGCCACGACCTTTTCCGAGATCAGGATCGAGTCTTCGAAGTTGTAGCCGTTCCACGGCATGAACGCGACCAGCATGTTCTGACCCAGCGCCAGTTCGCCGAGGTCCGTCGATGCGCCATCAGCCAGCACGTCGCCGCGCGACACGATATCGCCGACCTTCACGATCGGACGCTGGTTGATGTTCGTGTTCTGGTTCGAACGCGTGTACTTGATCAGGTTGTAGATGTCCACGCCGACGTCGCCAGCAGCAGCTTCGTCGTCGTTCACGCGGATCACCATACGGCCTGCGTCGACATAATCGACCACACCACCGCGGAACGCCTGAACCGTCGTACCCGAGTCGACCGCCACGGTGCGCTCGATGCCCGTGCCAACCACGGCCTTTTCAGGACGCAGACACGGCACAGCCTGACGCTGCATGTTCGAACCCATCAATGCGCGGTTCGCGTCGTCGTGCTCGAGGAACGGAATCAGCGATGCTGCCACCGACACGATCTGCGACGGCGCCACGTCCATGTACTGGATGCGGTCCGGCGTGACCATCAGCGTTTCGCCCGCTTCACGCGACGACACCAGTTCGTCGGTGAGCGTACCGTCGTCGGCCACGGCGGCGTTAGCCTGCGCGATCACGTAGCGGCCTTCTTCGATCGCCGACAGGTAGTCGATCTGATCGGTCACCTTGCTGTCCACGACCTTGCGATACGGCGTTTCAAGGAAGCCGTATTCGTTCAGGTGCGCGTACAGTGCGAGCGAGTTGATCAGGCCGATGTTCGGACCTTCAGGCGTTTCGATCGGGCACACTCGGCCGTAGTGGGTCGGGTGCACATCACGCACTTCGAAGCCCGCGCGCTCACGCGTCAGACCGCCCGGGCCCAGTGCGGAAACACGGCGCTTGTGCGTGATTTCCGACAGCGGGTTGGTCTGGTCCATGAACTGCGACAGCTGCGACGAACCGAAGAACTCGCGGATCGCCGACGAAATCGGCTTCGAGTTGATCAGGTCGTGCGGCATCAGGTTTTCGCTCTCGGCCTGGCCGAGGCGTTCCTTGACTGCGCGCTCCACACGCACGAGACCGGCGCGGAACTGGTTCTCCGCCAGTTCGCCGACGCAACGCACACGACGGTTGCCGAGGTGGTCGATGTCGTCCACTTCGCCCTTGCCGTTGCGCAGATCCACGAGGATCTTGATGGTCGCGAGGATGTCGTCGTCCTGCAGCGTCATCGGGCCGACGATCTCGTCGCGGCCGACACGACGGTTGAACTTCATACGACCCACCTTCGAGAGGTCGTACGCGTCTTCGCTGTAGAACAGTCGATTGAACAGCGCCTCGACGGCTTCTTCCGTCGGCGGTTCGCCCGGACGCATCATGCGGTAAATCGCGATGCGGGCCGCGGTCCTGTCAGCCGTTTCATCGATACGCAGCGTCGACGAGATGTACGGACCCTGATCCAGATCGTTCGTATAGAGCGTCTGGATGTCCTTGATCTTCGCTTCGCGCAGCTTGTCGAGCACGCCTTCCGTGACCTCGTCATTCGCGCTCGCGATCACTTCACCCGTTTCACCGTCGACGACGTTCTTCGCGAGCACGCGGCCGAGCAGATAATCTTCGGGGACCGAAATGAATTTCGTCTTCGCGTTGTCGAGGTCGCGAATGTGCTTCGCGTTAATCCGCTTGTCCTTCTGTACGATGACGTTGCCATCGCGATCCGAAATGTCGAAACGCGCGACTTCACCGCGCAGACGCTCCGGCACGAACTCCATCTGCGCGCCTTCCGGCATCAGCGCAAAGTTGTCGAACACGAAGAAGTTCGCGAGGATCTGTTCCGGCGTCAGGCCGATCGCCTTCAGCAGGATCGTAACCGGCATCTTGCGGCGACGGTCAACGCGGAAGTACAGCACGTCCTTCGGGTCGAATTCGAAGTCGAGCCACGAACCGCGGTACGGAATGATCCGCGCGGAGAACAGCAGTTTGCCCGAGCTGTGGGTCTTGCCCTTGTCGTGTTCGAAGAACACACCCGGCGAACGGTGCAGCTGCGAGACGATCACACGCTCGGTGCCGTTGATGACGAACGAGCCCGTCGGCGTCATGAGCGGAATTTCGCCCATGTACACTTCCTGCTCCTTCACTTCCTTGACGACCGGCTTGCTCGGCGATTCCTTGTCGAGCAGAACGAGACGCACCTTGGCGCGCAACGCGGAGCAGTACGTCAGGCCGCGCTGCTGACATTCCTTGATGTTGAACGCCGGCGGCGACAGCATGTAGCTGACGAACTCGAGACGCGCGAAACCGTTGTGCGAGACGATGGGGAAAACAGACGTGAACGCCGCCTGCAGGCCTTCAGGCTTGCGTTGCGTGGCCGTTACGTCGGCTTGCAGAAACGTACTGAATGATTCAAGCTGGGTAGCCAGCAGGAAAGGTACTTGGTGAACGATGGGGCGTTTCGCGAAACTCTTGCGAATACGCTTCTTCTCGGTGAAGGAATATTGCATACGATCTCCGAATCACGGCGGGCATGTCGAGGCAGGAGTGCTCGACCTGCTACCCGAGTGTTCACCGACTGAGACCCGATGGCCGTCCGATGCGATGGCTTGAACGAGCCTTAGAAGCTTGGTGGTTGGCCGCTACCAACCGCTGGCTGACGGCAGCGGATGCCTGTGTTGCCCGCTACCCGACCAAACTTGCCTTCTGCAGTCGCTTCAGAAGACAAAGAGAATCGCCGGTCGGCATTACCGATGGGCGGTTTTCTTTGGCCTCTGGGACAACGTTTTGACCGATCCAACCGGCGCAAAAACGTGGTTCCCACAAAGCACAAAAAGGCCGGCGGTGAAAAACCGCCAGCCTTCCCACAGCGCGCTGAAACTTACTTGATTTCAGCCTTCGCGCCGGCTTCTTCAAGCTTCTTCTTCGCTTCTTCAGCCGCAGCCTTGGGCACCGCTTCCTTCACGGGCTTCGGTGCACCGTCGACCAGATCCTTCGCTTCCTTCAGGCCGAGACCCGTCAGTTCACGAACAGCCTTAATGACCGACACCTTGTTCGCGCCGACTTCCGTCAGGTTGACCGTGAACTCGGTTTGCTCTTCAGCAGCAGCTGCACCGCCGCCGCCTGCGCCCGCCGGGCCCGCCACTGCGACAGCAGCAGCCGACACGCCGAACTTTTCTTCGAACGCCTTGACCAGTTCGTTCAGTTCCAGAACCGACATCGAGCCAACGGCTTCGAGGATGTCTTCTTTTGCGATTGCCATTTGAAATACTCCTAGATTGAATTCGGATACAGCCAGCGACCTGTTTCGCTCGACTGAAGTACGTTAGGCGGCTTCGCCCTGCTTCTTTTCAGCCAGCGCGGCCAGAGCACGCGCGAAGCCGGAAACAGGAGCCTGCATAACGAACAGCAGCTTGGAGAGCAGTTCCTCACGGCTCGGGATGTTGGCCAGCGCTTGCACGCCTGCCTTGTCCATCACGTTGCCTTCATACGAACCAGCCCGGATAACCAGCTTGTCATTGCCCTTGCTGAAGTCGTTGACGACCTTCGCAGCAGCAATGGCATCTTCCGAGATGCCGTAAATCAGAGGACCAGTCATTTGCTCTGCCAGCGGAGCAAACGGGGTACCTTCGACGGCACGACGTGCCAGCGTGTTCTTCAACACGCGAAGGTAAACCTGCTGCTCACGCGCTTTCGCGCGCAGCTTGGTCAGATCGCCAACCGCGATTCCACGATACTCAGCCAGCACGATGGTCTGGGCCTTCGCGACCTGCGCGGAAACCTCAGCAACAACGGCTTGCTTGTCTTCTTTGTTGAGTGGCACGGTTAACCTCCAGATTCGATGCACGCTGCAACTGCTTTGTGCACCGGGTTCAACAGCGGCGTCCGACCAGTCAGGAGTATTTCAGTCGACCGCTGTCCGTACTGCATTCGGACATCGACCGGCTTCCAAACTTCAAAACCTTTTCGGGTTCGCCATCTGCGTTGGCCTGCATTAAGGCAATGCCTGACTGCTGCACTCCCGCCAACGGTCTTTGACAACCGGTTGCATGATCCACGCTGCGATCGCGCAACCGCCCAAAGCCCTTTAACGCCACCTCCGCCCGTCACGCGAGCCGAGGCGACAGATTCTTTACTGCGCGGCGATCGACGTCTGGTCGACGCGAACGCCGACACCCATCGTGCTCGACAGCGCAACCTTGCGCAGGTACACGCCCTTGCTCGTCGCCGGCTTCGCCTTTTGCAGGGCGTCGATCAGCGCGTTCAGGTTCGTGCGCAGCGCGGTCGGTTCGAACGAAGCACGGCCGATGGTCGCGTGGATGATACCGGCCTTGTCGACACGGAACTGCACCTGACCGGCCTTCGCGTTCTTCACGGCCGTCGCCACATCCGGCGTCACCGTGCCGACCTTCGGGTTCGGCATCAGGCCACGCGGACCGAGGATCTGGCCCAGCGTACCGACCACGCGCATCGTGTCCGGCGAAGCGATCACGATATCGAAGTTCAGGTTGCCGGCCTTGACCTGCTCGGCGAGATCTTCCATGCCGACGATGTCGGCGCCAGCTGCACGAGCTTGCTCAGCCTTTTCACCTTGCGCGAACACAGCAACGCGAACCGACTTACCCGTACCCGCGGGCAGCACCACCGAACCACGAACGACCTGATCCGACTTCTTTGCGTCGATGCCGAGCTGGACAGCCACGTCGATCGATTCGTCGAACTTCGCGCTCGCGCATTCCTTCACCAGCGACAGCGCTTCATCGATCGCGTACAGCTTTTGACGATCGACCTTGTTTGCAAATGCCTGCAAACGCTTGGACAGCTTAGCCATTTACACGCCCTCCACGGTGATGCCCATCGAGCGGGCGCTGCCAGCGATCGTGCGAACCGCTGCGTCCAGATCGGCTGCCGTGAGATCCGGCATCTTCGTCTTGGCGATTTCTTCTGCCTGGGCACGCGTGATCTTGCCGACCTTGTCGGTGTGGGGCTTGCTCGAGCCCTTATCGATCTTCGCTGCCTTCTTGATCAGAACCGTAGCCGGCGGCGTCTTCAGAATGAACGTGAAGCTCTTGTCGGCGAAGGCCGTGATCACGACCGGAACCGGCAGACCCGGTTCCATTGCTTGAGTCTGCGCGTTGAACGCCTTGCAGAACTCCATGATGTTCAGACCGCGCTGACCCAGTGCCGGGCCAACAGGCGGCGAAGGATTGGCTTTACCTGCAGGAATCTGCAGCTTGATAAAGCCGATGATTTTCTTTGCCATGTTGAAAACCTCTTTGGAACGCGTTAGCGTTCGAGTGAGTGATAGCGCGCTTTCGCGATGACCTGCTACTGACGCTCCTCAACGGCCATAACGCGGACCGTAAGCGCGAGGGCGGGCCGTGCACGCCGCACAACCCGTTGAATCTGGTTACAGCTTTTCGACCTGGCCGAATTCGAGTTCCACCGGCGTCGCGCGGCCGAAGATCGTGACGGAAACGCGAACACGCGATTTCTCGTAATTCACCTCTTCGACGCTGCCGTTGAAGTCCGTAAACGGACCGTCCTTCACGCGAACCATCTCGCCGACTTCGAACAGGGTCTTCGGGCGCGGCTTTTCCACGCCTTCCTGCATCTGCGACATGATTTTTTCGACTTCCCGCGGGGAAATCGGGCTCGGGCGATTGCGCGCGCCGCCAACGAATCCGGTCACCTTCGCCGTGTTCTTGACCAGGTGCCACGTTTCGTCCGTCATTTCCATCTCAACGAGCACATAGCCCGGGAAGAAACGACGCTCGGTCACCGACTTGTGCCCGCCCTTCACTTCAACCACTTCTTCGGTCGGAACGAGGATCTGACCGAACTGATCCTGCATGCCTGCACGCTCGATGCGCTCCTGAAGCGCACGTTGCACGCTCTTCTCCATTCCGGAGTAGGCGTGCACGACGTACCAGCGCTTTCCGCTCGGGGATGTCGGAGTGTCGCTCATATTATTTCCATCCCAGAATCACCGAGAAGATTACCCACTCGATGGACTTATCGCTGATCCACAGAAGCAACGCCATGATGAACACAAATGCGAACACCACAAGCGTCGTCTGGCTCGCTTCCTTGCGCGTCGGCCATACGACCTTGCGCACTTCCTTGTAGGAATCTTTGGAGAAAGCAATGAATCCCTTGCCGGGCGCGGAGAGAAGACCGACGGCAACACCCGCAATCACACCGACAGCCAGAGCTGCCCCGCGGACGTACCATTCCTGGCCACTTAGCCAGAAGAACCCCACGAATCCGGCCACGACCAACAATACGCCGACGACGAGCAGCAGCTTGTCACCAGAAGTATTTACAGTTTCGATGGATGGATTCGCCATAACACTCTAAGCAGCGCCACAGAAGACGCAAAGTTGGCAGGGGCAGAGGGAATCGAACCCCCAACCTTCGGTTTTGGAGACCGACGCTCTGCCAGTTGAGCTATACCCCTAAACCATGAGGGGTTGACGCAATCGCCAACCCCGAAACAACCGATCAACGAGAACTAGCTGGCTTACTCGATGATCTTGGCGACGACACCTGCGCCGACGGTACGACCGCCTTCACGGATGGCGAAACGCAGACCTTCTTCCATGGCGATCGGGGCGATCAGCTTCACCGTGATCGACACGTTGTCGCCCGGCATCACCATTTCCTTGTCCTTCGGCAGCTCGATCGAGCCCGTCACGTCCGTCGTACGGAAGTAGAACTGCGGACGGTAGTTGTTGAAGAACGGCGTGTGACGGCCGCCTTCGTCCTTGCTCAGCACGTACACTTCAGCCGTGAAGTGCGTGTGCGGCGTGATCGAACCCGGCTTGGCCAGCACCTGGCCACGCTCCACGTCTTCACGCTTCGTGCCGCGCAGCAGGATACCCACGTTGTCGCCCGCCTGACCCTGATCGAGCAGCTTGCGGAACATTTCCACGCCCGTGCAGGTCGTCTTCGCCGTCGCCTTGATACCGACGATCTCGATTTCCTCGCCGACCTTCACGACGCCACGCTCCACACGACCCGTCACCACCGTGCCGCGACCCGAGATCGAGAACACGTCTTCCACCGGCATCAGGAACGCGCCATCCACCGCGCGCTCCGGCGTCGGGATGTACGTGTCCAGCGCGTCGGCCAGGTTCATGATCGCCACCTCGCCCAGCTCGCCCTTGTCGCCTTCCAGCGCCAGCTTCGCCGAACCCTTCACGATCGGCGTGTCGTCGCCCGGGAAGTCGTACTTCGACAGCAGC
>NZ_QQOA01000007.1 GCF_003443895.1 Paraburkholderia phosphatilytica | reverse complement strand
CAGGCGGCGCGGCCACCTCGACGGCCGGCAACGGCGCGGCAGGGACGGGCGGCGCGGGCGGCGCTTCCACGGCGACGGCGGCAGCCGGCGGCGCGGGTACGGGCGGCGCTGGCGGGTCGGGCGGTGCTGGCGGCGCGATCAGCGTGTCGACGGGCACGTTCGACATGTCGAACGCGATGTCGAGCGTCGGCCAGTCGGCAGCGGGCATCATGATCGCCAACCAGAACAGCGGCGCGGCGTCATTCGTGCAGCAGGCCGTCACCGTGCAGGCGAATCTGACCGTCGGTCACTGAGCCTCGCGTAGCAGTCAGTGGTACGAACGACTGCGGGGCGCGTAACAGCGCTCCGCAGTCGGGATGCCGCCGCCATGCGGATGCGGCGCTCGCGGGTCCCGGCCACCGGACCGGCGGGTCGCGCAACGCGTGGAGAACATCGCTGACATCGAGCGTGACGCAGCGTCCTGTGCGGACGTGCGGCACGCCAAGGAGACTGCCATGCAAGCGCAAAAACGCTTTGCGCAGCTGGTATTGCCCATGGCCGTTGCGCTGCCCGCGTTCGCGGCGCAGAGCGCGATGGCCGCCGACGTTTCGGGCGCGGCGTCGATCGCGCCCGTGGCGAATCCGCCGGCCACCGCTGCGGTCGTGCCTGCCGCCACCGAAGCGGGCGCGCCCGCGGTCACGGCCGCCGCCGTAGCGCCTGCTTCACCGGCAGCCGGTACGACCGGGCAGGACGCGAAGGCCGCGCAGGACAGCAAGGACACGACGTTCGGCGTTGCGATGAGCAGCGACCAGCTCGACGAACATCGTGGCGGCGACGCGCTGATCGGCACCAACAACCTGACCGGTTCGGTCGAAGGCAATCTCGCGAGCCACGTGGCGACCGGATCGAACGTGGTCGACGGCGGATCGTTCGCGAATTCGAGCGGGCTGCCGACGGTGATCCAGAACACCGGCGCCAACGTGCTGATCCAGAACGCGACGGTGCTGAACGTGCGTTTCGGCGATTGACGCGACCGACGCGGAGACCGATGCGATGAAACGACTTGCCATCCGGATCGCGCTCGCGTGCGCGGCGTGCTGTGCCGCGCTGCCGGCGTGCGCCGACCCGATCATGGTCAGCGACCCGTCGGGTGCGGACTACAACCTGCACGTGACGAGCCTGAAGGAGGCGCGCTTCAAGCGGACCATCCGTCAGCAGTATGACTTCAGCTGCGGATCGGCGGCGCTCGCGACGCTCCTGACCTATCAGTACAACTATCCGGTGACCGAGCAGACCGCGTTCGCCGAGATGTACAACAGCGGCGATCAGGCGAAGATCCGCCAGTTCGGTTTCTCGCTGCTCGACATCCGGCGCTTTCTGATCGCGCACGGTTTCCAGGCGGACGGCTACGAAGTGCCGCTCGACAAGCTGATCGAAACCAACACGCCGGCGATCGTGCTGATCACCGAGCATGGTTACCACCACTTCGTCGTGATCAAGGGCGTGCGCAACGGCCGCGTGCTGGTGGGCGACCCGGCGACGGGCACGCGTTCGATGTCGCGCGAGAGCTTCGAGTCGAAGTGGGAGGACCACGTGCTGTTCGTGATCCACAACCGGCATGAGATGGCGACCTTCAACGACGCGCGCGACTGGCACGTCGCACCGTCGGCGCCGCTCTACACCGGCATTCCGCGCGACAGTCTCTTCAACGTGACGGTGCCGAAGCTGGGCCCGGGCGAATTCTGAACGAACGACATTGCGCCAGGAACTGCGATGAGACCAGAACCCCTCAAGCTCGCCGGCATCGTCACCGTGCTGTTCGGCGGCGTGTCGTGCCTGAGCGCGACCGCGATGGGGGCGGAGCTGCTGGCTGTCGCGGCGGGCAGGATCGTCCCGTTTCCGGATGCGTTGCCCGATGCGGCCGGCGACCGCAGCGACGTGTCGAACCTGCCGGTCGCCAGTCATGATGCAACGCGCGATGCGACGGGCGATGCCGCGTGGCACGCAATGGTGCGCGTCGCGAGTTCGGCGCCCGATGCGCTGAATGGCGCGCGCGATGGCGCGCTGTCGGAGGCGAGCGCCGAACAGTATGCGATCAGCGCGCGCGGCGCGTCGGCGCAGGCCGTGCAGCTCAGCGCACAGGCGGGCGTCACGGACGCGCCGGCGGCGCAGACCGATGTGGACGCCGATGCGATGCCGCAGGGCGCGCAGGCCGCGTTGAACGCGCCTGTCGCTTCGGTCGATACGCAGGCGCATCGTGCGGATGATGACGTGGTCGCTGCGCCGAGTGCGGATGCATCGATCGACGTGAATTCGACGGCACGTTCGGACGTGACGGTCGTGACTGTGATGCCTGCGGTGCCTGCGGTGCCCGGGGCAAGCGCGGCATCCATTCGCGCGGATGCGGTGACTGAGCGCGTGGCTGTGGCGGCTGTGGCGGCCGAACCTCAAGCTGGTGACAGCAACGCGGAGACGGCGAACGCTGCCGATGGCTCGGCACCTCCCGCGCTTGACCCGGCAGCGCCGCCCATCGCGAACGATGCAACGATCCCGACGCGTGCTACAGGAACGGTCGAAGCGGCGACGGCCGATGCCGCGGTGGTGCACGAGCACGACCGCGATCCGGCAGCGACGCCCGGCTTCGCGCTCCACGCAGCAGGTGCGGCGAACGAGCCGCAGCCCGTGCCCGCGACGGCAGCCGCACCCGTGATGGTGCAACCGTCACCGGTCGTAGCGACGACAGCCGGGCGGCCCGAACCGCGGCACGAAGCGAAACACGAAGCGCAACACGAAGCGCAACACGAAGCGCAACACGAAGCGCAACACGAAGCGCAACACGAAGCGCAACACGAAGCGCCGCGCACGCAGCGGCTGGACGCGTCGGCGCTCACGCTCAATAGCAGCGTCTCCGTCGACACCGCGCCGCATTCAGCCAAAGACGACAGCGGCGGCTGGAGCGACGAAAAGCTCGCGTTGGTCAGCAACGACAAACTCGACTCGATGCGCGGCGGCTTCGAAACGCCATCGGGACTGATGGTGTCGTTCGGCATCACACGGGAAGCGTTCGTCAACGGCACGATGGTGTCGTCGGCGTCGGTCACTATTCCGGACGTCGCGCATATGACCACGCAGCAGGCGCAGATGCTCGTCGCAGTGAATTCCGCCGGGCTGATCCAGAACGGCGCCGGCAACATCGTGCAGGGCGCGCTGCCGCAACTCGGCGGCACGACGATCCAGAACACGCTCAGCAACCAGCAGATCCAGGCGCTGACGACGATCAACACGACCGTCAACTCGCTCGCGATCTTCCAGGGACTCAACATCGCGAACACGTTGAACAACGCGCTGACGAGCGCGATCCATCCGCGCTAGCGGATGGACTTCGAACACTGCGCAGCACGAACGCGCGATGCCTTCGGCGAAGGCGTCGCGCGCATCACGTTGTGCGGAAGCGAAACGCGCGTAGGGAAAACGCGCGTTCAAACCCTCAGAACGACATCGGCAGGCGCAGCGTGAGCGTGAGGTCCGGCGTATCGCGCGTGAGGCCCGCGCCGATCGAGAAGTTGATCGTCGTCTTCGGCGACAGCCGGTACGAATAGCCGAGCAGCAGCGTGCCGAGAATCAGGCGCGTGGTGCCCGGCACCGTCGCGCCGTTCTGCGTGGTGGTCATCACGATGCTCTGGTCGTAGCCGAGACTCACCGAGGCCTTCTCGTTCAGCGACAGACCCATGCCGATATTGAAGCCGTACACGTCGCCCGGCTGCACCTTGCCGAGCGGCTCCTTCACGCCGTTGAGCAGCGTCAGGCTCTCGTTTGCGCCGAAGCTGTGCAGGTAGCTGAAGTTGCCGAAGAACACGACCGGGTCGGTCGGAAACAGCCACGTCAAACCAGGCTGGATCGCGTAGAAGCCCGAACCGGTCGGCTGCTGCAGCGGCAGACCGGTGCCCGTGGTGTTCGCGATGCAGGTGGTCACGCAATCCGTGACGACGTCGAACGGGCTCTTGCCGGTGGCGGTCTTGAAGCGCAGCCAGCCGACGTAGTACATCTTGTCCGGGCCGCCCTGGTTCAGCTGGTAGCGCATCGTCATTTCGACGTCGCCGATGCCGTTGCCGTTGCTGCTGATCACCGAGTTCTCGGCGGTGCCCGTGAACACCTGGCGCGAGACCGCGTCGTTGGTCTGGTACACGTACGGCACGCGCACTTCGAATTCGAGCCGGTTCGTGAGGCCGTAACGGAACGCGACGCCGCCCGTGAGCGTCGTCGTCCTGACTTCGCTCACGTTGATGAGGCCGATCAGCAGCGCCGGGATGATCGTATAGCCGACGAGCGACAGCTGGTCTTCGGACGAGTACTGGAACTGGAAGTACGGTTCGACGACGAGCGTGCCCTTCGGCGTCAGCACGCCCGGCTGCTCGAAGATCGGTGCGACGGAGGGCGGCCGGGTGTCCGGCACCGGCGCCTCGCCCACCGGCTGCTGCGCGTTCGGCTGGCCGCTGTTCTGTCCACCGTTCTGCGCGCCGTTGTCAGGATTGTTCTGCGCGACCTGGTCCGCCGCGACGGCTTGCGCCGCGGCCGTCGCGCCGCCCGTCGAAACCGTTGCGTTCGAAGGGCCGCCGCTGGTTGACACCGTCGCGCTGCCGACCGGCTGGCCGTTCACGTCGGGGCTGCCGGCGCCGCGCTCGTTCTCCAGCTTGCCGGTCTCGATCTCGCGGCTCAGCCGGTCGAAGTTCGCCTCTTCGTCGGCGAGCTTGCGCTTGAGTGCGTCGAGTTCCTTGATGCGCTGGTCGAGTTCCGCGCGCAACGCCTTGATGTCGGCCTGGGTCGCATTGGCCGCCTGGGTTTCGAGCGACTGCGCGTGAGCCTCGGTGCCGAACAGCAGCAGCGCCGCTGAGCTGATCGCACTGGCACGACGTAACGGCATGCTCCTCATGATGCTGTCTCCACGAATTCTGGCGTCGGACAACCCCGGAAAATTCGACAACAGCGTTCGGTATCCACGGCCTGGAAATGCTTATGTTGACCTAAACATCGGCTCGCGGAACCTTCTCAGCCTAGTGCATCGACCCTTGCGGCGTCATCAGGCGAACCCTGGCGAACTGGCCGCTTGCGTGCGCTTCCGCACATAGCGGCGGGTACGGGTTTTTCGCGTTCGTACGGCGCATGCATGGGGTCCCACCACCGACGTTCTTGTGCGTTCGCACATCGCGCGCGCTGTGTATCGGGCGCATAATCCATGGCGATCCGCCGCGCGTCCTGGTCGCGCCGTCTTATGCCTCGCGGATCACGGAATCCGAGTTTCGAAGCACAGCGATAGCCGCCCGATGTGGAGGACATCATGCAAGCAAAGAACGAAGAAGCCGTCGCACATTTGATTGACGACGTCGTGGGGTTTGCACGGAGCCGGTTGCCCGAGCCGGCCTTCGCGGCCGTCGAGCCTTTTTTGCGGCACTACTACGATTTCGGCGACGCGGACGACATTCAAAGCCGCGGCATCGCGGATCTATACGGCGCCGCGATGGCGCACTGGCAGACGGCCCAGCGTTTCGTGTCCGGCAACGAACGGCTGCGCGTCTACAACCCGATACTCGAGCAGCACGGCTGGCACTCGGATCACACCGTGATCGAGATCGTCAACGACGACATGCCGTTTCTCGTCGATTCGGTTTCGATGGCGGTGAACCGTCTGCATCTCGCGCTGCATTCGGTGCTGCACCCGGTGTTTCGCATCTGGCGCAGCGCCGATGGCGCGATCGAACGCGTGAGTCTCGGCGCGGAGACAGCCGACGCCAGAGGCGCTGCGGACTCGGGCCGTGCACCGCAGGCGGCGGATGCCGGGTCATCGTCATCGCAACTCGCGTCGTTCATCCATTTCGAAGTCGATCGATGCGGCGATGCGGCAAAGCTCGATGCGCTGCGTGACGAAATCGTGAAGGTGCTCGGCGATGTGCGCGCATCGGTGGAAGACTGGCCGAAGATGATCGACACCGCGCGCAGGACGATCGCGGAAATGAAGGCGAGGGAGAGCGGCGCCGATGCGGTGGAGGCGCGCGCGTTCGTCGAGTGGATGGTCGCCGATCACTTCACGTTTCTCGGTCAGCGCGATTACGAACTGGTGAAGCACGGCGACGGCCTCGGGCTGCGCGGCGTGCCCGGCTCCGGCCAGGGCCTGTTGCGCGAAGACCGGCGGCCGGCGGGCGCGAACGACGTCACGCCGTTGCCGCCCGCCGCGGCCACGATCATCGAGGGCGCGTCGCCGATCTTCCTCACCAAGGCGAACACGCGCGCCACCGTGCACCGGCCTGGCTATCTCGACTACGTCGGCGTGAAGCTCGCCGACGCGAACGGCAAGACCGTCGGCGAGCGGCGCTTCATCGGGCTCTATACGTCGACGGCGTACATGGTGTCGAGCGCGGAGATTCCGATCGTGCGGCGCAAGTGCGCGAACATCGTGCGCCGTGCGGGTTTTCTGCCGAAGGGGCATCTCGCGAAATCGCTCGTCACCGTGCTCGAAACCTGGCCGCGCGACGAGCTGTTCCAGGCGAGCGAAGCGGAGCTGTACGATCTCGCGCTCGGCGTGTTGCGGCTGCAGGAACATCAGCGCACGCGGCTGTTCGTGCGGCGCGACCGCTTCGACCGCTTCGTGTCGTGCCTGCTCTTCGTGCCGCGCGACAAGTACAACACCGATCTGCGCCGGCGCGTCGCGGCGCTGCTGATGGATGCGTACAACGGCAACAACGTGGAGTTCACGCCGCTGCTGTCGGAGTCGACGCTCGCGCGGATTCACTTCGTCGTGCATGCGGAACCCGGCGCGATGCGCGAAGTCGATACGCGCGAACTGGAAG
Organism: Paraburkholderia phosphatilytica; assembly: GCF_003443895.1. Classification (GTDB taxonomy): domain Bacteria; phylum Pseudomonadota; class Gammaproteobacteria; order Burkholderiales; family Burkholderiaceae; genus Paraburkholderia; species Paraburkholderia phosphatilytica. The sequence continues at coordinate 244,263 of NZ_QQOA01000007.1, read as the reverse complement.
CGCGCCTCGTACAGGCCACGCGCCGCTGGCAGGACGATCTTGCAGATGCCTTGCTCGACGCGTACGGCGAAGAGCAGGGCAACCGGCTGCTGCAACGCTATGGCGATTCGTTCCCCGCCGGCTATCGCGACGACTACGCGGCGCGCACTGCGGTACGCGATATCGAGCTGATCGAACGCGTGCAGGGCAGCGAGCGTCTCGCGATGAACCTGTACCGGCCGATCGAAGCGGGGCCGCGCGCGTTCCGCTTCAAGGTATATCGAACCGGCGCGCCGATCGCGCTGTCGCGCAGCCTGCCGATGCTCGAGCATCTCGGCGTACGCGTGGACGAAGAGCGCCCGTATCTGATCGAAGCACCGGACGTGCAGCCCGCGTGGATCCACGACTTCGGCCTCGAACTTGCCGATGATGCCGAGTTCGACATCGAGCGCGTCAAGCATCTGTTCGAGGCGGCGTTCGAGCAGGTCTGGACCGGCGCGATCGAGAACGACGATTTCAACCGCCTCGTGCTGCGCGCGCATCTCGGTGCGCGCGAGGTCACGATTCTGCGCGCGTATGCGAAGTATCTGCGCCAGGTCGGTTCGACCTTCAGCGACGCGTATATCGAGCGCGCGCTGACCGGCAACCCGGCCATCGCCCGGCAACTGGTGGAACTGTTTATCGCGCGTTTCGATCCCGCGCTCGGCGACGCGCGCGAAGCGAAATCCGAGGCGCTCCTGAATGCGATCGGCCAGGCGCTCGACCAGGTGCCGAACCTCGACGAAGACCGCATCCTGCGGCAGTTTCTCGGCGTGATCAGCGCGACCGTGCGGACCAACTACTTCCTGCGCGATGAGCACGATGCACCGAAGCCGTTTCTGTCGTGCAAGTTCGATCCCGCGAAAGTACCCGGCCTGCCGGAACCGAAGCCGATGTTCGAGATCTGGGTGTACTCGCCGCGTGTGGAGGGCGTGCATCTGCGTGGCGGACGCGTTGCGCGCGGCGGTTTGCGCTGGTCCGACCGTCGCGAGGATTTCCGTACGGAAGTGCTCGGGCTGATGAAGGCGCAGATGGTGAAGAACGTCGTGATCGTGCCGGTGGGATCGAAGGGCGGCTTCGTCGTGAAGAATCCGCCGCCGCCGGGAGACCGCGAGCTGTGGATGCGCGAAGGCATCGCGTGTTATCAGACCTTCCTGCGCGGTCTGCTCGATCTGACCGACAACCGTACCGTGGACGCGATCGTGCCGCCCAGGCAGGTGGTGCGGCACGACCCCGACGATCCGTATCTCGTGGTGGCGGCGGACAAGGGCACCGCGACCTTCTCCGATTTCGCGAACGCGATCTCGCAGGAATACGGCTTCTGGCTCGACGATGCGTTTGCATCCGGCGGCTCGGTCGGCTACGACCACAAGAAGATGGGCATCACCGCGCGCGGCGCGTGGGAGTCGGTGAAGCGGCACTTCCGCGAGATGGGCGTCGATACGCAGACCACCGCGTTCAGCGCAGTGGGCGTGGGCGACATGTCGGGCGACGTGTTCGGCAACGGCATGCTGCTGTCCGAGCACATTCGCCTGGTCGCGGCGTTCGATCACCGGCACATCTTCCTCGACCCGAATCCCGATCCGGTCACGAGCTTCGCGGAGCGCAACCGACTGTTTGCACTCGAACGCTCGAGCTGGTCCGACTACGATCCTTCGTTGATCTCGGCGGGCGGCGGCGTGTTTCCGCGCACCGCGAAGGCGATTCCGCTATCCGCGCAGGTGCAGAGCGCGCTCGGCATCAACGCGCCCGCGCTGGCGCCGGCCGATCTGGTGCGCGCGATCCTGCTCGCGCCGGTGGATCTGCTCTACAACGGCGGCATCGGTACGTACGTGAAGGCGACGCGCGAAACGCATGCGCAGGTGGGCGATCGCGCGAACGACGCGGTGCGCGTGAGCGGCGCGGAGCTGCGTTGCAAGGTGGTCGCGGAAGGCGGCAACCTCGGGCTCACGCAGCTGGGCCGCATCGAGTTCGCGCAACGCGGCGGCCGCATCAATACCGATGCGATCGACAACTCCGCGGGTGTCGACTGCTCGGATCACGAGGTGAACATCAAGATCCTGCTCGGTCTCGTGGTGGCCGACGGCGAGATGACGGAGAAGCAGCGCAATGCATTGCTCGCCGAAATGACCGACGAGGTGGGGCTGCTGGTGTTGCGCGACAACTACTACCAGACCCAGGCGCTGTCGATCGCGGGTCGCTACGCGGTCGAGCTGCTCGATGCGGAAGCGCGCATGATGCGCTGGCTCGAACGCCTCGGTCGCCTGAACCGCGTAATCGAATTCCTGCCCAGCGACGACGAAGTCACTGAACGGCAGAGCGCGAAGCTCGGTTTGACGACCCCTGAACGCGCGGTGCTGCTCGCGTACAGCAAGATGTGGCTGTACGACGCGCTGCTCGATTCCGATGTGCCGGAGGATCCGCTCGTCGCGTCGATGCTGGTCGACTATTTCCCGAAACCGTTGCAGCAGCGTTTCGCGGAACCGATGCAGCGGCACCCGCTGCGCCGCGAGATTCTCGCGACACATCTGACCAACGCGCTCGTGAACCGGGTGGGCTGCGAGTTTGTGCACCGGCTGATGGAGGAGACCGACGCGGCGGCGAGCGACATCGTGCGCGCGTGCATCATGGCGCGCGACGTGTTCGGGCTCGACGACGTATGGCGCAGCATCGATGCGCTCGACAACCGCGTGCCCGACGACATCCAGGCGCGCATGTTCGTCGACGTTGCGCGGCTGGTGGAGCGCGCGGCCGCGTGGTTCCTGCGGCAGATGCAGACGGGCACGGTCGAAACCGGCAGCCGCAATGCGCTGCTCGCGCGCTGCCGCGAAGCGGTGGAGCGGCTCGCGCCACAGCTGCCGTCGCTGTTGCCGCCCGATGCGCTCGATACGCTGTCCGAGCGGCAGCGTGTGCTGGTCGATGCGGGCGTGGATAGCGAACTCGCGGTACGGGTGGCGAGCGGCGACATCTCGGCGGCGCTGCTCGATATCGCGGAAGTGGCGACGAGCAGCGAGCGCAGCCTCGAAGTGGTCGCGGGCGTCTACTTCGCGCTCGGCACGCAGCTGAATTACGGCTGGATCGGCGAGCGCGCGAATGCGCTGCCGACTCCGACGCATTGGGACATGCTCGCGCGTGCCGCGGCGCTGGCCGAACTCGCGCGTCTGAAGCGCGCGCTGACGGCGAGCGTGCTCGCGCATTCGCCGTCGGCGGCGAGTGCGGGTGAGGCAGTGGATGCATGGCGCGACACGCACACGGCGCCGCTCGAACGCTACGCGCGGATGCTCGCGGAGCAGCGCGCGACAGGCGGCGCGAGCCTGTCGATGCTGCTCGTGATCGTGCGCGAAATGGCGGCGCTGGAAAGAGCGGGGTAGGCGCGCGTCGCTCCGTCACATCCGCTTCTTCGTTACGCCTTCGCGACGATGACACTGTTGTATGCTTCACTGCAGCGGGCCGGTCAGGCCCGTTGCTTTTTTCAGGAGCGGGTGCGCGGCGTGCTTGGGTGTGTCCGGCATGCCGTGCCCGATGCCCCGCTGTTTGCGACACAGTCCGCACAACCCGCACGACTCTCAAGACGATCCGCCGATGAAAGAAGAATCGCCGAAAGCCATTTTGTACGCGCTCGCCGCGAACCTCGGTATCGCCGCTATCAAATACGCGGCCGCCGCGTTCACCGGCTCGGGCTCGATGTTCGCCGAGGCGATCCACTCCACCGCCGACTGCGGCAACCAGCTGCTGCTGCTGTTCGGCCTGCGCCAAGCGCGTCGGCCCGCCACGCCGCTGCATCCGCTCGGCGCGGGCCGCGTGATCTACTTCTATTCGCTGCTCGTCGCGTTGCTGCTGTTCTTTGTGGGCGGTGCGTTTTCCGTGTACGAAGGCATCCACCGGCTGATCGCGCGCGAGCCGTTGCAGTACGCGTTCGTCGCGCTCGTGGTGCTCGGCGTGTCGGTCGTACTGGAAACGCTGTCGCTGATGGGCGCGATGCGCGAGATCCGCAAGGAGCATCCGGACAAAACCCTGTGGCGCTGGTTTCGCGAGACGCGAGAATCGGAGCTGCTGGTGGTGGCGGGCGAGGACATCGCCGCGCTCGCCGGTCTTTCGATCGCATTCGTCGCGGTGCTCGCGACCATCGTCACCGGCAACCCGGTGTTCGACGCGCTCGGCTCGATCGGCGTCGGTCTGCTGCTGATGGTGATTGCGTGGCTCGTGGCGCGCGAGGTGAAGTCGATGATGACCGGCGAATCGGCGAGCCCCGAGGTGCGCCGCGCGATCGAGGCGCATCTGAACGCGCGCAGCGAGATTCGCAGCATCATCAATCTGATCACGCTGCAATGGGGGCATCATGTGGTCGTCGCGGTGCAGGCCGAGATGATCGACTACGAGAGCGGCCGCGCGATGGTGGATGCGATCAACGTGATCGAAGCCGATCTGCAGGCCACTTTTCCGCAGGTGCGCTGGGTGTTCTTCGAGCCCGACGTGCCGCGTGCATGACTTTCACATTCAAACGAAGGGAATAACAACGATGAAGCTGTTCCGGTTCACCCTGGCCTGTGCCGCCGCGTTGACGCTCGCCGCGTGCGCGCTGCCGTCCGCCAATCATTCGTCCTCGGCTGCGCAGAATGCTGCGGCAGCGGCGCAACCTCGTCAGGTCAAGGTGATGATCGTGTCGATGTTCGGACCCGAGGGCAAGGTCTGGCTCGACCAGCTTGGACCGTGGGAAGACATTCCGGTCGTGGGTCTGTCGGCTGACTATCCGGCCGTGCACTGCAACCAGCAGGACATCTGCGTGATGACGACCGGTATGGGTCACGCGAACGCGGCCGCTTCGATGATGGCGCTGACGCTGTCGCCGCAGTTCGATCTGCGGCACACGTATTTCATGATCGCGGGCATCGCCGGTATCGATCCGTCGCGCGGCACGCTCGGTTCGGCGGCGTGGGCGAAGTATCTGGTCGACTTCGGCATCCAGTGGGAGATCGATGCGCGCGACGCGCCGCGCAGCTGGCATGGCGGCTACCTCGGCATCAACACGAAGAACCCGACGCAGAAGCCGCCGCTCGACTATCGCACCGAGGTGTTCCAGCTGAACCCGAAGCTCGCGGATGCGGCGTTCGCGCTGTCGAAGGATGTCGAGCTGGAAGACAACAGGCAGGCGCGTGCGGCGCGCGCGAAATACCGCTATGCGCCGGCGAACCGGCCGCCGTCGGTGATTCAGTGCGACACGCTCGCGGGCGATACGTGGTGGTCAGGTACCGCGATCGGCAACCGCGCGCGCGAATGGACGAAGATCCTCACGGACGGCAAGGGCGTGTACTGCACGACGCAGCAGGAAGACAACGCGACCTACGAGGCGCTGAAGCGCGCGGCGGCCGCACAGCGTGTCGATCTGGATCGCGTCGCGGTGCTGCGTGCGGGTTCGGACTTCGACCGGCCGCATCCGGGGCAGACCAGTGTCGATAATCTGTTGAACTACACGTCGCAGGGTGGTTTCCCGATCGCGGTGGACAATCTGTTCCGCGCGGGCAATCCGCTCGTGCAGGACATCGTCACGCATTGGGACGATTGGCAGCAGGGTGTGCCGGCTCGCTGAATTTCAATGTACTGAAGTCGTGCTGATGAACCGGGGCCCGACTGAACGCACCGATGAATGATGGCATTTATTCACGCGTTCAGCCGGGCCTCGTTGCGTTCAGTGACGGAACGGAACCCACACGGGTACGTCGTCGTTCCAGTCGTCGAGTTGTGATGGGCTCATGATGTGACTCCTCGATCGATCATCCAGCGTTCAACTTACTGAGCACGGGCGAGACGTTCTTCGCGATGGTTTTCCTGAACCGCGAGACGTTCCGCTTGCGTGCTGCCGATGAGACCCTGGCTCGGGTACGTGGTCTTGTTCAGCGCGGGCAGCGTGCCGTCGCGATACGACGCGTTGAGTTCAGCGCGAACGTCGGCGCGCGACTGCGTGGCCTTGCCGGCCCACGAGTAGTCGTTGTAGCTGCCTGCGTGGCCGATGCCGCCACCGTCAGCGAATGCCGGTGCAGCCACTGCGAACGAAAGAACGAGACCTGCGAAAAGGGTGCGCTTCATGATCCACTCCTGTGTCTATCCGTTTGCGGCACCGACCGTTCGGCGCTGCGACAGGGTGAAATGTAGGCGCGTCGAAGCGCCGGATAAACCGACGATTCGCGAAATGAATTGTTGGAAATTCAAAACAATTTGAGATACGCGCGTGCTGGAAACGCGCGCTGAAGCCCGACTGATGCGGGCTTCGGCTCGTAGGAAGATAGTGCTGGGATAGCGCGCTTCTACGAATGAGAAGCGCAAAAGAAGACGCGCGCTTGGCGCGTCAAACGCTCACGCCACCCACTCGGTGACGATCGGCGTATCGTGAGGCGGCGCGGATTCGCGCTGCTCCGGGGTCTTCAGCGAGCAGGCCTTGTCGAGACTGCCGCGGCCGCTCAGCAGCGGGCAGCGATCGAAAATTTCCGCGATCCAGTCGACGAACACGCGCACCTTCGACGACAGATGCCGGCTGTGCGGATAGACCACGGAAATCGGCATCGGCAGCGGCTTCAGGTCCGGCATCACCTCGACGAGCTGCCCGGTTTGAAGATGCGGCCGCACCATGAAGAGCGGCGGCTGGATCAGCCCGAAGCCTTCCACGCCGCAAGTCACGTACGCGTCCGCATCGTTCACGGACACGCTGCCCTTCATCTTCACCTCGACTTCCTTCCCGTCCACCAGAAACGCCCAGTCGATCACGCGGCCGGTGCGGCTCGAGAAGTAGTTCACCGCGCGATGGCGTTCGAGGTCTTCGAGCGAATGCGGCACGCCGTAGCGTTCCAGATATTCGGGCGCCGCGCATGAAATGCCTTCGAATAACCCTACACGCCGTGCGACCAGCGACGAATCCTGCAATGCGCCGACGCGCACCACGCAGTCGACGCCTTCCTGCAGCAGATCCACCGGCCGGTCGGAGAGGCCCATCTGCAGATCGATATCCGGGTAGCGAGTGTGGAATTCACACAGCGAAGGAATCACGATCAGCCGCCCGATCGCGCCCGGCATGTCGACGCGCAGCTTGCCGTGCGGCTTGCGGTTGCCGCGCTGGAAGCTCGATTCGGTCTCTTCCACTTCCTGCAGGATGCGCACGCAACGCTCGTAGTACGCGGCGCCGTCCGGCGTCAGCGACAGACGGCGCGTGGTCCGGTGCATCAGGCGCGTGCCGAGAAACGCTTCGAGATTCTGGATGATCGTCGTGACCGACGCGCGCGGCATGTCGAGCGTCTCCGCGGCGCGCGTGAAGCTGTTGGTATCGACGACACGAGTGAACACCTGCATGGCCTGAAGACGGTCCATGACTTACCTCCGAAAGGGCCGGCGCGGCTGGGACATGAACGCTGGGACGGCGTTGAGCGCCGGGCCACGCGGCGATTTCATCGCCTGCGATTGTTCAGGGGCACCGAATTGTGTTGCCGGATTATAGGCATTTATTTGCGAGTCTGCCGAACACACAATTCACACCATTCGATATTCAATGCGCTCGTGCGCCATCGACATGGATGCTTTCAAAACGCCGTTCCCGTTCGTGACTGCCGCCGCCGAGCTCGTGCCCGAGCCCGCCGCGCCGGAAATCGAAGTCACGGACGTGCGGATCGACGGCCATGCCCAGGCGATCACGCTGAGGCTTTACCGGCGTGCCGGCGCAAGCGGCCTGCCGGTGCTGTTGTACTTCCACGGCGGCGGTTTCGTGCGCGGCTGCGTCGACGATGCCGACACGCCGTCGCGCTATTTCGCCGAGCATCTGCCGGCGCTCGTGGTTTCGGTCGGCTACTCGCTTGCGCCGCAGTTTCCGTTTCCCGCGGCGCCCGAAGACGCGTATCGCGCGGCGCAGTGGGTGCTGACCGGCGCGCGCGCATTCGGCGGCAACCCGAAGCGGATCGGCGCGGCGGGGCACGACTCGGGCGGCCAGCTCGCGAACTGTCTCGCGTTCATCGCGCGCGATCGCGGTGACGTACGGATCGACGCTCAAGCGTTGCTCGGCCCGATGCTCGACCCGAGCCTGACGCGTCTCGGCGACGAACGGCGGCTCAGCTCCGACATCACCGCGAGCGAATGCGCGGCGTGTTATCGCGCGTATCTGCCGCAGGCTTCGCAGCGTCTGCATCCGTACGCGGCGCCGCTCGAATCGATGCGGCTCGCGGGGTTGCCGAAGACGCTGATCGTGACCGCGCAGAACGACGTGCTGCACGTGGAGGCGGAGAAGTACGCGAGCAATCTCATCGCGGCGGGCGTGCATACGCAGGTGGTGCGCTATCCGAGCGTGTCGCATGCGGGCATCGCGAGTTACCCGGCCGCATTGCAGGAAGTCACCCGGTTCTTTCAATGGCGCTTCGAAGTGCGCGCCAGCCGATAAAGCAATTAACCAGAAACCAGAAAACCCGGAGGTCAGAATGGCACAGCTTTCCCTTTCAAAATCGCGTGTCGCGCTAGCGGCGGCTGCAGTGCTCGTCGTCGCGGGGCTTGCGACGTTCGGCGTGATTCGTGTGGATGCGAGCTCGCCGCCGCAATCCGCGTCGGCGATGTTGCCGGAGGTCGACGTCGCCACGGTGATCGACAAGACCATCACCGAATGGCAGCAGTATTCAGGCCGTCTCGAAGCGATCGACAAGGTCGAGGTGCGTCCGCAGGTGTCGGGCACGATCGTGTCGGTGAACTTCAAGGACGGCGCGCTCGTGAAGAAGGGCGACACGCTGTTCGTGATCGATCCGCGTCCGTACCAGGCCGCCGTCGACCAGGCCGCGGCGCAGGTCGCGGCCGCGCAGGCGCGCACCGGTTACACGCAGAGCGACTGGGAGCGCGCGCAGCGGTTGCTCGCGGACAACGCGATCGCGAAGCGCGACTACGACCAGAAGCAGAATGACGCCCGCGAAGCGAGCGCGAACCTGAAGGCCGCGCAAGCCGCGCTCGAAGCCGCGCAGATCAACCTCGGCTACACGCGCATCACGGCGCCGGTATCGGGCCGCGTGTCGCGCGCCGAGATCACGGTGGGCAACGTCGTGTCGGCGGGCGCGAGCTCGGCGCCGCTGACATCGCTCGTGTCGGTGTCGCCGATCTACGCATCGTTCGACGCGGACGAGCAGACCTATCTGCGCTACATCCATCAGGCGAACCAGGGCGGCGCGGTACCGGTCGATCTCGGCCTCGCGGATGAAATGGGCTACTCGCGTCACGGCACGATCGAATCGGTCGATAACCAGCTCGATACGTCGTCGGGCACGATCCGCGTGCGCGCACGTTTCGACAACGCGGACGGCACGCTCGTGCCGGGTCTGTATGCGCGTATCAAGGTGGGCGGCAGCAAGCCGCACGCGGCGCTGCTGATCAACGAAGCCGCGATCGGCACCGATCAGGACAAGAAGTTCGTGCTGGTCGTCGATCAGAACGGGCACGTCGCGTACCGCGAAGTGCAGCTCGGCAGCCAGCAGGGCAACCTGCGCGTGATCACGTCGGGCCTCAAGGAAGGCGAGCGGATCGTCGTGAACGGCACGCAGCGCGTGCGTCCGGGCGGCGAAGTGCGCGTGCACATGGTGCAGATGGACGGCAACGACAGCGACGACGATCAGGCGGCCGCGCAACCCGCCTCGCAACCGTCAGCACAACCTGCGGCACAGGCTTCGGCTAAACCCGCGCAGAAAGCACCGCAGAAAGACGCACAAAACGCGACGCATGGCAACGCGAAGAACTCGTGATCCGGGTTCGTCGTTTCCTGCCTCTGCGTAGACACTTTTTGAGCTTCTCATGAACATATCCAAATTCTTCATCGACCGGCCGATCTTCGCGGGCGTGCTATCGGTGCTGATCCTGCTGGCCGGCGTGATCTCGCTGTTCCAGCTGCCGATCTCCGAGTACCCCGAAGTCGTGCCGCCATCGGTCGTCGTGCACGCGCAGTATCCGGGCGCGAACCCGAAAGTGATCGCCGAAACGGTTGCGTCGCCGCTCGAAGAGCAGATCAACGGCGTCGAAAACATGCTGTACATGCAGTCGCAGGCGAACAGCGACGGCAACCTGACGCTGACGGTCACGTTCCGTCTCGGCACGAACCCGGACCTCGCGACGCAGCTCGTGCAGAACCGCGTGAACCAGGCGCTGCCGCGTCTGCCGGAAGACGTGCAGCGGCTCGGCGTGACGACGATCAAGAGCTCGCCGACGCTGACGATGGTCGTGCACCTGATCTCGCCGAACAACCAGTACGACATGACGTACCTGCGCAACTACGCGCTGCTCAACGTGAAGGACCGCCTCGCGCGGATCCAGGGCGTGGGCGAAGTGCAGCTGTGGGGTTCGGGCGACTACGCGATGCGCGTGTGGCTCGATCCGCAGAAGGTCGCGCAGCGCGGTCTCACCGCAACCGATGTCGTGAACGCGATCCGCGAGCAGAACGTGCAGGTCGCGGCGGGTGTGATCGGCGCATCGCCGTCGGTGCCGGGCACGCCGCTGCAGTTGTCGGTGAATGCGCGCGGGCGTCTGAACACCGTGCAGGAGTTCGGCAACATCATCCTGAAGACCGCACCCGATGGCGCTGTCACGTATCTGCGCGACGTCGCGCGGGTTGAGCTCGCCGCGTCGGAATACGGTCTGCGTTCGCTGCTCGACAACAAGCCGGCGGTCGCGCTCGCGATCAACCAGGCGCCGGGCGCGAACTCGCTCGCGATCTCGTCGCAGGTGCGCGACGCGATGAAGGAGCTGAAGCAGGACATGCCCGATGGCGTGGACTACAAGATCGTCTACGACCCGACTCAATTCGTACGCTCCAGTATCGAGGCGGTGGTGCATACGCTGCTCGAAGCGATCGCGCTCGTGGTGGTGGTCGTGATCGTGTTCCTGCAGACGTGGCGCGCGTCAATCATTCCGCTGATCGCGGTGCCGGTGTCGATCATCGGTACGTTCTCGCTGCTGCTCGGCTTCGGCTTCTCGATCAATGCGCTGTCGCTGTTCGGGATGGTGCTCGCGATCGGGATCGTGGTGGACGATGCGATCGTGGTGGTCGAGAACGTCGAGCGGAACATCGAGCGCGGGCTCTCCGCGCGCGAGGCCACTTACAAGGCGATGCAGGAAGTGAGCGGGCCGATCATCGCGATCGCGCTGACGCTGGTCGCCGTGTTCGTGCCGCTCGCATTCATGAGCGGTCTGACGGGCCAGTTCTACAAACAGTTCGCGATGACCATCGCGATCTCGACGGTGATCTCGGCGTTCAACTCGCTGACGTTGTCGCCGGCGCTGTCCGCACTGCTGCTGCGCGGTCACGACGAGAAACCCGACTGGCTGACGCGCGCGATGAACGCGGTGTTCGGCGGCTTCTTCCGCCGCTTCAACAAGGTGTTCCATCGCGGCTCGGAGAACTACAGCCGTGGCGTGAAGGGCGTGCTGAGGCGCAAGGGCGCGATGCTCGCGGTCTATGCGGTGCTGCTTGCCGCGACGCTCGGCGTTGCGCACATCGTGCCGGGCGGCTTCGTGCCGGCGCAGGACAAGGAGTATCTGATCGCGTTCGCGCAGTTGCCGAACGGCGCATCGCTCGACCGCACCGAGAACGTGATTCGCGACATGAGCGCGATCGCGCTGAAGCAGCCGGGTGTGGAAAGCGCGGTGGCGTTCCCGGGTCTGTCGGTGAATGGCTTCACGAACAGTTCGAGCGCGGGCATCGTGTTCGTCACGCTGAAGCCGTTCAAGGATCGCGGCAGCAAGGCGCTGTCCGCCGGTGCGATCGCGGGCGCGCTGAACCAGCAGTACGCGCAGATCAAGGACTCGTTCGTCGCGGTGTTCCCGCCGCCGCCGGTGCTGGGCCTCGGTACGCTCGGCGGCTTCAAGATGCAGCTGGAGGACCACGGCGCGGTGGGTTACGCGGCGCTCAACAAGGCCACCCAGGACTTCATCAAGAAGGCTTCGCAGACGCCTGAACTCGGGCCGACGTTCTCGAGCTACCAGATCAACGTGCCGCAGCTGAACGTGGATCTGGACCGCACGAAAGCGAAGCAGCTCGGCGTGCCGGTGACGGACGTGTTCGACACGATGCAGATCTATCTCGGCTCGCTGTACGTGAACGACTTCAACAAGTTCGGCCGCGTGTATCAGGTGCGGGTGCAGGCGGATGCGCCGTTCCGCAAGAACGCGGACGACATCGGTCTGCTGAAGACGCGCAACGCCGCGGGCGACATGGTGCCGCTGTCGTCGCTCGTCACGGTGACGCCGACGTATGGGCCGGAGATGGTGGTGCGCTACAACGGCTACACCGCAGCCGACATCAACGGCGGTCCGGCACCGGGCTTCTCGTCGGGCCAGGCGCAGGCGGCGGCCGAACGGATCGCAGCGCAGACCTTGCCGCGCGGCGTGAAGTTCGAATGGACCGATCTGACCTACCAGCAGATTCTTGCCGGCAACGCGGGCCTGTGGGTGTTCCCGATCAGCGTGCTGCTCGTGTTCCTCGTGCTCGCCGCGCTGTACGAGAGCATGACGCTGCCGCTCGCGGTGATCCTGATCGTGCCGATGAGCGTGCTGTCCGCGCTGACCGGCGTGTGGCTCACGCACGGCGACAACAACATCTTCACGCAGATCGGCCTGATGGTGCTGGTGGGCCTCGCATCGAAGAACGCGATCCTGATCGTCGAGTTCGCGCGCGAGCTGGAGCATGACGGGCATTCGCCGCTGTCGGCGGCGATCGAGGCGAGCCGCATGCGGCTGCGTCCGATCCTGATGACCTCGATCGCTTTCATCATGGGCGTGGTGCCGCTGGTGCTGTCGTCGGGTGCGGGTTCGGAGATGCGTCACGCGATGGGCGTCGCGGTGTTCTTCGGCATGCTGGGCGTGACGCTGTTCGGCCTGATGCTGACGCCGGTGTTCTACGTGGTGCTGCGCACGCTCGCGGGCGGCAAGATCCACGTCGCGCAGAAAGACTCGCCGCGAATTGCCGTTCCGGCGGCCGAATAAGGAGAACCAGAAAAATGGAACGGAATGTATTTTTCGGCGGCCTGGGTCCGCTAGGTCGATTAAGCCGGGCGGCAGGCAGCGCGTTGCTGCTGGCGCTGCTCGCGGCGTGCTCGGTCGAGCCGCCGTACCACCGGCCCGATGTCGCGGCGCCGGCGGCCTTCAAGGAAGCGCCTGCGCTGCCGGCGAGCGAAGCCGGCACGTGGAAGCCCGCACAACCGGCTGACGACGCGCATCGCGGCGAATGGTGGACCGTGTTCGGCGATACCACGCTGGACTCGCTCGAACAGCAGGCCGCCGATGCGAACCAGAACCTGAAGGCTGCGGCGGCGCGCGTGCAGGAAGCGCGGGCGGTGACCCGCGCAGCGCGTTCGCAGTGGTTCCCGTCGATCGACGCGGGCTTCAGCCCGACGCGCGAACGGCTGGCGCCGGTGACGCTCGAAGAGCCGCAGAACGCGAACGTGCCGACGCAGACGGTGTGGACCGCGCAGGCCACGGTGTCGTACGAGGCGGATCTGTTCGGCCGGGTCAGCTCGAACGTGAACGCGGCCACCGCGGACGCGCAGCAGAGCGAGGCGCTGTTCCGCTCGGTGCAGCTCGCGCTGCAAGCCGACGTCGCGCAGAACTACTTCCAGCTGCGCGAGCTCGATACCGAAGTGCAGCTGTACCGCAAGACCGTGTCGCTGCGCGAGGACACGCTGAAGCTCGTCGAGCGCCGCTTCAAGGAAGGCGACATCAGCGAGCTGGACGTGGCGCAGGCGCGCAACGAGCTGTCGACGGCGCGCGCGGATGCGGTTGGCGTTGCGCGGACCCGTGCGGCGTCCGAGCATGGACTCGCGATCCTGCTCGGCAAGGCGCCGGCGAACTTCACGTTCCCGGAAACGCCGCTCGATCCGGTGACGGTTCGGATTCCTGCAGGTTTGCCTTCGGCGCTGCTCGAACGCCGTCCCGACATCGCGGCGGCCGAGCGGGCGATGGCCGCGGCCAACGCACGCGTCGGGCTCGCGAAGTCGGCGTTCTTCCCGAAGCTCGATATCACGGGCGCGGCAGGCTTCGAATCGGCGACGCTCGGCGATCTCTTCATGTGGTCGAGCCGCACGTTCCTGCTCGGGCCGCTGTCGGGCACCGCGCTGACGCTGCCGATTTTCGACGGCGGCCGTCGCAAGGCCGATCTCGCGCAGGCGCGCGGCAAGTACGACGAAGACGTCGCGCAGTATCGGCAGCAGGTGCTCGTCGCGTTCCGCGAGGTAGAGGACAACCTGTCGGACCTGCGGCTGCTCGACGATCAGATGCACTCGCAGAGCGACGCGGTGAATGCGTCGGAACGCGCGTCGCATCTGTCCGACGTGCAGTATCAGGAAGGTCAGGTGAGCTATCTGAACGTGATCGATGCGCAGCGCTCGGTGCTCGACTCGGAGCTGCAGGCGAGCCGGTTGCAGGGCGTGCAGGCGGTGTCGACCGTCAATCTGATCCGCGCGCTCGGCGGCGGCTGGGGCGATGTCCAGGTGGGCGATGCGAAGACGCAGGATGCGGCGAAGGTGTCGTCCGCGGCGCCGGCTTCTGCTTCCGCGGTTGCAGCCGCTACGGTCGCAGCAGTGGAGCAGAAGGGTACGACGAATCGCTGATATCGCTGACGTTGTGCGCAGCGGTTCGCTTACCGCTGACGAAACGGCATGCGCGAGTCACCTCGCGCATGCCGTTTTTCATTGGCGCGCAACCCCTCGTGCTCTTCGCGAACCTATATCGCGTCTGACGATTTCCTTTGAAAAAACGCTTGGTAGACCGTCGAAACCCGCGTCACTATCATCGTCTGTTTCTCAGTGGCGGTGGACCTTGCGGAGGCACCATGAACGATCCACGCGAAGCGACGAAGCTCGATGCGTCTTTCCAGTCGGTGCTGGATGCGCTGGTCGAACGGCTGCGCGCGAGCGCCGCAACGCGCGATCGTGCCGGCGGACATGCGTCGGAAGAAAAACAGTGGATCGCCGATACGGGGCTGCTGACGCTCGCGGTGCCCGCAGCCTTTGGCGGCGAAGACGAACGCTGGCCGCGCATCTACGCGACGATCCGCGCGATCGCGCGGGTCGATAGCGCGCTTGCGCACCTGCTCGGCTTCCAGTTTCTGCAGACCGTGAGCGTCGACGTGTGGGGCAATGCGGCGCAGCGCGAACGCTATCTGCGTGGCACGGTTGCGCATCGCTGGTGGTGGGGCAACGCGGTGAATCCGCTCGACACGCGTCTCGTCGCCACCGCGACGGGCGACGGCGGTTATCGGCTCGACGGCGTAAAGGGCTTCTGTTCGGGCACGCGTGGCTCCGCGATGATGACCGTGTCCGGGCACGACGCCGCGAGCGGCCAGCCGGTCTTCGGCGTCGTGCCGACGGACCGCGCTGGCATCACCGTCAACGAGGACTGGGACCCGATCGGGCAGCGCCAGACCGACAGCGGCAGCGTGTCGTTCGCAGAGGTTCGGCTCGAACCCGACGAGGTGCTCGTGAGGCCGGACACGCCGCACGCGTCGTTGCGTACGCTGATCTCGCAGCTCGTGCTGACCAACCTGTTCGCGGGCATTGCCGAAGGCGCGATCGACGAAGCGCGCCGCCACGTGCTCGCGTCAGGCCGGCCGTGGATCGCATCCGGCGTGGCGAAAGCCGCCGACGACCCGTATCTGATCCAGCGCTTCGGCGAGATGCGCGTGCACGCGGTGAGCGCGGCAGCACTGACGGACCGCGCCGCCGAGGCGCTCGAAAGCGCGTGGCGCAACGGCGATGCGCTCGATGCGAACGGTCGCGCGGAGGTCGCGCTCGCGGTATCGGAGGCGAAGATCGTCGCGCACCGCGCGGCGCTTTATGCCGGCGAAAACCTGTTCGACGCGTGCGGCGCGCGTGCCACGGGCCAGGCCGCCGCGCTCGACCGCTTCTGGCGCAACGCGCGCGTCCACACGCTGCACGACCCCGTCGACTATCGCGTGCGCGACGTCGGCCGCTATGCGCTCTCGGGCATTCTGCCGGAGGTTTCTTTGTACACTTGAGTCCGCCGGCGGCGTGCCGGCGCCGCCCTCGGCCGGTGAAGCCCGGGCGCTATTCATGATTTCGCCTGACCTCGGGGAGCGCCGGTCTTGCCGTACAAACTACCCACCACCGCCACTGCGCCGTTCTGTCCATCGGAAGTGCAGGGCAGCGTCTTCGTGCCGCCCGGCGCGCCGCTCTGGAAGAAGATCCTGCAGTTCGCGGGGCCGGGCCTGCTGGTCTCGATCGGCTACATGGACCCGGGCAACTGGGCCACGGATATCGAAGCCGGCTCGCGCTACGGTTACAGCCTGCTGTTCGTCGTCGTGCTGTCGAGCCTCGCGGCGATGGTGCTGCAGTGCCTGTGCATGCGGCTTGGGATCGTCACCGGGCAGGATCTCGCGAAGCTCTCGAACCAGCGTTATGCACCGTGGGTGGCGCGCGTGCAGTGGATCCTGGCGGAGATCTCGATCATTGCGTGCGATCTCGCCGAAGTGCTCGGCGGCGCGCTCGCGTTCCATCTGCTGCTGAAGTGCTCGCTGCTGGTGGGCGTGATCCTCACCGCGTTCGACACGGTGATCGTGCTGGGCCTGCAGGGCAAGAAATTCCGCGACCTCGAGGCGATCATCCTCGGCCTGATCGCGACCATTGGGCTCGGCTATGTCGTCGAGCTCGCGCTTGTGAAGCCGCACTGGCCCGCGGTGTTCGCGGGGCTGGTGCCGTCATGGAGCGCGCTCGACTCGCGCGAGCCGCTGTATCTCGCGATCGGCATTCTCGGCGCCACCGTGATGCCGCACAACCTGTATCTGCATTCGTCGATCGTGCAGACCCGCGCGGTCAAGCGCGATCATGCCGGCATCGCGCAGGCGATCCGCTTCTCGCGGCTCGACACGATCGGCGCGCTGACGCTCGCACTGCTGATCAACGCGGCGATCCTGATCCTCGCGGCCGCCGCGTTCCACGCGACGGGCCACAACCAGGTGACCGAAATCGAGGACGCTTACCGGCTGCTCGCGCCGATCGTCGGCACAGGCGCGGCCGCGGTGCTGTTCGCGGTCACGCTGCTGGCGTCGGGCCAGAGCTCGACCTTCACCGGCACGGTGGCGGGGCAGGTGATCATGGAAGGCTTCCTGAACCTGAAGATTCCGTGCTGGCAGCGGCGGCTCGTCACGCGCGCGCTCGCGCTGATTCCGGCGCTCATCGGCGTCGTCGTGCTGGGGAATGGCGCGGTCGGCCAGCTGCTGGTCGCGAGTCAGGTGGTGTTGAGCCTGCAGTTGCCGTTCGCGCTCTATCCGCTGATCCGGATGACGGACGATCGCGCGCTGATGGGCGCGTTCGCGAACCGCTGGCCGACGCGCATCGTCGTATGGACGCTGTTCGTGCTGATCACGGCGGCGAATCTCTGGCTGGTGGTGCAGACGGTCGGATGGATCGCCTGAGCGTCGGGCTTGCGCTCAGGCGGTCTGGACCGGGTTGAATCTGCTGGGAAACTGCTTCGGACCGGCGCGTAGTGGACTGAATGTCCGGGCGAGACTGCCGCTACGCGCGGTGTAGAGCCGGGTTGAATCCCGGGTTGAAACCTGTCACGCGGCTTCGGGGATCGTGATGGTTTCGGCGGCGACGATCTGTTCGACCGGCGGCACCACTTCTTCCACTTCGACGGTAACCGGCGTCACGATGACGGTCGGTTGCGCGGCTTCCTTCGCGGCGGCCTTCTTCGTCTTGCCGGCACGCGACGGCGGCTGGCATGCGCCGCACACGACGTTGTTCTGCAGGTCGTGCTTATGAGCGACGAACTTGCCGCTGCAACGGCAGCACGGCGTCAGCTGCAGGATCTCAGCGTCGAAGAAGCGCACCAGCGTCCACGCGCGGGTCAGGTCGAGCACCGGCTCCGTGTCGCTGTGCTTGCAGTGCTCGAGGTACAGACGAAAACCCTTCGTCAGCGCGTCGAGGTGCGAGCATTGCGCTTCGTTCTTCAGGAACAGGTACGTGTTGTAGAACAGCGACGCGTGGATGTTCGCGAGCCACGTCATGTACCAGTCCGCCGAGAAGGGCAGCATGCCCTTCGGCGGCGATACACCCTTCACTTCGCGGTACAGGCGGATCATGCGGTCGCGGGAAAGCGTGAGTTCGCTTTCGAGGACCTGCATGCGGGCGCCGAGTTCGATCAGGGCGATCGCGCGGAACACGTCGGCTGCGTCTTCCGTGAGGCTGCGCTTGAGCATGGCCGTCTCCGTCCGGTTACGCGAACTGTTCCGCGGGCTGACCTGCGAGCAGGATCGCCGCGTGCGTCGAAGCAACCTCTGCGTGCTTCGTGGTCTGCGTCAACGCCGACAGCATCGTGTGGTCGTTGAAGCGGAAGAAGCACAGGAGCTGGTCCGAACTCGCCAGCTTGACGACCTGCGCCAGCGAAAGGCCGGACAGCAGATCAGCCATCTGCGACGACAGACCAAGGCGGAACATGCCCACCGCCTTGTCCTCACGCAGCATGCGCTGCGCAAGCATGATGTAGGAAAGATTGATTTCGCGGATTGAATCCAGCGTCTCGCTGCTACGGTCCATTTTGAAAGATTCCGAAGCCCCGATGTCATCTTCGGCATTTTTTGCCGTTATCTTTTATGCCCTTGCCGGTCGGTAAAATCTGCCGGACTTGTTACATCCCGCCGATACAACTTGTTACATGTCGTAACAGCGTTGAGCGAATTGTATGAAGGTGTTTTTGATAAAGCAATACCTATCTCAAAATTTTTTTCGAAAAAACCACAGCGCCATTCGGCAAAATTTTCCGCTGTCAAAAATAAAACATAAAAGGCAATTTCGGGCGCCATTACTGGAGCACTTTTTCGCGCGGAAACCCTTATACAGCAAGGCTTTATGCGGATTGGTGAAAACCCTGCTTCAAACAGGCTATGAAAAGGAAAATCAGCTTCAGAGCAGAAAGGCGCTAGAAAGCAGGCAAGATTTTCGGTAAAAATGACGCCGCTTTCGTGGTCAGACGAAAAGTATCCGACCCATAATTTTGAGCGGCGGGTTTGTATCATCGCGGTGCAGATTTGTAACTCTCGGGTCGAACCCTTAGACACAGGTCGTTACAAGTGACGTTTGTTATAGACAAACTGGTTAGCCAAAAACGCGAAAATTGTGGCTAAAAAGTGTATTTATAGGCGTTTTAGGTGGGGTCACTGTAGGGATTTGCTGATTTTTCGGTAAGTTCGCCCGTTTCGAACTGACGATGGACTGGCGGCGAACGGGGCGTGGATGCGCGTGGCAGGGGGTGCCCGGCACGTGTTACGGCAGGACGGCGGGCCGCCGCTGGCGGCCGCGGAGGAAGGATGCGGGGGAGTTACTCGGCGTCGTGGAAGATCACGCCGAGCGTATGGCGGTGGCCTGCGCGCAGGCGGCTCACGCCATGGCGCAGGTTCACGCGGTAGACGCCGCGGGTGCCTTGCACCGGGCGGTGGTGCACAGCGAACACGACGCCATCGCCCTGCGCGAGCGGTACGACCTCGGCGCGCGACTGCATCCGCGGCCGCTGCTCGGTCATCACGAACTCGCCGCCGCTGAAGTCGCGGCCGGGTTCGGACAGCAGGATCGCGATCTGTAACGGAAACACGTGCTCGCCGTACAGGTCCTGGTGGAGGCAGTTGTAGTCGCCGGGGCCGTATTGCAGCAATAACGGCGTCGGGCGGCGCTGGCCGGCCGCGTGGCAGCGCGCGACGAACGCTTCGTGCGCGGGCGGGTAGCGCGTGTCGATATTCATCGTGGCGTTCCAGCGGTTCGCGATCGGCGCGAGATGCGGATACGCGGCAGTGCGCAGCGCGCCGACCAGATCGGGCAGCGGATAGCGGAAGTAACGGTACTCGCCGCGCCCGAAGCCGTGGCGCGCCATCACGACGCGGCTGCGGAACACGTCGTCATCCGTGTAGAGCGCGCTCAGCGCCTGGCAGTCGGCGGGATCGAGCAGGTTCGGCAGGGTCGCGCAGCCGAACGCGTCGAGCTCGCCGCCGACGCGCGGCCAGTCGAGCGCGTCGATCCGTTGCGCGATGGTTTCGATGGTTCTCGCGGACTGCGGGCGAGGGTGGCGGCTGGACGCTCGTGCGGTTTCTGAGGCCGTCGTGGTGTCGTCGACGTCGTCTGTCGGCAGGGAGAGCTGGTGCATATCGGGTCCGTGCAAGGGAGATGCTGATGAACCCAGTGTACGGATCCCGCGAGCCGCGGACACTCCACCGCTTGCTCTCTCATTCGACGCCAACGTGCCGCAACCTCCGCCGCGGGCGATGCAGCACGCCGCGGTGCGCTGCCGTGCGCGCCGCGTCCTGCGGCTGCGGCGGCAGATCCGTCGGACGGTCGATCGGCTCGCCGGGAAACAGGGTCGCGTAGCGGTTCGCGAGTTCGTTGGCCGTTTCCGCCGCCTTGCGCCATTGCTGGATGCGCCGGTGCGCTTCGGTCAGCCGCTCGACGCCGCGGTGCGAGACGTCCGCGCGCGAGCCGCCGGACGCTGCGATCTGGCGCGCCACGTCGGCTTCGGCGCTGGCTTCCTGGGCGGTCCAGTAGCGTTCGCCTTCTTTCGCGCGCCACCACGCCTGCCCGACGATGCAGCGGTACGACGCGCGGCGGATCCTGAGCCGCGCATGCCGGAAGTCTTCGCCGCCCGCGTTTGCGTTTTCAACGGCGGCGAGCGGCGGCGCATCGGCATGGTTTGCCAAAGCGGCGCCGGCATGACCCGTATCGAACTGATGCAGCAGGAACCGGTACGCGCACAGCTCGCTGATCAGGATCGTCACGGTGTTCTCGACCTGGTTCGGCTCGAACTCGATCAGGTCGCGCACCGCCTTGCGCGCGCTTTCGAGCATCAGGAACTGCATGTAGAGCACGGTCGCGAGCCCTTCGTGCCATGCGTCGTGCGGCTTGCCGCCGGTGGTGGGCGCGGGGATGCGCGAGAGATTGCGCAGCGCGTCCTTCATCGCCTTCAGGTAGGTGTAGAACGCGGTCACGTTGGTGACGACGTTCGCGTCGAGCGCGCGCAGGTCGCTCGCGTTCTGGTCGAACACGGGCGTGTAGGTCTCGTTGCTCGGCTCGTGATCGAACGGGTGACGGATCCGCTCGATCAGTTCCGGGTCCGGCGCGCGGCGGTTGCCGAGATCGGCGTTGAACGCGTCGACGTAGCGGCGCGCGAGATCGACGATCGTGAACACGCGGCAGAGTGTGGTGATCTCGCACGCGAACAGATCGACCACGCCGAGCCGCGCGCTGCCCGACTGGTAGGCCCAGCCCATCACGCCGCAGCCGATCGCGAAGACGACGCTCACGAACGGCCCGCTATCGACGATCGCGTCGCTTGCGAGCGCCATCCACGACCTGACGCTGTGCGGCCGGGCGGGGTCGGCGGGCGTGGCGTCCCAGATGATGCGCGCCGCCTCGAAGAACACCGCGAACACGAAGCAGAACGCGACGGCATAGAGCGTGAGCGACACGATCAGACGCAGGTCGGCGACGTGGCGCGAGCCCAGCAGCCGGTTGAGCGTCGCGGCCGAGCCGTCCTCGCGCAGGTGCCGCACGATCTTGACCGGCGACAGGATTTCGGAGAGGGCCATGCTTGCCTCCTGCTGACGACGTGCGACCGGTGTTGCGATTTGCTGTGCGAACCGCAGCGTGGCGCATGGCGAGGCTGTCCGCGGCCGCGCCATGCGCCGGAGCGCATCGTGCGCGCTCGCGGCGCCGTCCGCCCCGATGATTAGACGGCGAGCGGCGGGAGGGTTTTGAACGGCGGTTTCAAGCAGGCCGACAAACAGGCAGACAAAAGAACGACTAGGCCTGCGCGTTCTCCTTAGCCGCATACGCGCGCAACGCTTCCGCGGTCGCTGCATCGGCGGGAAAGAACGCCTCGATCGCGAGTTCGGACAGCGTGACGTCGACCGGCGTGCCGAAAACCGTCGTCGTACTGAAGAATGATAGTAGGCCCAGCGGCGTGCGCATCCTGAGCGGCACCGCGATCTGGCTCATCGCGGCGGCAGCGGGGTCGTCGTTTGCCGTGGCGTCCGCATGCGGCGGCGTCGCATAGGCGGCGAGTTCCTCGCGCAACGCGGCAAGCGTGGCGTTGCCGCTCACGTCGATCTGCCGCTGCAGGCGGGCGAGGATGTGTTCGCGCCACGCATGCCAGTTGACGATCGAACCGGCGAGACCGTCCGGATGCAGGCTCAGGCGCAGCGCATTGACCGGCGGTGCGAGCAGCTTTGGGTCGGCGCCCGCGACGAGCGGCGCGAGCGCGGCATTCGCGGCGACGATCGTCCAGTGCCGGTCGATCGCGAGCGCCGGATACGGCTCGTGTCCCTTCAGCACGAGTTCGATCGCGTGGCGCGCGCTGTCGAGCTGCGGATCGTCGAGCGGCCGCTCGCGGAACATCGGCGCGTAGCCGGCCGCGACCAGCAGCGCGTTGCGCGCGCGCAGCGGCACCTCGAGCCGTTCGGCCAGATGCATCACCATCTCGCGGCTCGGCAGCGCGCGGCCCGATTCGACGAAGCTCAGGTGGCGCGTCGAGATTTCCGCTTCGGATGCGAGCAGCAGCTGGCTCATGCGGCGACGCTGGCGCCATTCGCGCAGCATTTCGCCGACCGTGCGGCTGACGGAAGCGGCAGATAAAGCAGACGAAGCAGACGAAGCCGGCGACGGTGCGCCGTGCGGAAACGGGATCGTGTTCATGTTGCCGATGATAGTCAAACGCCGCCGCGATTCCATTACCTCATGAGTAATCGACCCGCGGCCTCCGATCGACGACGCTTCGATCTGTGCCGACGCGTTTCCTGCTCCGCAACAACGCGAAGCAACGCGCCGAGCCGCTCTTCGTCAACCTGCTGCAAGGAGTCTGTGATGACTACGCATACCGATCTGATCGACCGCTACTTCGATGCCTGGAACGAGACCGATACCACGAAGCGCCGCGCGCTGATCGCGGCGACGTGGACCGTGGATGGCGCCTATGTGGATCCGCTGCTGTCCGGCGATGGCCATGAAGGCATCGACGCGATGATCCACGCCGTGCATGGGCGCTTTCCCGGCCACACGTTCCGCCGCACGACGCAGGTGGACGGCTTCGCGAACCGGGTGCGCTTTTCGTGGGAACTGACGACGCCGGACGGCAACCCGATCGTGAAGGGCTCCGATTTCGGCGTGGTCGATGACGGCGGACGGCTGCAGGCCGTCACCGGTTTTCTGGACGCGCCGCCGGCCGCGGCGTGACTTACGAGGCAGCCTGCTCGTGCACGACGTCGGCGGTGTCCGCAACCTCGGCAACTTCAGCGGCGGCGTGCGCGCTGTCACCGGCCAGCGCGAGCTGCGCTGGAGCCGCTACAGCCGGCACGGCGGCCGCCGCGCTGCCGTCGCGCCGCGTGAGCTTGCCGTCGATGGCCGCGCCGACGTCCATCCGCAGCTGCTGGTACAGGATGTTGCCGGTCACGTACGCATTCGGCTGCAGCTCGACGAAATGCTCCGCATAGACGTCGCCGACGATGCGGCCGTTCACGATCACGTCGTAGCCGTGCACGTTGCCTTCGACCGAGCCGCGGTCGCTCAGCACCAGCAGCGTCTGCGTGCCGCTCTTGCCGATCACGTTGCCCTTCACGTGGCCGTCGAGACGCAGACCGTCGCTGAATTCGAGATCCCCCGTGATGCGCACGTCGTGCGCGACGAGCGTCGCGAGCTTGGTCTGCTGGATGACGCCAGGCTTCGTTTTCCTGAACATGGATACGACCTTCGATAGAGTGAAACAGCGGCGTCGTGAGGGCGACGCCGTGGCCCGCGGGCAGCGCGCTTCGCGCGGCGCCCGCATCGCTCAGCGCGGCTTGTTCGCCTCGCCGCGCAGAAACTTCAGTTCGGTGTCGAGCCGGCTCGCTTCGGCCGCCGACGCATCCGCGCTCTTCTGCACGGCCGCGCGCGACGCCTTTTCCTGCGCGAGCGCGAGCCGCGTGCGTTCGAGTTCGGCTTCGACATCACCGGGCGCGGACAGCGTGGCAGCTGGCAGCGCCGGCGCCGCGCAGGGCGCCGCCGCCGGCTCGCTGTGCGCGAAAGCGCTTGTGCCTGCGCCGCGCAGCTGCCATGCATGCATCGACAACGCGCCGCCCGCGAGTCCGAGCAGCAGCAGCCCGACCGGCACGCCGACACGCATGAACGCGGGCCGTACCTGCCGCAGCGCGTAGCTGCGCTGCGACAGATGCAGTGCGCGGCGGTCGCGCGGATTGCGCTTCGTCGCGTTAGCCATGCGGGCCGGCGCCGAACAGCGCGAGATAGGTGACGGGATCGACGGGCGCACCGTCCACCAGCACTTCGAAATGCAGATGCGGACCGGTCGAGCGGCCGGTCGTGCCGACCAGCGCGATCGGCTGGCGCGGCAGCACGATGTCGCCGGCTTTCACGAGCAGCTTCGATGCGTGGCCGTAGCGCGTCATCAGCCCGTTGCCGTGATCGATCTCGACCGCGTTGCCGTAGCCGGTCTTCTCGCCGGCGAATACGACGCGGCCGCCCGCTGTCGCGAGGATCGGCGTGCCGGAGGGCGCGACGAGGTCGACGCCGGGATGAAAGCTGAGGTGTCCTGTGAACGGGTCGATGCGGTTGCCGAACGGCGAGCCGAGGCGCGCGCCGTCCACCGGCATGCGGCCGGGAAACGCGGTGTACGCGAGCGCGTCCTGCGAGGTCAGCTGTTCGAGCAGCGACAGCTCCACGGACAGACAGTCGATCTGCTGCTGCGTCGCCGCCGCGTTCAGATGCGCCGAGAGCCACGTGCCGCGCGGGCACGGACGCGGCGGCAGTAGCGGGCCGCCTTCGCCGTCGTCGTCGCTCGCGGTGTCGGGATTGCCTGGTTGTGCGGACGAAGCGGCGTTCGGGTCGCGCGCGCGCAGCGCTGCGCCGGAGCCGGTACCGCCCGCGGCTGCGCTTGCCGACGCGGCGGCTGCAGCTGCAGCCATACGACGGCTCAACGCCAGCCGTTGCGCGCCAGTCGAGGTGGCCGCGGGCGCCTTGCCGCCGAGCCGCGACTGGAAGCTGCCGAGCGCGTCCACCTGGCTGCCGAGCCGTTCGATGCGCGGTCCGAGCTGCGACAGCTGCGCGTCGAGCCGGCCGAGCTGGTCGATCGTGTAGTCGTGTTCGAGGCTGGGTTTCGTCGGCACGACTTCGCGCTTCGTCGAAGCAAGATGAAGGCCGATCACGATACCGGCGGCAAGTGACACCGCCGTGGCGACGCCGGCCGCGGCCAGCGCGAAGTGCGCGGCCGCGCGGCGCGTGATGAAGCTGACCTCGCCGTGGCTCAACGTGCGGGATGTGCCGAAGATCGAAGCCATCAGCGCCTCTCCCCGGACGTGGGGCAGTGCCCGGCCAGGGGCAACGGGGACAGCGGAAACAGGAAGGAATGCATACGGGTCGTCACGAACGTGGCTCTCGCGCGCTGCGTCGCTGTGAAGGGGGAAAACTGAACCCGTGATTGTCACCCAGGTCCGGCGGAATCCGTCTCAAATTTAAGTCGCGCAATGTGCGCTGCATAGCCATACGGCCTTACACAATGCCGTCCATTCAGCACAAACCCTGAACAGAGCGAACCATAACAACACTTGTTATGATCCTATCAAGTGATGTACAGTGAATGAGAACAACCGATCAGCGGTAAGTGTGCATTGCACCATTTTTGCCGCGCTCTTCGTGGTCTCAACGGACGTCTCATGCCTGAAGTCTCCATTCCGAGTTCGTCGGTCGTCGCGCTGCATCGCGGCACGACGGCCCATCCGGTGCGCAACCCCGGCCTGCCGTTCGATGCGTCCTGGCTCGACGGCCTGCGCGTCAACCAGTCGGCGGTCGAACGCCGTACCGCCACGCTCGCCACGCGCCGCACCGTCAAGAAGGATGCGCAGGCCGCCTGGCTGCTGAAAGCGGTCTCGTGCATCGACCTCACCACGCTCAACGGCGACGACACCGAAGGCCGCGTGCGGCGCCTGTGCGCGAAAGCCCGCCAGCCGGTGCGCGCCGATCTGCTCGACGCGCTCGGCGTCGCGCCGCACGAGCTGACCACGGGCGCCGTCTGCGTCTATCACCGCTTCGTCGCAGCCGCGGTCGATGCACTGGCCGGCAGCGGCATCCCGGTCGCGGCGGTCTCCACCGGCTTTCCCGCCGGCCTGATCCCGCATCCGCTGAAGCTGAAGGAGATCGAGGCTTCGGTGGCGGACGGCGCACGGGAAATCGACATCGTCGTCACGCGCGAATATGTGCTGACCGGCAACTGGCAGGCGCTCTACGACGAGGTGCGCGACTTCCGCGCCGCCTGCGGGCCGGCGCACCTGAAAGCGATCCTCGCGACGGGCGACATCCGCACGCTGTCGAACGTGGCGCGCGCATCGATGGTGTGCATGATGGCCGGCGCGGATTTCATCAAGACGTCAACCGGCAAGGAAGGCGTCAACGCGACGCTCGACGTGTCGCTCGTGATGGTGCGGATGATCCGCGAGTATCTGGAGCGCACCGGCATCCTGATCGGCTTCAAGCCGGCGGGCGGCGTGTCGAACGCGAAGACCGCGCTGTCTTACCAGATCCTGATGAAGGAAGAGCTGGGGCGGCCGTGGCTCGAACCGGAGCTGTTCCGCTTCGGCGCGTCGAGCCTGCTCGCGGATATCGAGCGGCAGCTCGAGCACCACGTGAGCGGCCGCTATTCCGCGTTCCATCGCCATCCCGTCGCGTGACGCGCCGGCAGCACCTGCACCGAGACCAACCGAACCGATTCAGCCCATGAGCGTAGCCGAGTATTTTTCATCGATGGACTACGGTCCCGCACCCGAGGACGACGCGCCCGCGCGCGCATGGCTTGCGCAGCACGACGCGAGCTTCGGGCATTTCATCGACGGCGCGTGGCACGCGCCGCAGTCGGGCGAGCGCTTCGCGTCGCATGCGCCCGCCAGCGGCGAGCTGCTCGCGCAGATCGCGCAGGGCGACAGCGCCGACGTCGACGCGGCAGTGACCGCCGCGCGCGCCGCGCAGCCCGGCTGGCTCGCGCTGGGCGGCCATGGCCGCGCGCGTCACCTGTATGCGCTCGCACGCATGGTGCAGCGGCACAGCCGCCTGTTCGCGGTGCTCGAAGCGCTCGACAACGGCAAGCCGATCCGCGAAACGCGCGACATCGACATTCCGCTCGTCGCGCGCCACTTCCTGCATCACGCGGGCTGGGCGCAGCTGCAGGACGCCGAGTTCGCGGACTTCGCGCCGCTCGGCGTGATCGGCCAGATCGTGCCGTGGAATTTCCCACTGCTGATGCTCGCGTGGAAGATTGCGCCCGCCATCGCGCTCGGCAACTGCGTGGTGCTGAAGCCGGCCGAATACACGCCGCTCACTGCGCTGCTGTTCGCGGAGGTCGCGCATCGCGCCGGGCTGCCGAAGGGCGTGCTCAATGTCGTAACGGGCGACGGCCGCACGGGTGCCGCGCTCGTCGAGCATGCGGACGTCGACAAGCTCGCGTTCACCGGTTCCACTGAAGTAGGCCGGCATATCCGCCAGGTCACGGCGGGTTCGGGCAAGTCGCTGACGCTCGAACTCGGCGGCAAGTCGCCGTTCATCGTGTTCGACGACGCGGATCTGGACAGCGCCGTCGAAGGCGTGGTCGACGCGATCTGGTTCAACCAGGGGCAGGTGTGCTGCGCGGGTTCGCGGCTGCTGGTGCAGGAAGGCGTCGAGGCGCGCTTCGTCGACAAGCTGAAGCGCCGCATGGCGACGCTGCGCGTGGGCCCGTCGCTCGACAAGAGTATCGACATCGGCGCGATCGTCGATCCGGTGCAGCTCGATCGCATCACGTCGCTGGTCGAAGCGGGCCGCCGCGAAGGCGCGGAAATCTGGCAGTCGCAGTCGCCGGATCTCGATCTGCCCGGCAAGGGCTGCTTCTATCCGCCCACGCTGATCACGAACGTTGCGCCCGCATCGACGCTTGCGCAGGAAGAGATCTTCGGCCCGGTGCTGGTGACGATGAGTTTCCGCACGCCGGACGAAGCTATCGCGCTCGCGAACAACACGCGCTACGGGCTCGCCGCGAGCGTGTGGAGCGAGACCATCGGCCGTGCACTTGATGTTGCGCCGAAGCTCGCGTGCGGCGTGGTCTGGGTCAACGCAACCAATCTGTTCGACGCGGCTGTCGGGTTCGGCGGCTATCGCGAATCGGGCTATGGGCGCGAAGGCGGCCGCGAGGGCATCTACGAATATCTGAAGCCGAAGGCGTGGCTTAAGCTGCCGAAGCGCAAGGCGGTGGCGCGCAAGGCGCACGTCGAAGCGGAATACGACGCGCTCGACACGGGTCTGAATTCGAACGTCGCGCTGCTCGACCGCACGCCGAAGCTGTATATCGGCGGCAAGCAGGTGCGGCCCGACGGCGGCAACTCGCTGACGGTGCGCGCGCCGGATGGGCACGTGGTGGGCGAGGTCGGCGCGGGTAATCGCAAGGACATCCGCAACGCGGTGGCGGCGGCGCGCGGCGCGGCCGGCTGGTCGGCGACGAGCGCGCACAACCGCGCGCAGGTGCTGTACTACGTCGCGGAAAATCTCGCGGTGCGCGGCGCGGAGTTTGCTGCGCAGCTCGTCGCACGCACGGGCGTCGAGTTGAAGGATGCCGAGGCGGAAGTGGACGCGTCGATCGCGCGGTTGATGACCTACGCCGCGTGGGCCGACAAGTTCGATGGCGCGGTCCATGCTCCGCCATTGCGTGGCGTCGCGCTCGCGATGCACGAGCCGCTCGGCGTGATCGGTATTGCGTGTCCGGACGAAGCGCCGCTGCTCGGCTTCGTGTCGCTGGTGGCGCCGGCGCTCGCGATGGGCAACCGCGTGGTGGCGATTCCGAGCGAAAGCGCGCCGCTGACGGTGACGGACTTCTACCAGATCGCGGAGACCTCGGATCTGCCGGCGGGCGTGCTGAACATCGTCACTGGCGAACGCAATGCCGTGTTGCCCGCGCTCGCGCGCCACGACGACGTGGACGCAGTATGGTGTTTCGGCCATGCGGACGACGCGGCGCAGGTGGAACGCGATTCGACCGGCAACCTGAAGCGCACCTTCGTCGATCACGGCCGCCAGTTCGACTGGCACGACCGCGCGAGCGAAGGACCGCTGTGGCTGCGCCAGGCCGTGCAGGTGAAGAACGTGTGGATACCGTATGGCGACTGACACTGCCTGAGCAGGCAAGCCAACCGAACATTGGAGGAGACAACGTGCTGAAGAATCTGGACCCGCTGCTCAACGCCGACATCCTGCACGCGCTGCGCGCGATGGGACACGGCGACGAAGTCGTGATCTGCGACGCGAATTTCCCGGGCGACTCGGTCGCGCGCCAGACGGTGCTCGGCAAGCTGCTGCGGCTCGACGGCGTCGATGCGCCGCGCGCGATCCGCGCGGTGCTGTCGGTGCTGCCGCTGGATACCTTCGTCGAAGATCCGGCGTCGCGGATGGAAGTGGTCGGCGAGCCGAACACGATTCCGGCCGTGCAGCGCGAAGCGCAGGCCGAAGTGAACCAGGCGGAAGGGCGCGAGGTGCCGTTCGCGCCGATCGAACGCTTCGCTTTCTATGAGCGCGCGAAAAAAGCCTACTGCGTGATCGCGACCGGCGAGGGACGCGGCTACGGCTGCTTCGTCTTCAAGAAAGGCGTGTTCCTCGCGCCCGACGCACCGAAGGCCTGACCCGATGAATACGCCAGCGAAGCAGGGGCGCGTCGTCATTCTCGGCATCTTTGTCGCCGACCTGACGTTTCGCGCGCCGCGCATGCCGCAGATCG
Source organism: Paraburkholderia phosphatilytica (assembly GCF_003443895.1). Classification (GTDB taxonomy): domain Bacteria; phylum Pseudomonadota; class Gammaproteobacteria; order Burkholderiales; family Burkholderiaceae; genus Paraburkholderia; species Paraburkholderia phosphatilytica. The sequence goes on along the minus strand of NZ_QQOA01000007.1, from coordinate 214,482 downwards.
GCGAGACGATCGCGGGCACGTCGTTCCTGATGGGACCGGGCGGCAAGGGCTCGAACCAGGCGGTCGCGGCCGCGCGCGCCGGCGCCGACGTGGTGTTCTGCACGCGCATCGGCAACGACGCGTTCGGCTCGATCGCCCGCGCGACGTGGGCCGCCGAGGGCATCACCGCGCGCGCGAAGGTGCTCGACCACGTGTCCACCGGCGCCGCGCACATCTTCGTCGACGAGAACACCGGCATGAACGCGATCATCGTCGCGTCGGGCGCAGCGGCCACGATGGACGCAAGCGACGTCGATGCGATCGAAGCCGACATCGCGTCCGCGCGGGTGTTCGTCACGCAGCTCGAGCAGCCGCTCGCCGCCGCGCGGCGCGGTCTCGAAACCGCGCGCAAGCACGGCGTGACGACGGTGTTCAATCCCGCGCCGGCCACGCCGCTCGACGATTCGATTTTCCCGCTGTGCGACTACATCACGCCGAACGAAACCGAAGCCGAGATCCTGACCGGCGTGCCGATCAGGAGCGTCGACGACGCGCGCCGCGCGGCCGATGTGCTGCTGGAGAAAGGCGTCGGCACCGCGATCGTGACGCTCGGCGAGAACGGCGCGCTGTTCCATAACCGCGAGCAGTCCACGCACGTGCCGGCGTTCAGCTGCGGCAAGGTGGTCGAAACCGCGGGTGCGGGAGACGGCTTTACGGGCGGCTTCGCGGCGGCGCTCGCGCGCGGCGACGAACCGCTCGCCGCGGTGCGTTTCGGTTCGGCGCTCGCGGGCATTTCGGTTACGCGCGCGGGCACCGCGCCGTCGATGCCGACGCAGGACGAAATCCAGCAGGTGCTGAGCCAGTCGCCTCAGCCGGTGTGATGTATCGCTCGCGATGCGCGCGGGAGGCCGGTCGTCCGGTTCCGCGCAAACCGCATCGCGCAGCCTGAACGGAGTGCAGAGTTGCCATGAAGTCCTCGTTTGCCGCAAGCCGGCTGTTCTCCGACCGGCAGCTGAATTTTCTGCTGCTCGTCAACGTCGTGATCGTGCTGATCGGCACGGTGCTGTCGCACGGCCAGTTCGTCGACATCGACAACATGCAGTCGATGGGCGGCCAGTTGCCGGAGCTCGGGCTGCTCGCGCTCGGCATCATGCTGTCGATGATCTCGGGCAACGGCGGCATCGACCTGTCGGGCGTGGGGCTCGCGAATCTCTCTGGCATGGTCGCGGCGCTCATCGTGCCGAAGTTCGTCAGCGGCGACGATTCGCCCGCGTCGTACACCGCGCTCTTCTGCGTGATCACGATCGCGATGGGTTTCGTCGGCGGGCTGATCAACGGCTTCGTGATCGCGAAGCTGCGCCTGACGCCGATTCTCTGCACGCTCGGCACGCAGCTGCTATTCACGGGCACGGCCGTCGTGCTGTCGAACGGCGCATCGGTGCACGTCGATTACGTGGATCCGCTGTCCGACATCGGCAACGGCAACTGGTTCGGCGTGCCGATCGCGTTCTGGATCTTCATCGCCGCGGTGCTGTGGTTCGGCTGGCTGCTGAAGCGCAGCCCGTTCGGCCTGCGGCTCTACCTGATGGGCACCAACCCGAAGGCCGCGTTCTATGCGGGCATTCCGCGCGACCGGATGCTGGTCCTCACGTACATGATGTGCGGCGTGCTCGCGTCGATCGCGGGCCTCATCAGCACGACGCACACGCTCTCCGCGAAGTGGGACTACGGCAACTCGTACCTGCTGATCGCGATCCTGATCGCCGTGATGGGCGGCGTGAATCCGGCGGGCGGCTATGGCCGCATCGTCTGCGTGTTCTTCGCCGCGACGATGCTGCAGTTCCTGTCGAGCCTGTTCAATCTGATGGGTGTGTCGCAGTTCTTCGGCGACTGCACCTGGGGTTTCCTGCTGTTGCTGTCGCTCGCGTTCGCCGGCGGCGAGCGGGTGCGCGCGATCTTCGGTCTCGCGCGCACGAATTCGCCGGCACAGCGTTAGCGGCATCGACCGCCACACACCATTACCACCGTTCGAAGCGATTCAAAACAAGGAGACAACGTAATGAAACTGACCCGACTGGGCGCCGCGCTGGTGGCTGGCGCGCTCTTGACCGGCGCCGCTGCCGCGTATGCCGCGAACAACTACACGATCGTGACGGTCGTGAAGGTGACGGGCATCAGCTGGTTCAACCGGATGGACGAAGGCGTCAAGGAATTCGCGAAGGACAACGCCGGCGTGACCGCGTATCAGACCGGGCCGGGCCGCGCGGACGCCGCGCAGCAGCTGCAGATCATCGAGGACCTGATCGCGAAGAAGGTGAGCGCGATCGCGGTCGTGCCGTATGACCCGCCGACGCTCGAACCCGCGCTGAAGAAGGCGATGGACCGCGGCATCAAGGTCGTCACGCACGAAGCGGACAACGAGAAGAACACGATGGTCGACATCGAGGCGTTCGACAACAACGCCTACGGCGCTGGCCTCAACGAGCGTCTCGCCGCCTGTATGCACGACGAAGGCAAGTGGGCCGTGCTGGTCGGTTCGCTCGGCAGCCGTTCGCAGGTGCAGTGGGCCGATGGCGGCATCAACAACGCGAAGGCGAAGTATCCGAAGATGGATCTCGTCGAGCCGAAGCTCGAGACCAACAACGACGGCGAGCGCGCCTATGAAGTGGCGAAGGAAGTGCTGCGCAAGCATCCGGACCTGAAGGGCTTCCAGGGTTCGTCGTCGCTCGACATCATCGGTATCGGCCGCGCGGTTGAAGAAGCCGGCCTGCAGGGCAAGATCTGCGTGTACGGCACGGGTCTGCCGACGGAAGCCGGTAAGTACCTCGAAAGCGGCGCGGTGAACGGCATCGCGTTCTGGGATCCGAAGCTCGCGGGCGAAGCGATGAACAAGATCGCGCTGATGCTGCTGCAGGGCAAGACGGTGAAGAACGGCGACGACCTCGGTCTGCCGGGTTACAACAAGGTCACGGTCGAGAAGGGTCCGGGCAAGGGCATCATCGTGCGCGGCCAGGGCTGGGTGAACGTCGACAAGTCGAACTACAAGAACTATCCGTTCTGATGCAGTGACGTCGCGCCGCGCTTCTTCGGTTCTTGAAGCGCGGCGTGCCGTTTAACGATTGCGGTATTGCCATGACGAATCAGGATGCAGGGTCCACGCCGTTCCTCGAAGTGGTCGGCGTGCACAAGCGGTTCACCGGCGTGCATGCGTTGCGCGGCGTGAGCCTGTCGTTCCAGCGCGGACAGATCTACCATCTGCTCGGCGAGAACGGCTGCGGCAAGAGTACGTTGATCAAGATCATCTCGGGCGCGCAGCCGCCCGACGAAGGCGAGCTCGTGATCGAAGGCCAGCGGCATGCGCGCCTCACGGCGCTGCAGTCGCTCGCGGCCGGCATCGAGACCGTCTATCAGGACCTGTCGCTGCTGCCGAACATGAGCGTCGCGGAAAACGTCGCGCTGACCGGTGAGCTCGCCGAGCACGGCGGCCGGCTCGCGCGCACGTTCGATCGTAAGGCGCTCGCGCAGACGGCGGCGCGCGCATTGAAATCGGTCGGGCTGCCGGGCGACGCGGAGTTCCTGAACACGCTGATCGAGCAGCTGCCGCTCGCGACGCGCCAGTTGGTCGCCATCGCGCGGGCGATCGCGAGCGAGGCGAAGTTCGTGATCATGGACGAACCGACCACGTCGCTCACGCAGAAGGAAGTGGACAACCTGATCGCGGTGCTCGCGAATCTGCGCGCGCACGGCGTGACCGTGCTGTTCGTGAGCCACAAGCTCGACGAATGCTATGCGATCGGCGGCGAGGTGATCGTGCTGCGCGACGGCCAGAAGATGGCGCAGGGGCCGATCGCGAACTACACGAAAGCGCAGATCAGCGAGCTGATGACGGGCCGGCAGCTGTCGAACGAACGCTATCGCGACGGCGATCCTGGCAACGATGTCGTGCTCGATGTGCAGGGCTTTACGCGCAACGACCAGTTCCGCGACGTGTCGTTCAGGCTGCATCGCGGCGAGATTCTCGGCATCACGGGGCTGCTCGACTCGGGCCGCAACGAACTCGCGCGCGCGCTCGCGGGCGTGTCGCCCGCAACGGCGGGGCACGTGACGCTCGATGGCCAGCCGGTCGCGCTGCGCACGCCGTCGGACGCGAAGTTTTTCCGCATCGGCTACGTGCCGGAAGACCGCCTGAACGAAGGGCTCTTTCTCGACAAGCCGATCCGCGACAACGTGATCACCGCGATGATCTCGAACCTGCGCGACCGCTTCGGGCAGATCGACCGCAAGCGCGCGATGCAGCTCGCCGAACAGACCGTGAAGGATCTGCAGATCGCGACGCCGGGCGTCGACAAGCCGGTGCAGTCGCTCTCCGGCGGCAACCAGCAGCGCGTGCTGATCGGCCGCTGGCTCGCGATCGACCCGCGCGTGCTGATCCTGCACGGTCCGACCGTCGGCGTGGACGTCGGTTCGAAGGACATCATTTACCGCATCATGCAGCGGCTGTCGAAGAACGGGATCGGCATCATCCTGATCAGCGACGACCTGCCGGAACTGCTGCGAAACTGCGACCGGATCCTGATGATGAAGAAGGGCCGCGTCGCCAGTGAATATCGCGCCGAAGCACTCGACGAAGCCGAGCTGTATCGCGCGCTGCTGTCCGAGGCTGCGTCGGACGCTGCCGAGGACACTACCGTATGAGCCGCACCATGACGACCCCCACCGTGATCGACGTCGCACCGCACGTCAAACCGCCCGGTTTGCGCGCACGTCTTACCCGTCAGCCGGAATGGTTCACCTTCGCGCTGATCGTCGTGATGTGCGCGGTGGTCGGCGCGATCAATCCGCGCTTCTTCCAGTTCGCGACGCTGTTCGACATGCTGCATTCTGCGACCACGATCGCGATCTTCGCGATGGGTACGCTCGTCGTGCTCGCGTCGGGCGGCATCGACGTCTCGTTCACCGCGATCGGCGCGCTGACGATGTACTCGATCACGAAGGCCGTGTTCGCGTGGTGGCCGGACGCGCCGTTCGCGCTGATCCTCGTGATCGGCGCGGTGGGCGGCACGCTGCTCGGGCTGATCAACGGGCTGCTGGTGCACCGGCTGAAGGCGCCGTCGCTGATCGTGACGATCGGCACGCTGTACCTGTACCGCGGCATCCTGCTGACCTTCGTCGGCACGACGTTCTTCATGACGATCCCGCACAGCATGGACCACTTCGGCCGGCTGTCGCTGTTCTCCTACGAAACCGCCGACGGGTTGCGCGCGGTGCTGCCGGTGTCGGTGCTCGCGCTGTTCCTCGCGGCCGGCGTCACGTGGTGGCTGCTGAACCGCACGATGATGGGCCGCGCGGTCTACGCGATGGGCGGCAGTCTCGCGATCGCCGAGCGCCTGGGCTACAACCTGCGCGCGATCCATCTGTTCGTGTTCGGCTATACGGGCATGCTGGCGGGCGTCGCGGGCATCCTGCACGTCGCGAACAACCGGCTCGCGAATCCGTTCGACCTGGTGGGCTCGGAACTCGACGTGATCGCGGCGGTGATTCTGGGCGGCGCGCGCATCACGGGCGGCACGGGCACGGTGGTCGGCACGCTGCTCGGTGTCGTGCTCGTGACGATGATCAACAACGTGCTGATTCTGGTGGGCGTGCCGAGCACCTGGCAGAAGGTGATCGTCGGGCTCTTCATTCTGCTGGCGGGTACGCTGTTCACGCTGCAACGCAAGAACTGAGCCGCGCGATGTGACGCGATACGACGACGTGACGATGTGAAGAAGGCCGCGTGGATGCGCGGCCTTCGTGTTTTCTTTGAGTCTTTGAGAAGGGCTCCCGCTACTGGCGTTGCCGCTTTTCCTGACCTTTCTCGGTGATGATCGAATCGAAGTCGTCGATCTGCGAGAAGCGCACGGCCTTCACGACGCCCATCTTGCTCGTATCGACGACGAGATGGCGCTCCACCGCGCTGGCCATCGCGGCCTGTTTCACCGCGACTTCGTGGAAGTTCCAGCAGGTCACGCCGCGCGCTTCATCGACGCCGCCCGCGGAAATGAACGCCTTGTTGATGCCCATACGGTGCAGCACGTCGATGCCGTCTTCGCCGGAGAACGAATCCGACGACGGCATATAGACGCCGCCCAGCAGGATCATGCGCACGTTCGCCTTGCGCCGCAGTATCTCCGCGACGTTCAGCGAGTAGCAGACGACGGTGACGTGCCAGTCGTTCGGGATCAGCCGCGCGAGCGTGGTGAGCGTGGTGCCGCAGTCGATGAAGAGGGTTTCGTGATTCGCGACCAGTTCGGCCGCGAACCCGGACGCTTCGGCTTTGGCCTGCGCGAAGTGGTCTTTTTCCTGTTCGAGCGAGTAGCCCGCGCTGCCGCTGTTGGGGACGTCGTTCGCGCTGACGATGTAGCCGCCGAGATAGGTGAACTGCCCGGGGCTCGCGGCGATATCGCGCCGCACGGTCATCTCCGACACGCCGAGGAGCGTGGCCGCATCGCGCAGACGCATCACGTTCTGGCGGGCCAGTGCATCGGCGAGCGCGCGAAGGCGTTCAGGTTTCTGCATGACGGAGCGGTCCTCGGGGATGCGTTATGTTTTGCTCGTAATTCTGGGAGGATTGTAACAGGCGCAAACAGAATCGGTGTGCTTAAAAATAGTGCGGCGCACTGCGAGTCGTGGTGGCATGGTGGGCATGCGCGAGACTTCCAGCGTTTGGGTACGCGGTCTGCACAAACGTCCCGATGCGCTTATGCTCGCAGGCGATGGAAGGCCGCATCTGCCGCATGGCGGGGGAACTGTGACGGGGCGGCCCGGTCTGTGCTTTATCTTTGAACAGGAGCGAACTCATGACGCGACCCGTCGATTCCGGCGTAATTCTCATCGCACGTCTTGCACTGGCCGTGCTGTTCCTGTGGGGCGGTGTGATGAAGCTGATGGGCTACGCGGGCTTCGTCGGATATCTGCACTCGAAGGGCGTGCCGTTCGTGCAGGTCGCGGCGCCGATCGCCACCGCCATCGAAGCGCTCGGCGGCCTGTGCCTCGTGCTCGGTTTCAGGATGCGCGCGGTCGCGCTGATCATGGCGGTCTACACGATCGCGACGGCGGTGCTCGGGCACGACTTCTGGAACGTCACCGATGCGGCGTTGCAGCGCGATATGGTGATCCACTTCTGGAAGAACGTCGGCATCGCGGGCGGCTTTCTGCTGCTGTACGTGACGGGCGCGGGGCGCATCAGCATCGACGGTGCGCGCGCGCCGCGCAGCGGTCTCGGGCTGTGATGACCCCGGCTTCCATGAAGCGGAGGGTTCGCGCAATGCGTAGCATCGTTTTCGAAACGAACGGAGAGGCGCAATGATCGAAAATTTCGACGCGACGGTGGGCGGTCAGGTGCAGCAGTTCTGTGCGAGTCTGGGCGAAGGGCCACGGCCGCATCGCGTGATCATCAGCAGTGCCGACACCGCGAAGACGCTGGTGATCTTCGATGTGTCCGGCTTGCTCGGCGCGCTCAAGGCCGAGATCGAGGAGCCGGAGAAGCTGATCGCGGATGCGATCAGCAAGGCGCAGGAAGACGGTCTGCTCGAAGTGGCGTTGCGGACCGGCGAGATCCAGGAGGCGGCGCTTTAACGCGCGCTTGTTGCGCACTTAATGCGCGCTGGCCTGCGCCGCACTGCGTTGCGCTTCCTCGTGGCGCGCATGCGGATGCGGGTGCACGAGGCGGCCGAGCACGGCGCCGGTGAGCAGCAGACACACGGCCACGAACGTCGACGCGTGCAGGCCGAACACCACGTGCTCCGCCGTGCCGCCGCTCGCGAACGCGCCGAACAGCGCGACGCCGACCGCGCCCGCGGCCTGGCGCGCGGTATTGAGCACGGCGGACGCGGTGCCGGCGCGCTTCGCTTCCACTGACGCGAGCACCGCGGTCGTCATCGCCGGCACGGCGAGTCCCATCCCCGACGGAATCAGCAGGAACGGCACGAAGATCAGCGCGATCGGCGTCTGCGCATCGACGAAATGGAGCAGGCCGTAGCCGAGCGCGCCGACCAGGCCGCCGATCACCATCGGCACGCGCACGCCGTAGCGTCCTATGACCCAGCCGCTCGCGACGTTCGATACGAGAAAGCCGCCTGTCAGCGGCAGGAACGCGAGGCCCGCCTGGAGCGCAGTGTAGCCGCGCGCCTGCTGCAGGTAGAGGCTCAGCACGAACACCGTGCCGTAGTAGGTCAGGTTCACGCAGATGCCGAACAGCACCGCCGACGTGAACGTGCGGTCGCGGAAGAACGCGAGCGGCACCATCGGTTGCGCGGTCCGCGATTCGGCGATCACGAACGCAATGCCGGCCGCGACCGCCAGCGCCAGCCCGCCGAACACGAGCGGATGCCCGATGCCGAGCGGCCGGCCTTCGATCACCGCGCCGGTGAACGCGGTCAGCGCGACGATCGCGAGCAGCTGGCCGGGCAGGTCGATGCCGCTGGCGCGCGCGCCGCGCGGTTGTCCCGGCGCGTGCGGCACCCACGCCCAGATCGCCCACAGGCCCGCCGCGCAGATCGGCAGGTTGACGAGAAAGATGCTGCGCCAGCCGAACGCGGCGATCAGCAGGCCGCCGATCACCGGGCCCGCGGCGATCGAGATCGCGCCTGCCGCGGTCCACAGGCCGACCGCGCGTGCCCGCAGCTTCGGATCGTGCCGGCAGGCCTGGTTCAGCAACGCGAGCGAGTTCGGCAGCATCGCCGCGGCGCCGACGCCCTGCACCGCGCGCGCGACCACGAGCGTCGTCGCGTTCAGCGCGAGGCCGCACGCGAGCGACGATACCGCGAAGAGCGCGATGCCCGCGGCGAACATCCTGCGTGGACCGAAGCGGTCGCCGAGCAGGCCCGCCGAGAGCATCAGTACGGCGAACGCAAGCGTGTACGCATCGACGATCCATTGCAGACCTGCGACGCGAGCGTGCAGATCCGTGCCGAGCTTCGCGAGCGCGATGTTGACGATGGTCACGTCGAGCTGCGTGACGACGAAGCCGACGCTGACGGTCGCAACAAGCTTCGCGAGCGCCGGCGTGAAGGAGGAGGATGGGTTCGGGTTCATGGCTACATCGTAGGGCGGGGACCCACGACGATGTTTCGGCGTCACGTGAAATATGCGTGCAGCGTCGGGTGCGCCATTGTGCGCGATTCCAGGTCGGATATGCGCGTCTTTCTTAGATTGGCAAGCGGTCTCGCGTGATACGTGACCGCGAACCTTCTGCTGTATATGCCGACATTTCTGCAAACGAAGGCAATTCGGATAAGTCCGAGCTACCCGCTGTGGGCCGCTTCGCACAATCGCGTGGCGTCGTTGTTCTTTTCGAACATCGGCCGCGTGCTGTCGCGCGATCACATCTTTGCGATGGTCTGGGGTCGCGAGTTCCGCGAGTGCACGCGCACGATCGACAGCCACGTATCGCGGCTGCGACTGTTGCTCGAGATCGAGCCGCAAAACGACTTTCGTCTGCAGCCGGTTTACAAGAGCGGCTACCGGCTCGTGCAGCTGAGCGGTGCGGAACGGAACGCGGAACGGCTCGCCGAAAGGCAGTTCGGCACGCTGGGAGAGCGGATTCCTGAGCGGACTCCTGAGCGGATCCCCGAATGGCCTGCCGAGCGGCTTCCCGAATTGCTCGCCGAACGTCGCGGCCGCCGTGGCGAGCCTCGCGCCGCGAGCAGTGCGGAACCGCTCGACGAAGCGCTTCGTGTCGAGCGCGCCGCGGCCTGAACGGTTTCAGCGGCGGTTTTCAGCAGCAGATTTCAGTAGGTGGGGTTGAGGGCGCGCCCGCATAACGCGGTGCGCGCCTTTTTTTCCCCTTTCGCCCTTCGTGCTTCGGTCAGAGCTTCGGCAGCGCCGGGCGCGTTTCCAGCGCATGACGGATCAATGCTTCGACCGCCTTGCGCTCGTCGCCGGCGAGCGGCAGGCGCGGCGGCCGGACCGGCTCCGTGCCGAGGCCGACCATCGCTTCCGCGAGCTTGATGTTCTGCACGAGCTTCGACGAAACGTCGAGCGCGAGCAGCGGCGCGAACCAGCGATAGATCGCGCGCGCTTCCTCGAGGCGGCCTGCTTTCACGAGTTTGTAGATCGCCACCGTCTCGTTCGGGAACGCGCACACGAGACCCGCCACCCAGCCGTGCGCGCCCATCAGCAGCGCTTCCATCGCGAGATTGTCGACGCCGCAGAGAATCGCGTAGCGATCGCCGACCGCGTTGATCAGATCCGTCACGCGCCGCACGTCGCCGCACGACTCCTTGATCGCGACGATCTTCCTTTCATCGGCGATTTCCGCGAACATCCCGGGCGTCATGTCGACGCCGTATGCAAGCGGATTGTTGTAGATCATCAGCGGCAGCGCGCTCGCATCGGCGACCATGCGGAAGTGATTGAGCGTCTCGCGCCGGTCCGACAGATAGCGCAGGCCCGGCAGCACCATGTAACCGGCCGCGCCACGCTTCGCGCCGGCCTCGGCCTGGCGGCAGCCGTCGAGCGTGCTGTTCTCGGCGATCGTCAACAGCACCGGCACGCGGCCGCGCGATGCGTCCACCGCGATGTCGAGCACCGTCAGTTTCTCGTCGAGCGACAGCGTCGACGCTTCGCCGAGCGAGCCGCACACGATGATGCCGTCCACGCCCGCGTCGATCTGCGCTTCGATGTTCTGCTTCGTCGCTGCTGCGTCTATGCTGAAATCCGCGTTGAACTTGGTGGTGACGGCAGGCAGTACGCCTTCCCAGATATGTGCCACGACTGCTCTCCTGAGTGGGATGATGTCGACGCAGTGTAAGCAGCGGAAAACGCGGCGTCTTGCGCGATTCGCGCGCCGGCGATGACGATTTTGGCATAGCGTTGCCCGCCGTCCGATGTTGTGCCGATATCGTCATCATTCGCGCTGAACGCCGACAAGACGCGTGGGCGCCGCGTTTCTACCATGGCGCCATGAAAACCCTCAACGTGATCGATTCCCATACCGGCGGCGAGCCCACGCGCCTCGTCGTTTCCGGTGGGCCCGAGCTCGGCGGCGGCACGCTCGCCGAGCGTCTCGACGTGTTTCGCACGCGCTTCGACGTGTGGCGCGCGGGCATCGTCAACGAGCCGCGCGGCTCGGACGTGGTGGTCGGCGCGCTGCTCTGCGAGCCCGACGATCCGTCGTGCGCGGCGGGCGTGATCTTCTTCAACAACGTCGGCTATCTGGGCATGTGCGGACACGGCACGATCGGTCTCGTCGTGTCGCTTGCGCACATGGGCCGCATCAAGCCGGGCCGCCATCGGATCGACACGCCGGTCGGCGTCGTCGAGGCGACGCTGAACGACGACGGCAGCGTGTCCGTGCGCAACGTACCGGCATACCGTTATCGCCGCGCGGTGAGCGTGGATGTGCCGGGGCACGGCATGCTGACGGGCGATATCGGTTGGGGTGGCAACTGGTTTTTCCTCGTGGCGGATCATGGCCGCTCGCTCGATGCATCGCGCATCGGCGAATTGACCGCGTTCTCGTCGACGATCCGCGATGCGCTGATCGCGCAGCAGATCACCGGCGCGGACGGCGCGCTGATCGATCACATCGAGCTGTTCGGTCTCGCGTCGCGCGACGGTCTGGACAGCCGCAGCTTCGTGCTGTGTCCGGGCAACGCGTACGACCGCTCGCCGTGCGGCACTGGCACCAGCGCGAAGGTCGCGTGTCTCGCCGCGGACGGCAAGCTCGCGCCAGGCGCGGTGTGGCGCCAAGAGAGCATCATCGGCAGCGCGTTCGAGGCGAGCTACGTGGCGGCGGACGCGCAGGCGGCCCGCACGGCGGAAGCGGCCGGCGCGCAGGGACCCGCGGTGATCCCGACGATCACCGGCAGCGCGTTCGTCACCGCCGAGGCGCGTCTCGTTTTCGATCCGCGCGATCCGTTTGCGTGGGGCATTCCGACGGCTTGACCCGAGCGTGCATGAGCGCATGACACAGATGGTGATTCGATGAACCGCGAGGCGAGTCCCGCAGTGCGTCCATCTCGCAACGCAACCGCGGACGTCGTGATCGTCGGCGCGGGCATCGTCGGCGCGGCGTGCGCAGCCGAGCTCGCGGCGCACGGCCTGCGCGTCGAAGTGGTCGATGCGCGCGGCATCGGCGGCGGCGCGACGGCGGCGGGCATGGGCCATCTCGTCGTGATGAACGATTCGCCGGCCGAATTCGCGCTCTCGCGCTATTCGCGCGATCTCTGGCTGGAGCTTGCGCCGCAGCTGCGTTCGCGCGACGCTTTTTCGCGTTGCGGCACGCTGTGGGTCGCCGCCGACGACGAAGAGCTCGACGCCGCGCGCGCAATGCACGCGGCGCTCGCGACCCAGGGTATCGAAGGGCAACTGCTCGACGTCGCCTCACTAAGAGCCGCGGAGCCGGCGCTCGCTGCGTCGATGGCGGGCGGCCTGCGTATCGAGCACGACGCGATCGTCTATGCGCCGACGGTCGCGCAATGGCTGCTCGAAACGTCGCCGGCCGCGGCGCGCATCGGCTTGCGGCTCGGTCGCGAAGTCGCGCGGGTCGACGCGCATCGCGTCATGCTCACGAACGGCGAGCATCTCGACGCGGCGCACGTGATCGTCGCGAACGGCATCGGCGCGCGCGCGTTGCTGCCGGCGCTGCCGATCGAGCCGAAGAAGGGCCATCTGCTGATCACCGACCGCTATCCCGGTCTCATTCGCCACCAGCTGCTGGAGCTTGGCTACATCAAGAGCGCGCATCACGCGACCGGCACGTCGGTTGCGTTCAATGCGCAACCGCGTCCGACCGGGCAACTGCTGATCGGTTCGTCGCGCCAGTTCGATACGACCGACCCCGCCGTCGAGATGCCGGTGCTCGCGCAGATGCTCGCGCGCGCCGCGCGCTATCTGCCCGCGCTGCCGACGCTGAACGGCATTCGCGCGTGGACCGGCTTTCGCGCGGCAACGCCTGATGGCTTGCCGCTGATCGGGCCCGCGGGCGAGTTCGCACCCGGCGTGTGGCTCGCGGCGGGTCACGAGGGGCTCGGCGTGACGACGTCGCTAGCCACTGCAAAGCTGCTTGCCGCGCAGATCGTCGGTACGCGTGCGGCGATTCCAGTCGACCCGTATTGGCCCGCGCGGTTCTTCGAACGCGCGGGGAACGTGGGCGATGCAAATGACGTGCGTGGTTCAGATGCGTCGAACGGCGCGTCATGCACGCCAGGCGCGCCGGCCACGGCCGGTACGCTCGCCACGCCAGGCGCACACAGCAAGGACGCCTGACATGCAAACGGGCCCGGTGGTCAATCTCATCCACGTCAACGTCGACGGCGAAACCGTCGAAGTCGCCGCGGGCGCGACGGTCGTCGCGGCCCTCGCGCTGCGCGGTATCGGCGGTACGCGCCGGTCGGTCACGGGCGAGCCGCGCACGGCGATGTGCGGCATGGGCATCTGCCAGGAGTGCCGCGTGACGATCGACGGACGGCCGCACGTGCTCGCCTGCCAGACGCTGTGCGTGGACGGCCAGACGATCCGCACGATGGCACCGCTGGAGCCGCAATGACGACGCACTACGACATCGTGATCGCGGGCGCGGGGCCGGCCGGTCTGCACGCGGCGCAGGCGGCGGCCGCCGGCGGCGCGCGCATCGCGATCCTCGACGACAACCCGAGCGCCGGCGGCCAGGTGTGGCGGCAGGGGCCGTCGCATCCGGTGTCGGCACCGCTGCGCGCGTTGCTCGACGAACTGCGCGCGCGCGACAACGTCGACTGGTGGCCGGGCGCGCGCATCGTCGCGGCGCTCGCGCCACGGCGTGTGCTAGTGGAATCGGCGGCGCGCGGCAGCGTGTGGCTCGACTGGAGCCGGCTCGTGATCGCGACCGGCGCCCGTGAGCGGATGCTGCCGTTCGCCGGCTGGACGCTGCCCGGCGTGACCGGCGCGGGCGGCCTGCAGGCGCTGATCAAGGGCGGTGTGCCGGTGCGCGGCGAGCGCATCGTGATCGCCGGCAGCGGGCCGCTTCTGATCGCGGCACTCGCGACCGCGCGCGATGCCGGCGCGTGCGTCGTCGCGGTCGTCGAGCAGGCGAGTGCGGCGGCCGTGATGCGCTTCGGCGCGGGGCTCGCGGCGACGCCATCGAAGCTCGTGCAAGCGGCGAGTCTGACGCGCGGCTTCGCGGGCACACGGTATCTGACGGGCAGTGTCGTCGTCGAAGCGCGCGGTGCGGGGCGCGTGGAAACCGCGACGATCCGGCGCGCCGATGGCACCACGATCACACTCGACTGCGAACGCATCGCGTGCGGCTACGGGCTCGTGCCGAACCTCACGCTTGCGCATGCGCTCGGCTGCGCGTTGCGCGACGACGCGATCGCGGTCGACGGCGCGCAGCGCACTTCCATCAGCGACGTGTTCGCGGCGGGCGAGTCGACCGGCGTCGGTGGGATGGAGCTGGCCGCGGTGGAAGGGCGCATTGCGGGGCTCGTTGCGAGCGGTCATGCGGGCGAGGTCGATGCCACGCTCGCGAAACGTCGCGCGCACTGGCGGCGCTTCGCGGCCCGCGTGGACCACGCGTTCGCGCTCGGCGACGCGGCGCGCGCGCTGCCGCCGCCCGACACGCTGATGTGCCGCTGCGAGGACGTGAGCGTCGGCGACGTGAGCGCGCATGCAACCTGGCGCGACGCGAAGCTGCATACGCGCTGCGGGATGGGCGCGTGCCAGGGCAGGATCTGCGGCACCGCGGCCGCGACGTGGTTCGGCTGGCGGCCGTGGGATGCGGCCACGCCGCGTCCTCCGTTCAGTCCTACGTCGATCGCGACGTTGATCGCCGCGTGCGATGGCGACGCTGACGCAGCACCTCAGGCACTGCACGAAGGCAGCGAGCCGCGCAGCTAGCGAGCGTCGAAGCGCAGCTGCAGGCGTCGCCGCGAACACACGGCATACCTGTTCTGCACGACGCCCCACGCTTCTATAATCGACCGCAGGCTGTCGAACAAAAATTCGCACACCGCCACGCAAAAAATACCCGCGCACCCACGCACGCCATCGACATGATCACGCCGCCGAACCCGCCTTTGTCCGACGCTTCGCTCGACAGCATGCTCGCGCATTTCACGCAGCTCGAACCGGTGTTCGACGCGATGCCCGACGTGGTGTTTTTCGTGAAGGACGTGCACGCGCGCTACGTGCTCGTGAACCGGACGCTCGTGCAGCGCTGCGGCCACAAGAGCCGCGACGCGCTGCTCGGCCGCACCGCCGAAGACGTGTTTCCGCGCCGCTTCGGGCGCATCTATACCGCGCAGGACAACGCGGTGGTCGCGGTCGGCAACCAGCTGGTCGATCAGCTCGAACTGCATCTGTATCCCGGCCGTCAGCCGGGCTGGTGTCTGACCTGCAAGACGCCGCTGCGCGATGCGTCCGGACGCATCGTCGGGCTGGCCGGCATCTCACGCGATCTGCGCGCTGACGAAAGCAGCCATCCCGCGTATAGCCGGCTTGCGACCGTCGTGCAGTACATCCAGGACAACTACGTGCAGCCGCTGAACCTGAAGCATCTCGCGGCGATGGCGGACATGTCGGTGGCGCAGCTCGAGCGCTACTTCCACAAGGTGTTCCATCTGACGCCGCGCCAGGTGCTGCTGAAAACGCGGCTCGACGCGGCCACCGCGCTGCTCGTGTCGCACGACAAGGTGACCGACGTCGCCGCGCTGTGCGGCTACACCGACCACAGCGCGTTCACGCGGCAATTCAAGGCGACCGTCGGCGTGACGCCGACCGAGTACAGGATGCTGCTGCACGGCGCGCCGAACGGTTGAACCCGGCGGCGCTCAGGCGGGGGAATGGTGGGAATGCGGGAATGCAGTGCGGGTGCGCGACGTGATCGTCACGCGACCCGTTACTTCAGGCCGAAACCGAGGCCGCGCAACACGGCGTTGCCTTCGGGCGTGAGCTGGATGCGCTGTGCATCGCTATCGGCGCTGGCGACCGTTTCCACGAGACCGGCTTCCTGCAGCATCGGGATCTCGGGTTTCGCGTGCGCGTCGATCGGCGCGTGGAGCAGCAACAGGAGCGTTGCGAGCTCATGGTGACTCAGCAGGCGGCGCAGGATGGTCGGCCGCTTCTGTTGGGCCGGGGCGCCGTCCCGGCTACGGCTGATTGTAATCATTCGATACACCTCATACGGGACTTCGTCGGAAAGCATCTTGGGGAGCGAGGCTTAAATGAAACTTAAGGGGCCTCGCTTCCACGTCGGCGACAAGTTTCCTCGAATTACGGGTGTCGATGTGGTGACAAAGTGTGTCAGAAAATGTCAGATGCAAAAAACCTCGCGGCATGCGCTTTCGCGGCACGGTTTCATGCTGGCGACATATTCGTTGTGGCCGCTCGTGCGGCCCTGATGCAGCCCTGATGCAGTTGATCCGGCAACCGGCCGGGGCACGGTTCAGGGCGCGCAGACCTTGCTCGCGCCTTCGATCCACAGGTTGTTCGCGTGGCGCTTGCCCGCGTAGTAGCGGTAGAGGGTCGCGCCGTTGTCGCTGCGGACCTTGATCACGTTCGAGTCGGCGAATTCGAGCATCGTGCCTTGCGGGATCGCGCTCGTCGTATAGCTCGCGTGGTGCTTCGCGGCTTCCTGCTCGACGCAGGCGATCACGTCGCCGGCCGGCCGCTGGGTCTGCTGTTCGACGACCGGATCGCCGGCGTCGGGGTTCTGGAACTGCGCACAGGCGGCCAGCAGAACGGGGAGAACGGAAACGGCGAGGGCGGCGGTGGACTTCTTCAATGGGTCTCCCGGATGTGATGGCTTGCGGCGGCTGGTTCGAGTGACGCACGGCATTCGCCGGCAACAGGTTCAAACCGACGGCCCCAAATGACGGCGAGGGCAGCAGGCGCCATGCCTGCTGCCCTCGCATCGCGGCTTGAAGTCGCAGTTAGCTGTGCGCAGTCAGCGGCGCGCAGTCAACCCGATCAAGCGCCATTATATCGGCCTGCCGCTGGATGCCAGCCGGCCGCTTGCCCAGGAGCCCGCTCCGATCAGAACAGCACCGCGATGCCGAGCATGCCGACGAACTGGCCGCTCGTCGCCGACGGCGTCGAGTTCTGCGAGTCGCCGACCGCCGGCGTCGCCGCGACGATATTGCCGACGCCCTTCGCGCCGAGCGTGTCGCCGCTCGCGTGCTGGTACGCCTGAAGCGCGTACAGCGTGGTGCGCTTCGACAGGTGGTACGCCTCTTTCAGCGAGAACTGGTTGTAGCGCGCCGCGTCGGTCACGCCGTTCGACTTCGAGGCCGCCGTGTACGCATAGGCGCCGGCCACGTCGAACGCCGGCGTGAAGCGGTACACCGCGATCGCGCCGAACGTGTTGAAGATGGCCGTGTCGGTGAAGAGCGAGTGCGCGCCGCGCGCGTACTGCACGTTCGAGTACGACAGGCCGAGCATCAGGTTGCCGATCGTGTAGTCGCCGGCCGCGGCGATGTGCTGCAGCGAACCTGCCGACGCATAGCCGGTGTTGAGCGACGACGTGCCGAAGCTGCCCGTCGCGTTCGGGTCGAACGTGCCGCTGGTCAGGTTCGTGTTGTCGAGCTTCAGGTAGCCGGCCGCGAGGCTGAACGCGTTGGCCGAATAGCGCACCGCGCCGCTGTACGTCTGGCCCTTGCCCATGCTGCCCGCGATGCCGCCGAACGCATACATCGCGCTCGCCTGCAGGCCCGCCCAGTTCGGCGACGTGTAGGTCAGCGAGTTGTTGATGCGGATGGTGGTGTCGAGACCGTCGATATCGCCCGGGTGCGCGCCGGTTGCGCCCGTCAGCCAGTTGCTCGAGGCGAGCGGACCGACGAACAGGTAGTACGGCGTGTACTGGCGGCCCATCGTCGCCGTACCGTACGTCTGGTTCTGCAGCCCGACGAACGCTTCGCGGTTGAAGATCTGCGTCGACGAAGACAGCGCACCGGAGTTCGGATCGAAGCCGTTCTGCAGGTCGAAGATCACGCTGGTGCCGCCGCCGAGATCTTCCGTGCCCTTCATCCCCCACTTCGACGCGTACAGGTTGCCCTGGCGCAGATAGAAGTTCGAATGGCCTTTCTGGTTGCTGGCGTAGACGAACGCGTCGTCCACGGCACCGTACAGCGTGACGCTGCTTTGTGCGAACGCCGGCCCGGCGATCGCGGCCACGCCGGCCGTAAACACGGCTTTTCTGACGATACCGCCTGCTTTCATTGTGCTGTCTCCTTACCTGTGTCGAAAAGTGATGCTGTTTTCCCAGGACTGCCGCCCGGATTTGTTGTCAAATTTTCGGCGAGTATAACGTTTTACTTGTCTGACAACGGGGATTTTTCATGCTGCACTGCGCTTGCGTTGCTGGGCCTGAGCGGCCAGCCGGACCGCCGCGTTAGCGGCGCCGTAACCGTCGTAACCGCCGCGCCGCTCGACGATTTCGAGGAAGAAGCGTTGATCGAGCGCCTCGGTATACGCGTGGAAAAACTCGCCGCCGCGTTCGTCGCGGTCGTAGAGGATGTGGTTTGCCTGCAACGCTTCGAGGAGCTCGTCCGCCAGCGCATAGCGTGCCGCGAGGTCGTCGTAGTAGTTGCGCGGGATCGGCAGCACCGGCAGTCCTTCGGCGGCGAAGCGCGGCAGCGCGGAGAAGATGTCGCGCGTGCCGAATGCGACGTGGTTCAGGCCGGAACCGCGGTAAGTGTGCAGCGACTCGGCGACCGCCGTATGGCGATCCACCGACGCGTTCAGCGCGATCCGCACCGAGCCGTCGCGGCTGCGCAGCGCGCGGCTGCGCATGAGCCCGTACGGGTCCGGCACGAGCCACGCAGGCTCCGCATCGAAGCCGAACGCGGCGCGGAAGAACAGCACCCAGGTGTCGAGCGAACCGGCCGGCATCGACAGCGACACGTGGTCGATGCCGGTCAGCAGATCCTGCGGCGCGGTGGCGGGCGCGAGCACGAAGTCGGCTTCGAAGAGCGTCGGCGCGTCCGGCGTTTCGTCGACGAAGTACTGCAGGCTGCCGTCCGGCGCCTGCACGGCGGGCAGCACGCGTTCGTTCGGACCGACCCGGCCCGAGAATGGCGCATAGCCGAAACCGGCGGCGCGCTCGAACGCGAGCTTCGCGTCGTCGACGCGAATCGCCGATGCGCACAGCGACAGCCCGTGCTGCTGGAAGAACGCGCTCGCGAACGAATCCGCTTCGGCATTCAGCACGATCGACGCCGCGCCGTGCTGGTACAGCGTCACGTCCTTCGAACGGTGTTCGCCCGTGCGCTGGAACTGCAGCTTGCCGAGCCAGTCGGCGAGCCGGGCGCGCGCGGTGTCGTCCACCGCGAACTCGAGGAACTGGAAGCCGACGTGGGCCGGCGCGGGCGGCGGCTCATACAGCGCAGTGGTGGCGGGCGCAGTCTCCGCCGGCGCACGGGATGCGATCAGCGCGCGCGTCTGCTCTTCCAGATACAGCAGCGACCGGTAACCATCGGCGGCTGTGAGCGCGGTCGGCGCGGCGCGGAAGCCATCGTTGAAAATTTCGAGCGACAGCGGACCGGAGTAACCGTTTTCCACGATCTTCGACGTGAAATTCGCGACGTCGAAGTCGCCCTGGCCAGGAAAGCAGCGGTAGTGGCGGCTCCATTCGAGCACGTCCATCGCGAGCTTCGGCGCGTCGGCGATCTGCACGAACGTGATCCGCTCGCCCGGCACGTCGGCGATGCCGTCCACCGAATCATCCAGCGACAGCGTGTGGAAGCTGTCGAGCACGAGCCCGAGATGCGGATGGTTCACCTTGTCCACCAGCCGCCACGCGTGGCTCCAGCGGCTCACGTGGCGTCCCCACGCGAGCGCCTCGTAGCCGGCGAACACGCCCGCGGCGCCGGCGGCTTCGGCAAGCGCGCCCAGCTGGTCGACGATCAGCGCGTCGTCGCCGATCGTATCGGGGGACACATTGCTGCACACGAGGATGCGATCCGTGCCGAGCTCGTGCATCACGTCGAACTTGCGTTTCGCGCGGTCCAGATTGCGCAGCAGGCGCGCGGCGCTCACGCCTTCGAAGTCGCGGAACGGCTGGAACAGCATGATCTCGAGCCCGAGATCCGCGGCGATCCGGCGCACGTCGGCGGGCGAACCATCGAAATAGAGCAGGTCGTTTTCGAAAATCTCGACGCCGTCGAAGCCGGCCGCCTTGATCGCGGTCAGCTTCTCGACGAGCGTGCCGCTGATGGAGACGGTGGCTATCGAGCGCTGCATGTGAAGAACTCCTGTCCGGCCGACGCGGCTGCCTTCTTGTGAAAAGACGGGCCGCCGCGCCGGCGAATCGTGCTGCGTTGCGTCACAAAGTGTACCAATCGGTTAATCCGAAACCGCGTACACCACGACAGAATACGATCAAACAGCGTGAGTCTATACAAACTAACTAGATCGTACAAATTCGTGGAAACCCCGAAAGACAACCCGCGCGCGCGGCGGCACACTGCGGTCACGCTGGCCTGATGTCGCGATCGCGGCGGAAGGCCGAACTACACGGAGCTGTCGAATGAGCAATGCGTCGGTGCTGGTCCTGAACGGACCCAACCTGAACCTGCTGGGCACGCGCGAGCCCACCATCTACGGCGCGGAGACGCTCGCCGACGTCGAACGGCGCTGCCGCGATGCGGCCGCCCGGCTCGAACTCCAGATCGATTTCCGCCAGTCGAACGCCGAGCATCAGCTGATCGACTGGCTGCATGAATCCCGCACGACCGTGCAGGGCATCGTGATCAACCCTGCCGCGTACACCCACACGTCGGTCGCGCTTGCCGACGCGCTTGCCGCGATCGACAAGCCGGTGATCGAGGTGCATATCTCCAATGTGCATCGTCGCGAGGCGTTCCGCCATCACTCATATGTGTCGGCGCTGGCCGAGGCGGTGATCATCGGCTGCGGCACGCAGGGCTACGAGCTCGCGCTCGAGCGGATGGCGACGATCCTGAAACAGAAGGCGAAGGTGCAGTAATGAGTTCGAAATCGTTTCTCGTAGGACTGATCGGCTCGGGTATCGGCGGCTCGCTGAGCCCGGCGATGCATGAGGAAGAGGGCCGTCAGCTCGGCCTCAATTATGTATACCGGCGCATCGACCTGCAGGCACTGTCGGTCGAACCCGACGCGCTGCCGGAACTGCTCGCGTCCGCCGAGCGGATGGGCTTCAACGGCCTGAACATCACGTACCCGTGCAAGCAGCTGGTGATTCCGCTGCTCGATGAACTCTCCGACGATGCTCGCGCGCTCGGCGCGGTGAATACCGTGCTGCTGCGCGACGGCAAGCGCATCGGCCACAACACCGACTGGTCCGGTTTCGCGCGCGCATTCCAGCGCGGTCTGCCCGATGCGGCGATGACGCGCGTCGTGCAGCTCGGCGCCGGCGGCGCGGGCGCGGCGGTCGCGCACGCGGCGCTGATGATGGGCGCGAAAACGCTGACCCTGTTCGACGTCGAAGCCGAACGCGCAGCGTCGCTCGCCGCCGAACTGCAGCAACGCTTCCCGCACGTGAAAGTGCGCGCGGGCGGCACGGAAATCGATCTGCCGGCTGCGATGGAAGAAGCCGACGGCCTGATTCACGCGACCCCGACCGGCATGGCGAAGCTGCCCGGCATTCCGTTGCCCGCCGAACTGCTGCACGCGCGCCTGTGGGTGGCCGACATCGTGTATTTCCCGATCCGCACCGAGCTGCTCGCCGCGGCGGAAGCAGCCGGCTGCCGCACGCTCAGCGGCGGCGGCATGGCGGTCTATCAGGCAGTGGATGCATTCCGTCTCTTCACCGGACTCGAACCGGACGCGGAGCGGATGTTCGCGCATTTTCAGTCGTTGCTGAACCCGTAAGCCAAACTATCAGACGTGGAGGAAGACATGCCGCAATCGTTCCGTGCGGGCGAACCTGGATCGCTCGACTCGCCTAACCAGTCCACCCGGACGGAAGACGGCGCTCGCCCGCAGGCCCCGGCCATGCGCCGCTCGAAGGCGCGTTACCGGATTCTCGCGCTGCTCGCGGTCGGCACGATGATCAACTATCTCGACCGCACGGTGCTCGGCATCGCGGCACCGCAGCTCACGAAGGAGCTCGGCATCAACGCCGCGCTGATGGGCCTCGTGTTCTCGATGTTCTCGTGGAGCTACGTGGTCGCGCAGATTCCGGGCGGCCTGTTTCTCGACCGCTTCGGCAGCCGCGTCACGTACTACCTGTCGATGACGCTGTGGTCCGTGTTCACGCTGCTGCAAGGCTTCGTGCACGGACTGGGCGCGCTGATGACCTGCCGGCTCGGGCTCGGCGTGTCGGAAGCGCCGTGCTTTCCGACCAATAGCCGCGTCGTCGCGACATGGTTTCCGCAGAACGAACGCGCGATGGCGACGGGCACCTATACCGTCGGCGAATACATCGGGCTCGCGTTCTTCAGCCCGCTGCTGTTCGCGCTGATGGGCGCGTTCGGCTGGCGCTCGCTGTTCTACGTGGTCGGTGCCGTGGGTATCGTGTTCGGCGTGGTCTGGTGGCTCTGCTACCGCGAGCCGCGCGACCATCCGGCCGCGAACGAAGCGGAGCTCGCGTATATCGAAGCGGGCGGCGGTCTCGTGCATCGCGACACCGGCAACGCGCAGGACAAGAAGGAATCGCAGAGCCGTCCGTTCGAATGGCGCACCATCGGCAAGCTGCTCAAGCACCGTCAGCTGACGGGCATCTGCCTCGGCCAGTTCGCGGGCAATTCGACGCTCGTGTTCTTCCTCACGTGGTTCCCGACCTATCTCGCGACCGAGCGCCACATGGGCTGGCTCAAGATCGGCTTCTTCGCGATCATGCCGTTCATCGCCGCTTCGGTGGGCGTGATGTTCGGCGGCACGCTGTCGGACTGGCTCCTGCGCCGCGGCAAGTCGGCCAACGTCGCGCGCAAGCTGCCGATCATCGCGGGTCTGCTGCTCGCGTCGACGATCGTGCTGGCGAACTACGTGCAGAGCAACGTCGTCGTGATCGCGATCCTGTCGCTCGCTTTCTTTGCGCAGGGCATGGCGGCGCTCGGCTGGACGCTCGTGTCGGACATCGCGCCGGACGGCCTGCTCGGCGCGACGGGCGGCATCTTCAACCTCGCGGCGAATCTGGCCGGCATCGTGACGCCGCTCGTGGTGGGCTTCATCGTCGCGGCGACCGGCTCGTTCGTCGGCGCGCTCGTGTTCATCGGCGCGATCGCGCTGGTGGGCGCGCTGTCGTACATCTTCATCGTCGGCGACATCAAGCGGATCGTGATCACGGATTGATGGCCTGGCGTGTGTGTGCCGGCGCGCAGGATTCAACGCGCGCTGGATAGACGCAAATGAAAAGCCGCCCGGTGCGTATGCGCCGGGCGGCTTTGTTTTGTGACCTGGGCGGTTGACCTTGCGCAGCAGGCCGCGCGGGACGTCAGACCTGTGGCGGCGCCCGCAGCACGAAGCGCATCACCGCATCGACGACCATCGCGCGATGTCGCGCCCGCAGCCGCGGATGCGACGGGTCGCGGCCGAACGCGGAGCCGAACGTGTGGCGGTTCGCGACGCGGTGAAAGCACAGCGAGCTGATCAGCAGATGCAGGTCGATCGCGTCGATGTCGTCGCGGAACTCGCCCGCGGCGACGCCGCGCGCGAGCAGATCTTCGATCGTGCGCACCACACTGGCGTTGCGCGTCTTGAACGACTTCAGCTGCTCGATGTACTTCGCGCCGTGGATGTTCTCGATCGTCACGAGCCGGACGAAGTCGCGATGACGGTCGTGGTAGTCGAAGGTGAATTCGACGAGCGCGCGCATGCCGTCAGCCGGCGGCAGTTCGTCGATGCGCAGATCCTGTTCGAGCGTGCGGATGTCGCCGTAGACCTTCTCCAGCACGGCTTCGTACAACCCTTCCTTGCTGCCGAAGTAGTAGTACAGCATGCGCTTGGTGGTGTTGGTGCGTTCCGCGATCGCGTCGACGCGCGCACCCGTGAGGCCCATCGACGAAAATTCCTGGGTCGCCACCTCGAGAATGTTGCGTTTGGTCTCTTCGGGATCGTATTTGCGACGGGCTTCGGATGGGGTGCCGTCGTGTTCCGGCCCGGCGGCCGTGCTTGCCTTTTTCATTGTGCGAGGTGGGAGTTTTCAGGCGGCGATAACGGACGATTCTAGCATTTGCTCAACGAAGCCAACGCATCGCGCGCCTGCATGGCCGAGTAGGTGAGCTGCGCGGCCGCAAGCCCGAGGCGCCCGTACGCGCGCGTGAGGCCGAAGCGCGCGAACGCGTCCGGCACCGGACGCTCGCCCGCGATCGCGGCGGCGAGCAGTTCGCCGGAGACGGTGGTGGGCGCCATGCCGTGACCGCCGAAGCCGACCGCGTACCAGACGCCGTCCGCGTTCTGCCCGATCTGCGGCATCTTGTGCCGCGCGTAGCTCATCAGGCCGCCCCATGCGTGGTCGATCTTCACACCGCGCAGCTGCGGATAGACCTTCAGCAGATCGCGCCGCAACAGACGCGCGATCGCGTCCGGCTCGCGCTCGAGAATCGAAATGCGGCCGCCCCACAGGATGCGTGTGTCCGGCAGCGGCCGGTAGTAGTCGAACGCGAAGCGCGTGTCGTACACCGCCGACTGGCAGTCGATCGCGTCGTTCAGTTTCGCGCCGAGCGGCTCGGTGGTCATCACGTAAGTGGCGATCGGCAGCACCGCGCGCTCCACCGGCCGGTAGACGTTGCGCGCATAGCCGCCGCCCGCGAACACCACGTGGCGCGCTTCGACCGTGCCGTTCGCGGTGTCGACTTCGAAGCCCGCGCCGGCGCGCCGCACCGCGACGACCGGCGACTGCTCGAAGAGCGTCGCGCCGCCGGCCGCCGCCGCGGCGGCCACGCCGAGCACGTATTTGAGCGGGTGGAAATGGAACGCGTTGTGCTCCAGCAGGCCGCCGTGATAGCGCGCGGTCTTCAGCTTCGCTGCGAGATCGGCAGCGCTCACGGGTTCCCACTCGACGCCGAACGACGCCTGCATCAGACGCCGCTGCGCATCCAGTCGCCGCGGTTCGTCGAACCAGTTCGCGAGGATCACGCCGGCGTCCGTCGCGTCGCACGCGATGCCGTAACGCTGGATGCGCGCGCGCATCAGGTCGACGGCATCCGTGGTGAGCGTGTAGAGCTCGCGCGCTCGCTCGGGGCCGAGCGTCTTCAGCAGGTCCGCGCAGTCGAGGCTGTAGCCGCCGAACACGAAGCCGCCGTTGCGTCCCGACGCGCCGAAACCGACGCGCTCCGCGTCGAGCACCACGACGTCGCGCACGCCGCGCTCGACGAGACCGAGCGCCGTGGACAGCCCCGCGAGCCCGCCGCCGACGATGCACACCGACGCGCCATGACGGTCTTGCAGGCGAGGGCGCGCGGGCCGGTCGACGGTGGCTTCGTAGAAATTCTGCATCGGAGGGCGGCGTTGGAAAGCGGGGGAAGCGTGCGATCGCGACGGCCGATCGACGTCGGGATGAAACCGTTTGGGATGCCAGGCAGCAGGGCGGTCGGCACCGCGATTCACAGCGCAATCAGGGGCGGATCGATGCCTTGGAAAGCCGCTTGCAGCAACGGTTCCGCAATCGGAAATCGCTGAGTGTATCCGGGAGTTCGACGCGCGAGAAGCCCCCGATAAAAAGTGTTGTTGCGGGTAAAAACGCATCCTGGAACGCGTTCGCAAAGCGCTAGACTTGTCTCAATAAGTGGTCTCTTTTTGAAGTCGACTGGATATTGACGGGGAGAGCAGCATGAACCGACCGCTGCTTAGGTTTCCGCTTCGCACGACGACCGTGGTGCCGGTGTGGCGCTGGGTCAAATGGTCGCTCGTTGCGGCGTTTCTGGTGGTCGTCGTGATCGCGGTGCGAATCGCGCAGATCGAGATCGAAACCTCCCGTTTGCAGGCGCACTACCTGTCCGAGTTGACGCGCGACGTCGGCTTCACTGTGGATGCCGGTCCGAGCGACCGCATCCGTTTCCCGTCCGGCACCGGTCCCTACGATCAACGTTTAGGCTATGCGCAGCTGCCCGCCTTCACGAAGCGGCTCGAAGCGCGCGGCTTCGTGATCGCGTCGCAGGCGCGCGATAGCGACCGCATGCTGTCGCTCGCCGACGACGGCCTGTTCCTGCCGTACGCCGAAAAAGACCAGGCCGGCCTGCGGCTGTTCGACGCGAACGGCGACAAGCTGTTCGGCTTCCGCTACCCGGGCCGCGCGTACGACAGCTTCGACGCGGTGCCGCCGCTGATGGTCAACTCGCTGCTGTTCATCGAAGACCGCTACCTGCTCGACGCCGACCAGCCGAACCGCAATCCGGCGATCGACTGGGGGCGCTTCAGCCGCGCGCTCGTCGATCAGGGCGTGCGCATCTTCAACCGGCATCAGTCGCAGCCGGGCGGCAGCACGCTCGCTACGCAGATCGAGAAGTTCCGCCACTCGGCCGGCGGCCGCACCGCGACGCCGCCGGAGAAGCTGCGGCAGATCGCGTCCGCGTCGGTGCGCGCATATCTAAACGGACCGCAGACGATGCCGGCGCGCCGCCAGATCGTGGTGCGCTATCTGAACTCGGTGCCGCTTTCCGCGCGGCCGGGCGCGGGTGAAATCCAGGGCATCGGCGACGGGCTCGCCGCGTGGTACGGCCGCGATTTCGACGACGTGAACCGCATCCTGAAGGCGCCGCAGACGCCCGCGAATCTTGGCGACCAGGGCGTGGCGTTCCGTCAGGTACTGTCGCTGATGATCGCGCAGCGCGCGCCGTCGTGGTTCCTGCGCAAAGGCTACGGCGATCTGCAGAAGATGACCGACAGCTACCTGCGCCTGCTCGCGTCGAACGGCGTGATCAGCGCGCGGCTGCGTGACGCGGCGCTGGCCGCGCATGCCGATCGCGTCGCGCCGGACGACGTGAAGCGGCCGGTGTCGTACGTCGGCCTGAAGGCGGTGACGTCGATCCGTTCGCAGCTGCTCGGCGCGCTCGGCATTCACGATACCTACGACCTCGACCGGCTCGACCTGCGCGCAACCTCGACGCTCGACAACGGCGTGCAGCAGGCAGTCAGCGCGAAGCTCGCGGAAGCCGCAACGCGCGACGGCGCGAAGGCGCTCGGCCTCGTCGGCTTCGAGATGCTGCGCGCGGGCGACGATCCGTCGAAGATCGCGTACAGCTTCACGCTGTTCGAGCGCCGCGGCGGCGAGAACCTCGTGCGCGTGCAGACCGATAGCGTCAACGAGCCGTTCGACATCAACTCCGGCGCGCGCCTGAATCTCGGTTCCACCGCGAAGCTGCGCACGGTGATCACCTATCTGCAGATCGTGACGGACCTGCACGCGCGCTACGGCGCGATGAGCGCGGCGGAACTGCGGGCCGTGCAGCCGGAGAAGCAGGACGCGCTGACGCGCTGGGCGATCGACTATCTGGCTACCGCGAAAGATCGCTCGTTGCCCGCGATGCTCGATGCGGCGGTGGAGCGCAAGTATTCGGCGAGCCCCGGCGAGCTGTTCTACACCGGCGGCGGCGCGCAGGCCTTCACGAACTTCGATTCCGACGACAACGGCCGCGTGCTGACGCTGCGCGAAGCGTTCCAGCACTCGGTGAACCTGGTGTTCGTGCGGCTGATGCGCGACATCGTGCGCTACGAGATGATCCAGACCTCCGGCCCGTCGTCGCAATGGCTCGACGATCCGGCGCAGCGCACGCTGTATCTGAACCGCTTCGCCGATGAAGAAAGCCGCGTCTATATGCAGCGCTTCTACGAGAAATATCACGGCGTGCCCGCCGACGACGCGATCGCGATGCTGATGCGCCGCGTGCGCAAGGCGCCGCCGAAGATCGCGACCGTGCTGCGCAGCATCGCGCCGGACGAGCCACGGTCGTGGTTCGACGCGCAGATGCGCGCGGCGCTGAAGGGCACGCCCGCGGCGACGTCGCTGACCGATGAAGACCTCGCGAAGCTGTACGCGAAATACGCGATCGACAAGTTCAATCTGAACGACCGCGGCTTCATCGCGCACGTGCATCCGCTCGAACTGTGGCTCCTGAACTACCTGCGCGCGCATCCGGACGCGACGCTGAAGCAGGTCGACGATGCAAGCCGCGACGTGCGTCTGCAGACTTATTCGTGGCTCTTCAAGACGCGTTTTCACGCGACGCAGGACCGCCGCATCCGCCACGAAGTGGAGCTGCGCGCGTACGACTCGATCGGCAAATCGTGGCGCGCGCTGGGTTACCCGTTCGAGACGATCACGCCGTCGTATGCGGCCGCGATCGGCGCATCGGGCGACCGGCCGCTCGCGCTCGCGCAGCTGATCGGGATGGTCGCGAACGACGGCGACCAGTCGCCGACGCACAGCGTGTCCGAACTCGACTTCGCCGAAGGCACCCCGTACGCGACGAAGTTCACGCACGCGCCGGCTGAGCAGAAGCCGATGTTCTCCGCCGATATCGCACGCGTGGTGCGCAGCATGCTGCGCGACGTCGTGCAGGGCGGCACCGGCAAGCGTCTCGCCGACGGCATCACGTACGCGGACGGCCGCACGTTGGAGGTGTACGGCAAGACCGGCACCGGTGACCAGCGCTTCGACGTGTATGCGCCGGGCGCGCGGCTGATCGAGTCGCGCAAGGTGAACCGCAGCGCGACGTTCCTGTTCGTGATTGGCGGCCGCTACTACGGCAGCCTCACCGCGTGGGTGCACGAGCCGTACGCGGCGCACTACGATTTCACGAGCGCGATGTCGGTGCAGTTGCTGAAGTCGCTTGCACCGGCGTTGCAGCCGCTGCTCGACCGGCCGGACGATGGCAAGGACGCGGTCAGGACGGCGAGCACCGAAGCCGCGGCGAATCCGGTCAGCAGCGACCGCTAACACGCATGTGATTCGCGCCGGGGACGATATCGAATCGTCCCCGGCGCAGTTTCATCACGCACTACGCGCGCAACGCTTACGAACTGCTCGCCGTATGCGTGGGCGTGCAATCCCGCATGTACTCCGCATTGAGCCGCGCGCGGGCATCGCTGATGTCGGGCGAGTAGTTGTCGATGGCCGGCCGGTAGCCGACCGCTTCCAGCTCCGTCAGCTCGCGCGTCATATCGTCCTGCGTGACGGGACCGTGCGTTGCCGCGAACGGATAGCTGCGGCATTCCCGCGGCGTCAGATGCGGGGACGCGAAAGCCGCCGAGCTTGCTGCGACCAGCAGCGCGGGCAGGCAGCGCTTCAGTGCTGCGTTCATGATTGTCTTCCTCCATGCGATGGGATCGGGTAGCGGTCCGCTCTTCGATGCGGCTCGGCTACGGACCCAGCTTAGGTGCGGGCGCTTCACAGCCCGGCGTCACGCGCGTGAACGTTTTTTCATGCGGCGACGCGCGACTTCGCTGCTGCATCCATTGCTTCGCCTTTCGTCACCGCGACGCGGTAGCGCGAACCTACGATGCCAGGTTACGGAAGCGACGACGTCTTCCATTCCGACCATCCTCCCGGCTGGAGCCTGGACATGAAGCTCACGAGCATCTTGCAGTGGGGTACGCGCACCGGCGCGCAGGAAGAGAGCGCCGCGCAGTCGCCGGTCGAAGCGGACGCGGCGCGGCGCGCGCGCGAGAGCTCGGCGATGCCCGAGGGTTTGCGCAATCTCGCCGACCGCGTGACCGCGCGCAAACAGTCGGCGACCGCGCGCGACCTGAGCGACGACGACCTGCAGACGTTGATGCGGAACACCACGCTCGGCGGCCGCGCGACACGTGCCGTCTATCGCGAAGTCGTGGCGCGCAACAAGGCCGCGAGTGCGGCGGAGGAAGCGCCGGTGGAACTGCAACCGCTACCGCCGCGCACATCGAGACTGCCGGACGCGATGCGCGTCGCGCTCGACAACCGGACCGCGCGCAGGCAGATCGCGCAGGCTGCGCAGCTCAGCGACGCGGAACTGGAGCAGCATCTTGCGCAACCGGCGCTGCTGTCGAAGCGCGGCGTGCGCGCGCTGCAGCGCGAAGCCGCGAAGCGGCGGGAAGAGCCCGCCGAAACCGAACCGGTGGTGGCGGAACACGAATCCGGTAACGGCGTTGCGCTTGAGGAAGGGCGGGTCGTGCTTGCAGCACCCGTGACCGCCGCTGTCGAGACGCCGCCGCCGGCAACAGTCGCGCGGCCGGGCGGCGCCGTGATCGATCAGGATTCGGGCGCGCTGGACGCCACGCATCTGCGCCAGACCGTCGATGCGCTGACGGCCGCGCTACCCCCGATTCCCGCCGACGTCGCTCGCGTGCATCCGCGCAGCCAGGCGCTGCATGACCGCCTCGCGAGCGAACTCGCGGCGATCGGCGCGGTCGCCGAAGACCCGAACCTGCGTCCCGACCAGAAGGGCCTCGCAATCCGCGACGGCTACGCGCGCGCGGCGCGGACCTCGAAGGTGCTGGCGCGTTATCTGGATCGCGACTACGTGAACCGCGGCGTCGGTGCTAAAGGCGAAGCGCCGGCGCGCGAGCAGGCGATGTCGTACTACCTGATCGCGGGCCTGATGACCGAGCTCAAGCGCACGCATCTCAGCGCAGCGGCGCCGGACCTGATGGCGCACTACGCCGGCCGGGAAGTCGCGAGACTCGAACGCGTCGCGCCCGGCATCAGCCAGGGTGTGTCGGGCCCGAACGTCGCGACCAGCAGCGGCGTGAGCCTCGGTTATTCGGTGGGAGTGGGCAATGTCAGCGGCGGCGCAACGTCCAACCGCGAGTTCTTTTCCGACGACGATCGCGATATCGACTTCTGGACGTCGTACGGCGTCGCGATCCAGGGCGGCCTGGGCAGCAAGATCTCGAACTGGGCCGCGCGCCTGAACGGACAGGCCGCGTACCAGGGCGGCGGCACCTACTTCGAGCACGGCGATCTGAACGAACTGGTGAAGCTGATCGCGAACATGGACGCGAACCGCTCGTGGATCACGTCGTCCGGTCCGAAGACGCGCAAGCTCGTGCATGGCATGGAACGCTTCAAGGGCGCGGTGTCGCAAAGTCTCGACCGCAACTATGTGCCCGCGCCGGAGCGGCCGTATTTCCTGACCGACAAGAAGCTCGCGAAGGGCTTCAACGGCGCGAAGACGGCGCTACTCGCGATGGCGCTCGACGAAGAGCAGCGCAAGCAGGGCGTGACGCCGCGCTTCGGCTCGATCGTCGAGACCGCGTATCCGGCGGTCGGCGACGTGGTGCGGCAGCGCTTGACGGAGGGCCAGCCGCTGCCGCCAGCCACGCGCGGCGACGTGCCCGATTCCGTCGCGTATGCGGACCGCCGCGTGGCGTTCCGGGAAGCGACGCTTGCCGTCGACGGCAGTCTTGGCCGTTCGACGAGCGGCGATGCGAACCTGGGCGCGGACGGCAACTTCGATCTGCTCGCGCGCGGCGACCTGATGCAGTTCTTCACCGAGACCGCCGGCGCGCCGCATCAGATTCTCGATCCGGCCCATCACAAGGATCTGAAAGCGACGCTCGGCGTGCATCGGCAGCTCGACGAGCTGTGCATCGATCCGCCTCCGCGCGCGCTCAGGCTCTACGACGCGACGCGGAAAAAGCTGCAGGGCGAGGGCAGCACCGAACCGATGCCGGCGATGACGGAACGCGACCGCGCGATCTACGGCGACGAAGCGTCGATTCCCGCGCAGTTCCGCAACGCGATCGCGCGTCCGTCGGGGGAGCAGCTGCAGCGCGCGGCAACTGAAGCCGAAGGACTCAAGCATCTGTACCTGAACTTCATCGAAGACGGCGCGACGGTACTCGCGCGCAGCGACCGCGCGTTGCCGCGGCCCGCGCGCGATCAGTTGAACGCGCTGCGTTCCGAAGCGTTCGCGCGGATCAATACGGAGGTGTGGCAGGGCCGCTATCCCGAAGCGGAGGCGCTCAAGCATCCCGAGGACTTCATCGCGCGCAGCCATGCGAGCATCAGTCTTGCGCTCGGCGCGGTCGGCACGCATATCGGCATCGCGAAGGAGCGGCTGTCGCGCGACGCGAACTGGGGCGACGCGCACGCGGTGATGCAGGCGGACCGCAGCTACGCGGAAACCCGCGAGCTGCTCGACAAGCTCTATCTGCCGATGAAGAAGTACGACGTGCAGAAGAGCGGCCCGCTGAAAGACGAGGCGCTGTGGCAGCGCTGGGACGTGCTGCTGCGGGGCACGGCGTCGGGCGGCGCGGAAGTCGATGCGATGGGCGCGCTGCTGGGCCATTGGCACAAGTCGCTCGGACCCGTCAGCCTCACTAACGATACCGGCGGCGTGAGCTTGAGCGCCGAAGCGAAATACCTGTACGCCGACCATCAGATCAACCCCAGCCGGGTCGGCAAGTTCTGGCAGATCACGCTCACGGCGAACGGCGGCAAGCCGCTCACGGGCGCGGCGCTCGAGACGGCGGTGCGCAAGTCGGTCGGCAAGCTCAACGCGGCGCTTGCAACCGATCAACCCAAAATCGACCACGCGGAAATCGCGCGGCAGATGCAGGGCCTCGTGTTCGACGCGAGCGAAGGCAGCTCGATCGTGATCAAGCTGCGTCAGCCGCCGGGTTCGGGCGTGAAGGCGACGCACCTGCAGTACGTGCGCGTGCTCAACAACCAGAACGCGGGCCTCAATGCATCAGTGACCATTCCGACCCACGTCGGCGTGTTCACGCCGGGTATTTCGCATACCGATGCATCGCAGGGCTTCGAAGGTGAGATCGTCGGCACCGATCTGAGCTATCAGATGCTGCAGCACCCGCGGCTCACCGCGTTGCTCGATCATCCGGACGCGGCGACGCCCGAGGGGATGAAGGCGCTGTTCGACGCGAATCCGCGCGTGCGCAACGGCTACTTCGCGACGCCGTCGACGATCGTCGATACGGTGCAGCGCTACTCGGATTTTCTCGGCGCGAAGGCGCGCGCGGTGCAGGAAGGCACGCGCATCGAAGACGCGCCGAAGGTCAACGAGTTCTTCCGTTACTACGCGTCGGAGCCGTTCAAGCGTGTGGCGGAGAGCGCGCAGCACGTGCAGCGGCACGCGCCCGGTTCGACAGTGCCCGGCGCGCAGCCGGCCGCGGCGCCGGCTCCGCTGACGGAAGACGTGAGCCTGGATGGCATCGATCTCGCACAGGCACGCGTGCGGCTCGAAGC
The DNA here is from genome assembly GCF_003443895.1 of Paraburkholderia phosphatilytica. GTDB lineage: Bacteria > Pseudomonadota > Gammaproteobacteria > Burkholderiales > Burkholderiaceae > Paraburkholderia > Paraburkholderia phosphatilytica. The sequence continues at coordinate 181,445 of NZ_QQOA01000007.1, read as the reverse complement.
CGCGGGATCGATCGAAGCGCGTACCGCGTATCTGTGCGGAGAAGGGCGGCCGTTGCTGGATGCGTTCGCGGCGATCGTCAGCAAGACGCGCGAGATCAACGCCGGCGCGATGTTCCATGCGGAGTCGCGCAATATCGGCTTCCAGACCGTGCTGCGCGATCCGGATGCGCTGCGTCGCGAGAATGCCGAGACGCAGGCGGCGCTGCACGGCAAGACGCCGAGCGGGATTCGCGGACAGTTGCGCAGCGTGTTGCGGCCTGTCGGCAGCGCAGTGGACGCGTTGCCGCTCGAACAGGTCGAGCAGCTTGCGAATGCTTCGACGGATTCGCCGCTGCGCTCGGCGGCGCGGGCGGCGCTTGAACGGCGGCGGACGAAGCTCGATTAGCGGCGCGTGGGCTGGCGCTGGTGCTGCCGATGCGGATAACTAAGCTTCCAGCTCCGTCGCCGGCTTGAGGAACAGCTCGTGGCTCGGCGCGAAGTGCGCGTAGAGCGGCAGGATCGCGCCGCCCATCGCGCGCGCGTCGGCGCCGATCGTGCCTTCGAGCAGTTGCGGCCGCACCATCCCTTCCCACTCGAAGTGATCGAGCACGCGCTCCGTGCGACGGATGATTTCGCGCAGCAGCTGGCGGTCGAGCTGCCCGTCGATCACCACGGCTTCGAGATCGAGCAGCGCGGCCGCGTTCGTCAGCGCGTTCGCGATCGCGGGGCACGCGCCGTCGAGCCATTGTTCCGTGTAGCGCCACAGGTCGGGCGCCAGCGCGCGATGATCGTGCGCGGCCGCGGGCGGCGCGCCGACGTCGCTGAAGAGCTTCTCCAGCACGAATCCCGATGCGGTATGCAGCAGCTGCTTCGCCGGCTGCTGCGCACCGCCGACGATGCCGCCCGCGGTCGGAATCGAGCCGACCGCGCCGGCGTTGCGATGCGGACCGCCGTGCAGGCGTCCGTCGATCACGAGCCCGCCGCCGATGAAGGTGCCGACGAACAGATAGAGGAAGTTGTGAATGCCGCGGCCCTGGCCCATCACGAGCTCGGCGGCGCACGCGGCGGTGGTGTCCTTCGCGAACTCGACCGGCAGGCCGGTCATCGCGGCGATGCGCGCGCCGATGTCGATGTCGTCCCACGCGGCGAGCGCGTCCTCGGGCGCGCCGAGGAAGTTCTGCCAGCCGCCGAGCCACAACGGCGCCGCCACGCCGACGCCGACGATCTTCTTCGCGTCGGCGCCGAGCGAGTCGTTGATGCGCGCGAGCCTCGCCTCGAGCGCGGGGAACAGCTGCTGCGGATCGGGATACGCGTATTCGAACAGATCGCGGCTGCAGATGCGGCCGGTGAAGTCCATCGCCAGCACGTCGAGGCTGCGCCGACCCACCTTCACGCCGACTGTATACGCACCGTCCGGCCGCAACGCGATCGGCACCGACGGCTGCCCGATGCGGCCGCGCACGCGCGGCTGCTTCGCGAGCAGGCCATCGTCGATCAGCCGGTCGATGATCATCGAGACGGTCTGCATCGAGAGCCGCGTCAACCGCCCGACGTCCGCCTTCGGCAACGCGCCGTGCAGACGGATCGCCTGCAGCACGATGCGTTCGTTGAACTGGCGCATGCCGACCTGGTTGGAGCCGACCGGGCGTTTCAGCGGTGACGGGCGAGGTGAGTGCATCGTCGGTTCAGGGTTGCGTGCTGGTTGCCGCGAAGCTGCTTGCGTTCGGAGGTCGCTCAGGCGATCGCCTTCACGTCCGCTTCCTTCGCGCCGGTCATGATCGCGACCGCCTCGGACATGTGAATGTCCGCCTTGTTCACGAGCGCGGCGCGGCGGCCGAGACGCTGGATGTGGATGCGGTCGGCGATCTCGAACACGTGCGGCATGTTGTGACTGATCAGGATCACCGGCAGCCCGCGATCTCGCACGCGCCGGATCAGCTCGAGCACCATGTTGCCTTCCTTCACGCCGAGCGCGGCGGTCGGTTCGTCGAGAATCACGACGTGGCGCGCGAACGCCGCGCTGCGCGCGACGGCCACGCCCTGGCGCTGGCCGCCGGACAGCGTCTCCACTGCCTGACGCATCGAGCGGATACCGATCTGCAGGTCCTTCATCGCGTTGGTGGCTTCGTCGAGCATGCGGCGCTTGTCGATCATCTTGAGCCACTTGCCGCGCCAGCCCGGTTTCACGATTTCGCGGGCGAGGAACAGGTTCTCGGCGATCGTCATCGCGGGCGCGACGGCGAGGTCCTGGTAGACGGTTTCGATGCCCTGTTCGCGCGCATCGATCGGGCTCTTGAAGCGTACCGCGTTGCCGTCGAGCAGGATCTCGCCTTCATCGGGCACGGTGGCGCCGGACAGCGCCTTGATCAGCGACGACTTGCCGGCGCCGTTGTCGCCGATCACGGCGAGGATTTCGCCGGGCTTCACTTCGAAGTCGCAGCCGTCCAGCGCGGTGACCTGGCCGTAGCGTTTGACGAGACCGCGGGCAGCGAGCACGGGCGTGGCGGAGTTCGAGGCGGTTTGGGTGGTCGACATGACAGGCTCCTTGCGCGAATCAGCGGCGATGCGACATTTTGTCGGCGGCAACGGCGAGAATCACCAGAATGCCGGTGATCAGCACCTGGTACACGGACGACACGCCCATCAGCGTGAGGCCGTTGCGGAACACGCCGACAATCAGCGCGCCGAGCAGCGTGCCGACGATCGTCCCCCGTCCGCCGAAGAGACTCGTGCCGCCGAGCACGACCGCGGTGATGCTGTCGAGGTTTTCGGTTTGCCCTGCCTGCGGATCGCCCACGCCGGTACGCGCGACCGACAGCAGCGCGGCGATCCCGTAGATCGCGCCGGCGAGCGTGTAGACGGTGAGCAGGATGCGTTGCGACGACAGGCCCATCAGGCGCGCGGCTTCGGCGTTGTTGCCGAGCGCGTACAGGTGACGGCCGGGCACCGTGTCGCGCAGGATGAACCACGTGCCGAGATAGAGCAGCAGCGTGAGCACGGTGCCGTAAGTGACCTCCGCGCCGCCGATGCCGAACGTGTTGCCGAAGAACATGATCGCGTTCGGCAGGTTCGACACGCTCTCCGCATTCGAGTAGATCTGCGTGACCGCGAACGCGATGTTGAGCGTGCCCAGTGTGACGATGAACGCGGGCAGCTTGATGCGCGTGATCAGCACGCCGTTCAGCAATCCGAACAAAGTGCTGGCGGCGACGCCGCACAGGATCGCGACGACCGGCGGCAGCCCGAGCACGACGGCGAAGCGCGTCATCACGATCGAGCCGAATGCCATCACCATCCCGCACGAGAGATCGATGCCGCCCGTCAGCACGATGAGCGTCTGGCCGATCGCGATGACCGCGACCACCATCGTCTGCTGAAGGATCAGCGAGAGATTCTGCAGCGAGAGAAAGCGGTTGCTCTGCGTGATGAAGAACACGCTTGCGAGTATCAGCGCGAGCAGCGGTCCGATTTCCGCGAGCGACGGCATGTGCTCGCCGAATTTCCGTTGATTGGGCATAGGGGCGGTGGGAGTGGGCATGATGATGTCCTTGAATCCTTGATGCTGCCGCGTACTGGGTCCGGCCCGCCATGCGTTGCGGCGGGTGCGGGACGCGGTCGGTCGCCGGCTGATCCGCGCGGTGCGCGGATCGTCCGGTCCTTCCCCGTGTTACTGGTTACTGGCTTGACGAGTTGACGTGCGTGGGCTGCGTGTGGTGCGCCGCGCGCGTCACTGCCTTAATTGCCCCAGCAGTTCTGCAGGCCGAAGCCCGTGTCCTTGCTCGGTACACCCGACATCGGCTTGTCGGTGATCAGCGTGACACCAGTGTCCTTGTAGCCGCTGACCTTCTTGCCCGTCTTCGCGTATTCGACGCCGGCCTCCACGCCGAGCGCCGCCATCTTCAACGGGTATTGCTGCGAAGTCGCGGCGATCGAGCCGGCCTTCACGTTGCGCACGCCTTCACAGCCGCCGTCGATCGAGACGATCATCACGCCTTTCTCCTTGCCCGCGGATTGCAGCGCGCGATACGCGCCAGCTGCGGCAGGTTCGTTGATCGTGTAGACGAGGTTGATGTTCGGGTCCTTCTGCAGGCAGTTTTCCATCGCCGTCTGGCCCTTCGCCTGATCGCCGCGCGTATCCTGGCTGCACACGATCGACGCATCGCCTTCCTTGATGCCGAAGCCCTGCAGGAAGCCGTTATGACGCAGCACGCCGACCGAGATGCCCGGCGCGAGGTCGAGCGTCGCGATCTTCGCGGGCTTGCCGGCCATCGCGGCCTTCGCGTATTCGCCGATCAGCACGCCGGCCTTGAAGTTGTCGGTGGCGAAGAGGGCGTCGGTCGCGTCCTGCGGCTCCGTCGGCGTATCGAGGGCAATCACCATCACACCCGCCGCGCGCGCCTTCTTGATGCTAGGCACGATCGCTTTCGTGTCGCTCGGCGTGATCAGGATCGCTTTCGCGCCGGCCGTCATCATGTTTTCGATCGCGGTGACCTGGCTCGCGTTGTCGCCGTCGAACTTGCCGGCCGCGCTCAGCAGCTTCGCGCCGTCCTTCTTCGCCTCGGCTTCGGCGCCTTGCTTCATCTTCACGAAGAACGGGTTCGTATCGGTCTTCGTGATCAGGCCGACGATCGGCTGATCGGCATGCGCGAGCGTCATGCCCGCGCACCAGAGCGCGGACGTGGCGGCGCACAGCACAGCGAGCTGCTTTGCGACAGAGCGGGTGCGGGATTGCTGGTTCATGGGTAGTGCCTCCTCCGGTTTGATTGACCACGACGTTGTGACTGAGACTGACAGTCCGACTCCACGATGCCGTGGCGCTCGGGCGCCGCTTCGAACCTGCGCCATCGGGCGGTCGACTAAATCAATCTGTTTTATTTAGTACAGCAGGGCGGCCGGGGAGTGTCAAGGAAGGGTTCAGGCGGGAGGTGCAGGAGGGGATGCGGCGGGTTTTTCGCAAAGCCTTGTGCGGCTTGGGTTTGAGAGTGACTGTGAGACGCTTCGGGGCGCGATGGAATACGGGTAAATCAGGAGAGGGGATCGCGTCGACTAATGTTCATTTGCTCTTTTAATGGGCATTTGATCGGGTTGGGGGGCCGATACATGAGCGATGCATGAGCGTTGATAGAGCGCGACACGACGATCGGGTATCGTGTGTTGAATACCTTGTGCCGTTCGTCCTTCTTCGTCCAACCTAGCCCATGTCTTCAGCCAAATCGGAAACCGGCACGCAGTTCGCCACCTGGTCGCAACGTGCCCGCGCACTCTTCATCGACAGTCTCTGGTGGACCGTGCTGATGGCAGTGATTCCGGTGGGCCCATCGGCGGACGATCTGATGCTCGACCCGGATCGCTTCGTGTCGACGCTCGTGTTCTGGCTGATCGTGCTGCAATGCGTGCCGATCGTCGTGACGGGCGTGCTGTGGCTCGTGTGGGGCACGTCGCCGGGCAAGCGGCTGCTGCGTCTGCGGATCGTCGATGCGGAGTCGCTCGCGCCGATGTCGACGCGTCAGGCGCTGTTGCGCACGGTCGGCTATCTGCTCACGTTCGCGATGTGTGGCGTGGGCTTTCTGTGGGTCTTCTTCAATCCGAAGCGGCAGGCGCTGCACGATCGCATCGCGAATACCGCGGTGATCAGCGATCCGGCCATGCTGGCCGTGTCGGTGCGCAAGGCGAAGGCGGTTGACCGCTGAGATCAGTGCGGCAGGATCGCCCGATGCTGCGCGAACTCGCACAGTGCTTCGGCGCGCTGCTGCGGCATGCCTTCGTGAAAATCCACCGAAAGCGGATGACGTGAGCGTTCCAGCACGATCATCGGTTTCGTGCCGCTGGCCTGCGGACGCATCTGCGACTTCAGGCCGATCGGCGTCGGATAGCCGGGCAGCACGTTCGCGAGCCAGCTGAAGTACGGGCCGCCCGCCCGCCCGCGATCGACCGCGCCGAGATAGTCGTAGAAGCTCTTTTCGCTGAGCGACACCCACATGTCCCACACGAATGGCTCGCCCGAGCCGCTGACCGGAATCTCGAGACGCGCGCGCGCATAGAACTGCCGGTTGTCGATGACGCAGACGTCATCGGACCACCACGCGCGCCCGTCGCGCAGGCCCGCGGGAATGTTCCTGAGATTGTCCGGCATCGCGAATCCGATGCGCGGCAGTTCTTCGTGCCACGCTTCGCATTGACTGCATTGAAACCTGAACATCGGTTCGACACCCTCGTGAGAACGATATGACCGACCTCTGCGTCGGTCCGTCCTTGCTTTCTTGTGGTCGCGCGCGGACCCCGTGCCGCTCGCGGAGGGAGCGCTCAACGTTGCCGCGACGCGCCCGTCCAGCCGGATTAACGGCAGCATGGGGTGATTCTTCAGTGGAAAATCAGGGTTGGACCGGAGCCAGCCCAGAGGGCCTCGATCCGCAGTACAGTGCAAGTGCGCTGCGTGCATTCGGGACCGGTGCTTGCTGAACCAGCAAACAGCCTGAAAAAAGGCGCCCGGGAGGCCGGCGCGCGCTGTGCGTATCCACGCGGCGACGCACCGTGGGCGTTGCATGACCGACGTCGCGCGGTAGGACCGGCCGCGAAGCGATTCTGGCAACCATGGAGAACGGAAAATGACGATCGAATTTACCAGCCGGCGGCATGTGGTAGCCGCCGCGCGAGTCGCATTCGAAGCGAGTGTCAGCGGCAAGGAGGTCTGGTGTAGTGTTTCGCTCGATGCACTAAACGATCACTTCGGGAACCAGGGTACGTCGTCCCATCAATTGATCGCGTCGTTCGAGGCGAATCGCCAGAGGATCGAGACGGCCGCCCGGCGCGTGCTCGAATCGAACGGCGGCCAGTCGGTCGAGCTGGAAACGCGCGACTTCGACTAGCCTCCTTTCATTTCATGCGGCGGGCATGCTTCACGCCGGATTGCTCGCGATGAAGTTCTTGAACGCCGCATACCCCTGCTTCTTCGTCACGCCGTCGTTCTGGATCAGGCCGAAGTTGCCGTCGCCGGTGACGTCGTAGAGTTCGTAGAAGCAGATGCCCGCGATGTTGTATTTCGCGCGGTCCGCAACGTACTCCGCGAGCGCCTTCGAGATGTAGGCCGCACCCTGATCCGCATCGCCCGGATTGAAGCCCACCTCCGTCAGCCACACCGGCACGCCGTACTGCTGCAGGTTCTGCAGCACGTTCAGCGAGGTCGACGTGCCGTCGTAGGCCGACACGATATCGCCGCTCGTCTCGTACCAGTGCCAGCCGGTGTAGTCCCACTGCACGAGCGGATGACCCGTGGTGCCGTCGGGCTGCGTGCCGTTCCACAGCATGTTGTTGAAGCCGACCTCGGTCGTCACGCAGCCGCCGCGGATGATCTTCGCGTTCGGCTGCACCGAGTGGATGCCGTCCGCCGCGCCGCGCAGGAAGCCGCGCACCAGCTGGTAGCGCGTGTTGTCGAACGAAGCCGCCGTTTCGCCGACGCCGATCGAGCACCACTGGTCGATCTCGTTGCCGATCTCATAGATCGGGCAGTAAGCGCTCAGCACCGATGCGATGTTGATGCCGCACTGGTACGCCCAGTTGTAGTTGTCCTGCTCGCTCGACATCATCATCGGCTGGCTCATCGCGAAGCACGGCACGATCGTCACGCCGTTCGCCGCGCCGAGCTGCGCGTAGGTGAGGATCGTTTGCGCATCGCTCGTCGCGCCGTAGCAGTCCAGACGATAGACGGTCACGCCGAGATCGACGAGCGTTGCGATCTGCTGCGCGGGCGTCTGCGTCGCGAACGCACCGACGTTATCGAGCGGATGGCCGTTCATGCCGTAGAAGATCGGCGTCGACGTGAGGCGCGGATCCGCCGACACCTTCCACACGTTGTTCACGTTGATGTACCACGTGCCGTTCGCGTTGCGCGCGTAGATCGTGTGATTCCAGTAGAGCACCAGCGCCGCGCTGACCGGGCAGCCCGTGTTCACGCCCGCCCGCATCACCTTGCCGCTCGAGAGCGTCCACTTGATCAGGTTGCCGTCGATGATCGACGTTCCGGACGGGACCGTCGTGCCCGACGCGGACTCGACGAGCGTCGTCGCTTTCGTGCTTTTCGCGGACGCGGCAACGGCCGCTTCGCTCAGCGTGCTGGTGCCTTCGCTGCCACCGCCGCAGGCGGCGAGCGCAAGCGACCCGGCGCCCATCGCAAGGCCGGTGAGAAACCGGCGGCGCGATTGCAGCGTACCCGCGGCCGGGGCGGCGTCCGTCGACGCGGAGACGGCGGCAGCGCGGAGCGCGCGCACTGCGTTAAACGATTTTTTCAGCGACACGATAGGATTCCTGATTAAAACCACGCGTTCGGTTCGAGATCACGCGTGATCGGTACGACGGGATGGGCGGGCATGGCGCGGAAGGGGGGCCTGTGACGACGCTTCAGCCGGATGCCGTCGCTATTGAGAGCGCCGGCGATCGGTATGGGGTGGCGGCAATATATTCCGATGCTTGCTCTAATTTACGGCATCTTTTACTGTTTAATTAGACGATTGCCAGACTGCCACCTGCAATCAGGAAGGAAATTCCTGGCGCGTTGCGAGTGTATCGGTCGGATTTGCTCTGTCGTGAAAACGCCGAAAAGAAATGCTCGCAAACGTTAAAAATTCGCAAAACAAGAAGTAACGAGAAGTAACAAGATGTGAGTGAGGATGTAACGGGAGGTAACGATTACGTGTCGGAGGCCTGCTGGACCGAGCATGGCGACGGGTGTCGCGAGCGGTTGCCTGACAAGATTGCGCGCGACCGGGCGCGACCTCGATCGCACCGCGGCGCGCGCTATCATTCCGTGCAGGGCCTTGCTTCGTGACGATCCCGCTTCCCAACGGCCGCAGGCGCGGGGTACGATGACGCGTCACGCAACCTGTCAGACAACTGACCACTTATCCGGAGTACCGTATGACTGCATCGGACCAACGCGTCAGCGACGCCGCGCTCGAACAGCTGCGCCACGTCAGCACTGCGACGCTGACCACCCAGCTTTTCAAGCGCGGTCTGCGCAACGTGTTCCTGCAAGGGGTCGCGCCGCTCGTGAAGCCGGCGCCGGGTGCGCCGAACCTGGTCGGGCCGGCGTTCACGCTGCGCAACATTCCCGCGCGCGAGGACCTCGACCACGTCGGCGTGTTCCAGAACCCGGACCATCCGCAACGCAAGGCGGTCGAATCGGCGCCGCCGGGCAGCGTGCTGGTGCAGGACTGCCGCCGTGAGACCGCGACGGCGTCGGTCGGATCGATCCTCGCGCTGCGGCTGAAGACGCGCGGCGTCGCCGGCATGGTGTCCGACGGCCCGGTGCGCGACAGCGGCACGATCGCCGAGCTCGGCCTGCCGCTCTGGTGCGCGGGCGCCGCGCCGACGCTCAACCTCGCGAAGCATCACGCGGTGGATATGAATGTGCCGATCGCATGCGGCGGCGTGCCGGTGTATCCGGGCGACATCGTCGTCGCGGATGCGGACGGCGTCGTGATCGTGCCGAAGGAGATGGCGGAGGAAGTCGCGCGCGACGCGACCGAGCAGGAGCGCCTCGAAGCGTTCATCACCGAACGCATTGCGGAAGGGCGGCCGTTGCGCGGCACCTATCCGCCGAACGAGGAAACGATGGCCGCTTACGCGGAGTGGTGCGGGAAGCGGTAAAAGGGCGGCGGCGGTGGTTTGTTGTTATCTACCGGGATCTACCAGGATCTATCGGGAGCCGCCGCACCGCTTGTGCTCACAACCTCACGCCTCCAGCGCGAGCGTCGCGAAACTTGCGAGCCAGTGCTCGCCCATGTAGTCGCCGGCGACGTGAGCCAGCGCGGAATCGAGATGCCGGTTCGCGGCATCGTCGAGCAGCGCGATGCGCGGATCGCCCGCGGGCAACGCGCGAGCCAGCGACCGCTGGCACCACGCGCGGCTCAGGTTCAGCCCGTCGAGGTGCGCGATCTTGCCGTCGGAGCGATCGGTGACGGTGACGGGCGTGAAGAGCGTCGCGGGTTCGCTCGCGGCGAGATCGGGCAGGAAGCGCGTGAACCAGCCGACGAACGCATCGCCCGGCAGCACGCGGCGCATCAGTTCGGCTTCCATTAGCGACGGCGACAGAAACTCGTCGCCGGCCGGTTCCCACGCCTGGCAGCCGGCGTCGTTCAGATACCAGCGTTTCGCTGTGTCCACAACCAGCGCTTCGAGCGACGCGCGCGACGTCTGCCGCGCGAAGTCGAGCGTGAGCGCGAGCGCGAACGCCATGTTGAAGTGCGTGCCAACGCGCAGCGGATAGGTCGCCTTCGGCAGGAACTCGCTGAAGCGCTCGACGAAAATCTCCGTCAGCGGCGCGAAGTCGCGCTTCCACGCGGCGGCCTGCGGCACGCTGCGTTCATCGAGCGCTTCGAGCTGCGCCGACAGCGCAAGCAGCCACGCCCAGCCATACGGCCGCTCGAAGCCGCGATTGTGCGGCAGGTTCAGGTACGCGCATTCGCCCGCCACGTTGTGCGGCGTGAAGTGTTCATCAACTGTCGCGACGATTCGCGCCGCCTGCGGCAGATCCGGAAAACGCGCGAGCAGATGCAGCACGAGCCAGTAACCGTGCACGCACGAATGCCAGTCGTAGCTGCCATAGAAAATCGGATGCAGCGCGCGCGGTCCCTGCACATCTTCAGGACCGGCGAGCGCATGCGTGAGCTTGTTCGGATATTCGCGCGTCAGATGCGCGAGCGCCAGGTCCGCGAATTTCGCGGCGATCGGCGCGTCGAGTCGGGCAGTCATCGTTGCCTCGTTGCGGAGTGAGGGTGAACTGAGCGGGAGCGACACAGCCCGACGATTATGCCGCAACGCAGTGATGTAGCCCGCCGCGCCCGCATGCCGCCTCGCGCATGAATGCTGCGCGGACCGCGTTCGAAGCGAAGCGCGCGTGACGGTCGCGTCTTGCCGTCACCCCACAACCACGTGCGCGCGCCGGTGCAGCGGCCCGAGCGCCATCGAGAGCCCCGTGCAGAGCGCGATGATCGCGACGAGCGCGAACATCGACAGCTTGAACGCCAGCGCGTAGTCGTGCGCGCCGGGTTGCGCGCCGAGCTTCGAGAAGAACAGGCCACCGAGCGTCGCCGCGCCGACCGCCGCGCCAATCTGCAAAGTGGCGGTGATCATGCCCGACGCGACGCCCGCGCGTTCGGGGTTCACTTCGGCGAGCACGATCCGCACGACGGACGGCAGCACCAGCCCCTGGCCGATACCCATCGCCGCGAGCCCCAGATAGAAGCCGGCCGGCGGCGCACTCGCGCCGGCGAGCGCGGCCGCGAGCCCGAGTCCGCACGCGATCGACGCGAACCCGAGCGTCAGCACGCGATGCCCGCCGAAGCGCTGCACGAGGCGCGTGGTGAACAGCGGACTCGCGAGAAAGCCGAGCCCGAACGGCAGGATCGCGAGCCCCGACATCAGCGGCGACCAGCCGAGGCCGCTTTGCAGCCAGATGCCGTAGGTCAGGAAGAACGCGCTCAGCGTATAGAACAGGAACGCCAGCACCAGCCCGAGCGCCACCACCGGATGACGGAACAGGCGCAGATCCAGCAGCGGATCCTGACCCGCCGACAGCTTGCGCCATTCCACCCGCAGCAGCAGCGCGAGCACCGGCAGCGTGCCGATCAGGCACAGCTGCATCCACAGCGGCCAGCCTTCCTCGCGGCCGCGCGTGAGCGGGTAGACGAGCATCAGCAGGAACAGCGACAGCAGCAGCGTGCCCGGCAGATCGATGCGCGCGCCGCGCGGCGGCCGGCTCTCGGGAATGAAGCGCCAGCTGCCGACGAGCGCCAGCACGCCGATCGGCAGATTGACGAGGAAGATCGAGCGCCAGCCGAGCCCGAACGGATGCAGGCTGATCAACGCTCCGCCGCCGAGCTGCCCGATCACCGCCGCGACGCCGTACACGAAGCCGAAGAAACCCATCACGCGCACCTGTTCCTGCGGCGTGAACACGCTGCGGATCGTGGCCAGCACCTGCGGCGTGAGAATCGCGGCGAACAGCCCTTGCAGCACGCGCCCCGCCACCAGCACCGAGCCGCTCGCCGCAAAACCGCACACCGCCGACGCTATCACGAAGCCCGCCATGCCGAGCATGAACATCCGCTTGCGGCCGTACAGGTCGCCGAGCCGGCCGCCGGTGATCTGCATCACGGCATTCGCGCACGCGTAGGCTGAGATCACCAGCTGGAGCTGCGCCGAGCTGGCGGCCACGCCGTCGTGGATGGCCGGCAGCGCGAGGTTGACGATGAAGTAGTCGAGCGGCGGCAGGATCGCGCCGACCAGCAGCACCACGAGTGCCCAGCCGTGGTGACGATGGGCGGGCGTGCAGGGTGCTTTGGCGATGGGTGAGGCGGTGGCGAGGGCGTTGTCGGGCATCGGGGAGCCTGTCGGGAAGAGAGCAGTCGATCGAAACGATATTCTGCCGCTCGCGCATCTGACGGAAAAGCTGGAATAGGTGGTAATATCCATCGAGTTAATCGATAGATGGTGGACCCAGACCATGCGCGGCTTCGAACTCGACCAGTTGCGAACTTTCACCGTGGTGGCGGACTCGGGCAGTCTGTCCGCGGCCGCGCCGTCGCTGCATCTGTCGCAATCCACTGTCAGCGAGCAGATGCGCAAGCTCGAGGTGCGCGCCGGCGTGCCGCTGTTCGTGCGCAGCAAGCGCGGCATCGAGCTTACGCCCGCGGCCACGCTGCTGCTGGAGCGCGCGCGGCGCATCGTCGCGCTGAACGAGGCGGCGTTCGATGAAATGCGCGGTCAGGCGATCAAGGGCGAACTGCGCGTCGCCATTACAGACTACTTCCGTACCCATGAAGTTGCCGGGATGCTGGCGCGGCTGCGCGAGTGTTATCCGCAACTGAGCCTGCACGTGAGTACGATGAAGAGCACGGAGATCGAGCAGGCGCACGCGAAGGGACAGCTCGATCTCGGCGTCGTGATGAACCTGTCGGCCGGCCCGGTGCGGCCCGCCGTGCCGGACCCGCGCTGGGAGCTTCGCCGCGAGCAGCTCTACTGGGTCTGCGCGCCCACGCTCGCCGATCAGCTGCCCGATCCGCTGCCGCTCGTGCTGCTGCCGGGCGACTGTCTGCTGCACCAGATCGCCGTGCATTCGCTCGAAGCGCAGCGCATCCGCTATGCGCTCGTGCACAGCGCATCGGGCGTGGCGGGGTTGCAGTCGATGCTCGTGGCCGGGCTGGGCGTCGGCTGTCTGAGTGCATCGTCGATCGGCGACGGGCTCGTGCGGCTCGGCCCGAAACACCGGCTGCCGGCGCTGCCCGAGGCGGTGTTCTCGCTGACGCCGCCGCTGCATGGCGAGCGCGATACGGTCGTGCAGGCGCGCCAGGTGCTCGCGCGGCAACTGCTGGTGTGAGCCCGGGCATCCGGCGCGTACCGGGGAGCGTCACGCGCGTGGCATGGAACGGCGGTATCGTCGGATGAACGCGGCGTCCATGCGCTGAGGCTTTGAGCTTTCATCGCAAACGGGGTGACTCGTCGTCGCGCAACGCTTTGCATTTCTTTTCGTTTGCAACTATCACTGAATGACGCGCGCCTCCGCGCCAGGTTGCGCCATTCGTTTCAATGCTTGCAGGCAGGTTCCAGCGGTCGATCCCGGCCGACATTGCTCGAGCGGTCCAACCCGAGTCCACGCCCGATGCTCAACGACATTCCCGAGTCGCAAGCCGTCTGTCTTCCCGTCACGCGAAGCGCGATCTTCATGGTCGCGACCGTCGGCACGTCCAGCGACGATGCCGCCGCCGTGCGCGCATGGTGCGCCGACATCGCGGCGCTGGTCCGGTCCGTCGGCGCACGCGCGCCGACTGCGAATCTGTCGTGCGTCTGCGGCTTCGGGTCCGACGCGTGGGACCGGCTCTTCGGCGCGCCGCGTCCCGCCGCGCTGCATCCGTTTCGCGAGACTGGTCCAGCCGGGCGCCACGCGCCCGCAACGCCCGGCGACGTGCTGCTGCACATTCGCGCGGACCACATGGACCTGTGCTTCGAGCTCGCGACGCAACTGCTCGAACCGCTGGGCGATTCGCTGACCGTAGTCGACGAGGTGCACGGCTTTCGCTACTTCGACCTGCGCGGCATCATCGGTTTCGTCGACGGTACCGAGAATCCGGCCGGCAACGAAGCCGTGAAGTTCACGACGATCGGCGACGAAGACCCGACGTACGCGGGTGGCAGCTACGTGATGGTGCAGAAGTATCTGCACGACATGTCTGCGTGGAATGCGCTGACCGTCGAACAGCAGGAGCGCGTGATCGGCCGCACGAAGCTCTCCGATATCGAACTGAATGCGGCGGTGAAGCCTTCGTCGTCGCACAGTTCGCTCACGACGCTCGACGAGAACGGCGAGGAAGTGAAGATCCTGCGCCACAACATGGCGTTCGGCCATCCCGGCGCGAAAGAGTTCGGCACGTATTTCATCGGCTATGCACGCTCGCCCGCGCCGCTCGAACAGATGCTCGACAACATGTTCGTCGGGCGGCCGCCGGGCAACTACGACCGGCTGCTCGACTACAGTCGCGCGATCACGGGCGGCCTGTTCTTCGTGCCGGCCGTCGCAATGTTCGACGAACTCGCTTCGAGCGATCCGTCCTCCGTCGGCACGAACGCATCGCAGTCAACACCTCACGTGGAGCCCATGTCTACCGACGAACACGACGATGGGTCGCTGAAGATCGGCTCTCTCAAAGGAATGCCCCAGCATGAATAACCTGCATCGCGAACTCGCGCCGATTTCCAGTGCCGCGTGGGCGCAGATCGAAGCGGAAGTGGCGCGCACGTTCAAACGTTCGGTGGCGGGACGGCGCGTGGTCGATGTGAAGACCGCGGGCGGCGCGAGCCTCTCGGGTATCGGCACGGGCCATCAGACGACGATTGCCGCGCCGAGGCAAGGCGTAAGCGCGAAGCTCGCCGAAGTGAAGGCGCTCGCGCAATTCACGGTGCCGTTCGTGCTGCAGCGCGACGCCGTGGACAGCGTGGAGCGCGGCTCGAACGACGGCGACTGGCAGCCCGCGAAGATCGCCGCGAACGAACTCGCGCTGGCGGAAGACGGCGCGATCTTCAACGGTTATCCGGCGGCGGGTATCACGGGTATCCGCGACGGTTCGTCGAATGCGCCGATCGATCTGCCCGCGGACGTGAGCGCGTATCCGGATGCGATCAGCCGCGCGCTCGAAACGCTGCGGCTCGCGGGCGTCGACGGGCCGTACTCGGTGCTGCTCGGCGCCGATGCGTACACCGCGCTCGATCAAGGCAGCGACCAGGGCTATCCGATCGCGCAGCACATCAAGCGGATCGTGAACGGTGACATCATCTGGGCGCCGGCGATCGAAGGCGGTTGCGTGCTCACCACGCGCGGCGGCGACTACGAACTGCACCTCGGGCAGGATGTGTCGATCGGTTATTCAAATCACACCGATACGACCGTGCAGCTCTATCTTCGCGAGACGCTCGCGTTCCTGATGCTGACCGGTGAAGCGGCGGTGTTTTTCGCATCCGGCGAATAAGGCATTTTCGCCACGGCTGACCGGATGGCGATGCGGCGGTCCGGTCGGCATCCTTGCGCGCGGGTGATTCAACAGCGCATTGCCCGCGTGTCACCTCATTTTCATAGTTCAACGCAAAGAATAGCGCGTGTGCGTCAGGGTGAACTGGCCGCTTGAAGCGCTGCGTCGAACTATGCGTGACAGGTCTTCGGTGCCGGTTCGCTTATTTAAATCGGTAGTGCAAAATAAACCGAGGGCATCGCATGACCAGAATCTTTACCGCTACGGCGTCGTCGAAAGGCTTCACTGTGAAGGCTTATACCGGTGACCGGTGCGTGATGCTCGCATTCGATTTGAGCGACCATCTGACCGACAAGCTCGCCGGCTTTGCGATTCGCCGCCGGCTTCAGGCGTCGGAAGACTGGACGTGGCTCGGCAACCGCCTGTCGTTCGACGGCGATTTCACGAAGCGGGCGGGCGATGACGAAGGCAAGTTCTTTCCGTCGAACGATGCGCCGTTCCAGAAGTTCTGGTGGCTGGATTTTCCCGCGGACGGAACCAGCGGCACATTCTGCTATGAAGTGGTCGTCAAGCGGTTCGTCGACGATCAGTCCGGCAAGCTGAGCGACGACCAGAGTGTGCAGCTGACGATCGACGTCGGCCCGTTCCAGGAAGGCAACATCGAGGTGGCGTTCACGCGCGGCTATCTGTCGTCGCAGGCGTATGCGGACAGGTTCAGGAATGAGCCCTATGCGCCCAAGGTGACGGCCGCGAACTGGGACTTCGATCCAGCGGATTACATCGCCAGATGGGAATGGCTGGGCGGTCATGCGCGCCAGACAATCGATGCCTTTCTGACCGAGGTGCACAACGAGGACGGCGCGACGATCGATGCGTTCGTGTATGACCTCAACGAACCGCAGATCATCGCTGCATTCGCGCTGCTTGCGCAGGCTGGCAAACTCAGGCTGCTCGCCGACAACTCGAAAGAACACGCGGACGGAACCGTCGCAGCGCTGGCGTTTGAAAAAATCCTCCGTTCGGCACCGCAGGCGCAGCAGCAGGAATGCTTCAGACGCGGCAAATTCAAACGCTTCCAGCACAACAAGATCCTGATCAAGCGCGATAAACACGGGAAGGCGGTCAAGGTGCTGACGGGTTCGACGAACTTCTCCATTACCGGCCTGTACGTGAACGCGAACCATGTGATCGTGTTCGACGATGCGGCGGTGGCCGCGCAGTACGAAGAGGCGTTCCAGACCGCGCTGAACGGCGAACTGTCCGCGCCGTTCTTCTACTCGAAAGAAATTTCGATGAAGGAGTTCACGATCAGCGAGCCGGGCATGCCGTCGCTCGTGTTCTCGTTTGCGCCGCACAAGGTGCCGGATGTCGGGCTGAAGCGGGTGTTGAACGCCATCGACGGCGCGGAGAGTTCCGTGATCTTCGCGGTGATGGACCTGAACGGCAAAGGCGAGGTGCTGAAGGCGCTGTCGCAGCTGCATGCCGACCGCAAGGTCTTCTCGTACGGCATTTCGGATTCGGTCGATCCCGACGACGACACGGTCAACGGTACGACCGTGTTTACGCCATCGTCCAAAGGCGGCGAACTGGTGTATTCGAAGGCGAATCCCGAGCGCTTTCCTGCGCCATTCTCAAGCGAACTGGAGGTGCACGGCGCGGCTTCGCACATCGTGCATCACAAGTTCGTGGTCGCCGATTTCAACGGGACCAACCCGGTCGTGTTCTGCGGTTCGTCGAATCTGTCGGAGGGCGGCGAAGAGAGTAACGCGGACAACCTGATCGCGATCTACGACCGGGCGATCGCCACCGCGTTCGCGATCGAAGGCATCCGTTTGATCGATCACTATGCGTTCGCGGAGGCGCTGAAAAAGGCTGGAAAGTCCGCACAGCCGCTGCGTCTCAAGCTCGACGGCGAGAAATGGTGGTCGAGGTATTACACGGCGAACGATATCCGCGAAAAGGAGCGGCAGCTGTTTGCGCGGTAGGCGCGTGTTGCCCTGCGATCACGCCGCCAGCAGTTCTCTCACACGGTGATAGAACATCCCGATCGCGAGTGCGGGCCTGCGCATTGCGGGCCCGCCTGGAAACCTCGCATGCCGCAGTTGCGCGAAGAGATCGAACGCGCCGCGCTCGCCGGCGATCGCACTGGCCACCACGCGCCCGGCGATTCCAGTCAGCGCGACGCCGTGCCCTGAAAATCCCTGCACGTAGTAGAAGTTCGGATCGATCGCGCCGAAGTCCGGCGTGCGGTTACGCGTGACGTCGACGAAGCCGCCCCATGCGTAGTCGGTCTTCACGTCCGCGAGTTGCGGGAACACCATGAGCATTCGCGCGCGGATATCGCCCGAGAGCTGGTCGGCCGATGCGCCGCTCGAACTCGCGCGTCCGCCGAACAGCACGCGATGGTCGGCGGACAGGCGGAAGTAGTCGAGAAAGAAGTTGTTGTCGCAGATCGCCTCGCGCTGCGCGATCAATGCATCGGCGCGCGCTTTGCCGAGCGGCTCGGTTGCGATGATGTACGACGCGATCGGCGCGATGCGCGCTTCGATGGAACGCGGCAGCACACCTTCAAGCGTTGCGTTGCCGCATGTCACCACGAAGCGGCAACGCACTTCACCCTTCGGCGTGCGCACCACCGGCCGCGCGCCGCGTTCGACCGACACCACCGGCGAATGGGCGAACAGCTGCGCGCCTTCCGCGCGCGCGGCGGCCGCGAGACCGAGGCAGTACTTGAGCGGATGCAGATGCCCCGAGCGTGCATCGTAGACACCCGCGAGATAGCGCTCGGACGCAATCCGCGTGCGGATCGCGTCGCGCTCGAGCCACGACAGATGCTGGTAGCCCCAACGTGTCGACGCGGCGTCCATCCACGCGCGCAGATCGGGCACGCGCTTGTCGCGCGTCGCGACGGTCAGATAGCCCTGCGTGAAATCGCAGTCGATGCCGTAGCGTTCGATGCGCTCGCGCACCAGCGTCACGCCATCTTCAGAGAGTGCCCACGCGGCGCGCGCACCTTCGGTGCCGAGCTGCCGTTCGAGTTCCTCGTCCTTCGCGAAGCCCGCGATCATCTGACCGCCGTTGCGGCCCGACGCGCCCCAGCCTGGCCGATGCGCGTCGAGCACGACGACGGAGAGCCCGCGTGCACGACATTCGAGCGCGACGGAGAGACCCGCGAAGCCCGCGCCGATCACGCAGACATCGGCCTCGAGCGTGCTGTCGAGCATCGGGTCGTCGTGCGTCGGGCGCGCGACGCTTGCTTCGTAGTAAGAGTGGCGCGCGAGTGCGTCGGCGCGCCGGTCGAGACTGTCGTTCGTCACAGCAGGTCCTTCATTCGATACCAGGCCATCGCGAGTACGAGGGCAGGGGTGCGCAGTGTAGCGCCGCCCGGGAAATCGCGGTGACGAATCTTGTCGAACAGGTCGAAGCGCGACGCCTGGCCGTCGATCGCCTCGGCGATCAGCTTGCCCGCGAGCCCGGTCGTATTGACGCCGTGCCCGGAGAAGCCCTGCGCGAAATAGACGGTGGGCGACAGCCGGCCGAAATGCGGCGCGCGGTTCATCGTGATGTCGACGAAGCCGCCCCATGCGTAGTCGATCTTCACGTCGGCGAGTTGCGGGAATGTCTTCAGCATGTCGCGCCGCATCGCGTCGGCGAGATTGCGCGGCGCGAACGTCGAATAGCTGACCTTGCCGCCCCACAGCAGCCGGCCATCGGGCGACGGCCTGAAATAGTCGAGCACGAAGCGCGAATCGCAGACTGCGGCCTGCGCGGGCATCAACGCTTTCGCGCGCGCTTCGCCGAGCGGCTCGGTTGCGATCACGTAGGTGCCGACCGGCATGATCTTGCGCGCGAGATCCGGCGCAAGCGGGCCGAGCCAGGTATTGCATGCGAGCACGACGAAGCGCGCTTTCACGCGGCCGCGTTCGGTTTCGATGACGTGCGCGCCGTTTTCCTCGCGCAGCGCCGTGACGCAGCTGTCTTCGAAGATGCGCGCGCCCGCTTCCACGGCAGCACGCGCGAGGCCGAGCGTGTAGTTGAGCGGATGCAGATGGCCGCTGTCCGGATCGTAAAGACCGCCAAGGTAGCGCGACGACTGTACGTAGCGCGGCAGGTCCTCTTCTTCGACATACCGGAAGCGGTTGTAGCCGAAGCGGTTTGCCGCTTCGTCCTGCCACTTCCGCAACGAAGCGACATCGCGCGGTTTGTTCGCGGCAGTCAGATAGCCGTCTGTGAGATCGCAGTCGATCCGATGCTTCGCCACGCGTTCGCGGACGATCGCGAGCGTTTCGAGTCCCATCGCCCACATGCGTTTCACGTCCGCTTCGGGCAGGTGCTTTGAAAATTCGTCGACGCCGCACGCGAAGCCGCCGATCATCTGGCCGCCGTTGCGCCCACTCGCGGCCCACCCGACTTTCGACGCTTCGAGCACGACGACGCGATGGCCGCGCTCGGCCAGATTGAGCGCGGCGGAGATGCCGGTGAGGCCCGCGCCGATCACGCACACGTCGGCGTCGAGCGATTCGTCGAGCGCGGGGTGGCGCGTGGTGTCGTTGACGGTGGCCGCGTAGTACGACGCGGCGTGCGGCTGGTTCGCGAAACGGAGCATAGGCAGTGTGCTGGTGCGAAGCACGGCGCTTCCGGAAGAACACGCCGCGCTTCGAGGGACTTCAGCTCAGGTGAGGTTAGAACGCGTAGATGAACTGCGTCGCGATGATGTCGTTCGACTTGCCGTACGAACCGTCGCTGCGCAGGAACGTGTCCTGGGTCGCCCAGTCGTGACGGTATTCGACCTTCACGGTGATCTGCTGGGTCGGATAGAACAGCAGGTCGAGCGCAACGTCCTGGTGCACCGCGCCCTTGCACTCGAAGCCGAGGCCGCCGTTCGCCTTCGAGTTCGCGAGACAGCTCGCGCCGATGCCGAAGCCGTCGTACGGGTCCATGCCGTTCGAGTTCAGCGCGATGCCGCCGCCACCGCCGCCGTTCTTCGTATCGGCGAGCACGTCGTAGCGCGCCGTCACGCCCATCCGGCCGAGGCCCGCGATGTTGAACTTGCGGTGCGCGAGGAACGACAGGCCGTACCACTGCGCCTGGCCGCCGTTGAACGCGGCGTTCTGCTGCTGGCCGTAGTCGACTTCGGCGTTGTACTGGATGTCCGCGAGCGTGTAGGACGCGTCGAGTTCGCCGAAGAAGAACGTGCCGAACGCGCTCGGCGCTGCGCCGCCCACACCGTACACCGGCACGGTGTTGCCGTTCGCGTCGGTCGTCGTGCCGGACGCCAGCGTCTGACGGCCGATGTTGAACGAACCGCCGATATCGAGCGCACTGGACTTCGTGTAGTCGAAGCGCGCGGTGAAGGTCGGGATCTTGTTGCTCTGCGTGATCGGGTCGCCGAGCGCGTTCGTGCCGGTCTGCACGACCGAACCGTAGGTGCGGTACTGCTCGTTCGCGAGCATGAACTTCCATGCCCAGCTGCTGCCGTCCGGCGAGTAGTTAAGGCCCACGCCCACGTAGCTGCCCGGATCCGAGAAGTCGTACAGCAGGCCGTGCGTCAGCGTCAGCATCTGGTTCGACTGCTGCACCTCGTAGCCGCCGAAGCTCGGCATCAGGCCGGCGACGAAGGTGGTGGTCGCCGTCAGCGGCACCGTGACCACCGCGGTGTTCAGGATGTTGTCGCTGATCGTGCCGTGCTCGTTCTGCAAGAGTGTGATGCCGTTGCCGCGGTTCGGCATCAGCGTGACTTCCGCCGATGGCGCCATCGGGCCTACGCCGAAGGTCTTCTTGATGTCGAGGTACAGGTCGCCGAACGAGCTGTTGAAGTAGTTGTACGAACTTTCGTGGTTGCCGAACAGGAACGACGACGAGCTGGCCGAGCGGTTATACAGATACGTCGGATCGATATAGCCGGTGACCGACAGCCCGGCGATCGGTCCGGTGGTGGCCGCGTCGTTCAGCGAATCGACCTTCAGCTGCTGGTTCGCGACCTGCTGCTTCAGCGCGGTCAGGTCGTCGTTCGAGATCGTCGCGGGCGCCTTGCCCCAGTCCGGCGACGACACGTCGACCGGCGCCGGCGCGGCCGCAACCGGCGCGGCGGCTGCCTGCGGCTTCGCCGCGACTTCCGCGCGCAGCTGCTTCACTTCCTTCTGCAGCGCGTTGAGCTGCGCCTGCAGCGCCTTGATCTGGTCGCTGGTCGCATCTGCCGACGCGAGTCCTGGTAGACATCCCGCTACCAGCACGCAGATGAGTTTCTTCTTCATGCACGTTCTCCTTGTTAGTCGTATTGCGAAGTCGGGGTCAGGCGCGGGCCGCGTCGAGCGAACGGCGCGCGACGGCGGCGGGGGCGGGCGCGGGTTCGGCATCCGCGGCGGCGAACGCCTGCTGCATGTCGCGGGTGCGTTTTCGTTCGCGCGCAGTCATCCATTGATTGACGGCGATCACGCCGATCGTCACCGCGCTGATGAAGATGGTGGCGAGCGCGTTCATCTCGGGGTTTAGGCCGAGCCGCACGCGCGAGAACACGACGAGCGGCAGCGTCGTCGAGCCAGGGCCCGACAGGAACGCGGACAGCACGAGGTCGTCGATCGACAGCGTGAACGACAGCAGCCAGCCGGACATCAGCGCCTGCGAGATCAGCGGCAGCGTGATCAGGAAAAACACCTTGAGCGGGGTCGCGCCCAGGTCGAGTGCGGCTTCTTCGAGCGAGCGGTTCAGCTCCTTCACGCGCGACTGCACGATGATCGCGACGTACGAAACGCACAGCATCACGTGGCCGATCCAGATCGTGAAGATGCCGCGACCCTTCGGCCAGCCGAGCATCTGTTCGAGCGCGACGAAGAGCAGCAGCAGCGAGATCCCCTGGATCACCTCGGGAATCACGAGCGGTGCGTTGATCATCCCGGTGAACAGCGTGAAGCCGCGAAAGCGGCCCATGCGCGCCAGCACGAAGCCCGCCCACGTGCCGATCACGACCGAAGCGCACGCGGTCATCAGGCCGATCTTCAGCGAGAGCCAGGCGGCGCCCAGCAGCTCGTCGTCCTGCAGCAGCGCGCCGTACCACTTCAGCGAAAAACCGGCCCACACGGTGACGAGCTTCGACTCGTTGAACGAGAACACCACGAGGCTCACGATCGGGATGTAAAGGAACAGGAATCCGAGCGTCAGCACGGTGGCGGACAGCGTCTTGTTCGGCTTGATCATTTCGCGCCCTCCAGTTCCTTGACCTGGTAGTACTGAAAGACGGCCATCGGCACGAGCAGCAGCAACACCATCGCGACGGTGACGGCGGACGCCATCGGCCAGTCCATGTCGTTGAAGAATTCGTCCCACATCACGCGGCCAATCATCAGCGTGTCCGCGCCGCCCAGCAGCTCAGGAATCACGTACTCGCCGACCGCGGGGATGAACACCAGCAGGCTGCCGGCGATGATCCCGTTCTTCGACAGCGGCAACGTGATGCGCGTGAACGCGGTCCACGGTTTCGCGCCGAGGTCGTACGCGGCTTCCAGCAGCGTCAGGTCCATCTTCACGAGGTGCGCGTACAGTGGCATCACCATGAATGGCAGGTACGAATAGACCATGCCGATATAGACGCCGATGTCGGTGTGGTACAGGCGGATGGGCTCGTGAATCAGCCCGATCGCCATCAACGTGTGATTGAGCAGACCGTCGTCTTTCAGGATGCCGATCCATGCATAGACGCGGATCAGGAACGACGTCCAGAACGGCAGCATCACGCCCATCATCAGCAGGTTGCGCGTGGCGGGCGCCGAGCGCGCGATGTAGTACGCGATCGGATAGCCGATCAGCAGGCAGAACGCCGTCGAGATCGCGGCCATCTTCAGCGAGCTGATGTAGGTCGCGATGTAGAGATCGTCCTGCAGCAGGAACGCGTAGTGGCCGAGATGGATCGCGAAGTTCACGACGCCGTCTTTCATCGTCATCAGCTGCGAGTACGGCGGAATGCCGAGTTGCAGTTCAGCAAAGCTGATCTTCAGCACCAGCACGAACGGCAGCGCGAAGAACAGCGTCAGCCAGATGAAGGGCACGCCGATCACGGTGGTGCGGCCGGACGGCAGCAGTTTCGCGAGGCGCTGCCTGATGCCCGCGAACGCGGGCGCGGCGCGCGGCGTATCGAGCGCCGCGGAGGGGAGCGGGGTATTCGTACTCATTGCGTCAGCACCACGCCGCTGGCGGGCGACCAGGAGACGAACACGTCGTCGTTATAGGAGGGCGCACCCTGCTGCATCAGGTGCGAGCTGGAGAGGTTCGACACGACCGTCTTGCCGCTCGGCAGGCGCACGTGATACAGCGAATAGCTGCCCATGTACGCGACATCCGACACGACGCCGCGCGCCCAGTTGTGTTTGCTGGTGGGCTTCTGCAGCGAGACCGACACCCGCTCCGGGCGCACCGAGATACCGACCGGCATGCCGAGCGGACCCGTGATGCCGTGGCTTACGTACATGCGCGCTTCGAGGTCCTCGCTCTCCACGAAAATATGGTCGGGTTCGTCCTCCACGACGAGGCCTTCGAACAGGTTGGTCGAGCCGATGAACTCTGCAGAGAAGCGGCTGTTCGGAAATTCGTACACCTGACTCGGCGTGCCGATCTGCACGATGCGGCCTTCGCTCATCACCGCGAGGCGCGACGCCATCGTCATCGCTTCTTCCTGATCGTGCGTGACCATCACGCAGGTCACGTCCACTTTTTCGATGATGTTGACGAGCTCCAGCTGCGTTTTCTGGCGGATCTTCTTGTCGAGCGCGGACATCGGCTCGTCGAGCAGCAGCAGCTTCGGACGCTTGACGAGCGAGCGCGCGAGCGCAACGCGCTGCTGCTGGCCGCCGGACAGCTGATGCGGCTTGCGCTGCGCATAGCGGCTCATCTGCACGAGGTTGAGCGCGTCGGCCACGCGCTCCTTGATCTCCTTCTTCGGTACGCCTTCCTGCTTGAGGCCGAACGCGACGTTCGCTTCCACCGTCATGTGCGGAAACAGCGCGTACGACTGGAACATCATGTTCACCGGGCGCCGGTATGGCGGCAGCGTCGCGAGATCTTCGCCGTCGACGAAGATGCGGCCCGACGTCGCGGTCTCGAGACCTGCGAGCATCCGCAGCAGCGTCGACTTGCCGCAACCCGAACTGCCGAGCAGCGCGAACAGCTCGTTCTTCTCGATCGTCAGGTTGACGTTGTCGACCGCGGTGCTTTCGCCAAACTTCTTCACGACGTTTTCGATGCGAACGAATTCGCGCGTATCGGAAGACTTCGTGACCGTGTTGCGCACCGTGTCGGCGGTGCGGCTTGAGGATGTCGAATTCATGGCTTTGACCATTCGTTGCAGATCGCGGGCACGAGCGCTCCCATACGAGGTGCGCAAGGCAACTCGCAGACAGGCTCCAGCGATCGGGGATACGGGACTGCGCGGTACTACGTGCGGGCAGGGATCGAGCGATCCCTGCGCCGCGAATCGTCGGCGTTCAGGGGATCCGGCAGCGCGGCCCGGATCAGGTCGTCACGGAAAGAAGGCTCGGTGGAAGACTCGGCAGAAGACTCAGTGGCCCGTCTTGAGCTGCGCCCACAGACGGTTTTCGAGCCGCAGGATGTCGGTCGGAACCGGCTTCATCAGCGTCATCTTGCTCAGCACCTCGTCCCCCGGGTAGACGGTCGGATCCTGAGAAACCGCGGGCGTCACGAACTGGCGCGCGGAGCGATTGGCGGTGGGGTAGAACACTTCGTTGGTGATCGCTGCGTTGACCTTCGGATCTTCGATGTAGTTGATCCACTTCATCGCGGCTTCAGGGTGCGGTGCATCCTTCGGGATAACCATCACGTCGAACCAGAGCAGGCCGCCTTCCTTCGCGTTGGCGAACTTCACCTGGTACGAACGCTTGGCCTCGGCGGCGCGGCGGCTCGCGATGCCGACGTCGCCGGACCACCCCAGCGCGACGCAGATGTCGTTGTTCGCGAGGTCGTTGATGTAGCCGGAGGAATTGAACTGCGTGATGTACGGGCGGACTTTCTTCAGCACTTCGAATGCAGCCTGGTAGTCGGCCGGGTTCGTGCTGTTCGGATCCTTGTGCATGTACTGCAGCGTCGCGGCGAACACGTCCACGGCCTGATCGAGGAACGACACGCCGCAGCCCTTCAGCTTCGACAAGTTCGCGGGGTCCAGCACGAGCGCCCAGCTGTCCACCGGCGCATTCGCGCCGAGCGCTTTCTGCACGGCTTCGACGTTGTAGCCGATGCCGTCGGTGCCGTACGCCCACGGCACGCCGTACTGGTTGCCCGGATCGGCGTCGGCGATCATCTTCATCAGCACGGGGTCGAGGTTCGACAGGTTCGGCAGCTCGGCCTTGTTGAGTTTCTGGTACACGCCCGCCTGGATCTGCTTGGCCATGTAGTTCGACGTCGGCACGACGATGTCGTAACCCGAGCTGCCCGCAAGCAGCTTCGCCTGGAGCGTGTCATCGCTGTCGTAGTTGTCGTACTTGACGTGAATGCTGGTCTGCTTCTCGAAGTTCGGGATGGTGTCCTTCGCAATGTAGTCGGACCAGTTGTACACGTTCAGCTCGGTGTCCGCGGCGAGCGCGGGGGTAACCGGCAGTACGGTGAGCAGCGCGGCGGTGGCCAGCGTTCCGGCAACCGAGGCCGCTACGATCGTATGACGAAGATGACTGACGCTCATGGTGGTTTTTCCCCTGGGAGATGAATTTCCAGCCGGCGCTCGTGATTCAGGTTGTGCGCGCCGGCCGGAAGGGTCGGACGTTACGAATGGCCGAGTTGCTGGGCGGTCGCATCAATGGCGTGCTTCGCCTTCGACACGATCTCGTCGATTTCCTGTCTGCTGACCACGAGCGGCGGCGACAGAAGCATCCGGTCGCCGGTCGCGCGCATGATCAGGTTGCCGCTGAAGCAGAAGTCGCGGCAGATCGTGCCGACGTCGCCGCCGTTCGCGAAACGCTGGCGGCGCTGCGGATCCTGCGCGAGCTGCAGACCCGCGACGAGCCCCGTGCCGGCGATCTCGCCGACGATCGGATGGCCTTCGAAGGTTTCGCGCAGACGCTGCTGGAAATACGGCCCCGTGTCGGCTTTCACGCGTTCGACGATGCCCCCGTCGCGCAGCAGCTTCAGGTTCGCCACTGCGACCGCCGCGGCCACCGGATGGCCGGAGTAGGTGAGGCCGTGATTGAATTCGCCGTTCTCGACGATCGCTTTCGCGATGCGGTCGTGGATCGCGACGGCGCCCATCGGCACGTAGCCGCTCGTCAAGCCCTTCGCGAGCGTCAGCAGATCGGGCTCGAAGCCGAAGTGCTGATGCGCAAACCATTCGCCGGTGCGTCCGAAGCCGCCGATCACTTCATCGGCGACGAGCAGCACGTCGTACTTGCGGCAGATGCGCTGGATTTCCGGCCAGTAGGTTGACGGCGGGAAGATCACGCCGCCCGCGCCCTGGAACGGCTCGCCGATGAACGCGGCCACGTTGTCCGCGCCGAGTTCGAGAATCTTCGCTTCCAGTTGCTGTGCGCGCGCGAGGCCGAATTCTTCGGATGTGAGGTCGCCGCCGGCTTCGCCGAAAAAATACGGCTGGTCGATGTGCACGATGTGCTCAACCTTCGACGGCATCTGCTCGTGCATGTAACCCATGCCGCCGAGCGTGCCGCCTGCGATCGTCGAACCGTGATAGCCGTTGCGGCGCGAGATCACGTATTTCTTCGCCGGCTGTTTCTGCGTGAGCCAGTACTGATGCACGATGCGCAGCACCGTGTCGTTGCCTTCCGAACCGCTGTTGCAGTAGAAGAAGTGGTTGAACGGCGCGGGCGCGATCTCGGCGAGCAGCGCCGACAGTTCGATGACCGGCGGATGCGTGGTCTTGAAGAACGTGTTGTAGAACGGCAGTTCCTGCATCTGGCGATACGCGGCATCCGCGAGTTCCTTGCGGCCGTAACCGATGTTCACGCACCACAGCCCCGCCATGCCGTCGATGATCTGGTTGCCTTCCGAGTCCCACAGATACACGCCCTCGGCCTTCACGATCACGCGGCTGCCTGCGCGGTTCAGCGCGCCCATGTCCGAGAACGGATGGATGTGGTGCGCGGCGTCGAGCGCGCGATATTCGGCGGTACTGCGGGCGGTACTGCGCGCGGCCTGTGCCTGTGCCGCGGCCGGCTGGATGAATGCGGCTTCCTGTCTGTAACTCATGTTGCCTCCGTGTTTTGCCTGCTTTTCGTCGTCTCGAGGTGCGGCTCGCTCAGACGTGCAGCAGCAGGTGTTTGCGTTCCCACGAGCTGATCACGCGGAAAAACGCTTCGTATTCGGTTTCCTTCAGCGCGAGGTAGGCCTTGATGAACGGCTCGCCGAGAATTTCCGCGAGCGGGTCGCATGCGCCCATCAGCGTGAGTCCTTCCTCGAGATTGCGCGGCAGCTGATACGGCAGGTCGTAGCCGTCGCTCGTGAGCGGTTCGGTCGGCTTGAGGCGCTGCTGCATGCCGATATAGCCGGCCGCGAGCGTCGCCGCGATCGCGAGATACGGATTGCAGTCCACGCCCGGAATGCGGTTCTCGATACGGCGTGCGGCCGGTCCCGAGTGCGGAATGCGGAAGCCGACCGTGCGGTTGTCGTAGCCCCACTGCACGTTGATCGGCGCGGCCATGAAGCGCGACAGGCGGCGGTACGAATTGATGTACGGCGCGAAGATCGGCATCAGCGCGGGGGTGTATTTCTGCAGGCCCGCAAGGAAGCCGTAGAACATCTCGGTCGGTTTGCCGTCGCTGCCGGTGAAGAGGTTGTGGCCGGTCTCTTCATCCACGATGCTCTGGTGCACGTGCATCGCGGAGCCGGGTTCGTTCTCCATCGGCTTCGCCATGAAGGTCGCGTACATGTGGTGACGCAGCGCGGCTTCGCGCACCGTGCGCTTGAACAGGAACACGCGGTCGGCGAGA
The DNA here is from genome assembly GCF_003443895.1 of Paraburkholderia phosphatilytica. Lineage (GTDB taxonomy): Bacteria > Pseudomonadota > Gammaproteobacteria > Burkholderiales > Burkholderiaceae > Paraburkholderia > Paraburkholderia phosphatilytica. The sequence goes on along the minus strand of NZ_QQOA01000007.1, from coordinate 153,016 downwards.
TTGAGCGGATCGCCGTGCATGAAGTTGATCTCCATCTGCGCGGCGCCCACTTCGTGAATCAGCGTGTCGACCTCGAGTTCCTGAATTTCGCAGTACTCGTAGATGTCTTCGAAGAGTGGATCGAACTCGTTCACCGCTTCGATCGAGTATGCCTGGCGGCCGGTTTCCGCTCGGCCGGTGCGGCCGATCGGCGGTTGCAGCGGCAGGTCCGGGTCCTTGTTCATGTCGACCAGATAGAACTCGAGCTCCGGCGCGACCACGGGCTTCCAGCCTTTCGCCCGGTACAGCTCGAGCACGCGGCGCAGCACGCGGCGCGGCGAGATCGCGACCGGCGTGCCGTCGAAGTGCACGCAGTCGTGGATCACCTGGGCGGTCGGGTCGACGGCCCACGGAATGATGCGGATCGTCGAGGCATCCGGCACGCACACCATGTCGGGATCGGTGACGCCGGTGAGCGAGCCGTCTTCGGGATAGTCGCCGGTGACGGTCTGGATCATCACCGCCTGCGGCAGACGCATCGACTCGCCCAGTTCGAACTTGCTGCGCGGAATGATCTTGCCGCGCGCAATGCCGGCCATGTCGGGGATGATCGCTTCGATCTCGGTGATGCGATGCTTCTTCAGAAATTCATCGATGTCGTGCATGTTGATTCTCTCGTTATGTGCGAGGCGGGCTCAACCCTGCGCCGCGGCAGCGCCGGCAACAGGGGAGCCCACCCGGGTTCGCATCCGTTCGCGACATGCCGCGCCGAACGCACGGAAGATCGCGACCGATAGCGGATCGGATGCGTGTTTCCATTCGGGATGCCACTGCACGCCCAGCGCGAACGCGCGTGCATCCCTGACACTGACGGCTTCGATCAGGCCATCCGGCGCGACCGCTTCGGCAACGAAGTTATCGGCGAGCCGCGCAATGCCCTGGCCGTGCAGCGAATTCACGTGCGCCACCTCCGCTACGCCATTCGCCGTTGCAACGCGATGCAGCAGGCCGCCCGCGGTGAGGCGGATGGTGTGTGACGGACCGTACTGCGCATCGAGCGGATCCGCCTTGTCTTCGCGGTGATCGGCGAGACCGTCCACTTCATGCACGCGTTGATGCAGCGAGCCGCCGAACGCGACGTTCAGCTCCTGGAAGCCGCGGCAGATCGCGAGCACCGGCACGCCGTGTTCGATCGCGGCGGCGAGCAGCGGCAGCGTCGTCGCGTCGCGGTCGGCGTCGTGCAGCGTGCCGGGTTCGCTCGGCTCGCCGCCATAGCGGTGCGGCTCCACGTTCGAATAGCTGCCGGTGAAGAGCAGACCATCGACCGCGGCGAGCAGGTCGCTCGCGTGCTGACGCTCGCCCAGCGCGGGCACCAGCAGCGCGAGCGCATGCGCGCCGTCCACTACCGCGGCGATGTACTTCTCGCCGGTGACGTGCGACGGATGGGCTCCGATCATCGTACGGTCGGCAGTCACACCGACGATTGGCTTCATTTGCATACCTAACGAATGGCTGACAGTCACGGAAAGACGGCTATCGCGATACGACGGCTGCATCGGATGGCGGTAACGTGGTTCGTTTTGACCGGACGCGAGTTCGCCCGCAGCGCTGCGTTCGGGAACGCCGCTGGGATGAGCGGGGCCGGTCGGGCTGGCCCGTCGCGACGTCAGCGGATTGCGCCGCGTGTCGCGATGAGCCATGCGGTCCGGATTGGTTCGATGCGCGGCATTGGCGGCAGGCGGCGTATGCGCGGCGCGTTTGTGACGCGGCGATACACGCGCCGTGACGAGTTACGCCAGCGCGAACAGTCGGTCCAGACCGGGAAGGGAAAGGCGCTACGGAAGCAGCGAGGCGACTTCATCCGTGTGCACGGCGATGAACGCACGGGCACACACGACGTTATGACGCCGCACTGAACGGCGGGACAGGATGGTGAAAACGGACAGGAAGCGGCGGAACGCAAGCTCGCCGCTGCTGCCGATGGCGGCGGCCCGGTCAGCGCGAAGACACCTCGCTGGCTGACTACGATCCCACCTGACCAAAGGGCCTCGGACTCTCACGATGACACTCGACTGGCGACGTTGTTGAAAGTTTTGAACACCCTGTTCATTGAACGCCGGGGCGTTTAAAGAATCAGGGCATCCGGTAGTCGCTTCTGCGTTTCGCGAATCGGGTTTCCAGACTGCCGGCACACCCGATGACGAATGCATGACGACGACCTGTGTTTCAGGATATACGAGCCAATATGGCCGTCAAATGTTTTTTCGAGACAGTGTGCCTAGGGGTTTCCCTGAGCACTGAAATGGTTCATTCGACGCTGCGGTGGCGTTTGACATTTGAATTCAGGAATCGCCGATACGGGTTTCCCCCAAGAGCCGCGCCATTAAAGTGATTAGAATATTCAACATGCACGCGGCCCTGCGTGTACCCCTTCACTACCTGCTCCTGCCCGGGAGAGCACCGCGATGTCCATCGAAGTAGCGACCCGCCTGCAATACATCCGCAAGAAGCATGGCCTGTCGCAACGTGAACTGGCGAAACGCGCCGGCGTGACCAACGGCACGATTTCGCTGATCGAGCAGAACCGCGTGAGCCCGTCGGTGGGTTCGCTGAAGAAACTGCTCGAATGCATACCGATGAGTCTCGCGGAATTCTTCACGTTCGAGATCGAGGAAAACCGCACGGTCGTTTCGCGCCGCGCCGACATGCCGAATCTCGGCAACGATCGCGTGGAGTTCTACCTGGTCGGCTCGGGCACGAAGGATCGCAACATGAGCATTCTGCGCGAGGTGTACCAGCCGCTTGCCGATACGGGCGGCGACATGCTCGAGCATTCGGGGCACGAGGGCGGCGTCGTGGTGAGCGGACAACTCGAACTCACGGTGGACGGCACCACGTGGCTGCTCGACCCCGGGGACGGCTATTACTTCGAAAGCCGCCTGCCGCATCGCTTCCGCAATCCCAGCGCGGAAAGCGTGTGCGAGGTGGTGTCGGCGAATTCTCCGCCGAGCTTCTGAACTCACTCGCAGTCGAAGCAGTTCGCGCTGCTTCGAAACCGGAACATTGAGGCATCCTATGGAAAAGAAAACCTTCTCCGACTGGCAGCAACTTGCAGTACAACTGAAGATCGAAGGCCGCGCGTTCATCGACGGCACGTATCGCGATGCGGCTTCGGGTCGCCGCTTCGACTGCGTGAGCCCGATCGATGGAAAGGTGCTCGCCGCGATCGCCGACTGCGGCGAAGCGGACGTCGATGCGGCGGTGGCGGCCGCGCGCCGCGCGTTTGACGCCCAGGTGTGGGCCGGCCTGAATCCGCGCAAGCGCAAGGCGATCCTGCTGCGCTGGGCGGCGCTGATGCGCGAGCATCTCGACGAACTGTCGCTGCTGGAAACGCTCGACGCAGGCAAGCCGATCGGCGACACCACCACCGTCGATGTGCCGGGCGCCGCGTACTGCGTCGAATGGTTCGCCGAAGCGATCGACAAAACAGGTGGGGAAGTGGTGCCCGCCGATCATCACCTGGTCGGTCTCGTCACGCGCGAACCGATCGGCGTGGTCGCCGCGGTGGTGCCGTGGAATTTCCCGATCCTGATGGCGTCGTGGAAATTCGGTCCGGCGCTCGCTGCGGGCAATAGTGTCGTGCTGAAGCCGTCGGAGAAGTCGCCGCTCACCGCGATCCGGGTCGCGCAGCTCGCGCATGAAGCTGGCATTCCCGCAGGCGTGTTCAACGTCGTGCCGGGCGGCGGCGAGCCGGGCAAGCTGCTCGCGCTGCATCGCGACGTGGACTGCATCGCGTTCACCGGCTCCGCCAACGTCGGCAAGCTGATCATGCAGTACGCGGGGCAATCGAACCTGAAGCGCGTGTGGCTCGAACTGGGCGGCAAGTCGCCGAACATCGTGATGCCGGATTGTCCCGACCTCGATCGCGCGGCGAATGCGGCGGCGAGCGCGATCTTCTACAACATGGGCGAGATGTGCACGGCGGGTTCGCGGCTGCTCGTGCATCGCGACATCAAGGACGCGTTTCTCGAGCGGCTCGTCGCGGCGGCGCACGCTTACACGCCGGGCCATCCGCTGGATCCACACACGTCGATGGGCGCGATCGTCGATCAGACGCAGCTTGACCGCGTGCTCGGCTATATCGAGTCGGGCAGGAGCGAAGCGAAGCTGCTGCTGGGCGGCGCGCGCGTGAATGCGATCGACGGCGGCTTCTATGTCGAGCCGACGATTTTCGACGCGGGTGATGGGTCGGCACGCATTGCGCGCGAGGAGATCTTCGGGCCGGTGCTGTCGGTGATCACGTTCGATTCGGTGGATGAGGCGGTGAGCATTGCGAACGCCAGCGAATATGGCCTCGCCGCCGCGGTCTGGACTGCGAACCTGACCACTGCGCACGACGTGGCGCGCAGGCTGCGCGCGGGTACCGTGTGGGTGAACTGCTACGACGAGGGCGGCGACATGAACTTCCCGTTCGGCGGCTACAAACAGTCGGGCAATGGCCGCGACAAGTCGCTGCACGCGCTCGAGAAGTACACGGAACTGAAGTCGACGCTCGTGCGGCTGCGGTAATTGCGATCAGCCGAGATCAGGCGCGATCAGTCACAAAGGGACCGGCCGTGCGCGCGAGCATCAAAAGCGCGCACGGCATGCAGGCGTTACAGCGAAGTTTTACCAGCGGTGATACCCGTAGCCGCCATGGTAGTAGCCCCATTCGCGCTGGTTGTACCAGCGGCGGCCATCCCAGTAGCGGCCGCTATGCCAGCCGATCGTGATCACCGGAGCGGCCACCGGCACCACGGCAACCGGGGCGGGTGCGTACGCAACGACGGGCGGCGGCGGGGGCGGCGGTGCGTAGACCGGAGCCGGCGCCACGTACACCGGCGCGGGAATGCCGAGATTGAAGCCCACCGAGACCCCAGCCATCGCAGCCTGCGATGCGACCAGGACCGTTGCCCCGAGGCCCAGGGCTGCGATTACTTTGCTTTTCATTTTGAGCTCCGTCGTCGAATGAAGTTGACGGTTCCCAATGTAGCGACTGGCTTCGCGCGCTGAGTTACAAGAGTGCAACAATCTTGTCTGCTGAAATGGAAGACGCCCGTGCGACGGGGCCTCGCGATTGCATTTTTACGGATCAGGGCGTTTGGTATTACTGGCGCGTCGCGCGCAGGCGACGTCACGCGTCGCGCGAGGGGTCGTTGTCGCCCGGTTCGTACGGATGATCTGGTTCGGCGGCGGCGCCGTTCGTGCCTCGGCCGTTGCCGTTCCCGTGGCCATCGCTGTTTTCGTGCTGGATGCGGCCGAGCTTCTCCATGATGCCCGCAACGCGTTCGCCGAGGTAATCGCCCGACGCGCCTTCCATCGCGCGGTTCATTTCGCTCTCGACCAGCACCATGCCGAGCGGACGCACCTGCCAGATCGTGTCGACGAGCGCCGGTACGTCGTCGGGCGGCGGCAGTTCGCCGGCTTCGTAGCGGTCGAGCTGGCGCACGACCAGGTCGACGAGCACCTTCGCGATCGCGTTGAAATGCGGACGTGCGGAGCGTACCGCGTCGAGCAGGTCGGCCGCGGGAATGCCGGCGCGCGCCATCGTCGCGCCCGCCGACAACGCGGTCGGGCTGTTCGCGACGAACGAAAGCCCGTCGCGTTCGAGCAGGCCGAGTTCGATGGCCTTCGCGAGCATCGACGGCGACGCGCGGCCGCCGAACAGCTTCGCGAGTTCCGGCAGCGAATAGCGGTGTGGCCGTTCGTGCGACCACGGGCTGCCGATCGCGCTTTCGAGGCCGAGGATCGAGCGCAGGTCGTGGCCTTCGTCGATCGCCTTGATCAGGTCCTGGATGTTCGCGAGGGTGTAGCCGCGTTTGAGCAGATGATTGATCAGCTTCAGACGCGACACGTGCGTGTCGTCGTAGACGCCCACGCGGCCGCGTTTTTCCGGCGGCGCGAGGAGCCCGCGGTCCTGGTACGCGCGCACGTTGCGCACGGTGGTATTCGTGACGCGCGCGAGTTCGTCGACGGTGTACTCGTTGCGGGACTCGTGCGCGCCCGGCGCCGTATCGGCCGTTGCGCGCATGGGCGCGGGCGGCGGAGCTGAGGAAGGCGTACGGGAGATTTTCGGCATCCGACGATTTTAGCGCGGCAGGTGACCCGCCACGCATCACACGGTTCGATTTGCCTGGCAGTGTCGCGCGAAGCGTTGGGCGCCGATTGTGCGGAACGCCACTTAGCGGCGTTCCGCGAAGTCGGTTCAGCGGCGTGGGCTTAGCGGTTTGAGCTCAGCGGTGCGGGTTCAGCAGTCGTGCGGCGGCTCGTTCGCGCCGCTGCCGAGCGTGCGCTGCATCAGCGTGGTGTCGAGCCAGCGCCCATGTTTGAAGCCGACCGCGCGCAGCGTGCCCACCAGCTCGAAGCCCGCGTCGCGGTGCAGCGACAGCGAGCCGCCGCTGCCGTTGTCGGCGATCACGGCGATCATCTGCCGCCATGGCCCGCTCTCGCAGCGCTCGATCAGCGCGCGCAGCAGCAGTCTGCCGAGGCCGCGCCCGCGATACGCGTGGCCGATGTAGATCGAGTCTTCGATCGAATGACGGTACGCGGCCCGCGGACGATACGGCGTCGCATAGCAGTAGCCGGCGACCACGCCGTCCAGTTCCGCGACCAGATACGGCAGGCCGTGCGAGCGCACGCTCGCGAGCCGGTTGCGCATGTCGTCGACGTGAGGCGGCGTCTCCTCGAACGAAGCGACGCCCGTCAGTACGTGCTCGGCGTAGATGGACTGGATGGCGGGCACGTCGCTGTCGGTGGCGTCGCGCAGGACGGCCTGGGTGGAGGAGGTCAGAGTGCTGCTGCCGGGTGTGTCGAAGCTCATGGTGTGGAGATGGATCGAAGTGCGGGGCGCATGAAGTCGCGCACGAAAACGTCTAGATGACACCATCACTATGCCCGCATGACGCGGGCTTCGGCTAGTCCGACAAAAATGCCGGCGCGGTGCGCTGCCTGCCGCAGTTCACGTCCTGTCACGGCGATGTTGTATATCCTTGTGGCTGCTCTTTCACCACCACGAGGACCAACACATGCGATCTGCATTGGCTGTCATTACGCTTGCACTGGCTACGGCTGCGACGGGAGCCTGGGCCCAGAGTTCCGCACCGGCTGCCGCGTCCGCTCCCGCCTCCGGCGCGAGCGCGCCGCGCGACAGTCATGTCGAGGCGCGCATCACCGCCCTGCATTCGCAGTTGAAGATCACGAAGGACGAAGAGGACCAGTGGGCGAAGGTCGCCGACGCGATGCGCGACAACGCCCGCACCATGCATGACCTGTTCGAGGCGCGTAGCAGCAACGTCGGCCACGAGACGGCGATCGACAACCTGAAGTCGTGGGGCGACATCGCGCAGGCGCACGCCGATGGCAACAAGGCGCTGATCGCGGCCTTCCAGCCGCTGTACGACAGCATGCCGGACGCGCAGAAGAAGATCGCGGACCAGGTGTTCCGCGGCGCCAGCGCGCCGCATCGCGCGCGCAAGCCGTCGTCGGGCGAGTGAGCCGTTGCACCGTCAAAGGGTTGCCGCACCGCACGTAATGCGCGGTTGTGCGGGTTGCACGCGCCGGTAGTCGCGGCAACTTCGCGCGGTGACTTCATCTCGATCGGTTACGACGGATTCCGGAGCCTCCCATGAAACGACGCCTTGCGGCAGTCTCGTTGTCCGGCGCGCTCGCTTTGGTCGCGCTGGCCGCCAGTCCCGTTGCGAACGCGCGGGTCGACCTCAGCATCAATCTCGGCCTGCCCGGCCTTGCCGTCGCACCGCCGCCGCCGGTGGTGTACGCGCCGCCGGGCAACTACGGGCCGCCGCCGCCCGTCGTCTACAACGGCTACTACGGGCCGGGCTGGAATCACCCGCACTATCGCCGGCCGCCTCCGCGCCCGCCGATGCACCGGCCGCCGCCGGGACGCGGGCCGGGCCCGGGCGGTCGGCCCCACTGAGCGCGGGTCGGTCGGCTGCATAGTGGTTTGACGCGCGTCGTACGGACGGGTCCGTGCGACGTGCGTTGTGTGCTTTTCATTTGCACGTGCCGACATGCCTCCGCATTCGCGCAGCGGATTCGCAAAATTTTGTGCCTTCCCGCGTCGCGCGATTTACGGGATACCCACGCTTCTATACTCGCCTGCCTCGGCGAAACGCATCCCTCGATGCCTCGCCGCTTCCAGAGCGAGTCGATGAGCATCAACCTGATTCAGACCGTCCGTTCGGCCTTGCCCGACGGCGTCAAGCAACAACTGTCCGCGCATTTCGGTCTCACGCCCGAGGCCACCGAGCGCATCGTCGGCGCGAGTCTGGCGCCGCTCGTCGCCGCGCTGATGAGCCGCGCTACGTCCGTCGACGGCTCGCGCTCGCTGTTCACCTCCATCCTGACGCCCGAGGTCAACGCGCATATCGCGGACGAACTGCCGCGTCTGCTCGCTACGGCGCCCGGCGTGTCGCAGATCGCGATGAGCGGGCGGCGGCTGCTCGAACAGGCGATCGGCCGGCGCGTGGACAGCCTCAGCGAGACGGTTGCCGCGCAGGCCGGCACGCCGCTGTACGCCACCTATGCGTTCACCGGCATTCTCGGCGCGGTGGTGCTCGGGCTGATGAAACGCCATCTGCTGTCCACGCACGGCGGCGTCGCGCAGTTGCCTACGTTGCTCGGCCATCAGTTGACCGCCATCGGCGCGCAGCTGAAGGACGGCCCGATGCTGTCGCTGGGACTCGGCGCGGCAGCGCCCTTCGTCGGTCACATCATGCAGCAGTTGATCGCGGTGTCGTCGCAGCTGGCGGCGCCTGCGGTTGCGGCGGATGCCGCGGAGCCTGCAGTGCCGGTGGCGCCGGTCGCACCGCCCGCTTTGCCCGTGCTCGATACGCCGCTTGCCGCGCCCGCCGGGGCGACGCCCGTGCAGACGCTCGGGGTCGAACCGGCCACGCCGCGTGTTTCCGCTGCGGAAGAAGCACGCGGCGCTCATCCGTTCGCGTGGGTCTGGTGGCTGCTCGCTTTGCTGGCGTTGATCGCCGCTGCGCTGGCATTCATGCCGGAGCGCGATCGCAACAGCCTGATCGGGGTGGGTGGCGCGCAGGGTGGCGCTGCAGCCAGCACGGTCGCGGCAGCAAGTAGCGCCGCACCGTCGTCGGGCGCTGCCGGGACGCAAGCCGCGCAGGCGGCGCGTTCGGACGATGCGTCGGCCGTGGCTGCGCCGGCGAGCGCGGTTGGCCCGACGCAAGCAGGCGCCGGGCAGACGACGGACCCGTCGGCTCCGCATGCTCGCGTTCGGTGGTCGTCCCAGTCAGGTGCGAGCGCAGTCGTCCCGGCGAGTGCGCCGCGGGCAGTAGTCGCGTCCGATGCAACCGCGGCTTCAGCGGCTCCAGCAGCTTCCGCTTCGAACGATATCGCGCCGCGGGCGAGTGGCCAGGCCGATACGCCCGCACCCGTGGCAACGCTGCTGCGCTCGTTCCGCGACGCGATCGACGCGTTGCTCGCGCCGGGCGCGTCGTGCGAAACCGCCGTCATCACGCGGGTGATGAACATGGCGCCGGTCCGGTTCGCGTCCGAGGACGCGCAGGTCTCCAAACCGGCGTCGGCGGCGCTGCAACAGTCGGCGCGCGTGCTGAACGCGTGCGTGAAGAAGTTCGCGCCGGCACGCATCGAGATTGCCGGTTACTCGGACAACGCCGGCTCCGCGGCGACGAGCCTCGCACTGTCGAAGGCGCGCGCGAACGCCGTGCGCGGCGTGCTGATCGATGCGGGCGTACCGGCGTCGACGTTGTTCGCGCGCGGCTACGGCCAGCTGCGTCCGGTCGCGCCGAACGACACGGAGCTGGGGCGCAGCCAGAACCGCCGCGTCGAGTTCGTGCCGGAGCGCGACTGACGCGCGCAGCGACCTGCGCGCCCAGCCTTTACTTCCCGCACAGCAGCAGCACGCGCTCCTGGTCGGTGCAGTTCGGCTTAGGCTTGGCCGGATCGTCGGTGGTGGTCGCCGTGGTGGCGGCCGCCGTCGTGTGATGCGCGAAGCACGCCTTCATGCGCGCCTCCATCGGCTTGTAGTACTGCCAGTCCTTGCCGAGGCTCGGCAGTTCGGGCTTCACTTCCTTCCACTTCGGGTGCCCGTGCTGCTGCAGCATGTCGAAGTTCGAGCACAGCGAATCCGCGAAGCGGTCCAGATTGCCGACGGTATCGCGCAGGTTGTAGTCGTAGGTCACGAGGAACGCCTTCACCGTCAGCGTCGGCACATCCTGCTTCAGCCAGTTCGGGTAGCTGCTGGTGCGGATCGTGGCCGGGAAGTAGGTCTGCTTCGCGCGCGCGGTTTCGGGCGCGGTCGGGTCGAGTTTCAGGAAGCGGATCTGCGCGAGCAGGTCGGGATTCATGTCGGTGAAGAGCTTCGCCGGCTGGCCGGCCACCACGATCGCCACGTCGATCTTGCGCACGATCAGCGCGGCCAGCGCATCTTCGTTGCTCAGGTGCTGGGCGTTCTCATCCGGAATCTGCTGACCGAACATCAGCCGGTAGAGCGTCGTGGCGGACTGCGCAGTGCCGCTGCCGATCAGCCCGACGCTGATCGTCTTGCCCTTGATCTCGTTGATCGTCTGCATCGGCGAGTCGTTACGTATGACGAAATAAATCTCCTCGTCGTAGAGCGGCATGATCAGACGCAGCGGACGGATGATCTGGCCGGCCTCCGAGTTGCCGTTCTTCGCCATGTCGAGATAGGCCTGGTACACGTCCGACTGCACGAGCGCCAGCTTCACGCCGGGGGCATAGCGCAATTGCTGCACGTTTTCCGCGGACCCCTTCGACGCGAGCACATCGAGATCGATGCCCGCCGGCGCCGCGACGTATTTCGCGAGGTCGGCGCCGATCTGGATATACGTGCCGCGTTCCGGGCCGGTCACGATCTTGTAGTGCGCGTCTCCGGCATAAGCCGCCGGCAGCGACAGCAGCACACCCAGCAGGCCTGTCAAAGCCGTCAGTTTGATTCTCAGCATGGCGCACCTGTTCGTCTGTCTGGTTATGGGCGAGCGCTCGCCGCGAGGTCGAGGCCCGACTAGCGAATCCGAATAAGGTGGGCGCGCCGGCAAGCATGGCTTCCGGCTGGGTCGTTGTCGCCGCCGCGGCTGCCGCTGCCGCGATCGGCGTAGTTATTGTGATCGTCGTGGTGCCCGCGACGCTGGCGGTCGCGGCGCGCCGGTCTATCTCAATGCGTCTTCGCGGCGCTGTTGCCTAGCACGGCGCCGGCGTCCGGCGGCAGCGGCGGATTGCGCCAGCCGGATGCTTCGATCGCGCGCTCCGCCGCTTCGACGTTGGTCGTGTCGGTGGTAGCCGCGGTCTGCTGCGCGGGCGCGGCGGAGGTCGCCGGCTTCGCAGACGAGTTCGACCAACCCGACGCGAGAATCGCCTGCTCGAGCAGCGCCTGCGAAATGCGGTTGCTTGAATCTGCCGCGAGCGCTTCCTGCGCGTTGTTACGCACGCAGCCCCACAGCTGGTCTTTCGCGCACGCGATCGCCACCTGCATCGCGGCATCGCGGCGTTGCTGATGCTGCACCAGCTGTTGCTGCAGTGCGCGTGCGTCGGCGTTGTCCGGCTGGGTTGCGAAGATGTCGTCGAGCGCGGCCTTCAGCGCGACGAGGTTCGCACTCTGCAGATCGGCGCGGGCCGCCTGCAGGTCGCTCGCCACGTCACCGGGATGCAGCGCGGGCGCGGGTACGGTCACGAGCGGCGCTGCATTATCGTTCGACGAATGCGTCGCGGCCGGCGCGGTCGCATAGTCGACGGCGTTCGCATTGCCGGACGTGCGTGCTTCGATCGCGCCGTTGATGCTGCTCGACGCCGACGGTGAATCGTTTGCGCTCGAGTGGTCGCGATCGATGAAGACGGCGTACACGGCCAGCGCCAGCGAAGCCAGCAGCAACACGAGCAGCAGGCCCTTCGTGATCATCCAGCGGGCGGCCACATACCAGAGCGGCATGGGCGCGTCGAGCGGCGGCATGGGTGCGTCCGGCGACACAAGAACCGGGGCCGGCGGAACCACAAGCGCGGGCGCCGGCGCCGGCGCAGTGTCCGGATCCGCTTCGGGCGGGTAGTGGAGATGGATCGGATGCGTATTCATGCTGGCCTCATGTGGTTTTTCCACGCCTCAGTGCGGACAGAAGTCGAAGTGTTCATACAGCATGCTGCCGCAGCGCCTGCATGGTGCCGGAGGTTCATCTCGGCGACGTGTGCTCTGGGTGGACATGGCGGCTTCCACCAGACTAGCGATGCATCACCGGTATGTTTCGGACCACGATGTAGTCCGTCTCACCCGTGCAACTGATAATACGCCAGCCAAATCCCAATGGGTCTGAGCGCCAGGCCACATAACCGGCGAAGTTTTGCTTGCTTATCGAGGCATGCGTTGCAGCCGCGCACCGTCAGCGAAAAGTGGGCCACGGTACAGCGGAAGAACGATTCGCGATGCGCGTTTTTATAGTGCGGGGAAGCGTGTCGGGAAGCGCGATGCCGGCGAATGGTCGGAGGAAAGCGACGCGTGAAACGCGTCTTCGGCATACGAAGGAAACCGCATCGAGCGATGCGGGTTTACCCACGAGACGACACGCGTGTGCGTGTCGTCTCGTGCGTCAGGCGAGTACTTCGGAAGAGCCCATCAGCGATGCGTGCTGCGAAGCGGATAGTCCTTGAGAAACAGCGACAGCACGAACGCGAGCGCGACGATGCACGCGGCGACGATGAACACCGTATGCAGCGAACCGGCGAACGCCTGCAGGTAGTCCGCGCGCAATACATCGGGCAACTGATGAATCGTGGCCGGTCCCGTCGCATGGGGCAGCTCGGCGCCGGCGGGAACCAGCTGCTGCAGCCGCGACGCGAGACCGTTGGAGAACACCGCGCCGAACGTCGCGACGCCGATCGAGCCGCCGATCGAACGGAACAGCGTCGCACCGGACGTCGCCACGCCCATGTGGCGATGCTCGACCGTGTTCTGCACCGCGAGAATCAGCACCTGCATCACCATCCCGAGACCGCAGCCGAGCAGGCCCATGTAAATGTTGAGCGTGGTGAGCGGCGTATCGAGCTTCAGCGTGGACAGCAGCACCATGCCGATCGCCACGAGCAACGTGCCGGCGATCGGAAACATCCGGTACTTGCCGATGCGCGAAATCAGGCGCCCCGCGACGATCGACATCAGCAGCACGCCGCCCATCATCGGCAGCAACTGCATGCCGGCGGCCGTCGGCGTGGAGCCTTTGACCACCTGCAGATAGAGCGGCAGGAACGTCACGCAACCGAACAGCGACACGCCGACGATGAAGCCGATCGCGCAGCACAGCACGAACGTGCGCTGGCGGAACAGTTCGAGCGGCATGATCGGCTCCGCCGCGCGCCGTTCTTCGTGGATGAAACCGCCGAGCGCCACGATGCCGAGCGCAAGCGTGAACCACAGTTGCGGCGACGACCACGGCAGGATCGCGCCGCCCTGGCTCGTGAACAGGATGATGCAGGTGAGGGCGGTGGCGAGGAAGCCGGCGCCCCAGTAGTCGATCAGGTGCTTCACGTGCGCCGTATGCGGACGGAACGCCGCGCCGATCACCGCGAGCGCGAAGAGGCCGAGCGGCAGGTTGATGTAGAAAATCCAGCGCCACGAGAAGTGCTGCACGAGAAAGCCGCCGAGCAGCGGGCCGATCACGGTGGCGAGCCCGAACACGCCGCCGAACATGCCCTGGTAGCGGCCGCGTTCGGCGGGCGGCACGACGTCGCCGATCGCCGCCATCGTGATCACCATCAGGCCGCCGCCGCCGAGCCCCTGCAACGCGCGCAGCAGGATCAGCTGCGTCATGTTCTGCGCGAGTCCGCACAGCGCGGAGCCGATCAGAAACAGCACGATCGCCGACTGCAGCACGACCTTGCGGCCGAACAGGTCGCCGAGCTTGCCGTAGAGCGGCACGACGATCGTCGAGGTCAGCAGGTACGCGGTGACGACCCACGACAGGCTGGACAGCCCGCCGAGTTCGCCGACGATAGTGGGCAGCGCGGTGGAGACGATGGTCTGGTCGAGCGCGGATAGCAGCATGACCAGCAACAGCGCGGGAAACAGCAGGCGCAGCGGTGTGTGCGGCGCACTCGGCGTGGCGGTCAGCGAAGCTTCGGTTGTGGCAGTCATGGGATGACGGTTGAAATTAATTAACTCGGAGATTAATATAGGAGAAGTCCTAGTTCTCGTCAATTCGTCTTTTCAGATCATGGCCTCTAACCGCTCGACGTCACGTTCCGCCACGCCCGTTCCTTCTGCCGGTCTCGCGGCCGATCAAGACCGGGGCGAGCCCGCCAGCCGCGACGCGAAGCCGGCGGCGGCCGCGCCGCGCCGGCCCGGCCGTCCGGCGGGCAGCGTCCGCGGTCCGGAGCAGCGCGAGAAGCTGCTCGAAGCGGCGCTGTCGCTGTTCGCGCGGCAGGGGATCGTCGATACGACGCTTGGCGCGATTGCCCGCGAGGCCGGCGTGACGTCGGCGATGGTGCATTACTACTTCAAGACCCGCGACCAGCTGCTCGACGTATTGATCGACGAGCGCATCGCGCCGATGCGCGTCGCGATCGGCGCGGCGTTTCGCGACAATCACGACGATCCGGTGGCGGCGATCGTGGCGATCGCGCAGCGGCTGATCGATACGGCGCGCGCGCGTCCGTGGTTCGCGCCGGTCTGGGTGCGCGAGGTGATCAGCGACGGCGGTCTGCTGAAGCGGCGCATGCACGAGCGCTTCGGCGACGAGCATCAGCGCGAGTCGATCGCAACCATCGAACGCTGGCAACGTGAGGGGCGGCTGAATCCGGATCTGGAGCCGACGCTGATCTTCATGTCGCTGTTCGGTCTCGCGATCCTGCCGTTCGCGGCCGCGAAGACGTTCCGCGACGAACCGATCCGCCAGCACATCACCGACGATCACATCGCACGACATGCGATCGCGCTGCTCGTCAGCGGTCTCGCGGTTCCGGGCAAAGACCACGCGAAGACCTGACGTCGCGCGCCGCTGCCCGGCAGTTTTTTCAGCACCGCACGCCGGAACCGTGAAAGGCGTTCGTCATGATGCGCGGCTTCACGATCGTGTCGCATGCGGCATTCAGACTGCGTGCGCCGTCGTGCTCGATCTGCGCGACGGCGCGGCCTTTCGCGCGAGCGGTGGGCACCGATTGGTACCGATTGGCACCGACAGGCACGTGGATTGCTCCTATCGGGTGCCAGTCGTCTATGCGAAATGCTTCGTCAGCTCGCCAGACCTCCGGCGCACATGGGATTCGCGCCATGCGAATCGCGATGGGCGCGAACCCGCCGGTCGCGATCCGAACCGCTCCGAAAATTTGCTGCAACTCGGGGCATCGGCGACGGTCCCAGGTGCAGTCCGGTTGCCGCGCGGTCCGATTCCGTTAGAATCGCCGCCTCGATTTTTATAATGGCAGCCGCCGGCGGGTCGAGCGAACGAGGCAGCACACGCTGGCGCGACCCGTTAATTTCAGGTGCTTTTAGCCATAGAGAACATGAACGGCGTACTCAAGCTCGATCAGGCCACGATCGTGCTCGTCGAGGATGACCCGCACAGTCGGGCATCGCTCGCCACCCTGCTTGAATCCGAAGGCGCACACGTAGTGGCCGTCGCCGATGCGGAAGAGGGAGTCGAAGCGGCAATCCGGGAAACGCCCGACGCGCTGGTCTGCGATCTGGATCTGCCCGCGATGGACGGTTTCTATCTGATCCAGCGGCTTCGCGATCACGAAATTTCCAGCGACCGGACACCGACCGTCGCGGTCGCGCTCACGGGACACACCGATGAGGCTTACCGGCTGCGCAGCATCGGCGAAGGCTTCGAGCATTTCATGACGAAGCCGGCTAGGCCGGACGAACTGGTGAGCCTGCTGTGCAACGCGATCGAGGCGCGCGCCGCGAGCTGAACGCGCGGCGGTGGGTGGGATGCTGGTGGTGCCGGGGTCAGGACTTGACTGCGTCGGCGGCTGCCTGGCATTCCGCGCACAGCCCTTTGAGCTCGATCTCATCGCCGGCGAGGCGGTAGCCTGCGAGTTCGATCTGTGCGACGAGCGCTTCGCGCAGCGCGGGCTGATGCAGTTCCGCGACGTTGCCGCATTGCTGGCAGACCACCAGCATGCCGTGCTGGCAATGCGTGAGGTCGTGGCAGACGGTGAACGCGTTGATCGACTCGATGCGATGCACGAGCCCGACCGACAGCAGGAAATCCAGCGCGCGGTACACCGTGGGCGGCGCCGAGCCGGGATGGATCTGGCGCATGTCGTCGAGCAGCGAATAGGCCTTGGTTGCGCGACCCGACGCGAGCAGCAGTTCGAGCACCTTGCGGCGGATCGGCGTCAGCTTCTCGCCGCGCTCGCGGCAGTATTCGTCGGCGAGTGCGAGCGCTGCGTCGGCGCCCGCGGCCCCGGCCGCTGCGTGCGCGTGACCGTCGTGCGCGTGCTCGTGGGCGTGATGATGGCCGGCGTGATCCGCCGCGCCATGGTCCGCGGACGGACCGGCGGCAAGCTTCTCGCGGCCGGCGGTGAACTTTACATTCTTCATGCGTCGATTATACGGGGCAGCGACGCCAGCCTGCTCGCCGCTCAGGTCAGCTGCAGATCCACATACTTCTTGAAGCCAGTGCGCGTGGCGAGCCGCGCGTACCAGCGTTCGAGATTCGGCAGCGACGGCCGTTCGACGCCTTCGAGCCCGAACCAGCGTTTTGCGTACGCGCCGAGCACGATGTCGGCGAGCGTGAATTTATCCGTCTCGAGAAAGAAGCGGCCCTGCAGATGCGTATCGAGCTGCTTCCACAGCGCGGTGACGGCGGCGAGGTCCTTTACGAGTTTCGGCTCGTCGCGTTCGGCGGCCGGCGTGCGCACGAGGCACTGGAACACCGGGCGCTCGGCGGGCTGCAGCGTGGACAGCGACCAGTCGAGCCAGCGCTCGATGCTCGCGCGCACTTTCGGCTCGCCGGGATAGAGCAGGCTCGTCGGACCGTATTCGAGCGTCAGGTAACGCAGGATCGAGTTGGACTCCCACAGCACGAAATTGCCGTCCACAAGCGTCGGTATCTTGCCGGTCGGGTTCATCTCCAGATACTCGGGCTCGTTGTTGCGGCCGTACTGCATCCCGGCTTCGATGCGTTCGAACGGCAGCACCAGTTCGTCGCATACCCACAGCACCTTCTGCACGTTGACGGAGTTGGCGCGTCCCCAGATCGTGATCATCGGGTCAAAATCCTTTCCACATGGTTGGCAAGCCGCACCTGGCGTGCGGCGTTCAACCAGTAACGATACACGAAGCATTCATCCCTGATCGCTTCCCGGGCTTGTGCTGCCGGCCGTACAGACCGGTTGCGTACAATAGGCGCACCCGAACGCGACGAGGCTCCCGCATGGCCCGCATTGTCCCCGACGACTGGAAGCAGCTCGCCGTCACCGGCGCCGCCGCCCGCGAGCGCGAAACGCTGAGCCTGCTCGAACACGCGCTATCCGACGATTACACCGTCTATCACGGTGTGCATTGGACCCGGCTCAACCAGAGCTTCACCGTGTTCGGCGAAGCGGACTTCGTGGTTGTGAGTCCGTCGGGGCGCACGCTCTTCATCGAACAGAAAACGGGCTTTCTGCGCGAGACGCCGAAAGGGCTCGTGAAGGTTTATCTGCAGACCGAGCGCAATGTGTCGATCGCGCTTGCGCGTACGGTCGAAAGCATGCATCGGCGCTTCACGGCCGCGTTCGGCGCGGGTACCTACTACATCGAAGAACTGCTGTACTGCCCCGATCATGGGGTGCGGGACGCGGCGATTGCGGGCGTGAATCCGGCCCGCATCGTCGACGCGACGAGGAAGGAGCGGCTCGCCGCGATCATCCGCGAGATCCTGCCCGCCGACGAAGCGCGTCTGCCGAGCGCCGCGAAGATTCACCACTTCCTCTCCGACGAACTGTCGCTCACGCCCGATGCCGGCGCGCTGGTCGGCCAGGCGGGCACGCTCGTCACCCGGCTTGCGGGCGGCCTCGCGACGTGGGCGCGGCGTCTGGAATTTGCGCCGTTCCGGCTGCGCGTGATCGGCACCGCGGGTTCGGGCAAGACGCAGCTCGCGGTGCAGGTAATGAAAGACGCGGTCGCGCGCGGGCAGCGGCCGCTCTACGTGTGCTTCAACCGGCCGCTCGCCGACCATATCGCGAAGGTGGCGCCGCCCGAGGCGAGCGTGACCAACTATCATCATCTGTGCGCCGCGGTTGCGCGCGAAGCGGGCACGCCGCCCGACTTCACCGCGCCCGACGTGTTCACGCAACTCGAAGCGATCTTCGCGCGCACCGCGATCGACGCGCGCCGGCAATGCGACGTGCTGATCGTCGACGAAGGACAGGATTTCCAGCAGCCGTGGGTCGCCGCGCTCGAACGCCTGTTGCGGCCGGGCGGCGCATGGTGGTGGCTCGAAGATCCGCTGCAGAACCTCTATATGCGCGCGCCGGTGGAACTGCCCGGCTGGACCGAGCTGAAGGAAACCACCAATTACCGCAGCCCGCGCGACATCCTCGACTTCGTGCGCGACGTGGTGGGCGGCGAAGTGCCGCTCGCGGCGAGCCTCGCGTCGGGCAGTCCGTTCGACGGTTCAGATGTGAGCGTGTCGGTGTACGACGAAACGCACGCCGCGCAGTCGGCCGTCGAGGCGACCAAGCGCGCGATCACGCAGGCGCTGTCGCTGGGGTTTCGCAAGCAGGACATCGTGGTGCTGTCGTTTCGCGGCCGCGAGGGCTCGGTGCTGACGGCGGTCGAGCAGCTCGGCCCACATCGGCTGCGCAGCTTCAGCGGGCAGTACGATCTGTTCGGTAATCCTGAGTATCGCGAAGGCGACGTGCTGCTGGAATCGATCTACCGCTTCAAGGGACAGTCGGCGCCGTGTGTGATCCTGACCGAAGTGGATTTCACGGCCTTCGACGAGCGTGCGGCACGCAAGCTGTTCGTCGGCGCGACGCGGGCCACGATGAAGCTGATCGTGGTCGCGTCGCGGCGCGCGGCGAAGCATCTGCGCCCGGACGCGCTCGCCGACGAGCCGGCCGAGGGCGCGGCGGCGGCGCTGCTGGCCGCGCGCCGGCCGTAGATTGACGCTATGATGCGTGCGCGGTTCGCATCGGACGAAACGCGAGAGACCAGAACACGAGGGTAACGACATGCGCAGTACCCGGATCAACACGACGAACTGGAAGGCGGGGATGCGCCGGGGGCTGCTGCACGCGTTCGTCGGCATGACCAGCGCCGCCGCCATGACCGCCGCGCTCGCCGCTACACCCGCGGCTTCCGTGGGTTCCGCGGCTTCCGCTGCCACGACGCCGATCCCGCTCGCGCTCGACGTCAGCGGCAAGATCCACAACACTACAGATTCCGCCCACACCGTCTATCACTTCGACCAGACGAAGCTGCTCGATCTGCCGGTGCACGCCATCTCCACGTCGACCACGTGGACGCCGAAGTCGACGTTTCAGGGTCCTTCGCTCGCGGATATCCTGAAGACCGTCGGCGCATGGGGCAGCCAGGTCGAAGTCCACACGTTCGACGACTATTCGTACACGCTGCCCGTCTCCGATGCCGGGCGCTACGGCGTGGTGCTCGCGTACAGCATGAACGGCAAGCGCCTGACGATCTCGGACTTCGGGCCGCTGTTCCTGATCTATCCGCGCGACCAGTATCCGACCGAACTGTCGGGCTCCGAGGCCGATTCCAAATTCGTATGGCAGATCAAGGCACTGGTGATCAGATAACGCGCACGCCGCTGCGGCGGTTCCTGCTCGTCGTCATCTGGCTGACGGCGCTGGCGGCGCCGATCGCGTCGATCGCCTTCCTGCTGTACGAGAACCTGCTGACGCCGGGCGCGACCCAGCCGCTGATCGGCACGTACGACGGCTTCTACTGGGACGCCGCGCAACTGCAGATCGCGTATACGCGTTTCGAGGAGCAGCTGCTGCGCTACCGCAACGGCATGGATACGGGCAACCAGACGTTGCTGTTGCGCTATCACCTGCTGCAGTCGAAAGTGCGGGTGCTGCAGGGCTCGACGCGGATCCTCGCGCGCCAGGCCGCGCTCGCGCAACATCAGCAGACGCAGCTCGAAGCGCTGTCGAAAGAGCTCGTCGCGCTGCGGCCCGATCTCGACGCGCCGCCCGGCGACAACGCGCGCATCGATCACGCGATCGACGTGCTCGAATCGCACTGGGAAGAGGTCAACGACCTCGCGCTGAGCCGCCGCATCGCCGACGTCGACGACCGCGAAGCGCTCAATCGCGACTTCATCGCGAAGCGTCGCGCGATCTTCGCGGGGGGCCTGCTGCTGTTGCTGCTGTCCACGGCCGCGACCGTGCTGCTCGTGATGAACGGCCGCCGCCGCACGCGCCTGATCCGGCAGCAGCGCGCGGCGCTCGAAGCCGAGCACCAGGCGAGCCGTGCCGCGCGCGATGCGAGCCGCGCGAAGGATGCGTTCCTCGGCATGATCAGCCACGAGTTGCGCACGCCGTTGCATGCGATCGTGTCGTCGATCGAGCTGCTCGGTTTTCACGAGCACTCGGAAGAGGACCGCAAGGTGATCCAGCGGCTCGACACGGCGGGTCGTCATCTCGAAGCGCAGATGCGCGATCTGACCGACTATGCGCGGCTCGGCGCGGGCAAGCTCGAACTGCGCCACGAGCACGTCGATCCGCGCGTGCTGCTCGCATCGATCGTCGATGAGCACGAGCCGGCCGCGCGGCTGAAAGGGCTCACGCTGGAGAGCGGGATGCGCGGCGGTCCGGGCAACATCGATTCCGATCCGCACCGGATCCGGCAGATCGTCAGCAACCTCGTGACCAACGCGATCCGCTATACGGAGAAGGGCACGGTGCGCGTGCACTTCGACCAGCAGCCGACGCTGCTGACGATCGTCGTGCGCGATACGGGGCCGGGCGTGCCGCAGGAAAAAATCCCGCTGATCTTCGAGGAGTTCACGCAGCTCGACGCATCGCGATCGCGCCGCTTCGAGGGCGCGGGGATGGGACTCGCGATCGTGCAGGGGCTCGTCGCGCTGTTCGGCGGGACGGTGAGCGTCGAGAGCCGGGTGGGCGAGGGCACCACGTTCACGGTGGTGCTGCCGGCCGTCGCGGTGCCGGCTCCTGTCGACGAGGTGCCGTCCGGCGCCGCGATGCCGGGTCGGGAGGATGGCCGCCGCCCGCACGCGCTCGTCATCGACGATAACCCGCTCGTGCGCGAATCGCTGCGCGAGATGCTGGCGCACATGGAGTGGGACGTGACGGCGGCCGGCAACGCGGGCGAGGCGCTCGAAGCGCTGGACTTCGGCCACTTCGACGTGCTGCTGCTCGATCTGCACATGCCCGGCGTGGACGGCTTTGCGTTCCTCGAACGCTTTCACGCGCGCGATCCGGATTCGATGCCGACACCGCCCGGCGTGCCGGTGATCGCCGTCAGCGCGCTGGCGCCGGACGGCGAGGACGCGGCGGCGTTCTTCGACTATCTGGTGAAGCCGGTGCACTACGACGTGCTGCGCGACGCGCTGCGGCGCGCGCTATCCGCGCGGCGTGCGGGTTGAGCGCGGGGTTACGGCCGGTTCAGCCGCTTCGACAGATCCGCGACGAGAATTGCCATGCGCGCCGGCTTCTCATAGCACGCCACGTCATACGTTCGCACCACGTCGCTGATTTCCGACTCGCTGGCCTTGCCGGTCAGCAGCTCGCCCGTCAGTACGAAGATCGCGGCCTCCGGGTTCTCCGAGTTGCGGATCGCGCGGATCGCGTCGGCGGCGGTCTGACTGCCGAACAGCCAGTCGATCACCACGCCGTCGAATACCTGGCTTTGCAGCGTTTCGGCGAACGCGGCCAGGCCGTAGATGGCCAGCGCCGCGAAGCCGCTGCGTTCCAGGTACTCGCGCAGGTTGTCCGCCGACGCCCGGTCGTCGTCGACGACCGCGATCAGCGGCTTGTCGTTCTCCGCGCGGCGCGGGTAGATCTCGATCTTGTGGACTTCAAACGCGTTCTGATAGAGCGCGCCGTCGTAGCGCGCAACGCGCCACTGGCCGAGCTTCGAGTACGCGACGAACTCGGGCCGGCTGCCTGGCTCCAGCGGCGCACCGACCCAGGCCGTGCAGGCCATCTCGATCGCGCCGACCGTAAACACCGCTTCCTGCGCGGTCGCGCCGACCATGCCGGCGTCGAGCGTCTGCGCGTCGAACAGTTGCGCGGCGGGCTCGTCGTAGACTTCGGCGACCTTCTTGATCTGCGCGAGCGTCCACGGGCTGTTGCCGCGCAGCTTGCGATGTCCCTGCGAAAAGCTGAGGTCGAGGATGCGGCACAGTTCGGTCGTCTGCTGACGTTTGCCGATACCGTGGCGGCTCATCAAGTCACGCACGCGTTCAGCGACCGCGAGCGAATCGGCTGAGAGTGCTTCGTTGGCCATGCTGCGAGAATGCCCCGTTCAGATGATGCTTCTGTTGGTTCAGATCGGCGCGCTGCGGGCTGTGCCGGCGGGAGCCGGCATTCGCAGTTCGCTCTATGCGAGTCCGATATTCTAGCGAGGAAATCGGCGCATTTCCGGTACTTTGAGATTCAGCCGATATCTGTTTCAGTGCGTGCATTTAAAACACGCAATTGTTTCAACCGTTGTTAAGCAAGCGCCGCGTCGATGCGGCGAGGGGCCATGCGATATTCGACCGATGACGATCGATCCGTCGCGCCATTCGGCGTGCCGTACTACACGCAGTGGGGAAGTCCGGAATGGGTTCGGGCCATTGCCGAGGAGGGCGCCGACCCGTGCGACGATCCCGGCTGGCGGCGCAGCGGCTTTACGGATGCGGCGCGCTACCGGTTCTGGAGCCAGCGGCTGTGCGGCTTGACCTGCCTCGAGTCGGCGCTCGACTTCTGGGGCATCGGGCACCCGTCGCAGGCCGCGATGCTCGACGACGCGCTGCGCCGCGGCGTGTACAAACTGCGCGACGACGGCGGCGTGGATGGGCTGATCTACCGGCCGTTTGCGGACTGGGTAGGCGATGCGTTCGGCGTGACTGTCGACGTGCTGCCGGACGTCGCGCTGACCGCGATCGCCGAATCACTGGATCGCGAGACGTTCGCGATCGTGTCCGTCAGCCCCGAGATTCGCCGCCCCGAGCGGCCGAACACGAAGCGCGGCGGGCACCTGATCCTGCTGCACGGGCGCGATGCCGAGGGCGTGTGGTTCCACAATCCGTCGGGCGTGCCGCCGTGGCAGGCGGACGCCCGGCTGCCGTTCGACACGATGGAGCGTTTCTACGCCGGGCGCGGAATGGTGCTGCGCCGTTGCGCCACAGCGCGCGCTCAGGACGAGCGTGCCGCGCAGACTGAAGGCGCTGCCGGCACTGCGGGCTGAGAAGCGGGGTGAAGCGAGGGCTTAGCGGCCGTTGTCGCGGCGCTCGCGCACGACTTCGCTGAGCACGCCGTAGTTGCGGCCGCCGGCGAGCATCACCTGATACTGGCTGTGACGCAGGTACGACTGCCACATATCGCGGGCGAGGCTTTGCAGCGAGGCCCAGAAGCTGGAGGACGGACGGGAAGTAATCGGATGGCTGGACATGGTATTGACCTGACTAGGGTTAGTGCCTAAGGGTAAACCATTATATCTGATTTTGGGATAGGGCGTCGTGAAACTTGACCGCATGATCAGCACGGTGGAAGTGCACACGGGCGGGGAGCCGTTCCGCATCGTCACGAGCGGACTGGCGAAGGTGCCGGGCAAGACCATCGTCGAGCGGCGCGCGTGGCTGAAGGCGAACCGAAGATGGGCGAGACGCTCGTCAACGAATCGGTGATCGGCACCGTGTTTCGCGGCCGCGTGCTGTCGGAGACGAAGCTCGACCGCTTCGACGCGGTGATCCCCGAGATCGAGGGCGACGCGCACATCTGCGGTTTCGCGAACTGGCTGATCGACGAGCGCGATCCGCAGACGTACGGGTTTCTGGTGCGTTAAGGTTCCGGCTGCAACCCGTCGCATCCCGTCACGAGGAAACCACGACACATGACCCGTACCGCCCAGATCTTCGACGCCCACGAAACCGCACACCTCACCCCCTATCCCGCACTCGTCGATGCGCTGAAAACCGCCGCGACCGACTACGCGCAAGCCCGCATCGCGAGCCCCGAGCGTCTCGTCGTGCCGCTGAACGAAGGCGGCATGCTGCTGTCGATGCCCGCCGCGGCGAGCGACCTTGCGATCCACAAGCTCGTCAACGTGTGCCCGACCAACCGCGAGCGCAACCTGCCGACCATCCACGGCCAGGTCACCGCCTGCGACGCGCACACCGGCGAGGCGCTGTTCGTGCTCGATGGCCCGACGGTCACCGGCCGTCGCACCGCGGCGATGACGATGTTGGGCATCGCGCTGCTGCATCGCGCCACGCCGCGCGACTTCCTGCTGATCGGCACCGGCACGCAGGCCGCGAATCACGTCGAAGCGATCGCGGCGCTGTACCCCGACGCGACCGTGCGCGTGCGAGGCAGTTCACCGTCGCGCGCCGAAGCATTCTGCGCATCGCACGCAGCGACACATACGAGGCTCGTGCCTCTGCCCGACACGACGACGCCAGATTCAGTCGACGTCGTGATCGCGCTGACCACGAGCCGCCAGCCCGTCTACGACGAAGCGCCGCGCGCGGACCGCCTTGTGATCGGCGTCGGCGCGTTCATGCCGGCGATGATCGAGATCGGCGCACGGACGGTGGCGGGCAGCGTGCTGTATGTCGACGACAAGGCCGGCGCGAAGCACGAAGCCGGCGACTACATCCAGGCGGGCGTGGACTGGGCGCGCGTGACGGGCATCGCGGCGCTCGTCGACGGCAGCGCCGCGCCGCGAGCAGCGAACGAGGCCGCGGTGTTCAAGACGGTGGGATGCGCGGCATGGGATCTGGCCGCGTGCCGGGTCGCGGCGAAAGGCGTGTGAAGCAGGGCGCGGGCGTTCGCGCCCGCGCCGCGACAACAGCAGCAACCGCGACGACAGCGAAAACCTAAAACACGTCCATCCGCCCCGGAAACGTCTCGTCGATCTCGGCGGCGTTCGCGTCGGGCACGCCTTCATGCTGTTCGCGGAACATCACCGGCGGCACGCCGAACTGCTTGCGGAACTCGCGGCCAAGATGCGACGCATCCGAGAAACCGCAGCTCGACGCGATGTCCGCAACCGTACGGTCGGAGCTCGTCAGCAGCCACGCAGCGGTCCGCAATCGCACCTGCTTCGCGAACGCCTGCGGACTCCTGCCCGTCTCCGCCTTGAAGAGCCGTTCGAGCTGACGCGGCGACAGGTCGAGCTTGTACGCGAGCTCTTCGAGCGGCAGCGAACGCCCCACGTGCTGCTCCATCAGCAGGATCGCGCGCTTCACCTTCGGATGCGTCGCCGGTTCGAGCCCTGGCGGATGCGGCTGCGGCGCATTGCCCTTCTGCATCTCGCCGACGAGCAGGATGCGCAGCGCCTTTTGCACCGTCGCGTGCTCGAAGTGGCGCAGCAGAATGGCTGCGGCGACGTCGATCGAAGCACGCCCGCCGGAGCAGGTGATGCGCCGCCGGTCGATCACGAACAGCCGGTCGGCGACGAGCGCATCGGGGTTCGCCGCCGGAAAGCGTTCGACGAAATCCCAGTAGTGAAACCAGCTCACGCAGATCCGGTGCTCGTCGAGCACGCCCGCGCGCATCAGCGCGAACACGCCGGTGCAGATGCCGACGAGCGTCGCCTGTGCGCGCGCGGCGTTGCGGATGAACTGCAGCGTCTCGTCGCTCGCCTGCGGGCCCGAATGCAGCAGGCCGCCCACCACCACGACGTAGTCGAACGGCTCGGCGTCCGCGAAGGTCTCCCACGGCGTGATCTGGATGCCGCAGCTCGCGCGCACCGGCGCGAGCGTGTCGCCGATCACGCTCCACGAGCAGCGCACCGGCTTGCTGTAGTCGCCTTCGTCGGCGGACAGCCGCAGCATGTCGACGAAGCCGGAGAACGCCGTCAGCGTGAAGTTGGGCAGCAGGACGATGCCGAAGCGGATCCGCTCGCGCGATTCGCCTTGCGAGGTGGCGAGCGGCGCGGCAATGCCGCCGGTGGGCTTCGATACGGCAATCGTCATGGTGGATGGGGCCAGTTGCCCGGTTACGTCCCGCTTCATTGAATCCGTCTGCTGAAAACGGCCAGCGGCGCCGGGCCGTGCAATCCGGCCGCCACGCGGCCTTCGCGCCGCAGGCACACCGGTTCCAGCGTACGCCCTAGCGTCGCCGATCGGCCGCCGCGCCGCTTGCGCTTTTGCGCCGCGAACCATCGCGGAAACGAACGGCTTTTGCCCATTTCCGCACGTTGGCGTCGGCATCCCACGCCGATGCCGTTTTTGTTCTATCGGCCAATTTTACGCTTTGGTGTACTGGCGCCATCGAGAAACGGTCGCGGCCTCACCGGTCAGCCACCCGTTCCTCCCACTACTCACCAGAGCCTGCCCATGAACGTCAGCGTCTTCGATCTGTTCAAGATCGGTATCGGCCCGTCGAGCTCGCACACGGTCGGCCCGATGATCGCAGCTTGCCGCTTTGCGTCGCATATCGAGGACGCCAACCTGCTCGCCTTCGTGCGCCGCGTCGAGATCGAACTGTTCGGCTCGCTCGGCGCGACCGGCAAGGGTCACGGCACCGACAAGGCGGTGCTGCTCGGCCTCGAAGGCAATCTGCCCGACACGATCGACCCCGACCTGATCGAGCCGCGGCTTGCCGCGATCCGCAAGGAGAAGACGCTCGCGCTGCTCGGCAAGCATACGGTGCGCTTCGAAGAGAAGGAGCATCTGGCGTTCTATCGCCGGCTGATGAGCGGCACCGGCAGCGTCGTGCATCCGAACGGCATGCGCTTCCAGGCGTTCGACGAGAACGGCCAGCTGCTCGTCGAGAAAGAGTATTACTCGGTCGGCGGCGGCTTCGTCGTGAACCGCGAAGGCGATCGCGTGAACGGCGCGCGCGGCGGCAGCGAAGTGCCGTATCCGTTCCGCACCGGCGACGATCTGCTGCGTGTGTGCCGCGAAAGCGGCCTGTCGATCGCGGAAGTGACGCTTGCGAACGAATGCGCGTCGCGCTCGGCCGACGAGGTACGCGAAGGCCTCCTGAACATCTGGCGCACGATGGCGGCCTGCGTCGAACGCGGCTGCAAGGTGCGCGGCGAGCTGCCGGGCCCGATGCGCGTGAAGCGCCGCGCGGCCGAGCTGTCGCAGCAGCTGCGCACGCGTTCGGAAGAGTCGCTGCGCGATCCGCTGTCGATGCTCGACTGGGTCAATCTGTACGCGATGGCCGTCAACGAGGAAAACGCGGCGGGCGGCCGGATCGTCACTGCGCCCACCAACGGCGCGGCCGGCGTGATTCCCGCGGTGCTGCACTACTACGTGAAATTCGTGCCCGGCTCGAACGACAAGGGCATCGTCGACTTCCTGCTGACCGCGGCCGCGATCGGCATCATCTACAAGGAAACCGCGTCGATCTCCGGCGCCGAAGTGGGCTGCCAGGGCGAGGTCGGCGTCGCGTGCTCGATGGCCGCGGCGGCGCTCGCCGCAGTGATGGGCGGCACGCCGACGCAGGTCGAGAACGCCGCGGAAATCGGCATGGAGCACAACCTCGGCATGACCTGCGATCCGGTGGGCGGGCTCGTGCAGATTCCGTGCATCGAACGCAACGCGATGGGCGCGATCAAGGCGCTCAACGCATCGCGGATGGCGTTGAAGGGCGATGGCCAGCACTACGTGACGCTCGACAACGTGATCAAGACGATGCGCGAAACGGGCGCGGATATGAAAACGAAATACAAGGAGACGTCGCGCGGCGGTCTGGCCGTGAACGTCATCGAATGCTAACGGGGAAATCCGTTTGAACTGTTTGAACCACATGAGCAACGACAGAGGGTCAGCGAGATGAGCCGCTATTCGATATTCAGTCTGTTCCGCAACGGGTTGTCGTATCACGAGAACTGGGAGCGGCAGTGGAGAAGTCCGGAGCCGAAGAAGGAGTACGACGTGGTGATCGTCGGCGGCGGCGGGCATGGTCTCGCGACCGCGTACTACCTTGCGAAGGAGCACGGCATCACGAACGTCGCGATCCTCGAGAAAGGATGGATCGGCGGCGGCAACACCGCGCGCAACACGACGATCGTGCGCTCGAACTATCTGTGGGACGAATCGGCCGCGCTGTACGAGAAGGCGATGAAGCTGTGGGAAGGCCTCGCGCAGGACCTGAACTACAACGTGATGTTCAGCCAGCGCGGCGTGATGAATCTCGCGCACACGCTGCAGGACGTGCGCGACACGCAGCGCCGCGTGAACGCGAACCGGCTGAACGGCGTCGACGCCGAGTTCCTCACGCCCGAGCAGATCAAGGAAATCGAGCCGACCATCAACCTCAACGCGCGCTATCCGGTGCTCGGCGCGTCGATCCAGCGGCGCGGCGGCGTCGCGCGGCACGACGCGGTGGCCTGGGGCTTCGCGCGCGGCGCGGACCAGCGCGGCGTCGACATCATCCAGAACTGCCAGGTCACGGGCATTCGCCGCGAAGGCGGCCGCGTGACGGGCGTCGATACGGTGAAGGGTTTCATCAAGGCGAAGAAGGTCGCGGTGGTGGCGGCCGGCAACACGACGACGCTCGCCGACATGGCGGGTGTGCGGCTGCCGCTCGAAAGCCATCCGCTGCAGGCGCTCGTGTCCGAGCCGATCAAGCCGGTCGTCAATACGGTGGTGATGTCGAATGCGGTGCACGCGTACATCAGCCAGTCCGACAAGGG
The DNA here is from genome assembly GCF_003443895.1 of Paraburkholderia phosphatilytica. Lineage (GTDB taxonomy): Bacteria > Pseudomonadota > Gammaproteobacteria > Burkholderiales > Burkholderiaceae > Paraburkholderia > Paraburkholderia phosphatilytica. The sequence goes on along the minus strand of NZ_QQOA01000007.1, from coordinate 124,221 downwards.
CGACCTCGTGATCGGCGCCGGCATCGATCAATACACGGGCTTCGGCCAGCGCGGCAGCTTCAACGTGATTGAAGGCACGCTCGAAGCGATCGTCGAGATGTTCCCGGTGTTCTCGCGCGTGCGGATGAACCGCCAGTGGGGCGGCATCGTCGACGTGTCGCCGGACGCATGCCCGATCATCAGCAAGACCGACGTGAAGGGCCTGTACTTCAACTGCGGCTGGGGTACCGGCGGCTTCAAGGCGACGCCGGGTTCGGGCTGGGTGTTCGCGCACACGATCGCGAAGGACGAGCCGCACCCGATCAATGCGCCGTTCTCGCTGGACCGTTTCTACACGGGCCATCTGATCGACGAACACGGCGCTGCCGCGGTCGCCCACTAACCGCACGCGTGAGCCGAGGAGATATCACCATGCTGCTGATCGAATGCCCCTACTGCGGACCGCGTGCCGAATCCGAATTCACCTGCGGTGGCGAAGCCGACATCGCGCGCCCGCTCGAACCCGAGAACATGTCGGACAAGGAGTGGGGCGAGTACGTGTTCATGCGCAAGAACCCGCGCGGCGTGCACCGCGAGCAATGGCTGCACACGCAGGGCTGCCGCCGCTGGTTCATGGCGACGCGCGACACCGTGACGTACCAGATTCACGGCTACGAAACCTTCAAGACGTCGTCCGCCCATGGCGCGACGGCCGGTGACGCTGCAAACAAGGGCGAAACGAAATGAGCCAGAAAGACCGCCTCGGCGCCGGTGGGCGCATCAACCGCGCGATTCCGCTGACCTTCACGTTCAACGGCCGCGTGTACCAGGGTTTTCAGGGCGACACGCTCGCGTCTGCGCTGCTCGCGAACGGCGTGCACTTCGTCGCGCGCAGCTTCAAGTACCACCGTCCGCGCGGCATCGTGACGGCCGACGTCGCGGAACCGAACGCAGTCGTGCAGCTGGAGCGCGGCGCGTACACGGTGCCGAATGCGCGCGCGACCGAGATCGAGCTGTATCAGGGACTCGTCGCGACGAGCGTGAACGCCGAGCCCGATCTCGAGCACGACAAGATGGCGATCAACCAGAAGTTCGCGCGCTTCCTGCCCGCGGGCTTCTACTACAAGACCTTCATGTGGCCGCGCAAATGGTGGCCGAAGTATGAAGAGAAGATCCGCGAAGCGGCGGGTCTCGGCAAGGCGCCCGAGGTGCTCGATGCCGACCGTTACGACAAGTGCTTCGCGCACTGCGACGTGCTCGTGGTCGGCGGCGGCCCGACGGGTCTCGCGGCGGCGCACGCGGCGGGTTCGGCCGGTGCGCGCGTGATTCTCGTCGACGATCAGCGTGAACTCGGCGGCTCGCTGCTGTCGTCGCGCTGCGAGATCGATGGTCGCGCGGCATCGCACTGGGTCGAGAAGATCGAGAGCGAGCTCACGCGCATGCCGGATGTGAAGATCCTGCAACGCAGCACCGCGTTCGGCTATCAGGACCACAACCTCGTGACGGTCACGCAGCGCATGACCGAGCATCTGCCGGTGTCGATGCGCAAGGGCTCGCGCGAAGTGCTGTGGAAGATCCGCGCGAAACGCGTGATTCTCGCGACCGGCGCGCACGAGCGGCCGATCGTGTTCGGCAACAACGATCTGCCGGGCGTGATGCTCGCGTCGGCGGTGTGCACGTATATCCATCGCTTCGGCGTGATGCCGGGCCGCGACGCGGTCGTGTTCACGACCAACGATGCGGGCTATCAGGCCGCGCTCGACCTGAAGGCGGCCGGCGCGAAGGTGACGCTCGTCGATCCGCGTCCGCAAGGCAACGGCGCGCTGCCGGGCGCCGCGCGCCGCCATGGCGTGAAGGTGCTGAACAACGCCGTCGTGACGGCCGCGCATGGGCGCCAGAAGGTGTCGTCGGTGGACGTTTCTGCGTATGCGAATGGCAAGGTCGGCGCGAAGCAGGAGAGCATTGCGTGCGATCTGATCGCGATGTCGGGCGGCTTCAGCCCGGTGCTGCACCTGTTCGCGCAGTCGGGCGGCAAGGCGCACTGGAGCGACGAGAAGCTGTGCTTCGTGCCGGGCAAAGCTGCGCAGGCCGAAACGAGCATAGGCGCCGCGGCGGGCGAATTCAATCTCGCAGCCGCGCTGCGTCTCGCGGTCGATGCCGGCATCGAAGCCGCGAAGGCAACGGGCTTCAGCGGCACGCGTCCGCAGGTGCCGAACGTGGCCGACGTCGCGACGGACAAGGCGGCCGCGCTGTGGCTCGTCGGTAGCCGCGAAGCCGCGCCGCGCGGACCGAAGCAGTTCGTCGACTTCCAGAACGACGTGTCGGCGGCGGACATCCTGCTTGCCGCGCGCGAAGGTTTCGAGTCGGTCGAGCACGTGAAGCGCTACACCGCGATGGGCTTCGGCACGGATCAAGGCAAGCTCGGCAACATCAACGGCATGGCGATTCTCGCGGATGCGCTCGGCAAGACGATTCCCGAGACCGGCACCACGACGTTCCGTCCGAACTACACGCCGGTCACGTTCGGCACGTTCGCCGGCCGCGAGCTGGGCGATCTGCTCGACCCGATCCGCAAGACCTGCATCCACGAATGGCACGTCGAAAACGGCGTCGAGTTCGAGGACGTGGGCAACTGGAAGCGCCCCTGGTACTACCCGCTGCCGGGCGAAGATCTGCACAAGGCGGTTGCGCGCGAATGCCTCGCGGTGCGCACGAGCGTCGGCATTCTCGACGCGTCGACGCTCGGCAAGATCGACATCCAGGGGCCGGACGCGGCAAAGCTCCTGAACTGGGTCTACACGAACCCGTGGAGCAAGCTCGAAGTCGGCAAGTGCCGCTATGGCCTGATGCTCGACGAAAACGGCATGGTGTTCGACGACGGCGTGACGGTGCGCCTCGCCGACCAGCACTACATGATGACCACGACGACGGGCGGCGCAGCGCGCGTGCTGAACTGGCTCGAACGGTGGCTGCAGACCGAATGGCCCGACATGAAGGTGCGTCTCGCGTCGGTCACGGACCACTGGGCGACGTTCGCGGTAGTCGGGCCGAACAGCCGCAAGGTGCTGCAGAAGGTCTGCAAGGACGTGGACTTCGCGAACGCCGCGTTCCCGTTCATGAGCTATCGCAACGGCACGGTGGCCGGTGTCGCATCGCGCATCATGCGCATCAGCTTCTCGGGCGAACTCGCGTATGAAGTGAACGTGCCCGCGAATATGGGTCGCGCGGTGTGGGAAGCGATCATGGCCGCGGGCGCCGAGTTCGACATCACGCCGTACGGCACGGAAACGATGCACGTGCTGCGTGCGGAGAAGGGCTACATCATCGTCGGTCAGGATACCGACGGTTCGGTCACGCCGTTCGACCTCGGCATGGGCGGGCTCGTCGCGAAGTCGAAAGACTGTCTCGGCAAGCGCTCGCTGTCGCGTTCCGATACGGCGAAGGCCGGGCGCAAGCAGTTCGTCGGCCTGCTCACCGACGACGCGCAGTACGTGCTGCCCGAAGGCGCGCAGATCGTGCCGCACGGCATCAACGTACCGGCCGGCATGACGGGCGACCTCACGCCGATGCTCGGTCATGTGACGTCGAGCTACTACAGCCCGATCCTGAAGCGTTCGATCGCGCTGGCGGTCGTGAAGGGCGGCCTCGACAAGATGGGCGAAAACGTGACGATTCCGCTGGCGGACGGCCGGAACATCACCGCGAAGATTTCGAGCCCGGTTTTCTACGACACCGAAGGAGCGCGTCAAAATGTGGAATGAAGCTAGAAACAACGCGCCGGACTCGACCGGTGCGATCGCCCGCCAGGGCGCGGGCGGCGTGTGGCAGGAGTCGCCGCTCGTCGGTGTCGCGGATCTCGTGAAGGCGCAGGACGTTGGGTCGTCGAAGAAGTTTCATCTCGGCGAACGCGCGTTCCTCGAACTCGTGAACGTGCGCGGCGACGTGACGGACAAGGCGTTCGTCGACGCGGTGGAGAAGGTGACGGGCGCGCGCGTGCCGGCGAAAGCGAATACGGTGGCGCGCGGCAACGGCTACGACGTGCTGTGGCTCGGTCCGGACGAATGGCTGGTGCGCTCGCAGCAGCCGCAGGCCGCGATGCTGGAAGCGAAGCTTGCCGAAGCGCTGGCGGGGCAGTTCGCGTCGGCAGTGGACGTGGGCAGCGGCTACACGGTGCTGGAAATCAGCGGCGAACGCGCGCGCGACGTGCTGTCGCGCGGCTGTCCGCTCGATCTGCATCCGCGCGTGTTCGCGCCGGGACAGTGTGCGCAGAGCCATTACTTCAAGGCGTCGATCGTGCTGATCCCGCTCGCGGACGACGCGTACGAACTCGTCGTGCGCCGCAGCTTCGCCGACTACTTCTGCCGGATCATGCTCGACGCGGCCGCGCCGCTGCTGCTGTGATTCCGGTCGACGAAGGGATCGCCGCGGCGCTCGCCGCGCACACGGCCGACGCGTCGCGTGCGAAAGGCCGCGGCTGGCGGGTGTTCGTCGACGAGCTGGTGGCCAGTACGCGCATCGGCATCCACGACTACGAGCATCGCGCGCCGCAGCCTGTGGTGCTCGACGCGAGCCTCGTGTATCGCGGCGAGCCGTCGGAAAGCGGCATTGCCGCGATGATCGACTACGAGCGCTACTGCGAACTCGTCACGTCGTTCCTCGCGACGAAGCCGCATACGCGGATGCTGGAGACGCTCGCGGTGGAACTCGCTGTGCTGTCGTTCGGCGAATTCGCCGCGCTCGATGCGCTGACGCTGTCGCTGCACAAGCCGAAGATCCGCGAAGGCACGCGCCGCATCGGCATCGAGCTCGACTGGACGCGTGCGGATTACGATGCATGGCGCGCGACGCATGGTGGGTCGCGGCACGTTCCGGCGCCGCTACGCTGAGCATCGGGCGCTGGTTGCACATGCATCGCACGACAGCGAACGGAGACGGCGATGTCGCGTGAACATACCTCACTGCTGCTGAAGCGCGCGTACGATGCCGGCGACAGCGGCGCCGCACTCGCGCTGCTCGAACAAAGCATCGCGCTCGGACACCGGCGCATCGCGTTGATCCGCTATCTGCAGGCAAGCCATCTGAACGCGCCGCTCGACGAGCGGCATCACGCGTATGTGCGCGACGTGGCCGCGTGCATGAGCCCAACGACGCTCGCGCGGATCGTCGGCGAAGCGCGTGTACGCGCAACGCGTCATGCGGCAACAACACACGGCGATGCCTCGCTGGAGATGACGTTGCCTCCTCACCTTACGTGACGCCCCGCTTGCGCTAGACTGTGCGGTCTGTCGAGGAGACGACCATGATCCGCAAAACGCTCAACGCATCGAGGCTTCAGGAACAGGTTGCGAGGCGCCTCAACCGCATGCCGTCGATCGTCGAAGACGGCGTGAAGATCACGGTGCCGCGGCCGTCGTTGTTATCGGAGCCGGACAGGACCGGCTGCAACTGGACGATGAAGCACTTTGGCAATGCGGCTGGTTTCGAGCGCGACATCGACACCGTGCTGCAAGCCGTGCAGCGCGAATACAACCTCGCGGACGATGCGTCGGATACCGCGAGCGCCGTGAAAAAGCCCGTCAATCCGTTCGAATGAAGCGCCTCGAACAGGTCGTGCTCGCCGCCGATCTGGCCGGCACCGTCGTGTTCGCGATCGAAGGCGCGAGCGCCGCGATGCATGCTGATCTCGATCTGCTCGGCGTGCTCGTGCTGTCGTTCGTCGTCGCGCTCGGCGGCGGCGTGATCCGCGATCTGCTGATCGGCGCAGCACCGCCCAGCGCGGTACGCGACTGGCGCTATCCGGCGCTTGCATTCGTTACCGGGCTCCTCACGTTTCTCTTCCATACGCGCGTCGCGGCGTTTTCAGCGCCCGCGCTGACCACGCTCGACGCCGCCGGTCTCGGCCTCTTCGCGGTGGCGGGCGCGGAGAAGGCGCTCGAATTTCGCATCCATCCGTTCATCGCAACGCTGATGGGCACGATCACCGGTTGCGGCGGAGGCGTGGTGCGCGACATGCTGCTCGCGCGCGTGCCGATGGTGCTCGTCGCGGATATCTATGCGTCGGCCGCGTTCGTGGGTGCGGTGGTGGTGGTTGTTGGCCGCAGGTTGGGCTGGCCGCCGGCACTGGCGGCGGTGTTGGGCGCCCTGGCGTGCTTCGCGCTGCGGATGGCGGCAGTGACGTACGGCTGGCAGTTGCCGAAGATCGCGGCGTGAACACAGCAGCCGCGCTTCCGTTTCGCCTACCGCGCCAGATAGTTCTGCGAAAGCGCCTTCGAAGAACCGATCAGATCGTCGAGCATCAACGTGCGCTTGTCGGGATCGGTATCGCGGCTCGTCATGAAGCACAGCGCCGCGACCGCTTGGCCGTTGCGATCGTAGATCGGCGCGGCCATGCAGAGCCGGAACGTATGCGATAGCCCTTCCGTGCAGCAGTAGCCCAGTTCGGCTGCGTGCTGCACGTCGCGCAGGAAGTCGTCGAACACGACGCGCTTGCCGTTGTCGAGCAGAAAATCGTCGTCGGGAATCAGCGCGCGGATCTGCTCCGCGCTGAGATGGCCGAGCAGCAGGCGCCCGGTCGCGGTCCACGGAATCGGCACCTTCACGCCGATGTCCGAGCTGATGTTGAATGGCCGCGAGCTGTTCTCGGACAGCACGACGGTGTACTTGTTGCCTTCCAGCATGCAGAGCTGCGCGGTTTCGTCGTGCTTGCGCACGAGTGCGAGGATCGCCTGATGCGCGCGGCTGATCAGGTCGTTGTGCACCGCATAGTCGGCGCCGTAGTAGTGCATCTCGCGGCCGAAGAACACGCTGCCGTCGGTGCGCGTTTCGAGCCAGCCTGCTTCGGTCAGGATCGTCACGAGTTCGTAGATGCTGGAGCGGGGCGAGCCGGTCGCTTCGATCAGCTCGCGCATGGTCAGCGGCCGCCGCGCAACGTGCAGTTGCCGAAGGATGCCGATCACGCGGTCCACGCCGCGCGCTCTCGAGTTTTCCTGTGTCGACATGTGTGCGGCTCGTCAGTGATCCAGCACGCGATGCAGGAACTGCCGCGTACGTTCGTTCTGCGGATTCGTGAACATCGCCTCGGGTTCGCCTTGCTCCGCGATCACGCCCTTGTCCATGAACACGACGCGGTCCGCGGTCTTGCGCGCGAAACCCATTTCGTGCGTGACGACCACCATCGTCATGCCGTCGCGCGCGAGGCCGCGCATCACCTCAGTCACTTCGCCGACCAGTTCGGGATCGAGAGCGGACGTCGCTTCGTCGAAGAACATGATGCCGGGCTCGACCGCGAGCGCCCGCGCGATCGCGACGCGCTGCTGCTGGCCGCCGGACAGCTGGCTCGGATAATGTTCCGCGCGATCCGCGAGACCCACGCGTTCGAGCGTTTCCATCGCACGCTTGCGCGCATCGGCGGGGCTCATCCTGCGCGCCTTGATCAGCGCGAGCGTCACGTTACCGAGCGCGGTCTTGTGCGGGAACAGGTTGAACTGCTGGAACACCATGCCGACGTGGCCGCGAATTTCTTTCGCGCGGCGCGGGTCGTGCAGCGGCACTTCGTTGACCCAGACTTCGCCGGAGTCGGCGGTTTCGAGCCCCGCCATGATGCGCAGCACCGTGCTCTTGCCCGAACCCGATGCGCCGATCAGCACGAGCACTTCGCCCGGCCGCACGTCGAGATTGATTTCCTTCAGCACCTGGGTGGCGCCGAACGACTTGCTGACGCCGGCGAGATTGATGGCAGGCTTCGACGTAACGCTCGTGCTCATGACGGCAGACTCCTGGTGGCATGGTGGCGCACCCACTGCGACAGCGGGAAGCACACGACGAAATACAGCACCGCGACGAGACCATAGATCTCGACCGGCTGGCCGACCCGGTCGACGATCGCCTGGCCGCCGTGCATCAGTTCGGACGCGCCGATCATGCTGACGATCGACGTGTCCTTGATCAGCGACAGATACTGACCGACGAGCGGCGGCAGCACGATCTTGCCGGTCTGCGGCAGCACGACGGTAAAGAACGTCTGGGTCTTCGAGAGGCCGAGAATCTGCGAGACCTCCCACTGGCCCTTCGGTACCGCTTCGATGCCGCTGCGGAACACCTCCGCGATATACGCGCCCTGATACACGCTCAAACCGACGACACCGGCCGCGAACACATCGATCGCATAGCCGAAGTACGACACGCCGAAGTAGATGAACATCAGCGTGATCAGCACCGGCGTGCCGCGGAACAGTTCCGTGTAGAGGCGGGCAATGGTAGGCGTGCCCCACGGCCCGAACGAGCGCAGGATCGCCGCGAAAAGGCCGATCAGCGTGCCGCCGGCAATCGCGGCGACCGATAGCAGCAGCGTCATCAGCAGGCCCTGCAGCAGGATCGACAGGCTCGTCGTCAGCAGTTCGGTCGACATGGCAAGTCTCCGGTTAAGCGGATTGTGCTCACGTGCGCTTCGGCTGGCGCGGCATCGCGAACGGCAGGCGGCGGCGCGGCTTTATCACGAGCGGCGGATGGAAGATGCGCGCGCCGAGCTGACCGGCGAGCCACGACAGCACATTGCTCAGCACCAGATACGCGATCAGCGCGACGGTGAAGGTCTGCACGTACAGCAGCGTGCGCGAGTTGATCACCGTTGCCGTGCCGGTCAGCTCGGGCAGCGCGATGGCCGACAGCAGCGACGTGCCGAGCAGCAACTGGATCAGGTTGTTGACGATCGCCGGATAGACGGCACGCGCGGCCTGCGGCAACACGACCTCGACGAAGATCTGCGAGCGTTCGAGGCCGAGAATGCCGGCCGCTTCGATCTGTCCGCGCGGCACCGACTGGATGCCCGCGCGGAACACCTCGGCGAGATACGCGCCGACGTTTACGCCGAGCGCGATCACGCCGGCCGTGTACGCGCTCATGTTCAGACCGAGCGACGGCAGACCGAAGAACACGATAAAGATCTGCAGCAGCACCGGCGTATTGCGGATCAGCTCGATGTAGCAGCTTGCGACTGCGCGAAACACCCGCACACGCGATGCGCCCGCGAGCGCGGTCACGAGGCCGAGGATCAGCGACAGACCGAACGCAAGCAGCGTGACCTGCAACGTGAGCCATGCCGCCCTGAGGAAGTCGGGCACGTAGCCCCACAAGGTTAGCCATTGGTAACTCATCGATTGCTCCTGTGCTTCGGTTCGCGTGCCGTGTTGCCTGTCGCCAGGTCTGCCGTCGTTCCCGCGGGTTAGAACTGCGGGTTCAGCGGATATCGCGGATCGGTGCCGAACCACTTCTTGTACAGCTCGGCGTTCTGCTTCGACGCGTTGATGTTGAACAGGAACAGGTTCAGGTAGTTGAGCCACACCTGATCGCCGGCCTTCACGCCGAACGCGTTGTACTCGAGCGGCACGAGCGCTTCGTTGGTCACGACGAGATCCGGATCGAGCTTCGCCTGATACGCGAGGAAGTTGTTGTCCTCGATCATCGCGTCGGCCTGGCCTTGCTTCACCGCGAGAATCGCGGCTTCCGAGCTGTCGTACTCCTGGATCTTCACCGGGATGCCCATCGAGCGCACTTCGTCGCCGTTCGTCGAACCCTTCACGGTGGCGATCGTGCGGTTCGCCATGTCCTTCGCCGACTGGATGCCGCTGCTCTTCTTGACCAGCAGCGCCTCGCTTGCCACCACATACGGCGTGGTGAACGCGATTTCCTTCGCGCGCTCCAGGTTGCGGGTGAAGTTGCAGAACACCACGTCGACCTTCGCCGTCTGCAGGTTCGGGATCCGGTTCGCGCTCGTCGTGTTCACCACTTCGAGCTTCACGCCCATCTCTTTCGCGAGTTCCTTCGCGAGGTCGACGTCATAGCCGTCGGGCTGGCCGTCCTTGTTGTAGAAGCCGAACGGCGCGAAGGTCAGGCAGTCGCCGACGCGCAGCGTGCCGCGTTGCAGGACCTGCTGCAGCGTGGACGTCGACGCCGTGTCCTGCCCGGGCGGATTGACCTTGGTGCAGCCCGCGAGCGCCAGTACTGCGGTCGCTGCGAGCAGACAGGCGAACTTCGCGCTTGCTTTGACGGGTTTCATCTTTCGATCCTGATCTGAGGTGAAAAGCCGATGCGTGCGCAACGGCGGTCGGGCCGGACCGCCGGTCGTCATGCGTCGGAAACGGGATAACGGTGATCGCCTGCCTGATTTCGGTTGTCCGATATACCGGACTACAGTCCGATACCGTGGATGAAGGGCAGTGTTTCACGGAAAAAAACGGCTGGCAACCGGGTTTACGCGATGCCGATAGCATCGATGCGATTGCCGTGAAAGCCGCACGGGCGTGCGGTTCGGGAGGGTGATCCTGGCGTCAGCTGCCGATGATCAGATACAGGAGCCCCATCGGGGCCTTCGATCCATTCGGCACGGCGGCACGCAGCGGCCAGCCGTACGTGGCACGCAGATTCACGTAGCGCGCGAACTGGAAGCGCACGCCGCCGCCGACGCTCATCAGCGAGCCGTTGTTCGGCTCCGCGGGCTCGTCGATCCGGTCCCACACATGGCCCGCGTCGACGAACACGAACGGCTGCAGCGCCGCGCCGCTCGCACCGAACAGAAAGGGCGGCGCGCGCAGCTCGCTTTGCACGTTCCAGCCGCGGTCGCCGAGCACGACGTACGGGTCGTAGCCGCGCACGCTGCTTTCGCCGCCCAGGCCCAGCTCTTCGCTCGGCAGCAGCGTGTCGGGCGTCCATTGCGCGATGCCGTGCGCCCACACCGAGAAGCCCGCGCCGATCTGCAGGTCCCGTTGCGCCGACAGTTGCGCGTACACGTAGCGGGCCGTCGCGCCCGGCCGTGCCGCTTCGAATGCGGCGTCGCTGTTGTCGCCGTCGAGATGCCCCGGACTGAAGACGAACGTCGCGCTTGCGCTCGATGTGCCCGAGGTGTCGGCGCGATTGAGATCCCACGCTACGGAGAACTGATGGATATGCGTGTTCGAGTTGAACACCTGCAGGCCGCCGAATTCGAGGTCGTTGTTCGAGCGCTTGAAGTCGTAGCCGAACTGCAGCTGCTGCTGCCACGTGCCGAGCGGCGGGAGCCGCCAGTCGTAGCGCGCGCTCAGCTGCGCCGAGATGCCGCTCTGGTTGAAGCTGTCCGGCAGGCGCGGCGTGCTCTGCGCGAACATGCCGAACAGCTCGACGCGATCGAGCCACGGCAGCGGCGCGCTGTAGTTCAGCGCCTGCGCAACGAGCCGCGGGCGGTTGGGGCGTCCTTCGATGTCGGGATTGCCGCTCAGCGCGTCGTTGCTCGCGGTGACCTGGTAGTCGATCTGCTGGTCGAGCCCGAACAGGTTGCCGTAGTCGATGCCGGCGAAGAAGCGGTCGCGGCCGAGCGCGGCCACGCCGTCGTTGTCGTAGCCGGCGCTCACGCGCAGCGGCAGTCGGTCCTGGGTCTGCAGCACGACGTCGGTGGCGTCGGTCGCGGTGCCGGGCGCGTACACCACGTTCACGCTGCGATACGGGTTCGCGTTCAGCAGCGCGAGGCCGGACGACACGTCCGCTTCTCGGATCGTCGCGCCGGGCGTGAGCGGCATTTCGCGCGTCAGCAGCGCATCGGAGAAGTAGCGGTTGCCGCGCGCCTCGACCTTGCCCACGCGATAACGCGCGACCACGATCGTCACGACGCCGCTCGTCACGTCCTGCTCCGGCGTGTAGACGTCGACGAGCGGTTCGCCTGCAGTGCGGTAGCGCTGCACGACCGCGCGGCGAATCTCGACGAGTCGCGCGAAGGTCAGCGGCTTGCCGAGGTCCGCCGCGAACTGCTGGAGGAACGATGCATCGAGCACTGGCAGATGCGCCGCGCTGATCGCGCCGCCGGCGACGCTGGTGGAGGCTGCCGCGTTCTGCTTCGCGCTCGTTGCGTCGGCGACGAAAGCGAGGCCGCGCAACGTCGCAACGGCGATCTGCTGCGAGCCGTCCGCGGCGCCGGGAGGAACGGGCGGTGCGCTCGGGCGTGCGGCGGCCGGCGGTTGGGTAGGCTGCACGTCGCGATACGCCTGCGCATGCGCGGACGATGCATAGACGAGCGACACGGCCAGCGCGAGCGCACGCGCTGCCCGCGCGTCGCGCCGTTCAGGCACGACGCGCGCTATCGCTTCGGCATGCGGGCCGCGCGGCGCGCTCAAGGCTCAGTTTGCCATCGCAGCACCGGATGGGTCGCGCCGGCCGGCATGGCCCACGCGCCCGTCGGGCTGAAGTCCCACGTCGCGCCGAAGCTGGCCGGATCGCTCATCTGCGCGGTGGTGAGTGCGGCGATTGCCGGCACCGGGTTGCCTTGAACGACACCCGTGGTTGCCGCGGACACGCTGCTGTTCCAGTAGCTGTCCGTGATCGTGCCGGTGTTGGAGTCGGCAATACCGCCGGGCGTGCTCGGCGTGTACGGGTTGACGTTGAGCGGCGAACTCGTGAACGACTGCACGATCGAGCCGTAGTTGAACGCGACGAGGCCGGCGAACGGGCCGCCGCCATTGATGGTGCCCGCGGAGTACGACTGCTCGATCAGGCCGGTGTTGTAGGCGGCGAGCCCGCCGGTGGTGGCGTGCGTCCCGCCATTGATGGTGCCGCTTGCGAACGACTGCAGGATCTGGCCGCTGTTGTCGCCGACGAGGCCGCCTTCGTGGCCGAGGCCATACATCGTGACGTCCGCCGACGACTGCTCGATGGTGCCAGTGTTGTTGCCGACGAGGCCGCCGTGTCCGACATCGATGCCGAAGTCGCCCGTCACCGTGCCGCTCGCGTTCACGTGCGTGATCGTGCCGTCGTTCTCGCCAGCGAGCGCGCCGACCGGTCCGGTGTTCGCGGCCGACGCAATCGCGTTGGCGAGCGTCAGGTTGCGGACGACGCCGGCGGTGCCGATCAACGCGAACAGGCCCGAGTTGGCGCTCAGGTTGGTGGTGTCGTTGGCGCTCATCAGCAGGTTGGCGATCGTGTGTCCCATGCCGTCGAACTGGCCCGTGAACGCGAGGTTGGACGGTCCGCCGATCACCGGTACCGCGTTGGGTGTGTCGCTCGCGTCGAGATCGGTGCCCAGCGCGTAGTTGCCTGCGAGGTTGTTGTTGATCGCGTTGAGATCGGCGATCGAGTTGACGAGCTGGTACGCGGTGACCTGCGTGACGAGTCCGCTGAACGGCGCGGCGCTCCAGCTGGAGTTCGTATTGATGGTGCCCGGCGTGTAGCTGCCGTTCATGTCGTACAGCGCGGACACGATGCCAGTGCTCCCGGACCAGTCGAGCGTGCCGTTGTTCGTGACGCTGCCGGCGTTGTCGAGCGAAGTCGCGTCGGCGCGCAATGTCAGGTTGCCTGCGCCCGTGTTCGCGATCGTCGTGTTCGGCGCAACGGTGATCGAGTGGTACGCGTTCAACGCCAGCGATGATGCGCCGTTCCAGCTGAGATTCGACTGCACGCCGATGTCGCCGGTTGAGCCGTTGGCGCCGGTCGTGTTCACCGCTACGGACGTTCCTGCTGACAGGCTGTTCGTCAATGCCGCTGCAGTCGGCGCATCGATCGTGAACGTCGGCGCGGTGAGATTCCACTGACCGGCGGTGACCGTCGCGTTCTGCACGTTCAGCGTATCGCCTTGGGTATCGACGGTGCCGCCGCTGCCGTCGGCGTTGTGCGCATCGATCGTCGCGCCTTGCGCGTTGACCGTGCCGCCGTCGGCGACGAGCCATACGTGACCATCGCGTGTTGCAGTGCCAGTGGCGCGCAGCACGCTGTGGTTGCCGGCGAGCGCGTACACGTTGCCGTCGGTGGCCTGCAGATCGATCTGCGCGGCGCGAATGGTGCCCGCGTTCAGCGTCTGGCCGCCGTTGCCCGCCAGCACGAACACCTGCTGGCCGCTCGACGAATCGGAGAGCAGCACCTGGCTGCCGGTGGCGAGTTCGGCGGTGCCGGTCGGTGCATCGATGGTGCCGACGTTCGCGACGGATTTGTTCGCGACGAGAAACACGTCGCCGCCGCTCGAACTGATGTGGCCGAGGTTGACCACCACGCCGTTCGACGCGCCGCTCAGGACGAGCGGACCGCCCTGCATGAACGTGGTGTTGTCGGCATCGAGCGTGGACGCGACGAAACGCCCGCCGGTGCTGATCACACCGCTCGGACCGACGAGCACGCCGTTCGGGTTGATCAGATACACGCTGCCGGTGGCGTTCAGGTGGCCGTTCAGCTGCGACATCGCGCTGCCGGTGACGCGGTTGAGCGTCGAGCCCGAGCCGTTGCTGAACGACACGGTGCGGCCGGGGCCGATCGAGAAGCCGGTCCAGTCGATGATGCAGCGGTTGCTGGACTGCGTGATATCGAGGTTCGCGCCGTTGCGCGCGATGCTGCCGGTGCCGTCGACGAACTGGCCGTTCTGCGGCAGCGGCGGGGCGGCGAGCGCGGGCAGGCTGGCCGTGAACGCGAGCGCGACGAGCACCGACAGCGGCCGGGGCTTCAACGACGAAACGGGGAAAATGGAAAAGGAAACGGGCGAAATGTCCGCGATGCCGATTGGGCAATAACTGGAATGCCGCATATGCACCTCCCGTGCACAAACATCCCCGTCTCCTGTCGACGAGCGTTGAACGCTGTCAATGGTCTTATTAATGGATGTCGTGGATGCGAAGTGTAGCAGATTAAATCTGATTTAATGGAATGGTTTTTGGGGTGTTTGTGTGAATCTGCTGTGTCGGAATTGGTGTGGCCTTTGTGGATGGGCGTCTCGGAGAAAATGTAACTAAGTGAGCTTCCGCACAGAATGCGAAAAGCGATTTGCAATGCATCAAGCTGTCCAAATGACGGAAGTTAAACGCTGATTCTGTTTTTATCGGAATCGCTACGGGAATTCGTGGTTATTCGAGGTGAATTCGGATTCATGCCTGTTTATTTAATGGAATTGAGTAATTTTGAATTGACGGATCGCATAAATGACGTGTTTTACCGGTTGATTGGCGGTGGGTAATCATATGGGAACGCGCGCGTCGAATGCTCGGGGTTTAGCGCTGGTTGAGCGGTGTGAATGGAGGAGAATGAAGGATCACGAGCGTCCCACCCCGCCCACTATGTACGACGCCCCTTGCGAATTCGCGTTGACTGCCTGCGTGCGGTACGCTTGTGTTCTCGCGCGAACGTCCGCGTCGCGCGGTTCATCGCATCCCACCAGATCATCCGCTCAGCTATGACGAGAAACATCAAGGTCGCGATCGCCGGCGTCGGCAAGATCGCGCGCGACCAGCACCTGCCCGCCATCGCCGGCAACAACGGCTATACGCTGGTCGCCTGCGCGAGCCGCAACGCGCAGGTCGACGGTTGCCGCAACTACCGCACCATCGAAGAACTGCTCGCCAGCGAACCCGAACTCGACGCCGTGTCCTTGTGCGCGCCGCCGCAGGTGCGTTTTGCGCAGGCGCAAGCCGCGCTGAAGGCCGGCAAACATGTGATGCTTGAAAAGCCGCCGGGCGCAAGCGTGACCGAAATCTCGCTGCTGTCCGCGCTCGCACGCGAGCAGGGTGTCACGCTGTTCGCGTCGTGGCACTCGCGTCATGCGCCGGGTGTCGAACCGGCGCGCGTGTGGCTCTCGGACAAGACGGTGACGTCGGTTCAGGTGCGATGGAAAGAGGACGTGCGACGCTGGCATCCGGGCCAGCACTGGATCTGGGAACCGGGCGGTCTCGGTGTGTTCGATCCGGGCATCAACGCGTTGTCGATCGTCACGCGCATCTTGCCGCAGGCATTTTTCCTGACGTCGGCCGAATTGCTGGTGCCGTCGAACCTGCAGAATCCGATCGCCGCGAACCTCGTGTTCCAGGACGCGAAAGGCGCGCCGGTCCGCGCCGAATTCGACTGGCGTCACGGTCCCGTCGAGCAGTGGGAGATCGAGGTCGAAACCGATCGCGGTACCGTGCATCTCGCCCAGGGCGGCAAGGTGCTGACGATCGCGGGCGCCACGCTCGACGTCGGGCCGGAGCGCGAGTATCCGGGCCTCTATGCGCATTTCCACGACCTGATCACGCGCGGTGCGAGCGACGTGGACGTGAGCCCGCTGCAGCATGTCGCCGATGCGATGCTGCTGGGTGGGCGGACGCTGGTGGAGGCGTTTGTGGAGTGAGGTAAAGGTGTTGATTGGCGCGCGGGTTGGCTTGCGAGTCAGGCCGGCTCGGTGAGGCGCGTCAGCGTCTTGTACATCAAGGTGGTTGCGTCGAGTCTAGTGAGAGCGGGGTCGACGCAATAGCCGGGAATCACCCCGACGGTCGTATAACCCAGCGATGTGTAGAGCGGTTCCGCGTGGTCTCCGGTACGGGTATCGAGGGTGAGCAACGTACGCTCGTGAATGAGCGCAAACCGTTCGATCTCCAGCATCAGCGAGCGTGCAATGCCTCGCCGGCGCATCGCCGGGTCGACGAGCAACTTGCGCACTTCTGCGCGATGCGGCTGGTTGGCTGGTGTGTCCCAGTCGAGTTGCACGGAGCCGATGATCTGCTCACCGCACTGTGCGACCAGCACCGCGCGCGTGCCACGTCGAACCGCGGGCAACACCTGCATCGTCCAGAATTCGGCTGCGTGGCGGACCGCGAATGGCAGCACGAACCCGATGCTCGCGTGAGCGTTCACGCACGCGTGCAGCAGCGCGGCGAATTCCGGCAGCCGGCGTTCCATCTCGTCGGCGTCCTGCGTTGTGTACGTGACCGGTCGATTGGCTTCCATCGCTTGTTTCCCTCTAGACGACGAACAGCAGATAGCGCGCGGCTAGCCGTGGCGGCGTGACGAACGCGCTGGCGCCGAACAACTGGTAGCGCAGGCAATCACCGGGGCGCAGTTCGTGCGTCTGTCCGTCGACCGTCACGGCTAGCCGGCCTTCGATCAGCACGAGGTGATGTTCGAGTCCCGGGCGCGGCGTGGCGTCATAGGTGATCTGCGTGCCGGCGGGCAGCGAGCATTCGAGCGTCTCACCCGCGAGTGTCTGCGCGGGCGGCGACACGGAGCGCCGATGAAAACCGTTGCCCGGATCGATCCACACAGGCTGTGCATCGCGACGCACCACCGGCGCGAAGTCGCTTTCCACCATGCGCATCAACCGCGACATCGGCAGTCCGTATGCGGAGCACAGCTTGCCGAGCATGCTGGCTGTGCCGCTGACTTCCGCGTTCTCGAGACGCGATAGCGTCGCGCGGCTCACGCCGCTGCGTGACGCGAGTTCGCCGAGCGACCAGCCGCGCTCGGTGCGCAGTTCACGAAGCCGCTGCGCGATCAGGCGGTCGATCGAGGTTTCTTCTGCTGAGTCGGTCTGGATTCCCATATTCGAGATATTTTCCCGAATGTGGGACGGAGTCAAGCGATCAAAATAGCGACGGCGGTTGGGTAGGGAGCGATCGCCCTCGCGCGCCGGTGGCCCGCCATGAATATCGTCGAATCTTGAGCGGCGGGCCTCAGCGCAGACCCGTCAACGGCACCGTGATGTCGAGCCGCCCGGTCTGTACGCCCATCGTGTTGCGCATAGGCGGCTCGCGGAACGCGCCGAGTTTCGCGCGTTGTTCCTGCGTGCCGATGCCAAGTTGTTCGAGCAGCGCCGCGACGATCCCATAAAGGATCGTCGCATTGCCGTCTTCCACTTTGACCGCGATGCCGAGCGCACCTTCCGCGCCCAGTTCGGCGGTTCGCGCCGATGCGCGCACGCCGATCGCGTAGCTCGCGTCCGCACCGACCTTGCCGACGACCGTGCCTTCGAATGCGCGCATCAATGCCGTGCAGAAGCGGCCTTCGCCTGCGACGAGTTCGGGGTAGGTGGTCATCGCACGATATATACGGCCGAGCGCCGCGACACGCGGCGTGACGTCACTTGAAGCGGCCAGGTGTGCAGGATCGGTACGGTCGCCAGCATCGGCGATCTTCGCGAACAGGCGCGCGAGACGATCGAGCGGGAAGGCCGGCGTGGGCAGATTGCAGCCGTCGATCGACCATTGCACGCCGTCGTCAGGCAGATCGCAGACTGCCGCGACGACGTGTTTCACATGCTTCTGCAGCGGATGCTCCGGCAGATGGTAGTCGCGAACCGCGGCGCCCAGCGCCTGCGCGCCGGCGACCATGCCCGCGTGCTTGCCGGAGCAGTTGCTGCACGCGGCGGTGGGCGTGAAGTCGCGCTTGATCCAGTCTTTCCACACCGCGTCCGAAATGGCCGGGTGGCCGCCGCAACGCAGGTCGGTCTCCTGCGCGTCCGCCTTCGCCAGCATGGCCAGCGCCCGTTCCACATGACGCGGCTCGCTGCTGTGCGACGCACACATCAGCGCGAGATCGGCGTCGTCGAAGCCGAAGCGCTCGAGCGCGCCCGTCTCGACCACGGCCAGTGCCTGAGCCGGCTTCGCGGCGGAACGCGCGAGCGTGATGCGCGATGGCGAGCCGAAGCCGTACAGCAGCTTTCCATGTGCATCCACGACGGCAACGTGAGCGACGTGCGAGTTTTCGATCGCGTCGCCGCGATAGACGGTTGCGGCGATCGGACTGATGGCGGCTGATGGCATGGGCGGCTCCGGGTTCGATGAAGCTGGATCATACGGGATCGGTTGACCGCGCAGGGAGCGAACGGATACTGGAATCGGCTCCGTTTTGTGCGGAATTGGCTCAATCGAGCCGGCGAATCGGCTCAATGTGGCCGATATCGGCTCGATTCAGTGGCAATTCGCACCGAATCAGGTAGTATTGGTTCAAATAGAGCCAATTTATGAGCCGCGACGTGAGCCGATTGCTGGTGATGTGAGCCAATAACGGCAGCGTATCGCGGCAGAATCGGCTCACGAACCTGCCAACCGATCCATCCATGCCAAACCGGTTCACCACTGAAGCCTTGATGCGCGCCATCCGCCTGCTTGCGTACCAGCACGACGGCGCATTCGGCTCGTCCGACCTCGCAGACACCACCGGCCTGAGCCGTGCGACGGTGAAGCGCATGCTGGAACGCCTGTGCGAGGACGGCACGCTCATTCGCGAAGGGAAGGCACGAGCAACTCGCTACCGGCTGTCGGGCGGGCTGTCCGGCGGCGCGTCGGACATCGAACCCGCGCAGGCGTCGCCCCGAGCCGGCGCGCCACGCGTTGGCGGAGTCATCGCCGAAGACACCGACGATGACGTCACGTACAACACCGGCGAGTCCGCGGTCTGGCCGTCCGCGAACCACGCGTTGCGGCAGCGTCTTGCAATGCCGCTCGGCATGCGCGAACCGGTTACGTATCACCGCGCATTCGTCGATCGTTACGTGCCGAATGAGACCTGGCTGCTGCCGCAGGAGCTCGCGGTCGAACTCGCGCAGATGGGCCGCATGCAGGGCCAGCAGCCCGCTGGCACGTATGCGCGCAAGGTGCTGGAGCAACTGCTGATCGATCTGTCGTGGGCGTCGTCGCGGCTCGAGGGCAATCGCTACACGCTGCTCGCCACGGAAGAGCTGTTCAAAAGCGGCATCACGAACGGCGACACCGACGCGATCATGCTGCTCAATCACAAGAGCGCGATCGAGTTTCTCGTCGATACGGTGCCCACGCATGGGCTCTCCACGGCGCTCGTCCGCAATCTGCACGCGGTGCTGATGCAGGACCTGCTGCGGGATACGGACGCGCTGGGCACCATCCGTCAGACGGTCGTGAACATCACGGATACGACTTACGTGCCGATGCAGGTACCGTCCATCCTGCAGGAAATACTCGACCTCATCGTCGCGAAGGCGTGTCGCGTGAAGAACCCGATCGAAGCGGCGTTTTTCGTGTGGCTCAACATCGCGTACCTGCAGCCGTTCGAAGACGGCAACAAGCGCACCAGCCGGCTCGCCGCGAATATCCCGCTGATGCTGTACAACTGCGCGCCGCTCGCGTTTCTCGACGTAGACCAGCATGACTATGCGCTGGCCATGATCGGGGTCTACGAGTTTCGCGACGTGTCGCTGGCGGTCAGCCTGTTCGACTGGACCTACCGTCGCTCGGTGAAGAAATATGCGGTCGCACTGGAGTCGATGGGGGCGCCGGATCCGCTGCGTCTGCGCTACCGCGAGGCGCTGAATGCGGCGATCGGCCTCGTCGTGCGGGATCGCAGGCCACTGGAGGAGGCGGTAACGGAACTCGGTCTGAACGACGAAACGGCGCCGGGCTTTCGCGCACTGCTGGTGAAGGAGCTGACGCAGCTGGAAATGTTCAACTGCGCCCGCTACCGGTTGCCGATGAACGTCACGCAGGCATGGATCGACGAGGGGCGCCCGCAATGAAGCTGGAACAACGGGCGCCCGCCTCGCAACGCACGGCGTTTATGCCTCGTGCAGACCGCGCAGAATCTGCCGCACGCGCGACATATCCTCGTCCACCTGGCCGCGCTGGTCGAACAGTTCAGCGAGCCAGTCGACGAACGCGCGGACGCGCGGCGACACGAGGCGATTCTTCACGAACGCCACCGAAACCTGCATGGGCACCGGCTTCCATTGCGGCAGCACTTCGCACAGCGCACCCGATTCCAGATACGGTTGCGCCGCGATCCGCGCAGGCTGGATCAAGCCGTGTCCGCGCAAGCCGCAGGTGAGGTACGCCTGCTCGTCGCTGACTCTGACGAAGCCGGGCACCTTCACGTTCGTCGCCACGCCGTTCACTTCGAAGTCGAAGTCCACCGCGCGGCCGTTCGAAGGCGACATGCAGTTCACGGCCACGTGCTGCGCGAGATCGTCGAGCGTCGTTGGCATGCCGTGCCGCTCGATGTACTCGCGGCTCGCACAGGTCACGTGTTCGAGCGTGCCGAGCCGGCGCGCAACCAGATTTGAATCGGGCAGTGCGCCGAGCCGGATGCTGCAATCCACGCCTTCGCCAACCAGGTCGACGTTGCGATGACTGATGCCGATCGCAAGATCGACATTCGGGTAACGCACGTGGAAGTCGTCGAGCGCGGGCAGCACGATCGAAGTCGCCACGGCGCCGGGCATTTCCACGCGCAGGCGGCCCGACAACTGGTCGCCGGCTTCGCGCAGGCTCGCTTCCATCTCGTCGATGTCGGCGAGGATCTGCGAGCAGCGCTCGTAGTAGGCAGCGCCTTCCGGGGTGAGGCTCAGGCGCCGCGTCGTACGGACGAGCAGCGGCGTGCCGAGCATCGCTTCGAGGTTCTGGACGATGGTCGTTGCAGTGGCGCGCGGCAGGTCGAGCGATTGCGCGGCGCGGGTAAAGCTGTTGGTATCGACAATGCGGATGAACACTCGCATGGCCTGAATTCGGTCGATCACGTAACTCTCCTATTGATGGACCTTCGCGGAGAAAACACGAAACCTGCATACCGCTTGCGGACTGGAAAATCGGTGAAGCTGTCCGCGGCGCAAAAAAGGCGCGCAAAAAGGACAGGCAGGCCGCACGGAATCCATCCGTGCAGCCTGCCGCGTCGTAGGTGTGTCGGGGGTGCTTCGAGCTGCCTGTGACCGTCCGCCGCGAGGTGTCACCGGTTGCCGGCGCCGGTGGAACCGGCTGCCGGCGCGATCTTCACGATCGGTACCGGGAAACCCGCGGCGGCGATCCGTGCGCCGAACGCGTTGAAGCTGGCGTTACTTGCGCAGCGAATCGAGATCGATCACAAAGCGATACTTCACGTCGCTCTTCAGCATCCGTTCGTACGCGGTGTTGATCTGCTGCATCGGAATGATTTCGATATCCGACGTGATGCCATGCTGGCCGCAGAAATCGAGCATTTCCTGCGTCTCGGCAATACCGCCGATCAGCGAACCGGCAAGACGGCGGCGCTTCAAAATCAGGTTGAACACCTGCGGCGACGGGTGATCGTGCTCGGGCGCGCCCACCAGCGCCATCGTCCCGTCGCGCCGCAGCAGGTTGATGAACGGGTTCAGATCGTGCTGCGCGGCCACGGTGTTGACGATCAGATCGAAGCTGTTCGCGTGCGCAGCCATCTCGTCTTCGTTCTTCGAGATCACCACTTCGTGCGCACCGAGCCGCTTCGCGTCTTCGATCTTCGACGCCGACGTCGTGAACAGCACCACGTGCGCGCCCATCGCATGAGCCAGCTTCACGCCCATGTGACCCAGCCCGCCCAGTCCGACGATGCCGACCTTCTTGCCCGGGCCCGCACCCCACGTGCGCAGCGGCGAGTACGTCGTGATGCCGGCGCACAGGAGCGGCGCGACGCCGGCCGGGTCGAGGTTGCCGGGCACGCTGAGCACGAACGCTTCGTCAGAGATGAGCTGCGTCGAGTAGCCGCCGAAAGTCGGCTCGCCGCTCACGCGGTCGGTGCCGTTGTAGGTCGCGACGAAGCCGTTCTCGCAGTACTGTTCGAGACCTTCCTGGCAGCTCGCGCAGGTGCGGCACGAGTCGACGAGACAGCCCACGCCGACGAGATCACCCACCTTGTGGCGCGTCACGCCGCTGCCAACGGCGGTGACACGTCCTACGATTTCATGGCCCGGCACCACCGGGTAGATCGTGTTACGCCATTCGTCGCGCGCCTGATGCAGGTCCGAGTGGCAGACGCCGCAGAACAGCACGTCCATCTGCACGTCGAACTCACGCAACGCGCGACGCTGGATTTCAAACGGGGCAAGCGCGGATTTTGCGTTCTGCGCTGCGTAAGCGTGGGTTGTGGTCATGAGGCCTCCGGCAAAGGATTGAGGAAGGGATCGCCCCGAAGCGGCCGCCGAAGCGACGTTGCAGCAGGGCCGGTCCACGAGAAGGAAAGCGCGACCTGGTGTGACGGTCGGCGCCGGAATGGTGCTCCGGCAGGGTTCCCATCGTACGAATCGGGCGCCGCCCAGGGAATACCTGAACGTCTCGAAGATTTGCCTGATTCTCCTGGCGGCTGCTAAGGCGCGCTATTTGGTGCTAGATTTCAAGCCTGATTCTCTTTCTCTCGACAGAGCCATCATCAAAATGACACATCAGCAAAACTTCGCCGCCGTCGCGCAGGCGCGCATGGTGGAATTGCTGGCCACGCTCGCGCCGGGCGAGGGCATGCGCGCGTCGCCGCTGGAGGGCGTGCAGTTCCTGCGCGCGAATCACGCCATGCCGCGCCGCCCGGTGATGTACGAGCCGTGCATCGTGATCGTGTGCCAGGGCCGCAAGCGCGGCTATCTCGGCGATCAGGCGTGGCTGTACGACGCGCAGCAGTATCTGGTGCTGTCGGTGCCGCTGCCGTTCGAATGCGAGACCGAAGCGAGCGAGGAAGAACCGTTCCTCGGCATCTCGATCCGCACAGACATGACGCTGATCGCGGAACTGCTGATGCAGCTGAACGACACGCACGGCGCCGCGAGCAACGAGCCGCGCGGCATCTATTCGACGCCGCTCGACAAGCCGTTGTCGGACGCGGTGCTGCGTCTGCTCGAAGCGCTCTCGGTGCCGGATGACGCGCGCATTCTCGGGCCGTCGATCGTGCGCGAGATCTGCTACCGCGTGCTGACCGGCGTGCAGGGCGATGCGATCCGCGCGGCGTTGATGCACCAGCATCACTTCGGCCGCATCGCGAAAGCGCTGCGCCGTATCCACAGCGATTATCGCGGCGATCTCGACGTCGATACGCTGGCGCGCGAGGCCGGCATGAGCCTCGCAGTGTTCCATGCGCAGTTCAAGACGGTGACGTCGACGTCGCCGATGCAGTACGTGAAGACCACGCGGCTGCATCACGCGCGTCTGTTGATGGTGCAGGACGGCGTGAGCGCGGGGGCGGCTGCCGCGCGGGTCGGCTATGAAAGCGCGTCGCAGTTCAGCCGCGAGTTCAAGCGGCTTTTCGGGCTGAGTCCGCTCGACGAACTGCGCCGCGTGCGCGCAACCATCGAAACCGCGCCGCCGCGGGCCCAACCGCCGGCGCCGCGCTATGTGACGGCAGCGTAGCTGCCGCTAACCGAGACGCTAACGCAAGCGCTCACAGCATCACGCCAGTGCGCGATCGAAATCGCCCACGCCGACGTACACGTGCGACAGCATCATAGGTCTGCCGCGCCTTGCGTGTGCTGCGGATCCGCGTAGTACGCGCGTTTTTCCTCGTACATCAGCAGGTCGGCACGCCGCACCGCGGCCTCGATGCGCTCGCCGCGCTGACAGATCGCCACGCCCATCGAGAAGCTCAACGTCGAGCCCGGATAGAACTGGTTGTTGAGTTCGACGAGCTGCCGGATCGTGTCGATCATCGCCGCGCCGCTGCGCTCGTCGGCGCCCGGCATCAGCACCGCGAACTCGTCGCCGCCGATGCGCGCAGCCTGCACCGGCGCCTCGACCGCCTTCGACAGCACCTCGCCCGCGCGCCGCAGCAGCGCGTCGCCGGCCGCGTGGCCGAGCTGGTCGTTGACCTTCTTGAGACCGTTGAGGTCCGCGATCACCACCGTGACCGGGAACGGACCTTTGCGTTCGAGCCGGTTCAGCTCGTCGACGAAGAACGATCGGTTGCGCAGCTTCGTCAGCACATCGTGCTTGCCGAGGAACTCCAGATACGCTTCCGCCTTCTTGCGCGCGGTGATGTCGGTGAGCGACACCAGCACGAGATCCCACTTGCGCTCGTGACCGGGAAACACCGCGAACTGCAGATGCACGTGCAGTTCGGTGCCTTCGAGCGAATAGTTGAGCACCTCGCGCTGCTGGAACAGCTTGCCGTCCCACAGGTCGATCAGCTGCTCGCGGAAATGCGGCCGCATGTCGTCGCGGAACACGTCCGCGAGGCGGGAAAGCAGCGTCGCTTTGTCCGGCGCCGCGAACATGTCGAGCGTATGCCGGTTCACATCGAGCACGTGAATTTCCTGCATGCAGCGCTCGACGAATTCCGGATGCACGTCGGTGAAGGTGCGGAAATCGCTGATGCCCTGCGAGCGCGCCTCGTCGATCAGCTGTTTGACCGAGCTGAAATCTTCCACCCACAGCGACACCGGCGAATGCTCGAAAAGGCCGCGCGAGTATTCCTCGGCCATCGTGACTCGACGATGCGCGCCTTCCAGTTCGGTCACGTCTTCCACCGACACCAGCACGCGATCGAGCCGCGCCTCATGTCCCGGCAGCACGTTGCCGCGCAGCAGCACGTCGAGCCGCCGCCCGCCGAGCGTGTAGTTGACCGTGCGGCTGACGAAACGCGAGCGGCCTTCCCACAGCTGGCACAGCTCTTCAATGTGCGTCTTCAGCATGTCGTCGCGGAACACGCTCGCGAGGTTGCTCGTCAGCGCATCGAGGCTCGCCGCTTCGAACAGATGCAGCGTCCAGCGGTTGACCTTGATCACGCGGATTCTCGACGAGCATTGCGCGACGCGCGAAGGGTCGGCCGCGAAGTGCGCACGCAGATCGGTGACGCCGTCGGCGCGCCAGCCGTCGAACAGGTCCTGCACGCCGCTGAAGTCCTCGAGCCAGAGCGAGACCGGCGCGAGATCGAACATCTCGGAGTCGTCGCGGGCGGTGGTCGCGGTGTTGCGCGGTTCGTCGGGCGCGGTGAGCGGATCGGGCATGACGGGTCCTGTGTGAGGCGGTCAGTTATTTTAATGGGTCGCGGCAAGCGCCAGAACTGGCGCGTGACTCTACCGCTTGACCGTGATGACGGCGCGGGGCGGCCGGTACTTGAGGATCGACCCGCGCTCAAAGTATAAGTGCGGGCCGTCCTTTCTTACCGCCGCTTTCGATCTGCCGACGATACACCCCCGACGCGGCGGCGGACGTGCCCGCGTCGAAGCAGCGCGCGAACGCCCTTGTTACACTGGCCCGGATCTTCAATTCCCGTCATTTGATCCGCCGCGACTGACTTTCGACCGACCTTCCACTGGCCATGAAGCCCTATCTGCTCATCCTGATTCCGCTGACCGACGACAGCCGCGCGACGATCGACGCATCGCTTTCCGAGCGCTTCGAAATCCTGTACGCACCGACTCGCAACGAGCGCACTGAAGCCGTCGAACGACATGGCGCCGGCGTGCAGATCGTGCTGACGAACGGCAGCACGGGCCTGACCGGCGACGAGATCGCGAAGATGCCGTCGCTGGAATTCATCAGCGCGCTGGGCGCGGGCTACGAGCACATCGCCGTGGATGCGGCGCAGCCACGCGGCATCGTCGTCGTGAACGGCGCGGGCACCAATGCGGACTGCGTGGCGGATCACGCGTTCGCGCTGCTGCTGGCGGCCGTGCGCGAAATTCCCCGCCTGGATCGCGTCGCGCGTGAAGGCGTGTGGCGTGACGGACTCAAGGAGCAGCCGCAGATCGCGGGCAAGCGGCTGGGCGTGGTCGGGCTCGGGCATATCGGGCGGAAGGTTGCGCGGCGCGCGGCCGGCTTCGACATGGAAACGGGTTATCACAACCGCAAGCCGAAGCCGGACACGACGAGCCGCTATTTCGACAGCGTGCTGGCGCTGGCCGAATGGAGCGACGCGCTGGTCGTCGCGACGCCGGGCGGCGCGGCGACGCATCATCTGATCGATGCCGGTGTGCTCGCGGCGCTCGGTCCGAAGGGCTATCTGGTGAACGTGTCGCGCGGCAGCGTGGTGGATACCGCGGCGCTCGTCGATGCGCTGGAGCGCGGCGCGATCGCGGGCGCGGGCATCGATGTGTTCGAGGAGGAGCCGCCTCCGGTCGATCTGCCGCTGCTGCATCTGGACAACGTGGTGGTCACGCCGCACATCGGCGGTCGCTCGCCGGATGCGATTGCCGCTTCGGTCCGTCATTTCATCGAGAACCTCACGCGGCATCTGAACGGCGATGCCGTGCTGACGCCGGTGGGCTAGACGCCGCGCCAAACCGACACACCGCGCCACGCTTGCGACGCGATGGAGAAACCCGCACCATAGCGCGTGGATCCGATCACCACGCGAACCCAAACGCACGCCTATGTCCGCTTTCCAGCCCGTTGCACTCGAACACGCGAGCCGCCTCGTCAACCATGGGCCCACGGTGCTCGTCACCAGCGCCGACGGAAGCCGCCGCAACGTGATGGCGTCGGCGTGGTCGATGCCGGTGGAGTTCACGCCGCCGCGTATCGCGATCGTGATCGACAAGAACACGTTCACGCGCGAGCTCGTGATGGCGAGCGGCAGGTTCGGCGTCTGCATTCCGGGCGCCGCCTTCATCGATATCACGTATGCCGTGGGCAGCGAGACCGGACGCGACGAAGACAAGTTCGCGAAGTACGGCATCGCGCACGTGCGCGGCCCGGTGCTCGGCCTGCCGCTGATCGAGACGAACTGCGCGGCGTGGCTTGAATGCCGGCTGATCCCCGAGCGGCATACGGAAGATGCGTACGACACGTGCTTCGGCGAAGTGGTGTCGGCGGCGGCCGATCCGCGCGTGTTCAGCAACGGCCACTGGACCTTCGACGAATCCAACGTGCCGTTGCACACCATCCATCATCTCGGCGCGGGCAACTTCGCCCGCGCGTCGACCATGCTGAAGGCGAAGCCGGTCTAGTCCGCCACCCACGCCGCCACGTCACCCGTGGCGATCTGAGGGCCACCCAGCACGAAGCTCGCGTTAGCAGGCGCCGGCACGTCCGCCGGCGCATCGCCGAAGTTGAACGCGAACATGACGTTGCCTCTGCGCCGCAGACGAATACCGTCCGGCAACGCGTGAACGGCCACGCCGGCGTCGTGTGCCGCGCGACGCAACAGCGCGCGGTGCAGCGCGTGATCGAGCCACGCCGCCACATACCGCACCTTGCCGCTGCCGACGATAGCCGGCCAGCCGTCCTCGAAACGTGCGTCGATCCGAGTCGCGTTCGCCACCGACAGATGCTCGCGCCAATGCACGGCGATCCCTTCGGTATCGTCAAACGCGGTAGCAGGTTTCAATGTCGGGCGCAGCGATTCGACTTCGAGCACCTGCATCGGCAGCACTTTTTGCAGCGGGCCGGGCGGCAGATTGCCCGGAATCGCGAAGCCATCGGTCTTCGAACCGCTGCGCGGACCGAACACCCACTGCGCCGTGCTCTGTTCGATCTGCGCGACGAGCGCATCGGTGACGACCGCAATACTCGGCACCACGACCAGCTTGTAGCGGCTCAGGTCCGCAGTCGCCGGCACGATGTCGACGTCCACGCCCATTTCGCGCAGCACCTCGTAGTAGTCGAACGCGAGCATCTGGTAATCGAAGGTGCGGCCGTGGCGCTGGATCTCGAACATCCATTGCGTCTCGTAGTCGAACACGAGCGCGACGGCGGCGGGCGATGTCGCTTTAGCGGGCAACGTGGACAATTGCGACGATGCGGCGATCTCCTCCGCCGCACGCTGCAATTCACGGCCGCCGGGCGACAACTGACCATCGGGCAGATGCAGCCCGGAATGCATCTGCTCCTGTGCAAACGGGCACTGACGCCAGCGGAAATACGACACGAGTTCCGCGCCATGTGCGAACGCTTCGAACGCCCAGAGCCGGATCATGCCCGCCGCGGGAACCGGATTCCATGCAGCCCAGTTCACCGGTCCCGCCTGTTGTTCCATTACCCAGAAGCGTCCACGTCCGACGCCGCGATAGCGGTCGTGATCGAACGCGGACACGTCGGGGTGCGCGGTGCGGGCATAACGCGCCTTCTGTTCCTCGGCGATACCGATCGTCTCCGTGCGCGCGAGCGGGTAGCTGTCCCACGCGGCGACGTCGATGCTGTCGTCCGCGGCGAAGCGATAGTGATCGAACGTCGTGAAGAAGCCCATGAAGTTGTGCAGCACGTCCGCATCCGGCGCATGCCGGCGCAGCACGTCCACCTGCTCGCGATGGAAGCTTGCCACTTCGTCCGACATGAAACGACGGAAGTCGAGCAGATGGATCGGGTTCGCGTCGGTGGGCGTGAGGTTCGGCAGACGGATCGCGTCGAACGACGCGTAGGTCATGCTCCAGAACACGGTGCCCCACGCGTCGTTCAATGCATCGATCGTTTCGTAGCGGCGTTGCAGCCACGCGTGAAAACGTTGCAACGCAGTGGCTGAATAGGTGGGCACCGTGTCGTGGCACGCGAGCTCGTTGTCGGTTTGCCATGCGACCACGGCTGCGTGACGCCCATAGCGGCGCGCCATCGCTTCGGTGATCTTCAAGCCGGCCGCGCGGAATCCTGCGTGACTGATGTCGTAATGCCGGCGCGACCCGCTGTTGAAGCGCACGCCGTCCGCGCGCACGGCCAGCATGTCCGGATGACGGTCGGTGAGCCATGTGGGCGGCGCGGCGGTCGGCGTGCCTAGGATGATCTTGAGGCCCGCGTTCGCGAGCGTGGCGACCGCTTCGTCGAGCCAGGCCCAGTCGTATTCGCCGTCGCGCGGCTCGATGCGGCTCCACGCGAATTCCGCGATGCGCACGTGTGTGATACCGAGTTCGGCCATTCGCTTCGCGTCGTCGGCCCACAGCGAGCGCGGCCATTGTTCAGGGTAGTAGCAGACACCGAAATTCATGTAGGGGTTCTCGTATCGAGTGAGAGGTCAGCCTTTGCTCGCGCCGAACGTGAGGCCGGCCACGAAATGCTTCTGCATCGCGAAGAACATCAGCACTGAAGGCAGCGCGGCCAGCACCGAGCCCGCCGCGACCAGATTCCACGCGGTGGTCCATTGCCCTTTGAGCGCGGCCACGCCGACGGTGATGGGCGCGGCGGCATCGCCTTGCGTGAGGCACAGCGCCCAGAAGTAGTCGTTCCACACGAACGTGAAGACCAGAATGCCGAGCGCCGCGAGCGCGGGGCGCACGAGCGGCAGCACGATGCGCGCATACACGGTCCACTCGCTCGCGCCTTCCACGCGCGCCGCCTCGATCAGCTCGAACGGCAACTGCTTGATGAAGTTGCGCAGAAACAGCGTGCAGAAACCGGTCTGGAACGAGATGTGAAAGATCACGAGCGCCCACAGCGTGTTGAAAAGACCGGTTTTCAGCGCCATGTCGCGCACCGGAATCATCAGGATCTGGATCGGCACGAAGTTGCCGGCCACGAACATGAACAGCAGCGCGGTGTTGCCGCGAAAGCGATAGGTGGCGAGCGCGAAACCGGCCATCGACGCCAGCGCGATCGTGCTGATCACTGACGGCACCGTGATCAGCACGCTGTTCGCGAAGTAATGCAGCATCGGCGTCTGCGTGAGCGCGGTACCGTAGTTGTCGACGAGCGCGAAGTGCTTCGGCCAGGTCCAGTAATCGCCGGCGCTGAGTTCGTCGGACGAGCGGATCGATGTGACGAGCACGGCCAGCATCGGCAGCAGCCAGATCAGCAGCGCAACTGGTAAGGATGCCTTATACAACACGCGATTCCGCGGTTTCCAGCGTTCGATTGGCAACGGATACATGAGACGTCTCCTTGAGCCGGGCGGTCAGCGTTCTTCGCGCAGCATGCGGCGCAGATGGAACACGATGTAGACGAGCATGATCGCGAACAGCACAACGGCGATCGCCGCCGAATAGCCTTCGCGGTAGTACTTGATCGCCTGGTCGTACATGAAATAGGCGAGCACGGTGGAGCTGTCGAACGGTCCGCCGCCGCTCATCACGGCGATCAGATCGAAGCTGCGCAGCGCGCCGATCACGGTCAGCACGACGGCCATGAAGGTGGCCGGCCGCAGCTGCGGCAGGATCACGTGCCACAGCAGGCGCCAGCCTTTCGCGCCTTCCATGCGCGCCGCTTCGACGATCTCCGGGTTGATGCCCGTGAGTCCCGTCAGATACAGCACCATGCAGAAGGGCGTCTGCGGCCAGAGCGCCGCGAAGATGATGCCGAAGGTGACGGTCTTCGGATCGCCGAGCACCGGAATGCCGTGGCCGACGATCAGCTTCAGCAGGCCGAAGGTCGGGTCGTAGAACCAGCTGAACACGAGCCCGACCACCACACCCGACAGCACGAACGGTGCGAAGAACAGCGATTTCACGACGCGGATGCCACGCGTCTGCTGGTTCAGGTACAGCGCGAACACGAGACCGAGCGGCGGCGCGAGCAGGAAAAACACGAGCCACAGCAGGTTGTTCTTCAGCGCGGTGTAGAACGTGTCCGACTGGAACAGCTCGACGTAGTTGGCGAGGCCGACGAAGCTCTTCGCCGTCATGCCGTCCCAGTTGTAGAAGCTCAACGTGATGCTGCTGAGAATCGGATACACGACGCACAGGCAGAACAGCGCACAACCCGGCAACAGGAACCACAGCGCGGCGCGGCGTTGCCGTTGCCGCGTGCTGGATGCGCGCCGGCGCGGGGCCGCGATCAGGCGGCCTGCGGCAGGATGAGACATGGTCGGGCCTCGTCGTAGTCGTCGTAGGGCGGAGGAGAGCGTCGGCCGTCGTCGCGACGGCCGGCGTGTGACGCGCGTGCCTGCGTTACTGTTTGGCGTAGATGCGCTTGCGGGTCGTTTCGAGGTGCGCGAGGATCGAGTCGAGCTGCGAAGGATCGTTGTAGAACTCCTGCATCGCCTTCATGCCTTCGTCGGCCATTTCCTTCGTCATGTCGCGGTCGTAGAACTGCGCGATGCCGCCCTTCGTGTTCGCGAGCGTCTGGAAGCCGACCTTCGAGATCGGATCGTCCGGTTCGGCTGCCTTGCTGTTCGACGGCAACTGGCCCCAGCCGCGCGCGAGATCCGCGTTGATCTCGGGCTGCTCCATGAACGCGAGCAGTCGGTGCGCGTCAGCCTTGTTCTTCGCCTTCGCCGGAATCAGCAGCACGTTGACGGGACCGTCTTCGGCCGTCGGCACGTTCGGGTCGACCACCGGGAAGCGGAAGAAACCTGTTTCCGGCTTGACCGATGCGGGAATGCTCGCGGAGAAGAACGTGCCCATCAGCATCATCGCGGCCTTGCCGTTCACGAGGAACGGCGCGATCGAATCGAGATCGTACGAAAGCGCGTTGTCGATGAAGTAGTGGTTGTCGATCAGCACCTTCCACTGCGTATAGACCTTCTTGACGCGCGGGTCGGTGTACGGCACCTTGCCAGCCATCAGCTGCTGGTGGAATGCGTTGCCGTTGATGCGCAGATCGAGGTAGTCGAACCATGCGGCGAGCGTCCACGCATCGCGTGCGGCAACGGCGATCGGCGCGACGCCGCTGGCCTTCAGCTTCCTGCACGCGTCGAGCAGTTCGTCCCACGTTTGCGGTTCGCCGTGAATGCCGGCTTTCTCGAACAGGTCCTTGCGATAGAAGAACCCGTACGCGTCGTAGCCGAGCGGCGCGGCGTACTGCTTGCCGTTGTATGTCGACGCTTCCTTCACGGACGCGTACTGCTGCGACCAGCCGTTCTTGTTCCAGTCGTTCGACAGGTCGTCGAGCAGGCCGCGCTGCGCGTAATACGCCATCCGTTCGCCGTCGTGCCACGACACCACGTCGGGCGGGTCGGTCGCGAGCCAGCCGCCCATCTGCACCTTGTACGCTTCCTCGGTGATGTACGTGACCTTGAGGTCGACGTCGGGATTGGCCTTCTTGAACTTGTCGAAGGCATCCTGCCATGTCGAGCGCTGGTTGCCGCGCGCCGATACGTTGACGTTGAGCGTGGCGGCGTCCGCCGGCGTGACCGACGCGCTGGCGACGGCCGCAACCGTTGCGACCGTGGCCGTGGTGGCCGCGGCGCATGCCAGACGCCGAAGGCGATCTGCAATCATTTCGTGTCTCCTTGACTGTCTTCCGACTACCTGGTTAGCCGGCAGCATGATGCCGCCGGTCGATGTAAACGGCTCTTCGCGGCCGGTTGAAAATCTGTCGTGCGATCTCTCAGGCTGGCTCCGGCGCTAATGGTGTCAGCGGTGCTGCAGCCCATGCGGTTCGCGTGAGCGCCATCCCGTCCGCGTCGAACAGATGGCACGCATGCGGCGGCACGTCGATCGAAACGTGTTCTCCCGGCGTTGCATTTGCATCGCCCGGCGCCTTGACGACCAGCGTGCCGCACGGATGCTCGACGTGCAGATAGCTGTGTTCGCCGAGCCGTTCGGTGAGCACCGTCACGCCCTGAACGGACTGTTGCGCATGGCCGATCGCGAGATGCTCGGGGCGCACGCCAAGCGTGACCGGCTGGCCGCGCTGCAGCCGCTGGCCGTCGACGCAGACATCGATCTGCTCGCCGCTTTTCGCGAGCACGACCATCACGCGATCGGTCATGACGTGAGCCACGGTCGCATCGATGAAATTCATCCGCGGCGAGCCGATGAAGCCTGCAACGAAGCGCGAGCGCGGGTGGTGGTACAGGTCGAGCGGCTTGCCTTGCTGCGCGATGCTGCCGAAACGCTCGGCATCCGCGCCGGTCTGCAGCAGCACGATGCGGTCGGCGAGCGTCATCGCCTCGATCTGATCGTGCGTCACGTACACGACGCTCGCATTGCGAAAGCGCTGATGCAGGCGCGCGATCTCTATACGCGTCTGGCCGCGCAGCGCCGCGTCGAGATTCGACAGCGGTTCGTCGAACAGGAACACGCCGGGCTCGCGCACGATCGCGCGGCCGATCGCGACGCGTTGCCGCTGTCCGCCGGAAAGCGCTTTTGGGTGCCGGTCGAGCAACGTATCGAGTTGCAGGACGCGCGCGGCTTCGCGCACCTTGTGGTCGATCTCGGCTTTCGGCGTCTTCGCGAGCTTCAGGCCGAAGGCCATGTTCTCGTACACCGTCATGTGCGGAAACAGCGCGTAGCTCTGGAACACCATCGCGACGCCGCGCGCGGCCGCGGGGACGTCGTTCACGAGACGGCCGTCGATGGAGACGTCGCCATCCGTCGCGTCCTCGAGACCCGCGATGATGCGCAGCAACGTCGACTTGCCGCAACCCGACGGGCCGAGGAACACGCAGAACTCATGCGCGCCGATGTCGAGGCTCACGTTGCGGATCACCGGCGCCTGATCGCCATACGCCTTGCGAACGCCAGCCAGCTGGATGCTTGCCATGTCGAGATCCGATTTAAGCGCTTAAATTTTGCTGAAAAAAGAGCAGGGAAAGCCTTGTGCAACAGGGATTTAATCGCTTAAATTGTCGACCGGACGTGTCGCGCATGATGGTGTCTCCTGATGTGTTTTCACGAACGTTACCAACGCCGCGCGCGGCTCGCAACATCTGAGTTGCTTTCCCTCAATGTGGGACTTGCCTATGGTTACCCTGGCCGAAGTCGCGAAGCGGGCGCGCGTCACTGCAGCCACCGTCTCGAACGTGCTGCGCAATCGCGAGAAGGTCAAACCCGAGACGGTCGAGCGCGTGCTGGCCGCGATCAACGAACTGGGCTACCGGCCCAATCTCAACGCACGCGCGTTGGCGGAAGGGCGCTCGCCCACGCTCGCGCTGATGCTGTCGAACATCACGAACCCGTTCTATCCGGAGTTCGTGCTCGCGGCGGAACGCGCCGCGCGCAAGGCGGGCTTCTTCCTGATGGTGTGCAACACCGACGACAACGCCGACATCGGCCGCGCGTATCTGAACCAGATTGCCGGCACGCTCGCGGAAGGCATGCTCGTGATGAATACCGACATCGAGATCAACGAGTTGTGTGTTTCCGCGATGAACAACGCGCCCATTCTGCTCGCGATGTGGGAGCACCCGGAAGCGCCGCCCGCGTTGCCGTGCGTGGCGGTGGAGTTCGCGAAGGCCGGCGCGCTTGCCGCGCGTCATCTGCTGGAATTAGGACACCGGAAGATCGGCATGCTGGTCGGCGACGGTTCCGGCGGTTTGCAGGATGCGCGTCACGACGGCTTCGCGGCGGAAGTCGCGCGAGCGGGGTTGCGGATCGACGCAGCCGCGGTGATGCGAACCCGCGATTCGATCGACGCGGGCTACGCGGCGTGCGTGCAGTTGATGGCAGCGCAGCCGGATCTGACTGCGATCTTCGCGACCAACGATCTGATGGCGATCGGCGCGGTACAGGCGCTGATCACGCTCGGCCGGGTGGTGCCCAACGACGTGTCGGTGATCGGCATTACGGACATCCAGCTCGCGCGTCAGGTGCATCCGCCGCTGACCACCGTCGCGATCGACACGACGGCGATTGCGGAGCTGTCGGTCACGTGTCTGATCGAGCAGATCGAGCGGCCGCGACAGCCGCCGAAAATGGTGATCGCGCCGCCGCCCGTGTTGATTGTGCGCGCGTCGACGCGCGCGCCGGCGCGGGGCTGAGCCGCGTGGATTTACTGGCTCAAACCGGATCCGAAAAGCGGAACAGTTCGCGCGCCGAGTGCGTGAGGATCGCGTGTCGCTTCGCTGCGTCGATCACCCAGGTGTCGAGCGCGTGGCGCGACGCGTCGTAATCGATCACGTCGTGATGCTGTGTATGCGGCCAGTCGCTACCCCACACCAGGCGCTGTTCGCTGAACGCATCGAGCAACGCCGCTGCGAGGCGCGCGCCTTGCCGTTCGCCCGATTCGCCGTTCACGCTGCGATACGCCGCGGACAATTTCACCCATACGCAGCCGGTATCGGCAGTCGAAAGCAGATACCGGAATCCCGGATCGTCGACGCCCGATGTATCCGGCCGGCCGAAATGATCGACGACGACCGTGCAGCGCTGCTCCAGCAGCGGACCGACGACGGCGGGCAGGTCAGCTGCCGGCCGATGCACCTCGACATGCCAGCGCCGCGCGTTGATCCGTTCGAACAGACGTCGCCACGATGCGTCGCGCAGATCGGGCAGCGGCAGTCCCACCAGATTCAGCCGGATGCCGACTACGCATGACTGTTCGAGCGCATCCAGTTCGTCATCCGAAACATCTTTAGAGACAACTGCGACGCCGCGAAAGCGGGCAGGGAAGCGCCGTGCGATACCGGCAAGATAGCTGTTATCGGTTCCCAGAAAGCTCGGCTGCACAAGCACGGCGTGCGATACGCGATTCGCCAGCAGGTGAGCGACGTAGGCGTCGAGCGTCGCGTCGTAATCCGGTGCGTGACGACGCTGCGCCGCGAGCGGCAAGCCGCGTACGAACACGTGCGCATGCGAGTCGATCGCGGTGATCGAGTCTGCGCCGAGCCCGAGCCATTCGGTGGATAGGGACTCGGGATTCTCTGCGTCGACACTGACCGCTGGTGACGAATGGGTGATCGAAGTCATCTTTTCTATCGACAGATACTTGAGAGCAGGCAACACAAACGCATTGCACGTGCACTAGCCGCGCGTGGCTGTTGCGGCGTCAGCCGGCAGCGACGCAATGCGCCGTCCACGTGTTTCCGGCAGCAGCAAGGCAGCCACCACGACGAGTCCATACGCAGCGCCCGCATCGATACCGAGCGCCGAGCCGAGCGGCATCGAGCTGCCCATATGACCGACGAGCACCGGAAACACCGCCGATACCACGCGGCCGAAGTTGTAGCAGAAACCGACGCCGGTGCCGCGCACGCCTTGCGGATAGAGCTCGTTGAAGAGCGCGCCGAGCGTCGCTGGAATGCCGGCGGAAAAGAGGCCGAGCGGGAAGCTCAACAGCAGCATCGTCAGGTTGCTGACCGGCAGGAACACGTAGACGTTCACCGTCACCGCGCAGCAGATCGCGAACAGGATCACGTTCCAGCGCCGGCCGATGCGGTCCTGCAGCCACGCGCTGACGAAGCAGCCCACGATGAACGCGACGATCACGACCGCGAGATAGCCGCCGGTGCCGAGCACCGACAGATGACGCTCCGTCTTCAGATAGGTGGGCAGCCACGTGGTGATCGCGTGATAGCCGCCGTGCGCGCCGAGTCCGATGAGGCCACCTACGATCGTCGTGCGCAGCACCGAGCGGTCGAAGATGCCTGCGAGGATCGCGAACGAACCGCGTTCGTCGAGCTTGCGCGCGGCGGGTTCGCGCTCAGGCTCCGCAATATTTCTGCGCAGGTACAGCACCAGCAGCGCGGGCACGACGCCGATTGCGAACAGCACGCGCCACGCCCATTGCGGCGATACGAACGAAAACACCGCGAGATACAGCAGCACGGCGCCGCCCCAGCCGAAGCCCCACGCGCTCTGCACGATGCCCATCGCCTTGCCGCGATGCTTCGCGTTGATGGTCTCGCTGAGCAGCACCGAGCCTGCGGTCCATTCGCCGCCGAAGCCGAGCCCTTGCAGCGTCTTCAGCGCGAGCAGCTGGTCGAAGTTCTGCGCGAATGCGCAAAGGAACGTGAAGAGGGAGAACCACAGCACCGTGACCTGCAGCGCGCGCACGCGGCCGATGCGGTCCGAGAGCACACCGGCCAGCAGGCCGCCGAGCGCGCCGGCCGCGAGCGTCGCGCCGCCGATCAACCCCGCCTGGCCTTTGCCGATGCCCCACGTCACGAGCAGCGTCGGGATCACGAGGCTGAACAGCTGCGTATCGATGCCGTCGAGCGCCCAGCCTGCAAAGCAGCTCCACAGCGTGCGCCGCTCGGGCGAGGAAATCTCTCGGTACCACTTCATGGCTGTCTCCGGATATGTGGTTATCGTCGCGCGGTGCTGGACCGCGCGGTGTAGTTCGGTCGACGGCGCGAACCGCATACCCGCATGAGTCATGACGCGGGCCGCGACGTCGATTGGCGCATTCTAGGAACGAAAGATGCGGCGGTACACTATGAAAATGTTCGATATTCATATTGAAACGATATGGAAGCCGCCCGCAATCTTCGCTACTTTCTCGCCGTCGCCGATGCCGGCAGTGTGACGCGCGCCGCCGACCGGCTCGGCATCGCGCAGCCTGCGTTGAGTCAGGCGTTGACGCGACTCGAACGCGATCTCGGCGTGAAGCTCTTCAATCGCACGCGGCGTGGCGCGGCACTGACGAGCGCGGGCGAGGCGATCGTCGACGACATCCGGCTGAGCGTCGCGCGCATCGACGCCGCGTCGCATCGTGCGCGCGAAATCGGTGCGCAGCGCGGTGGGCGACTCACGATCGGCTTCGTTTCGGCGGCGTTGTTCGAGCTGCTGCCGAAAGCCATCGCGGACCTGCGCCGCGAGGTGCCGAACGTCGAACTGGTGCTGAAGGAGATGAGCAACGCCGAGCAGGCGAACGCGCTCGAGAAAGGCGAGATCGACATCGGCATGCTTCATACGCCGGTCGCGGTAGGCGGACGGATGCGCGAAAAGCTGATCGCGAGCGAACGCTTTCTCGCGGTGATGCCGTCGTCGCTGCCGGTCGCGAAAGACGGCAAGGTCGGCTTGAAGGAACTGTCCGAAGCGGGGCTCGTGTGGTTTCCGCACGACCAGTTGCCGGTGATCCGCGCTGGCATTCTCAGCGCGTTTCGTCAGGCCGGCTACGAGGCGAGCGTTGCGCAGGATGCAAATCGATCGCTGACGGTGCTCGCGTGTGTCGCGGCGGGCTGTGGCGTGTCGTTGCTGCCGCAATCGGTGCAGGCGCTGCAGTTCGCGGGCGTTCGCCTGTGCGAAGTGCGCGACGGCGCAGCATTGCCGCGCTTCGAACTGAGCGCGGTGTGGCCGCATCGTTCGCGACCCACGCTCGCGGATCGATTCGCCGCGCTGTTCGCGCCTTACGAAGCGGCGAATGGTTGAGGATCGTT
This sequence comes from Paraburkholderia phosphatilytica, assembly GCF_003443895.1. Classification (GTDB taxonomy): domain Bacteria; phylum Pseudomonadota; class Gammaproteobacteria; order Burkholderiales; family Burkholderiaceae; genus Paraburkholderia; species Paraburkholderia phosphatilytica. The sequence continues at coordinate 85,917 of NZ_QQOA01000007.1, read as the reverse complement.
GAGCTTTGGGTTTTGCGAAGGGTGCTTGGAGCGCGCCCGGTGGATAACCGGAAAGCGGCTCAGCTTATCCACAGTTTCTGTTCAAAACTCTGTGGACAAATCCGGGACCCCGTCGCTATCTCGTTGATGTGCTTCGCTTTCTGTCGGCGTGCGTCGAAGCGGGCAGACTGTGCGTCTCATGCTGGACGCGGTTGCGCACGCGAACGGAATCACGCACGCGTGTTAGCGCTTTCACGTTTTTGTGTATCGCAGCCACACCGCGCCATGGGCGGCCTTGTTGACGGACTTCAGCGCCAGAGATGTGGGCGCGGTCCAGCGGTCCATCGCAATCTCGAACGACGACGGGTGCTCGCAACGACCATCCACGATCGGCACCAGCAGCACGCTCACTTCGTCGACGATGCCGGCGTTCACGAATGCGCCGCACACATGCGAGCCGCCCTCGACGATCAGCTTGTCGATCTTCAGTTCGCGTTGCAGCGTATCGACGACCGCGGCGAGATCGAGTTCGTGCTTGCCGCCGAACAGATACGACACGCCGATCGATTGCAGGTACGCGAGATAGTCGTCTGACACGGCTTCGCTCAGCACTTCCACCACGTGCGATTTCAGCGCGGTGTCGCTTTGCCACGCGACCTTGCCGTGTGGATCGATCGAGATCGCGTACTGGCTCGCATCGCGATTCGTGAAGCGGTCGGTGCGAGGAACAGGCGCGCTCGCAAGGCCTTTCGGATAATCGGTGCCGTGCGAGATTTCCTGCATCGTCACGCGGCCGCAGACCCATGCATCGGCTTCGAAGGTCGCGGCGGTGTTCTCGTACAGATCGGTGGCGTAGTCGAGATTCCAGCCGTCCGTCAGACTACGCCCGTCGATCGACGACATCATGTGGCACACGATATGAGGCTTGCTCATCGGGTTCTCCTTGCGTGGTTGTATCGTGCGCAAGGTGACAGCAAGCAGCGTTCCGGGTGCTGTTCGACCGGCTGCGAGCGTTGATCGCTATTCGTCTGCCGTGACGCGATACGCCGATGCAGCGTCCGGTTCGTCCGCGGCCGCAAGCGATTCGAGTGCGAGCCCGCGCGTCTCGATGCCCATCACCCACACCGCGAGCGCCGCCACCGCGAACGACAGCGCGCCGAGCGTGAACACGCCGCCTTGCCCGAAGATGGGCAGCACCACACCAACTGCGTAAGGTCCGATCAGCGAGCCGATCCGGCCGATCGCCGATGCGAAGCCCGAACCGGTGGCGCGCGCGCCGGTGCCGTACAGTTCGGGCGTGTACGTGTAGAGCGCGGCCCACATCGCGAACAGGAAGAACTGCATCACGAGGCCGGTGGAGATCAGCAGGCCGACGTTATTCGCGTGCAGCGCGGTCTGCCCGTAGACGAACGCCATCACGCCGCCGCCCACGAGCGACGTGACGCACACGGGCTTGCGGCCCCAGCGTTCGACAAGCCATGCCGCGCACAGGAAACCGGGCACGCCACCCAGCGAGATCAGCATCGTGTAGAGCACGGACTTCGTCACCGCGACGCCGGCCTGCTGCATCAGCGCGCCTAGCCACGACGTGAGCCCGTAGAAACCGAGCAGCGCGAAGAACCACAGCAGCCACACCATGATGGTGCGCGAGCGGTACACGCCGCTCCAGATTTCGCGGAACGCACCGCGCGAGCGCACGATTGCGGGTTCTTCGAGCATCGACGGCGCGGGCAGCGTTGTGCGTCCGGTCGCGCGCATCACCTTCGCTTCGATCTGCGCGAGTACCGTGTCCGCGTCCGCGGGGCGGCCGCGATGCTCGAGCCAGCGCGGCGATTCCGGCACGATGCGCCGCACGATCAGCACGAATACCGCGGGAATCGCGAGCAGTGCAAAAACCGTGCGCCAGCCGTACGACGGCAGCACGAAGTAGCACACAATGCCCGACGTGATGAAGCCGAGCGGCCAGAAGCCATCCATCAGCGCGATCAGGCGGCCGCGCGAAGCCGTCGGCACGAACTCCGAGAGGAGCGTTTGCGCGATCGGAAACTCCATACCCATGCCGAGGCCGAGCAATACGCGCCACGCGATCAGCGAGTCGACGCTGTGCGCGGTCGAGCACAGGTACGATGCCACGCCCCACAGCACCATACTCCACTGAAACACGGGCCGACGGCCGAAGCGATCGGCAAGCAGCCCCGCAATCGCGGCGCCGCCCACCATGCCGAAGAAGCTCGCGCTCGCGACGAGACCCGCCGTCGCGCTCGACAACCCGAACTCCGTCTTGATCGAGCCGAGCACGAAGGTCATCGTGCCGAGATCGATCGAGTCGAAGAAGAACGCGATCGCGATGATCACGAAAATCGTGCGGTGATAGCTGGAAAACGGCAGGCGTTCGAGCCGTGCGGCGGCGCTGGCGCGGGCGCTGCGGGACGACGAGGCGGGTATGGCGGTCGGCATGGCAACCTCTGATTGGACCCGGAGAGAGCCCCCGGTTCCTTTCAGTAGACTTGACCATTAATCCGTCACATAGAACGAATCCGGCAATCGGGTGGAATGGGTGCGTCATGCTCCCTGGCCGGCGCGCCGTTCGCTACGTAGTACGCGGCATTCGAACGCGGCAGCGGCGCGCGTCCGCGAATCCGGTCAGCGATCTTTTCCGCGAGCATGATGGTCGGCGCATTCAGGTTGCCGGTGGTGATCTGCGGCATGATCGACGCGTCGACGACGCGCAGTCCTTCGATGCCATGCACGCGTCCGTCGCCATCCACGACCGACATCGCGTCTTCGCCCATCGGGCACGAGCACGACGGATGAAACGCAGTTTCGGCGCGCGCTCGCACGAACGCATCGAGCTGGGCATCGCTCGTCAGTTCGGCGCCGGGATTCAGCTCACGGCCGCGATAACGGTCGAGCGCAGGCTGCCGGATGATCTCGCGCGTGGCGCGGATCGCGTCGCGGAATTCGCGCCAGTCGAGCGCGTCGGACATGTAGTTGAAGAGGATCGACGGATGCGCGTGCGGATCGCGCGAACGCAGCTTCACGCGGCCGCGGCTCGGCGAGCGCATCGAACCGACGTGCGCCTGGAAACCATGCATCCGGATCGCGTTCGAGCCGTTGTAGTTGATCGCGACCGGCAGGAAGTGATACTGGATGTTCGGCCACTCATCGTCGTCGCGCGTGCGGATGAAGCCGCCCGCTTCGAACTGGTTGCTCGCGCCGATGCCCGTGCCGCGCAGCATCCATTCGAGCCCGATCTTCGGCTGGTTGCGCAGCAGCAGTGCAGGGTAGAGCGATACGGGCTCCTTGCACTCGTACTGCATGTACATCTCGAGGTGGTCCTGCAGATTGCGGCCCACGCCGGGCAGATCGAGCACCACTGGAATGTCGAACTCGCGCAGCCACTCGCCGGGGCCCACGCCCGAGCGCTGCAAAATTTGCGGCGACGCGATCGCGCCGCTCGACAGCAGCACTTCGCGATGCACATGCGCGCGGACCGTCGCGCCTTGATGCAGATATTCGACACCCGACGCGCGTTTGCCGGTGAACAGGATGCGGTCGGTCGTCGCGTGCGTGACGATCGTGAGGTTCGGTCGCGCGCGCGCCTGATCCAGATAGCCGCGCGCGGTGCTCGCGCGCCGGCCGTGCGCGGTGACGGTGCGATCCATCGGGCCGAAGCCTTCCTGCTGATATCCGTTGAGGTCGTCCGTGTGCGGATAGCCCGCCTGCACGCCGGCTTCCACCATCGCCTCGAACAGCGGATTGACGCCAGGCTTGCTCGTCGTCACGTGCACGGGGCCGTCGCCGCCGTGATAGTCGTTCGGGCCCACGTCGCGCGTTTCCGCCTTGCGGAAGTACGGCAGGCAATCCAGATAACTCCAGTTTTCGAGGCCCTTGCGCTTCGCCCAGTGATCGTAGTCGAGTGCGTTACCGCGGATGTAACACATGCCGTTGATCAGCGACGAGCCGCCGAGCCCCTTGCCGCGTCCGCATTCCATGCGGCGATTGTCCATGTGCGGTTCGGGATCGGTCTCGTACGCCCAGTTGTAGCGCCGGCCTTGCAGCGGATAGGCGAGCGCGGCGGGCATCTGCGTGCGGAAATCGAAACGGTAGTCGGGGCCACCTGCTTCGAGCAGCAGCACGGTCACGTTTGGGTCTTCGGTGAGACGCGTTGCGAGCACGTTGCCGGCCGATCCCGCGCCGATCACGATGTAGTCGTATTCGTTGTTCGCCATGGAGGGTTCCTTCTTCTGCTGCCTGCTGCGTGGTGTTTTCTGTGTTTCGCGTGTTTCGCGTGTTTCGCGGGTTTGCGTATTTCGCGTCACGCGTCGCGTATCAGAACACCGCGTTGTACGGGCCGAGTTCGACCTGCACGGACTTGATGCGCGTGTAGTGTTCGAGCGTCGTGATGCCGTTCTCGCGGCCCACGCCCGATTGCTTGTAGCCGCCCACCGGCATCTCCGCGGGCGATTCGCCCCACGTGTTGATCCAGCAGATGCCGGCTTCGAGCCGATGGATCACGCGATGCGCGCGCGACAGGTTCTCGGTGACGACACCGGCCGCGAGACCATAAGCCGTATCGTTCGCGCGCGCGATGACTTCGTCTTCATCGTCGAAGGTCAGCAGGCTCATCACCGGGCCGAAGATTTCCTCGCGCACGATCTTCATGTCGTCGCGGCAATCCGCGAACACCGTCGGCTGTACGAACTGGCCACGCGCAAAGGCGCCATCGGTCACGCGCGCGCCGCCCGCGACGAGCCGCGCGCCTTGCTGTTTGCCGCTATCGATGTAACCCAGCACCTTGTCGAGCTGCGCGGCGCTTGCGAGCGGCCCGAAGTTGGTTGCGTCGTCAGCGGGCATGCCGATACGGATGCGCTTCACGCGTTCGGCGATCTTCGCTTCGAACGCCTGCTGCACGCCGCACTGCACGAACACGCGTGTGCCGTTCGTGCAGACCTGACCCGCGCTGAAGAAATTCGCGGTGGTCGCGATATCGGCCGCGCGATCAAGGTTCGCATCGTCGAACACGATCAGCGGAGACTTGCCGCCAAGCTCCATCGTCACTTCCTTCAGCGACGATCCGCCCGCCAGCGACATCACCTTCTTGCCGGTTTCCACGCCGCCGGTGAACGACACCTTCGCGATACCGTCATGCGCCGTCAGCATCGCGCCGACGCGGCCATCGCCCTGCACGACGTTGAACACGCCCGGCGGCACGCCCGCTTCGATATAGATCTCCGCGAGTTTCGATGCGGACAGCGGCGTGATTTCGCTCGGCTTGAAGATCATCGCGTTGCCGGCTGCGAGCGCCGGCGCGGACTTCCAGCACGCGATCTGGATCGGGTAGTTCCATGCGCCGATGCCGGCCGTCACGCCGAGCGGTTCGCGCCGCGTGTAGACGAACGAGTCGGCGCGCAACGGAATCTGCTGGCCTTCGATCGCGGTGGCAAGGCCCGCGTAATACTCGATCACGTCGGCGCCGGTGACGATGTCGACGCTGCGTGTCTCAGCGATCGGCTTGCCGGTGTCGTGCATTTCGAGCAGCGCGAGTTCGTCGTTGCGCACGCGCAAAAGGTCCACCGCGCGCCGCAGGATGCGCGAGCGCTGCATCGCGGTGAGCGCGGCCCACGCGCGCTGACCTTCGCGCGCGGACTGCACCGCGCGGTCGATGTCCGCGGCGCTGGCCTGCTGGACGGTGGCGAGCACGTCGCCCGTGGCGGGATCGACGCTCGTGAAGGTTTCGCCGCTGGTGGCGTCGACATATTCGCCGCCGATGAAAAGACGTTGCAGACCGTAGGAAGGCATCGAAACTCTCCGTCAATGCTTGTTTTGCCCGTGCGCTTTTCGTGAAAGCGCGGAGGCAGGAATCAGGACTCGCTGCGCGGCAGCAACTGGTCGATATAGTCGTTCGCGAGACGCATCGCGGCTTTGGTATCGAACGGGTCGCCGGACAATGCGCCGCGCAGCCATAACCCGTCGATCATCGCGGCCAGTCCGCTCGCGGCGCGGCGCGCCGCCGAGCGCGGCAACGCTTTTGCGAACTCGGCGCACAGGTTCGAATAGAGGCGCCGCGTGTTCACGCGCTGCAGACGCCGCAGCGCGGGCTCGTGCATGCTCTGCGACCAGAACGCGAGCCACGTCTTCATGACCGGACCGCTCACCTGGCTCACGTCGAAGTTCGCCGCGACCATCGCGCGTAACCGTGTGCGCGCCTGCGGCTTCGATGCGAGCCGGCGGCGCGTGGTGGCCGCCCACAGATCGCGCAGGATGTGCCGCATCGTCGCTTCGAGCAGGCTGTCCTTGTCGCCGAAATAGTGGCTGACGATGCCCGTCGAAATGCTCGCGCGCTGCGCGACCGACGCGAGCGTCGTGCCGGCTAGCCCGACCTCGTCGATCGTCAGCAGCGTGGCGTCGATCAGCTGCGCGCGACGCACTTCGCGCATTCCCAGTTTCGGCATGGTGACGTCCGCTCGGTTGGTTCGCGTGGCAAGCGTGTTTGACGGAAGTCCCAAGTCTAGGGATTTTTTATTGAACGTTCAATCAATAAAAACCGTGGATGACCGGCATGTCGGCTTTGGTCAAACCGATGTCGGATTGAGGCATCTCCTTGCCACCCCCTGGCGGCTACGCTCGGGGAGCGGTGCCCCAATGCGGGGCGCCCTGGCGGCTCGCGCCGTTAGATCAACATTGGAGACGAGACTATGAGCAGCAATCGCGGTGTCGTGTATCTGGGACAGAACAAGGTCGAAGTGCAGTCGATCGACTATCCGAAGATGATCGATCCCCGCGGCCGCAGCATCGGCCACGGCGTGATCCTGAAGGTGGTGTCGACCAACATCTGCGGCTCCGACCAGCATATGGTGCGCGGCCGCACGACCGCCGAGGTCGGTCTCGTGCTCGGTCATGAGATCACGGGCGAAGTGATCGAGGTGGGCCGCGACGTCGAGACGCTGAAGGTCGGCGATCTGGTCTCGGTGCCGTTCAACGTGGCGTGCGGGCGCTGCCAGACCTGCAAGGAGCAGCATACGGGCGTGTGCCTGAACGTGAATCCTTCGCGTGCCGGCGGCGCGTACGGTTATGTCGATATGGGCGGCTGGATTGGCGGCCAGGCCGAATACGTGCTGGTGCCGTATGCCGACTTCAATCTGCTGAAATTCCCGGACCGCGATCGAGCGATGGAGAAGATCCGCGATCTCACGTGTCTGTCCGACATTCTGCCGACGGGTTATCACGGCGCAGTGATGGCGGGCGTGAAGCCGGGCTCGACGGTGTATATCGCGGGCGCGGGTCCGGTCGGCATGGCTGCTGCCGCGTCGGCGCGGTTGCTCGGCGCGGCCTGCACGATCGTTGGCGACATGAACGAGGCACGCCTCGCGCATGCGCGCGCGGTTGGCTTCGAGACGGTGGATCTGTCGAAGGATGCAACGCTTGGCGAGCAGATCGCGCAGATTCTCGGCACGCCGGAAGTGGACTGCGCCGTGGACTGCGTGGGCTTCGAAGCGCGTGGTCATGGCAGTCACGGCAGCCAGGAAGAGGCGCCGGCCACGGTGCTGAATTCGCTGATGGATATCACGCGCGTGGCGGGCTCGATCGGCATTCCGGGCCTGTACGTGACGGACGATCCGGGCGCGGTGGATCCGGCGGCGAAGCGCGGCAGCCTCAGCATCCGCTTCGGTCTCGGCTGGGCAAAGTCGCATTCGTTCCACACGGGCCAGACGCCGGTGCTGAAGTACAACCGCAACCTGATGCAGGCCATTCTGTTCGACCGTCTGCCGATCGCGGATGTGGTGAATGTGTCGGTGATTTCGCTCGACGACGCGCCGCGCGGCTATCACGAGTTCGATGGCGGCGCGCCGCGCAAGTTCGTGCTCGATCCGCATGGGTTGTTGAAGGCGGCTTGATGCGATTTCTGCCTGGCGTCTGACCGGAAAATGATTGCTTCTTGCTGTTAGCGACGTAGCGTGCCTGGCGGTGCGCTACGTCGCGCGCGTTTTAGCGACGATTTTGCAAATCTCCACAAATCGCTTCGCGCATCGTGGTACTAAACGGTTCTTCACTCAAATAAAAGAAAGGAGAACCTGTGCCAACGCCTTTACACCTTTGGCTAAAGGACAATCGCGGCGCGGATATGCGCAGATCGAGTACCGTCGCGGGACGCGAAGGCAGTATCGAAGTATTGAGTTTTGCCCATTCCGTCCGTGCCCCTGCTGATCGCGTGACAGGCAATGCGTGCGTACGGCACGTTGGAGGTTCGATGAAACGAGCCTTCCAGCGTACAGTCAGCACCCTCGCTTTCATCGCGGCTTCCATTGTCGGTGGATGGTGGCTAGGCAAGTTCATATCGATGTTTTCATTCGAGATGCCGATATGGCTCGCAATCGCGATCAAAGCGGTAATGCACCTCGCGGGCGCAACGGATCCAATTGACCCAGACGACATCGAACTACTGGGTCTGTTCGGGCTGTTCCTTGCCTGTTGCATTGTCGTCGCGGTCGTGCTGGCTATAGCCCTCGCGGCAGTGCGACGGTATCTGAAGAGACGTCGGGCTCGATGAAGCGGCTAATCCAACGTTTGATCTACGCGCTCGCATTCGTCTCCGCGTCCGTCATCGGCGGTTGGTGGCTCGGCAGACTCCTGTCGCCGATTTCATTCGGAATGCCGCTATGGCTCGATATCATGATCGAAGCGGGAATGCACCTCGCCGGAGCAACCGATCCGCTGGACCCGGAAGACATTGAGCTAATTGGCCTGTTCATCCTGTTCCTTGCTTACTGCATTATCGTTGGCGTTGTGCTGGCGGTTGCGCTTCGGACCTTGCGGCGATACATCAAAAAGCGCCGCACTCCATGAAAAAAGGGCCGTGCATTCATGCACGGCCCTTCTTCATCTGCATCGACGTCACACAAGCAGCATTACACACTAAGCATGCAACACCACCGCCGCCGTCTCCCTCGCAAGCGTCGCCCCTAGCGACGGAGCCGCAAGCGGCGCCACCTGCTTGCGACGCTCGCGCGTCGGCGCGGTGCCGAATGCGTCGCGATAGCTCTTGCTGAAGTGGCACGCCGACTGGAAGCCGCAAGCCATCGTGATGTGCATGATCGACATATCGGTCTGCAGCAGCAGTTCGCGGGCTCGCCGCAAACGTAGCGTCAGGTAGTAGTGAGTCGGCGTCATGCCCAGATGTTCGCGGAAGAGCCGCTGCAACTGTCGTTGCGACATGTTGGCCAGCCGCGCGAGTTCTTCGCGCGACAGCGGCTCCTCGATGTTGTTCTCCATCAGCGCGATCACCTCGAACAGCGACTTGTTCGCCGAACCGAGCCGCGCGACGAGCGGCATACGCTGCTGCGCGTTCGTATCGCGCACGTGTTCGACGATGAACTGCTCGGCGATCTGCGTAACGCGCGCGGTGCCCACGCGCGGCACGATCAGGTTCAGCATCATGTCGAGCGGTGCGACGCCGCCGGTGCACGTCACGCGGTCGCGATCCACCACGAACAGCTCTTTCAGGAAGCGCGTATCCGGAAACTCTTCCTTTAGCGCCGACATGTTTTCCCAGTGAATCGCGCACGCATAACCGGCCAGCAGACCGGCGCGCGCAAGCGCATAGGTGCCGGTGCAGAGGCTGCCGAGCACGGTGCCCGTGCGTGCGAAACGACGCAGCGTCGCGAGATGTCCAGCGGTGGTTTCGCGCTGCACGTCGATGCCGCCGCAGACGAATACGATGTCCGGTTGCCCGATGCTGTCGGCCGGCACGGTGTCGACGCCAAGACCGTTGCTTGCGTGGACGAGTCCGCCTTCCGGACTGATCACGGACCACTTGTACAGGTTCTGGCCACTCAGGTAGTTGGCCATGCGCAGGACTTCGATCGCGTTCGTGAACGCGATCATCGTGAAGTTCGGCACCGGCATGAAGGCGAAGTGCGAGAGCGTTGCGGCGCGATCCGGCGACATGGGACGGAATTCCTTCGAGCGGTTCTTTGCGACCGTCGTGGGGATGACGGATTTCATATTCTGGAAGTGAGGGCAACAAGCATGCCATACGGCTAAACCCTGACCAGCCTGCCGCTGGTGCACCTGCGCAAGACGCGAACGCACTGGCGAAGTGCGCGGCTGGCACCGCTGACGGGCGAATCGCACCGCTCAGGAAGCGCTTCCAGAAAACGCGTTGCGCTGCATCGCAACATGTCGCTTCCAGACAAGTCCGGCGAAGGCGATGACAAGTGGAACCCTAAGCCAGACCTGGTTTAGCACGATCGGCCGGGTTCTCGCGACTTGTCCAAAACGGACTCGCATGGCGGAAAAGGCAAAGAACGCGTCTGAATTCATAAATTGGCGCTCAAGGCGGCGGAGAAGAATAGAGCCGTCGGTCAAGCGCCAGCGTAGAGCCAGAGCAGTTCGCTACGGGCGTCGGACCCAGGCCTTATCTCACTCACGGATGCCAGGACGCCTCATGTCGAACGCCAATCCCTTTTTCTCGCAGTCGCTAGCCGAGCGCGACACGGCTGTACGCGGGTCGCTGCTTAAGGAACTCGAGCGGCAGCAGTCGCAGGTCGAGCTGATCGCTTCGGAAAACATCGTGTCGCGCGCCGTGCTCGAAGCGCAAGGCTCGGTGCTGACGAACAAGTACGCGGAAGGTTATCCGGGCAAGCGTTACTACGGCGGTTGCGAATTCGCGGACGAAGTGGAGTCGCTCGCGATCGGCCGGATCAAGCAGCTCTTCAATGCCGGGTTCGCGAACGTGCAGCCGCATTCGGGCGCTCAGGCGAACGGCGCGGTGATGCTCGCGCTGGCGAAGCCGGGCGATACGGTGCTCGGCATGTCGCTCGACGCGGGCGGCCACCTGACGCACGGCGCAAAGCCGGCGCTGTCGGGCAAGTGGTTCAACGCCGTGCAGTACGGCGTGGACCGCGAGACGATGCGCATCGACTACGACCAGGTCGAAGAGCTTGCGCAGCAGCACAAGCCGTCGCTGATCATCGCCGGTTTCTCCGCATATCCGCGCGTGCTGGATTTTGCGCGCTTCCGTGCGATCGCCGATAGTGTCGGTGCGAAGCTGATGGTCGACATGGCACACATCGCCGGCATCATCGCGGCGGGCCGTCATCCGAATCCGGTCGAGCATGCACACGTGGTCACGTCGACGACGCACAAGACGCTGCGCGGTCCGCGCGGCGGCTTCGTGCTGACCAACGACGAAGACATCGCGAAGAAGATCAACTCCGCGGTGTTCCCTGGCCTGCAGGGCGGTCCGCTGATGCACGTGATCGCGGGCAAGGCGGTCGCGTTCGGCGAAGCGCTGCAGGACGGCTTCAAGACCTACATCGACAGCGTGCTCGCGAACGCGCAGGCGCTCGGCGAAGTGCTGAAGGACGGCGGCGTCGATCTGGTCACGGGCGGCACCGACAACCATCTGCTGCTCGTAGATCTGCGGCCGAAGGGCTTGAAGGGCACCCAGGTCGAACAGGCGCTTGAGCGCGCCGGCATCACCTGCAACAAGAACGGCATCCCGTTCGATACGGAAAAGCCGACGGTCACGTCCGGCATCCGTCTCGGCACGCCGGCCGGCACGACGCGCGGTTTCGGCGTGGCCGAGTTCCGCGAAGTGGGGCGCCTGATTCTCGAAGTGTTCGACGCACTGCGCGCGCATCCGGAAGGCGATGCCGCCATCGAGCAGCGCGTGCGCCGCGAGATCTTCGCGCTGTGCGAGCGCTTCCCGATCTACTGATAACGAGCATCGAGCGAGACAACGAGCCGCGCACCGCGCGCCCTGCATCAGCCCACACGCGATTCATCCGGAGCACCCCATGAGCACCCTGCACGAAGACAGCATCATCATCGACGGTCTGAACATCTCGAAGTTCGAACGCTCGGTATTCGAGGACATGAGAAAGGGCGGCGTGACGGCCGTCAATTGCACGGTTTCCGTGTGGGAAGACTTCCAGAAGACGATCGACAACATCGCGGAAATGAAGCAGCAGATCCGCGATTACAGCGAGATTCTCACGCTGGTCCGCACGACGGACGACATCCGCCGCGCGAAGCAGGAAAACAAGACCGGCATCATCTTCGGCTTCCAGAACTCGTACGCGTTCGAGGACAACCTCGGCTATATCGAGGTGTTCAAGGAACTCGGCGTGAACGTCGTGCAGCTTTGCTACAACACGCAGAACCTGGTCGGCACCGGCTGCTATGAACCGGATGGCGGTCTGTCCGGCTATGGCCGCGAAGTGATCCAGGAGATGAACCGCGTAGGCATCGTGGTGGACCTCTCGCACGTGGGCGGCAAGACTTCTTCCGATGCGATCGCATGCTCGAAGAAGCCGGTCACGTACTCGCACTGCTGCCCGTCGGGCCTGAAGGACCATCCGCGCAACAAGACGGACGAGCAGTTGCGTGAGATCGCCGATGCGAACGGTTTCGTCGGCGTGACGATGTTCTCGCCGTTCCTGAAGAAGGGCCCGGATGCGACCGTCGACGACTATCTCGAAGCCATCGAGTACGTGATCGACGTGATCGGCGAAGACAAGGTCGGCATTGGCACCGACTTCACGCAAGGCTACAGCACTGAATTCTTCGACTGGATCACGCACGACAAGGGCCGCTATCGCCGTCTGACGAACTTCGGCAAGGTCGTGAATCCAGAAGGTATCCGCACGATCGGCGAATTCCCGAACCTCACGGCCGCGATGCAGAAGGCAGGCTGGAGCGAGCCGCGCATCAAGAAGGTAATGGGCGAGAACTGGATGGGCTTCTTCGACCAGGTCTGGAACGTCTGAACGCACACGCACAACAAGGAACCCCGCGATGCAACCGCAACTGCCGATCGACGTCGATCCCAACACCGGCGTCTGGACCACCGACGCGCTGCCGATGCTGTACGTGCCGCGCCATTTCTTCACCAACAATCATGCCGCGGTGGAAGAAGCGCTGGGCGTCGAACAGTATGCCGGGATTCTCTACAAGGCCGGCTACAAGTCCGCGTACTACTGGTGCGACAAGGAAGCGAAGCAGCACGGTATCAGCGGCATGGCGGTGTTCGAGCATTACCTGAACCGTCTGTCGCAGCGTGGCTGGGGCCTGTTCCGCATCATCGAGGCGGATCCGGCTGCGGCGCTTGCGCGTATCGAGCTGCGCTATTCGTCGTTCGTACTTCAGCAGCCGGAGAAGAATGGCAAGCTTTGCTACATGTTCGCGGGCTGGTTCGCCGGCGCGATGGACTGGGTCAACGACACGACCGAAGGCGGCAAGCATGCGCCGCGCTCGCAGTCGAAAGAAGTGCAATGTGCGGGCGAGCATCACAGCCACGAAGGTCATTGCATCTTTGAAGTTTCGCCGTTGGCAGCTTGAGCCGTTTGTTCAGGCACACGGCTCGATAAACAGAACCCCACGATTTCACCGCACTCCGCCCGAGGTCGTTCGCGATGCGTTACCCGAATCTGTTCAAACCCTTGACGCTGAACCAGCTGACGCTGCGCAACCGGATCGTCAGCACGGCGCATGCCGAGGTGTACGCCGAGCCCGGAGGTTTGCCCGGCGACCGCTACATCCGCTACTACGAAGAGAAGGCGAAGGGTGGTCTTGGCCTCGCGGTGTGCGGCGGTTCCAGCCCGGTGTCGATCGATAGCCCGCAAGGCTGGTGGAAGTCGGTGAACCTGTCGACGGACAAGGTGATCGAGCCGTTGAACCGTCTGGCCGAAGCCATGCATCGGCATGGCGCGAAGATCATGATTCAGGCCACGCACATGGGCCGCCGCTCGGCGTTTCATGGCGAGCACTGGCCGCATCTGATGACGCCGTCGGGCGTGCGCGAGCCGGTGCACCGCGGCAACGCGAAGATCATCGAGATCGAGGAAATCCGCCGCATCATCGGCGACTTCGCGGTAGCCGCGAAGCGCGTGCAGGACGCGGGCATGGACGGCATCGAAATCTCGGCCGCGCACCAGCATCTGATCGACCAGTTCTGGAGCCCGCGCACGAACTTCCGTACCGACGAATGGGGCGGTTCGCTGCAGAACCGGCTGCGTTTCGGTGTCGAGGTATTGACGGCTGTGCGTGAAGCGGTCGGCAAGGACTTCTGCGTCGGCTTGCGGATGTGCGGCGACGAGTTCCATGAAGACGGTCTCGATCACGAGCAGTTGAAGGAAATCGCGCAGGCGATGTCCGAGACGGGCCTGATCGACTATATCGGCGTGATCGGCTCAGGCGCCGACACGCACAACACGCTCGCGAACTGCATGCCGCCGATGGCGCTGCCGCCCGAGCCGTTCGTGCATCTCGCGGCGGGCATCAAGCAGGTCGTGAAGCTGCCGGTGATGCACGCGCAGAGCATTCGCGACGCGGGTCAGGCTGAACGTCTGCTCGCGAGCGGCATGGTCGACCTCGTCGGCATGACGCGCGCGCAGATCGCCGATCCGCACATGGTCATCAAGATCCGCGATGGCCGCGAAGATGAAATCAAGCAGTGCGTCGGCGCGAACTACTGCATCGACCGCCAGTACAACGGCCTCGACGTGCTGTGCGTGCAGAACGCCGCGACGTCGCGCGAAGCGACGATGCCGCACGTGATCGAGAAATCGCGCGGTCCGAAGCGCAAGGTCGTCGTGGTCGGCGCGGGCCCCGCGGGTCTCGAAGCGGCGCGCGTCGCGAAGTCGCGCGGGCATGACGTCGTGCTGTTCGAGAAGAACGACGCGGTGGGCGGCCAGATCCTGCTTGCGGCGAAAGCGCCGCAGCGCGAGCAGATGGCGGGCATCGTGCGCTGGTTCGACATGGAGACGAAGCGGCTCGGCGTGGACCGGCGTCTTGGCGTCGCCGCGGATGTGAAGACGATCATGGCGGAAAAGCCGGACATCGTCGTGCTCGCGACGGGCGGTTCCAGCTTCACGCATCAGGTGCCCGCGTGGGGCGTCGATGACGGCTTCGCGGTCAGTTCGTGGGACATCCTGTCGGGCAAGGTCGAGCCGAAGCAGAACGTGCTCGTGTACGACGGCGTCAGCACGCATGCCGGCGCGGGCGTCGCGGACTTCATCGCGAGTCGCGGTTCGAAGGTCGAGATCGTCACGCCGGACGTGAAGGTGGCCGACGACGTAGGCGGCACCACGTTCCCGATCTTCTACCGGCGCCTCTATGCGCAGGGTGTGATCCATACGCCGAACTACTGGCTCGATCGCGTCTACGAAGAAGACGGCAAGAAGATCGCGGTGCTGCGCAACGAATACACGGAAGAGCAGGAAGAGCGCGCGGTCGACCAGGTCGTGATCGAAAACGGCAGCGCGCCGAACGACGAGCTGTACTGGAAGCTGAAACCGGAGTCGGTGAATCGCGGTCAGGTGGACGTGCACAAGCTGTTCGCGTCCGAACCGCAGCCGTCGCTGTCGGAAGAGCTCGGTAACGGCCGCTTCCTGCTGTTCCGCGTTGGCGACTGCATCTCGATGCACAACATCCACGGCGCGATCTACGACGCGCTGCGTCTTACCAAGGACTTCTGACGATGAGCCCGGCGTTCCTGATCACCGCGCTCCTGTGGGTTTCGGTCGCGGGACTTGCGTTCGCGCTCGCGAAGCGCGCATCGTACTGGCGTCTCGGCCGCGCGACGGCGGCCGGGCAGTTCGGCTGGACCAACCTGCTGACCATCCCGAAGCGCTATTTCGTCGACCTGCACCACGTGGTGGCGCGTGACCCGTACATCGCGAAGACGCACGTCGCGACGGCCGGCGGCGCGATTGCCGCGTTCGCGCTGGTGTTCCTCAATTACGGCCTCGCAATTTATTCTCCCTGGCTGGACAAACTGATCTTCCTCGCGGCGCTCGCGATGCTGGTCGGTGCGGTGTTCGTGTGGCGACGCCGTCGCGATGTGAAGGCGATTCCGGCGCGGCTGTCGAAGGGCCCGTGGAATACGCTGCCGTGGCTGCTCGGTTCGTTCGCGCTCGGCCTCGTGCTGTTCGTCGTGTTTCCCGCTTCGGCGATGTCGGGTGGGCTCGCGGTGCTGTTCGCGCTGATGATCGCGGCAGGCGCGTTCGCGATGACGCTCGGCGCGGCGCGCGGCGGTCCGATGAAGCACGCTATGGCGGGCCTGCTGCATCTTGCGTTTCATCCACGTCAGGAGCGTTTCCACTCGCACGCTGTCGATACGCAGGCTTCCAGTACCACTACGCGTACCGCGTCAAACGACGCACGCGAAGCGATCCCGCCCACCGCATTGAAAGCACCTGTGCTCGAGCAGAACGAATACGGCGTCGGCAAGCCGGTCGAATTCCGCTGGAACCAGCTGCTGAGCTTCGATGCGTGCGTGCAGTGCGGCAAGTGCGAAGCCGCGTGCCCCGCGTTCGCGGCGGGCCAGCCGCTGAATCCGAAGAAGCTGATCCAGGATCTCGTGACCGGTATGGTGGGTGGGTCGGACGGCGCGTACGCCGGCAGCCCGACGCCCGGCATCGAGATCGGTCACCACGCGGGTGAACCGAACCGGCCGATCGTGTCGGGTCTGATCGAAGCGGACACGCTTTGGTCGTGCACGACGTGCCGCGCCTGCGTGCACGAATGCCCGATGCTGATCGAACACGTCGACGCGATCGTCGACATGCGCCGCAACCAGACGCTCGTGTTCGGCACCGTGCCGGGCAAGGCGCCCGAGGTGCTCGCGAATCTGCGCGAGACGGGCACGGCCGGCGGCTACGACAAGACCGCGCGCTATGACTGGTCGGTGGATCTGAACGCACCGGTCGCGCGGCCGGGTCAAGCGGTCGACGTGCTGCTGGTGGCGGGCGAAGGCGCGTTCGACATGCGCTATCAGCGCACGCTGCGCGCGCTCGTCAAGGTGTTGAACAAGGCCGGCGTGAACTACGCGGTGCTCGGCGAAGAAGAGACGGATACCGGCGACGTCGCGCGGCGTCTCGGCGACGAAGCCACGTTCCAGCGAATGGCGAAGCAGCTGATCGGCACGCTGAACACACTGAGCTTCCGCACGATCGTCACCGCGGACCCGCACGTGATGCACAGCCTGCGCAACGAATACCGCGCGCTTGGCGGCCGCTACGAGGTGAAGCATCACACCACCGTCATCGCGGAGCTGGTCGCAATGGGCCGCCTCTCGCCGAAGGCAGCGGAAGTGCTGCGCGACAAACGCGTCACGTATCACGACCCGTGTTATCTGGGCCGCTACAACGGCGAAACCGAAGCGCCGCGCAATCTGCTGAAGACGATCGGCATTCCGATCGTCGAGATGGAGCGGCATGGCAAGCGCGGCCGCTGCTGCGGCGGCGGAGGCGGTGCGCCGCTGACGGATATCCCCGGCAAGCAGCGCATTCCCGACATCCGCATTGCCGATGCCCGCGCGATCAACGCGGACGTCGTCGCGGTCGGCTGCCCGAACTGCACGGCGATGCTGGAAGGTGTCGTGGGGCCGCGCCCGGAAGTACTGGACGTGGCGGAACTGGTTGCGGCGGCGCTGGAGTGACGCGATGAATACGAGTCCGATCAAACGAATCGATCCGCGCCGCCCGTTCACGATCACGGCGGCAGGACTCAGGCGCATCACGCTCGGCGCGCTGGCCGGTGACGGCAGGCTTTTCGACGATGCAGCGCATCGCGCGCACGGTCAACACGGTGCAGCCACGAAGCCGCTGCGCACCAGTCAGCCTGCGGAGCACACGCTGCTCGTCGCGGCGCACAGCGATCGCGGCGCGCTCGACGATCACACGCGTCAGGCGCTCGCGGCCGCCGCGCTGATCGCGGATGCGCTTACGCAGGTCGTGCTCGT
Source organism: Paraburkholderia phosphatilytica (assembly GCF_003443895.1). GTDB lineage: Bacteria > Pseudomonadota > Gammaproteobacteria > Burkholderiales > Burkholderiaceae > Paraburkholderia > Paraburkholderia phosphatilytica. The sequence goes on along the minus strand of NZ_QQOA01000007.1, from coordinate 68,189 downwards.
GGTGTTCGGCGAATTGAAGGACGACGCGGCGGCGCTCGGCGCGGACCGCATCGTCGAGCTGCCGTCGTTCGACCGCAGGACGTTCGCACCCGAACGCGAAGTCGAAGCGCTCGCTGCCTGCGTTGCGCAACTCGCGCCGACGCACATCTTCCTGGCCGACAACGCAACGGGTGACGGCGATCTCGGCCGTCGCTATGCGGCGTATGCGGGCGCGAGCATCGCGACGCACGTCGTCGAGATCGCGGCGGATCATGTCGGCACGTTCGTGCGCGCGAAACGCGGCTTCGCGACGCGCGCCTTGCCCGATGTGGTGCTGCTCGCGGCAGGCAGCGTCGAAGCGCGGCTGCCGTTCGTCGGCGCGGGCGAGCGCATCGACATCGTCGGTGTACCCGCGGCAACGGAAAACGGCAAAGCAAATGCGTACCGCGATCTCGGCATCGAAGAGATCGACGCGGCACAGGTGGCGCTCGAAGAAGCGGATTTCATCGTATCGGCAGGCAATGGCGTGACCGACATTCCGTTGTTCGAAGGACTGGCGGGCGCATTCGGCGCGGCGATCGGCGCGAGCCGCGTGGCGGTCGACAACGGCCTCTTCACGCGCGACAAGCAGATCGGCGCAACCGGCAAGACCGTCGAGGCGAGCGTGTATATCGCGTTCGGCATCTCGGGCGCGGTGCAGCACCTGCAGGGCATCAAGGACTGCCGCCACGTGATCGCGGTGAATCTGGACGGCAGCGCGCCGATCGTCAAGCGCGCGAACCTGACGATCATCGGCGACACGCACGACACGATTACGGCGCTGATCGACGAGGTCGCGAAAGCACGTGCATCGCGCGGCAATGCCGCCGTAACCGAACCGGCAGCGACCGCGCCGCTCGTCGAAGGAGTCGCAGCATGAAGGGCAAGCTCGAACGGATTGCCGTGCTGGTGTCGGCAGGCCGTCATCCGGTCAGCGGCGCGCCGCGCTACAGCCGCAACGATGCGGCTGCGCTGGAGACCGGCCGGCAGCTCGCGCAGCGGCACGGCGCGAAGCTCGACGTACTGCACTCGGGCGATGCATCGAACCCCGCGCTCGAAGAATACCTGGCGCTTGGCGCGGAACGCGTCGAGGTGCTGATCTGCGGCGAATACGACGATGCGGTGACCGCACTCGCGCGGCGTCTGCAAGGCTACGACCTGGTGCTGACCGGCACGCGCGCCGAAGGCGCATTCGATACCGGCATGCTGCCGTACCGCATTGCCGACGCGCTCGGCTATCCGCTGGTCGGTTCCGCGGTGGACGCGACCTTCGCCGAGGGCGCGGTCACGGTCCGGCAATTTCTGCCGAAGGGCGTGCGGCGCCGCGTGGAAGTCACGCTGCCGGCCGTCGTTGCCGTGCATCCGCTCGCCAACGTGACGCCGCGCTACGCGTACGCGCGGCAGCGCGCCGGTTCGATCGGACGCAGCCAGACCGACATGCCGGTGGATCGCGAAACGCAGGCGTGGACGCTCGCAGCCGCGCGCAAACCCGTCAAACTCGCCGCCGCCGAAAAGCGGGGCGGCCACGCGCGGATGCTGTCCGCCGTGACGACCGAAAGCCGTGGCGGCAGCGTCGTAATTGAGGGGAGTTCGGTCGAAAAAGCACAAGCCATCCTTGAATATTTGCGCGAGCATCAACTCATCGACTACTGAAACATCACGCGCATCGCGGGAATACAAGCCTTCCGGAGCATTGACAGATGAAAGTATCGGCAGACATCCGCGCGCTCGTCGACCGGCGCAAGCAGGGTTACAGCCTCGAAGCACCGTTCTACACGAGCGAAGAGATTTTCGCGCTCGATATGCAGGCGATTTACGGCCAGCACTGGATCCAGGTTGCCGTGGAGCCGGACATTCCCGAGCCGGGCGACTATCTGACCGTCGAGCTCGGCCGCGAGTCGATCCTGATCGTGCGCGACGACGACATGGGCATCCGCGCGTTCCACAACGTGTGCCGTCACCGCGGCGCGCGGCTGTGCAACGAGGACAAGGGCACGGTCGGCAACATCGTGTGCCCGTATCACAGCTGGACCTACAACCTGTCGGGACAGCTGATGTTCGCCGAGCACATGGGCGAGCAGTTCGACCGCTGCAAACACAGCCTGAAAAGCGTGCACGTCGAGAATCTCGCGGGCCTGATCTTCATCTGTCTCGCCGAGAAACCGCCGGTCGATTTCGCGGTGATGCGTGCCGCGATGGAGCCGTATCTGCTGCCGCACGATCTGCCGAACACGAAGATCGCCGCGCAGATCGACATCATCGAAAAAGGCAACTGGAAGCTCACGATGGAGAACAACCGCGAGTGCTACCACTGCGTCGCGAACCATCCCGAGCTGACGATTTCGCTGTACGAGTACGGCTTCGGCTATCAGCGCTCGCCGGCGAATGCCGACGGCATGGACGCGTTCGAGCGCACCTGCGTGGAGCGTGCGAAGGAATGGGAAGCGATGGATCTGCCGTCGGTTGAAGTCGACCGGCTGTCGGACGTCACGGGTTTCCGCACACAGCGGCTGCCGCTCGATCGCGGCGGCGAATCGCAGACGCTCGATGCGATGGTCGCGTCGAAGAAGCTGCTCGGCGAGTTCCAGCGCGCGGATCTGGGCGGGTTGTCGTTCTGGACCCAGCCGAATTCGTGGCATCACTTCATGAGCGATCACATCGTGACGTTTTCGGTGATCCCGCTGTCGGCCGGCGAAACGCTGGTGCGTACGAAGTGGCTCGTGCACAAGGACGCGGTGGAAGGCGTGGACTACGACGTGCCGAACCTGACGGCGGTGTGGAACGCGACCAACGACCAGGACCGCGCGCTCGTCGAGTTTTCGCAGTCGGGCGCGAACAGCAGCGCGTACGAGCCGGGTCCGTACTCGCCGTTCACGGAAGGCCTCGTGGAAAAATTCAGCGACTGGTATATCCGCCGGCTCGCAGTGCAGATCGACCAATGAGCGAAGGCCGGGCCTTGCAGGATGCAACGCCCGACCGCTCGATTTCAGGCAGGTGGAGCGAATGATGATGCGGGATGCAGCGCAATTCGAACCCGTTGACAGCCGGCTGACGCAGCCCGATTTCTGGCAGACGCTACAGTCGCGCTGGTCGAGCGACGACGAGGAAACGCTCGTCTGCTGCCAGGTACGGCAGGAAACGCACGACGTGAAGAGCTTTTTCTTCCGTTCGCCGCAGGGCCGCACGTTCTCGTTCGAGCCCGGCCAGTTCATCACGCTCGAACTCGAGATCGACGGCGAGACCATCAACCGTTGCTACACGATTTCGTCGTCGCCGACGCGGCCGCACACGATCTCGATCACGGTAAAGCGCGTGCCGGGCGGCAAGGTGTCGAACTGGCTGCACGACAATCTGCAGGCTGGCGCGCCAGTGCGCGTGCTGGGACCGGCCGGCGAATTCACCTGCGCGCGTCACCCGGCACGCAAGTATCTGTTTCTTTCCGCAGGTTCCGGCATCACGCCGCTAATGTCGATGTCGCGCGCGCATCACGAACTGAGCGAAGATCGCGACATCGTGTTCGTGCACAGCGCGCGCACGCCGGACGACATCATCTTTTCGCGCGAGCTCGATCTGATCGCGTCGAACCAGAACCAGTTCCGTACGGCGTTCGTCTGCGAACGGATCGGCAACCGCACGAACTGGCATGGTGTAACGGGTTTTCTGTCGTTGCCGCTGCTCAAGCTGATCGCGCCGGATTTCATGGAGCGCGAGATCTTCACATGCGGGCCCGCTCCGTATATGCAGGCCGTGCGCGATCTGCTCGACGAAGCCGGCTTCGAACGCAAGCACTATCACGAAGAAAGCTTTTCGTTCGAGAGGCTGACGGGCAGCGCGCCGGAAACGGACGAGAGCGCGGTCGCGCAGGCGACCACCGAAACGTTCGAGGAAGCCGCAACGTTTACGGTCACATTCACGAAGAGTCATCGCGAGATCACGTGCGGCGCGCAGCAGCACGTGCTCGAGGCCGCGCGCCAGGCAGGCGTGCGGCTACCGGCTTCATGTACGCAAGGCATGTGCGGGACCTGCAAGGTCAAGCTCACGTCGGGCGAGGTGGAGATGAAACACAACGGCGGTATCCGGCAACGCGAGATCGATCAGGGCATGGTGCTGCTGTGCTGCAGCAAGCCGCTATCCGATCTCGTCGTGGAAAAGTAGATTCGGAGCCGCAAACATGCAGGTCGCATTTCGACAAACGGATGTCGCAACGCGTACTTACCTGCGGATTCTGGCTGGAGATGCTGATAACACACCGCACCCGCGGCTATGAGGAGATCGACCATGAAAGGCTTGAAGCAACTGCTGATGTGTAGCGCGCTGGTCACTGCGGCCATCGTGACGATCGGCACCACGGCGACGGCGAGCGCCGACACCAAACCGACGATCAAGATCGGTTACGTGGAAGGTTGGGACGATAGCGTCGCGACGTCGAACGTCGCCGCCACCGTCATCGAGAAGAAGCTCGGCTATCCGGTGCAGCTCGTGCCGGTGGCGGCGGGCGTGATGTGGCAGGGCGTGGCGCGCGGCGACCTGGACGCGACGCTGTCCGCGTGGCTGCCGGTGACGCACGCGGCGTACTACGACCAGTTCAAGTCGAAGGTCGAAGACGTCGGCGTGAATTTCCCGGATGCGAAGATCGGCCTGATCGTGCCGGCGAGTCTGCCGGAAAACAGCATCCCCGATCTGGCCGGCAAGAAGGCTGACTTCCAGGGACGCATTGTCGGCATCGATGCGGGTGCGGGCGTGATGAAGAAGACGGATGAGGCGATCAAGGCCTACAACCTCGACTATCAGCTGATGCCGAGCTCGGGCAGCGCGATGACGTCGGAGCTTGCGCGCGAAATGCACGCGAACAAGCCGATCATCGTCACGGGCTGGGCGCCGCACTGGATGTTCGCGAAGTGGAAGCTGAAGTTCCTCGAAGATCCGAAGAAGGTTTTCGGCGGCGCCGAGCACGTCGACAACGTGATCAACCCGGAACTCGATCAGAAGGCGCCGGCTGTCGTCGCGTTCCTGAAGAAGTTCCAGTGGAAGCCGGGCGAGATCGACAGCGTGATGCTTGCCGCCGAGAATGGCGAGAAGCCGGCTCAGGCCGCGCAGCAATGGGTCGATCAGCATCCGGATCGGGTGGCTGCGTGGACTTCGCAGTGATGGTTTGAGCAGTTGAGCGCGGCTCGTCGAGTCGCGCAACGAAAATAGCCCGCCGAGTGCGGGCTATTGTCATTTGCGTCGCCAAACGCTGGTTTTTACAACACCACCGTCCGATCCCCATTGATGAACACGCGCCGCTCGACAAACGCCTTCACCGCGCGCGCGAGCGTGATGCACTCAACGTCCCGTCCAACCGCAAGCAGCTTCTCCGGCTTGTACGAATGATCTACGCGCTCGACGACCTGCTCGATGATCGGGCCTTCGTCGAGATCGTCGGTGACGAAGTGCGCCGTCGCGCCGATCAGCTTGACGCCGCGCGCGTGTGCCTGGTGGTAGGGCCGCGCGCCCTTGAAGCCGGGCAGGAACGAGTGGTGGATGTTGATCGCGCGCCCGGAGAGCTTGCGGCTCGTTTCGTCCGACAGGATCTGCATGTAGCGCGCGAGAATCATCAGCTCGGCGCCGGTCGATTCGAACAGGTCGAGAATCTGCGTTTCCTGCTGCGCGCGGTTGTCCGCGTTCACCGGCAGATGCGTGAACGGCAGACCATGCTGCGCGGCAAGCGGCACGAAGTCTGGATGATTCGACGCAATGCCAACGATATCCATCTGCAGTTCACCCATGCGCCAGCGGAACAGCAGGTCGGCAAGACAGTGCTCGAGCTTCGATACGAGGATCAGCACCTTGGGCCGCACGGTCATGTCGTGGATCGCCCACGTCATGTCGAAATCGGCGGCGATCGGCGTGAACTCGCGCCGCATCGCATCGACGTGCCACGCGGCCTGCTGGTCGGCGCGCACCACATGAAAGACGCAGCGCACGAAAAAGCGCGAGCTGATGTCGTCGTCAAAGACGGTCAGTTCGTCGACGTAGCAGCCGTGACGGTCGAGAAAGCCGACCACCGCGGCGACCTGGCCGGCGGCGCTCGGGCACGACAGCGTCAGCGCGAACTGGTGCGGGGCGGAGGCCTCGGCGGCATTCGATGTAACTGCGGACATGATGCGGGTTCCTTCGTCGTAAGGCGCGCCGCTTGAACGGACGGGCGCGATGACGAAGTAAAGCAGCGCACAAAAACGCCGCATAGAACCGATGCGCCGTCGTGCTGGTATCGGCGCGTCAAGGCCGCCCGACGAGCCGGAGCGAGGCCGGCGGCGTCAGAGCGCCTGCGCAGCGGCCGTGTGGCATTCGTCGAACAGCCAGCGCCGGAACAGCGGCACGGCGGGCGCTTCGGGCCGCGCGAGCGGCCGTACGAGGAAGTAGCCGCGCGCGGTGACCACCGGCGCATCGATCAGACGCACCAACTGGCCGCTCGCGATCAGTTCGTCGATCAGCGGCGTCCAGCCGAGCGCGACCCCCTGGCCCATCAGTGCCGCGTGAATGACGAGCGCGTAGCTGTTGAACGTCATGCCCTGTTCCTTGTCCGGCGCGGGCAGATGGTGCGCCGCAAACCACGCGGCCCACGACAGCCAGCGCGCCGGCTCGGTGGGCTGTACGTGCAGCAGCGGCAGCATCGCGAGGTCGGCGGGTTCGGTCACGTGCCGGTGCTGGTCGCGAAACGCGGGCGAGCAGACGGGCGTGACTTCTTCAGGGAAAAGCCGGGTGGACGTGCACGGCGTCCAGTCGCCATCGCCGAACGCAATCGCGACGTCGGCGTGATCGTGGCGCGGATCGAAGGTCTGCTGCGACGTGACGATCTTGACGCTGACATCGGGCATCAGCCGTTTCAGGTTGGCTAAACGCGGGACGAGCCAGTAAGTCGCGAAGCCCGCGTCGGTCAGGATGGTCAGCGCGCCGGCCGCGCGCCGCGCGCGGATTTCGGTGGTGGCGTCGCGGATCGTCGCGAGACTCTTGCGCACGGCTTCGTACAGGCGCTCGCCATCGGCGGTGAGCGTCACGCCCCGATGGCCGCGCTCGAAGAGCGGCACGCCGAGGTCTGCCTCCAGCTGCACGATGCGCTGGCTGACGGCGGGCTGTGTCGATCCAAGTTCGCGCGCAGCTGCGGTGAAGCTCGCGAGCCGCGCGGCGGATTCGAATACGGACAGCGCCTGCATCGGCGGCAAACGATCCTGTTCCGGCATAAGCACCCCTTATGAGCCCATAAGTTGCGAGCGTCTTCACGCGCGTTTAATGAGCCGACATATTTACGTTACGCGCTTCGCTGGCAATGCGATTGTGCGCCGCCAATAAGCCGTGTGGCTGCGCTGCAATGCAATGTGGACGTAGCGTACATCTGCAACCCGCTGGCCTCGATTCTAATCGTCCTCGCTCATGAGCCTTAGTACCAGAAAGAATATCCTTATCCTGATGGCGGACCAGATGACGCCGTCGTCGTTGCGCGCATATGGCAACAGCGTATCGAAGACCCCGCGCATCGATGCGCTGGCGCGCGAAGGCGTGGTGTTCGACTCCGCGTATTGCGCAAGCCCGCTGTGCGCGCCGTCGCGTTTCGCGTTGATGGCGGGCAAGCTGCCGTCGAAGATCGGCGCGTACGACAACGCCGCCGAACTGCCCGCGCAGACGCTGACGTTCGCGCACTATCTGCGCGCCGCTGGTTATCGCACGGTGCTGTCGGGCAAGATGCATTTCTGCGGCCCCGATCAACTGCACGGCTTCGAAGAGCGTCTCACCACCGACATTTACCCCGCGGATTTCGGCTGGGTGCCCGATTGGGATCAACCCGAAGTGCGCCCGAGCTGGTACCACAACATGAGCTCGGTGCTCGACGCCGGCCCCTGCGTGCGCACGAACCAGCTCGATTTCGACGACGAAGTCACGTTCACGGTGCGCCAGAAGCTCTACGACATCGCGCGCGAGCGTCAGGCGGGCGCGGATGCTCGGCCGTTCTGCGTGGTTGCGTCGCTCACGCATCCGCACGATCCGTACGCGATTCCAGCCGAATACTGGAACCTCTACCGCGACGAAGAGATCGACTTGCCGCGCACGTCGCTAAGCTACGAAGAGAGCGATCCGCATTCGAAGCGCCTGCGGAATGTGAGCGAAGTCGATCGCACGCCGCCGACCGAACAGCAGGTGCGCAATGCGCGTCGTGCTTACTATGGCGCGCTGTCGTACGTGGATACGCAGTTCGGCGCGATCCTCGATGCGCTCGAAGCAAGCGGCCTTGCCGACGACACGATCGTGATCGTCACGTCCGATCACGGCGACATGCTGGGCGAGCGGGGGCTCTGGTACAAGATGACGTTTTTCGAAAACGCGACGCGCGTGCCGCTGATCGTGCATGCGCCGAAGGAGTTCGGCGCGCATCGCGTGGCGGGTTCGGTGTCGACGATCGATCTGCTGCCGACGCTCGTCGAGCTTGCCATCGGTACGCGTCAGACCGCGTGGCCCGATCCGGTGGATGGCCGCAGCCTCGTGCCGCATCTGGTGAACGACGGCGGCCACGACGAGGTGTTCGGCGAATATCTGGCCGAAGGCGCAATCGCGCCGATCGTGATGATCCGGCGCGGACAGTACAAATTCATTCACACGCCGGCCGATCCGGACCAGCTGTACGACTTGCAGGCGGACCCGCAGGAACTGCGCAATCTGGCGGACGATCCGGCGCATCAGCATACGGTCGAAGCATTTCGCGCGGAAATCGCGAACCGCTGGAATCTCGCGGCGGTGCACGACGACGTGCTCGCGAGCCAGCGCCGCCGCCGTTTCCACTATCACGCAACCACGCAGGGGCGCATCCAGCCGTGGGACTGGCAACCGTTCACGGACGCAAGCCAGCGCTACATGCGCAATCACATGGAGCTGGATACGCTCGAAGCGATGGCGCGTTTTCCGCGCGTCGGTGGCAAGTGACCGGCGCGACGAACCTCGAAATCAGATATCAACCACACGCACGACGACACAGGAGCGCAGCATGAAACACGACAGGTCGAACTGGTTCAGACGGATTGCGTCCGCGATGCTGTGCGCGGCCGCGTTCGGAATGGCGTTCACGACGCACGCCGCGGAGCCGCAAAGCTGCACCCAGGTTCACATGGCGGACCCAGGCTGGACCGACATCGATGCGACCAACGCGATGACGGGCGTCGTGCTGAAGGCGCTCGGCTATCACCAGAGCGTGTCGAACCTGTCGGTGCCGATCACGTACGAAGGCCTGAAAAAAGGGCAGATCGACGTGTTCCTCGGCAACTGGATGCCCGCGCAAGGGCCGATCGTGAAGCCGTTCATGGATAGTCATTCGATCGACGTGCTGCACGCGAACCTCACGAACGCGAAGTTCACGCTCGCGGTGCCCGACTACGTTGCGGCGGCGGGTGTCCATTCGTTCGCCGATCTCGCGAAGTACGCGGACAAGTTCGACGACAAGATCTACGGCATCGAGCCCGGCGCGCCGGCGAACCAGAACATCAAGAAGATGATCGGCGACAAGGCGTTCGGTCTGGGCAGCTGGTCGCTCGTCGAATCGAGCGAAACCGGCATGCTGACGCAGGTGGAGCGCGCGGTGCGCGACAAGAAGTGGATCGTGTTTCTCGCGTGGGAACCGCATCTGATGAACACGAAATTCCACCTCACGTATCTGTCCGGCGGTGACGCTTACTTTGGTCCGAACTACGGCGGCGCGACGGTCAACACCGTGACGCGCACCGGCTTCGCGGACCAGTGCTCGAACCTCGCAAAACTGTTCAAACAGATGACGTTCAACGTCGATCTGGAAAACCAGATCATCGCGAATGTGCTGCAGGACAAGGTCGATGTGAACACGGCCGCGCAGAACGCGCTGAAGAAGCACAGCGATCTGCTCAAGCCGTGGCTGGATGGTGTCACCACCGTAAGCGGTGCGAACGGCCTGCAGGCGGTCGACGCGGCGATCGGCGCGCATTAGCGGTTTCCCCGAGGTGTCGCAGGCAGGACAAACGATGTCGCCTCGGGTCGCTTTCCCATGAATATGGGTTTGTACTGTCGCATCAACGTCGCGCAAGGTCGTTGCCGCGCGACGTGCGCGTGATTCACCGCGCGACTTCTGCAATTACAACCAAGGTGTCCGCCCCGGTTTGGCATGCCGTTTCTGACGGCATGACGGGCGAACTTTGCTTTCCATCCAGCAGGCAAGAGAGAACACGATAATGAAAAGACTGAATGCCGCAGCACTATCGGGCGTGGCTTTTGCGCTCGCCAGCCTCCCCGCCGTGAGTCACGCGCAAAGCAGCGTCACGCTATACGGCATTCTCGATGCGGGCATCACGTACGTGAACAACACGGGCGGCTCGCACGTGGTCAAGTTCGACGACGGCATTTCGTACGGCAACCGTTGGGGTGTCAAAGGCACTGAAGACCTGGGCGGCGGATTGTCCACGGTGTTCGTGCTCGAAAGCGGTTTCCACCTGGGTACGGGCAATCTCGCATTCGGCGGTTCGGAGTTCGGTCGCCAGGCTTATGTGGGCCTGTCGAACCAGTGGGGCACGCTGTCGCTCGGCAATCAGCTCGACATGACCGAAGAGATGGTGTTCCTGTACAACATCTCCGCGTGGGCGAGCGGCTACGCGATTCACCAGGGCGACTTCGACCGCTTCAACGGCGACCGTCTGCCGAACTCGATCAAGTTCCTGTCGAAAGACATGGCGGGCCTGACCTACGGCGCCATGTATTCGTTCGGCAACGTGGCCGGCAACTTCCACGAAGACAGCGCGTACAGCCTCGGCGCGCACTACGCGCATGGTCCGTTCACGATCGGCGCGGCGTACACGCAGCTGAACAACCCGCACGGCATCTATGCGTTCGATCCGTACGCGATGATCGGCACGCACACCTTCCTCGGCCAGCCGACGGTGAGCGTCAATGCCTCGACGGGCGCGGTCACCGATCTCTATTCGAGCACGTCGTTCCCGGTCGACAAGCAGGGCACGTTCGGCATCGGTTCGAGCTATGCGATCGGTACCGTCACGCTGGAGGGCAACTTCACGTACACCACGATCAAGGGCTTCGGCCAGTCGTCGCATATGCAGGTCGGCGAGGGCGGTGCAACGTGGCAGGTCACGCCGGCGTTCAGCGCGGTCGGCGGCTATCAGTACACGCACTTCGAAGGGCATCACTGGAACCAGTTGTCCGCGGGCCTGCACTACCTGCTGTCGAAACGCACGGACGTCTATATTTCGGGTGACTATCTGAAGGCATCGAGCGGCGTCGACGCGGTGATCGGCTACAGCTTCACTCCTTCGAGCACCAGCACCCAGGCGGACGTACGGATCGGCATGCGCCATTCGTTCTGACGCAACCAGTCTCCTCGTAGTACTTGGGAAGCGGGCGATACCTTCGCGGTATGGCCCGTCTTTTTTATTGCGCGGCGGTTGACGCGGGTGCGAGTGTCGGATCCGCGGGTTGCGTCGCGGTCTGCGTGAGCGTCGGCGCAAGTGTTCGCCTGAGCGGACTGCGATCGTGCCGCGGGCTCGCGCCGTATTTCGCGCGATAGGTGCGCGAGAAGTGCGATGGCGATTCGAAGCCGCACGCAACGCAGATCGCGGTGATCGACATGTCCGTCTGCTGTAGCAGTTCGCGCGCGCGTTCGAGCCGCAGCTGCAGATAGAAATGCGTGGGCGTGTCGTTCAGCGACGCGCAGAAGAGGCGCTCGAGCTGTCGCCGCGTGACGCCGATTTCGCGCGCGAGCGCATCGGGCGCAAGCGGCTCTTCCATATGCCGCTCCATCACACCGATCACCTGGATCAGCCGCGGATTGTGCACGCCGTAGCGCGCGGCGATCTCCATCCGCTGATGATCGGAGCGCTGGCGGATGCGGCCCAGCACGAACTGCTCCGAGACTGCCGACGCGAGCGCGGCACCGTGGCTGCGCGCGATCATGTCCAGCATCATGTCGATCGACGCGGTGCCGCCCGCACAGGTGATGCGGCGCTCGTCGATTTCGAAGAGCTCCTGGCTTGCCTGCAGCGACGCATAGCGCTCGTGAAACGCGGAGCGTGCTTCCCAGTGCAGCGTGAGCCGATGCGATGGCCGGAAGAGTCCCGCTTCGGCGAGCACGAAGCTGCCGGTGTCGATGCCGCCTAGTGTCACCCCCACGCGATCGAGCTTGCGCAGGCATTCGCCGAGCGCGCGCGTGTAGCACGCGAGCGGTTCGAAACCCGCGACCACGAACAGCGTGTGCGATGGCGGTGGAGTTTCGACCGATGCTTCCGCGTTCAGCGAGATGCCGTTGCTGGCGGCCACCGGAGCGCCATCGGCACTGAGAATGTGCCAGCGATACAGGTCGCCGCGAAAGCGGTTCGCGACGCGCAACGGCTCCACGGCGGACATGAAGCCGAGTGCCGAAAAGCCCGGCAGCAGCAGGAACGAAATGTCTTCTGGCATCGCGCGAGCGTAGCAAGCGTATGCGGCGTGGGCAAGACCGCCAATATTCATGCAGTTTCGTGCACGAGGCGCGCGGCCCGCGATGCTGCATCGCATCGTACGCGTGGTGCTGGTTTTCCCGCATGGTCGCTGATGGGCAAGAACGGGTCGCCGATGGTCGCTTTGCGGTCAATATGGGGCAGTAACGTTGAGGCGTTCGCACGGATGACATGCGAGTGCGGTTGCGGAGCCGGCGGCGCGCCCGAAGCGCATGCCGGCAAGGTCATACACATTCAACGAAGGCAAAGGGGATGGAGATGAAGTTACGCATCAAGGCGCTGTCCGTCTGCGTCGCCGGCGCACTCGCGCTGCCGGCGTTCGCGCAGGACCCGGCGTCGTGCCGCGACGTGCGTTTCGCGGACATCGGCTGGACCGACATCACGTCGACGACGGCGCTCGCGTCGACCGTATTCGAAGGTCTCGGCTACCAGCCGACGACGACCGTCGCGTCCGTGCCGATCTCGTTCGCGGGCCTCAAGAGCCGGCAGATCGACGTGTCGCTCGGCTATTGGTGGCCGGTGCAGGAGAAGGCGCTCGCGCCGTTCGTGCAGGCGAAGTCGATCGACGTGCTGCAGCCGCCTAACCTGTCCGGCGCGAAAGCGACGCTCGCGGTGCCGAGCTACGAATACGAAGCGGGCCTCAAGACCTTCCAGGACATCGCGAAGCATCGCGCGGAACTGGACGGCAAGATCTATGGGATCGAACCGGGCAGCAGCGCGAACGCGAAGATCCAGAAGATGATCGACTCGAACCAGTACGGGCTGGGCGGCTTCAAGCTGATCGAGTCGAGCGAGGCCGGGATGCTCGTGACGGTGCAGCGCGCGACCCGCGAGAAGAAGTGGGTGGTGTTCCTCGGCTGGGAACCGCATCCGATGAACATCGAGATGAGCATGAACTATCTTGCCGGCGGCGACGACGTGTTCGGACCGAATTACGGCGAAGCGCGCGTCTACACGCTGACTGCAACGGATTTCATGTCGCGCTGCCCGAACGCCGGCAAGCTGATCGGCAACCTGCACTTTACGACGCAACTGGAAAACCAGGTCATGCAAGGCGTGATGAACAAGGAGAAGCCGTCGGAGGTGGCGAAAGCGTGGCTGAAGAAAAACCCGCAGGTGCTGGACAGCTGGCTCGCGGGCGTGAAGACCTACGACGGCAAGGACGGGCTGCCGGCTGTGAAGGCATACCTGGGACTGTAAGCAGCGGAGACGGATACATGAACTACGAAGTCATCGTGACCTGCGCGGTCACCGGCGCCGGCGACACCGTCGGCAAACATCCGGCGATCCCGGTCACGCCGAAGCAGATTGCCGATGCGGCGATCGAGGCGGCGAAGGCGGGCGCGACGGTCGCGCATTGCCACGTGCGCGATCCGAAGACAGGACGCGGCAGCCGCGATCCGAATCTGTATCGCGAAGTGGTCGACCGGATCCGTTCGGCGGATACGGACGTGATCATCAATCTCACGGCCGGCATGGGGGGCGATCTGGAAATCGGCCCCGGCGAAGACCCGATGCGCTTTGGCGCGAACACCGATCTGGTCGGCGGTTTGACGCGGCTGGCGCACGTCGAGGAACTGCTGCCGGAGATCTGCACGCTCGACTGCGGCACGCTCAATTTCGGCGATGGCGACTATATCTACGTGTCGACGCCCGCGCAATTGCGTGCAGGTGCGGCGCGCATTCAGGCGCTCGGCGTGAAGCCGGAGCTCGAGATTTTCGACACCGGTCATCTGTCGTTCGCGAAGCAGTTGCTGAAGGAAGGGCTGCTCGATGCGCCACCGCTGTTCCAGCTCTGCCTCGGCATTCCGTGGGGCGCGCCGGCGGACACATCGACGATGAAGGCGATGGTCGACAACCTGCCGCCAGGCGCGCAATGGGCTGGCTTCGGCATTGGCCGCATGCAGATGCCGATGGTCGCGCAGGCGATGCTGCTCGGCGGCCATGTGCGGGTCGGGCTCGAAGACAACATCTGGCTCGACCGCGGCGTACATGCGAGCAACGGTTCGCTGACGCAGCGCGCGGTGGAGATTGTCGAGCGGCTCGGAGCACGCGTGCTGACGCCGGCGGAAGGCCGCCGCAAGCTTGGTTTGCCGGCGCGCGGCGAACGTCTGCTGGAGCGGCGCACAGTCGAACAGTTTGCCTGATCTTTTTATCAAGGATCACTGAATAAATATTCCAAGGGAAATCGTCATTCATGGCATGGATCGTCGATGTAAAGAAGTTTGCGGCTATCGGCGCGGGCGTGATCGGCAGCGGCTGGGTGTCGCGCGCGCTTGCAAACGGGCTGGACGTTACCGCATGGGACCCGGCGCCCGGCGCGGAAAAGCAGTTGCGCGAAAACGTGGCGAACGCGTGGCCCGCGCTGGAACGGGCGGGCGTGAAGCCGGGCGCATCGCCTGAGCGGCTGCGCTTCGTCGCGACCGTCGAGGAATGTGTGCGCGACGCGGATTTCATCCAGGAGAGCGCACCCGAGCGCGAATCGCTGAAGCTCGAACTGCACGCGCAGATCACGGGCGCGGCGAAGCCCGATGCGATCGTCGGTTCGTCGACGTCGGGCCTGTTGCCGAGCGACTTCTATGCGCGCGCCGTGCATCCGGAGCGCTGCGTGGTGGGCCATCCGTTCAATCCGGTGTATCTGCTGCCGCTCGTCGAAGTGCTCGGCGGTGGCCGGACCGCGCCCGATGCGATCGACGCCGCGTGCCAGGTTTACACATCGCTCGACATGCGGCCGCTGCGCGTACGCAAGGAGGTGCCGGGCTTCATCGCGGACCGTCTGCTCGAAGCGCTGTGGCGCGAGGCGCTGCATCTCGTCAACGAAGGCGTGGCGACGACCGGCGAGATCGACGATGCGATCCGCTTCGGCGCGGGCATCCGCTGGTCGTTCATGGGCACCTTCCTGACCTATACGCTGGCGGGCGGCGACGCGGGCATGCGGCACTTCATGCAGCAGTTCGGCCCCGCGCTCGAGCTGCCGTGGACTAAACTCGTGGCACCGCCGCTCACCGATGAACTGGTCGACCGGGTCGTCGACGGCACGTCGCAGCAGCTTGGCGGCCATTCGATCAAGGCGCTCGAACGCTACCGCGACGACTGCATCACGAGCGTGCTGGCGGCGATCGGCGCAGCGAAGGCGCGTCACGGCCTGCGCGCCGACGAGTGAAACGAAGCGAAGCAAGAGGACTTCAACCGCGATGCACGACAACGCGTTCACGTTCTATCACGACACCGTCAGGCCGGAGTGGGTCGACTACAACGGCCATCTGCGCGATGCGTTCTATCTGCTCGTCTTCAGTCTCGCGACCGACGGGCTGATGGACCGCATCGGCCTCGACGAAGCGGGGCGCGCCGCGCGCCAGCGCACCATCTACTCGCTGCAGGCGCACGTCACCTATCTGCACGAGATCAAGGAGGGCACGCGCATGCGCGTCGACGCGCGCGTGCTCGCGCACGACGCGAAGCGCATCCATCTGTACATGGAGATGTTCGCCGACAGCCGCGCAGATGACGATGGTCCGGTGTCGGCCTGCGAGCAGATGCTGCTGTGCGTCGACACCACGGGACCCTCCGCGGCACGCTTCGACCCGGACGTGCTCGTGAAGATCGAGGCGCTGCACGCGCAGCAGGCTACGCTGTCGCCGGCGAAATACGCGGGCAGGGCGATCGCATTGCCGTCGCGTCGTCAGGGATAGCGAGCGGGGCTGAATCACGTGCGGATGCCGGCTTCGCGCATCGCGATGCCACGAGCGAAGCTATGAGCGAAGCCTGCGCGCGAGCCAGCGTGTAGGTCGCGCGCGCGTGTAAGCTCCCGCCTGTACGGATACCCACCGGAAACCGACTGGAGCCCGCCGATGCTGGAGCCCGAGATCGCCGCGTTCATTGAACAGGTGAACCGCATCAACCCGCGCGACAAGCCGCCGCGCAATGTCACGGAGCAGCGCGCGTTCTATGAACGGATGGCTGCCGCGCTCACGCCGCCGCTGCCTGAGGGCGTGATCGCCGAGGATGCGGCGCTCTCCGCGCCGGCGGGTCATCGCATCGGTCTGCGCCTGTTCCGTCGCCGCGATGTAAGCGCGCCGCGCGCGACGCTGCTGTTCTTCCATGGCGGCGGCTTCGTGGTCGGATCGCTCGACAGCCATCAGGTGATCACCGCGCAACTGGCCGCGGACACGGGCTTGTGCGTTGTCGCGGTCGACTACCGGCTGGCGCCCGAAGCGCCCGCGCCGGCCGCGCACGACGACTGCCTCGGCGTCACGCTGGCCGCGCTCGACGGCCGGCTGCCTTTCAGCGCCGCCCAGACCGGTGGCGCGCCACTTCCGACGACGTTGCTGCTAGCCGGTGACAGCGCGGGCGGCAATCTGTCGGTCAGCATCGCGGCGTGGCTGCGCGATCACGGTCACGCGGACCGGTTGTCGCAGATCAAGGGAATTGCGCTCGCGTATCCGATGGCCGCGTGGGACCCGGAGCTTCCCGCAAGCGAAACCGAAGCGCAGGCGCCGATGCTCACGCTGCCGGGCCTGCTCGTCTACCGGCAGCGCTACTGGAACGACGTTCGCGAGCCAGCGTGGACCATTCCGCTCGACGCGCGCCGCTACGATGGACTGCCGCCGGTGCTCGCGATCGGCGCGGAGCACGATCCGTTGCGCGACGATGCGCGCGTGCTGGCGGAGAGGATTCGCGCGGCCGGCGGCAACGCGCGGTTCTGGCTGGGCGAGGGGCTCGCGCATGGCGTCTGGCGCGCGGTGCACCAGAGCCCCGGCGTGCGCCGGATGCACGATGAAGTGTGCCGGTTCCTGCTCGATGCGGCGGGTTGAGACGAATCCTGCCTGCGGGTCGGCGGACGTTTCGGCGAAAAGCGTGGCTGGACGCTCAAGCGTAGCGCTCGGGCAGACCGCTCAGGTGAAGCGCTCAGCTCGACCGGTCAATCGTGGGCGAGGTCGCCGAGCATTTCGGCCGCGATCATGATGGCCGCGTTCGACGGAGCGGGGCGTTCCGCAGGTTTGAACACCGCGTCGCCGCGGCGGATCTTGCGGCGCGACAGCGCGCAGGTGCCGGACGTGTGAGCCGAGCGCCGACGCCAGCGTTGCTCGCCGTAATGACAGCGGCCAGGCTCGACCCAGCGGATGATCAGGATGGTCTCGGACTGTTCGAGGATCTGGATGCTCGCGCCGTTTGTGCCCTGCAAGGGGATCGACTCTCTGGTCTTCATGGTCGGCTCCGTAGGTGGGTGTGCCGAATGTAGACCCGCGCGCGCGTTAGAGCCATTGTGCCGCAGTTGAAACACTGTTCTCGTTTTAGCAATAATCACCCGCCAAGTCCGCCGCCCGACGATGCAATGCGGGTTTCCCAGCATATCTCCCCGATAACGTGCATTTTTGCAACGCACTGTTGCTTCCAGCGCGACGAGGGACGGATGCCGAAGGGCTTGCCGGGCGGGCTCCACAGCGCCACCTGATGACACCGGAGAAGCGGGGGCAGGTTGCTTTAAGATGCCTCAAGCGGCCGGGGCGCGCGACTTGCGCGTTTTCCGGCGATTCATGACCAATGACACGAGGTCTCATGGCAATACCCCCAAGCGGTCGGCACGACAACGCATCGCCAGGCCGCCCGAAAGTCCAGCGCATCGCATCGTACGTGTTGTACGGCGTGCTGGTGCTGGTCGCGCTGTGGACCGTACGCGATTTCATTCCCGCTGTCGCGTGGGCTTGCGTGATCGCGATCGCGCTGTGGCCGCTGCTCACCCGCATCGAAGGGCTGCCTGGGCTGCGCGGACGCACGACCTTCATCTCGCTCGTTCTCACCGCGGCCGTGATGCTCCTCGTCGTACTGCCGATCGCGCTGGCCATTGCGCGCGGGGCGGCCGAGGCGCACGAACTGCTCGGCTGGTTCCACTCGATCCAGCACGACGGCATCCCGATGCCGGCGTTCGTCGGCCGGCTGCCGTACGGCTCGCAGCAGATTTCGAACTGGTGGCAGGCGAACCTCGCGCCGCCGCTCGGCCAGTCGCCGGCCATGAAAACCTTCCACGGCGACGAGTTCGTGACGCTCAGCCGGCACGCCGGCGCACGAGCCGTGCATGCGCTGGTGCTGTTCGGCTTCACGCTGCTGACGCTGTTCGTGATCTTCCGTGCCGGTCCGAAGCTGTCTGGCTCGCTGATTCAGGGCGCGCAGCGCGCGTTCGGCGAGGATGGCGCGCAGCTCGCGCAGCAGATGGCATCGGCGGTGCGCGGCACCGTGACCGGGCTGGTGGTGGTCGGGCTCGGCGAAGGCGCGCTGCTGTGCGTCGCCTACGCGCTGGGCGGCGTGCCGCATGCGACGCTGCTCGGCCTCGTGACCGCCGTCGCCGCGATGCTGCCGTTCTGCGCGCCCATCGTGTTCGGCTGCGTGGCGCTCTGGCTGCTGACGCAGGGCTCGATGGTGGCGGCGATCGCCATCGCGGTATTCGGCTCGGTCGTGGTGTTCATCGCCGAGCACTTCGCGCGGCCGCTGCTGATCGGCAATTCGTCACGGCTGCCGTTCCTGCTGGTGCTGTTCGGCATTCTCGGCGGCGCGCAGACGTTTGGCCTGATCGGGCTGTTCATCGGCCCGGCGCTGATGACGGTGCTGATGGTGTTGTGGCAGGACTGGGTGGGTTAGAGCCGCAGTGCCGAAGCATCTGGCGGGGCGGCTGGTTGGGTCTCTTCGCTTTCTGGGCAGTTGTCGGCCGTTCAGGCCGTGGTCTCTCCATCCGCGATACGCGACCGCAACGCGCCGATGAGCCGCTGCGTCGCCGAGGGAGCATGCGCGACGGCGACCAGCGCGCCGATCGCGATGGCATCCGCCGCGAGCCCGAGTGGAATGTCGAGCCAGCCATCCGTCAGCCAGTACAGCACCGAATCGACGACGAGCGAAATGACGGTGCCCGCAACGAAACACAGCAGGCCTCTCCGCCCGATCTCGCCCACCCACGGCAGCCTGCGCGCGAGCCGGCCGATCCAGCCGCGTTGCACCATGCACGCGACGAGCCATGCGAGCGCCGCGAAGTTCGCGACGCGAAACCACGCGAGCGTCTGCTTGTACACACCGTCGAGCGGTGCCACTTCGATGGCGAGCTTGTAGAACGCGGCGCCGCCCAGCACGGCCAGCGCTGCCGCCGTCACGAGCGGAGCCATGCGGTGCGCGACGATGCGCGGGTACACCGGCTGGCAGCGCACGATCACACCAGCCACGAACAGCAGTTGCCACGCGAACGGGTTGAAGTCCCACTGACCGTCTTCGACCACCGGAAGCAGCCCCTGCAAGCGCGGCGCGGCGTACCAGAGCGCCGCGCTGCCGACGAACAGCAGCCACGGGCGGCGCTTCGCGAGCGGCAAAACGACGGGCACGGCGAAGGCGAAACACGCGTACATCGGCAGTACCGACGCGAGATAGGGCTGACGCCTGAGCAGCAGGATATCGCGCAGCGCCTCGCCGGGCGACGACAGCAGATCGTCGAGATCGGCGAGCGGCAGATTCGGCGCATCGATGCTGAACGCGACCAGCAGGGCGCTCGTCAGCAGCATCAGGCCGGCGGTGACGAGGAACGCGCGATAGACCTCCAGCGCCCGCCGCACGAAGCGGTAGCGCGCCGCGGTTTCGCTGTGCCGCGCGGCGAGCGATGCGTAAGCCGTGGCGGTGGCGAAGCCGCCGAGGAACACGAAGACTTCGGCTGCGTCGCACACCGCGTATGCGTGTAGCGTGACCCGCGACACGATGCTGCCGCCGATATGATCGACGACGATGATCAGCAGCACGAGGCCGCGAAAGAAGTCCAGTTCGTGCAGACGTTGGGGTCTGGTTTGCATGCGGGGTCAACGAAAGGCGGAACGCCGGCTGACCCCGGTCCGCAGGGGCGGAAGACCGGGGCGACGGCGCAGTAGACGGCCAGATATCGTGGATACCCGGCCGCTGCGACGTCGCAGTGTATTACAAAAAGCCTTCACAAATAGCTGGCAGCTGGCACGTTAGCCGTGTGGCCAGGGGTGCCTGTATCGGAACGGAGGGGCGGCGACGAGCGGACGACTGAGCCGATAACTGAGCCGATAACTGGGCGATGGCCCGCGCGTGCGGGTGGCGGCCCGGCCGCGCCGAGGGAGATCCCGAAACGCGGCCGTTGCCCGGCCCGTCGAGCCAGCCGGATCAAGCGTTGCAGAGCTCGAACCTCAGCCGCTTGCCGAGCGCCGTGGCGGCGCTGGCCAGCGTGGAAAGCGTGAGGCTCGTGTCCGTTTCGTCCAGCAGGCGGTTCAATGCTGCCCGGCTCGTTTTCATGCGCGCCGCCATCGCCGTTTTGGTGATGTGTTGCGCCTTCATTTCCTCCTCGATCTGCCAGGCAATCACGCGCTTGATAGCGGTTGCCGTGCTCTCATCGAGGATGCCTTCCTCGTGGAGAAATTGATCGAAGTCGCTTCCGACGTGTTGGTTAGCCATGTTTCGCTCCATGTCCTGGCCAATTGGTCAAAATGTCCGGATACGCATGAGCCTGTTTCATACGCATCTCGGCAAGTTCGAGGTCTTCCAGCGGCAATGCCTGCGACTGCTTGACGAAGCCGTGCAGCAACACCATGTCACGTGCGGTGACGGTGAAGAAAATCCGGGCAATGTGGCTGAGCAGATGCACCCTGATTTCCCACAGATCTTTCCTGACCTTCCTGACGAGCGGCATGCCAAGGGGCCAGCCGTACTGCACGGTCTTGATGTCCTCGCCTATCGCTTTCTTCTCCGCCATTTCCAGATGTTTCAACCATTCCCGGACTGGTTCATTGCCGCGTTCGGTCCGGAAAAAGCGAACGTGCAGGGTGGGTGCCGTCAATCTGCCGACATCTAACTTCATGGTTGCCGACCTCGATCTTCATAACGCGCCCCTGCTGTGAAGCGCCTTCAATGCACCAAAAAAGATACGATCCGCGCAAGAAAAATGTATGTTTTGCGAAGTGAGGACGATGTGCCGCTCCCAGGCGACGCACGCGGGCGCGGTGCGGCACGCCGACATGTCTTCCCGTCACAGGCGTCTGCACGCGAAAGTTAAAGTTGTGTCTCAAGTTGCCGATATGGCATGCAGGCGGGCAATGCAACCTGCGCGCAGGCGGGCGTCATGACGCGCGACGAACGCCACGGCAGGCGATGGTGGTAAGCGTTGTATCGAAATGTTCGCCTGGCGAAATTTCTGCAAACTGGGATTTACAATCCCGCTTGATATTCAGCCGCCAATCTGGCCCTTTCTGAGCGCAGCGGCGGCTGGCAGAGTGAACCTGACGGATCGAACGCAGGCCGTTCCACGGCCGGCTTCGCCATGCGAACCGCGCCGGGCGGTCCGTCGATGAGCAGAGGTCGAACATGTTCAACGTTCGTTTCGACACGACGAAGATCGCCGCCGGATCCGCGGGCAGTGCCCTGGTGGCGATGCTCCTGCTGGCCGGCTGCGCCAACGTCGCGCAGCAGCAGGCTACCCAGCCGGCCGCCACGGTCGACGCCACGCCCGCGCCCGCGCAGCCGGCCCCGCCGCCGGCACCCGTCGGTCCGCTGACTTACCGCGTGCAGCGCGGCGACACGCTCGCGGGGGTCGCGCAAAAGAACCGCTGCAGCGTGAAGGACCTCGCGGCGTGGAACGGCGTGAAGCCGTCGGCGCGGCTGAAGATCGGGCAGGTGCTGAAAATCGTGTCGCCGGACGTCGCGGCGGCGGCTGCGGCAAGTGCGGCAACAGCGGCCAGCGCGAACACCGGAGCAGGCGCGAGCAGCAATGCCAGCGCAGGCGCGACGACGTCGCCCGCGAGCCCCGAACTCGAACGCCAGGTCGCGGCGGAACTCGATCGCCGCGCGCAGAGCGTGCGGCTCGTGTGGCCGGCGAAGGGCTCGGTGGTCGAGCCGTTCCAGCCCGGCGAGACGCGCGGCATCGAGATCGCTGGCCATCCCGGCGACCCGGTGCGCGCGGCCGCGGACGGCAAGGTGGTCTACGCCGGCACGGGTCTCAACGAGTACGGCAGCCTGATCATCGTCCAGCACAACAAGGACTTCCTGACCGCGTACTCGCACAACCGCCGGCTGCTCGTGAAGATCGGCGACATCGTGCGTCAGGGGCAGACGATCGCCGAGATGGGCGACGAGGCGAACTCGCGCGTGGCGGTGCTGTTCGAAGTGCGCCACGACGGCATGCCGGTCGACCCGATGCCGTATCTGCCCAGCGCGCGCGGCTAACCAGCCGCAGCACGCCGCGCGGCCGGCTGCAGCGCTCAGATCACGTACAGATCCACGTACTCATGCACCGGCATGGCCTCGAGCCGTGTCTGATCCAGCGACACGTCGAGAATCGCGGCCTGCTGCTTCGCGGGGAAGCGGCGCGCGAGGTTGGTCCTGAACTTCTCGACCAGCAGCGGAATGCCTTCGTCGCGACGCCGCCTGTGACCGATCGGGTATTCGACGGCGACTTCGCCGAGCGTCGACCCGTCGTTGAATTCGACCGTGAGCGCATTTGCGATCGAGCGCCTGTCCGGATCGTGATAGTCCTTCGTGAATTGCGGGTCTTCGACGCAGGTCATCTTCGCGCGCAGCGCATCGATGCGCGGATCCGTCGCGATGTCGTCCTCGTAGTCCGCCGCCGTCAGCCGGCCGAAGATCAGCGGCACCGCGATCATGTACTGGATGCAGTGATCGCGGTCCGCCGGGTTCGCGAGTGGCCCCTGCTTGTCGATGATGCGGATCGCGGCTTCGTGCGTGCGGATCGTGATCGTGCGGATGTCGTCGATCTTGCGGCCCTTCGCGGCGAGTTGCGCATGCAGCGTCATGGCCGCTTCGGCCGCGGTCTGCGCGTGGAATTCGGCGGGGAACGAGATCTTGAACAGTATGTTCTCCATCACGTACGAACCGTAGGGACGCTGGAAGCGGAACGGCTGCCCTTTGAACAGCACGTCGTAGAAGCCCCACGTCTTCGCGGTCAGCACCGACGGATAGCCCATTTCCCCGGTCTTCGCGATCAGCGCGAGGCGCACCGCGCGTGAGGTCGCATCGCCCGCGGCCCATGATTTGCGCGAACCCGTGTTCGGCGCGTGACGATAGGTGCGCAGCGCATGTCCATCGACGAACGCGAGCGAGACCGCGTTGATCAGCTCGTCGCGTGTGAGTCCGATCATCTGCCCGACCACCGCAGTGGACGCGAGCTTCACGAGCAGCACGTGATCGAGCCCGACCTTGTTGAACGAGTTTTCGAGCGCAATGCAGCCCTGGATTTCGTGCGCTTTGATCATGCCGACGAGCACGTCTTTCATCGTCAGCGGCGTGCGGCCGGCGGCGACGGCATTGCGCGACAGCCAGTCGGCCGTGGCGAGGATGCCGCCGAGGTTGTCCGACGGATGACCCCATTCGGCGGCGAGCCACGTGTCGTTGAAATCGAGCCAGCGGATCATCGCGCCGATGTTGAAGGCCGCCTGCACCGGGTCGAGCTGGAACTGCGTGCCGGGCACTTTCGCGCCGTGCGGCACGATCGTGCCCGGCACGATCGGCCCCATCAGCTTCGTGCAGGCGGGGTAGGAGAGCGCTTCGAGGCCGCAGCCGAGCGTGTCGATCAGGCAGTTGCGCGCGGTTTCCAGCGCGAGCTCGCTGTCGATTGAAAAGCCGAGCACGTAATCGACGATGTCGACGAGCACCTGATCCGGCTCGGGACGAACGTTGGAAATATGACTGCTCATGATGTCGTCAGAAAAAGAGGTGAACAGGTAACGCGTGCCGGCGGATTCACGCACGCTTCGCGAGCGGCGCGAACTTCAGATTCTCGGGTCCGGTGTAATTTGCACTCGGTCTGATGATCTTGTTGTCGATACGCTGCTCGATGATGTGCGCGCTCCAGCCCGCAGTGCGCGAAATCACGAAGAGCGGCGTGAACATCGCGGTCGGCACACCCATCATGTGATACGACACCGCGCTGAACCAGTCGAGATTCGGGAACATCTTCTTCGCATCCCACATCACCGTTTCGAGGCGCTCCGCGATGTCGAACAGCTTCAGGTTCGACTGCTCTTTCGAGAGTTTCTTCGCGACGTCCTTGATGACCTTGTTGCGCGGATCCGAGATCGTGTACACCGGGTGCCCGAAGCCGATCACCACTTCCTTCGCTTCCACGCGGCGACGAATATCCGCTTCCGCTTCATCCGGCGTCTGATAGCGCGACTGGATTTCGAATGCGACCTCGTTCGCGCCGCCATGTTTCGGGCCGCGCAGCGCACCGATCGCGCCGGTGATTGCCGAGTACATGTCGGAGCCCGTGCCCGCGATCACGCGGCCGGTGAACGTCGACGCGTTGAATTCGTGCTCGGCATACAGGTTCAGCGACACATGCATCGCTTCGACGCACGACTTGCGCGGCTCCTCGCCATGCAGCAGATGCAGGAAATGGCCGCCAATCGAGTCGTCGTCGGTTTCGACCTCGATGCGCTTGCCGTTGTGCGAATAGTGGTACCAGTAGAGCAGCGCGGAGCCGAGCGATGCCATCAAACGATCGGTGATATCGCGCGCGCCCGGCAGGTTATGGTCGTCCTTCTCGGGCAGCACGGTGCCGAGCACGGAGACGGCGGTGCGCATCACGTCCATCGGATGCGCGGAAGCGGGCAGCCATTCGAGCGCGGCCTTCAGGTTCGCGGGCAGGCCGCGCAGCGCTTTCAGCTTCGTCTTGTACGCGGCGAGTTCGGCGACGTTCGGCAGCTTGCCGTGCACGAGCAGAGATGCGATTTCCTCGAATTCGCACGCACTGGCGATGTCGAGAATGTCGTAGCCGCGGTAGTGCAGGTCGTTGCCGGTACGGCCGACCGTGCACAGCGCGGTGTTGCCGGCCGTCACGCCGGAGAGCGCGACGGATTTCTTCGGCTTGAATGCGCCGGTGTTCGGGATGCTGTTGTCTGCTTCGCTCATCGTGTCGTCCTCCAGTTTTTCAGGTTACTTCTGCGCGGCAAAGAGCGCATCGAGCTTGTCCTCGTATGCGTGATAGCCGAGATAGCGGTACAGGTCCTCGCGCGTCTGCATCGTCGGTACGGCAGCTTTCTGCGTGCCGTCGCGCAGCGTCGTTTCGTAGAAGTTGAGCGCCGCCGCATTCATCGCGCGATACGCGCCGCAGCAGTACAGCGCGATGTCGACGTTCGCGTCGCGCAGCTCGGTCGTCGTGAAGAACGGCGTCGAACCGAACTCGGTCAGGTTCGCGAGGATCGGCACCTTCACGGCCGCCTTGAAGCGCCGGTAGTCGTCAAGCGACTTCATCGCTTCGGGGAAGATCATGTCCGCGCCCGCTTCGACGTACGCGACGGCGCGCTCGATCGCGGCGTCGAGGCCTTCCGACGCCGCCGCATCGGTGCGGGCCATGATCACGAACTGGTCGTCGGTGCGCGCGTCGACGGCGGCCTTCACGCGATCCACCATCTCGTCCTTCGCGACGATTTCCTTGTTCGGCCGATGGCCGCAGCGCTTCTGGCCGACCTGGTCTTCGATGTGCACGGCGGCGACGCCCGCCTTGATGAACGAGCGCACCGTGCGCGCGATGTTGAACGCGCCGCCCCAGCCGGTATCGATGTCGACGAGCAGCGGCAGGTTGGTCGCGTCGGTGATGCGGCGCGCGTCGATCAGCACATCGTCCATCGTGCTGATGCCGAGGTCGGGGATGCCCAGCGAGTTCGCGGCGACGCCGCCGCCCGACAGATACACCGCCTTGAAGCCGACGGCTTCGGCCATCTTCGCGGCATACGCGGTGATCGCGCCGACGACCTGCAGCGGCTGGTTTTCGGCCACGGCCTGGCGGAAGGCGGCGCCGGCGCTCGCCGGCTGACGTGTGGTGAGGTTCATATTCGTTCCTTCAGTAACTTGAGAGATGCCTTTGAAGGGCAAGGAACAGGCCAGCCGCGCGCGGGGCCGCCAAGTACCTGATTTGGCGGGAAATCCTGACTGAATGAAGGCGTTGTTCAATTTCATTGATGAATTCATTCATTTCAAAAATGAAATAACGCTGGCACAATGAAAACCTGCTTTCACGTTCGCCACGTTCACTCTGTTGAACCTGTCACCCCTCATGCCCACCGAACCCGCTCCCGATCTCTCCGCCCGTCCACGCATCTGGGCGATCGGCATCAGTCGGCTGCGCGACCTGTTTCGCGATATCGCTGGCGAATACGACGGGCGCGCGGAACTGCGCGTCGTGTCGCGCGGCTATGAAGACGCGGTGCAGGAAGTGCTGGCAGCGGGCGCGGCGCGGCCGGACATCGTGATTGCCGGCGGCTCGAACGGCGCGTATCTGAAATCGCGCGTCGAGGTGCCCGTGATGCTGATCAACCCGACCGGCTTCGACGTGATGCATGCACTTGCGCGCGCGCGGCGCGATGCGGCGTCCGTCGCGCTCGTTACGCATGGCGAGACGCCGGACGAAGTGCGGCGCTTCGCGCTCGCGTACGGCATCGACGTCGTGTTCGCGTCGTACGCTTCCGAGCAGGAGGCGGAGAGCTGCGTGCTGGACCTGCGCGACCGCGGCGTCGGCGCGGTCGTGGGTCCCGGGCTCGTGACCGACCTTGCCGCACGCGCCGGCATGGGTGCGGTGTTCCTGTACTCGCGCGCATCGGTGCGCGCGGCCTTCGATGCGGCGCTCGACGTCGTCCACGCGACGCGTCTCGAAGCGCTGCGCCGGCTGCGGCTCGACAACCTGCTGCAGCATCTGCGCGATGGCGTCGTTGCGCTCGATGCGCATGGCCGCATCGACGCGATCAACCAGCGGCTCGCGGGCGCGCTCGGCATCGATGCGGCGGATGCGGCCGGCAAGCGTCTCGTCGACGTGGCGCCCGAGCTCGAAGGCATCCTGCCCGATACCGACGGCGAGTCGTTCTGCGCGGTGCGCGGGGTCAGCTACGTCGTGCATCGCGGCCCGCTCACGGGGCTCGCGCCGCCCGGATCGTCCGGTCAAGCGGAAGACGGCACGGTGCTGACGTTTCAGGAATCGCGCGCGGTCGAGCGGCTCGACCGCACGCTGCGCTCACGGTCGCGCGGGCAGCAGTTCACGGCGCGCTACCGGCTCGACGATATCGTCGGCGGGAGCGCGCCGATCGCGGCGGTGAAGGCACTGGTGCAACGCTACGCGCAGTCGGACGCGACGGTGCTGATCCGCGGCGAGAGCGGCACGGGCAAGGAGATGGTTTCGCAGAGCCTGCACCGGCTGAGCGCGCGGCGCGAGTTTCCGTTCGTCGCGATCAATTGCGGCGCGTTTCCCGAAGCGTTGCTGGAGAGCGAGCTGTTCGGTTACGAGGAGGGCGCGTTCACGGGCGCGCGCAAAGGCGGCAAGGCGGGATTGATCGAAGCCGCGCACCGCGGCACGCTGTTTCTCGACGAGATCGGCGAGATGCCTCTGCCGCTGCAAAGCCGGCTGCTGCGCGTGCTGCAGGAACGCGAAGTGGTGCGGCTGGGTTCGACCGAGCCGACACGCGTCGATATTCGCGTGGTCGCGGCGACGCATCGCGCGCTGACCGAAGGCGTCGAAGCCGGTACGTTCCGCGCCGACCTCTACTACCGTTTGAACATTCTCAATATCGCGCTGCCGCCACTGCGCGAACGGCACGCGGATCTGTTGCCGCTGGCCGCGGAACTGCTGTGGCAAGCCGCGCGTCGCGAAACTCGACTGAGCCGGCTGATACGCGACCGGGACGCAGCGATGCGGGTGTTCGCGAGCGTCGGTGAAACCCTGCGACGCTATGCATGGCCGGGCAATGTGCGCGAACTGCAGAACGTGGTCGAGCGGATCGCGGTGGAACTGGGCGGCCACGATGAAGATCACGCGAGTGCGAGTGCGAGTGCGAGTGCGCGTGTGCCGGACAGGTTGACACCCGCAGTATTGCGTTCAGTAGCGCCGGAGATATTCACTGCGCGCCCACGTGGCGACCACGCGCCGATGACGTTGCGCCAGCGCAGCCGTCACGTGGAAGCGGACGAAATCCGCGCGGTGCTCGCCGCGTGCAACGGCGACCGCGACGCGGCATGCAGAACACTCGGCATCAGCAAGACCACGTTGTGGCGCAAGCTCAACGCGTCGAGCCAGTGATCATCCGCAACACCGCCGCGACGATCGCTTCGGGCGCATCTTCCTGCATCAGGTGACCGGCGTTCGGCACGGCCACGAAGTGGGCGCCGGGAATCGCGCTCGCGAGCTGCCGGCCGCGCGCGATCGGAATCCACGCATCGTCCTCGCCCCACAAAATTTGCGTCGTGCAGCGGATCGACCCATAACGCGGCTCGACTTCGTCGGTGTAGCGCTGGTCCATCTGCGCGATCTGCCGGTAGAACCCGATGCATCCCTGTTCGCTGAGCCACGGGTCCACATAGGGTTGCAACTCCGCATCGGCGAGCGGCCGGGCGATGGCGCCGCGCACGTAAGCTTTCACAATCGCCTCGTGGATATAAGCCGGCGCGCCTGAAAACGCCTCGGCGTGGTGACGTACATGCTGCACGAACGGCGAGCCCCACGGCGCTACGGCAACGGGGTCGATCAGCGTGAGGGTGCGATAGTCGCAACCGTCGATCAGATGCGCGCGCAGCGCGGTGGCGCCGCCGAAATCGTGCGCGACGACATCCGGGCGATCGAGTTGCCAGTGCGCGAGCAGTTCGGCGAGCAGCGCGTTCTGCACGCCCAGCGACACGTCCTGTCCTGCCCGCATCTCGGACTGCCCGTAGCCCAGCAGGTCGTACAGATACACCGTGCGCGTCGCTTCGAGATGCGGCGCGATCCGGTGCCACACGTACGACGAAAACGGCGTGCCGTGCACCATCACGAGCGGCGGTCCATCGCCGCGCACGCGGTAGCGCACGGTCTGCCCACGAAAATCCATCTGCCGGTCCAGCGTCCACGCTTGCATCAGGTCATGTCTCCCAGATTCGTTATGACATGCCGGCCAGGCGGCGGTGTGATTTCCGATGGCGCGACATGCGATGGTGCGAGTCAGGCAACACACGTTGCGAACGCGCGCTCCCGCAGAGTCTCACCGTTCGCGCGTGTGCAAAACGGCTCGACGAGCCGGAAACGTGCGTCGAAGAGGCGATGAACGCGCCTGCCTGACTGCCTCGACTGGCGATCTTTGCATAAAACGTCGCAAAGTGGGGCACATTCTTGCGGGTATCGGTAGTTCGGAGTGCCAGGTCCATTCACGATGGATAAAAATCGGCGGTTCGCGGCGCAACTGGACAGCGCGTATTTGTCTTTCGCGCAAAGGTGAGGCAATACAGGAGCCGACGGCGCTAACGCATCGCGCAATTCGTCGTTATGCGCCACCCTTCAGACTCTTGAGACACCCGGCGACACGACCATGCTCGTGCAGGATCGAAGGATTGTCCTGCAGCAGCGGACGATAACGCGGCAGGAACACGTTCGTCGCGTCGTCATGCTCGAACAGCATGCGCACCGCGTCGACTGCCGCGATGCGCTCGGGTAGTCCTGCTTCGGCATCGTCGAGCGTCTCGTCGACGTTCGCGATCACCGTCGAAAGCGGCGAGAGCCAGCGAAACCCCGAGCCGTTCAGCAGCACCTGCAGGAAGGTAGCCGGCGTAACCGGCCCGAATTCGCGCTCGTACGACGCGCGCTCATGATCGAGAATCGCCTTGTGCAGCGACAGCAAGGGCCTGCGCACCTCGTTTAAAAACTCGACGGCCTGCGCATCGTTCATCCGTGGATCGCTCATCGTTGCCTCCTCGTGCCGGTCATCCATCGATGGTAGCGCATCACGCGAAGCGGTTATCGCCGCATCAACGGTGCCCGGCAACCTGCTGGCGCCTGGCGAGCACACGCGCATACCACGTTAGCGGGAAGCACATCGCGAAGTAGAGCACCGCGACCATCCCGTACACCTCGAACGGCTTGAACACCGCGTTGGTGATCATCGTGCCGGTCTTCGTCAGCTCGACGAAGCCGATGATCGACGTGAGCGCGGTGCTCTTCACGACCTGCACGAGAAAGCCGACCGTCGGTGCGATCGCGATCTTCGCTGCCTGCGGCCACACGATGTAGCGCAACTGTTGCGCGAAGCCCATGCCGAGACTCGCGCCGGCGGCCCACTGGCCGCGCGGCACGGCCTCGACGCAGCCGCGCCAGATGTCGGCGAGATAGGCGCTCGTGTAGAGCGTCAGCGACACGGCCGCGGCGGTCCACGGCGAGACGTCGATGCCCACGAGCGGCAGGCCGAAGAACGCGAGAAAGAGCTGCATCAAGAGCGGCGTACCCTGGAACAGCTCGACGTACAGCACGACGACGCGCCGCAGCCACGGTAACGGCGACACGCGCATCGCGAGCAGTCCAATGCCGGCGATGCCGCCGCCGACGAATGCGATCGCCGACAGCAGCAGCGTCCAGCGCGCGGCGAGCAGCAGGTTGCGGGCGATGTCCCATGCGGTGAACTCGATCATCACGGACGTTCCACGCTGACCGAACGCGCACTGCGCGGTGTGAGACCCAACCACGCGCGCAAACCCGTGCGGCGGGTGCTCGCGGCGCGCGCCGGCACACGGCCCGCGAACAGCCGGCGGCCAAGCCGCGCGAGCAGCTGGCGCAGCACGATCGCGAGCAGCAGATACGCGGCGGTCACGATCAGGCAGGTTTCGAACGAGCGGAAATTGCGCGACTCGATATAGCTTGCCGCGTAAGTGAGATCGGGCACCGAGATCTGCGACACGACCGCCGAGCCCAGCATCACGATCAGCACCTGGCCGACGAGCGCCGGGAACACGTTGGCGAGCGCCTGCGGCAGCACGACGTGGCGGAACACGTGGCGCGGATGCAGGCCGAGCGCGTGCGCGGCCTGCAACTGGCCGCGCGGTACCGCCTCGATGCCGGCGCGGATGATTTCGGTTGCGTACGCGCCGAGGTTGACCGTCATCGCGAGGATCGCAGCCTCGACTTCGGTGATTCGCACGCCGATGCCCGGCAGCCCGAAGAACACGAAGAACAGCTGCACGAGAAAGGGCGTATTGCGGATCAGCTCCACGTACGACGAAACGAGCGCGCGCGCCCAGCGTGGCCCCGAGCGGCCGACGGCCGCGCCCGCGATGCCGACGAAACTGCCGAGCACCGTCGATACGGCAGTGAGCGCAACGGTCACGCCGGCGCCGCGCGCGAGCATGCCGGCATAGTCGCCGAAGCCGGAGAAATCGAATGCGTAGGTCATGTTGTGACTGGAATGGGGTGCGCGTGGTCCAGCGCGGTGCTTTAGCAACTTCCGGTCCAATCGGCTTCCGCTGCGGGAACGCAGGGCGCCAGGTGACGGGTGTGACGGCGGTAAACCATCGTCCCAACAAGGGAAAGTGGCGGCGGCGCCGATGTTCTTTCAGCCTTCGTGAAAGTCGAAAGCAGCCCGCCAGAAGCCGCTAACTCACGCCCATTCCTGGTGCAAGCCGGACACCGCACTACCGCCCAAGGTGCGCGACCGTCCCATCGCGAGCCATGCGTCGCGCTCATGCAAAGAGCGCCGTCTGCCATCGCCCTGTTATTTTGGATCGCGTATGCTCGCCTCAAGATTCGCCATCGGCCGGCGTCGTCGCGTCCGGGCGACCCGGATTCGAGCGATGCCCGCGTCATGCGTTTTCCAGATACCGGACCCGTGCCATGCGACGTCTTCCTCCACTCAACGCGCTGCAGATCTTCGAGACGGTCGCGCGCCATCGCAGCTTCACGCGCGCGGCGGAGCATCTGTGTCTGACCCAGGGCGCGGTCAGCCGGCAGATCCTGTCGCTCGAAGACTATTACCGCTTTCCGCTCTTCAAGCGCCACGCGAAGGGCCTGACGCTGACCGCCGAGGGCGAACTGCTGCTGCCCGCGGTACGCGAGAGCTTCGGACGCATCGAAGAGGTGTCGCTGCGGCTCACGCGACAGCGCACCGACCTCGCGCTGAAGGTGCCCACCTGCGTGATGCGCTGGATGCTGCCGAAAGTGATGCAGTTCCAGGCCGATCATCCGGACCTGCACGTGCAGATGACCACGACGTGGCAGCACGACGTCGACTTCCACGTCGAGCCGTTCGACGCGGCGATCGTCTATGGTTCGTCGCCGGGGCATGACGTCGAGGCGATCGAGCTGTTCGAGGAGCGCCTGACGCCCGTCTGCGCGCCGGAGCTCGCGCAGTCGCGGCCGCTCGCATCGATCGACGATCTCGCGCAGCACACGCTGCTGCATCCCACGCGCGATCATCGCGACTGGCGCAACTGGCTCGACCACGTGGGCGCGGGCCACGTCGACGCGGAGCAGGGGCCGAGCTTCGATACGCTTGACCTCGCGACCAACGCGGCGCTACAGGGCTTTGGCGTGGCGATCAGCGATCTCGAGCTGATCGACGAAGACGTGGCGTCGAAGCGGCTCGTGAGGCCGTTCGACGCGGTGCTGAAGACCGGCGCGCGCTACTACTTCGTGTATCCGGAAAGCGTCGCGCATCAGCAGAAGGTGCATCTGTTCCGCGAATGGCTCGAAGCGCGCTAGCGGTTGGCTAATTGCGTCCAGTCAACCCGGCGTGAACGACAGGAACAGATAGGCCGCGAACAGCGACAGATGCACGGCGCCCTGCAGGATCGTCGTGCGGCCGGTGCTGAGCGTGAGCGTGCCGATCATCAGCGTGAGCACGAGCAGCACGGTGTCGCGTCCGTCTATGCCGAGCGCGAGCGGACCGCCCGTCCACAGGAACACGGCCGCGACGGTCGGAATGGTGAGCCCGATGCTCGCAAGCGCGGAGCCGAGCGCGAGATTCAAACTGGTCTGCAGCCGGTCCGCGCGCGCCGCGCGCACCGCCGCGAGTCCTTCCGGCAGCAGCACGAGCCCCGCGATCACGATACCCACCACCGCATCCGGCGCGCCGGCCCGATGCACCGCATCCTCGACGACGGGCGACAGCATCTTCGCGAGCAGCACGACCGCGACCAGACACACCAGCAGCAAGACCGCGGCGAGCAGCGTGGCGCGCGCGGACGGCGGCGCGGCGTGCGCGCCATCGCTATCGGCCGCCAGGAAGTAGTCGCGGTGGCGCACGGTCTGCACGAACACGAACACGCCGTACAGCACCAGCGACGACACGCCCGCGAACGCGAGCTGCGAAGGCGACAGCATCGGCCCGAGCTCGCGGCTCGTGTAGTTCGGCATCACGAGCGTCAGCACCGACAGCGACGCGAGCACCGCGAGCGCGGCACTCGCGCCGCGGATCTGGAAGTCCTGCTCGCGATGGCGCAGACCGCCGACCAGCAGACACAATCCGACGATGCCGTTGCAGACGATCATCACCGCGGCGAATACCGTATCGCGCGCGAGCCCCGATTTCTCCGGGCCCGCGCCGAGCATCACCGACACGATCAGCGCGACTTCGATGATCGTCACCGCGACGGCGAGCACCAGCGTGCCGAACGGCTCGCCCACGCGATGCGCGACGACTTCCGCGTGATGCACGGCGGAGAACACGGCGCCCGCGAGCGCAACGCCGACCAGCGCGATGACGAACGGATTGCCGGGCACGAACTTCGACAGCGCGAGGATCACCCACGCGGCGGGCGGCGTCCAGAGAGTCCAGCGGGGCAGGGCGTGCGAAGTCGAGACCATCCGGCGATTCCTGTTGAATACGTGTTGTGCAGGCAGACTGCGCGATTTCCGTGGTGCAATGAAGCAGGCGCGTACGCTGACGTGCATGCATGTCGTGCAGCGCGCAGCATCGAAGGCCGACGCCAATATTAGAATAATTTGACCGTGTGTCGATCCTGTCGGCGCTCGAATGATGTTGCAACGCGTTTCACCCCGTTCATCCAGAGGAGACACACGACGTGATCCGTAGCGAGGAAACCCTCAACCTGCTGCTCGACAGCATTCGCCGGTTCGTCCGCGAGCGTCTCGTGCCGAACGAAGATACTGTCGCGGAAAACGACCAGATTCCCGCTGCGCTGCTGCAGGAGATGAAGGACCTTGGCCTGTTCGGCATGTGTCTGCCGGAAGAATACGGCGGACTCGGTCTCACGATGGAAGAGGAAGTGCTGGCCGCGTTCGAACTCGGGCAGACGTCGCCCGCATTCCGTTCGGCGATCGGCAGCAACAACGGCATCGGTTCGACCGGCATCGTGATCGACGGGACGTCCGCGCAGAAGGAGCAGTATCTGCCGCGGCTGGCCTCCGGCGAACTGATCGGCTCGTTCTGCCTGACCGAGCCCGAGGCCGGTTCCGATGCAGCGTCGCTGCGCACCACCGCGATTCGCGACGGCGATCACTACGTGCTGAACGGCACGAAGCGCTTCATCACGAACGCGCCGGAGGCGGGCCTCTTCACCGTGATGGCGCGCACCGATCCGGCGGGCAAGGGCGCCGATGCGATCTCGGCGTTCGTCGTCGAAGCGGGGACGCCGGGGCTGTCGTTGGGCAAGATCGATCGCAAGATGGGCCAGAAGGGCGCGCATACCTGCGACGTGATGTTCGACCAGTGCCGCGTGCCGGCCGCGAATCTGATCGGAGAGCGGGAAGGCGTGGGCTTCAAGACCGCGATGAAGGTGCTCGACAAAGGGCGGCTGCATATCGCCGCGGTCGCGACCGGCGCCGCCGAACGGATGCTGGCCGATGCGCTGCGCTATGCGACCGAGCGGCGGCAGTTCGGCCAGCCGATCGTCGAGTTCGAGCTCGTGCAGGCCATGCTCGCCGACAGCCGCGCGGAGATTTATGCGGCGCGCTGCATGATCGTCGATGCGGCGCGGCGGCGCGACGCGGGCGAACGTGTGACGCTTGAGGCTTCATGCGCGAAGATGTTCGCCACCGAGATGTGCGGGCGGGTTGCGGACCGCGCGGTGCAGATCTTCGGCGGCGCGGGGTATATGGCCGAATACGGCATCGAGCGGTTCTATCGCGACGTGCGTCTGTTCCGCATCTACGAAGGCACGACGCAGATCCAGCAGATCGTGATCGCGCGCGAGATGCGGCGGCGTTTCGAAGGTTGAGGCCGACGCGCGAGGTCAGACGAAAAGCCGCCCTTCGTTGCGAAGGGCGGCGCGGCAGCACAGCGGGACGAAAGGCGTGCGCGAGTCGTTCGCGAGTCGTTCGTTACTGACCGCCACCTTTCTCGCGTATGGTCAGTGAATTCTTCAGCGACGACACGCCGGATACACCCTGCGCAATCGTTCCGGCCTTGTCGCTTTGCGCCTGCTCGGGCACCGTGCCTTCGAGGACGACCGCGCCATGATTCGCGCGGATCTTGATGTTGCTGGTGTCGATGGACTTGTCTTTCGACAGTGCGCGTCGCACGTCGCGCGACAGCTTGCGGTTGGCCGCGCGGTCCGCCTTCTTCATCGACGTGGGGCTGGTGGCCGTGCCGGTATCGGTGGCGGACGTGTCGCTGCTTTGCGCGTACGCGTTCAGCGATGCGGCGACGATCAGCGCGCCGCTGACGAGCGTAAGTACTCTGAATGCCTTCATTTGACGTTTCTCCAGTTGTTGTGACACACGGTACCGCTTTGATGGTCAACCGTACCCGACGAACGGGCGGTTGCGACTGCGAAGACTCGTGGTGACTTCTGAAAAGTACGCTTAACCTGATTTCACTCAGATGAAGGATGGCGGCGCTTCGATCCGCGTCAAGGTTCCGCCGACATCGCGCTCCTGTCAAATCGCCGATACCGCATACATGACCCCACGTTCAACGCCTGCTACGCAATCCGACTTCGTCGCGCTGTCGCGCGAAGACCTGCCGGTGGACCCGACCGCGATGGCCCGTTATCTGGTCGGCAAGGTGCTGGTTCACGACCTGCCGGAAGGACGCGTGAGCGGCCGCATCGTCGAAATGGAAGCCTACCCGCTCGGCGATTCGACGAGTCATGCGTTTCGCGGGCGACGTGCGGACAATGGCTCGATGTTTCTCGCGCCGGGGCATGCGTACGTGAAGCTCACGTATGGCGTCTCGTACATGCTCAACATCTCCGCGGAAGCGGAGGGTGTCGGCGCTGGGGTGTTGATCCGCGCGCTGGAGCCGTTGGAAGGCATCGAGATCATGCGTGCGCGCAGACCGCGCTCGACACCGCGCGATCTCGCGCGCG
The DNA here is from genome assembly GCF_003443895.1 of Paraburkholderia phosphatilytica. GTDB lineage: Bacteria > Pseudomonadota > Gammaproteobacteria > Burkholderiales > Burkholderiaceae > Paraburkholderia > Paraburkholderia phosphatilytica. The sequence continues at coordinate 31,626 of NZ_QQOA01000007.1, read as the reverse complement.
GCCCCGGGCGCCTCACGCTTGCGCTGGGTATCGGCCCGCCGCACGACGGCGTCGATCTATGCGCAGGCCGCGGCTTGTGGCTCGCATCGCTGGCGGCCGAAGTGAATGGCACGCTTGCGCCGACGCGCGTGGGCATCACGACGCGCATCGGCCTCACGCGCGAAACGCATCGCCTGCTGCGCTTTTATGCGGCCGGCAGCCCATTCGTCAGCGGTCCTCGACATCTGCTATCGGCCTGATATGCAGCGCCGATCGGCGCACGTTGGCAACGACATGACAGCCCTGCCATCTGCAGCGGCAATCCGTTCCGACCGCGATATCCACTTCGCAACGTCAAGGCAACTATTACAGAAAGCTCTGTAAAGTTCGATCGAGCCGTGCACCACCACGGATATTCTTGTCGGAATAGCAATGAAGTTTCTTCGAATTAGGGGTTTTCCCTTGCTCCGGTGCTCACTAGACTGAAGCCAATCGCTTTTCACCAGACGTGTCAAGCGACGTCAAAAACAAGTTCTGGAGGTAAGCACCATGAAGACGCTGATCAAGGCAGTTGCCATCGCCGCTATTCTCGCCGCACCGGTCGCATCGTTCGCCCAGCAATCGAACGATCCGGTGACGCGCGCCCAGGTCCGTCAGGATCTTCAACAGGTCGAAGCCGCGGGCTACAACCCGGCCGCGAGCAACGACTCGACCTATCCGGCCGACATCCAGTCCGCCGAAGCCCGCGTCGCCACGCAGAACGGCGAAGCGCAGGCACAGAATCCGGTCGCCAACACCGGTTACGGCGGCACGGTGAATGGTTCGTCGCAGTCGGGCGGTACGACCGTGCAGCCGGCGGGCACGAAGCCCGTGTATTTCGGCCAGTAAATGAACGGGTAGTTTTGCAGGCATGAATGCACGACGGTCGCACCGTGAAGCCGCGGTGCGACCGTCGTCATGTGAACCCTCGCTGTCGCGCCGCCGTCGCGCGAATCACCAGCACGCGCAGGACCTCCGCCGCGCTTCGAGCGGCTTCGCCCAACCCGTCGAGGCTTGGGCTTTTTTTGCGGAACGACGCGCGTCAGGCCGCTTCCGGCCGTTCTCCGGTGATGTAGTGTTCGAGCTGCTGGATCGTGAACTGCTGCTCGGCAATGATGTTCTTCACCAGGTCGCCGATCGACACCATGCCGACCAGCCGGTCGTTATCGATCACCGGCAGGTGACGCATGCGGCGCTCGGTCATCAACGCCATGCATTCGTCGGTCGTCTGGTCGAGACGCACGAAGCGCACCGCGCTGCTCATGATGTCGCGTACCGGCGTGCCCTTCGATGAACGCTCCATCAGCACCACTTTTCGCGCATAGTCGCGCTCGGTGACGATGCCGGCGATACGGTCGCCGTCGGTCACGACGAGCGCGCCGATCTGCTTTTCCGCCATCAGCTTGATTGCGTTGTAGACCGAATCATCGGCGGTGATCGTAAAGACCGGCGTGTCCGGCTTCGATTTGAGGACCTGTGCGACGCTTGTCATGAGTCGGCTCCATTGTCACTGCTTGCCCGGAACCCGCGATGCCGCAAACCAGGTGCCAACGCCACGTTGCAGCGCTACGCGGGTACAGCGCGGTCGCGGCGCGGAACGTGATGCGGCACAGGTAGGGCGCGGGCGTGGCATGGGTGCGGCATACCGCCGTTCAAAGGGTGGTATCGGTCCAGTATAGGCGTCGCGGGCGTGTCGCGGCGAGCGAAGTCCGTGCGGGATGCCCCGTATTGCGCGGGCCGTCCGATGCGGGTTGGCGATTAGCGGTACACTCCTGAACCGTACTCATCCCGGCCGCGCGCCGGTTCATGTTCGCATCACAGTTCAACGCCATGCATACGCCTCACGTTCCATCGCCCACCGAAACCGTTCGCGATGGCGAATGCGTCGTTCTCGACGCGGTCGCTACGCTGCCCACGCGCTACGGCGTGTTCAAGTCCTACGTGTTCCGGGTGGTCGATGGCGATGCCGAGCACGTTGCGCTCGTGATGGGCGACGTGGCGAGCGGCAAGTCCGTGCTGACGCGTCTGCATTCCGAGTGTCTGACGGGCGACGTGCTCGGTTCGTATCGCTGCGACTGCGGTGAGCAGCTCGATCTCGCGCTGCGCTACATCGCCGCCGAAGGCTGCGGCGTGCTGCTGTATCTGCGTGGTCACGAAGGGCGCGGTATCGGTCTCAGCAACAAGATCCGCGCGTATGCGCTGCAGGAGCAGGGGCTCGATACGGTCGAGGCCAATCTCGAACTCGGCCTGCCAGACGACGCGCGCGAATACGATTCAGCTGCCGGCATCCTGCGCACGCTCGGCGTCACGTCGGTGCGCCTGATGAGCAACAACCCGGAGAAGTTCGATACGCTCGTCAAGCACGGTATTCCGGTGTGCGAGCGGGTCGCGCTCGCAATCCCCACGCGCGAGGAAAACGAGCGGTATATCCGCACGAAGCAGATCAAGTTCGGGCATTACTTCGAAGAGAACGAGTAGGGCGCGAATCTGGCGTTGCGCCATCGTTCTGCCGTGGTCCGCGGCCTGGTGCGTAAAAATTGCCAGCCACGTCCGTGCGCCCGCACACCAACACCACAGTATGACCCCCTAGTGACAAGCCCCAATTCCCGCACAGTCAATGCCGGCGCATGCTTGCGCCCAATACCGGATTGACACGGGTACGGGGTAAAAAGTGCTGACTGCATTTCTGATCGCATCGCCGATCGCTATTGCCGCACTGGTCGCGTTTGCATGGTTCGTCGACCCAGTGAGCGGCCATTTCCGCCGGCGCTGAAGCTGAAACTCAAGCTGAAGCGTTCTACGCACACTCGCTGCCGATGCGTCCCACGTGACGCCATCCACGCCAGTGCCTCAGGCGCGCCGCACCGCGCGGCACGCCATCCGGTCTCCGCTGCCCATCCGTTTGAACGTTTGCGCGCAATGCGTTTCAGCGTGCTGCCGCGAGCAATGCAGGCGCGAGCGCGCCGAATGCCTGTGCGATAGTCGTCGTGCCGAATGCGCGGCTGCCCGCATCGGGCTCGACATCGATGCGCCCCAGGTTCTGCGCGTCGTACAGATCGACGATCAACTGTGCGTGCGGCTGCGAAAGTCCCGCGCGCTGCAGCGTCGCGAGCCATTGGTCGCGCGGCAGCGCGAATGCGGCGACATCGCGCGCCAGCGCCGTGGCGAACGCGCTCGCGATATCGTTTGCGCTTACGCGCTGCGGACCTTCGATGCTCACGATGTCCACCCGTCGTTCCGCTTCGTTCAACGTCGCCGCGGCCGCGCCATGCTCGAGCAGTAACCGGCCCGCCAGGGCGCCGACGTCCTGCGCGGCGACGGTCGGAAACGGCCGCGTCAGCGGATGATGCAGGCTCGGCAGATTTCCGGTGGCGAGCGCCGCCGGCACCACACGCGCCCAGTTGTGCGTGTGCTCGGCCGAGCGCAGCAGGATCAGATGCGTGTCGATTGCGCGAAAGCGCTGCTCGAGCGTGTGGAAGAGACCCGTAATCCCGGTGCCGTCCTGTAGTTCCGCGCCGTAGTCCGACAGCGCGAGCAGCAGCTTCGGCGGATTCGCCTGCAATGCAACGGCGGCGGCGTCGATCCCGCGCTCCATCGTCACCGCGGGATCGCGGTCGCCGTGCGGCACCGGACACAGCATCTGCACGGCGTCGGCGCCTTCGATCGCGCGCGCGATGTCCCGCGCTTCCAGCAGATTGGCGGCGACCACTTCGCAGCCGAGCGCCTCGAACTCGCCGCGCTGCCGTTCGTCATGCAGCACCGCGCGCACCGGCTGCCGGGCGTCGCGCAATGCGGCGATCGTTGCGCGTCCGACGCGGCCCGTTGCTCCGAAAATCACGTACATGGTTTGCCTCGCTTCAGAAAAAGGTCGAGGCCATCGTAGCGGCCGGTCAGGCGCGCGTCGCGCAGCGTCGGATGAAGGCGAGCAGATCCGGATGACGTGTTGCGCGCGTCGCTCGCGCGCGGGAAAGGGCCCTATGCGGCGCGATCGGCAGCGCACCGCGACGTCATGCACAATGGTGCGTTATTCGACGTATCGCGAGGTCTCGCATGCAATCGATCGTATCCGGCTCCACCATCGCGCCGATCCCGTTCAGCGCCGCGCGCGCGAGCCTGCGTTCGAGCGCCGGGCTCGGATGGGATGGCTTCGGTGCGGAGCTGATCGGCATCAGCGCGGGCGTGCATCGCGTGCCCGCCGTCGATCATCATCGCATCGGTGTGCATGTGGGCGCGCCGGTCCGGGCGAATTGCCTGTGCAACGGCCGCCGGCTCGCGCGTCTGCAGTCGCACGGCGATGCCGATGTGATTCCCGCGGGTCTCGATGGCGAGTGGGCGGATGACGGCGACTGCACGGTGCTGCGCATCTGGCTCGCGAACGAGTTCGTCGAGCGCACCGTCGGACAGCTCGACCTGAAGCCGTCGCGCGCGCAGATCAGGCCGCAGCTTCAGCTGCGCGACAAGCGCCTCGAACATCTGGCCTGGGCGCTGCGCGCGGAACTGGAATCCGACAGCGCGTCGGACCCGCTGTATGCGGAGAGCCTGTGCACGGCGATCGTCGTGCGGCTGATCGACGCGAGTCCGAAGGAGGAAAAGCGCCGTCGCGTGCTGATGCCGAAAGCGGCCGCGCGTGTCATCGACTACATCGAAAGTCATCTCGATACGCCGTTGACGCTCGCGGAACTCGCGGCGCTCGTCGGACTGAGCGTGCCGCATTTCAAGGTGCTGTTTCGCGAGACCGTGGGCATGCCGGTGCATCGGTATGTGGTGGGCCGACGTGTGGAACGCGCGTGCGCGCTGCTGCGCGACGGTCGGTTCAGCGCGGCGCAGGTCGCGCTCGAAACGGGCTTCGCGCACCAGAGCCATCTCGCGTACTGGACGCGAAGGCTGGTCGGCGTGACGCCGCGCGAGATTGCCGCGGCGTCTTCCACATCGGCTCAGATGAACGCTGACCGCGGCTCCGTCACGCCTTGACGCGGGCGGACGCCGGATCGTACGGCGCCTTCAGATGCGGCGTGACCGGCAGCAGTTCGCCCGCGAGATCGATCGCGTAGCGTGCGTTCTGCAGCCACGCGGCATCCACCGCGCCATCGTCGCGACGATTCACGTAACCCAGCGCGACCGGACAGCCGAGCGTATGTCCGAATGCCGCCGACGTCACCGAGCCGACCGGCACGCCGTCGCGCAGGATCGCTTCGCCACCCCACAGCATGCGATCGCGTGCGCCATCCACGGTGAGCGACACGAGGCGACGGCGCAGCGGCGCGTCGCGTAGCGCGAGCAACGCGTCGCGGCCGCGGAACGGTATGCCCTTGTCGAGCTTGCATGCGAACGCGAGACCCGCCTCGAACGGATTGACGTCGGGCGACAGCTCGCGACCCCATGCGCGGTAGCCTTTCTCGATGCGCAGCGAATCCACCGCGTAATAGCCCGCGTTGACCAGGCCGAAGCCGAGCCCGAAGCGTTCGCCCGCCGCGCGCAGCGTCTCGTAGACGCCCACCGCGAATTCCGTCGGCACGTACAGTTCCCAGCCGAGTTCGCCGACGTACGTGATACGCGTCGCGCGCACGGTCGCGTAGCCGAGATCGACTTCGCGGCTTTGCCCGAACGGGAACGCGGCAGGGCTCCAGTCGGCCTTCGATACGCTCTGCAGCAATTCGCGCGAACGTGGGCCCATCACGGCGAGCACCGCGTACTGGCTCGTCACGTCGACCAGCACGCAGTGGCTGTCGGCCGGAATGAGCCGCTCGATCGTGTCGAAGTCGCGCGTGGCCTGCGCGGTGCCCGTGACGATCAGATACTGGTCGTGCGCGAGACGCGTGACGGTGAAGTCGGACTCGTAACCGCCGCGCTCGTTGAGCAGGCCGGTGTAGACGGTGGTGCCGGGCGCCACCGCGACGTCGTTCGCGACGAGCGCCTGCAGCACCGCTTCGGCGTCGCGTCCCTTGACGAGAAACTTCGCGAACGATGTCATGTCGATCAGCGCCACCGCTTCGCGGCACGCGCGATGCTCGGCGCCGCTCCACGGCAGCCAGTTCTGCTGGCCGAACGCATACTCGATGCGCGCGTCGTGCTTCGATGGCGCGAAGAAATTCGCACGCTCCCAGCCCATCTTGCTGCCGAAGCACGCGCCGTCTTCCGCGAGCAGCGCGTACAGCGGCGAGCGGCGGAACGGCCGCGCGGTGTCGAGCTCGCGGTTCGGCCACGGCATCGCGTAATGCAGGCCGAGCGTTTCCTTCACGCGGTCGTGCAGCCACGTGTCGTTGCCGTTGAAGCGCGCGAAGCGGCGGATATCGACCGGCCACAGGTCCGTCGTCGGCGCGCCGTTGACGATCCACTCGGCGAGCGCCATGCCCGCGCCGCCCGCCGACGCGATCCCCATCGAGTTGAACCCCGCGCCGATGAAGAAACGCCGCAGCTCGGGCGCTTCTCCGAGCATGAAGTTGTTGTCGGGCGTGAACGATTCGGGGCCGTTGTAGAACTGCCGGATCTGCGCGGTTTCGAGTGCCGGCACGCGCTGCAGCGCGTTTTCCATCAGGATTTCGAACTGATCCCAGTCGTCGGGCAGCAACTGGAATTCGAAGTTGTCCGGAATGCCGTGCATGCCCCACGGTTTCGCGTCGGGCTCGAAACCGCCCATCACGAGACCGCCCACTTCTTCCTTGAAGTAGATGAAGCCGTCCGGGTCGCGCATCACCGGCAGGTCCGGATGCACACCCGCGATGGGTTCGGTCACGACGTAGTAGTGCTCGGCCGAATGCAGCGGCACCGTGACGCCGCACAGCCGGCCGATCGCCTTCGCCCATTGCCCCGCGCAGTTCACGACGATTTCCGCGTGCAGCGTGCCGGTCTCGCCGTCCTTGCTCTGCCATGACACGCCCGTGACGGCGCGCCCGGCGGCGGATTCGTCCGTATGGATCGCGGTGATGCGCGTGTTCTCGACGATGCGCGCGCCGCGCAGCCGCGCGCCGCGCGCGAGCGACTGCGTGAGATCGGTCGGATTCGCCTTGCCGTCGCCGGGCAGCCAGACGGCGCCGAGCAGGTCGTCGGTGCGCATCACGGGCCACAGCTCGCCGGCCTCGCGCGGCCCGATCACGTCGCAGGCCACGCCGTAGGCCCGCGCGACGGCCGCAGTGCGCTCCAGCTGCGTCATCCGTTCGGCGGTCCGCGCAACCGACAGCGAGCCACACTGCTTCCAGCCCGTCGCGAGGCCGGTTTCGGCTTCGAGTTCCGTGTAAAGCTTCGTCGAGTAGCGGATCAGCTTCGTCATGCTTTCCTGCGCGCGCAACTGGCCGACGAGGCCGGCGGCGTGCCACGTGGTGCCGCACGACAGTTGCCCCTGTTCGAGCAGCACGACGTCGGTCCAGCCGAGCTTCGTCAGATGCCATGCGACCGAGCAGCCGACGATGCCGCCACCGATGATGACGACGCGTGCGTGTTGGGGAATGGGAGTAGGCATGGGGCGGGTCGGAGTGTGTCCGGGAGTCGTTCGTCCGGTGATGGAGTTTGCCAACAAACGCCACAAATTGCAACATACGACGGTTGCGCAATGAGGGGGCGATCGCGCGGTTCACCGTCGGCTGCACATCGCAAAACCGATAACCCGGCTTTAGAACCGATTTAATTGAATCCTGAAAATAGTCGGGTTTTCGCTTTAAATCGACGTTTTAATCGTCAGATTGAACGATAAACGCGGCAGTAAACAGCGTAAACGCGACATGTAAAGCGCATCTGACAATCTTTAAACGATTTAATTGCGAAGCCTTCTTATACTGGCGGACAGTCGGGACCCATTGCACCGGGTCCTGGCCCCGAATCGGATGGGCGCGTGTGGACGCGGGGAGCGACAGGAGCCACACGATTGTCACGCGCGAGCGGGATGTTCTTTTCGAGGCCTGGAGTCATCCGATGGCGTGCGCGGCACGCCTGAACGGCAGTCAGGTGCGGCGCGCGACAGGCGGCCGACCATGCGTCATCCGGCAGCGGACGTCGCGCTGCATCCACCCGCGCAAGAGCGGGAACACGAGCAGGACCAAAGCGGGAACCACGACGCATCCGGCCGGCATGGAGGTTCGTAAGCCTGTGAAAGGCGGACGGACGGCGCCAGCGGCCAGCCTGATGACGGATCAGTGACGAGAGCAAGGGCCAACGACGCTCGCCAGCAGCGCGGCCGCGCATTTCGATGCGTGCGCAACGCGGCCGCAGGCGGGTGGAAGACATTCGAGGCGGATGGCGTTTTCGATTAAGATGATTTTTCCCGACCGCGGCAACCGGTAGTCCGATGCAGTAAATGGCGGTCGTGCGCCGTATTTTTGAGATAGCCCGGAGCCGCTTGAGCAAGTGGCGGAAACCAGCGGGCATCCCGCCAGGCGGCGCGGTCGGATCGTCGAAAACGACGCAATGGGCAGGGCGGGACCTGGCAGTACGCGACGTCGCGGCGCGGGAAGTTCGCCGTTTGCGTCGTGACACGCACTCCACCCGAAGTACGCGGGGCCATCCAGAAGCGAACAACGAAGTTGCATGGCGGGGTGCTATGAGAATTGCAGTTCTGGATGACGATCAGGCTCAGGCCGACTTTGTCTGTCAGACGCTGGCTACGGCGGGGCATGTGTGCCATGCGTTCGCGGAAGGTCGCGAACTGGTGCGGCAGCTGCGGCGGCAGACCTTCGATCTGCTGGTGCTCGACTGGAACGTGCCCGACATGTCCGGCGACGAAGTCTTGCGCTGGGTGCGCCAGAGTCTCTCCGAGCGGCTGCCGGTGCTGTTCATGACGAGCCGCAGCCACGAAACCGACATCACGTCGATGCTCAACACCGGCGCGGACGACTACGTCGTCAAGCCGGTGCCCGCGGGCGTGCTGCTCGCGCGCGTCGGCTCGCTGCTCAGGCGCGCGTATGCGCTGCGCCCGTCGGCGGTGAAAGAGGTGTTCGGCGAGTTCGAGTTCGACGTGAGCGCGAAGCAGGTCGTCGCGCGCGGCGAGCAGGTGACGCTGACGCTGAAGGAGTTCGAGCTCGCGCTGCTGCTGTTCCAGCACCTGAGCCGGCCGCTGTCGCGCGCGCACATTCTCGACGTGATCTGGAAGCAGCAGAACGAAATCCCGTCACGCACGATGGACACCCACGTGTCGATGTTGCGCTCGAAGCTTGGCCTGCGTCCGGAGCGGGGCTACCGGCTTACGCCGATCTACGGATACGGCTACCGGCTCGAGCGGGTGGATAAAGGCGAGCTGTAGCACGGCTCGCGCCGTGGCACGGCCGGCAGCGGTCGCCGTGCGGTCCCTCAGCGCACCAGAACCATGAATACGAAATCGAAGCGCACGCAGCGCGTGTTGCACTCCGCGATGCCGTGCGTCGCAGTCCTCGGGGCACTGGCCATCGTAAGCGGCGAGGCTCGCGCGCAGTCCGGCGCGCACGCCGAACACCATGCCGCACGTCACGCGCCATCGGCCACCGTCCGCTACGTCACGCGCGCGGGCGACACCCTCTATGATCTCGCCGACCGCTATCTCGCCGACGCCCGTGACTGGGCGTTGCTCGCGCGCGTCAATCGCATCGCCGAGCCGCGCGCGCTCCGGCCCGGCACGGTGCTGCGTCTGCCGGTCGCGGCGCTGAAGCAGGAGCGCCAGGTGGCGCGTGTGGTCGCGACGAGCGGCGTCGCCGAGCACGCGTTTCGCGCGGAGCCGTTCGCGCCGGTGACGGTGGATATGGCGCTCGTCGAAGGCGACCGGGTGCGGACCGGCGCGAACGGTTTCGTGTCGCTGGAGCTGGCGGACGGTTCGCACGTGTCGCTGCCGCAGAACTCGGAGATCGAGATCGGCACGCTCCGGCGCACGGCGATCGTCGGTTCGACCGACCGCGTGATCCGGCTGAAGCAGGGCGAAGTGGACAGCGAGGTCACGCCGGCGAAGAAGCAGGACGACCGCTTCCAGATCCGTTCGCCGTCGGTGGTGGCGGGCGTGCGCGGCACGCGTTTTCGCGTCGACTACGACGGCAGCCAGCAGCAGACCGCGGTGGAAGTGCTCGATGGCGCGGTGGGCGTGGACAAGGACACGATGGACCGGCAGGCCCCCGCGCGTGGCGTGCCGCTCGGCGCTTCGGCGCAGCTCGTGCGCGCGAAGTTCGGCAACGTGACGCACGCGGGCGGCAGCGTCGGCGCGCCGGTCGAACTGCTGCCGGCGCCCGCGCTCAACCATCCAGCAAAGATCCAGGACGCGGACGACGTCGCGTTCGACCTCACGTCGACCGATGCGCGAGCGCTCGCATGGCGCGTGCAGATCGCGCGCGACGCCGGCATCCTCGACCTGATCCGCGACACCCAGGTGACCAGTCCGCACGCGTCGTTCGGTGCGCTTGCGGACGGCACCTACTTCGTGCGCATCTCGGCGATCGATGCGAACGGCCTCGAAGGCATCCCGCAGACCTATGCGTTCGAGCGCCGGAAGATGGGGCTCGACGCATCGGCCGCGCCGGTCGGCGAACGTCACGCGTATGCATTCCGCTGGTTCGTCACGCGCTCGAATCCCGACACGCGCTTTCGCTTCGTGCTCGCGAGCACGCCCGATCTGGCGAACCCGCTCGTCGATCGCACGGACCTGAGCGGCGGTCAGCTGACCGTGTCCGATCTGCCGCGCGGCGTATATTACTGGACCGTGATCGCCGAGCAGTTCGAGCACGGCCGCTTCTACGCGAAAAGCAGCGCGGTCCGCTCCTTTACGCTGGCGTACTGAATGGCCTGCCGAGGGCGCGTGCCCCAGCCGGCGAACGACGAACGCGTGATGAACCCATTCGATGAGCACTGATCCACGCGCCTTTCCGGGCCGCTCCGTCGACCGGCGACGCTTCGTCGGCGAATGGTGCGTGGTCGCGTGCTTCGGTATCGCGCTGATTCTGTGGAGCGCGGCGGGCGGCCTCACCACGGGCCTGAACCGCCTCGTCTACGACGCGTTGCTGACGCTGCGCACGGTGCCGGTGTCGCGCGACATCGTGATCGTCGAGATCGACAACGCGAGCATCGCGGCGCTCGGCCGCTGGCCCTGGTCGCGCGCCGTGCACGCGCGTTTTCTCGAACAGCTGCAGCGCGCGCAGCCAGCCGCGATCGTCTACGACGTGCTGTTCACCGAACCCTCGGCGGACGATGCGCTGCTCGCGGATGCGCTGACGGGGAAGCCGGTCTATCTGCCGGTGCTGCTGGCGCCCGCGGACAATCACGGCGCGCGCAGCGTCGTCGAACCGGTCGCGCCGCTCGCGACACGCGCCGCCGGCCTCGGTCATATCAACCTCGAAGTGGACGGCGACGGTATCGTGCGCAGCATCGCGATGTTCGAAGGCGACGCGCGCTGGCCGCATATCGTGGTGCCGGTGTGGCGCGCGGCCGAACGCGGCGCGCTGCGTCTCGCGCATCCGCCCGATCCCGCCGGGCAGCGTGTGCCGGGCGGCGGCGACGAAGGGCGCTTCCTGATTCCGTTCAGTCCGCAGTCCGATGCGTACGCGCGCGTGTCGTTCGCGAGCGTGCTCGCGGGCGACGTGCCCGCATCGACGCTGCGCAACCGCATCGTGCTGGTCGGCGTGACCGCATCGGGTCTCTACGATCGGTTCGCGACGCCGGTGTCCGGCCGGCTCGGCCCGCTGCCCGGTGTCGATATCCACGCGAACGTGCTCGATGCGCTGTTGACCGGCCGCGAGATCGAGCCGCTGCGCGCGTGGCCCGTCGCGGCGCTCTCGCTGCTGCCGCTCGCGGTGCTGCTCGCCGGTTTTCTCGTGCTGTCGCCGCGCCGTTCGCTCTTGCTGACGCTCGGTCTCGCCGCGCTCGCGTTTGGCTGCAGCGCGCTGCTGCTGTACGGCGCGCGGCTGTGGATGTCGCCGGTGCCGGCAATCGTCGGGCTGATCGCCGTGTATCCGCTGTGGAACTGGCGCCGCCTCGAAATGACGATGTCGTATCTGCGCAAGGAACTCCAACGGCTCGCCGACGAACCTTATCTGCTGCCCGAAGCGCCGCGCGCACGCCACGAGTTCGGCGGCGATGTGCTGGAGCAGCACATGGCGCTGATGGCGCAGGCCGCGCAGCGCGTGCAGGACATGAAGCGCTTCGTGTGGGACAGTCTCGACAGCATGCCCGAGCCGATCCTCGTCAGCGATCTGAACGGGATCGTGCTGATCGCGAACCACGCGGCGAAAGCGCATTTCACGCGGCTGGGCGCGCCGATGCCGGAAGGCCGGCGCATGCGCGACGCGTTCGGCGAGCTGACCTTCATCAAGACGATCGACGTCGACGCGGAGGTCGAGACGCTCGTGCGCACGCACTGGCCGACGGTGCTCGATCCGGTGCGCAGCGAATTCGCCGCGGCGATGGATACCGGCATCGAAGTGCGCGACAGCAGCGGCCGCGACCATCTGCTGCGCTACGCGCGCTGCACCAATGCGGAAGGCGAGGCGAGCGGCTGGATCGCGGGTCTCGTCGAGGTGAGCGCGCTGCACGCGGCCGAGCGGACCCGCGAGGACGCATTGCGGCTGCTGTCGCACGACATGCGCTCGCCGCAGGCGTCGATTCTCGCGCTCGTCGAGATCGAGCGTGCGCTGATCGATTCGCGCGCGGCACAGGGCAGCGGCACGATCGAGCCTGCGCAGGTGCGCGATCTGCTCGAACGCATCGAGCGCTACGCGCAGCGTTCGCTGACGCTCGCCGACGATTTCGTGCAGCTCGCGCGCGCCGAGTCGCAGGCGTACGCGCTCGAACCTGTCAATTTCGCGGATCTGATGATCGATGCGAGCGACGAGGTGTGGCCGCAGGCGCACGCGAAGCAGATCCAGCTCGATGCGCAGCTCGACGACACCGGCGCGTTCTGGATCCACGCGGACCGCTCGCTGATGACGCGCGCACTCGTGAACCTGCTGAACAACGCAGTCAAATACAGCCCGACCGGCACGCGCATCGCCTGTACGATGGGCGCGCGCGACGGCGTGCCGGAACGGGTTGCTTGCACGATTCTCGACCAGGGCTACGGGATGTCGGCCGAGCAGCAGGCGCGGATGTTCGAGCCGTTCCGCCGTTTCCATGCGAGCGAGCATCCGGCCATCGACGGTATCGGGCTCGGCATGGCCTTCGTGCGAACGGTCGTGTTGCGACACGGCGGCGAAGTTGAAGTGGCGAGCGAACCGGGCGTGGGCACGGCCGTGACGATCGCGCTGCCGGTGGCGGAGGAACCGGCGACCGGTTGGTGAGTTTGCACGCGCAGGCGGGAAGAACGAAGAAAAACGAAGCGAGGGAGTACGAAGCAATGAAAATTGGACCGGTTCAATACGCTGTACTCGCGGTAGCGTTGTTGTGCCTCGGCGGCTGTGCGGGGATCGAGGCGGACGTGCATGCGTCGGGCGTTGCAGGGGTGGCCACGACGACTGTCGCCGCGGGCACTGCGGTGAAGCTGCCCGGCGCGCAGACGTATCGCGTTGCGCGCATGCCTTCCCAGGAAGGAGCGGTGGATCACCCGCAGTATGAAGCGCTGCTACGCGATCAGCTTGCAGGCTACGGCCTCGTCGACGACGAATCGGATACGGCGCACTACGTGCTGTCGATCGCGTATGCGACCCGGCCCACGACGGTCAATGTGCATACCGGCGATTGCAGCGCGCCCGAGTCAGCCAGCGCTGCCGATACCGGATGCGGCGCGCAGGCATCGCCGGGAGCAGCGTGGTTCGGGCGACAGACATACCGGCATGCGCTGTCGCTGCGCTTCTTCGATCGCGCGACAGGCGCGGAGGTCTACAAGGTCAGCGCGATGCTTGATGACCGCGATGCCGATCCGGCGCACGCGTTGCCGGGTCTCGTGAAAAGCGCGCTCGCGAAGTTTCCGTTTGAAAGCGCAGGACAATGGCGCGTGAAGCTGCGTGTCGACGACGACACGCATACGCCGGCGGTGGTGTCAGTCATGCCGGTTACGCCGGCTATGCAGCGCTAGTCACTCGCGTGGCTTCAAAGGCCACGCGTTGTCGAACACGCATTCCTGCAAAGGCAAACGCGTCGCCCAGCGCTCGGTCTCCAGCATCGGTTCGGGATAGAACGCGGCCACGTGCCCGAGGCACAGGATCGCGACCGGCTTCGCGCCCGGCGGCATGCGCAATAGCGTTCTCACTTCGTCGATGTCGAACAGCGACACCCAGCCCATGCCGAGCCCTTCGGCGCGCGCCGCGAGCCACATGTTCTGGATCGCGCACGCCACCGACGCAAGATCCATCTCCGGCAGCGTGCGGCGCCCGAACACATGACGTTCGCGCCCATCCATCAGCGCGACGACCAGCAGCTCGCCGCACTCGCGCATGCCTTCCACCTTCAGCTTCATGAACTCGTCGCGGCGTTGGCCGAGCGCGTCGGCGGTACGCTGCCGTTCACGTTCGACCCCTGCATGCAGCGCGTCGCGCAGCGCGGGGTCGGTGATCCGCACGATCCGCCACGGCTGCATGTAGCCGACGCTCGGCGCGTGATGCGCGGCGTCGAGCAGACGTTGCAGCACGGCTGCATCGACCGGATCGCGTACGAAGTGACGCATGTCGCGCCGTTCGTGGATCGCGCGATAGACCGCCGCGCGCTCGGCGTCGTCAAAAGGTGTCGTCATGAAAGAGCGCCGCGGCGAACGCGGGATTCGATGGCCAGTAGCCGTGCATATAGGTCGCGACGATCGCCCCCTCGCGATAGAGCGCTTCGCCAGGCACGTCGGTGTGTGGATTGGTCGCGCGGATCAGCGGCGCGAGCGGCGTCGCGATCTTCGAGTAGTGGAACGTGTGGCCGCGCAACGGGCCGTGCGCGCCGTCGAGCTGCTGCATGCCGAGCGCGGTGAAGCGCGGCTGCATCGCGGCCTCTCCGGGGATCAGACCGAGCATCGCGCTCGTTGCGCCGTCGCGCGTCGTCAGGCGTTCGAGCAGGTACAGCATGCCGCCGCATTCCGCGACGATGCGTTTGCCCGCTGCCGCGTGCGCGCGGATCGATGCGGCCGTGCGTGCGGCGGCCGTGAGCGTTGCAACGTGCAGCTCGGGGTAGCCGCCCGGCAGATAGAGCGCATCGGCATCGGCGGGCGCGGGCTCGTTGGCGAGCGGCGAGAACATCGTGACGCGCGCGCCGAGTGCCGTGAGCAGCGCGAGATTCGCGGGGTAGATGAACGAGAACGCGGCATCGCGAGCGACCGCGATGTGCATGCCTTCAAGCAATGTCGGCACCGCTGCGGGTTCTTCGTGAGCGAATTCGACCGCGGGCGGCAGCGCGGCGAGCGCGGTCTGTGCAAGTGCATCGGCCGCACGGTCGAGGCGCGCGTCGAGCCCGGCGATCTCGTCGGCCTGATGCAACCCGAGATGCCGCTCCGGCAATTCGATTTCGCTCGATGCGCCTACGTGACCCAGCCAGCCGATCTCGGCGGGCAGCACTTCGGCGAGCATCTGCGCATGGCGCGGCGAGCCGACGCGATTCGCGAGCACGCCATGAAACGGCACCTCGGGCCGAAAGCGGGCAAGACCGAACGCGACCGCGCCGAAGGTCTGCGCCATCGCCTTCGCGTTGATCACCGCGGCAACCGGTACGTTGAACGCCGTGGCGAGATCGGCGCTGCTCGGCGTGCCGTCGAAGAGACCCATCACGCCTTCGATCAGGATCAGGTCCGCGCTTGCCGCGGCCTGCGCGAGCAATGCACGGCACGCGGCTTCACCAACCATCCACAGGTCCAGCGATTCGACGGGCGCGCCGCTCGCGTGCGCGAGAATCATCGGGTCGAGAAAATCCGGGCCGGTCTTGAACACGCGCACGCGCCGGCCCGCGCGCCGATGCAGCCGCGCGAGGCCCGCGGTGATCGTGGTCTTGCCCTGACCCGACGCGGGCGCGCTGATGAAGAGCGCCGGACACGCGGGCACGCTCAGAACTCCACGCCGCGCTGCGCTTTCACGCCTTGCTCGCGATACGGATGCTTGACGAGGCGCATCTCGGTGACGAGATCGGCGGCTTCGACCAGCTCATCCGGCGCATGCCGGCCGGTGATCACGACGTGCAGCATCGCGGGACGCGAACGCAGCACGCCGAGCACTTCGTCGAGCGGCAGGTATTCGTACTTCAGCACCGTGTTCAGTTCGTCGAGGATCACCATCTGATACTCGCCGCTGTCAATCATCCGGCACGCCTCGGCCCAGCCCTTGCGCGCGGTCGCGATGTCGGCATCGCGGTTCTGCGTATTCCACGTGTAGCCGTCGCCCATCGTGAAAAAATCGCATTGCGCATGCGCGCCGAGGAAATCGCGCTCCGCCGTGTGCAGCGCGCCCTTGATGAACTGCACGACGCCGAGACGCTGGCCGTGGCCGAGCATCCGCACCGCCATGCCGAATGCCGCCGTGCTTTTGCCCTTGCCGTTACCGGTGTGCACGATCAGCAGGCCTTTCTCGACAGTCGCGGCGGCCTGTTTTTTCTCGTGGCCTTCGCGGCGCCGCTGCGTCATTCGCAGATGCGATTCCTCATCGGTTTTCATCGTGTGCTCTTATCCTTGTGTGCTTCTGTTGAAGTTGCCGAAGTGGTCTGTGCGTTCGAACTGGCCGATGCGATCGCGACCGTCACGCCATCGAACGACTGCTTGCGCACGACGAGTGTGCCGCCCGGCATCGCGAGCAGCGCACATGGCTCGCATACGCCATCGACCTGCAGGTATTCACGCGCCGCTGCCGAATGCGCGAGCTGTGCATTAGCGCTGAACAGCGTGGCGATCGCGTCGCGGGTGAACGTGACGAGCGGCAGTGCGTGGCTTGCGCAGAACGCGACGAGTGCGGCTTCGTCGCGTTTGTCGCCGATCGTGCCGACGCGTTTCACGTCGCTCAGCGCGCGTGTGCCGAGCGCCACCCGCACCGCGCGCTCGATCTGCCCGACCGATACGCCGCGCCGGCAACCGATGCCGAGCGCCAGTGCATCCGCGTGATCGTTCATGCGAGTTTGGGGAAGGTACGGGTGTTGAGCGCGGACGCAGCCGGCGTCATGCAGCAGCAGCCCGTTTCGATGGGCGCATACGATAGCATACGGACCCTGCGCGGAGATTGCAGGCAAGCCGCGCGCCAGTGCGTTGCCTTGACGCACGGAGGCCGCGCGCCTACACTCGCACGCACTCTGGTGCTCGCGCGCGCGGCCCTGCGCGCGCAGTTAAACGGGAAACAGGGCGCCGCGCGTCGCTATCGCGCCGCCGGCCAACCTGTGCTGCCCCCGCAGCGGTAAGCGAACGCATCGCCAACGCGATGCAGAGCCGCCTTCGCCGTGTCTGCCATTCGCCGTCGTCCATCGTCGGCATCCGGCCGGTGCGGAATCATCCACTGTGCGAACGCCTGGCGTTGTGCACGGGAAGGAGAAGCGGTGCTCTCGCCAGCCCGAATACCGGCCGGAGGGCAGGAGTTGACGTCGCGGGGATGCGGCGTTTCGTCCACGACTTCATCGTATCGCCGCAGTGCGGCCGTTGCCACCACGCGTTTCGTCTCCATGCTGAAACCCGCGGCCTTGCGCAGGCGAGCGATCGAAGTGCGTGCCCCAGCACTCAACCGGAGTCTGTATGACACAGGCGCGCAAGATTCCCGTCACCATCGTCACGGGCTTTCTCGGCAGCGGCAAGACCACCTTGCTGCGCCATATCCTTCAACATGCGGGCGGCCTGCGGGTCGCGGTGATCGTCAACGAGTTCGGCGAACTCGGCATCGACGGCGAGATTTTGCGCGGCTGCGGCATCGGCTGCGACGAAAGCGGTAACGAAGCCGAAGGGCAACTGTACGAGCTTGCGAACGGGTGTCTCTGCTGCACGGTGCAGGAAGAGTTTTTCCCCGTAATGGAAAAGCTCGTCGAGCGCCGCGGCGAGATCGATCACGTGTTGATCGAAACCTCGGGCCTCGCGTTGCCGAAGCCGCTCGTGCAGGCGTTCAACTGGCCGACCATCCGTAACGGCTTCACGGTCGACGCGGTGGTCACGGTGGTGGATGGCCCGGCCGCCGCGAGCGGCCAGTTCGCCGACGATCCTGCAGCGGTGGACGCGCAGCGCAAAGCGGACGCGAATCTCGATCACGAATCGCCGCTGCACGAGCTGTTCGAAGACCAGCTCGGCTCGGCAGACCTCGTGATCCTGAACAAGACCGACCTGCTCGACGATACGCAGCAGGCCGCCGTCGAAACGCTGATTCGCGAAGAAGTACCACCGCAGGTGAAGATCGTGCGCGCGCAGAACGGGCAGCTCGATCTGCACACGCTGCTCGGGCTGGAGTCGGCATCGGAAGAGACGATCCATCTGCGCCACGATCATCATGGCTCCGCCGACGATCCCGATCATCACCACGACGATTTCGATTCCGTCGTCGTGGAAGCGCACGTGCAGTCGCGCGACACGATCATCGCGGCGCTGCAGACGCTCGTCGAATCGCACACGATCTACCGCGCGAAAGGTTTCGCCGCGTTGCCGGGCGCGCCGATGCGGCTCGTGATCCAGGGCGTGGGCCGCCGCTTCGACAGTTACTTCGATCGCCGCTGGCGCGCCGACGAAGCGGGCATCGCGAGCCGCTTCGTGCTGATCGGCGAGGACCTCGACCAACCCGCGCTGCAGCGCGCGCTGAACGAAGCGCTCGCGGCGTCCGCCGCGGAAGCGTCGCAGGCGTAGTCACGCATGCATCTGCTGCGCACCGTCCCGGGCGGTTTCGTCGACGATACGGCGGGCGTGATCCGCATCGACCAGCGTCCCGCCGACATCGTCGTGATGAGTTCGGCCGACACCACGCTGTCGCTGCTCGCGAGCGTCGCGCCGCGCCTGGGTAGCGATTTCCCGAGCCTCAGGCTCGCGAACGTGACGTTCCTGCGGCAGCCCGCGTCGGTGGACTTCTATGTCGACGACGTGCTGCAGCGCGCGAAGGTGGTGGTCGTCGATCATCTGGGCGGCGAAGCGTACTGGCCGTACGGTATCGAGCAGGTCGTCGCACTCGCCGCGCGCAAACGGCAACTGCTCGCGATGTTTTCGGGCGACCTGCAGGAAGATCCGAACCTGCTTGCGCGCAGCACTGCGGACGCCACGCTGTGCCAGCGGCTGTGGCGCTATCTGCGTGAAGGTGGACCGCTGAACGCGGAGGCGTTCCTGCGGCAGATCGCGTTCAGCGCGTTTGGCTGGGGTCGCGAGCCGGCGCCGCCCGCGCCGCTGCCCGCCGCGACGCTCTACCATCCGGCGCGCGACGTGCCGACGGTCGCCGACTGGCAGACCCGCTGGCGCCCCGGCGCGCCGGTCGTCGCGATCCTCTTCTATCGCGCGCATCTGCAGGCCGCGAACACGGCCGTGTTCGACGCGCTGATCGAAGCGCTCGACTCACACGGCCTCAACGCGTTGCCGATCGCGATCACGTCGCTGAAAGACGACGTGAGCCGCGACGTCGTCCAGCAGTTGTGCGCGCGGCACGACGTATCGCTGGTGCTGAATACCACCGCGTTCGCCGCATCGGCGATCGACGACCCCGCGCCGCTCGAGATTGCCGGCGACGCGCCAGTGCTGCAGGTGATCCTGAGCGGCGGCAACCGCGAAGCGTGGGTGAAGGACAACCACGGCCTGAACTCGCGCGACATCGCGATGCACGTCGCGCTGCCCGAAGTGGATGGCCGCATCATCACGCGCGCGATCAGCTTCAAGGGGCTTGCGTATCGCTGTCCGCTGACCGAAGTCGACGTGGCGCGCTACCAGCCGGATCACGAGCGGATCGAGTTCGTCGCGGAACTGAGCCGGCGCTGGTGCCATCTGCGCGTCACCGCGAACGCGGAGAAGCGGCTCGCACTGATTCTCGCGAACTACCCGATGAGTGAAGGCCGCATCGGCAACGGCGTGGGGCTCGATACGCCAGCGTCGGTGGTCGGCATTCTGCGGATGCTGCGCGATGCGGGCTATCGCGTCGATGCGTTGCCCGACGATGGCGATGCACTGATGCACACGCTCACGGAAGGCGTCACGAACGATCCCGCGGTGCGCGATCTGCGTCCGGCACTGCAGAGCCTTTCGCTCGACGACTATCTCGCGCATTTCCGCCGCTTGCCGCAGGACGCGCAGCAAGCGCTGATCGAACGCTGGGGGCCGCCCGAACAGGATCCGACCGTGCGTCGCGGTCGTTTCATGATCGCGGGCTGGCGCTGTGGGCACGTTTTCATCGGTATCCAGCCGGCGCGCACGCACGATCGCAACGACTACGCGACCTATCACGACGCGGACCTCGTGCCGCCGCATGCGTACCTCGCGTTCTACGTGTGGCTGCGCGAGCGTTTCGGCATCGATGCGATCGTGCACATCGGCAAGCACGGCAATCTGGAATGGCTGCCGGGCAAGAGCGTCGCGTTGTCCAACGCATGCTGGCCCGACCTTGCGCTCGGGCCGCTGCCGCATCTGTATCCGTTCATCGTCAACGATCCGGGCGAAGGCAGCCAGGCCAAACGTCGCGCGCAGGCAGTGATCGTCGATCACCTGATGCCGCCGCTGACGCGCGCCGAGAGCTACGGGCCGCTGCAGGACCTCGAACGCCAGGTCGACGAGTACTACGAAGCATTGATGGTGGATCCGCGGCGCGCGAAACTGCTGCGCAAAACCATTCTCGCGACGATCGTCGAGCACCGGCTGCACGAAGAGCTGAGTCTCGCGGCGCCTTCGGGGCAGGACGCGGAAGACGAACTGCTGACGCGCGTCGACGCATGGCTGTGCGAACTGAAGGAAGCGCAGATCCGCGATGGGCTGCATACGTTCGGCGAATCGCCGGAGGGTGTGCAACGCCGCGATACGCTGCTCGCGCTCGCGCGCTTTCCGGTGGGCGATGGGCAGCGTGGTAACGCGGGGCTCGTCGATGCGCTCGCGCGCGACTTCAATATCGCGCACTTCCTCGATCCGCTGACGGTGGATTGGGCTGCGCCATGGCAAGGACCACGTCCCGCGCCCTTGCAACGCATCAGCGATGCGCCGTGGCGCCATTGCGGCGATACGCGCGAGCGGCTCGAACTGCTCGCGTCCGCGATGCTCGACTCGATGTGCGGCCGTATTGCGCACGCCGACGAGCCGGCTGATCTGCACGACGTGCCGCTCGAACACACGAACGCGGTGCTGCAACGCCTGCAGGACGACGTACTGCCGCGTCTCGATGCGTGTGGCCGCGAAGAGATGCGTCATCTGCGACGCGGTCTTGAAGGTCGTTTCGTGCCGCCAGGGCCGAGCGGCTCGCCGTCACGCGGGCGTCCCGACGTGTTGCCGACTGGCCGCAATTTCTATTCGGTCGATACGCGCGCGATTCCAACTCAGGCCGCGTGGTCGCTCGGGCTCAAGTCCGCGCAGCAACTGATCGAGCGTCATCTGCAGGACCACGGCGACTATCCGCGCGCGATCGGTCTTTCGGTATGGGGCACCGCGACGATGCGCACCGGCGGCGACGACATCGCGCAGGCGCTCGCGCTGCTCGGCGTGCGGCCGAAGTGGGCACCCGGCAGTCACCGCGTGACGGACTTCGAGATCATGCCGATCGCGGCATTCGACCGGCCGCGCATCGACGTCACGCTGCGCGTGTCCGGCTTCTTCCGCGATGCGTTCGCGAACGTGATGCATCTGTTCGATGCAGCCGTGCAGGCCGTCGCGGAACTCGACGAACCCGCGGACGTGAACCCGATCCGCGCGCGCGTGATGCAGGAACGCGATGCGCTGGTCGCGCAGGGCATCGCGCCCGACGAAGCGCGGCAGCGTGCCGGCTGGCGCGTGTTCAGCGCGCGGCCTGGCGCGTACGGCGCGGGCCTGCAGGACCTGATCGACTCGCGGCAATGGCAGACCGACGCCGATCTCGCGCATGCGTACCAGAGCTGGGGCGGCTTCGCATACGCGCAGCGCAGCACCGGGGAAGCCGCGCGCGATGCATTCGGCCGGCGGCTCGCGGCACTCGACGTGGTGCTGCAGAATCAGGACAACCGCGAACACGACGTGCTCGATTCGAACGACTACTACCAGTTCCAGGGCGGCATGGTCGCTGCCGTGCGACACCTCGCGGGCGAACAGCCGCACGTCTATCACGCCGATCACAGCAATCCGGCTGCGCCGAAGCTTCGCACGTTGAAAGAAGAGATTGCGCGCGTGATCCGCTCGCGCGTCGTGAACCCGAAGTGGATCGACGGCGTAAAGCGGCACGGTTACAAGGGCGCCGCCGAAATTGCGGCGACGGTCGACTATCTGTACGGCTACGATGCGACGGCGCGCGTCGTGGCAGATCATCAATACGCGCTCGTGACCGATGCGTATCTGAACGACCCGGCCACGCGCGATTTTCTGCGGCAGCACAATCCGCACGCGCTGCACGGCATCTGCGAGCGGCTGCTGGAAGCGATCCAGCGTGGCTTGTGGCAGACGCCCGGCGCGTATCGCGAGCAGATCGAACGCCATCTGCTTGAAAGCGGCCAGCATATCGAAGGACACACCCCATCATGACGACGTCCATGACGACGCCTGTTGCGCTGCCGTTTCCGTTCACCGCACTGGTCGGCCAGGCGGCGTTGCAGCAGGCGCTGCTGCTCGCGGCGATCGACCTGGCGCTGGGCGGTGTGCTGGTCAGTGGGCCGCGCGGCACCGCGAAGTCGACGGCGGCGCGCGCACTCGCCGAATTGCTGCCGGAAGGGCGCTTCGTCACGCTGCCGCTCGGCGCGAGCGAGGAGCGGCTGACGGGCACGCTCGATATCGAAAGCGCGCTGCGCGATGCGTCGGTGCGATTTTCGCCGGGGCTGCTCGCGCAGGCGCACGGCGGCGTGCTGTACGTGGACGAAGTGAACCTGCTGCCGGATGCGCTCGTCGACCTGCTGCTCGATGCGGCCGCGAGCGGCGTCAACTCGGTGGAGCGCGACGGCATCTCGCATTCGCACGATGCGCGTTTCGTGCTGATCGGCACGATGAATCCGGAAGAGGGCGAACTGCGGCCGCAACTGATCGACCGTTTCGGTTTGATGGTCGCACTGGACAGCGGCTTCGACGTCGCGCTGCGACAGCGGATCGTCCGGACGCGGCTAGCGTTCGATGCCGACCCGCATGCGTTCCGCGCGCAGTGCGATGGCGAACAGCGCACGTTGCGCGAGCGCGTGCAATGCGCGCGCGATGCAATTGCGACGCTTGCGTGGAGCGATGAAGTGCATGAGCGTGTGAGTGCGCTGTGCGTCGCGGCGCAAGTCGACGGCGTGCGCGCCGATCTCACGATGCTGCGTGCCGCGCGTGCGCTCGCCGCATTCGAAGCAGCCGATGCGGTGACGGTCGCGCATGTGGACCGAGTAGCGGAGAGCGTGTTGTGTCATCGTCGGCGCGATGGTGGCGTGAGTGTTGAAGCGCGGGCGTCGAACGAACGGCTCGATGCTGCCGATGCGAAACCGCAAGGCGAACGTGCGGATCGCGGGCATGCTGCACAGCTTTCCGATCCGTCAACGCCCGATGATGCGGACCCCGGCCACACTAACCATGCGAGCCACGCACAAAGCGATTGGGGTTATCTCCCGCCGGAACCCGTCGGCACCACGCAGGTGAAGGGCGTCATTCCGCTGCACCCAAAAAAACGCTGAACCGCCGGGAACGCGCGGCCGCGGACATGTCTCGCTTGTCCAGCGGCGCCCGGCGGTCCGATACTACGCGCGCTGCAGTGTTCGCGGCTTCGCCGCGACGCGCGTCGTCACGCATGGGCGAACGCCCGCGCATTGTCGCGCGCGACGAACGCGGCAGCGCGTCGATCGCATGGTCGGCCACGTTGCTGCTCAAGCGCGATCGCGCGCTCGCGCCCGATCATCTGCGCTACCGCAAACGCACGCCGCCAGAACGTGTGCTGCATTGCTTCGCGCTCGACTGCTCGGGCTCGATGCTGGGCGGCGAGCAGCTTGCGCTCGCGAAGGGATTGCTGATCGCGCTGTTCGATCGCGCGGGGTTGCAGCGCGCGGAGGCCGCGCTCGTCTGTTTCGGCGGCACGTCGGCCGAGCTGCGCTTCGGGCCTGCGGTGCCGCGCTGGTGGAACGAACGCTGGCTGCGCCCGGTGGGCGGCGGAGGCGGCACGCCGCTCGCGCTCGGCATCGCGCGCGCGGACCAGCTGCTCACGCAAGCCGCGCGGCGTGATGCCGTGCAGCGGCGCTGGCTGTGGGTGCTGTCCGATGGACGCAGCACGGATACGCCGCAACGGCCGCGGCACGCCGATCGCATCGTGTTCGTCGATTTCGAGCGGGCCGCGGTGCCGTTGCGGCGGTGCGAACGCCTCGCCGGCGAATGGGACGCGGAATGCATCCGGCCCGAAGCGCTGATCGCGCACCACGGGCGGGATATTCGTTCACCTGATCAATGACCGAGCCCGCTGGCCGCGATCTGCTGCTCCACGTACTGCGCGAACAGCGCGTGCATATGGGTGGTCGGGTGAAGTTCGTCGGCGAACATGTAGGTCTGGTCCGCGTTTGACGATACGTAAGTGGCCGGCGAACAGAGCAGCGACGTGTCGTCAGGCGTTTTAGACGGGTCGCAGGCTTGCGCGGTGTTGGACACCGTAAAGCCGTTCGCCTGATAGTTCGCGATGGTCTGCGTGGTCCACGTGTACGAATCGACCATGATCACCTTGCTCTGCACGCCGTCGGTCTGCAGCGCGGAGGTCAGCGTCGAGTTGAACAGCTGCGACAGCTGCGTGAAGTTCGCACCGCCATCGGACTGTTTGAGGCCGTCGGGCGAGAGTCCGATGTTGGGCACGTTCACCACCACGACGTGCGTGGCGCCGTTCTGCACGATCTGCGTGACGAGTTGCGCGAGTGTGGTGGCCGCGGTCTGCACGGTCGTGTTGGCGGCGGGCGGACTGCCCGCGCGCAGCACGTCGTTCGCGCCGGCCCAGACCAGCACCAGCTGGTTCGAATTGAAGCTGCCATGCGCGGACAGATAGCTCGACAGCTGCTGGTTCACCGGCATTTCGACGTTGCCGATCACGTCGGTCAGGAACTGATACTGGTTGGCGGGCGTCGCGACGGTGGAGCCGCCTTCCGCGTAGCCCAGGCCGCTCTGCGCGCTGAGCTCATGTCCGACGTCGATCGTGAAGGCGGCCGTGAGCGTGTCGCCGTAATACTGCGCGACGTCCTGGTCCCACACCTGGCCTGGGTTGGTGGTGAAGCGGCCGCCGCCGACGGCGCTCGCGAGCGGCGCGTAGGTGCCGACGTCCGACAGACTGTCGCCGAACGAGACGACCTGCAGATGGATTCCGCCGGCCGGCGTCGATGAGCTGCTGCTACTGCTTGAGTGGCCGCCACCGCCGCATGAGGTAAGCAGTGCAATCAGCACGGCAGAAATTGCAGTACGAGCCCCTGGTTTGGTATGACGCATCGCTCCTCCGTGCCCACCGCTTGACCGGGCCGATGTGCCCTCGTGGGTGGTTGGCCGCCGGCTGTGGATAGCAGCGATGCGGCTGGAAGTATCGGTAAGCAAGAATGATGCGCCGTCAGTTTCTGACAGCTATTGGTAAGCTGTGCGCGTTGCAACGGTTTAGCTGCTAGACGTGATATTTACGTCTCCCGGCGGTAGTTCGCCTCGCTTCGAGAGAAGGCGAGCGTTCATCGAGAGAATGCGTTGCTTCTTCAGCGCGCTTCGCGCCGGTGAACTGCTGGCGATACGCGACGGGCGTCAATGCTCTCGTCGCCTTGAACTGCCGGTTGAAGTTCGACACGTTCGAAAATCCGGAGCGTGCCGCCACCACGGAAACGGGCAGCTGCGTATCGGTCAGCATCCGGCACGCGTGTCCGATCCTCACACGCGCGATGTACTGCCCGACGCTTTCGCCGAGATGCTGCGCAAAATGTCTCGTCAGCGATCGCTCGGAGAGTCCGGCCGCGTTTGCGAGCGTCGCAAGAGGCAACGGCTGCGCGAACTGCGTATCGATCAGCGCGAGCACGCGGTTGAGTTGTTCAGGTTCGTAACCCGAAGGCGCACCGACGCGCGCATCGAACGCGCTCGGCGAAGCAAGCTGCGCGGCAGGCAGATCGGACAGCCATACCAGCACATCCAGCACCGCCGACAGCCGTTCGCGCGCATTAGCCGAAAGCAGCCGGTCCAGCTGTTCGCGCATGCGCGTACCCGCGCCGGATTCGAACGCGAGTCCGCATGCCGCGCGCCGCAACAGGTTGCGCAGATCGGCGTATTCCGGGCAGAGGTCCGCGAAGCGGCGCACCCATGCGCCGTCGAACCAGATGACGATCGCCACCTGGGCGCTCGACGGTTCGATCGAGCGATTTGAAGCCCACGTATGCGGCATGTCCGGCGGCACGAGCACGAGATCGTCGTCGCCATATACCGTGACTGAATCCCCGATGTAGCGTTTGCCCTGACTGTTCATGGTCAGCGTCAGTTCGTACTCGGGGTGGTGATGCCACTCGAACGGAATTTTCGGCAGCCGCCGGTTATAGATCCGGACCGAACAGCGCTCGCCGAAGTCGACGTATTCGTAGGCGGGTTTCATGGCTGGATATACGAAGCAATTGACTGGATATTATCACTACGCGTAGTCGTGCCGGCGTACGCTTCCATCTATCGAAATCACGACATGGAGACGACGCAATGGCATTGCAGATCGATGACCTGCCAGCAGCCATCAGAAACGCGAAGCGCGAGCTGCGCGAGATGCTGCCGAACTACAAGGCGGTCTTTGCCGAGGTCGAGGCCGCGATGAACGCGGAAGCACAGCATCTTGCGAAGCTGCGCGAGCGCGGCGAACCCGTCATTCCTGAAATCCAGTTCGACGACATCGTCGCGAATCGCGTAAGCGCGGAGCAGATCGCGCTAGTGAAAGCGCGCGGCGCGTGCGTGATCCGCAAAGTGTTCGACCGCTCGCTCGTCGAGCAGTGGGACGACGAGATCGCGAACTACGTGGAGCGCAACGATCTCGACGCGAAGCTGCTGAACCGTGCGGAAGACAAATACTTCGGGCAGCTGGCGTCGAGCAAACCGCAGATTTACGGCGTGTACTGGTCGAAGCCGCAGGTGCTTGCCAGGCAGTCGCAGGAGCTCACGCGGGCGCGCGTGTTCCTGAACCGGCTCTGGCGCACCGAGAGCGAAGGGCGTGTGCATTTCGATCCGGATCGCGTGCCGGTCTACGCCGATCGCTTGCGCCGCCGGCCGCCGGGTTCAGAATCGCTGGGTTTGTCCGCGCATTGCGATGGCGGATCGGTCGAACGCTGGATCGAAGCGAATTTCCGCCAGGTGTATCGCCACGTGTTTTCCGGGAACTGGCGTGCTTACGATCCGTTCGATGCCGCGTACCGGACGCAGGTCGAGGAGATTCCTTCGCCCGCGGTGTGCTCGATGTTCCGCACGTTTCAGGGATGGACCGCGCTCACGCCGCAAGGCCCTGGCGACGGCACGCTGCAACTCGTGCCGATCGCGAACGCGATGGTCTATATCCTTCTGCGCGCGCTGCAGGACGATGTGGCCGACGACGATCTGTGCGGCGCGATGCCAGGCCGCGCGCTATCGATCAAGAGCCAGTATCACGCGCCGCTGTTCGACGCGCTGTCGTCCATTCCGTTGATGCAGGCGGGCGACACGGTGTTCTGGCATAGCGACGTGATTCACGCGGTCGAAGACGCGCATCGCGGCAACGGCTATAGCAACGTGATGTATATCGCGTCGGCGCCCTCATGTGCGAAGAACGATGCGTATCTGAAGCGTCAGTTGCCCGCGCTTCTGGAAGGCAAGAGTCCGCCCGATTTTCCGACCGACCATTTCGAGGTCGATTTCGTCGGGCGCGCGACGGCCGACGACCTGACGCCGCTCGGCCGCGCGCAGATGGGCTGCGATCTGTAGCACGAGGCGCGTGCTTCGTGCGGTTCACTTGCCCGGCGTCAGCACTACGCGGAAGCGCGCCTTGCCGCTCATCATGCGGTCGTACGCTTCCGCGGCGCGCGATAGCGGGTATTCCTCGGTCATCGGTTTTACACCGGAAAGCGCGCTGAACGCGAGCGTTTCCTGCGAATCCGCCGCGGTGCCGGAGGGCCAGCCCTGCACCGAATTGCGGCCCATCACGAACTGCACGATCGACACTTCGACCGGCTCTTCGGACACGCCCACCATGATCATCTTGCCGTTGAGGCCGAGGCCGCCCAACGCGGCGCTCATCGCCTTGCCGCTCGTCGCCGTTGCGAGGATCACGCGTGCACCGCCAAGCGCCTGCAAGGCTTCGGCGACGTTCTGTTTTTCGCTGTCGATATAGTGATGCGCGCCGAGCTGCTTCGCGAGCGGCGCCTTATCCTGTCCACGCGCGATCGCCGCGGTGACGAAGCCCATCTGGCGCGCGTACTGCACGCCGAGATGTCCAAGACCGCCGACACCCAGCACCGCGACCACGTCGCCCGCCCGCGCGCCGCTGTTGCGCAGCGCGTTGAACGTGGTGATGCCCGCGCACAGCAACGGCGCCGCGTCGACGTCGGACAGATCGTCCGGCATGCGCGCGAGCGCTTCCTGCGGCGCGACCATGTATTCCGCGTAACCGCCGTCGTAGCTGATGCCAGGAATGAGCGCGTTCGCGCAGGCCACGAAATCGCCATGCCGGCAGCGCTCGCAATGGCCGCAATGCCCGCCATGCCAGCCCACGCCGACGCGTTGTCCCTCCTTCCACCCTTCGACGCCCGCGCCCATCTTGTCGATCACGCCCGAGATTTCGTGACCCGGTATGCGCGGAAGCTGCAGCCCCGGCCACTGGCCTTCCTTCGTGAACATGTCGCTATGACAGATACCGCACGCGTGCACCTTGATCAGCACATGGCCATCGGACGGCTCCGGCACATCGCGTTCGACGATTTCCAGCGGACCGCCGGCTTTCGCTACCTGCACTGCCTGCATCTTTCGCATCGTTCGCTCCTTCGCATGGGTTGGGCCGTGCGCGGTGAGTATCGCGGGCCGCACACGAATGACGCGGGACAGCAATCTGCAATCCCGCCGCGTGATGGGGAACGTTCCTTTGGAGAAAACATCGCAGCTGCTAAAGAAGCATGGTAATTCGTCGTCGCGAAAAGCCCAGGACGATTTACTGCGTTTGAAAATCGGATGCGCTGCCAAAGCGCTCGACGATGAAATCGACGAAGCTGCGAAGCTTGGGTGACATCTGCCGGTCACGCAGATAAAGGAGGTTCAGCGACCGGTCCGGCGCGGCGTGATTCGGCAGCACTTCGACGAGACGCTTCGACTGAATGTCCGCGTCCACCAGAATGGCCGGCAGCATCGCGATGCCCATGCCGGCAAGCACGGCCCGTCGCAGCGCTTCCGAGTTGTCGATTTTCAGCCGTCCATCCACCGGCACACTGATGCGTCCATGCGGACCGGAGAGCGGCCATTCGGGCCGCGCCGCGCGGAATTCGGAGCGCGGCGGGTACGCATACGTCAGACATTGATGCGAGCGAAGATCGTCAGGCGCGGCCGGCGCGCCGTTCGCAGCGAGATACGCTGGCGACGCGCACAGCACCAGACGATACGGCCGCAAAGGGCGCGCGACGAGGTCCGGGTCTTGAAGCGTGCCGATGCGAATCGCCGCTTCGAAGCCATCTTCGATCAGGTCCGACAGCATGTCCGACGCAACCACGTCGAGCTGTACTTCCGGATAGCGCTCGCAATATTCCGCGATAGCGGGAATCAGGCACTCGTTGCTGAAGATCACGGGCGCGGTGACGCGCAGGCGCCCGCGCGGCGTCGCGAGATGATCGAGCGCCAGCCGTTCCGCGTCATCGACGAGACCGAGGATTTCCACGCAACGCTCGTAGTAGGCCTGCCCGAATGCGCTGATCTGCTGCTTGCGCGTGGTGCGATGAATGAGCCGCGTACCGAGCCTGGCCTCCAGCGCCTGAAGATGATTGCCGACCATCGTCGGCGACAGATCGCACGCGATTCCCGCCGCCGTGAGGCTGCCGGTTTCGACCACGCGCACGAACACGGTCATCGCTTTGAGGAGATCCATTCCCCGATATTAGTGGGTTCTGTGCGCATCTGCAGGCGGTTTATCAAGCGTGACTGAGGGAATAGAGTGGTTTCAGTCCAATCTGCACCGCTCATCATGCACCGACACCACTCCACGCCTTCGCCACGACTTGCGCTGCTTGTCACCAGTCTTGGCTTCGTCATCATCTGTCTCGACGTCACGGTTGTGAACGTCGCGCTCGAGCGCATTCGCGAAGCGTTATCCATTAGCGCCACCGGGCTCGAGTGGGTGCTCAACGCGTACACGCTGGCGTTCGCGAGCCTCCTGCTCAGCGCGGGCGCGCTGGGCGATCGGATGGGCGCACGGCGCGTGTTCGTCGCAGGCTTTGCGTTGTTTACGCTCGCGTCCGTTGCGTGTGGGTTCGCGTCCGGCGCTGCTGTGCTGATCGCGGCACGGGCGGTGCAGGGCGTCGGCGCGGCGCTGTGCGTGCCGTCTTCGCTTGCGCTGCTCAGCGCGAGTTTTCCAGAACCGCGGTCGCGCGCGAAGGCGGTGAGCATCTGGGCGGGAACGGCGGCGCTTGCGCTTGGTGCGGGTCCCGTCGTGGGCGGCGTGCTGATCACGCGGTTCGGCTGGCCGAGCATCTTTCTGATCAATGTGCCGTTCGGTATTGCCGGTATCTGGCTCACGTTGAGACATGCGCCCGATACCGTTCGTGATGCAACGCGTCATATCGATCTGACTGGACAGACGCTGGCGGTCGTGTCGTTGGGCGCGCTGATGTTCGCTGTAGTGGAAAGCGGACGGTTGGGCTGGGGAAGCGCGGCGGTGCTTGGCGGTATCGGTGGTTTCGTTGCGTCCGGCTTGTTGTTCGTGCTCGTTGAAGCACGGCAACGGCAACCGATGCTGCCACTTGCGCTCTTCCAGATACCGGCGGTCAACGTGAGTTCGCTGGTCGGGCTCGCGCTCAACTTCGGTTACTACGGCCTGATGTTCGCGATGAGCCTGTATTTCCAGAACGTCCGGAAGTACACGCCGCTGGAGACCGGTCTCGCCTTTTTGCCGATGACGGCCGTCGTGACCGTGGCCAATCTCGCATCCGGCGCGCTCACCGCGCGCTTTGGCTATCGTCTTCCGATGATCGCCGGGCAAGCATTGGCGGCGCTTGGCTTTCTGTCGCTAGGGCTCGTCGAGGTTCACAGCAGCGATGTCGCGATTACGGTGCCGTTGCTGGCGATCGGCGTTGGCGTTGCACTCGCGGTGCCTTCGATCAACACCGCGATACTTGCGCATGTCGAGTCGCGATCCGTCGGCATCGCTTCCGGCGTGCTGAACACCGCGCGTCAGATCGGCGGTGCGCTAGGCGTGGGTGTGTTCGGTGCGTTGCTTGGGGACCAGACGGGCGGCTTGATGCGTGGGTTGCATGTGGCTGTCGGGCTGGCTGCGGCGGTGATGATGGTTGGTGTCGCGATTGCGGTGGGAGGGTTGAAAGCGGCGCGTCGTGATGCGCGAACGGGGGCGGCTTGCTAGCGCCTGGCGTGGCCGGCCCGGTCACGTGTTCGAGTTCTTGACCGGGCCAGACAACGCGCCGCTGTGGCTTAGAAGCGTTAACAAAATGATTTTTGAAGGTGGCGCCAACAGATGATGCAGCAGGCCAGCTTCAGGAAAGCTTCGTGAATGAAGGCAAGGC
>NZ_QQOA01000069.1 GCF_003443895.1 Paraburkholderia phosphatilytica | reverse complement strand
TCGGTACGGGCCAAGCTCAAGCAGGCCGCGTGGGACGATGATTTCCGCCGAGATGTACTCGGCATGCGGCGGGCGTCCTAATGCGATTGCCCTGCGTGAAATGCCCGTGCGGTGGACGCTGGCAGGGAAACCGGGTATCCTTTCGGACTCGCGTGAGCGCCCACCCAATTTGCTGTTCCCTCCCCGGTGGTGGCGCTTTCTCGCCGATGCGCCCGTAGCTCAATGGATAGAGTACTGCCCTCCGAAGGCAGGGGTTGCTGGTTCGATCCCAGCCGGGCGCGCCAAGTTTGCTGCCTCGCATTTCCATCCGGGAACGGGCTTACCGCGCAGTGTCGACCCAGTCTTCAACTCGTAAACCAGGCACTCGTTCGAATTCCCGAACGTTATTCGTTACCAGGATCATGCCCTGTGATCGGGCATGTCCGGCGATCATCTGGTCGTAGGGGCCAATCGGCTTGCCGATCTTCTGCAACTCGGCTCTGAGTTGGCCGCTATGTACGGCAGCTTCGTTGTTGTACGCCAGGACATCTAGCCGGGCCGCAAATCCCTCGATGACAGCCAGATTTTTTTCCGGCGATGCGGACTTCTCTGCGCCGTAGATCAGCTCCATCAAGGTTACTGTGCTGACACACAGCTGGCCGTGGTGGCGATTGAACGCGTCGCGAACTTCGCTGGGCTTGTTCTTGATGGTGAAGATGCAGATGTTCGTATCGAGCATGTACTTCAGCATCAAAACCCCTCACGCTCCTGATCGCCGGGCTGGTCGCGCGCGGACATGAAGTCTGCGCTTGCCGCTTCGCCATCAAACCAGCTATCCCACGACTCCCCGGCGGGGGTGAGTATGCGCGTGCGGCCGACGGCCACCACGTCGACCCGCTTCACGTCGTCAGGAAGCGCCACAGATTTGGGGAGGCGCACCGCCTGGCTGCGGTTGCTTTTGAAGATGGCACCTTGCTCCACGACAGGCTCCTGGGTATATGTCAAGCGTATATCCCATTATAGGGATGTCAAGGGCGATGTCAATGGGATATACCTTCCTGTTGACGCTTCCCGCTTCTCATTCGCCCTATCTGCGCGTTGCATTGTCGAACTACCCCTCCCCGTCCTCCCCTCCACGAAATACCCCTTGACGAACCTTTTTGGCGGGTTACCATCCGCCACAACAACAAATGTTGTTAACGGATGGTGTTGCCGCACCGCATGTTGATAAGCGGGCACTTCAACACCATCGCAGACCTTTCGAGACGCGGACGTCGCCGGAAACGCGTCGCCTCAACCCATGGAGTGTGTCCAGATGAAACGTCGTGTCTTCTTTTTCTCGCTGCTCGCGGCGGCGATCTTCGGGGCGGGTGTCGCCCATGCCGATGACAAGACGCTGATCGTCGGCACCGATACGTCCTTCATGCCGTTCGAGTTCAAGCAGGGCGACAAATACGTCGGCTTCGACCTCGACCTGTGGGCCGAGATCGCGAAAGACCTCAAGCTTAACTACACGATCCAGCCGATGGATTTCGCAGGCCTGATTCCGGCACTGCAGACCCGCAACATCGACGTCGCGCTGTCGGGCATGACGATCAAGGAAGAGCGCAAGAAGGTCATCGACTTCTCCGATCCCTACTACGACAGCGGCCTTGCAGCGATGGTCCGCGTCGACAACACGACGATTCATTCGATCGACGATCTGAACGGCAAAGTCATCGCCGCGAAGACCGGCACGGCGACCATCGACTGGATCAAGGCGCACCTGAAGCCCGCGGAAATCCGCCAGTTCCCGAATACTGACGAGGCCTATATGGCGCTCGAAGCCGGACGTGTCGATGCGGCCATGCATGACACACCGAACGTGCAGTTCTTCGTTAACACCGCAGGTAAAGGCAAGGTGAAGGTGGCGGGCACGCCGGTGAGCGGTGACAAGTACGGCATCGGTTTCCCGAAGGGCAGCTCGCTCGTCCCGCAGGTGAACGCGGAACTCACGCGCATGAAGGCTGACGGGCGCTACGCGCAGCTCTACCGCAAATGGTTCGGCTCGGAACCGCCGAAGTCGTAAGCGTTATCGGCGAAGGATGCGCGAACGCGCCGGGCATTCAGCAAGCCGGCGCGTCGCGCGGCGTTCAGTGATTGAGACAGGAGCGTGTCTGTGGAACTCGATTGGTCGGTCATCGCGAGCGCGATGCCGGATTTGCTCGATGGCGTGAAGCTGACGGTGGTGATCGCCGCGCTCGGCCTCGTGGGCGGCTCGATCATCGGGCTCGTGGCGGGGCTGTGCCGTGCATATGGGCCCATTGCATTGAATGTTGCCGCGCAGGTGTATATCGAACTGATCCGTGGCACGCCCATCGTCGTGCAGGTGATGTTTCTCTACTTCGCGCTGCCGATCCTCGCGCATATCCGGATCGATGGCATGACGGCCGCGGTCATCTCGATCGCGGTGAATTCGGGCGCGTATCTCGGCGAAGTGGTTCGCGGCGCGTTTCTCTCGATCCCCAAGGGTCTCGCCGAAGCGGGTCTCGCGATGGGCCTGTCGATGCCGCGCGTGCTGCTGAAGATCGTCGGCCCGCTGGCGTTCCGCCGCCTCATTCCGCCGTTCGGCAACCAGTGCATCGTGAGCCTGAAGGATACGTCGCTGTTCATCGTGATCGGCGTGGGTGAACTCACGCGCAAGGGCCAGGAAATCATTGCGGGCAACTTCCGCGCCGTGGAGATCTGGACGGCCGTCGCCTGCATCTACCTGATTCTTACCGGATGCATGACGCTGTCGCTTCGCGTCATCGAAAAGAGGATGCGGATTCTATGAGCATGGTCGAATTCAAATCCGTCACGAAGAACTATGGTGCGGTCACGGTGCTGCGCGATCTCGATCTGAAAATCGAGGCGGGCGAAGTCGCCGTGGTGGTGGGTCCATCCGGGTCGGGCAAATCGACGATGCTCCGCTGCATCAACGCGCTCGAAAAGATCTCGGGCGGCGATCTGATCGTCGACGGCCTGAGCGTGAAAGGTAAGACCGCCGACATTCACCAGATCCGGCTCGAGGCGGGCATGGTGTTCCAGCAGTTCAATCTGTTCCCGCAGATGACGGCGCTGGAGAACGTGATGTTCGGTCCGCTGCAGGTGCGCAAGGCGACGCGCGCCGAGGCGCGCGACCGCGCGCTTGGCTTGCTTGCGAAGGTGGGACTCGCCGACCGCGCGAATCACTACCCATCCGAACTCTCGGGCGGGCAGCAGCAGCGGGTCGCGATCGCACGCGCGCTGGCCATCAAGCCGAAGCTGATGCTGTTCGACGAGCCGACCTCCGCGCTCGATCCGGAACTGCGCCACGAAGTGCTGAAGGTGATGCAGGATCTGGCGGCCGATGGCATGACGATGATCGTGGTCACGCACGAGATCGGCTTCGCGCGCCGGGTCGGCACGCGGCTCCTGTTCATGGACAACGGCGGCATCGTGCACGACGGCGAGCCCGCGGAACTGATCGACCATCCGCCCACCGCGCGTTTGCAGGATTTCCTGAAGCACGTCGCCTGACGGCTTCGCTCGATCGTCCCGGATCGCGCGCGCTACCCGCGCGGTCCGTCGGCGATCAAAATCTTTCGTGTTGAATCAGGCGGCAGTCCGCCGCCGCTTCCTTCCCCCACCCCGCCTCGTCCCACTCCCTTCGGCCGATCAATCGCCGCCGAAGCCCAAAGCCCATAGCCTTTCAATTTCCTTGATCGCGCCGCGCGCCCCGCGCTGAGCGGCGAACGACACCTCGCCATTCCCTCCTGGCTTCTACAAGCCGTCCTCCCGGCAGCCCGGGCATTACCCGAACTGGCGCCGAAAATCGACTCTATTCCGGCGATGGGCGCGCCTTACCAAACTCTAGAATTTCTTACAGTCCCTCACCGGCTAAGAAATATGTCAGTCAACCGATACGAATACTTTCAACGCATTTTTGCCGCGCAAGGCGACAAGCCGTTCATCCTGCTGGACAACGGCAAGACGATTTCCTTTTCGACATTCCTCGGCAACTCGGTTCGTCTGCTCAACTTCCTGGTTGCGCAGGGCGTGCGCGCGGGCGACAGCGTCGTCATCAACCTCGAAAACCGCGTCGAGTACCTCGAACTGATGCTGGCGTTGTGTATCGGCGGTGTCACCGCGTACCCGGTCGACCCGGCCGTGAACGTCAAGCAGCTGGACAAGATCAAGCACCTGTCGCGCGCGAGCCTGAGCATCACCTCGTACGCGCAACTCGCCTATTCGCTCGACGACACCATTCCCGATTGCGCGACCCAGGGCGACATGGATTTCCCGTACCTGGTCGTCTTCTCGTCGGGCACGACTGGCGCGCCGAAAGGCATCGTGCAGAGCGCGCGTAACTTCTTCGACGCGGCGCAGGCGTTTTCCGCGTCGCTGGGCCTCACCGCCGACGATCTGACGCTGCACAACTGGCCGATGTTCTACAACGCGGGCCTCTTCAACCTGTTCGCCGCGCCGTTGATGGCGGGCGGCTCGATCGCGATCGGCAAGCGCTTCAGCGCGAAACACCTGGACCTGTTCTGGCGGGACATCCAGCACTTCAAGCCGACGTCGGCCTATCTGTCTCCGACGATGGCCGCGGCGCTCACACGCACGTTCCGCTTCTTCAAGCACAAGCCCGACATTCTCGCGGGCACGAAGATCGTGTCGACGAGCTCGATTCTCTACCCGTCCATCAAGCAGGAATTCTTCGAGACCTTCGGCGTCGACATGATCGCCTGCTTCGGCATCACGGAACTCGGCGGCTCGTTCACCGTCGGCCACGGTGTCGACGGCGCGTACTCGGTCGGCAAGCCAATCGACGGCGTGCTGATCGATATCGACCCCGAGCAGGATGGCGAAGTGCTCGTGAAATCGCCGTACATGGCGCTCGGCTATCTGACGGAGCACGGCGAGATCAACGCGTTCGACCGCAGCACGTACTTCCGCTCGGGCGACCTCGGGCGCATCGAAGGTGGCGAGCTTTATATCAGCGGCCGCCGGAAGGACGCGATCAAGAAGGGCGGCGAGTTCATCCAGCTGACGGAAATCGAAGACCTCGTGCTCGGCTCCAACCTGTGCGACGAGTGCGTTGCGGTTGGCCGTCCGGATGTTTTCTGGGGCGAAGTGTACGACCTCTTCTTTGTGCCTTCGTCGCCGGAAACGGCCGTCGCGACGAAGGACGCGATCAATAGCCTCTTCAACCAGTCGCTGCCGTATTCGCAGCGTCCCGCCGAAATCAAGGCCATCTCCGACATTCCCAAGACGTCCTCGGGCAAGCCGATCAAGCGCGTGACGTACTTCGAGGGAGTCGGCGGTGAATAGCCTGACGTACCACACGCACGATCCGCGCACCGGCGAAATCGCCGCGAGCTTTTCGAGCGCGACGGACGCCGAGATCGACGGAGCGTGCAAGGCCGCGAAGCAGGCGATGCAGCAATGGGCGGCCACGTCGCCCGCTGCGCGCAGCCAGGCGCTTGCCGCCATCGCGGCATTGATGCGCGAGCATCGCGAAGAACTCGTGCAACTCGAGTGCCGCGATACCGGCAAGCCGATCGAAGCGGCAACCGGCGAAGTCGAAGGCGCGATCGCGCTGTGGGACTACGCCGCAAGCCTCGCCCGCACCGAGACCGCGCATGCGTTTCCGGCTTCGATCGGTGAAGGCGTCGCGTTCACGATCAACGTGCCGGTCGGCGTGGTCGGCCTGATCGTGCCGTGGAATTACCCGCTCATCACGACGTCCGAGCGGCTGCCGTTTGCGCTCGCCGCGGGCTGCAGCGTCATCTGCAAGCCGAGCGAACTGGCAGCGGGTTCGCTGCCGATGCTCGTCGAACGCATTGCCGCGAGCGGGCTCCTGCCCGCGGGCACGTTGCAGTTGCTATACGGCACGGGCGAGGCAATTGGCCACGCGCTGTGCGTGCATCCCGACATCGACATGATCGGCTTCGTTGGTTCGACGCGCGTCGGCCGTCTGATCGAGTCGGCTGCAACCGCGCACGGCAAGCGCGTCGCGTCCGAACTGGGCGGCAACAACTTCGTGCTCGTCTACGAGGACGCGGATCTCGTCGCGGCAGCCAAAGCCGTGATTCGCGGCGGCTTGCGCAACGGCGGACAGGCCTGCGTTGCGGGTTCGCACGTGCTGGTCGCGCCGGCGGTTGCAAAGGATTTCGCCGGGCTGCTGCAGCGCGAACTCGCGAGCGAATTCCCGACGGACGAGCAGGGCCGTTGCCCGGCTGTTCAACCGATGATCACCGCCCGGCATCGCGCGCGTATCGCTGCGCTGGTCGAGGGCGGCGTTCGCGAAGGACTGCACATGCTTCAGGGTTCGTGTCTTGAGGGCACGGGCAATTTCATCGGCCCCGTCATTTTCAGCGACGTGCCCCTGAACTCGTCGCTGCTCGCCGAAGAAACGTTCGGCCCCGTGATCACGGTCAGCGCAGTGGAAGAAGCCCATTTCTTCGACGCGCCCAACGCGAGCGGGTACGGACTCGCGGCCTATGTCTGGACCGCTTCGACCGCACGCGCGATCGCGGCAGCCAAAGCGCTGCGCGCCGGCCGCATCTGGATCAATTCGAACCCGGATTTCTGGGTGCCCGAACTGCCCGTTGGCGGCTTCGGCCGATCCGGCACAGGAAGAGAAATGGGACCCCAGGCACTCGCGACATGGTCGCTTCCAAAATCTGTCCTGCTGTCCTAAAGACTGGAAAACCGTTCAAGGAATCGCTTCATGAATCAGACCTCACGTCCGCTGTCACTCGTCGAAAAGCTCAAGCAGACCACGGTGCAGGACTTTATCAACAAGTTCCTCTGGAACAAGAGCCACGAGGCACCGCTCGTCGTCGAGCTCGATCCGACCACCGCTTGCAACCTCGCGTGCCATGACTGCATCAGCGCGAATCTGCTGAACCAGGGTGGCATCGAGGAAGAGCGTCTGATGCGGCTCGCGCAGGAGTTCGCCGAGGGCGGCGTGCGCGCGGTCGTGCTGATCGGCGGCGGCGAGCCGATGGCGCACCCGAAATTCTCCGAACTCGTGAACGCGCTTTACGAGAGCGGCATCAAGGTTGGCGTCACCACGAACGGCACGCTGATCAACCGGCATTACGATGCGTGCGTGCGCAAGACGAGCTGGTTGCGCGTTTCGGTCGACGCCGGCAGCGATGAGGTCTTCTCCGAATTCCGCCCGCACGCGAGCGGCAAATCGCAGTTCGGTGTGGTGATCGACAACATGCGGCGCATGGCGAAGGAAAAGGTCGGCCTGCTGGGCTACTCGTTCCTGCTGCTGTCGAAGTACGACAACGACGGCAACTTCACGCGCACCAATGCCGTGGATATCGCGAAGGCGGCACGTCTCGCCAAGGACATCGGCTGCGACTATTTCGAGCTGAAGCCGGCCTTCGACATGATGCACTTTCTGCAGCAGCAGGAGCTGTCGGTCATAGACCTGGTGAACGAAAACCTCAAGGCGGTTCACGATCTGGCCGACGAGAACTTCAAGATCATCGCGCCGTTCACGCTCGAAGAAGCGCTGCAAGGCGTGGGTACGCAATCGAAGCCGTACAACCGCTGCCTGACCGCCGAACTGCGCACCGTCATCACGCCGAGCGGCGCGTATGTCTGCCCGTATCACCGCGGCAATCTGAACATGCGCATCGGCGACGTGAGCAAGGTGTCGCTCAAGGACCTGTGGACCGGCAACAAGCGCGCGAAGGTGATGGAGCGCGTCGATCCTGCGAAGCACTGCACGTTCCACTGCATCCGCCACGAGTCGAACCTGCTGCTCGAGCGGCTGGCCGCAGGCGAAGGCGTGGAGACCGTGTCCGACTTCGATCTGTTCATCTGATCGACCGGGGAGCAAGCAGTGGACTTTTTTAGCCGCGACGAACTGCTGGCGCTCGGCTTCGCCGAAGTGGGCGAAGACACGCGCGTGTCGCGCCGCGCGATCTTTTACGCGAGCGCTGGACGCATCGGCGACCGCGTGCGGGTCGACGATATGGCGATCTTCACCGGGCATGTCGAACTCGGCGACGACGTCCACATTTCGCCGTTCTGCTTTCTCGGCGGCACTGGCGGAAAGATCGTGATGGGCGCGCGCAGCGGCATCTCCACGCACGTCAGCATCTTCACCAAAAGCGACGACTACCGCGCGAACGCGGATGAGCACAGCGCAAAGGTGACGGGCGACGTGTCGATCGGCGACCACACGATCTTCGGCGCGCAGTGCGTGATTCTGCCGGGCAGCACCGTCGGCGAAAACTGCCGCATCGGCGTGGGCTGCGTGGTGATGGGCGAAGTGGCGCCCGCCAGCCGGGTCGTCAGTGCGGCGATCAAAACCGTAAAGCTCGCGTGAGCGACGGAGACCAACATGACTTTCACCATTGAAGCCGATGCGCGCGAATGGATCGCCGGGTATCTGCGAACCGAAGGCGGCGTGACGGAAGCCATCCAGGCTGATCGGCCGATCTTCGAGTATCTCGATTCGTTCGGCGCGGTCGGTTTTTTTCTCGCCTGCGAGGAACGGTTTCCCGTGATCGATGGCATCGATCCGGGCCTGTTCACCGGCGTCGATATCGACGAAGCCGCACGCATCATCGCGGAAAAGCTGGCGCAGAGCGGCGGCGGCGCTTGAGCCGGACGCTTGGCCGCTAACGGACTTTTAGCCCCAACGAAGTAACGCCACGATGGCCTCGCGGGCTTGTCGCGGCACACACCACATCCATCGAGGTGTCCGCGTGAAACCATCGCACATTCCGTTCAACAAGCCCTTCGTGATCGGCAAGGAGCTTTTCTATATCGCTCAAGCGGTCATGAGCGGCACGATCTCCGGCGACGGCATGTTCACGAAGCGCTGCCAGAAGTGGCTCGAGGAACAGCTTGGTTGCCCGAAGTCGCTGCTCGTGCATTCGTGCACGGCTGCGCTCGAAATGGCGGCCATGCTGATCGATGTCGGTCACGGCGATGAGATCATCATGCCGTCGTTCACGTTCGTTTCGACGGCAAACGCGTTCGTGCTGCGTGGCGCGGTGCCGGTCTTCGTGGACATTCGCCCCGACACCCTGAATATCGACGAGCGCCTGATCGAGGCGGCCATCACGCCGCGCACGAAGGCGATCGTTGCCGTGCACTATGCGGGCCGCGCGTGTGCGATGCAGGCGCTGCAGGACATTTGCCGGCGTCACAAGCTGCACCTCATCGAAGACGCTGCGCAGGCCATCCTCACGGAGCACGACGGCCGCATGCTCGGCACCTTCGGCGACCTGGGCTGCCTGAGCTTTCACGAAACCAAGAACGTGATCTGCGGTGAGGGCGGTGCGCTGCTCATCAACAATCCGGAGCTGATCGAGCGCGCCGAAATTCTCTGGCAAAAGGGCACCAACCGGCACGCGTACCTGCGCGGCGCCGTCGACAAATACACGTGGGTGGATATCGGCTCGTCGTTTCTGCCGAGCGAACTCACGGCCGCGTTTCTCTTCGCGCAGCTGGAGCAGGCCGAAA
Source organism: Paraburkholderia phosphatilytica (assembly GCF_003443895.1). GTDB lineage: Bacteria > Pseudomonadota > Gammaproteobacteria > Burkholderiales > Burkholderiaceae > Paraburkholderia > Paraburkholderia phosphatilytica. The sequence continues at coordinate 9,760 of NZ_QQOA01000069.1, read as the reverse complement.
GCGTCATCGCACACCGCCGCCAGCTGCACGCGAAATATCACGAGCTGCTGCGACCGCTCGAACACGACGGCCGGATCGAACTGCCCGTGCTCAACGGCGACTATGCGCACAACGCCCACCTGTTCTATGTGCTCTGCAAGGACATCGAGGAGCGCACGGAACTGATCCAGCATCTGGGCGAGCGCAGTATTTCAGCGGTGTTCCATTACGTGCCGCTGCACGATTCGCCAGCCGGACTCTTCTTTGGCCGCGCGCATGGCGAGCTGCCCGTCACGCAGAATGTGTCGGCTCGCCTGCTGCGCTTGCCCGTGTACGCGGAAATGACCGGGCAGGACGTTGAACGCGTCGCCGATGCCGTGCGCGACTTTTACGTCGCGCGTTCGAGCGGCTCCACGGTGCGGTCCTCGCGAGACATCGCTGCGCTCAACAACACGTCGATCCATGAAACAGCAACCTCGCCTCTTTGAAGACCTCAACTCGCCGTACTACGTCTACGCGCCGCCTTACACGCGCGAGTCGGGTGGCGTGCGGGCCATGCATCAGCTGTGTCACGCGCTCAATCTCATGGGGCAAGAGGCGTACGTCACGACGACGCGCGTGTCCGACCGCCTGCGCACGCCCATCGTGACGAATCAGATCGCCGCGTTTCACAACATGCAGAAACGCAAGCCGATCGTCATCTATCCGGAAGTGGTGAACGACAATCCGATCAATGCGGAGCATGTCGTGCGTTACCTGCTGAACCTTCCGGGCTTCCTGAACAAGGGTGAAATCACCTGGGGAGCAGACGATCTGATCTATGCGCACGGCACAGACGTCGTGCCGCCGGGTCTCGAGGCCGAACTGCTGCAGATCCCGCTCGTCGATACGCACACCTACAACACGATCGGCGTCGACGACCGTCAGCGCTCCGGCAATCTCGTCTTCATCAATCGCTTCCTTGCACGCGGCGGCCAGCTTTCGCCGGTGACGGAAGGATTCACGGAAATCTCGTTCCGCGCCGGCCGCCGCTCGCCGGAGGAGCTTGCGCAGCTCTATCGCTCGTCGAAGCTGCTTTACACGTACGAAGCGTCGACCGCCTGCTACGAAGCATTGCTGTGCGGTTGTCCGGTCGTGTATCTGCCGAACGACATCATGCTGCCGAAGCCGATGCACAACTACCTGAAAGACGCGGGCTCGGCATGGGGCGATTCACCGGAGCAGCTCGAACACGCACGGCGCACGCTAGCCGATGTGCCGGTCATGTATGAAGCACTGCACCAGGGGTTCTGGCGCGAGCTCGAGACATTCATCGACGTCACGCAGCGACGCGTGCGCGGGGAGAGGGCCGCGGCTGCTTCCGTCACGTCGGCTGCTGCCACAGCGCTTGCACAGGCATCGCAGGTGGTCACGATGGATCGCACACGGCGCGTCGTGGTGCTGTCGGTCGAGCCCATCGATGCGGCGGGCGCCGTCGCGCGGCTGGCGAAGCCCCTCGCGCTGGCCGACAAGAACTGGGAGTTCGTCTGGGGCGTCGAGAACGGCGCAATTCAGGTCGAAGCGATGCACGGCGCCGATCTGATCGTGTTGCAGGGAACGATTGCCGCCCGGCTTTCGGTCGCATCGCTCGAGCAGATCTTCGCGCTCGGCGTGCCGGTCGTGTACGACACCGATGCCCGCTTCGAACTGGCGCAGAGCCCGGACGTCGACCCGGTTCGCGCACAACAGTGGCAAGCGGGCGTCGAGTATGCCGTGCGGCACGCGCGGGTCGTGACCGTCGCCAACCCTTCGCTGGCCGAAGCCTATGGTTCGATGGCAAAGGCGGTGCAGGTCGTGGCGGACAAGGTCGACTTCAGCCTGTTCCGCCGGCCCGTGCGGGAAGACTCGGACGTCGTGCATATCGCCGTGGCGGGTAGCTCGCTCGACAAGGCCAACTTTGCGCTTGTCGATCGCGCGCTGCGCGCGCTCGATGCGCGCTACGGCAATCGCATCAAGTTGACGTTTTTCGGCGCGGCACGACCGGAGGTTTGGGATGCGGATAGCAGTGCGAGTTTCGTCGAGGCGCAGCACGACCTCGCCGGCTACGCCCGGCAATTGCGCGAACTCGACGTCGATATCGCGCTGATGCCGCGCGCTGCGAACGCGTTCAACGACGCTGCTTCGGCGCGCCCGTTGCTGGAATTCGCCGCTGCCGGTGCGGCCGTTTTGACGAGCCCGCGGGCTTCGTGCCGCGCGACGCTGGAGCATCGCCAGTCGGGTCTGCTGGTCGGCGACAGCGAGACGGAGTGGCTCGACGCTGTCGCCAGTGCGATCGAACAGCCGGCACAGCGCCGGCAACTGGCGCGCACGGCGCAGGCCGAGGTGCTCAAGCGTCACGACTCGAACGCGTTTCCGTCCGATCTCCGCACCGCTTTGCAGACGGCGCTCGGCGTGCAGCCCGAGCCGGCCGAGGCCGCCGTTGCAGGCCGCCAGGATGTGCTGCGCGGCGTGCTGATTCTCGACCGGGACGGCGACACGAGCCGCGTCGACACGACGCTGCGCTCGCTGGAGGCCAGTCCGTTGAGCGAGCTGATGGCGATCGTGCTGACCACGCGCAGCGAAGGCGTGCCGGAATGGACGACGCGACTGCGTTACGTGAAAGCCCTCGCGAACGAGTACGCGGCGGGCATGGAACAGTTGTGCGCGCTACCGTCGTTCGACTGGGCGATGATTGTCGAGGCCGGTAACGCGGTGCACGCCTGAAATCGAGCCTTAGACCTAGGCTTAGACCACCGTCTCCCGTTCCGGCGTGGCGCTGATGTTGTGAATCGACAGATCGGCGCCCTCGAACTCGTGCTCCTGGTCGAGCCGTAGCCCGACCGTCGCGCGAATCACGCCGTAGACGATCGCACCACCGACGGTCGCGATGACGATCCCGCCCAGCGTGCCGACCAGCTGCGACACGAACGACACGCCGCCCATTCCGCCCAACGCCTTCAGCCCGAAAATGCCGGCGGCAATGCCGCCCCATGCGCCGCACAGGCCGTGCAGCGGCCACACGCCGAGCACGTCGTCGATGCGCCAGCGGTTCTGCGCGTGCGTGAACATGTAGACGAACAGCACGCCCGCTACCGCGCCCGTGAACAGCGCGCCGATCGGATGCATCACGTCCGATCCTGCGCACACGGCAACCAGTCCCGCCAGCGGTCCGTTATAGGTGAAGCCCGGGTCGTTGCGGCCGGCCAGCCACGCGGCAAGCGTGCCGCCCACCATGGCCATCAGCGAATTGACTGCGACCAGGCCGCTGATGTGGTCGATGGTTTGCGCGCTCATCACGTTGAAGCCGAACCAGCCGACGGTGAGCACCCACGCGCCGAGCGCCAGAAACGGAATGTTCGACGGCGGATGCGCCGCAATCCGGCCATCGCGGTGATAGCGTCCGTGGCGCGCGCCGAGCAGCAGCACCGCGGGCAGCGCGATCCACCCGCCGAACGCGTGGACCACCACGGATCCCGCGAAGTCATGGAACTGGGCGCCGGTCAGCGTGGCGAGCCACGTCTGGATACCGAAGCGGTCGTTCCACACGATGCCTTCGAAGAACGGATACACGAACCCGACCAGCACGAACGTCGCGCACAACTGCGGGTTGAATTTCGCGCGCTCCGCGATGCCGCCGGAGATGATCGCCGGGATCGCGGCGGCGAAGGTCAGCAGGAAGAAGAAGCGGACGAGCCCGTAGCCGTTGTCCTTCGCGAGCGAGGTCGCGTCGCCGAAGAACTGCACGCCGTACGCAATCCAGTAGCCCACCAGAAAGTACGCGATGGTCGACACCGCGAAGTCGACGAGAATCTTGACCAGCGCGTTGACCTGGTTCTTCTTGCGGACGGTGCCCAGCTCGAGGAAGGCGAAGCCGGCATGCATGGCGAGCACCATGCCGGCGCCTAGCAGCAGGAAAAGCGTATCGGTCCCAGTCTTCAGCGTATTCATATGGTCCACATTGGTGCGTGGTGGCGCAAAAGGCCATGGAGTACGCAAATGTTGGGCCAAGTTGGGACGTTTTTCTCACCGAAGCGGTGCCGATCGCGTGTCGGCGTGCCTTCTACTGGGGCGTGATGCCTCGCGATGGATTGCGCAAGTCGCGAGGCATCAACGAAGCTGACAAATCGTTAGACAAAACTGCACCTTTTTGTGCTCGATGCGCACTCAATTGGTGCCGTCGTACGCCTGTGCGAGCGCGTTGAACGTTTCGTCGTTCCAGCCCGATTGCCGCAGCGCCGTGAGCACCTGGCGGCCGGTTGCGAGCTGGTTCGAGCGGAGCAGTTCGCGCGCGGTGGCGAGCGCCTCGTCGAGCGCCTGCAGCCGTTCGAGCATCACCGCGACGTTCGTGTCGTCCGGCGCGAGCTCGGTGGCCTTCGCCAGCGTGACGCGCGCATCCGTGTAGCGCCCCTTGCGGACCAGCGCGTCGCCGAGCGTCGTCCAGCCGAACGCATGCTCGGGCAGCACTTCGGTCATCTGCTTCGCGACGGCCAGCAGGTTGTCGTCGAATCCGCCCTGCTTCAACGCGAGCAGTGTCGACACGAATTCGGCGGCGAGTTCGTCTTCCTGCTGGTTCGACGGAGCCGCGGCTTGCGGTTGGGCAAACTGGATGCCGGCGAGCTCCAGCCCCAGCTGGCGGCCGCGCTCCCACGCGCTTTTCGCCGCATCCTCGTGGCCGGTCATGCGCAGCGCCTCGATATAGACCGCCCAGAATTCCTCGCGGCGCGGCTCGGCTTCGAGCGCGCGGCGGAAGTACCCGAGGCTCTCGATGCCGGCGCCGGTCTGCAGCATCAGCACGCCGAGGTTCTCGTTGGTCTCGGCGTGATTCGGCTGGAGCTTCAGGATCGTTGCGTAGAGCGCGCGCGCTTCGTCGAACCGTTCGGCGGTGTGCGCGGCCACCGCGTTGTCGAATTGCGATGCGATGAAGGCGGCCGGGTCGGCATGCCCGGTGTCGCAGTGGATCGCCCACATCTGCGCGAACGCCTCTTCGAGCTTGCGCGCGAAGCGCGGTGCATCGCACAGCGGCGACGCGAGCAGCTCGCCGCGCAGCGACGCGCGCAGCGCGACGAGACGGGCGGGGTTGGTCGCGAGCTCGATGGCCTTCGCGATGTACTCGTCTTCGTCGGCGGCGATCCACTCGGTGCGGCCCAGGTGATGCAGGATGCCTTCGCCCATATGGCCGACGAAGCGGCTGCCGCGCAGCACCACGACCGGCACGCCCATCCAGGTCGATTCGACGGTGGTCGTGCCGCCGTTGTACGGGAACGGATCCAGCGCGACGTCGATGCGGTTGTAGGTCGCGAAATACTCGTCGCGCGACGATGGGCCGAGCAGGTCGAGCCGCGCGGACTCGATACCGTGCGCGGCGAAGCTCGTCGTCATGCGATCGCGCGCCCAGGCGCCGTCCAGTTCATGGCTCTTCAGCACGAGGCGCGAGCCCGGCAGTCGCCGCATCAGCTTCGCCCACACGGCGATCACGTGATCGTTGACCTTCGACAGCTTGTTGAAGCAGCCGAACGTGACCGGCTGGCCGAGCGTGGACGGCGGCTCGGCGAGCGGCACGTCGGCAGTGGGAACCGTGAAGCACAGATAGCCGTCCGGCAGACGCCACGGCTTCTCGACGAAGTGATGCTCTTCTTCCGGCGGCAGCGTGTACTCGTCGCCGATGAAGTAGTCCATCGTCGGCACGCCGGTCGACGCGAAGAAGCCGATCCAGTGCGCCTGCACCGGTGCCGGCCGCCACGCGAAAAGCGGCAAGCCCGTTTTCGCCGTATGGCCGGCGAGGTCGACCAGGACGTCGATCCTGTCGTCATGGACGATCTTCGCGGCTTTCGCGGGCGTGAGGTCGAGCAGGTTCGTCCATTCGGCGAAGGTCGGCCTGATGCGTGCGCTGATCTCGTCTTCGCGATGGGTCGTCACATACGCGATCGGGTGCACCGCGTCTCGATCGAGATTGGCCAGCACGCTTTCCATGAACAGGCCGATCGGATGGTTGTTCAGGTCGCCGGAGACGAAGCCCACGCGCAGCGGGCGGCGCGACCGCATCGCGGCCGCGTCCGGCACCGGGTGCAGGAAGGGCGTGACGCCGGCCATCACCGCGTCGCCATAGCGCTTCGCGTCGGCGAGGTTGTCCTCGACGCTGCGCGTGTGATCGTAGTTCAGGATGAACTGCATCGAGTTGTGCGCGGTCAGGTTGTCGGGCTTGCCCGTCACCGTGCGGCGGTAGTGACTCGCCGCCTCCTCGTGGCGTCCGACGTTCATCAGGCACACCGCGAGGTTGTTGCGCGCGCAGACGTCGCCTGGGTCGAGCGCGAGCGCGCGTTCGTACGGCGCGATCGCTTCGCCCCAGCGGCCGATCGTCAGCAGCGCGTTGCCGCGCGCGACGAGCGCCGGCACGAAATCGGGCGTGAGTTCGAGCGCGCGTTCGGCGTGAGTGAGCGCCTCTTCGGAGCGGTCGCCCTCGATCAGCATGTTCGCGAGATTGCTGTGAAGCTCGTGGCTCTCCGGCCGCAGCGCGAGTGCCGCGCGATAGGCGTCGATGGCTTCGTCGCGGCGTTTCAGCGTGGCCAATGCGACGCCGCGGTTCTGGTGTGCGACGTAGCTCGTCGGCGCGATTTCCGACAATTTCTCGAAAACTTCGATCGCTTCCTCGTTCTGGCCGGTCCGGATCAGCATCGCGCCGAGCCGTTCATAGGCCTCGATGAAGCGCGGGCTCAGCGCGAGCGCGTGCCGATAGCTTGCCTCGGCTTCGTCCCAGCGGTTCTGCGCGCGCAGCAGGTCGGCGAGGTTCACGTGCGCCTGGCTGTTGGCCGGTTCGAGCGCGATCGCGCGGCCGAGCAGCGCTTCCGCTTCCGCGCCGCGGTTCGCGCTGTGCGCGAGCGTGCCGAGCGAGCGCAGCGTGTCGACGTGGTCGGGCGCGATCTCGAGGATCGTCCGGTACATCGCTTCCGCTTCGACCAGCCGGCCGGCTTCGTGCAGCTTCCAGGCGGTTTTCAGCGCGTCGCGCACGTCGTGGGCGGTGGTCGAGGTGGAGCGGTCGGATTGGCTCATGGTGTTCCAGGGTTCAGGCGATGGGGCGGCAATGGCGCGCGGCCGTTGCGTCGCGGCGCTGCGCTCTGGCTGACGTCCGCGATGCTGGGTTGCTGACGCGACCGTTCGTGCGGGCTTCGTTTCGCGCCCATGCCTTGCACGAACGCGCGCCTCTACGGGACGGATGCCGCCGGTTGTGCCAAGTCTAGGGTGGGGAGGGGAATGACGAAGCGCGGAGTAGGGCGCCGTTTCGCCCGCAATTCCTGATTTTGTGTGGGCGCGGGTCGCAACGCGACCGCGTGGTCGCCAGAAGCGACGAAGCCCGCGCGAGGCGGGCACCGGTGGGTACGGCAGGCGCGGACGGCCGCGCCTTTGGAATCGCCTAGAACAGCGCGACGCGGTTGTACTGGTTGGTCGCGCTGATCTTCTGGATCGACTGGTTCTGCTGCTGGACGAGCTGGTTGCGCGCGCCGTCGGCACTCACCAGCAGATCGGCGTCCATGGCCTGGATCTCGCGGATCAGCGCGAGCGCCGCGCTGTCGACCGGCGCGCGCAGCGACATCACGAGCGGCGAACGCTCGTCGGCGAGGCGGGCGGCGAGCGCCCAGTCGGCGGTGTTCGCGGCGACGCGGATCTCGCTCGTCAAGGCGTGGACGCGCGCGATCACGTCGCGCTGGTCGTGAATATCCGACGGGTTGTGCATGGTCACGGTTCCTCTTTGCCTGCCTGACGGTCTCTGCGACCTTACGACTTGTTGGTCGCGAGCGAGCCGGCGCTGCTGGTGCCGCCGAACAGCTGGGTCAGGTACTGCGCGTTGCTGTTGGTGCTCGCCATCAGCGCGTTCAGCGCGGTGAACTGGTTCTGGTACATCGTGGTCAGCTGCGCCGCGTAGGCCGACAGCGCGGTCTGCTGGGTCGTGACCGACGTGATGTCCGTGTTGATCGCGTTCAGCCGCGCATCGACGATACCGCCCGTTTCCGTGAACGACGTGATGCTCGAATTGAGCTGGGCGGCGATACCGTTGGTCAGGTTGAACAGGGAGCCGACCGCGGACGAGTTGGCGGAGACCGCAGCGTCGAGCTTCGTCTGGTTGGCGGTGAGCGTGCCGTCCGAATTTAGCGAGATGCCGATCGTCGCGAGGCTGGTGGACGTGCTGCCTGACTTCACCGCACCGCTGATGATGCCGGCGAGCGTGTTCTGGATCTGGTTGAGCATCGAGTCGCCGAGCAGCGGACCCGCGGAACCGCTCGACGTGGTGAGCGCGGTCAGCGACGTCATCGTCGAGACGAGCGTGTTGTACGCCGTCACGAAGTTGTTGATGTCGGTTTCCTGCGTGGCCGTATCGGATGCGACGGTCAGCGTCTGCGTTTCCGGCGTGGTGCTGGTCGCAGTCGATGCCGCGGCCGAGGTCAGCGTGAACGTGACGCCCGTGATCGCGCTCGAGATCGAATTGCTGGAGTTGGTCGCGGTCGTGCCGTTGATCGAGAACAGCGCGTCCTGCGCGGCCGTGGTCTGCGTCCAGCCCGACGAGACGGTCGAGCCGGTGCTGGTATAGGTGCCCGAGGTGTTCGACGTCGTGCCCGCCGTCGAGGTCACCGCGAGGCTGCTGAGCGCCGCGCCGCTGCTGGCGTTGCTGACGCTCACGTTGATCGTGTTCGATTGCCCGGTCGCCGTCGACGTCAGCACGAGGTGCGCGCCGTCGACGCCGTTCACGACCGTCGCCGTGACGCCGGGGTTGTTATTGGCCGTGTTGATCGCAGACGCGAGGCCGGACAGCGTGTTGTTCGACGAGTCGACGTTGATCGTCATCGAGCTGCTGCCGAGCGACACGTTCAACGTGCCGGTGCCCATATTGCTCTGCTGCGAGGTCGTGAACGCGCCGGAAGTGATGCTCTGTGCCTGCGCGATCTGCGTGACGCCGATCGTATAGGTGCCCGCGACCGCGCCCGTACCGGCGCTCGCGGTGATGCCGGTACCGCTCGCCGTCGCCGTGTAGGTGGACAGCATCGAGCCGTTCGACAGCGGGCCGGCGGCGGCCTGCAGCGCGGAGAGCGCGGCGGACAGCTGGCCGATCGCTGAAATCTGGGTGGTGTCGTTGCTGGCTTCCGAGGACAGCGAAGCCGTCGTGCCTGCCGTTCTGGCGTTCACGAGCGCGGACACGAGACTCTGCACGTCCATCGTGGAGTTGCCGGTCGAGCCGCTGATGACCGACTGGGCCGCCTGCTGGAGTGCGGCGTTGGCGCTGGCTGTGGCGCTCGCTGCTGCTACGGTGGAGGACACGGTCATGAAGGGGCTCCGTACGGATACTGCCTGGATGGATACGCTTGCGGTTCAAATGCATCGAGGGAGGCAAGCCTCCCTCTTTGTGTCGGCCGCCGATAGTGCGTCGTGCCAGTGCGTTATCGGCGGCTTTCGCCAGACTCTTTAGCCTTACTGCAGGAGCTTCAGAACCTGCTGCGGCAGCGAGTTGGCCTGTGCCAGCACCGAGATACCCGCTTGTTGCAGCACCTGAGCCTTCGAAAGATTCGCCGTTTCCTGCGCGAAGTCCGCGTCGGTGATCTGCGATTGTGCGCTGGCCAGGTTCGTCGAAGCGCTTTGCTGCGTCGTCACGACCGACGTGAAGCGGTTCTGCGCCGCGCCGAGCGTTGCCTGCAGGTTGTTCACCGTGGACAGCGCGTTGTCGATCGATTCCATCGCGGCGCTGGCGCCGTTCGTCGTGCTGATGTCGATGTTCGAC
>NZ_QQOA01000068.1 GCF_003443895.1 Paraburkholderia phosphatilytica | reverse complement strand
GACGCCGCCGGCTCCGCCCGCTCCGGCGCCCGCCGCGCCCGCCCCTGCGCCGGCTGCGGCCGCGCCCACAGCCGGCAAGCCGACCATGGCGATCAACGCGCCGAAAAACGTCTCGCATCTCGACTGCGACATCACGCGAACCGAGTACCCGATGCTGTCGCGGCGCCGCGGCGAAACCGGCACAGCGGTCGTGCAGTTCGTCGTCGGCGTGACGGGCCGGATCGAGAACATCGCGCTGAAGAAAAGCAGCGGCTTCGACCGTCTGGACCAGGCTGCGCTCGACGCCGTGCGCAGCAGCAGCTGTCGTCCGTACATGGAAAACGGCGAGGCGATCCGCGCGACGACTTCCGTGCCCTACGTCTTCAACCTGAGCGACTGAGCGCGGCGCGGCACACTCATCTACAACAAGGAATGGCAATGCAGAACTACGGTATCGCGCACGTGTGGGCGCAAGGGGATTTCGTGACGCGCGGCATCGCGCTCGCGCTGATGATCATGTCGGTGCTGTCGTGGAGCGTGATCGTGATCAAGAGCTGGAACGTCGTGCGCCTGAAGCGCCTGACGAAGGACGCCGAACGCTCGTTCTGGCATTCGGACGATTTCGGCGACGGCGTGAAGAAGCTCGGCGGCGGTCGCTCGACGCCGCAGGACAACCCGTTCCTCGCGCTCGCGCTGTCGGGCCAGGAAGCCGCCGATCACCATCATCAGACGCAGCCGCATCTGCACGACCGGATGGACGTGTCGGACTGGATCACGCGCTGCCTGAAGGACACGATGGATGACAGCGTCGCGCGCATGCAGGGCGGCCTCGCAGTGCTCGCGTCGATCGGCAGCACGGCGCCGTTCGTCGGCCTGTTCGGCACCGTGTGGGGCATCTATCACGCGCTGCTGTCGATCGGCGCGAGCGGCCAGAGCTCGATCGACGCCGTGGCCGGTCCGGTCGGCGAAGCGCTGATCATGACGGCGTTCGGCCTGTTCGTCGCGATTCCGGCAGTGCTCGGCTATAACGCGCTGACCCGCGCGAACCGCGCGATCGTCACGAAGCTGAACCGCTTCGCGCACGGCCTGCACGCGTTCTTCGTGACGGGCTCGAAGCTCTCGTCGGCGAAGGGCAACGGCCTGCGCCTCGCCGCGCAGAACCACTGAACGTCCGTCACCCACGAGGTATCGCAATGGCGATGAGCCCCTTTGCCGCCGACGAAGACGACGGCCTGATGAACGAAATCAACATGACGCCGCTCGTCGACGTCATGCTAGTACTCCTGATCGTTTTCATGGTGACGATTCCGGTGATCCGGCACGCGGTCAAGATCGACCTGCCGCACGCGAGCAGCCAGAAGGAAGACACGAAGCCCGCGCAGGTCAGCGTGTCGATCAAGGCCGACGGCACCGTGCTGTGGGACGACCAGCCGGTCGGCGACGACGCGCTGCGCGAGAAAATTTCCGCGGCGGCGCAGCAGACGCCGCAACCCGAACTGCATCTGAACGCGGACCGCAAGGTGGAATACGAAAAGGTCGCGCAGGTAATGTCGGATGCGCAGGCGGGCGGTCTGACGAAGATCGGCTTCGTGACTCAACCCGGCTCGCAACCCGCTACGCATTGATCGGATGAAGTGCGCCGGCATGGTACGGCGCACAGAATATCCCCTGTTTCATGGGACAAAAAGCCAAAAAGTAAAAGGCCCTCATCGTCAGATGAAGGCCTTTTGTGATGCGCACGCGGCGCCTTCGGGCGGCGAGTTCCTTAACCAGTGGAGTGGCGCGGGAACATCGCATGCGACAGCCGTGGTCGACACGGACAGCGCGTTCAGCCCTATCCGGCTCGCTATGATAGCGGCCTTGGATTTCCGGCAGGAGCGCTCCACGCCGGAAGGGATTTCAATATAGGCCTTCGGGCCACGTCGACGCAAGACATCGGCCATTGAAAGTACCGATTGCCGACGACGCTTAAATGCCAAAAGCGATTCAGTACGAGTTTTGCAGACGTTTTATCGTCGACCCGTTCTGCATGCGTGACGCTGCACGTCACGACACAACGCAAAGAAACGGCGACGTCTGCAGCGTAGCGACTGCTCACTGCGACACCGCGACCGCCCGCTTCTGCTGCGACGCTTCACCCGACGTAGGGTGTTCCGGACATTCACGCTCGACGAACTTGCCGATCTCGGGATCGAGCATCTCGACCAGATAATCGACGAACGCGCGCACGGCCGGCACCATCCCCTGCCGCGACACGAACACCGCATAGAGCTGCGGCGTGGGCAGCGTCCAGCCGGGCATCACCGGCGACAGGCGCCCCGAGCGCAGCGCGGCGCCATACATCATCTCCGGCAGCGCGGCGATGCCGATGCCTGCCATCACGTGCTCGGTGATCATCATCAGGTCGGCGGAGACGAGCCGCGGGTCGTGTTCGTGCACGTGGCGCGTGCCGTCGGGCGCGATCAGGCTGTATGCGTGGCGGCCGTCGGTGGTCGGCGTATCCAGCGTTTCGAACTGCGCGAGGTCCGCCGGTTGCAGCGGCGGCGCATTCTGGCTCAGGAGGCTCGGCGCGCCGACCAGCATCTGCTGGGTGCGCCACAGCGGCCGCACGACGATGTTCGCGTTCGCGGGCGGCTCGGAGCGGACCCGCAGCGCGACGTCGATCGAATCTTCGAACAGGTCGACGACACGATTCGTCACGCGCATCACCAGCTTCACTTCGGGGTAGCGATGCATGAAGTCCGGCAGGATGCGCGACAGAATGGTCTGCGAAATCGTCACCGGCACGCTGACGCGCACGGTGCCGCGCGGCGACGAGCGCAGCTGCTGCACGACGTTCACCGCAGCCTGCGCTTCGGACAGCATGGCCTGACAGTGCTGGTAGAACAGCTGGCCGGCCTCGGTCAGCGCGAGCTTGCGCGTGGAGCGCTGCAGCAGGCGCACGCCGAGCGACGCCTCCAGTTCGGTCAGCCGCCGCGACAGCCGCGACTTCGAAATGCCGAGCACCCGTTCCGCGGCCGAAAATCCGCCGTGTTCAACGACCTGCGAGAAGTACATCAGATCGTTCAGGTTGTGCGAGTCGATCTTCATGTCATCGTTCCATCGGCAGAACAATCCATTGCATTGGGGCGGCTGGAACCCGCAAAAGTGGTCCCTATAATAGCTTCATGTTTCAAAAATAACGCTATTCCCCATTTTTCCGGAGTGATTTCGATGAGCCCGACCCGTACCCTGGAGCGCACGATTCCCGCGGTCCGTACTGTCGAGGGCGGCGGCTTCGTCGTCCATCGGCCGTTCCCTACGCGCCTCCTGATGGACTTCGACCCGTTCCTGCTGCTCGACGAGATGGGCCCGGTCGACTACTCGCCCGGCGAGGCGGTCGGCGCGCCCGACCATCCGCATCGCGGCTTCGAGACGGTCACCTACATGCTGGAAGGCCAGTTCGGCCACAAGGATTCGGCCGGGCACGCGGGTACGCTGCGTCCGGGCGACGTGCAATGGATGACGGCCGGCGCGGGCGTCGTGCACAGCGAGATGCCGGACCCGGAATTCGCGAAATCCGGCGGCCGCGTGCATGGTCTGCAGCTGTGGGTCAATCTGCCGAGCCGCGACAAGATGATCGCGCCGCGCTACCAGGAAATGCCGTCCGCGGAGATTCCGGTCGCGACGTCCGAAGACGGCAAGGTGCGCGTCAAGGTGATCGCCGGCGAGGCGCTCGGCGTGCACGCGAAGATCCAGACGCACACGCCGATCCTGTACCAGCATTTCACGCTGCAGCCGGGCGCGCGCATCGTGCATCCGGTGCCGCGCGACTATCGCGTGTTCGCGTACGCGCTGGCCGGCACGGGGCACTACGGCGACGAGCGCGAGGCGATCGGCGCGCAGCGGATGGTCGTGTTCAACGACGACGGCGACACGGTCACGCTCGAAGCCGGCGACGAGCCGCTCGACGTGCTGCTGTTCGGCGGCGTACCGCTGAAGGAACCGGTGGTGCGCTACGGTCCGTTCGTGATGAACACGGAAGCGGAGATCCGCCAGGCGGTGGTCGACTATCAGGCCGGGCGGATGGGCGAGATCCAGCACTGAGCCCAGCCTCCCCCGCTCGATAGAGCACGACGAAGCGCGCGGTGCGCGGCCCGACGGCCGCTGCCGTGCGCTTCTGCGTTTCTTCGCCACGCGTGCACCCACCGCGCGTGGCGACAAATTCGTTCACAATAGGCCTGCACACGAACAAACAGGAGCCCCCATGGCCGAAGGCAAGGTCACAGCACACATCGGTTCGACCAACTATCAGGTGATTCTCGACGACGGCCGGCACGCGTGGATTGCCGACGAACCGGAATCCGCGGGCGGACGCAATCGCGGCCCGGACCCGGTGGACATGGTGCTCGCGAGCCTTGGCGCCTGTACGTCGATCACGCTGAAGATGTACGCGCAGCGCAAAGGCTGGCCGCTGCACGACGTGCGCGTGTCGCTGTCGATCGAGAAGAACGACGGCGGCTCGACGATCGACCGCCGGATCGTGCTGGAGGGCGACCTGTCCGACGAGCAGCGCGAACGGCTGCTGCAGATCGCGAACGCGTGCCCGGTGCACAACCTGCTCGCGAATGCGACACCGGTACGAACGGGGCTCGTGGCCGCGGTGTGAGAATTGCGTGCGTTGAATAGCCATCCCGCCATCGCGTTGCGCGAAGGCAAGTCATACCCCATCGAAAGCGTTTTGAAGAGGAAGCTGTCGCCTTGAATTTCGAACATCTGATCCAGATCAACGACCCGCTGAATCCGTTCGTCGACGCGATGACGCGCGAACAGCTGTGGGAAGGTCTCGTGCTGCGCGCGGAGCAGCCGCAGCTGTTTGTGATCGGCCTCGACAGCTGCACGATCGTGTCGCGTACCGACAGCACGCTCGAGCGCGAGCTGCACTACGGCCAGGCGACCGTGCACGATCGCGTCACGCTCACCCCGAACGACAGCGTGCGCTACGACATCCTCGCCACCGCGGCGCACGTAGGCGGCTCGCTGACGATGACAATCGAGCAGCCCGACACGCAGCAGCTGTTCCTGCGCTTCCAGTACACGACGACGCTGCCCGACGCGGACAACGAAGACGCGCGCCAGACCCAGGAGATCGTGAAGTCGGCATACCGCGAAGCCGACATCGATACCGTGCGGCTGATCCGCCAGTACGTGCTGTCGTCGCAGTCCCCCGACCAGTTGCACTGACCCCCGCCCTGCCATCGGCGCGACGCGGCTCACGACATCACACCGAGCCACACCGCGTCGTGCCGATGCGCGCCAGCTTACTTTCCGCTATCGAAATCCAGATCCAATCGGTTTTCCGAACTTGCAAATAGGAACGATTATCATTTAGAATCATTTCCATCGAATGAACAACAAACGGTGGCTCGCATGACCGAATACACGCGCCCTTCCACGCTGAAGCTGAGCCGCTCATCGTCCGGCAGCGCGCTGACCACGCGTCCGCGCAGCAGTAACGGCGACGCGTCCGCTTCGCACACTACGCCGCGCACGAACGCCGGCAGCCAGGACGAGAGCGCCACGGCCACGCGCACCGTTCGCAGCGACACGCTGTTGCAGGGACGCAGCCATATCTCGATCGTCCACAACGGCGAGACCTATCAACTGCGCGCCACGCGTCTGGGCAAACTGATCCTGACGAAGTAACGCGCACACACCGGGTATTGTGGGGACCACCTCCTCGAGAGGTGTTAGGCAGTAGCCAGCCACGACGGCTTGCACGCGAGATCTAGACCCCTTCGTGCAGACAACCAAGCCAGCCGTCCGCAGCCAGCCAGGCCGCTTTTTTGGTTCTCACCGCGTAACACGCAGCGGCGCGACAGGCGCCCTGCGATCGGCTTTCGGTGCTCAATGATCAGCCAGCTTCCAGTGCCGCGATTCCCGCGCGCGCCACGGCTGCATCCTGCTCCGATTTCACGCCCGACACGCCGATCGAGCCGACCACCACGCCATCGATGACAATCGGCACGCCGCCCTCGACCATGCCGGTCAACGGTGCGCTCAGGAACGCGACGCGCCCCTGCTTGATCAGCTCTTCATACGCTTTGCTTTCGCGCCGGCCGAGCGCGGCGGTGCGGCCCTTGCCGATCGCCATCTCGACTGTGCCGGGCCCGGTGTCATCCATCCGGTGCAGATGGAGCAGATGGCCGCCATCGTCGAAGATCGCGACCGTCACGCGCCAGTGGTTCGCGACCGCGTGCGCCTGAGCCGCGGCCGCCATCGTCATCACGTCGTCTTCCGTCAATACGGGTTTGGTTTTCACGCTCGCCTCGCTGCGCAGATCGGACAGGATGCGCCGCGATCGCCGTTCAGTGCGCCGCCCAGCCCCAGAACATGAGCCACCAGGCGCTATCGACGACCGCAAGCGCAGCGAACAACCATACCATTGCCGCGGCGCGCGCGAAAATCCCCACCGGGTAGCGGCGCGCGACGAGCCAGCCGAGCCACGCGCTCCACGCGTTCGACGCGACGAGAATCGCGATGCGCACATCCGACGCCCACCACAGCGGCACGTGTTCCGCGCGCAGCAGCGACAGCGTGGTCGCCGACAGACCGAGAAACACGCCCGCGCCCGCCAGCGGAATCAGCGACTGCGTGAAATGATGCATGCGCCGCATCTCGAAGCGGCCGAGCATGCGCGTCGCGCCCATCATCAGGAGCAGCAGCGCGGTGCCATACGCGAGCCCCGTACCGACGATATAGCCGATCACCATCGTGCCGTCGAGCCACGAGAACACGTCGTTCTGCTCGGGATAGTGCGTGAACAGGAACCACGGTGCGTTGGTGTCGAGCGGCCACATGATGTTGTGGTCGATCAGCCAGGTCGCGAGGAACTGCTTCGCGTCGATGAACCACGGCGACGCGGTCCAGTGGAACGCGCCGATCGCGATGCCGAGCAGGCCGTAGAGAATCAGCGCCGTGTCCCAGACGCTCGCCTGCTTCGCGCCGAGCTCCACCACTTCGGTCGAAGGCACGCGCCACGTCAGCGCGATCGCATCGCGATGGTCGCTGCAGCGACCGCACATATGGCACGCAGCCGAGCCTTTCATGCTGCGCAACGGCAGGAGCGGCGCGCAGTTGATCGGAATCACGCGATGGCCGTGCTCGCCCTCTGTGTACGAGCGGCGCCACGCGTCTTCGTCGACCTTGAAATGGAATGGCGCGAGACGCGCCAGCAGCGAAAACACCCCGTTCACGGGGCACAGGTATTTGCACCAGACGCGCTTTTCGCGGCCATACAAGAGGCCGATCACGATCGCCGCGAAGGTCGAGCCGCCGAGCACCAGCAGCACCGCCTTCGGATACTGGTAGACGCTCACCATCTGCCCGTAGATCGTCGTGATGCCGAACGCGGCGAACGGCCAGCCGCCCCAGCGCATCCAGCGCGGAATTGCGCGGCCGCGCCCGTAGCGGCTCGCGAATTCGGCGAGCGCGCCTTCCGGACACAGCACGCCGCACCACACGCGGCCGAGCATCACCATCGACAGCAGCACGAACGGCCACCAGATGCCCCAGAACACGAACTGCGCGGCGAGCGTCAGGTTGTTCCACAGATGCGCGGTGTCGCCGGGCAGCGGCATGCACGCCGGCACGATAATCAGGAATGCGTACAGTGCGACGACGACCCACTGGATACCGCGAATCGCCGCGCCGTGGCGCTGCATCCACTGGCCGGCGGCCTTGAGCTTCGAAGGCCGCGTGGCTTGCGAGATGGCGACGTCCGTCATGCCGCTCGACGCGCCGCCTGCGCGGGCTGACGGCTCGCGCGGCGCACCAGCAGCCATACGACCGCCCAGTAAGCGGCGTACGCGATCAGGTTCATCAGCGCCGGATGCGCGCGGTAGCCCGTGAGCGTCGCGACGAGCGAACCGAACGTGCTGGAGTCGTCGAGGATCTTCGACGTGTCCCACAGCTGGTCGATGATAGTGGGCAGGATTTCCTTGTCGATCAGCTTGTCGACGCCCGTCTGGAACAGCCCCGCGCCGAGGAACAGCAGCATGATCTCTGTCACGCGGAAGAAGCTGCGCCACGAGAACACCTTGCCGCCCAGTTGCAGCAGGTAGAAGGTGGCGAACGCGAGCGCGAGGCCGAGCACGACGGCGAGGATCTGCGCGCCATCGACATGACCCGACTGGCCGAACCCGAGGCCATACAGGAAGATGACGGTCTCGCTGCCCTCGCGCGCGATCGCGAGCGCGACCAGCACCGCGATGCCCCACCAGTTCGCCTCGCGTGTGCTCTTTTCGAGCGACTGCTCCATCTCGCGCTTCAGCGTGCGGCCGTGCTGCTTCATCCACAGCACCATCTGCACGATCAGCACGCACGCGATCAGCACCATCGCGGTCTGGAAGTAGTCCTGCGCATCGCCCGACAATACTTCGGTGAAGCCGACCAGCGCGGCGCCCAGGCCGATCGCCGCGAGCACGCCGGCCGCGACGCCCGCCCACAGATACGGCAGGCCGCGCCGCGCGGCCGCGTCGCCGTTCTTCAGCCACGCGTACAGAATGCCGACGACGAGCAGCGCCTCGACACTTTCCCGCCACACGATGAACAACACCTGACCCATCGAATTTCTCCTGCTGCGCGCTGCACGCCGGCGCCCCGTTGCGGGCGCGGGCACCGCAACGCTTTTACTTCGCGACAATCACGCCCTGCGCCTGCTGGTGGAAATCGTCGAAGAACTTGTATTCGCCCGGCGACAGCGGCGCGATCACGACGAACGAATCGGCGCCCGGCGCGAGCACCTTTTCCTTGCGCAGCTGGACGCTCTCGAATTCGGCCGCGCCTTTGCCGCTATTGCTGACCTCGATCTTGATCCGCTTGCCCGCGGGCACTTCGATGCGGGCCGGCTTCAACGTGCCGTCCGCCATCTCGAGCTTGAAGGTCGGCAGATCTTCCGCATGCGCCGCGCCGACCGCGGCCGCGGTGAACGCCAGCACCGCCAGTTTCCGGTTGATTCTCATGCATCCTTCCTGAGGGGCGCCTGCGCGGATGACCGCGCGAGCGCCGGCCATCGATCAGTAACCGCCCTTCTTGCCGATGCCGGCGAAGGTGAAGTCATAGTCGAGCGTGAACGGCTTGAACCACGGGCCCACGCCGGTTTCCTTGTCGATATGGCGGCCAAATGCCATATGGCCCATCTGCATCGGCGGATCGATCTCGAGCTTCAGGTGATACTTGCCCGGGCCGAACAGCTTGACGTTGTCGCCGTAGTGCGGACCGTCGTTCGCGACCATCGGCATCAGATCGCCCTTCAGCGTCTGGCTCGAACCGACCTTCGACAGCTCGTAGTGCACCTGCAGATACGGCATCCAGTCGCCTTCCGCGAAGCCGGTCGGGTTGTTCTTCACCGCGTGGATGTCGGCCTCCAGGTGGACGTCCGAATCCGACGCCTTGCGCATCATGCCTTCGGGTTCCATCGTGATCGGCTGCAGATAGACCGCGCCGATTTCCATGCCGCCCTGGATCTGCTGCTTGCCGATCGGGTATTCGGCCGCGCCGGCGTGCATCGCGACTGCCGCCGCTGCCATGGCGACAGCGCCGCTCGCGAGAGAAGAAAAACGCATCAGAACTCCTTTGTTATCTGGACAGGACTTCGCTCAACCGCTTGGATCACTTGGGCCGTTCGCAATCGTAATGCGAACGATTCTCAATAATGAGCGAGTCTAGCATTCTTCAGCCAACAGAACAATTTCTTTCCTTCGTTTGCCCTGCCTCGATGAAAGAATTGACTGGCTTCCGCAAGGGTCGGATGCAGTTTGCGCGGAGTGAGTGCGGAGGGAAATGCGGCGTTCGGACGCGCCGCAGCTTTTTGCAGCGGCGGCGCTTTGGGTGGTTCGATGAGTCGGTCGGTTCGCGGACGGGTTTGCTTCGTCAGTCGGTACCGGTCAGATGATCGCCGACGTTCGCGCCGAACACGCGCTGTCGCAGCAACGCAAGCTGGTCGCGGGCCTGTGCGGCCTTTTCGAATTCGAGATTCTTCGCGTGCTCCATCATCTGCTTCTCGAGCCGCTTGATCTCCTTCGACAGCTGCTTCTCGGACATGTCCTCGAATTTTGCGCGCGTCTGCGCTTCCTTCAGCTCGGCGCGCGCTTCGTCGACGTTGTACACGCCGTCGATGATGTCCTTGATGCGCTTCACCACGCCGCGCGGCACGATGCCCTTCTCCTCGTTGTACGCGATCTGCTTCGCGCGGCGCCGCTCGGTTTCGCCGATCGCGCGCTTCATCGAGTCGGTCATGTTGTCGCCGTACAGGATCGCCTTGCCGTTCACGTTGCGCGCCGCGCGGCCGATGGTCTGGATCAGCGAGCGCTCGGCGCGCAGGAAGCCTTCCTTGTCCGCGTCGAGAATCGCGACGAGCGACACCTCGGGAATGTCGAGCCCCTCGCGCAGCAGATTGATGCCGACCAGTACGTCGAAGGTGCCGAGCCGCAGGTCGCGGATGATCTCCACGCGTTCGACCGTATCGATATCGCTGTGCAGATAGCGCACCTTCACGCCGTGATCGGCGAGGAACTCGGTCAGTTGCTCGGCCATGCGCTTCGTCAGCACCGTGACCAGCACGCGTTCGCCCGCCGCGACGCGCGCGTTGATCTCCGACAGCACGTCGTCCACCTGGCTGCGTGCCGGACGCACCTCGATCTCCGGATCGACGAGGCCGGTTGGCCGCACCACCTGCTCCGCGATCTGACCGGTGTGCTTCTGTTCGTAGTCGGCGGGCGTCGCGGACACGAAGATCGCCTGGCGCACCTTGCGCTCGAACTCGTTGAACTTGAGCGGCCGGTTGTCGAGCGCGGACGGCAGACGGAAGCCGTAATCGACGAGATTCTCTTTACGCGCGCGGTCGCCGTTGTACATCCCGTTCAGCTGGCCGATCAGCACGTGCGACTCGTCGAGCAGCATCAGCGCATCGGGCGGCAGGTAGTCGACGAGCGTTGGCGGCGGCTCGCCGGGCGCCGCGCCGGAAAAGTGCCGCGAGTAGTTCTCGATGCCCTTGCAGAAGCCGAGCTCCTGCAGCATCTCCAGATCGAAACGCGTGCGCTGCTCGAGCCGTTGCGCCTCGACGAGCTTGCCGCCGCTATAAAAGAACTCCAGCCGGTCGCGCAGCTCCGTCTTGATCGTTTCGACCGCGCGCATCACGGTCTCGCGCGGCGTCACGTAGTGCGACGACGGATACACGGTGAAGCGCGGAATCTTCTGCCGCACGCGTCCCGTCAGCGGATCGAACAGCTGAAGCGTCTCGATCTCATCGTCGAAAAGCTCGACACGCACCGCCATTTCCGCGTGTTCCGCCGGAAAGATATCGATCGTGTCGCCGCGAACGCGGAACGTGCCGCGCTGGAAATCCGCCTCGTTGCGCGTGTACTGCATCGCGATCAGCCGCGCGATCACGTCGCGCTGGCCGAGCTTCTCGCCGGTGCGCAGCATCAGGATCATCTGGTGGTATTCGGACGGATTGCCGATACCGTAGATCGCCGACACGGTGGCGACGATCACGACATCGCGCCGCTCCATCAGGCTCTTCGTCGCGGACAGCCGCATCTGCTCGATATGCTCGTTGATCGACGAGTCTTTCTCGATGAACAGGTCGCGCTGCGGCACGTACGCTTCCGGCTGGTAGTAGTCGTAGTACGACACGAAGTACTCGACCGCATTGCGCGGAAAGAACTCGCGGAACTCCGAGTACAGCTGCGCGGCGAGCGTCTTGTTCGGCGCGAACACGATGGCCGGGCGGCCGAGCCGCGCGATCGTGTTGGCCATCGTGAAGGTCTTGCCCGAGCCCGTGACGCCGAGGAGCGTCTGGAACGACAGGCCATCCTCCACGCCTTCGACGAGCGTCGCGATCGCCGTCGGCTGGTCGCCCGACGGCGGGAACGGCTGGTACAGCTGGAACGGCGAGCCTTCGAACGAGACGAACTTCGATTCGTCGAGGGCGTCGTCGACTTCGGTCAGATGGTGGTCGGACATGGAGCGGCATCCTGAGCCGGGAGCAAACGACCATTCTAGCGGTTTGCGCGCGGCCGTTCCGGAGCGGCCCCGTAGCGCAGGCGGCGAGCGAACGGCCCTGATGACTCCGGCGGAATTATTGGCGGAAAGTCTACAGATAGCGGCCGGTAGCACGAAATTCAACACAAGCGCGCGGGCTATCCGAAAACGGCCACTGGATTCGTTACAATGCCATGTTGCGTGCCGGCCATCGACGCCCGTTGCCGCTGGCAACCGCGGTTGTCTGGCGGTTGCATAGCAGTTCGCGCCCACGGAAAGTGCCTGCCGGCGCCGGCTTGCCGAAGAAGCCCACCTTCTTGCGGAAGCCCTCCTTCTTTTCACTACTGCCGAACCATCATGTCTCTTTTTTCCGCTGTCGAACTCGCGCCCCGGGACCCGATTCTCGGTCTGAACGAAGCCTTTAACGCCGATGCGCGCCCGACCAAGGTCAACCTCGGCGTTGGCGTGTACACCAACGAAGAAGGCAAGATTCCGCTGCTGCGCGCCGTGCGCGACGCCGAGAAGGCACGCATCGAGGCGGCGCTGCCGCGCGGCTATCTGCCGATCGAAGGGATTGCCGCATACGACGCCGCGGTGCAGGCGCTGCTGCTCGGCAACGATTCGCCGCTGATCGCGGCAGGCCGTGTGGTGACGGCGCAGGCGCTCGGCGGCACGGGCGCATTGAAAATCGGCGCGGACTTCCTGAAGCGTCTGAATCCGGCAAGCAAGGTGGCAATCAGCGATCCGAGCTGGGAAAACCACCGCGCGCTGTTCGAAAGCGCGGGCTTCGAAGTCGTGTCGTACCCGTACTACGACGCGGCTACGCATGGCGTGAACTTTGACGGCATGCTGTCGGCGCTGAACGGTTACGCAGCCGGCACGGTCGTCGTACTGCACGCGTGCTGCCATAACCCGACGGGCGTGGACCTGTCGGTCGAGCAGTGGAAGCAGATCGTCGAAGTCGTGAAGGCGCGCGGTCTCGTGCCGTTCCTCGACATCGCGTATCAGGGTTTCGGCGACGGTATCGATGCGGACGCTGCGGCCGTGCGCCTCTTCGCCGCTTCGGAACTGAACGTGTTCGTGTCGTCGTCGTTCTCGAAGTCGTTCTCGCTGTACGGCGAACGCGTGGGCGCGCTGTCGGTGATCACCGGCAGCAAGGACGAAACGGCGCGCGTGCTGTCGCAACTGAAGCGCGTGATCCGCACGAACTATTCGAACCCGCCGACGCACGGCGGCTCCGTGGTCGCGGCTGTGCTCGGCTCGCCCGAACTGCGCGCCACGTGGGAAACCGAACTCGCCGGGATGCGCGACCGGATCCGTGCGATGCGCAACGGTCTCGTCGAGCGCCTGAAGGCCGCCGGCGTGGATCGCGACTTCAGCTTCGTGAACGCGCAACGCGGCATGTTCTCGTACTCGGGCCTCACGTCGCCGCAGGTGGACCGTCTGCGTGAGGAGTTCGGCATTTACGCGGTCGGCACCGGTCGTATCTGCGTCGCAGCGCTGAACACGCGCAACATCGACGTGGTCGCGAACGCGATCGCGCATGTGCTGAAGTGACGATGCGTTGCGCGTTGCCAGGCCTTTGACTGGTTGGCGACGTGAAAGAACAACGGCACGCCGTGTAGTACGGCGTGCCGTTTTTTATTGCCGCGCGGGTTTGTGCGGCTCAGCGCGGGTCTGCGTGGCTAGCCCGGCTTTCGCTCAGCGTATATCGCGATGGATATCGTGCGTGACGAACCCTGCGTCGTTGTCGGGCATCGCGAGCCAGCCGGGTTGCGCAAGCGATGCGCGCGTATCGGCAAGGCCGCTCTGCCAATGCTCGCGCATTGTCGACAGGCCGAACTGGAAGTCCTTGTAGTGCCCTTCGTATTCCTTGTTGCGGTAGATCAGGTGGATCACGTTGTAACGCCTCGAGCACGACATCTCTTCGGCGAGCTTGCACCATTCGTCGTCGCGATGCTCGGGCGCCACGCGCGACAGCACTTCCCGAAGTACGTGCCGGAAACGCTGCGAACGCTGCAGCGTGGTGGTGACCATCCGCGTACGGCTCGAATACTGGATGTCCTTGACTCGCCCCTGCACATCGGTGAGGTTGTCCGGCACCGGGCCCTGCGCGCTCCAGAGGTCGACCTGAAACGCGAGCGTGTCTTTGCGCGGCGTGGTCTGCACGACTTCGTAGAGCGGCGTATTGGACATCAGGCCGCCGTCCCAGTAAAACTCGCCATCGATTTCCACCGCGCCGAAGCCCGGTGGCAACGCCCCCGACGCCATGAAATGCTCTGGGCGCAGGCGGATCTTCGCGTTGTCGAAGTACGCGAAATTGCCGGTGCCGACGTTCACCGCGCCCACCGACACCCGCACCTCCTGCGAGTTGATCCGGTCGAAATCGCACAGCCGTTCCAGCGTGGCCTTGAGCGGACGCGTATCGTAGTAGCTCGCGGTTTGCGGTGAAGTGGACACCGTGGGTACCGGCGGCGGGAAACGCGGCACGAAGAAGCCGCGCTGGCCTTCGACCACCGCGCTCACCGCCTGCATCGCCGTGAACGCCTTGCGCACGCCGTTGGTGGAATTGAAGAACGCCTGCTCGACGAACGACGGAATGGGCGGCCCGTAAGCCGGCTGACAGATCGTTTCCCAGAACTCGAGCAGACGCGCAACGCGATGCTCGGGCGCGTTGCCGGCGATGATCGCCGTGTTCAGCGCACCGATCGAAATGCCCGCAAGCCAGTTCGGACGGATACCGGCCTCGTGCAGCGCCTGATAGACGCCTGCCTGATACGCGCCCAGCGCACCGCCGCCTTGCAGCGTGAGCGCGATGGTCTGGTAGTTCGGCACCGTGAGCTTTTCGGCCGGCCGCGCTTCGTCGACCACGCCCACGTCGCCCCCGCCCGAGTTGCCCCCGGCTTCGGCCCTTGCCTGCTTTGGATTGCGTTGCGCCATCGCGGCTCTCCTCGCCGTTACTGCATGTACCAGCCGTGGCTCACGATGAACGACTGGCCCGTGAGCGCCGCCGTCGGGAACGCCGACAGGAACAGCACGGTTTGCGCGACGTCTTCGACCGTGGTGAAAATGCCGTCTACCGTGCCGCCGAGCATCACGCGCTTCACGACTTCCTCTTCGCTGATACCGAGTTCCTTCGCCTGCTCGGGAATCTGCTTGTCGACGAGCGGCGTGCGCACGAAGCCCGGACACACCACATGCGAACGCACGTTGTGTTTCGCACCTTCCTTCGCGAGCACGCGCGCGAGGCCGAGCAGCGCGTGCTTCGCGGCGACATACGCCGACTTGAGCGGCGACGCTTCATGCGAATGCACCGAGCCCATGTAGATCACGACGCCGCCGCGATCGTCCTTGTACATGTGCTTCAGTGCCGCCTTCGTGGTGAGGAACGCGCCGTCGACGTGAATGGCCTGCATCTTCTTCCAGTCGGAGAACGCGTAGTTCTCGATCGGATTCACAATCTGGATGCCGGCGTTCGAGACGAGGATGTCGACCGAGCCGAATTCGGCCGCGACCTTGTCGATGCCCTGGTTGACGGCGTCTTCATTGGTCACGTCCATCGCGATGCCGATGGCCTTGCCGCCCCTGGCCTTGATCTCCTCGGCGACGGCGTTCGCGCCGTCCTGGTTCAGGTCGGCGATCGCGATCGCGGCGCCGGCTTCCGACAGCGTCAGCGCGATCTGCTTGCCGATGCCGCTCGCGGCACCCGTGACCACGGCAACCTTTCCTTCCAGCTTCGTATTGAGTGACGACATCGTGAACCTCCGTGCAGTTGATGGCGAAATGACATCATGAGCCGCGAACGATGACAACTGGCCGGATGGCATAGGCCGTTCGGACGATTGCTGCACCGCGGGCGATCTCGCTATTGTGCATGAAGCGATGGCACGGTCGTGTCAAAGACGGCGCAGCGCATTCAGATTAAGCTATGCGATTGCGCTCAACACCTTCGCAAGGAGAGATGCATGAACTACCGAAGACTCGGCCGGTCGGGCCTGCAGGTCAGCGAGCTGTCGATCGGCTCCTGGGTCACGTATGGCAATCAGGTCGACACCCATGTCGCGCGCGAATCGCTTGCGGCCGCACGCGACGCCGGCGTCAACTTCTTCGACAACGCCGAGGTGTATGCGGGCGGCAAGTCCGAGGAAATCATGGGCCACGCGTTGAAAGAGCTCGCGTGGCCGCGCATCAGCTACGTCGTGTCGACGAAGTTCTTCTGGGGGCTGCGTGAAGCCCCGAACCAGTACCACACGCTCAACCGCAAATACCTGATGAACGCGATCGACGGCTCGCTGAAACGCCTGCAGCTCGATTACGTCGATCTCGTGTTCTGCCATCGTCCGGACCCGAACACGCCGGTCGAGGAAACCGTGTGGGCGATGAGCGACATGATCACGCGCGGCAAGGCGCTCTACTGGGGCACGTCGGAATGGAGCGCGGATGAAATCCGCGCGGCTTACGAAATCGCCGAGCGCCATCATCTGCACAAGCCCGTGATGGAGCAGCCGCAGTACAACCTGTTCCACCGCAAGCGCGTGGAAGAGGAGTACAAGCGCCTCTACGAGGACATCGGGCTCGGGCTGACTACATGGAGCCCGCTCGCGTCGGGGCTTCTGACCGGCAAATACCGCAGCGGCGTGCCGGCGGACAGTCGCGCGCAATTGCAAGGCTACGACTGGCTGCGCACGGCGCTCACCGACACGGGGAAGAACACGATCGTCGGCAAGCTCGGTGAAATCGCCGATGAGCTCGGTTGCACGGTGGGACAACTCGCCATCGGCTGGATTCTGAAGAACCCGAACGTCAGCACGGTGATCACGGGTGCTTCGCGTGTCGAGCAGATCGCGGAAAACATGAAGTCCCGCGAGGTGGCCGAGAAGATTACGCCGGAGATCAAGCAACGCATCGAGGACGTGATCGGCGACGCGTATCAGTAAGCGTCGGCCCGTCGCGTACAATACGCGACCCTGCCCGCTTGCATGAATGTCGACCCGCGGCGCCCGGCGCGCTGCGGGCGTGGTTCATCAGCTGCTTGATGTGTGGGCGGCCGCTGCGTGTTTCCGTTCGTCTCTTTCTGTCTGCCTCCGTTATGCTGAGTTATCGCCACGCCTTCCACGCCGGCAACCATGCCGATGTCCTCAAGCACACGGTGGTGGTGCAGTTGCTGCGCTATCTGAACCAGAAAGACAAGCCGTACTGGTACATCGATACGCATGCAGGCGCCGGCGCTTACTCGCTGAAAGAAGGCTACGCGACCAAGACGGCCGAGTTCGAGACGGGAATCGCGAAGCTCTGGAAACGGACTGACTTGCCGTCGGCGGTGTCGGATTACGTCGACGAGGTCGCGGCACTCAATGCGGACGGTGAATTGCACTTCTATCCGGGCTCGCCGTATCTCGCGTGGCGACTGCTGCGCACGCAGGACAGGCTGCGGCTCTTCGAACTGCATAGCACCGAAATCGAAGTGCTGCGTCACAACTTTCGCGACGCGGGCCGCCGGGCCATGCTGTATGACGGGGACGGTTTCAACGGCGTCAAGGCGCTGCTGCCCCCGGCGACGCGGCGTGCGCTGATGCTGGTCGATCCGTCGTTCGAAGACAAACGCGATTACGCGAGCACGCTGACCTGTATCGAGGCAAGCTTGCAGCGCTTCGCGACTGGCATGTACGCGATCTGGTATCCGCAGGTCGCGCGACCGGAGTCGCAGCGCTTCCCCGAACAGCTCAAGCGGCTACAGGAGCGAAACTGGCTACACGTGGCGCTGACCGTCAGCCGCCCTCCCGAGGACGGATTCGGTTTGTTCGGGAGCGGCATGTTCATCATCAACCCGCCCTACACGCTCGCAGCGACGATGAAGGAAACGTTGCCCTGGCTCGTCAAGACGCTTGGCGTGGATGAAACCGCACAGTTCCGGATCGAATACCGCGGCGATTGACGCGAGTGTTGCGGGGAGGCTCTGCTTCTCTTGCAGTCACTGACCCTGCTGCGTCGCCGCCGGGCTCTGCGTTTGCTGGGCACGGACGGCCTGTGCGTGTCTGCTGGAACTGCTCGAGCGAGATCCTCCCGAACCCGGCACCTCGATGTAGGGCGACACGATGATAGGCGGCGACGCGTTCGATGGCTGACCGCCCAGCGTCGGAAGAGACTGCGCCTGGACCATCGGCGCGCGCGAGAGCGGCGCGGTTTGAAGCACAGTGCCGCTTTGCCCGTCGCTAATGCCGGTACGCGTGTCCAATACGAGCGGCTGACCGCCGTCAGCAAATGCGGGCACGCTGCAAACAACCAGTGTCCACGCCAATACCACCCGACGAAATATCGACGGACGGCCAGGGCAAACTGGATTCATGACACCCCCGCGCGTTGATGAACCGGTCAGAGCTTTTTCTGGCGATCACTTTACCTCACCCTCGCGGCAAAGTTCATACATTCGCGAACGCGCGGCAGGTTCCGGACCGGTCACGTAAACGACAAAGCCCCGCCAATGCGGGGCTTGAGCGTGCTGCACGGCCTGCGACCTTGCCGCCGACCGCAGGAACGATTACAGCGAGTAGCCGTTCTTTTCGAGCGAACGGATGCGCTGCTCGAGTTGGACGATGTCCGCCGACGACGCCAGATAGGCCTCACGGCGATCGCGTTCGGCCGTTTCAAACCAGATGCTCAGCTTTTCAAGAAGGTACGCAAACATGATGTTCTCCAAGGATCAGTCGTGAATCCCCGGTGGATTCGACATCAGGGATTTCCCGTAAAAGGGTTAACCCTGATTATAGCGATCGCACGTGCGCTTTCCAGTGAAATGCACGACTGATGTGCATTCCGTTTTGGAATGGTGCGGCAATTCTGGCGCGATAATTTACTGATTTATAAGGTCATTTTGTTGGAATCTTGCAAGCTTGGGCGTGATGCCATGAAGGATGAGCACCATTGCGGTGCTTTCACGTCAATCCTGGCTTAGTCTCCTGGTCGCAGGTTGTACCTCACCCAATTATTTTGAGTTGCACCCTTCCTGATGAGCGCTACCCGGGTCCGGGTCCGCGAGCCCTTCGAGAATCGGGCATTCCGGACGCGAATCGCCGTGGCAATGATCCGCGAGGTGAGCCAGCGTGTCGCGCATGCTGGTCAACTCGGCAATGCGGCGATTCAGCTCAGCCACGTGCTCCAGCGCAATGGACTTGACCTCTGCACTGGCTCGTGAGCGATCCTGCCAGAGCGCGAGTAGCTTGCGGATATCGTCGACAAGGAAGCCAAGGCGCCTCGCCTGCCGGATGAAGCGCAGCGAATGCACCTCGTCGGCGCCATAAATCCGGTAGCCGGCCATCGTACGAGCTTTGGGAGTCAGCAGACCCACGCTTTCGTAGTAGCGAATCATCTTTGCCGTGACACCCGACTCGCGGGCTGCGTCGCCGATGTTCATAGTCATTCCTTTCGATGAGCACCGATTGATGCTACACCTTCCTACGATGGGAAGGTCATCTGTCCGCTGTGTCGAGGCAGCGAACGCGGGAGGCTGTTAGCATTCCATTGACTGTCATGGGAGAAGCAATGTCTATTGAGTTTCAGGTCGAGGGAATGAGCTGCCAGCATTGTGTGAGCAGCGTCACCCAGGCGATCAGGCAGCAGGACGCGAATGCATCGGTTGATGTGAGCCTTGTCGCCGGCACGATCAAGGTCGAGTCGCCCATTGCGGCGGATGTGCTGAAAGCGGCCATCGATGACGCTGGCTACAAGGTCGTCGGCGCGCGCGTCGACCATCCGGGTTGAGCGAGTCAGCCATGTTCAAGGTCGCCGTTATCGGGGGATCGGGGCTGCTGGGGCGCGCGATTGTCCAAGAGCTCAACGCGCAGTCAGGCTGGGCGGTCAGCGCAACGGCCTTCCGTCGTGCGTGGCCAGGTTTGACGGCGCTCGACATCCGCGATAGCAAGTCCGTTGATCGTTTCATCGACGACACGCGGCCGGACGCGATCGTTATCGCCGCGGCGGAACGTCGGCCGGACATCTGCGAGCATGAACCGTTGGTCGCGCGTGCATTGAACGTGGACGCGGTGCGCGCCATCGCCAATGCAGCTCGGCGCTGTGGAGCGTGGACGCTTTCCATATCGACGGACTATGTATTCGATGGATCGCGTCCGCCGTATCTCCCCGCGGATCCCCCACATCCCATCAACGCGTACGGAACCAGCAAACTCGAAGGCGAGCGAGCATTGATGGAAGCTTCGACGTCTTCCTGCGTACTCAGATTACCTTTGTTGTACGGGCCGATCGTCGACTGGCAGGAGTCGGCCGTGACGAGCCTCGTTCCCGCGATCGCGGCGTCGGCTTCCGGCTTGCCGGATGGCAAGACTGCCGTGATGGATGCATGGGCCACCCGATATCCAACCTACACGCCCGATGTTGCGGTGCTGATCCGGCAGTTGCTCGAGCGGCGACTACAGGGTGTCCCGGTCTGCGGTGTCACGCACTGGTCTGGCGACGAACCGATGACCAAGTACGACATCGCGCTGAGCATCGCTTCAGCGCTCGGCATTCAGGCGCGCATTTCACCGCAACACCACCCCACCGACGCAACGCCTCGCCCTCGTGACTGTCATCTCGACTCAAGCACACTGGATGCGATGGGGCTAGGTCAGCGTACTTCGTTCGCCGTGGCGATCAAGAAAACACTCGACGCGTTCCCATGGCAAGGGAGCGCAGGTCTCGACGGCGGTTGAGTTTCGAAGTCGGGGTATTCGAAGCCGCTGTCTAGCACGTTGTTCGAGCTTTCGCTGGTGCAGACGCGTCAGTTCGGCCTCCTGGCCGGCTGGCGCGTTCTGTTTTGTGCGGGAGGAGCGGTGCGGCTGTCGAGGACGTCGCGCGGGCGTCCGGTTGGGCGCGTGACGTTTTCCGGGGCCGTAAACGGCAGAACCCCACCGGTGTGGGTGGGGTTCTGTTGCTGCGAGGGAGCCTGACGATTACCTACTTTCACACGGGCAATCCGCACTATC
>NZ_QQOA01000067.1 GCF_003443895.1 Paraburkholderia phosphatilytica | reverse complement strand
TCGGTACGGGCCAAGCTCAAGCAGGCCGCGTGGGACGATGATTTCCGCCGAGATGTACTCGGCATGCGGCGGGCGTCCTAATGCGATTGCCCTGGGTATTGACTGTGGCGCTTAATTTCAGTCACGCCCGCGTGCTATAATTTCAGGTTCCCAAAAGTGCGCTGACTTCGCGTCAATTGCTGTCCCCCTGGGCGATTCCCGAACAACCCGGTGAGGACTGCATCGTCCGGCAGGCAGCAATGCAGCATCGCGGTGCCCGCATGGTTTACACGGGCGTCCGCTTCCGCGCACTCAACGTACTGTAGACAGGCTTTCAGGCTCCTATGACCCGCGCCCTTCGCAATATCGCCATCATCGCTCACGTCGATCACGGCAAGACCACCCTCGTTGACCAGCTGCTGCGCCAGTCGGGCACGTTCCGCGAGAACCAGCAGATCGCCGAGCGCGTGATGGACTCGAACGACATCGAAAAGGAACGTGGCATCACGATCCTCGCGAAGAACTGCGCGGTCGAGTACGAAGGCACGCACGTCAACATCGTCGACACGCCGGGCCACGCCGACTTCGGTGGCGAAGTGGAGCGCGTGCTGTCGATGGTCGACTCCGTGCTGCTGCTCGTCGACGCCGTGGAAGGGCCGATGCCGCAAACCCGCTTCGTCACGAAGAAGGCGCTCGCGCTCGGTCTCAAGCCGATCGTCGTCGTCAACAAGATCGACCGTCCGGGCGCGCGCATCGACTGGGTGATCAACCAGACCTTCGACCTGTTCGACAAGCTCGGCGCGAGCGAAGAGCAGCTCGACTTCCCGATCATCTACGCGTCGGGCCTGAACGGCTACGCGAGCCTCGACCCGAGCGCGCGCGAAGGCGACATGCGGCCGCTGTTCGAAGCGATTCTCGAACACGTGCCGGTGCGTCCGGCAGACCCGAACGCGCCGCTGCAGCTGCAGATCACGTCGCTGGACTACTCGACGTACGTCGGCCGGATCGGCGTGGGCCGCATCAACCGCGGCAGCATCAAGCCCGGCCAGCAGGTCGCGCTGCGCTTCGGCCCGGAAGGCGAGCCGATGAACCGCAAGATCAACCAGGTGCTGTCGTTCAAGGGCCTCGAGCGCGTGCAGGTCGAGTCGGCCGAAGCGGGCGACATCGTGCTGATCAACGGCATCGAAGACATCGGCATCGGAGCGACGATCTGCGCGGTGGACGCGCCTGAAGCGCTGCCGATGATCACCGTCGACGAGCCGACGCTGACGATGAACTTTCTCGTCAATTCGTCGCCGCTCGCGGGCAAGGAAGGCAAGTTCGTCACGAGCCGCCAGATTCGCGACCGTCTGATGAAGGAGCTGAACCACAACGTCGCGCTGCGCGTGAAGGACACCGGCGACGAAACCGTGTTCGAAGTGTCGGGCCGCGGCGAACTGCACCTCACCATCCTGATCGAAAACATGCGCCGCGAAGGGTATGAACTCGCGGTGTCGCGTCCGCGCGTGGTGCTGCATGAGGTCGACGGCGTGAAGCACGAGCCGTACGAACTGCTGACGGTCGACGTCGAAGACGGCCACCAGGGCGGCGTGATGGAGGAGCTCGGCCGCCGCAAGGGCGAGATGCTCGACATGGCGTCGGACGCGCGCGGCCGCACGCGTCTCGAGTACCGCATCCCGGCGCGTGGCCTGATCGGCTTCCAGGGCGAGTTCCTCACACTCACGCGCGGCACCGGCCTGATGAGCCACGTGTTCGACGAATACGCGCCCGTGCGCGAAGGCTCGCTCGGCGAACGCCGCAACGGCGTGCTGATCTCGCAGGACGACGGCGCGGCGGTTGCGTACGCGCTGTGGAAGCTTCAGGACCGCGGCCGTATGTTCGTGAAGCCGGGCGATGCGTTGTACGAAGGGATGATCATCGGTATCCACAGCCGCGACAACGATCTCGTTGTGAACCCGATCAAGGGCAAGCAGCTGACCAACGTG
The DNA here is from genome assembly GCF_003443895.1 of Paraburkholderia phosphatilytica. GTDB lineage: Bacteria > Pseudomonadota > Gammaproteobacteria > Burkholderiales > Burkholderiaceae > Paraburkholderia > Paraburkholderia phosphatilytica. The sequence goes on along the minus strand of NZ_QQOA01000067.1, from coordinate 19,381 downwards.
CGCGCGTCGGGCACCGACGAAGCGGTGCGCCTCGTGCCGCCGATCCAGATGTCGCTCGAATACGCAGTGGAATTCATCGACGAGGACGAACTCGTCGAAGTCACGCCGCAAAGCATCCGTCTGCGCAAGCGTCACCTGAAGGAGCACGAGCGCCGCCGCGCAAGCCGCGAAGCCGCGGTCGATTAAGCTCGCCGGAGAGCACGGGAAGCCGCGTGTCACGCACGCTGCTTCCCCGTCCTGGCGATTGCCGCGCGGCCACTGACCGGGCAACGGCATCTTCCAGCTGGTTCAGAACACCTTCCAGCCGCGATCCCATCGCATCGATATCGCCGACGTTCGCTGGCTCCGTTCGTGTCCTCACCAACTGACCCATTGCGGCGTTATACGCTTCCAGCGCGCTTTGCATCTGCGCCTCCATCTCCTCCAGCCCGACAGGGTTCGGCTGATCCTGCAAACCAGGCGCTGCGTCTGCGCGTTCCTGAGGCGGCCGGGACCGCAGCGGCTGCGCCGTTCCATTTCGTGCGCCGGGGTGGTTTGGCGCACGACGCGGGGGCGCTGAAGCGCCATTTCCCGACCCGCCGGCACCGGACGGATTCTGGGCCCGCGAGGCGTGCGGCGTTCCCGCCTGGGCCTGCGGAGCTTGAGCCTGCAAGGCTTGAGCCGCATTTGCACGCGGATTGGATGGTTGGGGAGAGGTGGTCCGTGTCGGCCTGCTTTGCGCACCCAACAACGTATTCGCCATATTTTCGAATTCCAGGACGGCGTCCATCGCCTGAGATGCCGCCTTCCGGATGTCGTCAGCGCCTGTCGGTCCGCTTTGCCCGTGTGCGAATGCCTTCACTGCATTGACGTACGTACTCACAGCGCTTTCCGCGCGCGATGCGCTCGCACGGAGTTTGTCGAGCCCCGCCTGACCCGTCGGACTCGGCTAGACCACGGACGGACCCGGGCGAATGCTCGGGTCACCTTCGAATTGCCGGCCGGTGTCCGGGGAACCCGCGTCGTAGCCGTAGGATGGCGCATCGCCAGCGCTGGTGATGTTGATCATCGAAGCTCCCTGTAGATCGGTTGATCAGGATCGCGCGACCCGAAAGGAGGCATCGGTCAGCCGCGGTACGTCGCGGCGCGAGCCGATGCGATCGCGCGAACTCACTTTGCGCGCGACGGCATGGGCGAGGGTGCCAACCTGGTATTGCGGAAGCGTGCGATCGCGATCCGCTGCGGGTACGGTTGCAGCCGCGGGAAAACCTGTGCGATCCGCGTCGGCGACGCGTTGCAACGCGCATTGCGCCGATCCTTTCGCGCCGCAACAAAAAGACGCTTGCGGAATCCGAAAGCCTCACCTGGCAAGCCTTTGCGCCCGCATGTCAACTATCAGCACTATGCGTTGTGTGCTATAGTTTCGCGATGCAAGTTAAGGTCCTTCCAAGCAAGACTTGATTCGCGCAATCCGCTAAACGGTCAGGCCGTGTCGCGGAAGGTTGATGAACCCGCTATTTCTCGAGAAACTCGAAGAAAGGTGAGCGTAAAATGATGAAGCAACTCCAGTCGAACTCGTATCTGTTCGGCGGCAATGCTCCGTACGTTGAAGAAATGTACGAAGCGTATCTCGACAATCCGGCGTCCGTTCCGGATGAATGGCGCAGCTACTTCGACGCTCTGCAGAACGTGCCCGCGTCGGATGGTACCAGCGCCAACGACGTCGCCCACGGTCCCATCGTCGAATCCTTCGCGCAGCGCGCCAAGGCCAACGCGTTCCTGCCGCGCGCGCAAGCCGGCGGCGACGAACTCGCGATCGCCCGCAAGCAGGTCTTCGTCCAGTCCCTCATCAGCGCCTACCGCTTCCTCGGCTCCCAGTGGGCCAATCTCGATCCGCTGAAGCGCCGCGAGCGTCCCGCCATCCCCGAACTCGAACCTGCGTTCTACGACTTCACAGAAGCCGACATGGACCAGACGTTCAACGCGAGCAACCTGTACTTCGGTTTCGAGCAGGGCACGCTGCGCGAGATCGTCAAGGCGCTGCGCGATACGTACTGCGGCACGATCGGCGCCGAGTACATGTACCTGAGCGATCCGGAACAGAAGCGCTGGTGGGAAGAGAAGCTCGAATCGATCCGCTCCACGCCGAGCTTCCCGTCGGACAAGAAGAAGCACATCCTCGACCGCCTGACGGCAGCCGAAGGGCTCGAGCGCTTCCTGCACACCAAGTACGTCGGCCAGAAGCGTTTCTCGCTGGAAGGCGGCGAGAGCTTCATCGCGTCGATGGATGAAGTGGTGCGCCACGGGGGCGCGAACGGCGTGCAGGAAATCGTGATCGGCATGGCCCACCGCGGCCGTCTGAACGTGCTTGTGAACACGCTCGGCAAGATGCCGGCCGACCTCTTCGCCGAATTCGAAGGCAAGCACGTCGACGACCTGCCGGCCGGCGATGTGAAGTACCACAAGGGCTTCTCGTCGGACGTGTCGACGGCCGGCGGCCCGGTGCACCTGTCGCTCGCGTTCAACCCGTCGCATCTCGAGATCGTGAACCCGGTCGTCGAAGGTTCGGCGAAGGCCCGGATGGACCGCCGCGGCGACGAAGACGGCCTGCAGGTGCTGCCGGTGCAGATCCACGGCGATGCGGCCTTCGCAGGCCAGGGCGTTGTGATGGAAACGCTGAACCTCGCGCAGACGCGCGGCTACGGCACGCACGGCACGCTGCACATCGTCATCAACAACCAGATCGGCTTCACCACGTCGGACCCGCGCGACGCGCGCTCCACGCTGTACTGTACCGACGTCGTCAAGATGATCGAGGCGCCGGTGCTGCACGTGAACGGCGACGATCCCGAAGCGGTCGTGCTCGCCACGCAGCTCGCCATCGACTTCCGGATGCAGTTCCACAAGGACGTCGTCGTCGACATCATCTGCTTCCGCAAGCTCGGCCACAACGAGCAGGACACGCCGGCCGTCACGCAGCCGCTGATGTACAAGACCATCGCGAAGCACCCGGGCACGCGCGCGCTGTACGCCGAGAAGCTCGTGCAGCAGGGTGTGATCAGCGCGGAAGACGCCGACAACTTCGTCAAGGCGTACCGCAAGGCGATGGACGAGGGCAACCACACGGTCGACCCGGTCCTGTCGAACTACAAGAGCAAGTACGCGGTCGACTGGGTGCCGTTCCTGAACCGCAAGTGGACCGACGCTGCGGACACCGCCGTGCCGCTCGCCGAACTGAAGCGCCTCGCCGAACGCATCACTACGGTGCCCGAGAACTTCAAGGTGCACCCGCTCGTCGAGCGCGTGATCAACGATCGCCGCGCGATGGGGCAGGGCGAATCGAAGCTCGACTGGGGCATGGGCGAGCACCTCGCGTACGCGTCGCTCGTCGCGTCGGGCTACGCCGTGCGCCTCACGGGTCAGGACTCGGGCCGCGGCACGTTCACGCACCGTCACGCGGTGCTGCACGACCAGAACCGTGAGCGCTGGGACGGCGGCACGTACATCCCGCTGCAGAACATCGCCGAAGGTCAGGCGAAGTTCACGGTGATCGACTCGGTGCTGTCCGAAGAAGCGGTGCTCGGCTTCGAATACGGTTACTCCACGGCCGAGCCGAACACGCTCGTCGCGTGGGAAGGCCAGTTCGGCGACTTCGTGAACGGCGCGCAGGTCGTGATCGACCAGTTCATCTCGTCGGGCGAAGTGAAGTGGGGCCGCGTGTCGGGTCTCACGATGCTGCTGCCGCACGGCTACGAAGGCCAGGGTCCGGAGCACTCGTCGTCGCGTATCGAGCGTTTCCTGCAGCTGTGCGCCGAGCACAACATGCAGGTCGTGCAGCCCACCACGCCGGCGCAGATTTTCCACCTGCTGCGCCGCCAGATGATCCGCCTGTTCCGCAAGCCGCTCGTCGTCTTCACGCCGAAGTCGCTGCTGCGCCACAAGGAAGCGGTGTCGGACCTGTCGGAACTGGCGAAAGGCTCGTTCCAGCCGGTGATCGGCGAAGTGGATGCGGCGATCGATCCGAAGAAGGTCAAGCGCGTGCTGGCGTGCTCGGGCCGCGTGTATTACGACCTCGTCGCGCATCGCCGCGAAGCGAAGTCGCAGGACGTCGCGATCGTGCGTATCGAGCAGCTCTATCCGTTCGCGCACAAGCAGTTCGAAGCCGAGCTGAAGAAGTACGACAACGCGACGGAAGTCGTGTGGGTGCAGGATGAGCCGCAGAACCAGGGTCCGTGGTTCTACGTCGAACACCACCTGAAGGAAGGCATGAAGGACGGCATGAAGCTCGCGTACAGCGGCCGTCCTGCTTCGGCCTCTCCGGCAGTCGGCTACTACGCGAAGCATTACGAGCAGCAGAAGGCGCTCGTCGAAGGTGCATTCGGACGTCTGAAGAGCGCGTCGATCGCGAAATAAAACTACTCGAACGAACCGGGAAAGCGCACTGCGCTTTCCCGTGCCGCATCTGACGCGCAGGTTTCCCATCGATCGAACAGAGGGTGGCGCGTGCGGCACGGGACCGGCTCGTTGGTCACCAGATACGTATTCAGGAAAATCACATGGCTATTGTTGAAGTCAAGGTTCCCCAGCTTTCGGAGTCGGTTTCTGAAGCAACGATGCTGCAGTGGAAGAAGAAGCCGGGCGAGACCGTCGCTCAGGACGAGATCCTCATCGAACTCGAAACCGACAAGGTGGTGCTCGAAGTGCCGGCGCCGTCCGCCGGCGTGCTCGCGCAGATCATCAAGAACGACGGCGACACGGTCGTCGCCGACGAAGTGATCGCGAAGATCGACACCGAAGGGAAGGCCGGCGCTGCCGCCGTGGAAGCGGAAGTGAAGCCCGCCCCGCAAACCACCCAGGCTGCTGCTTCTGCACCGGCCCCGGCTCCGTCCGCGCAGCCCGCCGCCGCGGCAGGTGCGAGCACGGCGTCGTCGCCGGCCGCAACCAAGCTGATGGCCGAGAAGGGCCTCGCATCGGGCGACGTCGCCGGCACGGGCCGCGATGGCCGCATCACGAAACAGGACGTGCTGGGTGCGGGCGCACCGGCCGCGAAGGCCGCGCCCGCTGCAGCACCCGCCGCTGCGCCGAAGGCCGCGCGTCCGTCGCTGCCGGACGTGAAGGCGCCGACTTCGGCCGAATCGTGGCTGAACAACCGTCCGGAGCAACGCGTGCCGATGTCGCGTCTGCGCGCGCGTATCGCCGAGCGTCTGCTCGAGTCGCAGCAGACCAACGCCATCCTCACCACGTTCAACGAAGTGAACATGGCGCCGGTGATGGACCTGCGCAACAAGTACAAGGACAGGTTCGAGAAGGAACACGGTGTGAAGCTCGGCTTCATGTCGTTCTTCGTGAAGGCGGCCGTGCATGCGCTGAAGAAGTTCCCGCTCGTGAACGCGTCGATCGACGGTAACGACATCGTCTATCACGGCTACTTCGACATCGGTATCGCGGTCGGTTCGCCGCGCGGCCTGGTGGTGCCGATCCTGCGCAACGCCGACCAGATGAGCCTTGCGGACATCGAGAAGAAGATCGCTGAATTCGGCCAGAAGGCGAAGGACGGCAAGCTGTCCATCGAGGAAATGACGGGCGGCACGTTCTCGATCTCGAACGGCGGCGTGTTCGGCTCGATGCTGTCGACGCCGATCATCAACCCGCCGCAGTCGGCCATTCTCGGCGTGCACGCCACGAAGGAGCGCGCGGTCGTCGAGAACGGCCAGATCGTGATCCGTCCGATGAACTACCTCGCGATGTCGTACGACCACCGGATCATCGATGGCCGCGAGGCGGTGCTGTCGCTCGTCGCGATGAAGGATGCGCTGGAAGACCCGGCGCGCCTGCTGCTCGACCTGTAACGCCGGCTGGATCGCGATGCGCGGCCGCGGCCCCACGCCGCGCGCCGGCGTCGCGATCCCGGCGTCAAGCCTCTCGCATTCCGCAGTACTGTGGCGACGCGCCGCGAAGCGCGGCCGCGTCGCCCGACCATCAAAAGGATTGTCATGTCCAAAGAATTCGACGTCGTCGTGATCGGTGCCGGTCCCGGCGGCTATATCGCGGCGATCCGCGCCGCGCAGCTCGGCAAGTCGGTTGCGTGCATCGAGAAGTGGAAGAACCCGGCCGGCGCGCTGAAACTGGGCGGCACGTGCCTGAACGTCGGCTGCATTCCGTCGAAGGCGCTGCTCGCGTCGTCGGAAGAGTTCGAGAACGCATCGCATCACCTCGCGGACCACGGCATCAGCGTGGAGAACGTGAAGGTCGATATCGCGAAGATGCTGGCCCGCAAGGAAGGCATCGTCGAGAAGATGACGAAGGGCATCGAGTTCCTGTTCCGCAAGAACAAGATCACGTGGCTGAAGGGCCATGGCAAGTTCACCGGCAAGACCGACGCTGGCGTGCAGATCGAAGTGTCCGGCGAAGGCGAAACCGAAGTCGTCACCGCGAAGAACGTGATCATCGCGACGGGCTCGAAGGCGCGTCATCTGCCGAACGTGCCGGTGGACAACAGGATCGTCGCTGACAATGAAGGCGCGCTGTCGTTCACCGAAGTGCCGAAGAAGCTCGCGGTGATCGGCGCGGGCGTGATCGGTCTGGAGCTGGGCTCGGTGTGGCGCCGTCTCGGCGCGGACGTCACGGTGCTCGAAGCGCTGCCGGAATTCCTCGGCGCGTGCGACCAGGCGCTCGCGAAGGAAGCGGCGAAGCAGTTCAAGAAGCAGGGCCTCGACATTCACGTCGGAGTGAAGGTCGGCGAAGTGAAGACGACGGACAACAGCGTGTCGATCGCGTACACGGACAAGGACGGTAACGCGCAGACGCTCGACGCCGACCGACTGATCGTGTCGATCGGCCGCGTGCCGAACACCGACAACCTCGGGCTGGAAGCGATCGGCCTGAAGGCGAACGAGCGCGGCTTCATCGACGTCGACGACCACTGCGCGACGTCGGTGCCGAACGTGTACGCGATCGGCGACGTGGTGCGCGGCCCGATGCTCGCGCACAAGGCCGAAGACGAAGGCGTGCTGGTGGCCGAGATCATCGACGGCCAGAAGCCGCACATCGACTACAACTGCATTCCGTGGGTGATCTACACCGAGCCGGAAATCGCGTGGGTCGGCAAGACCGAACAGCAGCTGAAGGCCGAAGGCCGCGAGGTAAAGGCCGGCCAGTTCCCGTTCATGGCGAACGGCCGCGCGCTCGGCATCAACAAGCCGGACGGTTTCGTGAAGATGATCGCCGACGCGAAGACGGACGAACTGCTCGGCGTGCACATCATCGCGGCGAACGCATCGGACCTGATCGCGGAAGCCGTGGTGGCGATGGAGTTCAAGGCGGCGTCGGAAGACATCGGCCGGATCTGCCATCCGCACCCGTCGCTCTCCGAAGTGATGCGCGAAGCGGCACTCGCTGTCGACAAGCGCGCGCTGAACATGTAATTGCGCAGGCTGCACGGCGTCTTTTCCGGATTCCTGAGCATTTCGTCGAGGGTTTCCATAAGCGGACGCCGCGCGATACTGCGGCACACGGCGAAGGCGGGCGGAGTCGATCCGGCCGCCTTCGTCGTTTGTTTTTCCTGTCGCGCCGGCAGGAGCGCGGGGTGCGCGGCCGGCGTCTGATTGCGCTATTTGCGCCCGGATGGGCAGATCATGAACGTCACCGAATACTACGAAAACGAATTGCAGACGCGGGGCTATCAGTCCGATGCGGCTCAACGCGCGGCGGTCGACCGGCTGCAACGGTGTTTCGAGGAGTGGAGCGCGTACAAGGCGCGACGCTCGAACACGTTCAGGAAGTGGCTGATCCATCCGGACCTGCCGCGCGGCGTGTACATGTGGGGTGGCGTCGGTCGCGGCAAGAGCTTCCTGATGGACAGCTTCTATGCGGTCGTGCCGGTCCAGCGCAAGACGCGGCTGCATTTCCACGAATTCATGCGCGAAGTGCACCGCGAGCTCGAAGAGCTGAAGGGCACGGCCGATCCGCTCGACGAACTCGCGCGCCGCGTCTCGAAGCGCTACCGGCTGATCTGCTTCGACGAGTTCCACGTGTCCGACATCGCCGACGCGATGATCCTGTATCGCCTGCTCGACAAGCTGTTCGAGAACGGCGTGCAGTTCGTGATGACGTCCAACTACGATCCGGACACGCTGTACCCGGACGGTCTGCACCGCGACCGGATGCTGCCCGCGATCGAGCTGATCAAGAGCAAGCTCGACGTGCTGAACGTGGACGCGGGCGTCGACTACCGGCAACGCACGCTCGCGCAGGTCGAGGTCTACCACACGCCGCTCGGCGCCAACGCGGACAAGTCGCTGCGCAAGGCGTTCACGAGTCTCGCCGCGGTGCCCGACGAAAGCCCGATCCTGCGCATCGAGCAGCGCGAGCTGAAGGCGCTGCGCAAGGCGGATGGCGTCGTGTGGTTCGATTTCGCGACGCTGTGCGGCGGCCCGCGCTCGCAGAACGACTATCTGGAGCTCGCGACGCGCTTTCACGCGGTGATCCTCTCCGAGGTGCCGCAGATGACGCCGCGCATGCAGTCCGAGGCGCGCCGCTTCACGTGGCTCATCGACGTGTTCTACGACCACAAGATCAAGCTGCTGATGTCGGCCGCGGTGCCGCCTGAGGAGCTGTACGTCGAAGGACCGATGGCCAACGAGTTCACACGCACGGTGTCGCGCATCGTCGAGATGCAGTCGAAGGAATATCTGGATGCGCCGAGGCGTCTCGTCGATACCTCGCTGACCTGATCAAGTGCTTGATCGGTAAGCCATTTCGGTCGTCTCGAAAGACCTCGCCGCGGCTTTTTCAAGATTCGGAGTGTTCCGATATCGGCTGTATGGGGGCATCGCTATCTTCGTCTGATTATTGTGACGAAGGAACTGATCCGTGACCCCGTACCGTGATGTAACCGATGAAGAATGGCATCGCATCGCCGCGATGCTGCCCGAACTGAAGCCGCGCACCGAACTGCGCGGCCGCCCGCTTGCCAATACCCGTGCCGTGCTGAACGGCGTGCTGTGGGTGATGTATAGCGGCGCCACCTGGTCCGCCATGCCGCGCAAATACCCGTCGTATCAAACCTGCCATCGCCGCTTCAATGCATGGCACGAAACGGGTGTGATGGAGCGCGTGCTGGTGGAGCTGTACGGCGAATCGAGCCGCGTGCTGTTTGGAACGATGGAGCAGCGCATGCGCTCGCATCAGGCCGCGCAGGCAGACGAAACCCAGCTGGTGGTCGCGGAAGCGGCAGCAGCCTCGCCGCACAAGCCGCAGGCGTCGGAGCGTGAGCCCGAAGAAACCGTGGCATTCACGCTTGCCGATGTCTTCAAGCGCGCGGCATGACAGATCGAGCAGGACCCGCTGCAGCTTTTCCAGTACAACAGCCGGCCGAACGAAGCGATTCGTTCGGCCGGTTTCCTTTTGCGGGCGGCGATAGCGCCGCGCGGGCCGCGAAGGCCGCGTAACTTACTGCTGGCGAACCCAGGTCTGCGAGCGTCCGAGCAGCGACACGCCGATATAGCCGCGTACGACCAGCTTCTGGCCGCCGTCCTCGAGGTGCATCTTGCACTTGTAGACCTTGCCGTTCTCAGGGTCGAGAATCTGGCCGCCGTCCCAGTTGCTGCCGTCGCTCTTCATGTCGTCGATGATCGTCATGCCGAGGATCAGCTGGTCCTTGCGCGCATCGGTGCACGCGGTGCAGCGGCGATCCGGCTGATCGTTCGGGCCGAGCCCCTTGATGACCTTGCCGGACAGCGAGCCGTCGCTATCCTGGCTGATCTGCACGAGCGCCTTCGGTTTGCCGGTGTGATCGTCGATGGTCTGCCAGGTGCCGACCGGGGTAGCGGACTGTGCGAAGGCCGTCATCGCGGTGGCGAAGAGCACGCCGGCGAGCGCGGCATGTTTTGCGGTACTGAGCGCCATCGAACGGGCGCGGCGGGTCAATTGCATCATCGTCTTCCTCCTTGTTGGAAATCGTCGCGAGCGGATCGCGCAGCGTCGTGTGAACAGCAGGGGACGCCATGCCTGTAGCCATGATCGATGGTTGCGGCTGCCGCCATCGACCTGGGCAGCATACGTGAAACCACGCGCCGCGTTTGATAGTGGATCTTCTAACTCTTGTTTCGCGACCCTTCCGGTTGTTTCTCGATGGTTTAAAGCGAACACCGAAAGCCTTTAGGATCAAGGTGTTGTGAGCGCTTTTATCGTTTCCCGTTGTTTCGTTCTAGTTCTCGTTGATCGCGGTGATTTCGACGAGTTTTGCGGGGATTTTTACGGGGAACGCCGCGCCTGAACGACCCACCGTAAGGTTCTTTATGCGACACGTAAACTACTCACTTACCCCGGCGAAGCTGAACGCAGCGAAGCCGAAGAACAGCACCTACAAACTCGCGGACGGCGGCGGACTTTTCGTGCGCGTATCGACGGCCGGAACGCGCACTTGGTGCTACGCCTACACGTTCGGAACGAAGCGCCGCGAAGTGACGTTCGGCCAGTATCCGGAGATCGGTGTGAAGGAGGCCCGCGACCGCCATCTAGCGGCACGCACGAAGCTGGCGAACGGCGATGACCCGGCCGCAGCGAAGAAGGAGGAGAAGGAAGCCCAGCGACGGGCCGCTGAGGCCAGCGAAGGAGTGTTTAGACGCTTCTCGGAGGTCTTCCTGGTCGAGCAGCTGGGGGACGCCAGCGAAGGCTACCGCGAACGGCTCCGCGCGCGCCTGGACCTTCACGTGTGGCCGCACATCGGAACGAAGCAGCTAACCGACGTGAAGCCGCGCGACGTGCTGGAGATCATGGAGCGGTTGCGCAAGACGCCCGTCACGGCAGAGAAGGTCCGTGCACTGATCGCGCAAATCTTCGACCACGCTATCCGCAAGCTTCGCGTCGAGACGAACCCGGCCCACGCGATGCGCGGCGTGGTGAAGGTTCCGGCCTCGACACACCACCGACACCTAAGCGAACCGGAGCTTGGTACGTTCTGGCGCGCGCTCGCGAAGCACGACGACAGCGCAACGTACCCTTCGACGGTCGCTTGTGCCCGGATCATCGCGCTGACGATGTGCCGGAAGTGTGAGGCCGTCGCCGCGAAGTGGACGGAGTTCGACCTGGACGAGGGCACGTGGACGATTCCGGGAGAGCGGATGAAGATGCGCAAGCCGCACCGCGTGTTCCTGCCGAGCCAGGCCGTCACGATCTTGCTGAAGCAGAAGGAGCTAACGGGCGGCGGTGAGTATGTGTTCGCCACGTTCGCGCATCGCAAGACCCCGCCGAACGTCTCGACGGTCACGAACTTCTTCGATAGGCTCGAAGGCGTACCGGGCAACTTCACGCCGCACGGCCTTCGCGGCACGGCGGCGACGATCCTGCGCGAACACGGTTTCCGGCGTGACGTGGTAGAACTGCTGCTGGCGCATGGCGAGCGCGGCGTTGCGAGCGCGTACCACCATCACGAGCTAGCCGAGGAGCGGCGCGAAGCCCTCCAGCACTACGCCGATTTGGTCGACTCGCTAGCGGCGGGCGCTGACGTGATCGGGCTGAAGCGTCGCCGCGCTGCGTGAAACAATTTGTTACACTTTGGCTTCCGGCGTGTTCACATTTTCTCGGATAAGCTAACAATACTTAATGGTAGTAACGGGCCGCTAACACGGAGGGCCCACCCGAAAGACCCGATGGGCACGAGTCAGGACGTTCGATAGCGGACGTTCCGGCTTTGCGGCTTCTCGGGTCTTTTTGTTTTTGCGCGACGTGGTTTCGCATCAACAGGAGCTTTCAAATGGATAACAATTCAATTAGTACTACTAACAAGCTTCCGCAAACGGGGATGGTGCGTTTCTCGATGATCCGCCCGGTCATCACCCTCTCGAACGTGACCGTTTGGCGTCTGATCAAGGATGGCCGTTTCCCCGAACCGCTGCGCGTTTCTGGGGTGCTGCGCCTGTGGCGGGTCGAAGAGATTCGGGAGTGGATGGAGATCGGCCCCGACGAGTGGAAGCGGCGGCACCCGGTCAGCGCCGCGCAGGGTGAGGCGGCGTGACGGTGGTGAACTCGGACACCGGCTGCAAGTAGATACTTTAGCCGTCCCGACGCGAGGAGAACACGATGAAAGGCGACGTGAAATTGTTCTGTACCGCTTCGTCCGAACTCCGGGCGAAGGTGATTGAAACGGCTGAAAGAATGGGCCTGACGCAGAGCGAATTTATGCGTCGTGCGGTCATTCACGCGATGGAGGAGCGGCCCGACGCGCTCGCGTGTCACAGCGGCATGCGACCGAATCGCCGCCCGTTGAAGGAAGCGCCCCAGGTTGGCGCGTAAGTCATTCGATTGACCGTCGTAACGTCCGCGCCGCAGCCCGACGCGCAGACGAAAGAAAGCCCGCTAGGCTGACGATCCTGAGCGGGCTTAGAAGTCCCAGAAAAATCCGGGCGATGCAGAAGGTAAAGATATTATGGGTGCGCCCAATGTCGAAGAGAATAGCCACGTTGAAAATTCCGTTCAGGAACAGAGGCTTAGGGTGTTTGATTTGTACCCCAAAGCGAAGCTGCGCGAGGATGGATACTACGACTGCTACGACACTGAAGGCATTTGCTTCACCACCGACGAAGACGGGCTGACGCTCGGCGCGGTTGGGTTCGGCGCGAAGGTCAATGCGCGCCGTGCGGAAGAGCGGAAGAAGCAAACCTTGGCCGCTGCCGAAGGTCAAGCGCGACTGCTCCGTGAGAAGCGCGAAGGTCACAAGAATCTTGTCGAGCGCGCAAAAGCTCTCTTGGCGGTGCCAGACCTCATCAGCTTTATCGATCTTCGGCGCGACCCGGACATCACTCCGGCGCAGGCGACGGCCATGAAGGCGATGGGGCAGGCCATTCCGGTGCTTCCTTCACCCACCTCGATCAATATGCAGCGTTTCTTCGATGCGCTGTTTGTCGGCGGTACGATTGATGACGTCCACTACGACACAGCCCGCCGCATGTTGGTGGACGAACAAGGTGCCGTGGTAGACGACGAATGGGCGGCGCGAGACTTGATGGAGGCCGCACGCGCCGCCAAGCTGAAAGGGCTGTCGGCGGAAGTGCTCATAAAAGAGCTCAAAGTTTGGGCCAAGACATACAAGTTCAATGACATTTCGGAGCGCATCAAGGCCCGGTTGGCGAACGTAGTCATCGACGCGGATGACGCGTTGGAGGATCGGATGGAGATGTTCCTGATCCAGACTTTCAATTGCGTAGACTCTCCCGACAATCGACTGTTTTCGAAATACTGGTGCCTGTCGCTTTTCAATCGCATTATGTCGCCGGGTTGCTTGGCTCCTATCACGATGGCGCTGTTTGGGCCGCAGGATGCCGGCAAGTCGTACTTTTCGACGCTGTTGTGTCGCGCGCTTATGTTTGATCCGGGCGTCGATGCGGTTCCGTATGACCCTGTGAGCGACCGGAAGGAATTCCTGCGAAACATCTACGGCCTATCGATTGTCGCCAATATGTCTGAGATGACAGGCTTCGGCAAGATCGACCTTCGGAAGTGGAAATCGTTCTCGACGAATACCACCGACACCTTTGATCAGAAATTTGGCTTTTCCGGTCCGTGGCGACGTCAATGGATCTTCATTACCGATGCAAACCGGTACGAAGGGCTATGGCGAGACAGCGACGATACTGATGCTAACGACGAGTCGCAAGGTGAACGCCGCATGTTCCCGATCTTCGTCGGAGAGATTCCCGGCGCAACCGGCTCTGTGCGATGGGCACCGGATGCAAAAGCGAGTCTTGATCCCGAGGTGTTTGCCGAGCGGCTTTGGCTAATGATGAAGGCGTGTCAGATTTGGATGGAGTACCGCGATGAGGGCGGATACAAAAAGGTGGTCGCCGCAACGACCTCGATGGTGAAGCGCTTTTCCAAAGCAGAGAAGGATGCTGATCAAGGGACGGTCCGTGACAAGACGCTGGACGAGCACTTTCCGCATGTCGTATATCGCTGTGTGAGGAATCACGCCATCATCTCTGATATTCGCGTTGATGGTGAAAAGGTTCGTGGCCTTCGACTGCTGACGAAGGACATTCAGACCGCGTACGAACACATCACAAAACGTGTACTCACGCCGCAGCAAATCGCGAAGAAGATGAAAGCAGTTGGGGCGAAGAAGGGGCGCGCTGGCGGCGGCGTGCTGAACGTCACCGCATTTGTGTTCGATGATCTGGAATTCGGCGCGTTTCGTGATGGGGACGGTGACCGGGAGGAATTCGTGAAGGCGTTTGTACAACTGTATTTGCGGGAAGAGACGCCTGACAAGAATGACGGCAAAAGCCAAGACGAGATCGAGAGCGAAGGGTTCTGATGATGCTTGCTGGAGGTTGACGATTTGCCGAGGGTCGCCGCGTGCGGCCCTTTGCGTTTCTATCTGGGCGCGGGAGAACTTCGGGGAGAACTCCCGCCGATTTCTCCCGGAGTTAAGTCTTTGAATCTTATGTGTTTTATCCAGAAAGCGGGAGAAGGGAGAAATTTAAAATCTCCCGCACAAGGGGGCGACCTTCCTTTTCACGGTCTTCGGCGACTTACCGCTTTCCTTTCTCCCTTTCTCCCTTTCTCCCGAAATTAATAGAATTACTAAAGAAATCAACAGACTAGGGCCGGGAGAAATTGGCGGGAGAAATTCAGGCCGGGAGAACTCGCTTGCCCAGCGGCACACTCAAGGCTTGATCATCAGCACTTCGTGCGCTTCTGTCCTGCGGCCAGCAGCTTGAGCACTCAGGCCGTGCAGCCTCACCAGACCACAGCACGCGGCCAGCCCCAGCGTTCGCGGCAAATCTCCACGCACCGTCGCACACGCGGCTGAAATCGTCGACCGAACCCGGCGCAGACGCCGACGCGACGCCCGATGATCCGGCCTGTTAAACGAGTGTTCCGCGCCATCGGCGTGACCCGACGCAGACTAGGAGACGTCCGAGAATGCCGACCACGCCTAGAGCCTCCTATCGCTTCGAGGCCTCGCGCTCCGCCCTTTTTGCGGGGTGCCGCGAGGGTAATCTATCGAACCTCCCGGCAATCCTGCGCCGGTAAAGGCGCTATTGGTTCCAAGATAGAACCTCTATTCGTGAACACAGTCGACCGCAGCCAAGTACACCGGGCGGCGATACGATTCGCGCGAGTGAACACTAAAGCTAGGAGTCCATAGTATGGACGATCGATACGCCACCTTGCGCGACTCGATGGACGAGAACCTGCGCAACGCATACGACAAGTACGTTGACCACATCGTTCGCGGCTGTAGCCCGTTCGAAGCAGCATTGCGCGTGCACATCCGGCCCGAAGATGCACCGCAATGGGTCCGATTCGCGGAATCCGATGAGTACGTCATCGCACGCAAGAAGGTCGTACTGGAGGCGATGAACCCGTCCACCGAGTGGAGCGCCAACACGGCCATCATGCACCTGCTGCGACTCGTCGAAAATCCGCTGGAGAAGGGCAGCACAAAGCTCAACGCGATCAAGGAACTGAACGTGCTGCTCGGCATCACCACGGTCGACGCCGAGGGCCGTACACGCCGCAACGAAATGTCGTGGGAAGACGTGCTGCGGCTCGCGCGTGAGAAGAAGGCGGCAGGCGAACGGGTGCATTGATGGCGACGCGTAAGCCCACGGCCGAAGAGTTGGCGTTGATCATCGAGCAGTTTGGCGAGAAGGTAGCGCGGCGTGTATATGAGGATGCCTTTCACGCTGCGAGCGATGAACGGTCCTTCAAAGACTTCTACAAAGCGGTCGCGAGCATGGACGCCAACGACCCGCTGCCGCAGTTTGATCCGACCGGATGGAATCGGTTTTACGCCAACGACCCGCGCAACAAGCACAGCCTGATCCGTCACTTAACCGACGACGCGGCACTTGAGGTACATGCGTGGCTCATCAGCGCGATAGCCGTATGGGGCGATTGGGTCTGCGGCTTTCTCGCTGCGCAGCTCCTCGACAAGTCCATCGGCGTGTTTGATGAGATCGCTGCTGACGAGGGCGAGTTCATATCGGACGACGGTCATCGATACTGCGGCTGGTACAAAGGCTGGAAGGGCTGGCAAACGTTCGCAGTTGATCTCACAGACAACGAGTTGCGTGCTCTTCGCATGTTGATTTTGAACGAACCAAGTCCGCGTCACCCAGAGCCGGGTTCGCCCGAAGCAGAGGCATTCATGGCGGAGCGCGACGCACGTATCGCGGCCGGGAAGGTCGCACAAACAAGGAGTTAGTCACATGAACATATTTTCGAAGCGCGACAAGAAGGTCGAACAGGCACCGAAGGACACCGGCGCGACCTTCTTCGCAGCGGCCGATGTGAAGCCCGAGGCACAGCCGGAAGAGACGGCCCAACCAACCGCACAGCCCGCACCGAGCAAGCCCACGGCGACATTCCTATCAGTGTCCGCAGGCCAAGGTGCACGCTCAGACGATCCGCTCGCGCGGCACGGCGCCATGGCCGAGCTATCCACGCATCGGCGGCAAAGCATGACCACCGATTACGGCGGCCACAACGACCGAATCGCGCAACTGCACGAAGAGCAGGAGCGCAGGGCGCTGGCGGGCATGATGTGGATGCAGGGCCTTCCGCAGAAGTGAGGGCGGCATGCGGCGGCATGCGGCGCCGCAGCAGGCTGTTTGGTGAAAACCCTGGGTAAAGACGACCTTGATCCTCTGCAGATTGCCCGCAAATTACCGAGGCCGCTGTGTGGCGGTTTACTCGGAGTTGTTAAAATGGCACTTCCTGCAGGTACGAAGGCAAAAACAGGGCAAAAATGCCCGCAAGGTGGGATTTGGCATCCCGTTGGCAACCCGAAGGAGCAGCGCTCCATCGGAATTAACAACGTCATGCCGCCCACGCCGAAAGGCGAAACGCATTGGGTTCTTCAAAAGCCGACCGGTGACAAGTAACGCGCTATGAAAGTAAGCTGTATGGAAAGGCCGTTTAGCACGCGGCCTTTCCATTTTGCTTGCGTCATCGGCGAGGTTCTTCGGCAGAACCTAGAGCGCCACACCCGGCGCAGTGTCAGCGCTGCGGCGCACAAAATCCCCGCATAAGTCACCGTTATAACTGCGCTGAGTCAGGCGCATCTAGCGCTTCCCTAAGAGCCTCCCAGTGCAGAACAAGGTCGCGCGTTTCCGCATCGTAGCTTTTCAGCCCTAGGTGCTCGACGGCAATCCCGATTAGGTGAATCATCGCGGCGTTGGCCGCTTGCAGCGTTGAGCGCATGTCGGAATAGTCGGGTCCGAAACGATACCCGCTCATGTATCCGTCTTCATCCGCGCTCATGTTCCGCTCCAGCGCGGCGACGGTAGCGTGCGCCCCATTACCGGATAGGTGTCGATACGAAAGCTCATACAGCAGTTCGAGCCCAGCTTGGCGAGCAAGGGCGTCATAGTTCAACGACTTCGGATCGGTTCCAAACTCTGCAATCACCTTCGCTTTTTCGGCCTCAAAGCGCGCGAGCGCCTTTTCATCGCCGATCCTGGCGTTGAGCTCCAGCATCCGGTTGCAAAGTTTGAGCTTATGTTTCGCGCCATCCGCGTGCATAGCGGCCAGCGTCCCGTCTATCTTAAGCAGACCGGCCGTTAGGATTGCCGCCTCAGTACACAGCCTCGCGAGCGCGCGAGCCTCAGCCAGCGCGCCGCGCTCGGCAAGCAAAATGCACGTTTGAAAGGATTCTATGGCTCGCCCGTAACCGGCAACCGCCCAGACCTGAACCTCAGTCATTTCTTCTGTGGGCAAGTCCCAGAGCATCCGCATGCCCATCTCGTTCATCCGGTGAGCTATCGTAAAAGCTTCAGAGAACGCGTCGTGCGCGTTCTTCTTCCACTCCGCAAGCTCGTCGGAAAGGAAACCGATTTCGTTGAAGCTTGCCATGTTGACCCCGCATCTGAGCACGCGTTGGACCATTGTACGGTCGGACGGCACCGAGAAGTACACGTCCACGTTTTGCGGGTGATAGTGCGGGGAACCGTTGCCGTCAGACAGTCGCGGCGAAGCAATACATCAAAAATTCAGCAGTCGCCCCATAGGCGATAAGTTCTGGAGCGGAACCTCTATGGATCAACTTGCTTACTTGCAGACTGTGCTCAGCACGCCCTTCGCGTGATCGAAGACAGTCGTGCAGTTGGTGGGGGAGGATGACGAACCGGACGCCCATGCAGCAGCCAAAAGCGCTCCGACAAGTATCGTCGCGACGATTAGCTGTTTTAAGGTGGACGGACGACGCCAGTACGTCTCGCTGGCGTGACGTCGCAACCTCTCAATAAGCGGTCCCCCTCTCTTTTCGCAATGTTCGACCTCTTCCACGCAAGCGTTTGCCATAGAAATCATCCATTCTGGTCCCATGTCTGCGTGAGACTTAGAAATCAGCGCGATAGAACTACGGAACGTTCGGATTAGCTCATACACGTAGGCAACGTCCTTTGCGCTATCAGGCCCGAGCATTCCGATCTGCCCGGCGTTTGCTTCAAATACCGGGCTGTTAGGCTCCTGCCACTCCACTGGCAACTTAATCCTATCCCTGGGCAACGCCGCGTCGATGAGCAACTCAAGGCTTTTCTTAATCTGCAACGCCGCGTCTCCATGTGATTCGAGTTCACCAGCGAGCGCTCCGGCCAGCGATTGGCTATCCCGGAAGCGCCGGTAGTCTTCCGCAAAGAAATTGTTCAGGTAGCCACCTGCCATCACACCCAGCAGGCCGATCAACGCCGCATTGATGTCAGCCATTCTCTCCTCGTTAAATTTATTTTCACGGCTGAGTGTAGCTCAATCGAAATTGCTGTACTTGTTCACTGACTTATGCAGCCCCTGTTTTGGCGTGCTCCAGTGCCCTCAAACGGGTCCGCGCGGCGTTTTGAAAAATTTGAGGGCGTTTTTAGCGCGTAGTTTATGCACCACAGGTGAAAGCCCTGGTATTGCGGCCGTCATTGGCTTTTCGTCCAATCCGGTTTCAACGCAGCGAACACGCGGCGTACTAACCGGAGAAAACTGAGATGAACGAGCAGCAGGAACAGAGTGGATATGATCGATATGTAAAAGCGATGCGGGCGGCTTTGAGCGATCCGAGCGATCAGAAGATGCTCGCCACGATGTTGAAATTCCAAGAGGCGGTGATTAGCAAGATCAACGGCCACGTGTCGCTGTCGGTCTTTCACGGCACATCACATGCGATGTGGGCAAGTCTACAAACGATGCTTTCTCCGAACGGAAAGCATGAACTAGGTGCGGCGTATATGGCTCTGGCTGAATATTTAGATCTGTAGGTAGCCGATTGAGTAAGCGTGAGCGAGTCGACGCCAACTCTAGGTTCCAGACCGGAACCTAGGGACGGTCTGCAAAAGTCCTGGCGTTGAAGTCTGGTTGGCCTATCCTGGAAGAACGCGAATTAACGGAGTTCCTCGATGACACAGCTCGGTCT
>NZ_QQOA01000066.1 GCF_003443895.1 Paraburkholderia phosphatilytica | reverse complement strand
CATTACCGGCTGCAGCAAGGCCGGATATAGAGATGCAGCCCATCCTGTCTGTCGAAACACACGAAAACTGTTGCAAACGGGACGCGTTCATATAGACAAGCCATGGTCACGCTGTCTTATCCGCATCATTCGCCGCGGCGTTTCGTGTGCGCGCTCGACGCCGCGCTCGGCCCGCTCGTCGAAATTCCCGCCGCGCTGCTGGTGGTCGCCGAGATCGTCGTGCTGCTCGCCGGCGTGACGAGCCGCTACGTGTTGCGCGCGCCGCTCGTGTGGTCCGACGAACTCGCCGAGATCCTGTTCCTGTGGCTCGCGATGCTCGGCGCCGTGGTCGCGTTGCGGCGCGGCGAGCACATGCGGATGACGGCGATCGTGGGCATGTGTTCGCCCGGCGTACGCGCGTTTCTCGACATGATCGCGATTACCGTGCCGCTTGCGTTCCTCGGGCTCGTCATGTGGCCCGCGATCCAGTTCGCGCAGGACGCCGCGGTCGTGACGACACCCGCGCTCAGCCTGTCGGACTCGTGGCGCGCGGCGGCGTTTCCGGTCGGCTCGGGACTGATGCTGCTGGTGGTCGCCGTGCGCCTGTTCCGCGAGGCGAACTGGAAGCTTGTGCTCGCGGCGCTGGCTGCCGTGTTCGCGATCGGCTGCGCATTGGTCGCGCTCGGTCCGCTGCTGCAGAATCTCGGCAACTACAACCTGCTGATCTTTTTCGTCGGGCTCGTCGCGCTGGGCGTGCTGTCGGGCGTGCCGATCGCGTTCTCGTTCGCGCTCGCCACCTTCGGCTATCTCGCGCTCACCACGAGTACGCCGCTGACGGTCGTCGTCGGCCGCATGGACGAAGGCATGTCGCACCTGATCCTGCTCGCGGTGCCGCTCTTCGTGTTTCTCGGTCAGTTGATCGAGATGACAGGCATGGCCGCCGCGATGATCGCGTTTCTCGCGAGCCTGCTCGGGCATGTGCGCGGCGGCCTGTCGTACGTGCTGGTCGGCGCGATGTATCTGGTGTCGGGCATCTCGGGTTCGAAAGCGGCCGACATGGCGGCGGTCGCGCCGGTGCTGTTTCCCGAGATGCAGGCGCGCGGCACGAAGCCGGGCGAGCTCATCGCGCTGCTCGCCGCGACCGGCGCGCAGACCGAGACGATCCCGCCGAGCCTCGTGCTGATCACGCTCGGCTCGGTCACGGGCGCATCGATCTCGGCGCTGTTCACGGGCGGCATGCTGCCGGGCATCGTGCTCGCGGTGACGCTGTGCGCGCTGGTTTTCTGGCGCAATCGCCATGAAGACCTCTCGCACGTGAAGCGCGCCAGGGCACCGGAAATCCTGCGCAAGCTGGTCGTCGCGTTGCCGGCGCTCGCGTTGCCGTTCGTGATCCGCGCCGCGGTGATCCGCGGCATCGCGACGGCCACCGAGGTCTCGACGATCGGCATTGCGTACACGGTGCTCGCGGGTCTGCTCATCT
Source organism: Paraburkholderia phosphatilytica (assembly GCF_003443895.1). Classification (GTDB taxonomy): domain Bacteria; phylum Pseudomonadota; class Gammaproteobacteria; order Burkholderiales; family Burkholderiaceae; genus Paraburkholderia; species Paraburkholderia phosphatilytica. The sequence goes on along the minus strand of NZ_QQOA01000066.1, from coordinate 20,943 downwards.
ACCGGCGTTTCGAGTGGTCGCGCCTGAAGCCGATGCTGATCGATACCGCGTCGCTGTCGGGCGCGATCCTGCTGATCATCGGCGCGGCGACGGGTATGGCCTGGGCGCTCACGCAGTCGGGCTTCTCCGGTGAGCTGGCCGATACGCTCGCGAGCCTGCCGGGCGGCGCCGCGACGTTCATCGCCGCGTCGATCGTAGTGTTCATCGTACTCGGCAGTGTACTGGAGGGCATTCCGGCGATCGTACTGTTCGGACCACTGATGTTCCCGATCGCGAAGCAGCTAGGCATCAGCGACATCCACTACGCGATGGTCGTGATTCTTTCGATGGGCGTCGGCCTGTTCGCGCCGCCGTTCGGCGTCGGCTACTACTCGGCGTGCGCCGTCAGCCGCATCCATCCCGATCTCGGGATGAAGCCGATCCTCGGCTACATGGTCGCGCTCGTGATCGGTCTCGTCGTGGTCGCCGCGGTGCCGTGGATCTCGACCGGCTTCCTGCATCCCTGACTTCGCGTAAGCGCGCGTCACCACTGCGGCGGCGCGCGACATCATTCCCCCGCCGCCGATACTGGCGCCGCGTTCTCAAAGAACCCGGCGCGCAAGGAGCCTTTTGCCATGTCTAACCTCGATGCGCAGCCGCTCGCGAACGCCATCCGTTTCCTGTCGATCGACGCGATCCTGCGCGCGGGCGAAGGACACCAGGGTGTGCCGCTCGGCATGGCCGAGATCGCGACGGCGCTGTTCACGCGACACCTGAAGTTCAATCCGGCCGATCCCGAATGGCCCGACCGCGACCGCTTCGTGCTGTCGAACGGCCATGGCTCGATGCTGCTGTATTCGCTGCTCTATCTGACCGGCTATGCGCGCATCGGCCTCGACCAGATCAGGACGTTCCGCGAGTTCGGCTCGCACTGCATGGGACATCCCGAATACGACCCGGCCGCCGGCATCGAAGTGACGACCGGTCCGCTCGGCCAGGGCATCGCGAACGCATTCGGGATGGCGGTGGCCGAAGCATTCCTGAATGCGAAGTTCGGCAGCGGCATCGTCGATCACTACACGTATGCGTTCGTCGGCGATGGCTGCCTGCAGGAAGGCGTCGGCCAGGAAATGATCTCGCTCGCGGGCCATCTGCGCCTCGGCAAGCTGATCCTGTGCTGGGACGACAACCGCATCACCGACGACGGCAGCACCGACCTGTCGATCAGCGAGGACGTGCGCGAGCGCTTTCGCGTCGCGGGCTGGCACGTGCTCGACGTCGACGGCCACGATATCGACGCCGTATCCGCGGCGCTCGATCTCGCGCGCAAGGATGCGCGCCCGTCGTTGATCGCGTGCCGCACGATCATCGGGCGCGGCATCGCACGGTTGCAGGGGCAGCGCGGCGGTCACAGCGGCAAGCTGTTCGAGACCGATGCCGACGCGGCGCGCGCGTTGCTCGCATGGCCGCATGCGCCGTTCGAGATACCCGACGAGATTCTTTCGGCGTGGCGCCGCGCGGGGCAGCGCAGCGCGGACGCGTACCGCGCGTGGCAGGCGCGCGTCGCCGCGTTGCCGGATGAAGCGCGTGCCGAATTCGCACGCGTGCGGGCCGGGCGCTTGCCCGACGGATGGCGCGCCGCGCTGGAAGACTACCGGCGCCGCGCGGCGGAAAGCGGTGAAGCGCGGCAGGGCATCATGGTGTCGGGTGAAATCAACGACCTGCTCGTGCCGGTCCTGCCGGAGCGGATGGTGGGCTGCGCCGATCTCGAAGCGCCGACGAGCCACAAGCGCCACCTGTCCGCGTTCACCGCGGAAGACCGCAGCGGCGCCTACGTGCATTGCGGCGTGCGCGAGCACGTGATGGGCGCGATGGCGAACGGCATGGCCGCGCACGGCGGCGTGATCGCGACCTGCGTCACCTACCTCGCGTTCTCCGACTACGAACGGCCCGCGATGCGGATGGCCGCGCTGATGGGCCTGCCAGTCAAGTTCGTGTTCAGCCACGACTCGATCGGCCTTGGCAGAAACGGACCGACGCACCAGCCGGTCGAGATCCTCGCGTCGCTGCGCGCGATGCCGAACATGCACGTGATGCGTCCCGCGGATGCGGTCGAGGCGGCCGAGTGCTGGGAGATCGCACTCGAACGTCGCGACGGACCGAGCACGATGGTGTTCGCGCGCCAGGCGTTGCCGCCGGTGCGCCGCGTGCACGTCGCGGAGAACCTGTCGCGCCGCGGCGCGTACGTGCTGGCCGAAGCCGAAGGCGGCAAGCGCCGCGTCACGCTGCTCGCAACCGGCTCCGAGGTCGCCATCGCGCTCGACGCGCGCGAACGTCTGCAGGCCGAAGGCGTGCCGACGGCGGTCGTCTCGATGCCATGCTGCGCGCTGTTCGACGCGGCGGACGCGAACTATCGCGCGGCCGTGCTGGGGCCGGGCACCGTGCGCGTCGCGGTGGAGGCGGCGGTGCGCTTCGGCTGGGACCAGTATCTCGGCGAGCGCGGCGGCTTCGTCGGCATGAAGACGTTCGGCGCATCCGGACCGGCCGACGTGCTGTTTGAGCACTTCGGCATTACCGCGGTCCACGTCGTGGCCGAGGCCAAGCGCCATCTCGCGAATGAAGTCGAACCGAACCTCGAGGAACAGGCATGATGCGGAAGATCGTTTTTCTGGACCGCGCGACGCTCGCGCCGCAGATCAGGTTGCGCGAGCCGCGCTTTGCGCACGAGTTCGTCGAGCACGACCGCACTGCGCCCGACGAAGTCGCCGCACGGCTGGCGGGCGCGTCGATCGCGATCACCAACAAGGTGCCGCTCACGAAGGACGTGCTGGAGCGCCTGCCTGACCTGAAGCTCGTCGCGGTGGCCGCGACCGGCACCGATTGCGTGGACAAGGACGCCTGTCGCCGGCTGGGCATCGTGATTTCGAACATTCGCGGCTATGCGGTCAACACGGTGCCCGAGCATACGTTCGCGCTGATGCTCGCGCTGCGGCGCAATCTGATCGCGTACCGGCAGGACGTGCTGGATGGCGTCTGGCAGAAGTCCGGCCAGTTCTGCTTTTTCGATCACCCGATTCGCGACCTGGGCGGCGCACGGCTCGGGATCATCGGCGAAGGCGTGCTGGGTCAGCGCGTCGCGGAGATCGGCAAGGCATTCGGCATGGTGCCGATGTTCGCGGCGCACAAGGGCAGGGAAGGGTTGGGACCGCTGTATACGCTATGGTCCGAGGTGCTCGCGACGAGCGACGTGATCACGATCCACAGCCCGCTCACGCCCGCGACGCGCAACATGCTCGCGATGCCCGAGTTCCGCGCGATGAAGAAGAAGCCGTTGATCGTCAACACGGCGCGCGGCGGTCTGGTCGACGAGGCCGCGCTCGTCTGTGCGCTCGACGAAGGGCTCGTGAGCGGCGCGGGCTTCGATGTCTGCGACGGCGAACCGCCGCAGCCGGACAGCCCGCTGATGCGCATCGCAGGGCGGCCGAACGTGATCCTCACGCCGCACGTGGCGTGGGCATCGGACGAAGCGCAGCAGACGCTTGCCGATCAACTGATCGACAACATCGAGCGGTTCGTCGGTGGAGCGCCGGTGAATGTCGTCTAGGTCTGCCTACGCCGAAATTGGCGGGACCCGGCCTGGCTGCGGACTGACCGGCAACAGCAAGGTCAGTTGCGTGCCGGTCGACGACGATTCCAGGCGGATCGCCCCGAACAACGCCGCAGCCCGTCGCCGCTGGTTCGCGAGTCCCCGGCCGCCCGCCTGGGTGGCACCGGCGACATCGAATCCCGGGCCGTTGTCCTCGACTGTCACCCACGCCCAGAGCGCGTTGGCGCCCGTGGTGACACGTATTTCCGTCGCCTGCGTATGTTTGAGGATGTTGCTGAACGCTTCCTGAAGGATGCGCAGAATGTGCAGCGCGCTGGGCGGATTGAGCCACTCGAGCGCGGGCACGTCGTCCACGTTCCAGCGCATGACGATGCCCGCGCTCCTCAGGCGCGGGTCGAACCGGTAGCGCAAGGTCGCCAGCAACAGCAACAGATTGGCGTCGACCGGCTCGAGCGAGTCGATGGTCAGTTTCAGATCGTCGATGCAGCCGCGAATGACTTCCTCGAGTTCCTCGTCAGTTCCCCTTCCGCTCGTGACGACGCACAACGCGCTGGCGAGCGACGAACCCAGTCCGTCGTGCATGTCCTGCATCAATCGCTGGCGCTCATTGCTCAGGGTCTGTTCGTGCTCGATCTCGCGCAGACGGGCATGGCTTTCCAGCAATTCGGCCTCGCGCGCCTGTACGCGTTTTTCCAGCGTGACGTTGACCGTTTCTACTTCAGCCAGCACGCGCACGTAGCGGCGGAACAGCAGGAAAATACAGGTCAGCACGTAGACCAGCGTCGCATTCCCGGTCATGTAGATGCCTTCCGGGTTCGTCATGTAGAGCAGCGAGAAATAGTCGTGGACGCCGGCGCAGAATGTCAGTCCAAAGGCACCGGCCAGCAGCATGGCGTCCGGGGAGCTCGTGCGCCAGGCGCTCCAGCTGCCCAGCACGAGTGTCGTCAGCGCGATCAGGATGATCAGGAACTGCGCTGCCAGGCGTGCGCGCAGCAGGACCGAAAGCGGCAGTGTGTTGACGGGCAGGGTCACGAGGGCGATCGCGATCCCGATGGCCACAAGACCGCGCGTGAGCCGGGGTCGCTGCTGACCGTGCAGGAAGCTCAGCAGCATATGCGTCGCGATCACCTGCCACAGCAGCGCGTTCAAGGTCAGCCAGACAAACCAGGCGTCGGGGATCGGCAGCCTTGCCGGAGCCAGCTGGAAGTGCCAGCGGCGCGTCATGCTCGTCACCGAGATCATGAAGAGCAGATGTCCCGGATAGTTGCGGCGGAACACCCAGACGCCCAGCGCAAAAATGCCGACCAGCACGAAGCCCGCACTCAACATGAACGGCAGCTGGTTCACGATGAAGTCGCGACGTGCCGCCATCGACTCCACGGTCGCGGCGTCGCCGACGTAGAACGACGAGAGTGCGGCGTTCTGGCCGGACGCCCGGTCCAGGCGAAACAGCAACGTGCGGGGCGGTGCACCGTCGTCGCCGCTGCTCAGCGGAAACACGACCGCCGGATGGGTGAACAGATTCCAGACCGGCGTGCCGGGCGAACGGTAGAGCAGGTGTCCGTCGCCGTAAACCGCGAGATTGCCCGGAGCCAGCCACGAGATCAGGTAGAACCTGGTCGGCCCGCGCATCCCGGGCGGTGCATCGACGTGCACGCGTATCCACGTGGTTCGTTGCCCTGATGTTTCGGGGTTCTTCAACACCAGTGGCAGCGTGACCGGCTTCCAGATACCGGCGAGTTGCGCGTCGTCGACGGTTTCGTCGACCGGCATGCGCGATCCAGGCACCTCTTCCAGCGCCTCCGCCCGGGTCAGATGCAGTACGGCCGGCTCCGCCGCCTGACACGGAACGCTCCGACACGCGAAAGCAGCGAGCAGGAGCAGCGCGGCACTCGCCAGCGAGAAGATCCTGCGGCCGGGCTTCATCGATCGGTTCATGGCGCAGATCATCCCACAGCTCACAACCTGACCGAAAAGCGGCGCATTCTTTTTTGCAATTAACTGATTGGCCAATTAAACTGCACCTATGGTCACGAAACGCGCTCCCCGAAAGCCGCTGGGCCGTCGCCCGGCGAGCGATGACATCGATCCGCGCGAGCATCTGCTCGACACGGCCACACAGCTTTTTTCGCGGCACGGCATCGCCGCGACGACGGTCGGGCAGATCGCATCGGCTGCCGGCGTGGCCTCGGCGCTGGTCCACTACTACTTCACCAACCGCGAGTCGCTGCTCGACGCGGTGGCCGAGGAACGCCTCGCGCGCGCTGCGGCATTCGTCTGGAGTCCCGCGCAAGACGATGCCGAAGCCGATCCGTTCGCGCTCGTCGAGCAGTTCGTGGAACGGTTGCTCGACGTGATCGAACGCCTGCCCTGGCTGCCGGCGCTGTGGTTGCGGGAAGTCGTCGGCGAAGGCGGTCTGCTGCGGGAGCGGATGATCCAGCGCCTGCCGTTCGACACGCTTCACCGGTTCGGCGCTCGCGTTGCGCAGGCGCAGCGGGACGGCACGGTCAGCCCGCAGCTCGACCCGATGCTGCTGTTCAACTCGATTCTCGGGCTCGTGATGTTGCCGTTCGCGACCGCGGCCGTCTGGCAAGGCCGGGGAGGCCTGCCGGCGCTCGACCGGGACACGCTGCGCCAGCATGTCATCGCGTTGCTGACCGGCGGCATGCGGCCGCGGGCCAGACCGGCAGCCTCGCGGCGCCGAACGCCTTCGCGGAAGAAGCCATGAACTGCGCTCCCCGTTCGCACGGCCGTGTGCCCGCCGCTCTACGCCTGCTGCCGGCCGCGGCGCTTTGCGCCGGCTGCGCGCATCACGACGACCGCACGTTCCAGGGCTATGTCGAAGGGGAGTTCGTCTACCTCGGCTCCTCGCAGTCCGGCAAGCTCACCGAGCTGTCGGTCGCGCGCGGGCAAACGGTCGACTCGAACACACCCATGTTCGCGCTGGACCCCGTCGACGAGGCCGCCGCGCTGCAACAGGCGCAGCAGCAGCTCGACGCGGCGCGCGCGCAGCTGGCCGACATCCGGACCGGCAAGCGGCCGCCGGAAGTGGCTGTGACGCAGGCGCAGCTCGCGCAGGCCGTCGCCAGTTCGCGCAAGGCCGACCTGCAGCTGGTTCGCGACGAAGCGCAATACCGGGCGGGCGGCATCCCGAAAGGGCAGCTCGACGATTCCCGGCAGAACGCGAATGCCGACGCGGCCCAGGTGCGGCAATGGATGCACCAGCTCGACGTCGACCGGTTGCCGAACCGCACGCAGCAGATCGCGGCGCAGGCCGCGCAGGTCGAAGCCGCGCAGGCGGCCGTCGCGCAAGCCCAGTGGAAGCTCGACCAGACGCACGTGAGCGCGCCGGATCGCGGACTCGTGTACGACACGCTGTATCGCATCGGCGAATGGGTGCAGGCGGGCAACCCGGTCGTGCAAATGCTGCCGCCGCGGAACATCAAGGTCCGCTTCTTCGTACCGGAGACGGTCGTCGGGCGGCTCGCGCCGGGCCGTTCGCTGACGATCCACTGCGACGGCTGCGCGGCGGACGTACCTGCGAAAATCACCTACATCTCGAGCACAGCGGAATACACGCCGCCCGTCATCTACAGCAACGAGAGCCGCGCGAAGCTCGTGTTCCTGGTCGAAGCGCATCCGTCCGTCGCCGATGCGCCGAAACTGCATCCGGGCCAGCCGGTCGAGGTCACGCTGCAATGAACTCGCCCGCGCCGCAAAACGCGATCGACGTGCGCAAGCTCAACAAGCACTTCGGCGACAAGCACGTCGTGAACGACGTGTCGCTGCAGGTGGCGCCCGGCGAAATCTTCGGTTTTCTCGGGCCGAACGGCAGCGGCAAGACGACCTCAATCCGACTGATGTGCGGCCTGCTCAAGCCGGACTCGGGCACCGGCACCTGCCTCGGCTACGACATCGTTCGCGACAGCGCGCAGATCAAGCGCAACGTCGGCTACATGACGCAACGCTTTTCGTTCTGGGAAGACCTGACGATCCGCGAGAATCTCGACTTCGTCGCGCGCATCTACCAGATGCGCAACCGGCGCGAGGTCGTCGAGCGCGCACTCGAATCGCTCGGTCTGCAAAGTCGCGCCAGACAGCTGACGGGCGAACTGTCCGGCGGCTGGAAGCAGCGGCTCGCGCTCGCCGCCTGCATGCTGCACGAACCGAAGCTGCTGCTGCTCGACGAACCGACCGCCGGCGTCGACCCCACCGCACGCCGCGACTTCTGGGAGGAGCTGCACCGGCTGGCGTCGCGCGGCATCTCGGTGCTGGTCAGCACGCACTACATGGATGAGGCGGAGCGCTGCCACAAGCTCGCCTACATCGCGTACGGCAAGCTGCTTGCGCAAGGCACCGCGCAGCAGGTGATCGAATCGCAGGCGCTCGCCACCTGGTCGATCCATGGCGAACGGTTGACCGAACTGTCGGAGCGGCTGCGCGCGTTGCCAGGCGTCGATCAGACCGTCGTATTCGGCTCCGCGCTGCACGCGAGCGGCCGCGATCACGCTGCGCTCGAGGCCGCCGTCAGGCAGGCGGCCGAAGGCAGACACCTGCGCGTGGAGCCGATCGAAACGGGACTCGAAGACGTGTTCATCTATCTGATGAGTCACTCGGCCGACGACTACGGGGCACCTTCATGACGACGCGTGTGCTGTTCTCCTGGTCGCGCTGGTGGAGCATCGTGCTCAAGGAGTTCCTCCAGCTGCATCGCGACCGCATCACGTTCGCGATGATCGTCGGGTTGCCCATCGTCCAGCTCACGCTGTTCGGCTATGCGATCAATACCGACCCGAAGCATCTGCCCACAGCGGTCATCATGGGCGATCAAAGCCCGTTCGCGCGCAGCTTCGTCGCGGCGATGGAGAACTCAGGTTACTTCGACGTAGTCGAGACGCTGCCTGACGAGGAGGCGGGGCGACGTGCGCTCGCGCAGGGCCGCGTGCAGTTCGTGCTGAACGTGCCCGTCGATTTCTCGCGAGCGCTGCTGCGCGGCGAACGTCCTTCGCTGCTGGTCGAAGCGGATGCGACGGACCCGACGGCGACCAGCACCGCGCTCGCCGCGCTGCCCGCTCTCGTGCAGCCGGTGGCGGACAAGGATCTTACCGGGCCGCTCGCGCATCTGAACGGCGGCCCCGCCGCGTTCGGCGTGCAGGTGCATAGCCTCTACAATCCCGAGGCGATCACCCAGTACAACATCGTGCCCGGCCTGATGGGTGTGATCCTGACGATGACGATGGTGATGATGACGGGCCTCGCGATCACGCGCGAACGCGAGCGCGGCACCATGGAAAATCTGCTCGCCACGCCCGTGCTGCCGGTGGAGGTCATGACCGGCAAGATCGTGCCTTATGTGGCCATCGGCTTCGTGCAGTCGTCGATCATTCTCGCCGCGGCGCGCTATGTCTTTCACGTGCCGTTCGAGGGCAGCCTGCTGTCGATCTATCTGGCCGCGCTGCTTTTCATCGCGGCGAACCTGGTCGTCGGCATCACGCTCTCGTCGCTCGCGCAGAACCAGCTGCAGGCGATGCAGCTGACCTTCTTCTATTTCCTGCCGAGCCTGCTGCTATCCGGCTTCATGTTTCCGTTTGCGGGCATGCCGGCGTGGGCGCGGTTCATCGGCAATCTGCTGCCGCTTACGTATTTCAACCGGCTGGTGCGCGGCATCCTGCTCAAGGGCAACGGCTGGGCGGACCTGTGGCCATCGGTGTGGCCGCTCGCACTGTTCACGGTCGTCGTCATGGGCATTGCGTTGCGATTCTATCGGCGCACGCTCGATTAGGAGAAACCGTCCGATGAAGCCACTGGCGTTTCTGCTGGCGCTCGCGCTCTGCGGTTGCACCGTCGGCCCGGATTTTCATGCGCCGGCGGCGCCGGATTCGCCGTCTTATACGCGCGAAGCCCAGCCCGCCGCGACCGGGGCCGCGAGCGGCGCCGCCGGCACCTCGCAAACCTTCGTCACGGCGGCGCATGCACTGCCGACCTGGTGGACGCGGTTTCAGTCCGATGCATTGAATCGCCTCGTCGACACGGCGCTGAAGCAAAGCCCGACGCTCGCGCAGGCGCGCGCCACGCTCGTCGAGGCGCGCGAGAACTACGCAGCCGAGGCCGGCGCCACGCAGTGGCCGGCCATCGATGCTTCGCTGTCGGGCACGCGGCAGCAAGTCGACCTTGGCGCGTTCGGCCTGAGCAGCCTGCCATCGCCGGGACCGTTCACGCTCTACGATGCGTCGGTCAGCGTGTCTTATGCGCTCGATCTGTTCGGCGGCAACCGGCGCGCACTGGAAGCGCTGATGGCGCAGGTCGACTATCAGGAATTCGAGCTCGACGCAGCGCGGCTGACACTAGCCGGCAACGTCGTCGCTACCGCGATCCGGCGCGCGTCGCTGCGACAGCAGATCGCACTCACGCAACGCCTCGCCGACGCCCAGGCGCAGCAGCTGGCGATCCGCGAAGCGCAGCTCGAGGCGGGTGGCGTCGCGCAGGTCGACGTGCACAACCAGCGCTCGCTGCTTGCGCAAACGCGCGCGTCGCTGCCGCCGCTTGCGACCCAGCTCGCGCAAGCCGATCATCAGCTGGCGATCCTGCTCGGCATCGCGCCGACGAAAGCCGATTTCGACGACATCACGCTCGATGCGCTGCAGTTGCCCAGTACGTTGCCGCTGACGCTGCCTTCGACGCTTGCCCGCGAACGCCCCGACATCCGTGCGTCCGAAGCGCTGCTGCATCAGGCGAGCGCGAACGTCGGCGTCGCAACCGCAAACCTGTACCCGCAATTCGCGCTCTCGGCCGGCATCGGGTCCGAGCGTACGCGCGTCGCGGATATCGTGGATGGCCTGAACATCTGGAATGCGGGCCTGACGCTCACGCAACCCATCTTCCGCGGCGGGGAACTGCGCGCGAAGCGGCGCGCTGCGCAGGCCGCTTACGATGCGGCGCTTGCCGGGTACCAGCAAACCGTGCTGCAGGCGTTGCAGCAGGTCGCGGATACACTGCGCGCGCTGCAGGACGACGCACATGAACTGCGCGCCCGCGACGAGGCCGCGCGCGAGGCCGGGATGAGCCTTGCGATCGCGCAAAAGCAGTACACCGCTGGCGGCGTCAGCCAGTTCAAACTGCTCGACAGTCAGCGGCAGGCATTGCAGACGGCGCTCGACCGGGTCCGCGCGCAGGCCGACCGCCTGGCCGATACCGCCGCGCTGTTCCAGTCGCTGGGCGGGCTCGGCGTGCCTGGTCGATCGGCAGCCGTCGAAGACCCATACTGAGTCGCTTTTCGCTGTCAACGTTCCCCTTGAGGTCCGAATGTGCTCGAAGTCAGCTCGAATGCTGCCTGCCGCCGTACTCGCCGCGATCGCGATGGTTGCGACCGCACCTTCGGCGCGCGCCTGCGATATACCGGCGTCCGTCCAGACCATCGATCCTCCCGGCTACTATGACGACGCCTCGGGCTACGCCGAGGCGGTCAAGCCGATGCGCAACTTCGTATCGCGACTCAATGCGGCGGCCGACAAAGGTGACTGGACGTGTGCGTTGAACCTGCTGGATGCCTGGGCGCGGGACGACGCATTGATGGGGCACATTTCCGGCTATCAGGGCTACTACGAGCGTTCTTGGGCAGGAACGGACTTCGCCATGGTGATCCTGCGTATGCCGCAGGCTTTCCGTGACGAAAACCGCGCCCGCTTCGCGGCGATCGATCCATGGCTCGAACGAATCGCCAGCGCGACGCGCGATGCGGAAGCGATCAACCGTCTGCATAACAATCTCGTCTACTGGGCAGGCCTTGATCTGATCGCGACCGGCACCGTGACCGGCAATTCGAGCCTCTTCGATTCAGGTCTCCTGCGTATTCGCGAGGGCATTCGCGACATTCAGCCGGACGGCTCACTCGCCCGGGAGGTGAAGCGCGGAAACCGGGCGCTGCACTATCACACGTTTGCGCTGATTCCACTGGTGTTAGCGGCGGAACTGGCGCACAGGCGCAATATCGATCTGTATCGGGAGAACGGCGGCGCGATCGGTCGTCTCGCCAGGCTGGTGATCGACGCTGTGGAGGATCCAGCGAGTTTCACGAAGATCACGCCGATCAAGCAGGAACTCTTTCCGTGGACTTTCCGCGATGAATTGTGCTGGGTCGAACCGTACTATGCGCGGTTCAGGGACGACCGTCTGGCGGCGATCATCGCGCCACGCAGGCCGTTCGACGAATGGCGCCTGGGCGGAAACGTCACGGCCGTCTGGGGCGTTCCTCTGCCATAGGCATCAGCCTTGTCTCGTGTGTGCGTGTCAGGCCGGCTGGCGACAGACCGCTTCGATGTTGTGGCCATCAGGATCCAGCACGAAGGCGCCATAGTAGTCCGGGTGATAATGCGCGCGGATTCCCGGAGCACCGTTGTCACGCCCACCCGCGGCAATTGCAGCCTGGTAGAAAGCGTCGACTGCCGCCCGGCTATCCACCCGAAATGCAATGTGAACGGGAGGCCGGTTCGGCGTGCCCTCGCTGATCCAGAATTCGGGCTTTCCTGGCGGCCCGAAGCCTGCCGTATCCGCGTGACCCGTTACGCTAGCGGGAATTTCCATCAGCTTGACGATGCCGATGGCACCTAGCGCCGCCGTATAGAACGCAAGACTCCTCGAATAGTCGCTCACTGCCACGCCGGTATGGTCAATCATTCTGGCTCCGCTGAGAATGGGTTGGATGCGTTCGCATTCGATCCTGCCGCGTGCCCAGCGTCGCTGCCGCGCACGCCATGTTGTGCGTCATGGCAAATACGGACTGCGCCGCAGATTCTCCGACATATACAGCCTGAACTCGTTCGCCTCGCCGGGCGGCGCTTCGTCGACCACGCCGCAGGCGCGCAGCAGGTGCTGCAATGCCGAGATCGCCTGGCCGTCGGGGTCCTGGTCGATCGCGACGTCCATCGTGCCTTCCTCGAGATAGCGCCGGTGTTCATCGGACATCTCGTGTCCCACCCACACGATGTTGCCCGCCGCGCCGAACTTGCGCAGCGCGGCGTCGATGCCGATCGAACCCGCGCCGCTGTTGTATAGCCCGACCACGTCGCCGTGCTCCTGCAGCGCCCGCGCGACCGCGAGATAGCACTGGTCCGGATCGTCATGCGTCTCCACGCTCACCGGATTGCAGTGGAGCGCGGGAAAGCGTTCCGCTATCGCGTCGCGGCAACCGCGCGTGCGGTCCACGTGCGAGCGGTACTGCAACGCGTTGCAGATCACGATCACGCGGCCCGGCCCGTGCGCCATCCGTCCGATGAAGTGACCCGCCGAACGTCCCGCACGGTAGTTGTCGATGCCCGCGTAATGCACGCGTTCGATCCCGCCGATATCCGTTGCGAGCGTGACCACCGGCTCGCCCGCCGCGATGATGCTGGCAAGCGCCGCGCGCACCGGCGGCGTGTCGTGCGCGGTGATGATCAGGCCATGCCGGCGGTAGGGCGGATGCAGGATCGCATCGAGGATCAGCGTCTCGTCGTCTTCCGGCACCGCGCTGCGATGCACGATCACGCGCCGGTCGAGCATCTGGACCGAGCGCTGCAGCGCGAGCGCGAGACGCCGGTGAAACGGCGTGCTGTTTCTCGGCAGCACGATGTCGAGATGCACGAGACCGTGCCGCACCTCCGGCAACAGACGCGGCACACCGAGCCGCCGCGCCGCGTCCACGACCTTCGCGCGCGTCGTTGCGGACACGCTGCCGCGCTCGTTGAGCACGCGGTCCACCGTTGCCGTGCACACCCCCGCTTCCTCGGCGATCTCGACGAAGCGCGCCGAACGCTTGCGGCGCGACGGTGACGGTTGCTGAGCCATGAGCGTCCTTTGCGGTTGCCGATAAATCGGCATCCATTCTGCCGATTTATCTGCAAAAAAGCACGTGCCAGCCAGCCGCCCGGTTTCTACATTGGACACCAATCGGCGCGTCGCCAGAGGGGTTCCCCCGAACGCGACAGCAGCCGGCGGCAACGGGCCTCGACCCGCGGCCGAAGCACAAGACAGGAGACAGTCCCATGGCGGAACCGATGTACATCGGCGTCGACATTGGCGGCCAGCCGCGTGGCGCAGGGTCGCGCGGCGCGCGGCAGGTCGAGCGCTTTCGCATGGCCGCGGAGGCCGGCGTGTTCGATTTCGTCGAAACGCAGGCCACGGCCGGCGGTGATCTGAGGCCGTACTTCGATCTGGTCGATCGCTATGCATTGCCGGTGCGTGTGATCGACGGCACGTGGGGCATCGGCCGCGACGAGGCGCTGGCGAAGGACGTGATCGACGCCGCGTCGCGCGTAGGCAGCAAGGTGCTGAATCTGCGCCTGCCTGCTCAGGCGAACGGCGCCGAGCCGCTGTCGGACGACGACGTCGTCGCGTTCTATCTGCGACTGTGCGAGTGGGGCGATCGGGTCGGCTGCGTGCCGAGCCTCGATGCGTGCTCCGTGTCCCGGCGCGACCGCACGCGTGTCGCGCGGCTCGGCGAACGGATCGCGCGCGCCGGCTTCCCGTTTCGCGTCACGGTCGACCATGCCGATCTTCCCTGTAGCGACGTCCAGACGCATATCCAGGCAAATACCGAGGCCAATACCCACCCGAATCACGCCGATGCGCAACGCGACGCTTCGAGCGCGCTGCACGCCGACTGGATCGATCGCGGCTGGGTCTATCACGTGCGAACGCGCGGCGTTCCGACGCGAGCGGCGCGCCGGGCACGCATCGACACGCCGGCATCGCGAAGCCTGCGCGGCGACGCGCACGTGACGCCGCAACTGTGGGCGGTGACCCGCGCGGAGGGCTGGAAACGCGAGCTGCGCCAACTGATCCGCTGGCAGGCGAACGAGCTGCGGCCGCGGCTGCGCCAGATCACCTGCGCGTTCGCGTCGCCGGCTGGCCGTCGCGGCGATGCCGGTCGCGACGCGCTCAGCGACAACGTGGCGTGCGCGCACTGGCTGCGCGATACGTGGCTGTGCCAGATGGAACGGCGCTACGGCCACGCGCCGCACACGCAACGCGTTCAGCACTGATTCAGCACTGAAGCTGCATGACCCGCACTTCCACCCACAGGCAAAAGCCATGACGACGAATTCCGCATTCCACTTTTCTCTCAACCGCATGAGCGCGCCGCGTCTGCCGCTCGCGCAATACGTGTCGCTGTGCCGGCGGCTCGGCGTCGGCACGATCGAGATCCGCAACGACCTGGACAGCATCGAAATGCGCGACGGCACGCCCGCCGGCGAGATCCGTGCGCAAGCCGACGAGGCCGGCCTCGAGATCCTGACGATCAACGCGCTGCAGCGCTTCGAGCAATGGAACGCCGAGCGCGAGCAGGAAGCGATCGATCTCGCCGACTACGCGGTGCGGTGCGGCGCACGCGCGCTGGTGCTGTGCCCGACCAATTCGCTCGACGACCGCCGCACCGCCGGCGACCGGCACGCGGATCTCGTGACGGCGCTGCGGGCGCTCGCGCCGATCCTGACCGCGCGCGGCTTGACCGGCCTGATCGAGCCGCTCGGCTTCGAGGAATGCGCGCTGCGCCGCAAGTCCGACGCGGTGAAGGGCATCTACGCCGCGGCCGGCGAACGCGTGTTCAAGCTCGTGCACGACACCTTCCATCATCACCTGTCGGGCGAAGACATCTTCTTTCCCGATCTGACGGGACTCGTGCATATCTCGGGCGTCGAAGACGACGACCTGCCGGTCGGACGCATGCGCGACGGACATCGCGTGCTGGTGGGATCGGCGGACCGTCTCGGCAATCTCTGGCAACTGCGGACGCTGCTTTCGCGCGGCTATCGCGGCGCGTTCTCGTTCGAACCATTCGCCGAGGAAATCGGCGCAGCCGCTGATATCGAAGCGCGGCTGCGCGCCAGCATGGACTTCATTCGAACCGGGCTCGCCTGATTCCGGGCGCGACCTGCCATGAGCCCAGGAGGAGACAACCGGGCTCGTTTTCAACAAGGAGGAGACGAAACATGAAACGGATTCTGCTGTCCCTGGCCGCGGGTGTGGTGCTGGCCATGTCGCCTGCCGCGCATGCGGAAAAAATCGGCGTGAGCATGTCGGCGTTCGACGACAACTTCCTGACCGTCGTGCGCAACGCGATTAGTGCTGACGGCGCGAAGCAGAAGGGCGTGAGCCTGCAGTTCGAGGACGCGCAGAACGATGTCGGCAAGCAGCTGAACCAGATCCAGAACTTCATCGCGCAGAAGGTGGACGCGATCATCGTGAACCCGGTGGATACCGACGCGACGCCGAAGATGACGAAGCTTGCGAGCGCGGCCGGCATTCCGCTCGTCTACGTGAACCGCATGCCGTCGGACAAGAATCTGCCGCCGAAGGTGTCGTTCGTCGGCTCGAACGAGAAGGACTCGGGCACGCTCGAGATGACCGAAGTCTGCCGGCAGATGGGCGGCAAGGGCAACATCCTGGTGATGATGGGCGACCTCGCGAACCAGGCCGCGCGCCAGCGCACCCAGGACATCAAGGACGTGATCGCGAAGCCGCCGTGCGACGGCATCAAGATCGTCGACTCGCGCTCGGCGAACTGGCAGCGCACGGACGCGGCGGACCTGATGAACAACTGGCTCTCGGCCGGTCTCAAGTTCGACGCGATCGTTTCGAACAACGATGAGATGGCGCTCGGCGCGATCCAGTCGCTGAAGGCGGCGGGCAAGTTTCCGAAGACGATGATCGTCGCGGGCGTCGATGCGACCCAGGACGCGCTGGCGTCGATGAAGTCGGGCGACCTGAAGGTGACCGTGTTCCAGAACGGCGCCGCGCAAGGCGCCGATGCGGTGGAGACCGCGCTCAAACTCGCGCGCGGCCAGCAGGCCAACGCCACCGTGTGGATTCCGTTCGAACTCGTGACGCCGCACAACCTGCCGGCGTTCGCGAGCCGCAACTGAGCGGTGCACGTCCGCCGTCGCGTGACGTCGTGTGACGTGACGCGGTCGCGGACGGTTGCGGACGACGCAGTGCGGATCGACACGGATGAGGAGGAGCTTGCGATGGCTGTGACAGGAGACGTGACGGGCGCGGTGGATGAGCAACGATCCGCTCGCGCGACGCATCCCGGCGTTGCCGGGCTGCTGCTGGAAGTGCGCGGCGTGCGCAAGGCGTTCCCCGGCGTCGTCGCGCTCGACGACGTTCGCTTCGCGTTGAAGCAGGGCAGCGTCCACGCACTGATGGGCGAGAACGGCGCGGGCAAGTCGACGCTGATGAAGATCATCGCCGGCGTCTACACGCCCGACGAAGGCGAGCTGCTTCTGCGCGGCAAGCCGATGCAGCTGCGCGGTCCGATCGACGCGCTGCGCAACGGCATCGCGATGATCCACCAGGAGCTGAACCTGATGCCGTACATGACGGTGGCGGAGAACATCTGGATCGGCCGCGAGCCGCACAATCGGCTCGGCCTGATCGATCACGCGAAGATGAGCCGGATGACCCGCGAGCTGTTCGACGGGCTTGAAGTGGATATCGATCCCGACATCGAGCTGCGCCGGCTTTCGATCGCGAGCCGGCAGACCGTGGAGATCGCGAAAGCGATTTCGCACGACCCCGACGTGCTGATCATGGACGAACCGACGTCGGTGCTCACCGAGAACGAGGTCGCGCGATTGTTCCGGATCATTCGCGATCTGAAGGCGCAGGGCAAGGGCATCGTCTACATCACGCACAAGATGAACGAGCTCGCCGAAATCGCCGATGAATTGTCCGTGTTCCGCGACGGCCATTACATCGGCACGCATGCGGCGAACGAGGTCACGCGCGACGAGATCATCCGCATGATGGTCGGGCGCGAGATCACGCAGATGTTTCCGAAGGAGACGGTGCCGATCGGCGACGTCGTGCTGTCGGTGGAAGGGCTCGGCGTCGAAGGCGTGTTCCGCGACGTGAGCTTCGAGATCCGCGCGGGCGAGATCGTCGGGATGGCGGGGCTCATCGGCTCCGGCCGGTCGAATGTGGCCGAGGCGCTGTTCGGCGTCGTGCCGGCGACGAGCGGCACGATCCGCATCGACGGCAAGACGGTCGACGTCGATACGCCGGCCATCGCGATGAAGCACGGCGTCGCGTTCCTGACCGAAGACCGCAAGGACACCGGCTGCTTTCTGATGCTCGACGTGCTGTCGAACATGGAAAGCGCGGTGCTGACCCAGCGCTACGCGAAGGCGGGTTTCGTCGAGCATGGCGCGCTCGCGAAGGCGTGCCGCGAGATGTCCACGGCGCTGCGTGTCAAAACGCCCGGCATGGACGAACCGATCGAGAACCTGTCGGGCGGCAACCAGCAGAAGGTGCTGATCGGCCGCTGGCTGCTTACGCACCCGCGCGTGCTGATTCTCGACGAACCGACCCGCGGCATCGACGTCGGCGCGAAAGCGGAAATCCATCGCCTCGTGTGCAAGCTCGCGGGGCAGGGCGTGGCGGTGCTGATGATCTCGTCCGAGCTGCCCGAAGTACTGGGCATGTCGGACCGCATCGTCGTGATGCACGAAGGACGCGTGACGGGCGTGGTGGATCGCGCAGCCGCAAATCAGATGACGATCATGGATCTGGCGTCGCGCTGACATGCGGCCGCCTGGACAGGAGACAGACATGGCTCAAAGCAATCTGGCAATCGAATCCCGCGGCGGTGCCGCGCAATCGTCGCAGCGTCGCAAATGGCCGCCCGAGGCCAGCATCTTTCTCGTGCTGATCGGCATGAGTCTCTTCTTCGAGGCGATCGGCTGGGTCGTCAACGGACAGAGCTTCCTGCTCAACACCGACCGGCTCGAAGTGATGATCCTGCAGATGTCGGTGATCGGCATCATCGCGGTCGGCGTCACGCAGGTGATCATCACGGGCGGTGTCGATCTGTCGTCGGGCTCGGTGGTGGCCGTGGCCGCGATGGTATCGGCGAGCCTTGCGCAGGAAGCGGGCTATGCGCGCGCGGTCTACCCGGCGCTGACGGGCCTGCCGATCGTCTGGCCGATTCTCGCGGGGCTCGCCGTCGGGCTCGTGTGCGGGCTCGTCAATGGCGCGCTGATCAGCTACACGGGCCTGCCGCCGTTCATCGCGACGCTCGGCATGATGGTGTCGGCGCGCGGCGCCGCGAAGTGGTACACGCACGGCCGCCCGATCAGCATGCTCACCGACGACTTCGCGTGGATCGGCTCCGGCATGCATCCGGTCGTGATCTTTCTCGTGGTCGCGCTGGTGTTCCATATCGCGTTGCGTTACACGCGTTACGGCAAGTTCACTTACGCGATCGGCGCCAATCGTGCTGCTGCGCGTGTGTCGGGCATCAACGTCGGCCGGCACCTGATCATCGTCTATTCGATCGCCGGGCTGCTCGCGGGTCTCGCCGGCATGGTCACCTCCGCGCGCGCGATCACCGGACAGGCCGGCATGGGCGTGAACTACGAACTGGATGCGATCGCCGCGGCGGTGATCGGCGGCGCGTCGCTCGCGGGCGGGGTTGGACGTATCGGCGGCACGATCATCGGCGTGCTGATTCTCGGCGTGATGACCTCGGGCTTCACGTTCCTGCGTATCGACGCGTATTACCAGGAAATCGTCAAGGGCGTGATCATCGTCGCGGCGGTGATTGCGGATCAGTATCGCAATCGCAAACGGCGCGTGTGAGCGGGATGTTCGTCCCGCGCCACGTTCCATTATCGACAACCGCAAGAACAGGAAACAGGAGAGCTTGGGCATGTTGAATATCGCGTTGTTCGGCGCCGGACGTATCGGCAGGATTCACGCGGCGAATCTCGCTGGCGCAGAGGACGTCTGCCTGAAATACGTGGTGGACGTGCGTGAGCCTTCGGCGCAGGCGCTGGCCGCCACGCACGGGGCGTCGGTCGCGTCGGTGGACGCGGTGTTCGCGGACGCGAGCGTCGACGCGGTGGTGATCTGCTCGAGCACCGACACGCACGCGGATCTGATCGTGCGCGCCGCGGCGGCGGGCAAGCATCTGTTCTGCGAGAAGCCGGTGGACCTCGAGATCGATCGCGCGAGGCAGTGCGTCGATGCGGTGTCGCGCGCCGGCGTGAAGGCGATGATCGGCTTCCAGCGCCGCTACGATCCGACCTTCCGCGCGCTGAAGACGCGGCTCGTCGCGGGAGAAATCGGCGATCCCGAAGTGCTCGTGATCACGAGCCGCGACCCCGGTGCGCCGCCGTTGTCGTACATCGCGAGTTCGGGTGGCATTTTCAAGGACATGCTGATCCACGACTTCGACGTGTATCGCTGGATCCTCGACGACGAAGCGGTGAGCGTCTACGCGCAGGCGTCGTGTCTCGTCGATCCCGCGATTGCGCAGGCGGGCGACGCGGACACCACCGCGGTCACGATCCGCACGCGCAAAGGGCAGCTTTGCCAGATCAATACGAGCCGCCGCGCGGCGTATGGCTACGACCAGCGCTTCGAGGTGCTCGGCAGCAAGGGTCTGCTGAAGGCGGAGAACCACCGGCCGAGCGAAGTGGAAGCGTGGACCGCGCAAAGCGTGAACCGCGATCTGCCCGAGCACTTCTTCCTGCAGCGCTACCGCGCGGCGTATGCCGACGAAATGGCGCATTTCATCGGCGTGCTGCGCGGCGAGCATGCGCCCGGCAGCACGCTCGCCGATGGCCTCAAGGCGCTCGAGCTGGCCGAGGCGGCGGTGATCTCCGTGCGCGAAGGCCGGGCCGTGGAGCTCGCGTCGGTGCGCTGAACGTTCGCGCGTTACTCGCGGTACACGCGGTACACGCGGTACACGCGGTACACGCGGTACACGCGGTACACGCGGTGCGTGTGAAAGGCTGTCCGCCGACGCGTCTCCACCCGTCGGCGTTTTTTCCCACCAGGTGTGGAGTGGGCGATATGGGCCGCGAAGCCCATATCGCTTTTTTGTTTGCGCAGCCGCTTTGGCGATACGCCGGCGGATAGAGGCGGTGCGCGACGCTTTGCGTACCTCAACCACTACCCACGGCGAACTGGCTGACTGGATCGCGGCGTCCGTCGATGTACGCTAAAGGGGCTCGGTATCACGTTCCGATTTACCTTTGAGAGTTAATATAAATTGGAAGAAAATTCTGTAAAAATGGCTAAAGAAAATCGCGATGACAAAGGCATTAAATGGGCCGGGTGGTCTTGCCTGTCGATATAAAAAGGGCGCGTATATGATGCCGGATTGCGATGCCCGGTCGCGTTAAAACAAACTCATATCGACGCGACATTTTCAAGCATTAAATTCACATTCTGTATTTGCGCTTTCATATGCGAAATCGCATCAAGAACGGGATCTTCGCTGCTAGGGAAACGCTGATTTATTCGGCTCGGCAGTCATCGCTGACGGGGCCGAGGACGTTGTAGAAAGAAGCTCACGGAACGGTCCCACAGTCATG
>NZ_QQOA01000065.1 GCF_003443895.1 Paraburkholderia phosphatilytica | reverse complement strand
TCGCCAATACAACAAGCAAGCTGCCCCGTTGAAATGGAAGTATTCCGATCCAACTCGACGCATCCGGTGCAATTCATCCGGTTCAGCGGACTAGTGCGCGACGCCCGGCTGGTATTCATGGACGAGCCGACCGCCTCGCTCAGTCACGCGGAAACCGGCGCGTTGCTGAAAATCGTGCGGCGTCTGTCGGCGGATGGCATCGCGGTGGTGTTCGTCAGCCACCGTCTCGCGGAAGTGCTCGACGTCTGCACGCGCGTGACGGTTTTTCGCGACGGGCAGTACGTCGGTACCTTCCCGACCAAAGGCATGACCCAGGCTCGTCTGACCGAGCACATGACGGGGCGCACGTTCGACTACGCCGTGCGCGATACGGACCTGAGCGCCGCGGCCGCGGTGCTCGAAGTTCAGGGCCTGTCGCGTGGCCGCGAATATCAGGACATTTCGTTCACCGTGAGGAGGGGAGAGATCCTCGGCATGACCGGGCGCCTGGGCGCCGGCCGGACCGAAACCGCGCTGTCGCTGTTCGGCATGACGCGTCCGGCTGCCGGATCGATCCGTCTGGAAGGGCAGGCCCTGTCGCTGCGCTCGAACCGGGACGCCATTCGCGCGGGCATCGCGTACGTGTCGGAAGACCGGCTGCAGCTCGGACTCGTCCAGCCGCAATCGATCGGCGACAACACGGTGGCGACCGTGCTGGACGACCTGTTGGACTCGACGCGCCTCATTTCGACCCGCAAGCGCAACGCGCTGATCGCGGACTGGATCCAGCAGCTCGCGGTCAAGATCGGCAAGCCCGAAGACGCGGTCTCGACGCTGTCGGGCGGCAATCAGCAGCGCATCGTGCTGGCCAAATGGCTCGCGACGAACCCGAAGCTGCTGATCCTCGATTCGCCCACCGTCGGTGTGGACGTCGGCGCGCGGGCCGGCATCTTCGCGATCATTCACAGGCTTGCGGCCGAAGGGATGGCGATCCTGCTGATCTCCGACGAGATTCCGGAGGTCTACTTCAACTCGGACCGCATCCTGCACATGCGCGACGGCCGGATCGTCGCGGAGTATGTGCCGGGAACGACAACGATGGAACACATCGAGCGAGACGTCCATGCCTGATTTTCGCAAACTCGGAATCGGTTCGATCGAGGCCCTGCTGATGCTCGTCATCGTCGTCATGGCTATTGGCCTCAGCTTGTCGACCCGCACCTTTCTCACGTTGCCGAACCTGTTCGACCTGCTCAACCAGAGCTCGGTGAACATCATTTTCGCGGTGGGATTGCTCGTAGTCCTGATTGCTGGCGGGATCGACATCTCGTTCGCCGTCGGCGCGTCCGTCGTTCAGTACCTGACCGCGTTGACCGTCGCGTATCTGGGCGGCGGGAACTGGGCGCTCGGCTTCATCGCTTCCGCGTTCTTCGGCTTCCTGCTCGGCGCCATCAACGCCACCATCATCTACCGCTTCAGGATCGTCTCCATCGTGGTGACGATCGCCACGTTTAACGTGTTCTTCGGCGGGTTGATGTTCCTCACGGGCGGCGTGTCCATCTATGACCTGCCGGACTGGTGGGTCGAGCGGATGTCGATCGTCCACTTCAGTACGGCTGGCGGCAACGCGAACATCGCGCTGCCGGTGGCGGTGATGGTCGTGATGGTCGCGGCCACGTGGTTTCTGCTTCGCCGCACCACGACCGGCCGTCAGTTGTACGCGATGGGCGACAACCCCGAAGCCGCGCGGCGCGTGGGGGTTAATCTCGGCGCGATGCACTACCTTGCATTCGGCTGGCTCGGCATGATGGCCGGTATCGCGGGGCTGATGCAGGCGCACTACGTTCAGGAAGTCGTGCCCAATGCGCTGTACGGACGCGAGCTCGACGTGCTCGCGGCGGTCGTGCTGGGCGGTGCCCGCCTGGGAGGCGGACGCGGGACCATCCTCGGCGCCATTCTCGGCATCATGCTGACGGCCATTACCGCTAATGGCCTGAACCTCCTCGGCATCTCGCCGTACGCGTTCAAGATGATCATCGGCGCGATCATCCTGATCGCCATCACGCTGTCGAGCGGCGGCTTCGCCAGGCTCGTCGGCACGCGATTCGCGTCGCAAGGCGCAAAGGCCGCATCATGAATACGTCGACGCATCGTTCGTCCTTGCCGTCCGTTCCCGCGGACGTCGCCGGATTGCTCGGATTCCTGCTGGTGGTGGTCGTCGCATTGAGCATCGCGTCCGACCGCTTTTTCTCGCAGGACACCTTCGTATCCATCGCGTTCCAGTTGCCCGAACTCGGCTTCTTCACGCTGGCGATGCTGATGCCGTTGATATCGGGTGGCTTCAACCTCGCGGTGACCTTCACGGCGAACATCTCCGGCCTCGCCATGGCGTACGTGATCGAGACGCACGGTGGAGCAGGGGCCGGCGCGGCCGCGATCCTGCTCGGCATCGTCGCTGCGCTCCTGACCGGCGCTGCCGCGGGCTGGGTGATGGGCGCGGTCATCGCCCGCACGGGCGCGAGCCCGATTCTCGTGTCGCTGTCGATGATGATCTTCCTGCGCGGCCTCGGCGAATTCCTGACACGTGGCGGCGACATCTCAGGCTTCCCGCCGTTCGTGCGGCAGATGGGCAACGGCTTCTTCGTCGGCATCCCCATTCCGCTGCTGATTTTCCTTGGCTGCGCGCTGCTCTGGCACGTCGTGATGACGCGCTCGCGGCTGGGCTTCGCAACGCGGATGATCGGCTCGAACCTCGAGGCCACGCGCTATTCCGGCATTGCCACGACACGCGCGGTCACACGCATCTACATGCTCTCGGGGCTGATGTGCGGCGTCGCGGGCGTCGTGATGGCCGCGCAGTTCAACTCGGTGCGGGTGGGGCACGGCGCGGCCTTCCTGCTGATCTCGGTGCTCGCGTGCTTTCTGGGGCGCGTCGATCCTTTCGGCGGCTTCGGCCGGGTGGTGCCTGTCGTGATCGCACTGGTCGTCCTGCAGGTCATCGCATCGGGACTGAATCTGCTCGGCGCCAACCAGCACCTGGCGACCGCGCTGTGGGGCGTATTCCTGCTCATCGTCATGCTGATCCGCTGGGCGTGGGCAAACGGTCTTTCGAAAACCCTGGTCCGCAGGCGCGTGACCGCTTCTCAAGGAGCTGCACAATGAACAAGCTGGGCGTACACGCACTGGTATGGGCTGGCGATCTCACGCCGGAATCGACCCGCAAGGTTTTCAGCTCGACGAAGGCCGCCGGATTCGATCTCGCGGAGTTGTCCCTGCACGGTCCGAAAGTGATGGACCTGGCGCTCACGCGCGATCTGCTGCAGGAGTATCAGCTCGAGGTGGGGTGTTCGCGCGGCCTGACCTTCGATGCGGATGTGTCCAGCGAAGATTCCGCCACGGTTGCGCGTGGCGTCGCGATGCTGGAAGAGGCCATCACCATCACCTCGGAAATCGGCGGCAAATACTTCGGCGGCATCCTGTACGGCGCGATGGCCAAGTATCACGCACCGGTTACGAAGAAGGGCCGTCAGAACGCGATCGACGCCATCCGGCGCGTCGCGGATTTCGCGCTCAGAAAGGACGTGAAGCTGGGCCTCGAAGTCGTCAACCGTTACGAGAGCAACCTGCTGAATACCGCTTCGCAGGCGCTCGCGCTGATTGACGAAGTGGGCGCGCCGAACGTCGGTGTTCACCTCGATACGTACCACATGAATATCGAGGAATCCGATTTCATGCAGCCGGTTCTGGAATGTGCAGGCCGCCTCGCCTACGTTCATATCGGCGAAAGCAATCGTGGCTACCTGGGTTCGGGCACGGTGGATTTCTCGCAGTTCTTCCACGCGCTCGCGATGGTGAACTACCAGGGCGTCGTGACATTCGAGAGCTTTTCGTCGACGGTCGTGAACGAGCAACTGTCCAACGCACTCGCCATCTGGCGCAACCTTTGGGACGACGGCATGGACCTCGCGAAGCACGCGCGCGAATTCATGGCAGGCAGCATCAACGCCGCGGCGAAAGCACGCGAGCACCATTAAAAAACCGGGCCACCGCCGGCACCACGACTTCGACGGAACACCTCGATTCATGACGACGATCTCCAGCCGCTATCTCGACCGCCTGAACGACATGACGGCCGACGGGCGGCGCCGTATCCTGGGACTGGCTGGCGCCCCGGGCGCCGGCAAGTCGACGCTCGCGCAGGCTATCCTCGAAGCCTTTCCGGGCAAGGCCGTGGTCGTGCCGATGGACGGCTTTCATCTGGCGAACGTCGAACTCGCGCGTCTGGGCCGTGCATCGCGCAAGGGGGCTGAAGACACGTTCGACAGCGCGGGATATGTCGCGCTTCTGAGGCGGCTTCGCGAAGCGCGCGCAGGCGAGACGGTCTACGCGCCGATGTTTCGACGTGAGATCGAGGAACCTGTCGCCAGCGCGATTCCCGTGCCGCCGGATGTTCCGCTCGTCGTCACCGAGGGCAACTATCTGCTGCTAAAAAGTGGTCACTGGGCGTCCGTGCGGCCGCTGCTGGATGAAGTCTGGTATGTCAATGTCGACCCGGAGCTGCGGCGCGCGCGGCTTGTCACGCGGCACGTGAGCTTCGGTCGCAGTGAACTGGCGGCGAAGGAGTGGGTGGACAGAACAGACGAAGTGAACGCCGCGCAGATTGATGGCACCCGCGCGCACGCGGATGTCCAGTTTCATTGGGCGGCGTGATCGCGTCAGTCGACGAACACGTATTGCCCGTTGACCTTCCCCACGGATATGAACGTGAAGTCCGGGAACAGCCGACGGCGTACGAACCAGACATAGGCGACAACGGCGACCGCGAATGCCATTCCCAGCGCCGCAAACAGCGGGTCCTTGTCGAGACCCTGCAACTGCCGCGGTAGATGGATCACCGAAAGCATGATGAACGCGTTATAGACCTGTGCCTTGTTCGTCGTGAGTCCCCACACGAAGACCCCCGCCACCGCCAGCGCAAAACCGGCGATCAGGAGCCCCGCGATCAACGGCAGCTTGATGATGGCAAGCAACGCAACCAGAGCGACGATCAGAAGCTGAAAGTAAGCCAGCGCAACGACGATCCAGCGATGCACCTTGTTCTTCGCGCATCGCTGTGGATCGACGTGCGACGCGATCAAACGCGCTACCACCTTGTCCGACACGCCATTTCCCGACAACGCGGCAAACACTGCCTGTTTTTTCTCGCCGGCGGCGAGCATCTCCGTTATGCGGGTTTGAATTTCTCGTTTGCTGGTCATTCCGGCCCCTCTCATGTGGTCTATCGGCCTCGATATCGGGCCTGTTCGATTGCAATAGAGGCGCCTCCAGTTCTTCGTTTTCGATGACCTCCAGCTATTGCTAACCGGTTATCGACCATCGATGCAGTAACTTTAGGAAGGGACAGGTGCGGGTCTAACCAGATTTCAAACGTAGCCGCTCTTTGAGTGATACCCCCGCCGCCTGAGACATCCGTCAAGTTCCAATACCCGACGCCGATAACCGATCCGTGTGAGTCGGTTTCAACACTCAGCAGCGTCACGTCTATCGATGAAGAACAACTCAAGGGCCGAATGGTTGCACCTGATCCCGTTTCTCGTACCGCTTGCTTTCGGTGGATTGGCGATCAAGGGACTGGTCGACGCGCTGATATTCAACACGGCCCATCGGTGTATCAGCGCGCAGCTGGATGGTCGGATGCACTCGGGGTGCAGTTGTCTTGACGTCTCGACCTATCGCTATCCGGCGTTCGTGCAATACACGATCAACATGGATTGGAGCATTCTCGCCATCAGCATCGTCATGTTCTACGGGATCTACCTTGTATGGCGCGCCAATCGCAGGCAGCACCAGCTGGACCAAAGGTAATCGAGCGTGATTCAGCGAGGCTGGTCACGGCAATACTCGCTCAAGAAGCGTCATGCAGAACCGTCACACAGCACGGTCTCCGAGTGCTTGCGCTCGACCGTGAGATTGACCGATCGAGATCCTTCCGGGCGTGTGCGATGCCGCGTTCCAGCGGGGACCGTCAGCATCTGCCCTGCATGCAAAGCAATCTCCCCCTCGGCAACTTCAACCACAAGCACGCCTTCGAGTGTGAAGAAGGTCTCGTCCGTATCGGGATGAAAGTGCCATGGATACGGCGCGTCCATGATGCTGATATGGACGTCGTGATCGTTCACGCTGGTAAGAACTTCATTTCTGTATCCGCTCTGCACACCGTTCGCAAATGCACCGGCATCGATTGGCGAGATCATGATCACCTCTTTCTGGATTGGGCGGGCCACAGATCGCCTGTGGGCCATTGTCCGGAATAGAGGCGAGCCGCATAACCGATGCCTGACGGCATCGATCACCCCCACCGCGCCCGCCGAGCCCTTACCGCCTCCGCCAACCCCCTAAGCACCGGCTCCGTCTGCCCCCACGCCAGGCAGGCATCGGTAATCGAAACCCCATGCTTGAGCGGCACGCCGGGCTTCTGATCCTGCCGACCTTCTTCGAGATGGCTCTCGATCATCACCCCCATGATGCGTTGCTCACCACCAGCCAGTTGCCGACCAAGATCCTCAGCCACTTCGATCTGCCGCAGATGCGACTTGTTCGAATTCGCATGCGAGCAATCCACCATCACCTGCTCGCGCAATCCAAGCGTCTTGAGCGTCGCACACGTCGCCTCGACGGAAGCCGCATCGTAGTTCGGTCCTTTCTTGCCGCCACGCAGAATCACATGCGCATCGTCATTGCCGCGCGTTTCGAAGATCGCGGCCATGCCCATCTTCGTCATGCCCATGAACGCATGGCTCGCGCGCGCGGCGACGATCGCGTCCGCCGCCACCTGCACGCCGCCGTCGGTGCCGTTCTTGAAGCCGATCGGGCACGACAGCCCCGACGCGAGCTGCCGATGGCTCTGGCTCTCCGTCGTGCGCGCGCCAATCGCGCCCCACGAAATCAGATCGGCGATGTACTGCGGGCTGAGCAGGTCGAGGAATTCGGTGGCGATCGGCAGGCCGAGCTCGCTGATTTCGAGCAGCAGTTCGCGCGCGCGGCGCAGTCCCTCGTTGATGCGGAAGCTGCCGTCAAGGCGCGGGTCGTTGATGTAGCCCTTCCAGCCCACAGTGGTGCGCGGCTTTTCGAAGTACACGCGCATCACGATCAGCAGATCGTCGGCGAGTGCTTCGGCTGCGGTCTTCAGCAACTTCGCGTATTCGATCGCCTGGGCGTGATCGTGAATCGAGCACGGGCCGACGACGATCACGAGCCGGTCGTCGCGCTGATGCAGCACGTTCGCGATCGCGGCGCGGCTCTTCTCGACGAGCGCCTGGATGCCGGCGGTGACCGGCAGCTCGTCGATCAGCAGCGCGGGCGAAATCAGCGGGCGCACGGCGCCGATGCGCGTGTCGTCGATGCGGGTGGTGTCCTGCGTCGAGTCGGCAATGCCGACTTCCTGGTCACGCGAGGGATTGTCGATGCGGTTCAAGAGGGTCTCCAGCAAGGGGCCTGGCAAGGCAACTCATCATTATCGCACCGCTTGCGCAGCGCACTGCCGAGCAGGTCGTCAGGCCTCTACCGTTAGCGCAGAAGCAGCCCAGACCGACACCGCGTCAGCGGCGATCTCGAAGCGCTGCGCGGTTGCGTCGAACGTGTGACGATCGGCACGAACGTCGAGACTCACGCCGCCGATCCGCACCGTCGCATAGCGATCCCCACGCCGCAACTGGATCGCCTCGACGCTGCCGGCGTAGTTCCCACACGCTGTGCCACACGCGGCGCCGTTCGCAGCAACGCCAACCCCCGCAGCCGCGATTTGCCACATCACGCGCGCGCCGGTCGCGAAAGCGCGCGTGTCGGCATGCAGCACGAGCCCGGCTTCGGTATCGATGCGTCCATCGTCCAGCACGATACCGGCGCCGACGTTCGGCAGCCCGAGCAGTTCCGCGACGCGCACGCTCGCTGGCCGCGCGAACAGTTCGGTGGCGAGACCTGCCTGCAGCACGCGGCCATGTTCGAGCACGAGGATCTCGTCGGCGAGCAGCGCGGCTTCGTCGGGATCGTGCGTGACGATGATCGTCACCGCGTCGATCTCGCGCTGCAGTTCGCGCAGCGAAGCCTGCAGGCGGCGCCGGCGCGGCGTATCGAGCGCGGAAAACGGCTCGTCGAACAGCAGCAGCTGGCTGTGCTGCGTGAGCGCGCGCGCGAGCGCTACACGCTGCCGCTGACCGAACGACAGCTGCGACGGCAGATGCTGCGTGAGCGCGCCGAGGCCGAGGTGTTCGACCCAGTAGCGCGCGCCTGTCGCATCGGCGGCGACCGGAAACGCGAGCTGCTGCGCGACCGTCATGTGCGGAAAGAGCCCGTAGTCCTGCGGCATGTAGCCGATGCGTCGGCGCTCCGGCGGCAGCGCGCCGAGATCGGTGTCGCCGAGCCGCAGGTGGCCGCTGTGATCGCGCTCGAGCCCCGCGATCAGCCGCAGCGTCATCGATTTACCGGAGCCCGACGGCCCGATGATCGCGAGGCGGCGCGCATGCGGCGTCCACTGCACGTCGAGCTGAAACGCGCCGACCGTACGCTCGAACTGGAATGCGAGCCGCGCGTCGGGCAGCGGCGGGTGGGGCGTCGGCACGACGGCGGCGGCGTCGTCGGTGGAGGATGCGGCGAGGTTCAGCGCGGAGAGCGATGCGCGGCCGTTGCGGCTATAGATCGACAGCGCCGCGCACAGCACGGCGATCGCGAGCGTGGGCAGGAGCAGCGGCATCATCGCGGGCAAGCCCTGGCTGCCGAACACCACGTACGTGTACACGGGCAGCGAATACGGGTGATACGCGACCATCACGGTCGCGCCGAATTCGCCGAATGCACGCAGCCAGGAAAGTGCGAGCCCGGCGCGGATCGCGGGCCACGCGATAGGCAGCATCACGCGCAGAAAGCGGCTGCCGGCGCGATGGCCGAGTGTGGCGGCCACATCTTCGTAGACGGGGTCGACGGCCGCGAACGCGGAGCGCGCGGCGATGATCAGGAAGGGCGCCGACACGAAAATCTCGGCGAGCACGATGCCGGCGAACGTGTCCGTCAGCATCCCGCCGAACACGCGGCCCACGGGGCTATACGGACCGACCAGAAACAGCAGCAGCACGCCGCTGGTGAGCGGCGGCAACGCGAGCGGCAACTGCACGACGAAGCCGAGCAGCGCCATCTTTCGCGACGACGAGCGCGCCAGAAAATAGCCGAGCGGCACGCCGCCCAGCAGCACGAACAGCGACGCGACGCTCGCGCTCGCCGCCGACACACCCACTGCGGACCACGTCTGATGCCAGTCGACGCTCGCCCAGTCGGCCGCGCCGATCTGCGGAATGCTCGCGGCGAACGGCGCGCACAGATAAACCGCGAGCAGAACCGCTAGCCACGCGAGCGGCCGCGTGGCCAGCGTCTTCATTGCTGCGCGGCGTCGATGACGGCCTGCACGGCCGGCGCGATGGCGAGCCCGTTGCCCTTGACGACCGGCTTCACGACGTCGACGCCATGCTGCTTCAGCAGCGCGCGGCCTTCGTTGCTCAACAGGAACGTGACGAAGCGGCTCGCGCCGCTCGCGTTCGGCGCGTCGTTGAGGATGGTCAGCGTGTAGTTGGCCTGCGCGTGCAGCTCAGGCGCGGGGCGTAGCGCGGGAATCTTCAGGTCCGACGTTTCGGTAGAGTAGAAGAAGCCCGCGTCGAGCTGGCCCGACTGCAGCCGGCCGACCAGCGTCTCTTCCGGCAGCACCTGTTCGGGGTTGTCCGGCGCGCCGAGTACCTTCTGCACGAGGTCCGGCTCGTGATAGAGATCGGCGGCCTTCGTCATCATCTCCACCGTGAACGCGCCCTTCGGATCGAGCTTCGGATCCGTGCGGCCGATGCGGATGCCCGGCTCCTGCAGCACCTCGTCCCAGCGCTTCTTCTTGAAGTCCGCCGCGAAACGGCTTTGCGGGTTGTAGCCGATCATCAGCGGCGATTCGGCGAAGTTCACGTACCAGCTCGCGTGATTGCCGTTTGCTTCGCCCGTCAGCGAGTCGTTGACCTTCGGGCTCGCGCTGATGAACACGTCGCCGCGCCGCAGCTTGCCCTTGATCTCGTTGGCGATCTTGTTCGAACCGGCCGCATAGCCTTGGAAGTGCAGGCCGGTCGCCTTCTCGAACGCAGGACCGACGCTGCGTTCCATCAGGTTGACGAGCGAGCCGGCGTACAGCACGTTCACGGTGTCGTTGTCGGCGGCGAATACCGGCGCGCTGAGTGTGGCGGCGGCCACGCCAAGCGTGACGCCAACGGCGAGAAGCAGCTTGCGGATCATCAGAGAGGTCCCCGTTTCGTTATGAACGGCGCTATATTACGCTGCCGCCGCTGAAATCGCATGCATGTTGGTCTTTATAGCGGAGATTCGGCCGCGTGCGCAGGTGCTCAAGCCGCCACGGCAATCGGCGGCGCGGATCGATGCAGGAGCACCGGAATCGACTTCGAGGTCGGCGTATTGCAGACGTCCGCGGTGCTGTCCAGCGGCACGAGCGGGTTGGTCTCCGGGTAGTATGCACCGATGCAGCCGCGCGGAATGTCGTACTCCACCAGCATGAACGCGTCCGCGCGCCGCTCGATGCCGTCGTCCCACACGGTCGTCATGTCCACCCAGTCGCCGGGCTTGAAGCCGAGCATCGCGATGTCTGCGGCGTGCGCGAACACCACACGGCGCTGGCCGTACACGCCGCGATAGCGGTCGTCGAGCGCGTAGATCGTGGTGTTGTACTGGTCGTGCGAGCGAGTGGTCATCAGCGTCATCAGGCGCTCGCTATGCTGCGCGCGGGCGCGTCGGATCGGCGTGTCGTGCTCGATCTGATGGACGATGAAGTTCGCCTTGCCGGTCGTGGTCTTCCAGTCGCGTTCGCGCGATGCGACGCGCAGATGAAAACCGCCCGGTCTCGCGACGCGCTCGTTGTAGTTGTCGAAGCCGTCTATCGACCGCTCGATCGCGTCGCGCACCTTCGCGTAGTCGTTCGCCATGCCGAGCCAGTCGGCCTTCGCGCTGCCGAGCGTCGCATGCGCGATGCGCGCGACGATCATCGTCTCCGACATCAGGTTCTTCGACGCCGGAACGTTCATTCCGTACGACATGTGCACCATGCTCATCGAGTCTTCGACGGTCACGCCCTGCGAGTAGCCGCCCTGGATGTCGATCTCGGTGCGGCCGAGCGTCGGCAGGATCAGCGCGTCCTTGCCGTGCACGAGATGGCTGCGGTTCAGCTTGGTCGTCACGTGCACGGTCAGGTTGCACGAGCGCAGCGCGTCCCACGTGCGCGGCGTGTCCGGCGTCGCGATCGAGAAGTTGCCGCCAAGGCCGATCAGCACCTTCACGTGGCCTTCCAGCATCGCCTCGATCGTCTCGACGACGTCGTAGCCATGCTCGCGCGGCGGCGTGAAACTGAACGCCTGGCCGAGCCGGTCGAGAAACGCGTCACTGGGCTTTTCCTCGATGCCGACGGTGCGGTTGCCCTGCACGTTCGAATGGCCGCGCACCGGGCACAGGCCCGCGCCTTCGCGGCCGATATTGCCGCGCATCATCATCAGGTTCGACAGCATGTGAATCGTCGCGACCGAATTCTTGTGCTGCGTGAGGCCCATGCCCCAGGTCGAGATCACGCGTTTGCCGTTCACGTAGATGCGCGCGAGTTCCTCGATGTCCTCGCGCGGCACGCCGGATTCGGCGACGAGTTCCGCCCAGTCCTGCGCGCGCAGATCGGCCGCGAATGCATCGAAGCCGTGCGTGTGCTCGGCGATGAACGCGATGTCGAGCACGCGTTCGGTGCCGTGTTCGAGCGCTTCATCGTCGAG
Organism: Paraburkholderia phosphatilytica; assembly: GCF_003443895.1. GTDB lineage: Bacteria > Pseudomonadota > Gammaproteobacteria > Burkholderiales > Burkholderiaceae > Paraburkholderia > Paraburkholderia phosphatilytica. The sequence goes on along the minus strand of NZ_QQOA01000065.1, from coordinate 16,324 downwards.
TTCGAGCGTGCGTTTCGCGACGCCCTTGATCAGCGCGAAGTCGCCGCCTACCGTCGGGCGGATGAAGGTGGACGCGATCTTCGTGCTCGACATGGTCAGCATTTCGACCGGATGCTGCGGGCTCGCGAAGCGTTCGAGGCCACGCTCCTTCAGCGGGTTGATCGACACGATGGTCGCGCCGCGCTTCGCGCATTCGCGCAGTTCGCCGAGCATGCGCGGATGGTTGGTCGCAGGATTCTGGCCGAAGATCAGGATCGTGTCGGCGTGTTCGAAATCGTCGAGCAGCACCGTGCCCTTGCCGATGCCGACCGTCACCGGCAGGCCGCGACTCGTCGCTTCGTGGCACATGTTCGAGCAGTCGGGGAAGTTGTTGGTGCCGAACATCCGCACGAACAGCTGGTACAGGAACGCGGCTTCGTTGCTCGCGCGGCCCGACGTGTAGAACGCGGCTTCGTTGGGGTTGTCGAGCGCATTCAGGTGCTTCGCGATCAGCTCGAATGCGTCGTCCCACGAGATCGGCACGTAGCGGTCGGATAGCGCGTCGTAGGCCATCGGGTCCGTGAGCCGCCCGTGCTGTTCGAGCTCGTAGTCCGACTGCTTCATCAGCGCATCGATCGTATGTTCGGCGAAAAATTCCCGTGTCACACGCTTGGTGGTCGCTTCCGCGGCGACGGCCTTCACGCCGTTCTCGCAGAACTCGAACGTGGATGCATGCTGGCGATCCGGCCACGCGCAGCCGGGGCAATCGAAGCCGTCCGGCTGGTTCTGCTTCAGCAGCAGCCCGTAGTTCTTGCCCGACACGCGTTCCTTCAGCAGGTTCAGCGCGACATACTTCAGCGCGCCCCAGCCGGCAGCGGGTTTCTTGTACGGTTCGATGCGGCCTTGCGGCGCGGGCGTGTTCGTGTCGTGGTCCATGATGTGCGTGCGGCAGTGCGGATCCGGCCTTCTGGTAGCCGATGGACCAAGGGTAGCGGCGATCCGCTTCGCGCAAGGCGTACACCTTGCACTGCAAAAAAAGAGTACAGTTGGGCGTGCGATTCCCAGAAATGGTGATTTGCTCGGAAACTGTACTTGGTCGATTCCCGGGCCAAGGACGTAGAACCGCAGGTTGAGACACGGAATCCACGGGTTTGAAACTCTACGAAAAACTGGCGGGCGATCTCGAACAGCAGATCCGGCGTGGCGTGTTCCGCGCGGGCGAGCGCATTCCGTCGGTGCGGCAGACGAGCCAGCATCACCGTCTCAGCATCACGACGGTAATCCGCGCGTACCTGCTGCTGGAAAGCCGCGGGTTGATCCAGAGCCGGCCGCAGTCGGGGTATTTCGTGCGTGCGGGTTCTGCGGGCTCGGCGGGCGGCGGCGATAAAGGCGCAGTGGAACCCAGCGCGATCGAACTGCGTCCGTCGAAGCCGATCGCCGTGTCGGCGCAGGTCGACGTGAGCCGCCTCGTGCTGTCCACGCTGCGCTCGATCGGCGGCGACGCGGCCGTGCCGCTGGGCTCGCCGTATCCGGACCCGACACTCTATCCGACCGGCAAGATCAACCGCTACACGTACGAAATCGCGCGCCGCAAGACGCGCTGGGGTGTGACCGACGAGCTTCCGCCCGGCCATCCGGAGCTGATCCGCCAGGTCGCGCGGCGCTATCAGGAGAACGGCGTGACGATCGATCCGAACGAGATCGTCGTCACCGTCGGTGCGACGGAGGCGATCAACCTGTGTCTGCAGGCGGTCGCGAAGCCGGGCGACACGATCGCGGTGGAATCGCCGACGTTCTATGCGATGCTGCACGCGATCGAACGGATGGGCATGCGTGCGATCGAGGTCGCGACGCATCCGCGCGATGGCATCGACCTCGCCGCGCTCGCGCAGATTCTCGGCAAGCGCCGCATCGCCGCGTGCATGGTGATGCCGAACTTCCAGAATCCGCTCGGTTTCCAGATGCCCGATGCGAACAAGCGCGAGCTGGTGCGGCTCGTTACGCAGCACGACGTGCCCGTCATCGAGAACGACGTCTATCACGAGCTGTATTACGGCGACGCGCATCCCGGCTCGCTGAAATCGTACGACACGAAGGGGCTGGTGTTGCACTGCGCGTCGTTTTCGAAGAGCCTGATGTCCGCGTATCGCATTGGCTGGGCCATGCCCGGCCGCTATCGCGAGCAGGTCGAGAAGCTCAAGTTCCTGAATACGCTGACCACGCCCGCCATCGCGCAGCTCGCGGTGACCGAGTACCTGAAGCACGACGGTTACGAGCATCACTTGCGGCGCATCCGCAAGGCCTTCGCGCAGCGCGCGAAAATGATGGCGGCGTTCGTGCAGCGTTTCTTTCCCGAGGGCACGCGCACGTCGACGCCGGCGGGCGGTTACGTGCTGTGGGTGGAACTGCCCGCACCGATCGATTCGATGGTGCTGTATCAGCGCGCGCTCGAACACGGCATCACGATTGGCCCAGGTCTGATGTTTTCGGCCACACCCGCTTACCGCAACTTCATTCGCCTCAACTACAGCTACGCGTGGTCGCCCGAGATCGAACAGGCGCTGACCACGGTGGCGCAACTCGCGGCCGCATGCCTGCGCGAAGCCGAACCTCGACGGAGTTCCCGATGACCGATAACGACAACGAAGACGACGGCCTGCCCGACGGTGCGCTGCCGCCCGAGCCCGCACCCGAGGATGGCATCGAGCCGATGTTCATCCGCCTGCTGCAGCAGCTATGGGAAGCCGAGCACGACGAGCGCGAGCGGGACTGGTCGCTCGCAAAGCTGTCGAAGCGCTCGCTGCTGCCGATGAGCACGCTGCGGCGCGCGTTGTCGCAGCTGGAAGAAGAGCAGCTGGTGCAGGTGACGCGCGACGCGGACGGCCGCGAGACGGTGACGCTGAGCGACGACGGCCGCGAGGTGTGCGAGGCGTTCTTCGGCGATGCGTTCGGCGACAAGGCTTGATGTGACGAATGACAAGTCGTGTGCTCCATACACTGCACGCGCAGTTTCGTCATAGTGCTATACGACGACAAACGCAGGTCGAGCGTTTTTTATTCCCGCTCGATCCCGCGCGAGCACAGAAATAAATCGGCCCTGCCGGCAGGAATAGATCTTCGCGTCGAGCGGTTCTCCATCATGAATGCGCAAGCAGCGCACTCGACCGAACCTACACTGCACAGGAGTCCATCATGAAGAAGCTCGCCATCGTCGCTACGTCTGTCGCCACTTCGTTCTTCGCGCTCGCTTCGACGGGGTTGTTCACGAACGCCTACGCGCAGGAGAAAACCCGCGCGCAGGTGCGCCAGGAACTGATCGAAGCGGAACAGAACGGCCTGCAGTACGTGACCGATGCGTCGTATCCCGACGTGAGCCCGATTTTCGCGCAGCAGGTTGCGCGGATGAAGGCCGCGCATGCCGCGAGCGGCATGGCCGAGGATGCAAACCACACCGCGACCGATGCCGCCGCGGGTACGACGGATAGCGGCAAGGGCATGGACCCGCAAGGCTCGACCATGAGCGGCATGCGCGCCGGTGCGATGAATACCGGCGCGCCCGCATGCGTCGGCCCGCAAAGCTTCTGCAACATCTTTTCGGGTAGCTGATGAGGCCGGGCAGGCGCGCTGCAGTGCAGTGGTGCCGCGTGCGTTACGCGCCCAGCAGCACGCCGCTGCGGATCGGCTTCGTGCCCGTCACGCGGCCAAGCGGCGCGCCGGCCGTCACGAAGCGGATCGCGCGGCGCATGTAGAGCACGCCGTCGGTGTGACTGTGCAGCGTGGTGGTTTCGTCCGTGAGCGGATCGACGATGTCGAACAGCGGATCGCCCGCGCGAATGCGGTCGCCGATCTTCGCGCGATGCACGAGGATGCCGCTCACCGGCGCGTAGAACTGCTCGCTGCCCGCGAGCGGCGTGGCCGGGTACGGCAGCGGCGGCAGCGGTTTCGCTTCGCCGCGCAGCGCGCCGCGCGAGCGCAGGAATTCGACGATCGCATCGGCGTCGTGCTGCGCGATGTCGTACGTCACATCGCGCTGGCCGCGGCATTCGATGGTCGTCGCGATCGTGCCGGTCGCAATGGGCTTATCCGCCGGCGCCTGCTGCTGCAGCGTCCACCAGAAGAGGCTGTGCGCTTCGTCGAACGCGGCGCCGCCGGAGTTCGTGGCCAGCAGCGACGCTTCCGAACCCAGATAGCGCGCGAGCGGCTCGAACTGTTCCCATGCCGCTTCGCTCGTGTACAGATGCATCGCGGCTTCGAGCGAGCAGTGCAGATCGATCAGCACGTCGGCATCGAACGACAGCTTCAGCAGTTCGAGCTGCAACGACTCGTACTCGGTGAGCGGCTTGTGCGCGGCGAGCGCGGTGCGTAGCGCGTCGCGGAGGATCCGCATGTTGCGCTGCGCGTCGCTGCCGAGCGATTCGCGCGCGTTGGCCACGAGCTTCGTCAGGTCGAGGAAGTGACGGTTGAAGTTCTTGCCGCTCGTCAGCTCGAAGCGGCCGACGAACTGGCCGAGCACGTTCTGCGCGAGGCCCACCGGGTTCGCGACCGGCACGAGCACGATCTCGGCGGCAATCATGTCTTGCGCTTCGAGTTCGGCGAGGCGCCGGCGCAGCAGCACGTTGGTGAGCATGGCCGGTGTTTCGTCGGCATGCAGCGACGACTGGATGTAGATCTTCTCGCCGCGGCCCGGCGGGCCGAAGTGGAAGCTGACGAGCTCGCGGCGCGTGCCGATCGCGGGGGAGAGGAGGGTGTGCGTGCGTTGCTGCATGGTTCTCTTGTGATGCGGGTTGTGCGTATGTGGATGCCTGATGCGCGGCTCAGTCGCCGTACGGATCGAAGTCGAAGTAGCGGTGCGCGATGCGCTCGTACGTGCCGTCCTGCCGCATCGATGCGATCGCGGCGTCGATCGCGCTCTTCAGCGCGGTGTCGTCCTTACGCAGGCCGATGCCGGTGCCGTGATCGCCCATCGAAAGCGGACCGCCCACGAATGCGAAGCCCTTGCCCTGCGGCGTGCGCAGGAACCCGAAATCGGCTTCGACGGTCCCGAGCAGCGCGCCGTCCAGACGTCCGGTGACGAGGTCTTCGAATACCTGGTCCTGGCTCTTGTACTCGACGATCTGCGCGCCTTCCGGCGCCCAGTGCGTGTTCGCGTAGCCCTCGAACTGCGTGCCGGACTGCACGCCGATGCGTTTGCCGTTCATCGCGTTCACGTCTTTCGCGAGCGGCGAGTCCTGCCGCGCGACCAGCCGCGACTTGAACTGGAACAGCTTCGACGAGAATGCGATCACCTGCATGCGCTTCTCGGTGATCGCCATCGACGACATGATGCCGTCGATCTTGCGCGCCTGCAGCGCCGGGATCACGCCGGAGAACTCCATCTCGACCCACTGGCACTTCGCGTGGATGCGGCGGCAGATCTCGTTGCCGAGATCGACGTCGAAGCCCTTCAGGCTGCCATCGGGCGCTTTCGCATCCATCGGTGGGTAGGTCGGATCGATGCCAAGGCGCAGCACGGCGGGCACCGTATCGGCGAACGCGGTGCCGGATGCGGCGGCGAAGCCAAGCGTGCTGGCCGCTGCGATGGGCAGTGCGGCGAGCAGGGCGGCGAGCGCACGGCGGCGCGGTAACAGCGGAAGATTCATGCGAGACCTACCTTCGTTGTGCAGGAGCGCGTGGGTTCGTGGTGATGGTTCTTTTACAGCCGCGGATGACAACCGAGCCAGCGCCAATGGTAGAGCGGCATAAAGCGCAGTCGAAGTGCTCATGCGGCTATCATGTTCACTTTTTCCGATCACGCGTTCACAGGCCCCAACTCATGTCATTGACGCTCTCGCAGTTGCGCGCGTTCGTCGCGGTGGCCGAGCACGGCAGCATCCGCGCGGCGTCGCGCGCGCTCGACGTCGCGCAAAGCGGCATCACGCAGCAGCTGCAGAGCCTCGAAGCGGGGTTGGGGGGCGCGCTTTTCAGCCGTACGAATCGCGGCATTGCGCTCACACCCGCGGGCGAACGGCTGTTGTTGCGGGCGGGCGCGATCCTCGGCGAATGCGAACGCACTGAACGCGAGATGGCGCAGATGCGCGGCGAATTCGGCGGCGTCGTCACGCTCGGCGTCACCACCGAGCCATTGATCGATACGCTCGCGCCGGTGCTGATGCAGTTTCGCGCGCGCTTCAAGGATGTGTCCGTGCATCTGATGAGCGGCACGTCGCGCCTGATGATGTCGTGGATCCGCGACGGCACGCTCGATTTCGCGGTTGCGCTCGTGTCGAAGCAGACCGACACCAGCGATCTCTCGGTGACACCGCTCTATCCGTCGGACCCGGTGGTCGTATGCCGGCGCGGCCATCCGATGGCGGGCGCAACGCGGCTGCGCGAACTCGCTGGCTGCGAGTGGATCGCGACGCGCGCGCCGAAGCGGCCCGGCACGCCGCCCACCAACCGGCTCGTTGACCTGTTCGCCGCGCATGGTTTGCCGCCGCCGCACATCGTCGCGACGACCGAAGCGCTGTTCGACACGCTGCACCTGATCATCGAAACCGATTGCCTGTCGCTCGAGCCTTCGGTGGTGACGAAGCATCGGCTGTTCGGCCGCGCGCTTGCGGTCGTGCCGATCCGCGAGCGTGCCGAAGCCACCGACGTGTGCCTGCTGCATCGCGCCGGCGCGCCGCTGACGCCGGCCGCGCAGGAGTTCGCGACGATGATCGCGTCGTACGCGCGCACGGTGCGGGCGCCGCGGCGGCGCGCGTAGTTGCGTTTTTTTTGGGAAATCGGATTAGGCGTATTCCAGGAACGCTGAATTCGTGAGTGAGATATTTATCGCGCCGGCCTCGACTCCTACACTGCTTTCAACGCTGCAGACGCAAGCGGATGCAGATTCCGAAATCAATGTATGGAGGTTCAATATCATGAACTCGCTTATCAAGGCTGTTGCCATTGCCGCTGTTATCGCCGCGCCGCTGTCGGCATTTGCTCAATCGAATGACGCTGTCACGCGTGCTCAAGTGAACGCGGATCTGGTTCGCGTTCAACAAGCTGGATATATGCAGGACCGCAACGCTTATCCGGCCGACATTCAGACCGCTGAAAGCCGCGTTCAGTCGCAGGCTGGCGTCGTTCAGACCAGCGGTGAAGGCGGCGTGACGGACGGTACGTCGCAAGGCGGCGCACGCGCTTCGTTCACTGCGTCGTCGTATTCGGCGCCGGTTGTCGTGTACGGCAAGCATTAAATTGATGCCGTCGTGATTCGAATACCGCCGGCGTTTCGGCGGTAAGACCGGAAAACATAATGCCCGTATCCGCGTTGCGGATGCGGGCATTATGTTTTCTCGCGTTGCGGCAGTCCGCATTTCGCGGGCTCAAGGCGAACCGCGGCGTGGCCGATAATGCGGCTATCGACAGACACGCCGCCAGTCCACATCGCGAAGGCGCGCAAGCGAGGGTTCGATGATCAGGATCAGGAAAGCGACGATCGACGATGGCCAGGCGGCCTGGGATGTCCGCCGGGAGGCGGTGCTGGCGCAATGCGTGTCGATGTATCCGCTCGAACTGCTGAATGCGTGGACGTCGAACGGCCCGAGCGCGAACTGGATCGATACGGTCGCGAAGAGCTTCTGGGTCGCGGTGGATGGCGACGAAGTGGTCGCCACCTGCATGCTGACCGTGGAAACCGGCAAGGTCGACGCGATCTTCGTGCGGCCGACGCATATGAAGCGCGGCGTCGGCGCGTTCGTGATGCAGTTCGTCGAGACGATGGCGCGGCGCCACGGCCTCGCCGCGCTGACGCTCGAGGCGACGCTCAACGCGGCGCCGTTCTATCGCCGCTGCGGCTTCAGCGGCGACAAGGTCGAGAAATACCGCTCGCCGCGCGGCCTCGCGCTCGACTGCATTCCGATGGTGAAGCAGCTCGACAGCTAGAACCTGTGCGCGCGGCCGCCCTCATTGCCTCTCCGCCGAGCGGGCGGTCAGCACATACAACCGCCAACTCAAGGCGACTGCTGCAACTGCCAGCTCAACACCGGGTGCGTCGCGCCCGCCGGCAGCGCCCACACGCCGTTCGGCCCGAAATCGTAGGTGGGTCCGAAGCTCGACGCGACGCTCATCTGCGCGGTGGTCAAGCCGTTCGATGCGCTCACCGGCGTACCGGTCGCGACGCCCGTCGTCATCGTCGTCGTGTCGGTGTTCCAGAAGACGTCCGGCGCGATGGTGCCCGTGTTCGACGACGCGATCCCGCCGTACGCGAAGGTGGACGGCGGTAAGCCGGGCGGCACATAGGGCTGCGTCATCGTGGCCGCATCGAACGATTCTTCGATCGTGCCGGCGTTCGCATAGACGAGACCGCCTTCGCCGAGGGTGCCTGACAACGGTCCCTGGCCGAGCGTGCCAGTCGCATAGGACTGCTTGATGACCCCGGTCGTGTCGTTCGTGCCGACGAGTCCGCCCGCACGGCCATGAATGTCGCTGCCTACGCTTCCCGTCGCATACGACTGCTGGATGAGACCGTTGTTGGTGCCGACCAGTCCGCCCAGCCAGCCGAAGCCGCCGACGGTCGCGCCGCTCCACGAGCGCTCGATCGTGCCGTCGTTCTGGCCGACCAGTCCGCCGGAGATGCCCGCGTACGACTGTTCGCCCGCGCTGCCGTTGCTGCTGTAGCTGTTGACGATCAGACCTTCGTTCTGGCCGGCGAGCAGGCCGGTCGGCTGCTGGATGCCGGCTGCATCTGAGTTGATCACGCCAAGATTGCGCACCACGCCCGTCGAGCCGATCACGCCGAACAGGCCGATTGGTCCGTTTACCGAAACTTCGGTCGACGTCAGCCAGGCTTCGCTGATGCCGCCCAGCGTGTGCCCCATGCCGTCGAACTGGCCGGTGAACGGCGTGCCGTTCACGCCGCCGATCGGGATGAACGGATACTCGGCCGGCGCGACGAGATTCGTGCCCAGCGCGTAGTTGCCCGCGAGGTTGTTGTCGATCGCGGCGAGATCGTCGAACGAATTGACGAGCTGGTACGCGGTCACCTGCGTGACGAGTCCGCTGAACGGCGCGGCGCTCCAGTTCGCGTTCGAATTGATGGTGCCCGGCGTGTAGGTGCCGTTCATGTCGTACAGCGCGGACACGATGCCAGTGCTTGCGGACCAGTCGAGCGTGCCGTTGTTCGTCACGCTGCCGCCGTTGTCGAGCGAAGTCGCGTCGGCGCGCAGCGTGAGATTGCCTGCGCCCGTGTTCGCGATCGTCACGTTCGGTGCGACGGTGATCGAGTGGTACGCGTTCAACGCCAGCGATGATGCGCCATTCCACCTGAGATTCGACTGCACGCCGATGTCGCCCGTCGAGCCGTTGGCGCCGGTGGTATTCACCGCCACCGAGGTGCCCGCGGACAGGCTGTTCGTCAACCCCGCTGCGGTCGGCGCATCGATCGTGAATGTCGGCGCGGTGAGATTCCACTGACCGGCGGTGACCGTCGCGTTCTGCACGTTCAGCGTATTGCCCTGCGTGTCGACGGTGCCGCCGCTGCCGTCCGCGTTGTGCGCATCGATCGCCGCGCCTTTTGCGTTGACCGTCCCGCCGTCGGCGACGAGCCATACGTGGCCATCGCGCGTCGCGGTGCCAGTTGCGCGCAGCACGCTGTGATTGCCGGCGAGTGCATAGACGTTGCCGTCGGCGGCCTGCAGATCGATCTGTGCGGCGCGGATGGTGCCCGCATTCAGCGTCTGGCCGCCGTTGCCGGCTTGAACGAACACCTGCTGGCCGGTCGACGAATCCTGCAGCAGCACCTGGCTGCCGGTGGCGAGCTCGGCGGTGCCGGTCGGCGCATCGATGGTGCCGAGATTCGCGACCGCGCGGTTCGACACGAGGAATACGTCGCCGCCGCTCGAACTGATGCGGCCGAGGTTGACCACCGTGCCGGGCGCGGTGCCGGACAGCGTGAGCGCTCCTCCCTGCATGAACACGGTGTTGTCGGCATCGAGCGTGGACGCGACGAAGCGTCCGCCCGTGCTGATCACGCCACTCGGACCGACGAGCACGCCGTTCGGGTTGATCAGATACACGCTGCCGGTGGCGTTCAGATGGCCGTTCAGCTGCGACATCGCGCTGCCGGTGACGCGGTTGAGCGTCGCGCCCGAGCCGTTACTGAACGACACGGTGCGGCCGGGGCCGATCGAGAAGCCGGTCCAGTCGATGATGCCGCGATTGCTGGACTGCGTGATGTCGAGGTTCGCGCCGTTGCGCGCGATGCTGCCGGTGCCGTCGACGAACTGGCCGTTCTGCGGCAGCGGCGGGGAGGCGAGCGCGGGAAGGCTGATCGCCGAGCCGAACCAGAGCGCGCAGACGAGCCGGCGGCGGGTGCGAAGCCGTGTCGCCGGATGCGAAGCATCGAATGGGTGAACGGGTTGAAAAACCGATGGAACGGGCGCGCGGATGCCGAGCGCGCTGGTGACGCCACGATGACCTAAGGACATGTGAACTCCCGAAAGCGCGCCACGTGACAGTCTGCCGCCGCGAGTGCGGCGGCGAACGCGGCGTTCGCGGAGCGTATTCGACACGCGTTTGTACAGACGAAATGTGCGGTTGGCCGCTCTGAATTGCCGCACTGCGGCAAAGCGGGACGGGTCTTCACGCTATCGTTATATTCCGGTGTATATTACGTGATGCGTGAGCACCGCCGGTCGATGCACGACCCTGGCGGCGCCGCAAACCGAAACCGGGAAGGGAGCATGGGCAAGCCACGGGACTGGTTCGCCGACGAATTGACGCAACTGAAGCACACGTTCGCCGGCACGATCACGCCTCTGAAGATGGCGCGGGACAGACGGCGCGCGGAGTCGATCCGCGACGTCGTCGATGCGTATCGGCGGCTGAACGAGAGCGTGTGCCGCTTCATCGCGATGCTGTCGATGTCCGCGATCGGCCAGTCCGCGCTGCCCGAGCCGGATAACGCCGCCGCCACGCGCACGATGCCGTTCGCGCTGCTGCTCTCCACGCTGGAAGCGCGCGCGATGCGCGCCAGCTTCGGCGGGCTCGCGCAGCTGCGGCGCGTGATCGCCGAGGCGCGGCATGCCGAGCAGCATCGCGACGTGATCTTCGCGCCGCCCGTCGATGCGACCGAAACGCAGCTGCGGCGCGCGGCCGCCGCGCTCGACCGGCTGGACGCGGCCTTCGTCGGCCTGTGTGTCAGCCACGTGCTCGCGCAGCGCGCGGGCGAGCCATCCGAAGCGCTGCCTCGCGCGCTGCTGAACTGAACCGGAGGGGATGCGATGGAAGCGCCGCCGTTCCGCCTTGCCCGCCATGCCGAAGATGCGAGGCCGCTGCGCGACGCGTGCTGCGCGGCGGATCCTGCTTCGCCCGCCGCGCCGCCGTCCGTGCAGATGGCGCCGAAGCGCACGAAGCTCGGCGAGCTCGATACCCACATCCATTGCTCGGTGATCGGTACGTGTCTGTCGACCGGCGAGCTGCGCAAGCTCGTCGCGCGGCTCGCCGGCATCGATCGCGAACGCGCGACCGACCTCGAGATCCATCACGCGGCAGTGCAGCTCGCGTCCGATGGCGGCGACGGCGCGAAGGCGCTGCACAAGGCGCTCGACGCGCGCTACGACGGCGCGATTCGCCGCTTCAACGCGCTGAAGAGTCCGGACGCGCTGGTGCGCGCGTGGAAGGACGCGCTGCAGAGCGGCGACGTGCCGCCCGCGTACTGGGCCGTGATGACCCATCCGTACGCGACGCTCGACGTGCGGCAACTCGCGTTCGGCGATGTGCACATGCTGTCGCATCTGGTGGGCGCCGCGAATCGTGCCGACATTCGCCGGCTCGTCGCGCTCGAGGCGGAGAATGCCGGGCTGCACGCGAAGCTCGACCGACAGCAGTCGAGGCTGCAGGACCTGGGCACGCAGCGTGACGACGCCGAGCGCGAACGCGCGGCGGGCGCCGCGCAGCTGGCGGTTGCGCAGGCGGAACGCGAAGCGCAGGCCCAGCGCGATGCCAGCGACGATCGCGCCGCGCTGCGCGACGCGTTGAGCGAAATGTGCGGGCGCCTTGCTTTGCAGACGCAGCGCCGCGAAGCGGCAGAGCAGCGTGCGAGCCAGCAGCAGGCTCTGGTGGCGTCACTGCGCGCTCAGCTCGACGACGCACTCGCGACGCTCGACGCGATGCGCGACGAAGCGAGCACGATGGAGCGTACGGTGCTGCGGGCGCTCGCGCGTGCTGGTGTAGCGGACGCGGCGACCGGGCTCGATGGCGTCGAAGGCAAGCGGATCGTCTACGTCGGCGGACGGCCCGGCTCGCACGCGGCGCTCACGCGGATAGTCGAAGCGTCGGGCGGCGAACTCGTCGTGCACGACGGCGGCATCGAGGACCGCAAGGGCATGCTGCCCGCGCTCGTGCCGGGCGCGGACATGGTGGTGTTCCCGGTGGACTGCGTCGATCACGACTCGATGAACACGCTCAAGCGCGTGTGCGAACGGCATCAGGTTGCGTACTATCCGCTGCGCACGGCGAGCGTGGCGAGCTTCGTCGAGATGATCAGGAAAGGGAGCGAATTCGAGGCCGAAGCGGCAGGTTGCCGCGCCGCGAGCGGGATGTGTCTGCGGCACGGCTGAGTTTTCACTTCCCGGTATCGGCTACAGGTCGCGACCGAAGCACCCCGCCACGCAGCGTGTTTCGGTCGGGGTCGTCACCTGTGCCTGAACAGCCCCGCCTCCACTCCCTCGCTTTGGTCCTCGCGGTCCAGAATGTCTCGCCAGACGTTGTCCAGTATGCGGAAGGTTTCCTTGACGAGATCGGGCTTCGTCGTGACCAGCCATTTGCGCTGCCGGTCGAGCGTCGCTTCCCAGACCGGCTTGCCGCCGATCGTGCGAACTTCGAGCTTGTCCGGACTGGTTGCGAACAGGTAGTAGCCGTCCCGGAAGAGCCACGCGGCGTGGTCACGCGCGAGCCATCCGATCACCTTGTCGATCCCTTCATACGTCTGTGGGAATCCGAAGTAATCCGCCAAGATGCTCGCGCGGGAATCGCCGGGATTGGGATAGCGCGCGACCACGCCGTGGGGCACTTTCGTGACGAAATGCGTCGTGCCCGGCGGTAGCGCAGAATCCGCGTCCTGGTCGAATGCGTACAGCGTTTCCCGATCGCCAAGCTTGTCGTTCCAGTAGGCATTGCGATTGGAAGCGGGCGGCGTGACCAGTTTGCCGTTCGGATCGGTCATGTACCAGGTCGAACGGTTTCCCTGATCGCCGGCATCGACATACGGCGCGGATCCGTATCTGGGTACCGACATGTATTTGCCGTCTTCGAGATGGATCAGATGCGTGCCGTCGTAACGAAAGACGCCATTCAGGCTTCGCGGATTGGAAGGCGCCTGTCCGTAATAGAGATAGCCGTCCGAGTGCATGTAAATGGTCTTCCGGTAGCCGCTTTCAAGGTGGAAGCGGCCGTCGTCGCCCATCACAAACCGGCGCACGATTCCACTCGCATTCTTCGCGTATTGCGCGGTACCAACGTACACCTCGTGGTCTCCGGTTGCATACAGTACGTATGACGATGGCTGCTGGTACGGATGCACGCTCATGAGCCCACGGTAGTTCTGACCGCCTGATTGCCGGTCTGACACCTGACGGGTCTTCAACAGGCCGTCGACATAGAAATCGATCTGCGCCACGTTCGCGGTTTTGATGGGGTCGTGATCGGTCTGGTTATGCGTGCCCAGCCGGGAAGGCGCGAACCGCTGGTAGTCCGGATGGAGCCACGCGTTGCTGTCGGCCGGAAAGCGGGCTAGCTGGGGTCGCGCTCCGGTTGTTATGGTACGCGTTGTACACGTCCCATCGATACGAAGGATTTCGAACGAATTCGAACGTCTGGTCGTGCATGTGTCACCAGTCGTAAATCTGCGTGTATTCGATACGCCCCATGGCGGCGAACTCATGATTGTCCCGCCCGGAGGCGAACAATCCCAGGCTTCCATTGACGTCCACCATATTCGGAGACGGCGCTGCCAGATAGAGATACCGGTCGCCTTGCGGCGGATACTTCATGCGATCGATCGCGGCGGCGGGGGCCGCGAAGGTTACGAGAAAACCCGCGCTGTCTGCCAGCCCTTTGTGATTGGCGACGTCGAAGTTATGGGTGGACAGATTCACGTCCCGGAGGAGCGCCTGTTCGGTGCTGAAACCGCCGCGTTGCTCGAGTTCGGCCGGCGTGATCGCGGAAGGACGATACAGGATGCGCGGATTGGAGGTCCCGGTGTCGTCGGTCGAGCGCTTCTTCAGGTATTCGCGGATGCTGAGGACGGGGGGCGCTTCGCTGGACGGCTCGGTCGGCAAAGCCGCGCGAACCGGTACGAACGACCGGTTCGCGTGGCCCTGGATCGTTCGCAGCACGTCGCCGAGCGGGGTGTTTTCCGCCCGCGACAACTCGATGCGGTCGTTCGCTGTCACGGTGGCGAGGCCATGCGCTGTCCATCTCGCGGTATTGGCGCACCACGTGGTCGTGGTGCCGGTGACGCCGCCGTCCACGCTGTATGCGTTGTTGAAGAAGTTGCGGACGGCGTTCGACAGGCGGTTGAAATCCGCATACTGAAACGTGCCGAAGTACGGCTCGTAAGCTGGTACTGATCGTGTTCGTAGTTGTCGGAGCGATTGAGCTGCTGGATGACCAACGTGCGGTGCGGCTCCTGCCTGGAGGGTCCGGCGACCGGTTCCCGGACCTGCATGTCGATCACCGCAAATTCGTTCTGGAAGGCGATCGACGCGGTATCGCCGACGTACGGCAGGGCAAAGCTTGCTCTCAGATTGTTCACGAGGGTGTCCGCGTTCCCGATAACGGATGCGCCGCTGTGCCGCAGGTGCGTGTGCAACGATGTCAGGGATGCCGACGGGTACTGTTCGTGCAGATAGTCAGATCGGCGATGGTCGGTCGGAACATCAGCCCGTTGGTTAGCTGGCTTGTCAGCCTGTCCGTCGCCGCGGCCAGATTGGACGAGTTGCCCGTGGCGGCGTCGAACAGTGCGTAGGTCGCCAATGTTTCGGCCGGGTTGCCGACGACTGCATGTCCCGCCCCATCGGGGAAGAGCGCGTCCATCGAA
Organism: Paraburkholderia phosphatilytica; assembly: GCF_003443895.1. GTDB lineage: Bacteria > Pseudomonadota > Gammaproteobacteria > Burkholderiales > Burkholderiaceae > Paraburkholderia > Paraburkholderia phosphatilytica. The sequence goes on along the minus strand of NZ_QQOA01000065.1, from coordinate 1,278 downwards.
ACGCGGTTTCGGCTCGCGGCGTTGCCGTTGTATAGCGCGTAGTCGAAGTCGCGTTGCGATGGCCCCAGACTCCACGAGTCGGGAGGGACCGGTGGAGGTGGCGTGGGACCTGGCTGCCGGCCGCGGTTGCGCGAATAGATCTCCAGCTCGGCCGGCACGAGCTGGTAGGCGGTTTTGGTGTAGGCGGATTCCAGATAATTGAACAGCGATTGCCCGGCGGACCGCTTGCTGTCGTAGTCGAACGCGCCGTTGTTAGGGTCGAAAAGCGTGAGTCCGCCATCGGCGGTTCGCTGGACGAGGAGGCTACGACCGCCGCGGCGTTCTGTCGGATTCTGCGGCGACACCAGGTCGAGCCGGATGATCGCCATCTCGCCGGGCTGCAGGCGGTAGTGGAGTTCGGCGACCATGCTGCTGATCTTCTCGTCGCGCGTTTGATCCGGTGAGTCGAGCCGCAGGATCTTCGTCGCATTGAACCGACTGACCGCGAACGGTAGTCCGCCCGGGACGCTGTTGTCCTGAAAACGGTTCACGCGCTCGAACATGTCCGCGCACGCTTCGCGGTTGTTCGTGTTCGCGACCGTCTGGCGGACGGCCGCCAGGAGGGACGGGGCGTCATCTGAATCGTCCCGGTCGATACGGCGGATGGCTTCGCGAACCAGGCCTTCGCATATGCCCCTTGCCGGTTGCTCCGCGGGTTTCGCGGTAGTCGTACCGATCGAACCGCACCGAGGAGCGCGAACCTTCGCTCAGGGATTCGCCGCCGCGGTTGCGGCGGAAGCCCTGGAAGTCGGGACACTTGCTCGAACAGACGCTGCACGGGTCGCGGGAGCCGCTGTCGCTGCGATCATCCACCGTGGCGTCTTCCGCATTGCTCGCGCGACGAGCTTCGTGGGCGCGGTACAGCCCGATCGTGCCGGCGGCCGACCGCGCAGGCGCAGCGTGCGAACCGGTGCCCACCGTGTCCGCGCGGCTGGCCGGCGACGCGGACGCGGCGGGCGTTCGATCCGGGTTGTCGTCCGCGCGGCCGGACGTGTCGATTGACGCATCGTCGGCAGGATGCGGGCCGTTCGTGCCGCTGGGCGCGACCGGGTCGTAATTCAGGTTGGCGACAGACATGATCGATGCTTCGGAACGCGAGGTTGTGGCCGACCTGTAGCAGGAGTCGACCACTGTCCGGCTCATCCTAGGGAAGCGCTGATCAATGAGCCCGCCGCCGGTGATCCCGCGCATACGGCTCGCGATTTTTGAAACGGGAAGCCCGTCGAGACATATTTTGGG
>NZ_QQOA01000064.1 GCF_003443895.1 Paraburkholderia phosphatilytica | reverse complement strand
GATCGCCTCCAGAGCATGAACTGAACCGCCGTATGCGGAACCGCACGTACGGTGGTGTGAGAGGGCTGAGGGGGTAACCCCTCACCCTACTCGATCAGTTACAGACCTTTACACGCGTGAACGACACTAAAGCATGGTTCGCCCGTTAAAGCAGGACGGAGCGTCGATAATAGAAGCGCGTGGCTATCCGGCTTTGCGCGCTTCCATTTTGACGTCGGTTGCACTACCCGAACCCGCTTTGGATCGATGAAAACGAACTTTGCAGCGTATTCTCTTCTCCTTGCCATAACCACCAGCGCCCACGCTCAAGCGGGTGCGAAACCAGCGCCGGCTAAGGACTGCCTCGCCGGCCAGCTATCCGTCACGACCGATAGCGGCAACGGAGAATTCGACGGCATGAGCCATAGCGGCACGCAGCTCGTGATCCGCAATACGTCTTCCGCGGCGTGCCGCGTTCAAAGCCTGCCGGCTGTGGCCATGAAGGGCAGTAGCGGCGAACCTTTGCAGGTGTCGGTCGTGCCGGCCAGCAACCCGTTTCGCGGGCCTATGGTGAATGGGAAACCTGTCCCGATGGGGCATGGTCCCGTCGTGCTGCCAGTGACACTGCAAGCGGGCGCTCAGGCAAACTCGACTTTGCGCTGGGTCTCGGGCGAGGTGTACGACCACAGTGTCTGCGTCGACGTTGCGTCGGCTTCGCTATCGACGGCGGACGGCAGCATTGACGCGCCGCTCGCCGCGCATATCTGCGGTCCCGACGAACAGCATGTCCAGATCACCGCGACCCGTTTCATCGCCCACCGGGGCGGCAAGATGTAAGCTAAGGAGACCAGGTCGGGAGAGTCAAGGCATGAAGTCGTCAGGAGACACCAGCCAGCCGTATTCCGTCATGGGCACGGACAGCGCGAATCACGACGGCGTGATGGCGCGACTCGTGAACGACTTCGACTGGTCGTCCACGCGGCTGGGGCCGCCTTCGGACTGGTCCGCAAGCCTGCGCATGATCGTCCGCTTCGTGCTTGGCAACCGGATCCCGATGCTTCTGTGGTGGGGACCTGACTACATCCAGATTTACAACGATGCGTACGCGCCGATTCTGGGCGCCAAGCATCCGCGTCAGGCTTTGGGGCAACCGTTCCGCGAGTGCTGGAACGAGGTATTCGACGTGCTGGGGCCGCTCGTCGACGTGCCGTTCAACGGTGGGCAAGCCACCTATATGGACGACATCGAACTGGTTGTGCGCCGGCATGGTTTTGCCGAAGAGAGTCATTTCACCATCGCCTACAGCCCGGTTCCCGACGATACCGCGCCGCGTGGAATTGGCGGAGTGCTGGCAACCGTCGTCGAAATCACGCAGCGCGTGATCGGCGAGCGCCGGCTCAAGATTCTGGGCGATCTCGGCTCGCATGTGACCGAGGCCAAGACGGCCGAAGAAGCGTGCCAGCGCGCAGCGGCCGTACTCTCGGCACACGCGAAGGATATCCCGTTCGTACTGCTCTACCTGCGCGATGACGCGACCGGGGTGATGCGGCTGGTCGGATCGGCGGGTTTCGAGCAGGGCAATGGACCGCCCACGGAGATCAGCGTCGAACCGCCGCAAGGCGAACTGGCCGCGCGGCTGGCTGAAGTCATGCATAGCGGCGCGATTCGTCTGCACGACGGATTATCCGACGTATTGCCTCACGTCCCGCCGGCTTCGATTCCCGGCGCTGCGGATCAGTTTGCCGTCGTGCCGATCAAGTCGAATGCGGCCGATCGTTATGCCGGTGCGCTCGTTGCCGGCCTTAGCGCGTTCATCCGTCCTGACGCGCCGTACGTCAGCTTCCTCGAACTCACCGCGAGCCAGATTGCGTCGGCCGTGACGAATGCGCGCGCTTACGAGGAAGAGCGGCGGCGCGCGGAGGCGCTGGCTCAGATCGATCGCGCGAAGACCGCGTTCTTCTCGAACGTGAGCCACGAATTTCGTACACCGCTGACACTGATGCTGGTACCGCTGGTGGATGCGCTGGCGACGCCCGATGTGCCCGCTCACGTGCTGAGCGAACTCGAGGTCGCCCACCGCAACGCACAGCGCCTGCTCAAACTCGTGAACTCGTTGCTCGACTTCGCGCGCATCGAGGCCGGACGCGCGGATGCGTTGTATACCCCCGTCGACCTGGCTGTGCTCACGCGCGACGTGGCCAGTTCGTTTCGCTCGGCGATGGAACGCGCGGGGCTCGGTTATCACGTGCAGTGCGACACGCTCGGCGAGCCGGTGTACGTCGATCACGCGATGTGGGAGCGGGTGATCCTCAACCTCGTTTCCAACGCGTTCAAGTTCACGTTCGACGGCGAGGTCCGCATCCGTCTCACGCGGGGCGACGGCTGTGCGGTGTTCGAAGTGGCCGATACCGGCGTCGGCGTTCCTGCGCAGGAACTGCCTAAACTGTTCGACCGCTTTCACCGCGTGGAAGGTGCACGCTCACGAACGCATGAGGGATCGGGCATCGGGCTCGCGCTCGTGCAGGAGATTGTCCGTCTGCACGGCGGGACGATCGAGGTCGACAGCGAAGTGGGTGTGGGCAGCACGTTCCGCGTGTCGCTTCCCTTTGGCACTGCGCATATTCCGCCGGAGCAGTTGAGGGCGGCAACGGCGTTGCCGTCCGCAGCGAGCGGAGCCAAGGCGTACGTTGACGAAGCGTTGCGCTGGCTGCCCGGCGAGGACACGCATCCGGCCGCGCCGGTGTGGGCCGAAGACCGGTCGGCCGATGAAAATCACATCGACAGTCGCTTCGCGCACACCTACGGCGCGCGCATCCTGCTGGCCGATGACAATGCCGACATGCGCGCGTATCTGCGCGATCTGCTGGGACCACACTACGCGGTCGACCTGGTTCACGACGGCGAGGATGCAATGTCGCACGCGATCGCGCAACGGCCCGACCTGATACTGGCCGACGTGATGATGCCGAGACTCGACGGCTTCGGGTTGATCGCCCGCCTGCGGGACGACGTGGAACTGCGCGATGTTCCCGTCATCCTGATTTCCGCGCGCGCGGGCGAGGAATCGAGAATCGAGGGCCTCGCTGCCGGCGCCGACGACTACATCGTCAAGCCGTTCTACGCGCGCGAACTGCTGAGCCGTGTGGGGTCGCTGCTCGAACTGGCGCGTCAGCGGCGCGAAGGCGAGGCACGCTTTAGAGCTTATGTGCAGGCCACCAACGACGTCGTGTACCGGATGAGCGCGGACTGGCGGGAAATGCGGCAACTGCAGGGACGAAACTTCATTCCCGATGAAGCCGGCCCCAACCAGACCTGGCTCGACAAGTACATCCGCGCGGAGGACCAGCCGCAAGTGATCGCGGCGATCGAGCAGGCCATCCGCACGCGCTCCAACTTCGAACTCGAGCACCCGGTGATCCGCGTCGACGGAACCGTCGGCTGGACGTTTTCGCGCGCCATTCCGCTGTTCGACGACGAAGGCAACATCGTCGAATGGTTCGGTGCTGCGTCGGACGTCACCGAGCGGCGCGAGTCGCACGAAGCGTTGCAGCGGCACCGACGCGCGCTCGAAGAGGCGGACCGGCAGAAGAACGAGTTCCTCGCGATGCTGGCGCACGAGTTGCGCAATCCGCTCGCGCCGCTGCGCAACGGCGCCGATCTGTTGCAGCGCCTTGTCGTCGAACCCGCGACCGCGCGGCGGACCGTGGACATCATCGAGCGGCAGGTGACCCAGTTGACGAGACTCGTCGACGATCTGCTCGACTTCTCGCGCATCACGCAGGGCAAGATCGAATTGCGGCGCGCGCCGCAGCGCCTCGATCATCTGATCGCGAACTCTTTGGAAAGCATCGAGCTGCTGGTGCGCGACAGGAATCACTCGATTGCCGTGCATTCCGGGCCGCATCCGCTGATCGTCAACGGCGATCCGCAGCGCCTCGTGCAGTGCTTCGTCAACGTGCTCACGAATGCCGCGAAGTACACGCCGCCTTCGGGCGAGATTCGCGTGAGGACACGGCAGGATGGCGACGAGGCGGTCGTGACCATCAGCGATAACGGCGTCGGCATTCCGGCCGACATGCTGCCGCGCGTCTTCGATCTGTTTACCCAGGGCGAGCGCATGCTGGACCGTTCGCTAGGCGGCCTGGGGATTGGCCTTGCCGTCGTCAAGCGTCTGGTCGAAATGCATGGCGGGTCGATCACCGTCTATAGCGATGGCCTTGACCTGGGGGCGACGTTCGAAATACGGCTTCCGTTAGCGCAGACCGAGACGAGAGCCAAAACGGCAGCCACGGAACCGCGAGTGTGTGCGCGCAGGATTCTGGTGGTGGACGACAACCGCGATGGCGCGGATGTGTTGGCGGAGCTCCTGCAACAGGATGGGCACGACGTGATGGCGGTGTATTCGAGCCGCGGTGCGCTGGAGGCGCTCAGTCGCTTTCAGCCCGACATCATTCTGCTCGATATCGGTCTTCCGGAAATCGACGGATACGAACTCGCGGGAATGATCCGTCAGGAGGAGAGACTACGGCACGTGCGGCTCATTGCGATCACGGGTTACGGCCAGGAAGAGCACAAGGCGCGAGCGGAAGCGGCAGGGTTTGCCGCACATCTTCTCAAGCCGGTAGAGTTTGCGCGTCTTCGGCAACTGCTTGCCGAGTGAACGGGCGGCACGACGATTGCGCAGTTCATGCTCAAGCAGACGGCTAACGTTTGCGTCCATATTCCAATCTATTCAAGGAGGGAAGGATCATGAGCAAGACAACCAGCGCATTGATCGCGGCCGCTGCCGCACTCGCACTGTCGGGTGGCGCGTTTGCACAGACAGCCGGCGGTAGTGGTTCGTCGAGCCAGGGCAGCACGGCCAGCCCGGCGAACCAGATGAACCAGATGAATCAGCCGAGCGACACATCGGGCGGTTACGGCACGCCGGGCACCTATGGTTCGGAAAACGGTACGGTGGGCGGCGCGCCGAATTCGGGCATGCCCAGCGCAGATACCGGCACGATGACCCCGGCCCCCAAGACCAACAACACGCTTGCGACCCCATCTGTGAAGTCGCCTGCTGGTGGGCAATAACTGCGTTTAAGGGTGATCGGCCCGCGCGAGCCGGGTGCTCGCGCGGCATCGCTTAGTTGCATCGCTTACTTAGTTAGACAGACCATCCGAAAGCGTTAGCGCACGCGAATAGTTGGCCAGGAAGTCGTTGTAGACGAGCGTACCTGAGCCATCAATCTGCATGTTCTGCGCGATGTTGTCGTAGTTGGTGAGCGTCCATCCCGGAATGTCCTGCACGACGAATCGAGGCACGTCGAACGCACCCGTGCACAACGAGATCGAGTGACTGCGCAGGTAGTTCACCAGGTCGACCGCGACCTGATAGCTGGTGAGACTCCCAAGGCCGAGCGTCAAACCCGTTGGCGCCGACCACTCGTCCGCCCATACCGGCACCTTGGTGCTGGGAATGCCAAAATCCTGATCCCATTGCGATTCATCGGCCGACCCGTGCTGATACGGATGCACCGCGTAGACGAGGCGGTTCAGCGGGTCCGTGACCGTAGGCAGACCGTTTAGCGTGCCCGCCAGTTGCAGACCGTCCAGAACGAACACGTTCTGCGCGCCATTGGAGCGCAGGTGGGTGATGAGCGACTGCATGCCGATCGAAGCCGTGGTCTGCCCGCTCACTGTGCCGCCGTTGAGCCACAACTGCCAGTTAGCGGTGGTCTCGGGCAGATTGGGCTCGTTATAGAGTTCGAAGACCACGCCGCGATCCGTTCCGAACTGCGCGGCCAGCAGGTCCCAGTCGCTTTGCGTCTCTGCCGTTGGCAGCGGATGAGGCGACGTCTCACCGCTGATCGCCTCGTCCTGCATCATGATCATCACGACGAATCCGGCCTGACGCGCTGTCTTGATCGCACTCACGACCTGAGCGAGATAGCCTGAATCGTATAGCGGCGACGCGGGGTCCAGCGCGGGCTGGCCAATCTGGAAACGAATGGTGTCGGCCTGATAATTGTGGATGGCCGCGAGTTCTGTTGAGCCGAAATTATTGCGTGCGTTGAGGACGCCGCTCTGGCTAGAGTCGGCTTGCAGCGCGGCGAGCGGCCGTACAAATGCTTGCAGGACCACGCCTCTGGACATCCACGGGCTGCCGTTCAGCGTCATGCTCAAGCCCGACACGTCGACCACTTGTTGGGACGCGGTAGTCGTCGTTGTGCCCGGCGAGGTTCCGGAACTGCTGGAGCTGCTTGAGCCGCTTGAGCCGCCACCGCATCCTCCTGTCAGTAAAGCGGCACACAATGAGCAGGCGAGCAGGGCACGTTTGCGAGTCATGTCGGGGATCCTCGTTTTGATTTTTTCAATTGCATTTCGATGCATGGCGGCGGCCGTGGCCGTGGCCAGGGCGAAGGCGAAGGCGAAGGCCTCGTAACACGTGCCGTGCCTGCACGACCGCGCTGAACGTGGTGCTACGCTTGGCGAGCAAGGGATTGCATGTCGTGGGTCGTGCAAAGGGGTAAACGCGGCGGGCGCGAAATTCCGTCGGGGGCTTTTGTAACAGGTGTGTGTGGGGGCGAATTCTATTGGCTGGTGTCGGCCAGGAGCGGACGGTCGACTTCGCGCCCCGGATCGCTGACAATTGAATTGCTTTTCAACATGAGTTTAAAGATGGATGATCGCGTGCAAGAGCTGAAGATTCCAGGAACAAAGGGAAAAGAAATTCCCCTGATTTTCTACTACTTTATCTGCTTCGCTGTCGTCGAATTTGGACGTAGACAAGGTTGGTACCGCACGAACATCGGGGCTGGGACGGTTGATGACACGCGGTCGATTTATTCTTCGTGGAAGTTAGATGGGGCAACGCGCGAGACGGAAGCCGGCCACGACGGGACATTCGGCCTGTGATCACGAATCGTCAACGATTGTCTGGCGAAATTCGCACGCGGACCGACCGGACCGACTCTGTCACGTAAAATATCCTGACTGGTAACGACCATCCTGCGCGAGGGTACCGGGAATTCAGACTCAATGTCACATTCAAAAGAAAAGCAGAAGTCACGCACGGCCGGGGAAAACCGCATTGCATTTACACCGACCGCGCTATGGCTCGGGCTAATCGCCCTGTGTTGCTTCATGTGGGAAATGGATCACGGCACAATCCTTGTAGCTCTAACTGCGATTTTTGGATTCCCAATCCTGGCAATCGGCAGCCTTATCGAAGCGGCACGCGCAAGCGTCCTTCGAAAATGGCGTTGCCTCGCATCACTCTTTTTTGCGCCCCTCGTCAGTATTTTTGTTCTCTCGTTGATAGCCAACAGATTGATTGATCTTGACCGCATTCATTTCTTCGTCGTGAAATACCCACACCAACTTGAATTGCGCTATCTGCGATCTGAGGAGCGGCAATATCACACCTGGAACTGGGGGCTTGATGCTCCGTTGCTTGGTCCAGGGGTGGCTTACAATCTCATTTATGACGCGACTGGGAAAATCATATGGGGACGCAAGTCTGAACAGGGCAACAGTATGTTCGTGCGCCCGATGGGTGCGAATTTTTATCTGGTCGCCGAGACAGAAGACAACGACGACGTGTGCCATGAAATGTCGGACCTTGGTGGGGCTCTGCGAGGCCTTGGACTGGGAGCGAACAAAGTGGAAGATCAGTGGCGCCAGGCGTGCGAGCTGGCGAATCGCGCACACACCGATTGAGCGGGTTGTCGGTTTCTGCGTCCTTGTGCGAGAGTGGACGCGCTTGTCTGCGCTTGTCTGCGCTTGTCTGCAGCGCGGCTGCTCCTTCGCACCGACCTGCCGTGATTGATTGCGCAAGAGAACATGACGGAAACAAGAACATGGTGGTACAACCTCCTCGGCATTGGGCAACCGCTTAAGTGAGCAGGTCGACGCCATGCCTCAAAGCGCCGCTTGGTCAAAGCAGGCTATCGGCGCAAGGGAATCGACTATTGTCGATTTTTTGACTCCTCGCTCGTCGTGCGTATGGGCGGTCATGTTGCGATGCGCTGCCGACCGGTACCTATAGTCCGTATGGGAAAAGGAGATTGCGAATGACTTACGTCGATGGATTTGTTGTCCCCGTGCCTACAGCCAACCGCGAAGTTTACAGACAGTTCGCCGAAAGAGCGGCGGCCGTCTTCAAGGAGCACGGCGCGTTGAAGGTGGTCGAATGCTGGGGAGATGACGTGCCGGAGGGCAAGGTGACGTCGTTTCCAATGGCGATCAAGCGCAAGGATGATGAGACGGTGGTGTTCTCTTGGGTTGTCTGGCCGTCGCATCAGTCGCGAGACGAAGGAATGAAAGCGGTAATGGCCGACCCGCGGCTGCAACCAGATAAAGATCCGATGCCTTTTGATGGCCAGCGGCTAATCTATGGCGGTTTCGAAGTGATTGTCGACGCGTGATGGCAGAAAAACATGGCGGAGTTTCCGGATCTCATTCAAAACGGGACGTGCGACGCAGTAGAGAGTGACGTTCAATACGCACCGAGCACCGCGCCGCCCGCGTCCGCTATCGGGGGCATTGACGCATGCAGTTCATCCCGAAGCTCCGCGACCGTGTCCTGAACTCGCGCTTCCGAGAACAGATTCCAGTGTTCCCAAGGGTCCGCTTTGAGGTCAAACAACTCGCCCCACGTTGGCTCGTTCGGATAACACGTGAAGCGCCATCGATCCGTGATGATCGTCTGGTTATATACCCGCGCGTCCGCGCGCGGATGATATTCCGCAAACAGACGGTCGCGCAGCCCGGTTTGCTGGCCCAACGCTATGACGCTCAGATCCAGACCGTCGCTAACCGGCGCTTGCGCGTCGAATAGCGTCGCAAACGTCGAGACAAAGTCCAGGTGACTGGTCATCGCTCGCGTTCGGGAACCGCCCGCGATACCAGGGCCGCTGATCAACAATGGCACCTGCAATAGCTGCCGGTAAGGAGGCGGCCCCTTGCGGAGCAGTCCGTGATCCCCGAGAAGTTCACCGTGATCCGATGTGAAGACGATATAGGTATTGTCGAGCGCGCCGGTTGCGCCGAGCGCATCGAGTATTCGGCCGATCGCATCGTCGATCATGCGGATACTGCCATACGTATGTGCAATGACCTTGCTGATTGTGTCGTCCGAGATCGAATCCGTGCGCAGCATGAAACCCTGCTCGCGATTCTTCGAGCCAGGCGGAATATACGCATCCTGCGCGGGATCGTCGCAATCCAGCACATACCCGGGCATGCGGTCCAGCTCACCCGGCACGACTTTCGGCGCAGGCACCCTGGCTGGGTCGAACAGATCGCAATACGGTTGCGGTGGTGAAAACGGATGATGCGGGTCCGGGAAGGACACGAACAGGCAAAAACGTTCCTGCCCGGCATAGTGACGAATAGCGTCAACCGCGCGATCGCCGATCCAGCTCGTGTAATGCAGCGACGCTGGAATCGCGTTCTTCCAGATCTCTTTCAGGTCCGACGCAGCATGGCCCAGCGACGCGTCGCGCTCGTAGAGCCCCGAAGCATCCGGGTGGTACCGCTTTAGCCAGGCAGCGTAATGTCCCGCCTTCACAGACTCGTTTGCTTCGCCTAACACCAGCTCGACGTGATCGAAACCATAATACGGCCCAGTCCAACTCGCAGCATCGGGGCGATCCCAATAGGCCAGCGATTCCGGCATATCGAGCGCAGCCGGCGCGAGCAGAGGCTGATAATGCAACTTGCCGATCGCATGCGTGACAAGGCCCTGGTCTTTCAGCATTTGCCAGAGCGTCGGCCTGGCTCCGTCCAGCGCAATACCATTGCGCGTCAGCCCATGATGTCGTGGATACAGACCCGACGCCATGGTGGCACGGCTGGGTGAACAGATCTGGTTCGGCGTGTAATGCCGATCGAACATCATGCCCCGCCGTGCGAGGCGGCTCAGATTGGTCGTGCCAATCACCGCGTTGCCCGCCGCCGACAGAGCGTCGTAACGCATCTGGTCGACGCAGATAAACACGAGATTCTTCTGCTGCTCTTTTCCATTCACTCGATTCTTTCCTTTGCACAGGTCGGTTATGGAGCAACGGACCGACTGCCTCAGCTACCGGCGAAACTTGCTGCCAACGCCTTCGACGCGTCTGCGCCGTCGAATGTCTTTACGCCCGCCACCCATCCGGAAACTACCTCAGGGTGTTGCTTCAGATACGCCACCGCGACGCGGTTCGCGTCATCGCCTTGGGAAACTTTCGCCATCAACTGGCTTTCCATCGGCACTGAAAACTGCAGGTTCGAGATCAGTCGGGCCGCGTTCGGGCATCGAATCATGAAGTCGCTCGCGACCGCCGTATAGACACGTGCTGCACGTGCGCTGCTCTCGTCATTCTGGAGATACATCATCCGGATGTCTTCGTTCATTGGATGCGGCTGCCATCCCCAGAACACGATCCATTGCTTCATCCGGACAGCTCGCTTCACTGCAGCGAGCATCGATGCCTCGCTCGATTCGACCAGGGTGAATTTTCCTAGCCCATACGCGTTGCTTGCGATCAGTTTTCGCAGGCCGTTGTTCGCGCTGCTGCCCGATTCGATCCCGTAGATCTTGCCACCGAGCTTGTCGTAGTAGCGCGCGAGGTCCTTGTAGCTTTTCAGGCCCGCGTCCGCTTCGTATGTCGGTACCGCCAGCGAAGACATCGCGCCGTCAAGGTTCGGCTTCGGCAGCACCATGATGCTCTTGTCCGCGACGTAGGGTGTGATCGCGGCTTCCTCGTTCGGCCACCAGTAGCCGAGCGACACGTCAATCTGCTTCTTCTGCAGGCCGACGAAGGAGATAGGCACCGACACGCGCACCGGCGACGTGGAATAGCCTAGCGGCCCGAGCATTGCCGTTGCGAGTGCATTGGTGACTGTGAGGTCCGACCAGCCGATATCGGCGAAGCGGAGCTGCCTGCAGGTTTGCGCATCCTGGGCGTGGGCCACCGTCAACATCAGGCTGAACGTGAGTACAGCGGCTCGTCGAGCTTGTCTGGCGACAATATGGAGACGGAGTGGCATCTTTTCTCGCAGGGGCATGGTTGAAGACAGCGTACGAGCGCAAATTTGGAAGGAGTCGTCTGGGAGCGACGGCATGTTGACCGAGAGCGACGCTGCAAGGCTTCTTTGCGACACTTAGCGCCAATTGGCCGGCCAGATCACTTGAATGTCCTTTCAATTGTCAGAAGCGGCCGGTCGCCTTTCGCCTGGATCAGTGGCCGATCAGGGTGTGCGCCGTGAAAAGGCGGCGCTTTCCAGCGGGTGTAAGCCCCGCCCGGCAACCGCTCCAGCCGGAAGCAACTGGAGCAGCCATGGAGGTAACGAAGTGGTTGAAGCCTCTGGTTAAGCGTGTCACGAATTGGTGACAGCGCGAGTGTGCAGGCCGTAACGCGAGTGAACGCCGAGCAAACCTCGAAAAGGTCGATGCGCAGGCCGACCCGACAACCCTATCGGGGAAGGTTGATACGACTGAGCGAATGAGCAGGCTGGACGCCCAGTCGCTGCGCCGGGGTAGTGGCGACAGCATGTACACAAGGAAAGCGTACGCAACACGGGAAGTCCCTCGGCGTGGTCAGGGATGACCAACCGGATGCCCGTGAGGGACAGGCCGGGCGCCTTGGGATGACGGAGAGGCCCGTAGTACTGGTGAAACCGGGTAATGCCGGTGGAGGGAAGGGGCCTCAGTTCAAGACAGACGCAATACGTAGTGAGGACGTGGAGAGTGGGCAACCTATTAACTCCGATTCGTGTTCAGAAGCTGCAGATGGCGTTACACGCGAAAGCGAAGGCAGAAGCCGGGTACCGCTTCTACGCTCTGTACGACAAGATCTATCGCGAGGATGTGCTGACGCATGCGTACGCCCAGTGCCGCTCGAACAGGGGCGCGCCGGGTGTCGATCGGCAAGACTTCGCGAAGGTCGAAGCGTATGGGGTGCAGAAGTGGCTCGGCGAACTGGCGCTTGCGCTCAGGCAGAAGACTTACCGGCCGGACCCTATCAGAAGAGTGTTTATCCCGAAGGCCAATGGCAAGCTGAGGCCGCTGGGCATCTCGACCTTGCGCGATCGGGTGTGCATGACAGCAGCGATGCTCGTGCTCGAACCGATCTTCGAAGCTGACCTTCCATCAGAGCAGTACGCTTACCGCCCGGGGCGAAACGCCCAGCAAGCGGTGATCGAGGTAGAGGAACGGCTGCATCGAGGGCAAACGGACGTTGTTGATGCTGACCTCGCGGACTACTTCGGAAGTATTCCACACGCCGAATTGATGCTGTCGCTCACGCGACGCATCGTTGATCGGCGTGTGCTGCATCTGATCAAGATGTGGCTGGAATGCCCCGTTGAAGAAACCGATGACCGAGGCCGGAAGAAACGCACGACGGAGGCTCGAGATAGCGGACGCGGCATTCCGCAAGGGTCTCCCATCTCACCACTGCTGGCAAATGTCTACATGCGCCGGTTCGTGCTGGCATGGAAGAAGCTCGGACTTCAGCGAAGTCTTGGCAGTCGCATTGTGACCTATGCAGATGACCTGGTGATTCTGTGCAAGCGAGGCAAGGCCGAAGAGGCGTTGCTGAGACTGCGCGAGATCATGAGCAAGCTGAAGCTGACGGTCAACGAGGAGAAGACACGAATCTGCAAGGTGCCGGAAGGCGAATTCGACTTTCTGGGTTATACGTTTGGGCGGCTGTACTCAGCGACGACTGGCAAGGCCCGCATGGGTATGCGTCCGTCGAAGAAGAGTATCCGTCGCATGGTCGAGAAGATTCATGCGATGACTGCCCTCAAGACGGTATGGCAGGAGACCACGGAGCTGGTGGGCAAGTTGAACCGCACGCTGCGCGGCTGGGCGAACTACTTCAGTGTAGGCACGGACAGACGCGCGTATCGGGCGCTCGACAACTACACCGCTGCGCGGTTGCGTCGGTGGTTACGCAACAAGTACAAGGTTCGACGTCGCAGGGGCGGGACTTATCCATCCCAGCACCTCTACGGGCACTTCGGTCTCGTGCGTCTGACTGGTCCCTGGTTGTGAACCTGCCGTGTACGAAGGTGTGATGTCTTGTCCGAGAGCCGGATGCGGGAGATCTGCATGTCCGGTTCGATGAGCGGGGTGTGGAAACGGGGTTAGGGCGAGGTTATTCGGGCACCGCCAGACGAAAGAGGCGGCAACAGACAAACCGAACCTACTGCTACCGCGCCACATCTCGACTCTACCGGCACGAGGCAGTCGAACTGCGCGACAGTGGTACGGAAGGCCGCTAGAACTGATGCCTGAACCCGATACGCGTGACATATTGGTAGGTCTTCGACGAAGCCCCCGCGGATTCCGGAACGTACGCACGATCCAGGATCGTGCCGGAAACGTCGCCGTCGACTTTCACATAAGCCCCCTGCAGACAAACATCCGTCTGTTTCGAAAGGAAGTAGTCGATCGAAAAGCCAGCAGTGTGATAGTCCGGACTTTTCTTGCCTTCCGCGCTTGCCACGGAGCTTTGCGTGAAGACATACTGGGCGCCAACATACAGAGCCGGAGTGACCTGGTACGATCCGCTGATCTCGAAATTTTCGAAATTCAATGAGTCGAGCGGTGCCCTGGAAGCGAGCGTTAGCGGCCCGGCATAGATCGAGGAAACAGGGTCTTTTAATTGTGTTCTCGTGTACACGAGGCCAATCAACGCCCGGCCAAACGCATAGTTCATACCCGCACCAAAGATATCCATATGCTTCGCGACGAATATGCTGTCGGTATTCGTTAGCGCACCAGTTGATCCGTTGCCCGGGTTGTCTGCGTCAAGATAGGCAACACCAAGGCTCAGACCGTTGTGGTGATAGCTGCCGCCGACGCTCGTTTCCCGGTTGTTTGCAAATTCCGTCGCGTTGCTGAAACTATAGGTTCCGCCGAATCTAACCCCAGCTATATCCGGGCTCTGGTATCGGATCGTGTTGTTAGCCCGGTTGGACGTGTCGGTATTGTCGTTATCGTACGGGTGGGCAAGCAGAAAGCCACCCCAACTTCCGTTGGCCGTCAAGGGAGCAACGTAATCGACGACGGAATCGTACTGGCGACCCAGTCTGACACTACCGAAATTTTTTGAATCGAGTCCGACGTATGCCAGTCTTCCCCATATCAAGCCTTGCGCGAGCTTGCCGCTATTGTTATCGAACACATCGGCAAGAAAAAAATTCGCCGTGAGTCCGCCGCCAAGGTCTTCGGTGCCCTTCAAGCCAATCCTTGTTCCCTGAATGCCGCCGCTTGTCATCTGATAAGCGTGCTTTCCCGCATCGTTGCTGGTGAAGTTCACGCCGTCGCTGATAACGCCAAACAGCGTGACACTGCTTTGAGCCATTGCAGGTACCGACAGACTGCAGAAAAGTGAAAATGTTATCAACCGCTTCATATTTTATCTCCGCGATGGCGATATGCCATGTCCCCTGACGCAGTCCGATCTGAAGGATTGGCTCCCCAGCGCAAGAGGCGGATCATGCCGATCCACCTGTGCGCCAGGCCAGCATCGGTTCAAGGAACCTTTGAGAGGTACGGCTGCTGCGCAAGCGGTGAGCGAACGTCAGCGCTTGCGATAACTTTTTTCGCCTATTCGTTCGGAAACGCCACGGCACTGAAATTCGGGTAATAGATTTCCACTTTGGTTCCGTTTGACTCCACCTGCTGAAACGTCAATTCATAAGTGTGCTTACCAGGCGCAGCGTCGAACACAGTCGTGCCACTGAGGGTTTCCCGATCGTTGTCGTACTTGTTGGTGTCGTGAATGGCTGGACTGCCCAGATTGATGCGATTGATCGGGCGAGCTTTGCCGCCGTCCATCGAAACCATCGCGCGAATGTAGCAAGGGCAATTCTCGGCATGCTCAGAAGTGATTTCGCTTGAAAACTGAACGAGCACCTTGGACGGTGCCTTCACGTCGAGCGAGAGCGTCGACACGATGAATGGCTGTTTTCCGTTAATGAAATACTCCGTGTTCCACCCCGGCGTGCTGAAGTCGGCAATCTGTGGCGATGCGGCGAGTGCAAAGGATGCCGGCGTCACGAGCGCGACGGAGAGGGCAATTGCCAGTACGCGATGAATCAAGGCCGTCGTTGCCGAGGTTTCAGCATGATGGAAATGCGCTGCCATTTTTAATCTCCGTGATGAAATGATCTGGGATTCAGAAGGGACTCATCCGCCGGATGAGCCGGTCCTTGCGTACGTAGTGGTGCCACAAAGCGGCCGCCGAATGAAGCGTAGCCAGGGCAATTAACATGATTGCGCTGTAGTAGTGAGCATTGGTCAGGAATTTCCCCATGCTTGCGTTCGGCGGCCAGATTCCAGGGATATGCCACATGAAAAACGACCATCCCATCGGACCATAGGCGCCGCGCCACAATTTGAATGCGGGCACCAGAATCAACAGGACAAGCAGAAGACTCTTGGTAACCCGAGCTGCCATTGCGCGCCATCTGGTATCTGGAAACTCGCCAGGCGAATTCCGCGTGGTCCGGTGAAGGACGCTAATGATGGTCAGAACGAAGATGATTTCTCCAAGCGACCGATGCCAGTAGTAATAGGCTGCGTATGCCGAGCTCTTATAGTCGAGCTTGTAGAAGAGAAAGCCCAGGATGCAGACAACGACCACAAGAATGAAAATTGTCCAGTGAACGAGCACCGAGAGCCGATCAAACGTCTTCGGTCTCGCATGTGAAGCTTCTTGAGCGCTGATCGAATTCATGACGAGCTTCCATAAGTTAGGTATACGGAATATATGAATTGGACGTCGATGCATCACAACCCGACTTCGCATGAAAGAAATGTAGGTGTCCTGTGTTTTCGTGTCAACAGTCGTAAACCATTAAACTGTTGACAGTTGTTATGCTGACGACATCGCTATAGTCCCGATGTGCCCGGGTGCGAGCGTTCCGGCGACCTCGCTATCGAGCCCTAGTCAAGCAAGGAGGGATCGATGTTCACTGACCGCAGGTTGCTGAACGCGCGCAATCCAAGTGGTGAAAGCGCAATCGAACCGTTGCCCGAGTTCTTGTGGCCAATCCAGCCAAGGCGTGCATCGACGAAGTTGCATCGGTTCACGTAAACCGTGCCCGTTTCGGCCGCGTCGACGAATTCGTCCGCCCGTGTGCGCGACCGCGTAAAGACTGATGCGCTGAGGCCATAACGGGTCGCGTTGATGAGCTCGATCGCCTCCGCGTCCGACGAAACGCGCATCACGGGCAGCACCGGACCAAAGGTTTCTTCGGAAAGTACCTCCATCCGGGGGGTGACGTCTGCGAGCAGCGTTGGCATGAGAAAGAGCGCACGGCCGATCCGCTCTGTCGTGCCGCCGGTCAGCAGCCTGGCGCCTTTCGCCACCGCGTCGTCGACCATCCCCTTGAGCGAAAGCACTGCACTTTCGCCGCCAAACAGCGGTCCGAGCGTCGTCTCCGGCAATCCTGGGTCACCTGACTGCTGTTCGAGCATGATCCGCGCGGCGCTTTCCAGGTAACGGTTGTACAGCTTCTCATGGACGAACACGCGCTTGACCGCACAGCATGATTGGCCGGAGTTGTGCAGGCGCCCGATACGCACTGTCCATTCGACCGCGCTTTCCAGATCGGCATCCTCCGCGATATAGGCCGCGTCGTTGCTGCCCAGTTCGAGCGAACTGCCGATGAACGGATTGCGAACGGCCTGACTCGCGCGGCGCGCGATGCTGTTCTGGATCGCGCGGCCACCCTGGACGGAGCCGGTAAACACGACGTGATCGATATCTGCTTCTTCGATGATGCGCGCCGACACACCGTAGTCGACGATCACGTCCTCCAGCAACGGGCCGATCCCATCCAGGTTGCCGAACGCGCGCGCGAAGTGCTGACCCACAGAAGGTGTCGTCGTGTGCTTGAGTAGGACAGCGCTGCCGGCGAGCAGCGCACACACGGTGCCGTTGATCGCGCAGAAGAGCGGGTAATTCCAGGGCGTGATGATGTAGACGACGCCCTTCGGCACGCATTCGATGCGTCCTTCGAAATCGCTGGCTCCATACGCGGAGAGTTCGTGCGGTTCGAGCGCGCCGTCGCTCGCGAAACGGCACATGAATTCAGCGCGTTCGATCATGTAGTCGACTTCCGCTGCGGCCGCCGCGGTCGGCTTGCCCATCTCGCGTGTCACGTCGCGCGCTATCTCTTCGCGATGCTCGCGGAAATACTGCAACGCCTGCCGCACCAGGTCGGCGCGCCTCGCCGGCGAACGTCTGCGCCATTGGCTGGCCGCGGTCCGGCACGCGGCGAGTCTCTGTTGCACGGTTTCGAGCGGCTCGGACGGCGCGGAAAACACCGGCTCTCCGCTGAACGGATTGCGTAATTCGATCATGCTCATGGCGGCATCGTCCCTGACCCGCGCGAGCGGGTCGAATGGTCTGGCAGGAATCAAGGCGGCGTTGCGGCCGCGCGGCACCCTAACGAAGCACAGTGTTGATGCTCGTGCTGCCATCGGGCGGCGGGTTCAGATAGCCGTTCAGAACGGCCTGCTGCAGGCGCCCGGAGGTGTACTCCTTGACGGCTCGCTCGAAGGTGCCATCCTGTCTCGCCTGCGCGATCATCCGGTTCACATACAGACGCAGGCTGTCGTCACCGCGGCGCACAGCCGGCGCCCCCCAACTGATCTGGAACGAGACCGGCGACAGTTGCAGGTCGGGGTCACGGTCGGCAGCGGGCAGCAGCGCCTTGACATCTTCGGTCAGCCCGTCGGCGCGATCCTGTTTCAGTGCGACGATCGCGTCGTTCATGCTATCGAGCAGCACGAGATGGATCTTCGGGTAGTGGCTCTTGACGTACTGCGCCTGCCAGCCGCCTTTGATCGACAGCAGGGTCTTGCCGTCGAAATCGTCGAGCGTTTTGTACTGCGCCTGGCCGTGCGGCACGAGCACGCCCGAGGCGCCCCAGTTGGTGGAGTCCGCGAAGTCGACCACGCGTTTGCGTTCGTCGGTGGGGGACATCGTGGCGATCAGCAGATCGACCTTGCCGCTCGTGAGCATCTGAATGCGGGTTGCGGACGTCACGCACGTGAACACCGCCTTGTCGGGATTGCCGAACGCGTTCTTCGCGATGTAGCGCGCGAACTGCACGTCGATCCCGGCTGGCTTGCCGTCGTTGTCGAGAAACGCCGACGGTGGGGCATCGCACTTGACGCCGACGTTCAGCTGACCGGCCTTGCTGAGCGTTGCCGGCAGGGCCGCGTCGGCAGCCAGCGCAGGGCACGCGAGCGTAACGGTATAGAGCGTGACGCTCGTCAGCGCGGTGTAAAGGAGTGCCTGGTACCTTTTCATCTCGATTCTCCCTGCAGGCGCCTTCTGATTCAGGCGCTTACTTGTGGTTGGCAATGAACCGGCGCGCGCGGTCGGTCGTGGGCGTAGCGAAAAAAATCTCCGGAGCGCAGGACTCGAGTATCGTGCCCTGATCCATGAACACGATCCGGTCCGCGCAGCGTCGCGCAAAGCCGGTCTCGTGCGTGACGACGATCGACGTCAGGCCATCCGCGGTGAGATCGTCGATGATCGCGAGTACCTCGCCGACGGTCTCCGGATCGAGTGCCGAGGTGGGCTCGTCGAATAGCATGATGTCCGGCTGCATCATCATCGAACGCACGATCGCGATACGCTGCTGCTGGCCACCCGAGAGCTGGCACGGATAGGCATCGGCCTTCTCGTACAGACCGACACGCTTGAGCAGCGCGCGGGCACGCTGATCGGCGTCGTCACGCGAGAGCACTTTCTCCCGAACGGGAGCGAAGCAGAGATTGCGCAGCACAGTGAAGTGCGGGAACAGCGAGTAGTCCTGAAAGACCATGCCGATACTGCGTCGTACGCCGCGCCACGCGTTTTCGTTCAGCTGGGTGACGTCGCGCCCCCGGTACAGGATCGCACCGCCGGCGGTCTTTTCCAGGCCGTTGAGGCAACGAATGAAGGTGCTCTTGCCCGAACCGCTCGAGCCCATCACGACGATGCGCTCGCCCGGTTGCACGCACAGATCGATACCCCGCAATACCTCGACTTCGCCGTAGCGCTTGCGCAGTCCTCGCGTTTCGAGGATCGGTGCCGCGGTCATTTCATGCATTGCATACTCCCTGTGGAGAGGGGTTCACTGACGCCGCGTCGGCGCGGCGAAGATCTTCTCGAGACGGCGGGTGCCGCGTGTCATGGCCGTGCCGGCAACGAAGTAAATGAGCAGGATGAAGGCATAGACGGTGATACCCGGCATGCCGCCGCGAAAATAGGCGGCACGCTCGATCACGATCTGCGCGCTCTTGAGCAGTTCGGTTGCACCGATCAGCGCACCGAGCGACGTGGATTGCAGCAGGATCGTGCACAGGCCGGCGTACGCTGGAATGATCGGACGGATCGCCTGCGGCACGATGATGCGGAAGAATATGTCGAGGCTACGCACGCCGAGCGCGCGCGCGCTTTCGATCTGATGCCGGGGCACCGCGCAGATTCCGCCGCGCACGATTTCCGCGCCGTTCGCGCCGCCCCACAGCGACAGGCTGACAATCGTCGCCTCGACTGGCCCGAACTGCAGCCCGAATGACGGTGCGCCGAAGAACACGAAGAACACGCTGACGATCTGCGGCACGTCGCGGAAAAACTCGGTAATGCCGCGCGCGACGGTGCGCAGCATGCCGACCCGCGACGTTGCGATGCCGCCTAGCAGCACGGCGATCACAGTCGAGAACGATGCGCTCAGCAGGAAGATGAACGCGGAGAGGCGAGCGGCGCGCAGGAACAGACCCGCATTGTCGGTAATGAGGTGCAGGCTCATCGTGCGAGCCCCCGGCCAAGGCGCGCCTCGAGCAGGCTCGCCGCGAAGGACATGCCCACCACGATCGCCAGATAGCCGACAAAGAGCGCGAAGAAGTTCTCGAGCCCGCGCGCGCTGTTGGCGATGTTGTCCATCGCCACGTAAGTCAGCTCGGGCACGCCGATGGCGGTGAGCAGCGCGGAGTTCTTGGTGGTCGACACTGCGGTGTTCATCATCGAGGGGACTACCGTGCGGGTTGCTACGGGTAGCACGACGAACACGAATGTGCGCATCGGATGCAGGCCGAGCGCGCGGGCCGCCTCGAGGAGCCGCGGCGGCAGTGCGTCGATCGCGCCGCGCAGGTTCTCGATCTGGTACGCGCCGCCCCAGATCGATAGCACGATGATGCCGGACCACAGCGCATCGACACGGATGCCGATCTCCGGCAGGCCGAAGTAAAAGAAGAACATCTGCACCAGCAGCGGCGTGTTGCGGATCAGCGCGATGTAGCCGCGTACCGCGCGCCGCAGCACGGGCACCTCGAAGAACAGGACGGTCGCGCCGAGATAGCCGATCGCGATCGACGCGCAGATGCAGACGACCGCGAGCACGATGGTCAGACGGAGTCCGGTGAGCAGCAGGGGCGTGGCGCCCCACAGGTAATGCCAGTCAAACGAGATACCGATCATGCTGTTTTCCCGCCGATGATATGGCTATGACAAGGCGTCCTGAACGCAGCCATCTCCCGGTGCATGCGGCGACGTCTGGTCTCCCGGTGACGTCGGCTGGCGTTGACTGTTCTGCTGCACACGCAATGCCGGATAGATTCAATCTAGGGCGCCGATATAATACTGTCAACAGTTTAGTTTGCTTAAAATGTCGACAATGGCTATCATGGTTCGATCAAAAAGGAACCCCCTCATGGACGACTTTGCGACCACCAGCCCCGTGGCCGATGCCACCGTTGGGGCAACCAGGCGGCGACTCCTCGTCGACACCGTCACGCGCGAAATCTCGCAGATCATTCTCGAAGGCGAACTGAAGCCCGGCGACAAGCTCAACGAGGTCGAGATCGCCCGGCGTCTCGGCGTGAGCCGTGGCCCGGTGCGCGAGGCCGTCCGTCAGCTGCAGGAGGCCGGTCTGCTCGAATCGGAGCCGTTTCGCGGCTCGTTCGTGCGTACCCTGAGCCAGAAGCAGGTGGCCGATATCTACGCGCTGCGCTCGCTGCTCGAAAGCACGGCCGTTGCCGAAGCGATCCGCCTTGCCACCTCGGCCGATCTCGATGCGATCGAGCGGGCCCTGCACGAGACCGAAACGGCGGCGCTGGCCAATGCGAAGGGCCGCATGATCGAGGCGGACGTCGCGTTTCACACGGCGATCTGTCGTGCCGGGCACAACGAACGCATCACCGATACCTTTACGAAGCTCGCTGCCGAACTGCGACTCGTGCATCTGCTGATGAATCCGGAGCCGGCGCGGCTGCGTGCCGCGGCGCGCAGTCATGCGGCGATTCTCGAGGACATCCGGTTGCGCGGGCTCGATCGCGCGGTCAGTGCGGTGCGCCGTCACATCAACGACGAGCGCGACCAGGTGCTGCAATACCTGGGGCCGCACGGCGACAGCGTCTCGTTGCCGGCCGCCGAGCCTGACGCGATGGCCGACGTCATCCAGACCGCTGACTCGCTCGCGGGACGCGTCACGGTTTGCGCCCACCGCCGCGAAGACTTTCCGCTGCTCGCGCGGATGAACCGCGAGCTTGCCGACGACGAAGGGCATCGCAATCCGATGACCGTGGCACAGCTCGAGGACCGGTTCCGGCGTTTCGTCGACGAGGAAGGCTGGAGCGTCGATCTCTTCATGCTGGACGATGAAGTCATCGGTTACGCGACGCATCGGTACGTGCCTGATCCCGCCGAGCCGGGCGGACAGCATGTGCATCTGCGGCAGTTCTATATCGTGCGTCACCGCCGGCGAGGCGGCACCGGTCACGTCGTCTTCGACGCGCTGGTGCGGGCCCGTTTCCGTCCCGGCGAACGCATCTACCTCGAAGTCATCGAGAACAATCCCGGCGGCAAGGTGTTCTGGCAGCGCACCGGTTTCACGCCCTACGGAACCATCATGGAACATGTCATCGACTCGCGGATCAGGAACTAGAGGCTGGGCGCCATGACTACTATGGCCCGCGAACGCACCGAGGTGCGTTCGCGGGCCTTGCTCATCGAGCGGTCAATTCGCTGACCACGCGCGACAGTTCCTGCGAGGCGTCGTCGAGCTTGCGCAGACGTGCTGCAAGCCGTTGCTGCTGCTGCGCAAGTTCCTCGCGGGTCGCGTCGATCATGCGTTTCACCGCAACCGGTGCCGGACCGCCGATGCCTTCCCGTCGGGCCACGTTCCGCACCGGGTCGAGCGCGTCCTGCACGTCGGTCGCGGAGATATCGAGCGCATGGCCAAGCTGCGCGTGCGCCGCCTTCTGCACCAGTTCGAGGTCGATCTCGTTGGCGGTTCTGCGCTCGTCGAGCGCGGCATTCACCACCCGTGCGATCACCTCGTGCGCCTCGCGATAGTCGATGCCAGTGACGCGCACCAGCATATCGGTGAGGTCGGTCATCGTCGCGAAGTTTTCGGCGGCATAGCGCAGCATCTGCTCTGCATTCGGTTGCAGTGTGCGCACCACACCGGTCATCGCATGGGTCGCGGCGATCATGCCGTCGATCGAGCGCGGCTCGAGACCGACGCGCGCGGCGCTGTACTGGTACTCGATGGCGTTGAGCGAGGTGAGGATCGCGACCAGCGGCCCCATCGTCGCGGCCGCGGCCTGACGGGTGCGCTCCAGCGAATCCGGGTTCTTCTTCTGCGGCATGATGCTGCTCGTGCCGGCAAACGCGGGATCGAGTTCGGCGACGCGGTATTCGTCGGTGCTCCACAACTGGATCTCGGAGGCGAGCCGGCTCAGGCTGCTCATATAGATTGCGTTGTCCGCCGCGAATTCGGCGATGTGGTCCCAGCCCGCGACGCCCTCGATCGTGTTGACCACGAGCGAATCGAAGCCGAGCAGGGCGGCCGTGCGTTCCCGATCGATCGGCCAGCCGGTGCCCGCCGTGGCCGCGGCGCCTAGCGGACACTGGTTGATGCGCGCATAGAGCTGCTCGTAGCGGTCGAGGCTCTTGCCGAGGCTCTCCGCGTAGGCCATCAGATAGTGACCGAGCGTAATCGGCTGCGCTTCCTTGCGCTGCGTATAGACGACCATCACGGTGTCGAGATGCTCGGCCGCTTTCGCGACCACCGTCGCGCGCAGCGCGATCACCGCCTCGATCGTGCGATTCAGTTCGTCACGCAGAAGCATCCGTTTGACCGTATTCGCGAGGTCGTTGCGGCTGCGCCCGAGGTGCATCTTGCCGCCGACGGCGCCTGCCGTTTTCTTCAGCGCCGCCTCGTACGGCAGATACGTGCGCAAAGAGGGGTTTCCGGCTGCGTCGGCGTCGACTGCCTCGAGGCCGCGCAGGATCTGCGACGCTTCATCGCGGCGGATGATGCCGCACTCGGCAAGCATCACCACATGCGCGCGATGCAGATGGCTTTCGTACGGAAACGTCGCGTCGACCAGCGTTTTCGCGGCGGCGTCGAAGTCGTAGAGCTCCTGGAACTCCGGGGCTTTCGCTACGGAGCTGCGGCCAATTCGGGTGGCGTCCTTGACGCCGGGACTGTTCGACATGGAACTCGGTTCTCCTGATCGTTGATGGTCAAAGGGTGGGGCCGTGTATGCGAGGCCCGCATGTATCGTGCTTCGCCCGTCACCCGAGGGGCGTCGGGGCGACGCGGTCATGTCCTGCGTATCAGGTACTCCATCGTGGTGTCGTAGGGCGTGAAGCCGGTCCTCGACCAGAACTGCTTGCCGCCGGGATTGGTTTCGAGCACGTTGAGAAAGATGCGCTCACCTTCCTTGAACCGCGATTCGATCAGCAGTTCGAACGCGCGTCGCCCGAGGCCGCCACCGCGCCGGTCGCGTGCGATATAGAACTGGCGCAGAAACACCCGCCTGCCGCTGGGTTCGGCAATGTCGGGCTCGTACCGGTGGGTCGCGAAGCCGGCAATGTCCCCGCCAAGCACGAAGACGTCGACGCTCCAGCCTTCCTCTCGAACGAAGCGACGGAAGCGCTCCTTCAACTGCGGCACCGTCATCGGATTGCGATGCCCTTCATCCTCGATCAACTCGCGGTTCATTGGCGCAAGTCGCCCGAAGTCGGCCTCGGCGGCCGGCCGGATTTCCAGTGCGTCAGTGCCGCGAGCGGGGTCGCGCAGTGGGGCGGGCGGCGTGTTGCCAGTCATCATGGAGCCTCATCTCGTGAACTGTTGACATTCTTGTATCTGTGAAATGAGATTGTCAAGTGATCAAATTGCCCGGGAAATCCCGTATTTATTGATGGTTGACAAATTAAGTGTCGGCGAACAATCTTCATAGTCAACACATACAAAAAGTGTCAACACTTTGATGGTGGCATAGCTGAGCGATCGAATGGCGTGCTCTCACGAGCGGAAATCGGCACCGGTTCAACTGCGGGAACAGCGCGATGACGACCGATCAGGCCTCGACTACACGGAAGCGAACAGACAATGACGGGAAACGTACTGGCTGCAGATTTCAAGGCGGAGCCGTTCTGGTGGGAAGACGCGGCACCGTTTCGCCACGAAGGGGAATTGCCCGCGAAGGTCGACGTGCTCATCGTGGGATCGGGTTTTTGCGGGCTGTCCGCCGGCATTCGCAGTCTCGAGCTTGGCAGTTCCGCGCTCGTGGTGGATGCGGGGCCGATCGGCGGGTATGCGAGTTCGCGCAGCGGGGCCATGCTCTCGAGCGGACAGAAATTCCTGCTGACCGGGGCGTCGCAGAGCTTCAGCGCCGAACAGGTCGACGCGGCCAGCCGCCTGCATGCGGAAGCGTTCGAGTTCGTTAAAGGTCTGGCGCTGAAGGAGAAGCTGGAGTTCGACTTCCAGCAATGCGGGCGGGTCTTTCTCGCGTCGGTGCCAGCCGATGCCGCGCGTTTCGACACACATGCGCAGGTGCTGCGCAGTCGTGCGGGGGTTTCAGCGCGTGTGCTCCGTCGTGACGAACTGCATGACGAGATCGGCACGGACTACTATTTCGGCGGCATGGTGGTCGAGGAGTTCGGCGGCATCCATCCTTCGAAGTTCGGCCGTGCGCTCGCGCGAAGTTTTCTCACTGCCGGCGGGCTTGCGGCGTCGCACCTGCGGGTGACCGATGTCGCGCGCACGGGTGGGGGCTTTCGCGTCGAAACCGCACGCGGCACGGTGCTGGCGAAGCACGTACTGTTTGCGACCAACGGCTATACCGACCGCGCATTCGGCTATCTGAAGAGCCGGGTCGCGCCGGCGGCCTCATACATCATCGCCACGGAACGTTTGCCCGCGGCTGTGATGGCCGAAGCGATGCCTCGGCGCCGCATGTATTCCGACAGCAAACGCAACCTGTGGTATTTCCGTCCATCGCCGGCCGGCGACCGGATCCTCTTCGGTGCTCGACCGGGAGCCATGCTCGTTCCGGTCGATGAAGCGGCCCGGACGCTGCACGGTTTTCTCTGCAGGGTGTTTCCGCAACTTCGTGACGTGAAGATCAGTCATTGCTGGACCGGTAATGTGGCGATGACCCACAGCCACCTGCAGCAGATGGGATCGGTCGACGGAATCCATTATGCGGTGGGATGCAACGGCAGCGGGGCGGCGATCATGCCTTATCTCGGTCGTCTGGCGGCGGAGCGTATGCTTGGCTTTCGTGCGACTCCGACGCTATTCGAGTGTTCGCCGTTCAAGGCTTTTCCACCATACGGCAAGTATCCGTGGTTTGTACCGCTCGCGGTCGCGGGTTACGACATGCTCGACTGGATCGACCGGAAGCGCGCAAGTTTGAAAGAGGTAGCAGGGCGTTGACCAAGAGACGGCATCGGACTATCACAATACGTGCCCATCTATTGGGCCGCCGCTGGCTGCACAGGCAATTGAAACAACTGCACGAAATATCTGATAGTGCTTGTTGACACCGAACACAAGGCGCGTCGGTGAGCTAAGCGAACAGTGCCGAACTGCGACGCTCACCGCTCGCTGTCCAGCGGCGAAACGCAAACCTCATTTCAACGCGTCGCTCCCGGACGGCGCTTCGTCGGTCCATTGCGCGTACGGATCGAACGGCACGCGCGTCTCCATGTCGAGCATGAACTTCGCGAGCGGTCCGTTCATGTGATCGCGTCGCCACACGAATTCCAGCGGATAGGTTAGCGTTAGTTCGGGATGCTGAATCAGCTGCGTTCCCGGCGGGCAGCTATGCAACGCGGTGTCCGGTACGATCGAATAGCCGAGCCCCGCAGCCACGAGTCCGAGAATGGTCGTCGTATCGCCGCCAAGCTGCACGATATTGGGCGAGAATCCCGCCAGCTGACATTGCCGGATCAGGAAATCGTAGTAAGCGGGCGCGGTATCGCGGTCGAACCACACACACGGGAGCGCCGCGAGATCGGCGAGCCGCTCCGGAACCTTCATGCTGGCCGAAGCACGCTTCGGCATCGCGATGCGCAACCCGCAGCGCAGCACCGTGATAGCGTCGAAGCGCGAATCGCGCTCGTCGCGCCAGCCGAGAAACCCCCCATCGAGCTTGCCTTCCGCGAGCGCGGTCAGCTGCTTCGCGGCGAGCAGCGGCTCGACGCGAAGCGAGATGTCGGGCTGCGCCTGCCGAAAGCGGTTGATCTGCGACAGGATCGCCGGATGCCAGCTATAGGTCGGCGATACGCCGAGCCGCAATGCGCCCGCGCTGCCCTGCGCCACTCTCAATGCTCGTTGCCGCGCAGACTGGAAATCGATCAGCAGCCTGCGCGCATCCAGTGCGAACTGTTCTCCTGCTGCGGTCAGCTCGACGCCTTTGGCGCTGCGTGAAAAGAGCGGTGCGCCGAGTTCTTCCTCGAGATCGCGAATTTGCCGGCTCAATGCGGGCTGCACGATATGCAGTTGCCGCGCCGCAGCAGCGACGCTGCCCGAATCGGCGACGGCGAGGAAATAGCGTATGTGTCGAATGTCCATTGGCGCACTTGGGCGTGACGGTGCGCGCAGTCTCGCATGTCAAAACCGTGTGAGCCAGACGGGCTTACCCGCTGGGCCTTGCATGAAGGGTGGCTGGAAGCATTGTCCCGCAAGGCTTTGCGGTGTGCTATGCCAGGAAGGTATCGGCGCTATTTTTAAACAGTATGCCGAAGGAGCATGGGGCTGGCGTTAAGTTGACGGGCATTCCAACGATACGTGGACAGACCTCCCATGCGACGAACGACACCACCACGCGATCCCGCTGCAAGCGGCGTAAAGACATTTGCGGCCGCATCGATCGGCAACCTGCTAGAGATCTACGACTTCATCGCCTACGGCATTTTCGCTGTCCCCATCTCCCGCACTTTCTTCGCCACCCACTCGGATTTTATGTCGCTGCTGCTGACGTTCATCACGTTCGCGGTCGGCTTTGTCGCGCGTCCGCTCGGCGCGCTGGTGCTTGGCCGTTACGCGGACCGCGCCGGCCGACGCCGCGCGCTCAGTCTCACGCTGCTGCTGATGGCCGCGGGGACGCTCGTGCCCGCGGTGTGCCCTTCGTATGCGGCGATTGGCATTGCGGCGCCGGTGATCGTCGCGTGCGGACGCCTGCTGCAGGGCTTTTCCGCGGGCGGTGAAATTGGCGGCGCGGTTGCGCTGCTGGTGGAGAATGCGCCCGAGTCGCGAAAGGGCTTTGCGTCGTCTTTCCAGCAGATGTCGCAAGGCGGCGGCGCGATGCTCGCGGGTCTCGTCGGATTGATGCTGACGCATCTGTTTACCGATGCGCAGATCACGGGTGGCGCGTGGCGGCTCGCATTCGTGTTCGGATTGCTGATCGGTCCGGTGGGCTGGTACGTTCGCCGTTCAATTCCGGAGACGGCTGCGTTCGAGCGCTCGAGCCTGCAACGCAAGGCCGATCTGTGGCCGCAGCTCGTGCGTTATCGCGGGCGGCTGTTGGGCGGTGTCGGCATTCTCGTGTTCTGGACGATCGCCACCTACGTCTCGAACTATTTCACGACCTACGCAGTGCGCGAGCTGCATCTGAGTCTCTTCGACAGCTATCTTGGCCAGCTCGGCTACGGCATCACGATGGTGATCGCCTGTCCGGTGATCGGCGCGTTGTCCGATCGGGTCGGCGTGCGCAAGCCGATGCTCGTCGGCGCGCTCGTCACCGCGGTGGCCGCGTATCCGCTCTTCTGGCTGCTGGCCCAGCACCCCAGCCGCTTCGCGCTGATCGCGGTGCAGATGACCATTTCGCTGCTGCTCGCCTGCTATGCGGCCTGCGCCTCGAACGTGCTGGCGAGCTTTTTCCCGGTGCAGTTTCGCGCAACCGGCGTCGGCTTCTCCTATGCGACCGGCGTGACGATTTTCGGCGGCCTGACGCCGCTAGTCCGTTGAACCAATGAAATTGCACTGATCTAAAGGTGCATGGGAAAAATGAATCTGAGTGAAGCCGAGCGCGAAGAATTGTTGTCGATGC